>JAHKAA010000035.1 GCA_018825965.1 Gammaproteobacteria bacterium
CTGATACTTGCTGGCAATGTGGAAAATCATCACATGTCATATAACAAGTTGCCTAATTCCGCTGCAAAAAACGCAGCTGGGACAAATACTCACTGGGCTTCGCCCAACAACGTTCGCATTTGCCAATTGGCAAAACGTTATGAGTCCCGTCCTAGACAAGAGGAAACGTTATGTTCAAAGTAGCTAAGACCCAGCATATATTGGCGGTGAACGACTTTGATTCCGCAGTGAAGTACTTTGCAGAGAAGCTTGGCTTTACCTTAGAAAATACTATCGGCGGCTGGGCATTCTTGCGCCTTGACAGCTTCTACCTCATGGTTGGCGACTGTCGTGGCGAAGTACCTGCCAGGGAAACGAACAACCACTCACTCTTTGCTTATGTTAATTGTGAGGGCATTGATGAGCTATATAGCCAGTATCAAGAGCGAGGAGTTAAATTTAACCAAAAGATCGCTGACAAGCCTTGGGGGTTGAGAGAGTTTGGGGTTGAAACTCCTGAAGGGCATAGGATCATGTTTGGGCAAGCAATCAGTGCATAGGACTCATAACAAGCGCAAGCAATTCGGCCCTTCGGGCCCGGACCTCGCTGCGCTCGGCCGTTGTTGCGGTCGTTAGCCCTTTTAGGAGGATTCCGTGATTAATGCAGGAAAATTGCGACGGCTCAGGGAAGAGGCAGAAAGCATCATGCGAGAAGTCGTGGAAAATGCTCTGCCATCTCGATTCACATTTGGCTTCGTTCCAGCATCAAACTGCGGGCAGTATTGGGAAGTGAAACTGACCATTTGGTCGGAAGATTGGAGTGACCATACATTTTCGTGTGGATGTTTTTGTGGCTCTGGATCACTTTCGGATCCAAATGTTGGTATAAACCAGTTCTTTGAAAATAACGATGCGGTTCTTGATGAATTTTCGAATGCAGTAGAGACTGGTTCGCTGAATCCGCTAATCCCACTTCTTAAATCGGCAGGTTCGCTATCAAAGGATGGCGCATCAATTTCCATATCCTCATTTGTAACTTCCAAAGACGAATGGATGCGAAATGTATGTGAGGAGGTCGTGCTAATTATTCATATGAACGAATCTGGCGAGGAAAAGCTTGAGGTCGGTTGTATGCAAAGCGAGCGGTACCGAATAAAGATCCATAATGAAAGCGGTAGCATCAATATGAAGGTACCATTCGACAAGGTTGGAATGTTCACCTCAGCCGAACGAATTGAGACACATTCGGACAGGCCATATCGGATATATGAGGTTGCTTTGTCATTCGCAGGAGAAGACCGTGCGTATGTTAAGCGCGTCGCCAATGCTCTGCGCGAAATGAAATTGCGGGTTTTTTACGATGAATACGAGAACGTAACTCTTTGGGGTAAAGATCTATACGTTCATCTTGATGAGATCTACAGCAAGCATGCAAAGTATTGCGTTGCATTTCTTTCGGAGCACTACAAGAGAAAGCTATGGACGAATCATGAACGTGAAAGCGCTCAGGCAAGAGCTTTTGAGGAGCGTTCCGAGTACATCCTTCCCGTTAAGCTAGATGAAACAGAGATTCCTGGCGTAAGAAAAACCGTTGGATATATCGGCAAGCTCCCGCCAAAGCGCCTTGCCAAGTTAATATTCGAAAAGGTACGACGTGGCTAGATTTAACTTCGTCGAGTAAATATTTGCGTACAGAGGCTAATTCTTCTTCTGGCGGACGGCACTAACGGGCTGCAGCCTGAGCTCAAACGTTAGAAAAACAAAATGGAGATTCAAAGATGGCTGAGAACCTACCTTACAGTACCTCAGTAGGGACATTAGAGAAGATACTTGAGAAAATTAAATCCGCATCTGTTCCGGAAAGGTTTACTCAAGATTTTGTAAACACAAAGCTTGCTATGAAAGGTGGGACAGCCAATGCGTGCATACCTATTCTGAAAAAGATGGGGCTTGTCGGTGGTGATGGTAGTCCTACTGAGTTGTATCGAGAATACAGAAACCCAAAGAAAGCACGCACCGCGTTAGGAAAGGCATTTAAGCGTCTCTATGAACGACTTTATGAGATGAATGAGTATATTCATGATGCTGACGACGGCGACGTTTTGGGGTTGATTGTTGAATGTACTGGCAGTGAAAAAAACTCAACTGCGACTAAGTACACTTTATCTACATTCAATATGCTGAGAAAGCATGCAGATTTCGAGTTGGAGGATGAAGAATACGAGCCTTCTGAACCCAGCGCACCAAATCCAATTAAACTCGAGCAGCAACTTTCAAATCTGCATCAACCTAATCAGAACACGAATACCAACGCAAAAGGGATAAACCTTTCCTACACAATAAATTTAAACTTACCCGCTACGAAAGATATTGAAGTATTCAATGCTATTTTCAAAAGCCTTAAACAACATATATTGGATCAATAATATGGCGTTTGAAGATCAAGTTAAAGCATTCGGCATG
Source organism: Gammaproteobacteria bacterium (assembly GCA_018825965.1). Classification (GTDB taxonomy): domain Bacteria; phylum Pseudomonadota; class Gammaproteobacteria; order Enterobacterales; family Alteromonadaceae; genus Pararheinheimera. The sequence continues at coordinate 2,443 of JAHKAA010000035.1, forward strand.
ACGAATATGCTAATAGAGACCGACCTGGAAGAGATAGAGAGAAGTTTTGACGTTAAAATAAAACCACCTAAAGAATCTTCAACTTCAACAGAAATTGAATCAACTTACTTCCCTCAGTTTGAAAGGAGCCTTAGGAAAGAAGCAGCTGAAATGGCCAAGAATTATGAGCTTTTTTATTGCTTAGAAAAAACCATACGAAAACAAATATCAGAGCTTCTAGAAGCTCATCATGGTGATAAATGGTGGAACGACAAGGTCATCCCGCAACATATCGTTGGAGAGGTTAAAAAAAGGGTTCAGCGCGAACGAGAGTCTGGAATCACCCCACGATCCACTGATGATCTTGACTACACCAATTTCGGTGAATTAGGCGAAATTATAAAAATAAATTGGTCAATATTTGCTAGTGTATTTAACAACTTAAAAGCGGTAGAAAAGATCATGTTCAACCTAAATACACTTCGAAATCCAATTGCACATTGCAGTGTGCTAGCCGAAGACGAAGTATTAAGGCTTGAGCTTAGCCTTAGAGATTGGTTTAGGCTTGCAGAGTGACCTTTTCGAACAAGGCCATGAGCTGTGAAGATTATACCGTTGCGGCTTCGTCTCCACTTCGGAGCCGCGTGTGCTGGCGGTGTTAGCCGTAAATCGGTTTTAAAGTTTTCGGCAGATTTAGCAACCAACTCCAGGGGCGGTGGCTTTGTTCGGGCAGTTCGTTGCTTAGCTAAAGTCCAAACGGAAATTGCGTTCGCTGTTTCCCTTCTAGTAGATTTGTGCTCACTAATTGTTTACATTTTCCGCTTAGTGCTTTGTGGCAGCAAGCTGCCAAAGTCAGCTGTTCGCGGGGTAACTTTTAAATTTGTACGTGCGGTGTTGTCTTGGTTTTCGCCTTAATGTTATTCGGGCTTTCGGCTAACACGTCGCGGCACTTTGCGGCCTGCGGCCGCAGCGACGCTCACCAAGGTTCGCGCGCGTGCGCTCATAGTTATAAGCCATAGGAAAGATCGGTGTCCAAATCGTTAATAGGCAAACTCGATGTGCTCAGCGTTTTTATTGCGTGGGCGCTTCTGATCGTATTTTTTCTGGCATTGGGTTATGGAAAGTTGTTCTCTGCACCTGAAGATGGTGCTACTCATTTGCTGTATATCTTTTGTGCTTTTGCTGGTGCTGTAGTTATTCATATTGTTTTAGCGTTTTTTAACCGCTGTCCACACTGCAATAAATGTTTAACGGTTCAAGGTTTTAAAACTCCACACCCCGCATCGAGTGGGGATTGGTCTAAAGTCGTTTGGCGCTGGTTTTCTGGCTCAATAGTCTGTATTCATTGTGGGCAACGGGTAAATACAAATGGCTTATAACAAATAACAAGGCGCTATTGTCGCCGTTAACGTGACTGGGACGGCTTATCGTTATACCTGAATGAGACTTAGATTTATGGACAACCCGATAACTAAATTTGAAAGTTGGTGGCAAGACGCACTGGTCGATAGTCCACTGCAGCAAAAAAGTGCAGTGTGCGTTTCAACAATTGATGAGAATGGCTTTCCGGTTGGAAGGTTTGTAGATTTAAAGTCGGTAAGTGAGAGTGGCTTCGTTTTTTGCACATACTTTGATTCCGCGAAAGGCAAGCATATTACGCGTGATTCAAAAACCTCAATAACTATCTGGTGGGATCATGTAGGCTACCAGATTCGTGTTATTGGTTCAGCTCAGGTGATAACTGCCGCTGAAGCTGATTATTTTTGGCAAACCCGAAGCAGAAGTGCTCAATTAACTACCACGGCTTTTGATCAAAGTGAACCATTGCATTCAGAGCACGAGTTAGCAACACGGCTTCAGGAGGTATCAGCAAAGCTTGCTGATCAACCTATTCCCAGGCCCGGTAATTGGGGTGGGTACTGTATTAAGCCAGTTTCTATTGAATTTCTTACATTTCGGGAAAGTAGATTACACCTGAGAGAGTTATTTGAGTGCAAAGGCAATGCTTGGGTTAAACAACTACTTCAACCGTAAAAGGCGTAGCCGTCCACGTCATTTTCGGCCTACGGCCCTAGCAACGCTCACTGGTTCGCGCGCATGCGCGGGGCGTTATTGTTTCAGGTGAAATACGGAGATTTCGATGCTGTATATATTCGGCGGCCTGCCGGCAACAGGCAAGAGCGAACTTTCGAAATATTTAGCGTCGTCTATCGGCGCGGTTTACATTCGCATTGACACCATTGAACAAGAATTACGTAATGCAGGTTTTAAAAATCTTTACGATGAAGGCTATAAAATTGCGTTTTCTACAGCATTGGACAATTTACGAAACGGTCTCTCAGTCGTAGCTGATTCTACTAATCCAGTTGTAGAGTCCCGGCAAGCATGGATAAGCATAGCTAAACAAGCTGAGGTACCTTATAAGGAAATAGAAATCATCTGCTCAAATACATCAGAACATCGAAGCAGAGTTGAAAGCCGGAAAACGGATATTCCAAATCTTGTACTTCCTAACTGGGAAAGCGTAATTTCAAGGGAATATCAATTATGGCATACGGCTCATATTGTTTTGGACACTGCTGGCAAAACACCAGAACAATCTAAGCAAGAGCTTAGTAAATTACTTCACAGCCGTAATAAAACATAACAAGGCGCTATTTTGCCATTAGCGTGGCAGGGACTTGTGTTAGCTAAAATTTTGGGCGCTCTTTCAGCTTTTTTACCATTGTGGCGACTTGGGTACTATGGTTTTTATTAGAGTGGCTAGTGTTTAATAGCGGTGATCCAAAGTTGGGGGTTATCGTAGGTGCTTTGCTTAAAAGCTGATAACCGAAACGTTCAGCTACTGCGATGCTCCCATGCCCGGTCTTATAAATTTAACGGTGCTGATAAAACCATTTGCGGTAAACTCCAGCGCCAGGACTGTCCACATTGATCGGCGAGTAAACTTGTGTTCGATAACCTTCTATCACTCTTATTTTTTGCCGCAGCTATGCAAGGTTTTTTATTAGCAGGCGTACTGGGGCTGCACAAGCGCAATGTTCAGGCAAATCATATTTTAGCCCTATGGGTGGCGCTTTTATCGGTGGATTTGTTGGGGCAAATTTATTACGCGGAAAATATTTACAAACAATACCCGGAATTTATAGGCCTGACTAATTTCTTACCGCTTTGTTATGGCGGCTTCTTATTTTTGTATGTTCGCAGTCTTACTCTGGCGAAACCGCTGCGGTGGCAGGACAGCATACATTTTGCTGGTTTTTTTATCGGCGTACTGCTCAACCTGCCTGTGCTGCTGCAAAGCTCTGCGGGAAAACTGCAATTAGTTGAACATATTATTGCCAGCCGGGTGCCCTGGCATTTTGAAATCGTCGATGTTTTTATGCCTTTATACGCCACAGCCTACGCGATATTCAGCGGTACCCTGCTTTGGCGTTATCAGCAATCGGCCGATAGCCGCATGTCAGGGTTGCCGCGGCTGCGATGGTTACAAAGGCTATTGATTATTAACATGATTATTTGGCTGATGGTGTGGATCTCCACTTTGACACCCGTCCTCTACATTAAAATCGACAGTCAGGTGATTTATCTGTTGGTGAGCCTGCTTATTTACATCATGGGCTATACCAGCTTGCACCAGCCCGATATTTTTGCGGCGGTAAAAGAGAACGGCATCAAATACGGTGAGAATCGTTTACCCGATGATTTGCGCGGTCAAATTCTGACCGTGCTTGAACAACATATGCGCGACCATTCCCCCTGGCGCGCCAGCAATTTTAGCCTTGTGCAATTAGCAGAGAATACAGGCATAGCCAGCCACCATATTTCACAGGTGCTGAATGATCACCTCGGCCAATCCTTTCATGAATACTTGAATCAATTCCGCATCAATGCCGTTTGCCAACGCTTGCGTGAACCTCAGTCGCAAAATTTACTCGACCTCGCGCTCGACTGTGGTTTCTCATCTAAATCCAGTTTCAACGCCATTTTTAAGAAACACACCAACCAAACCCCCTCGGAATACCGCAAAAAAGTACAAGACTAAGAGTTTGTACGTCCAATCTTAGAATTCAGGACGCTTAAGCAAGGCCACATCAGCAAGATAAGCACAAATTAGCGCACCAGCGCTCAGTGCTTACCTATGAAGGACTTGCTTATGCCCGGCTTGCTGCCCAGCGTTTTACAATACAGATTCAAAATTGTACTGCTGATGTTCGCCTTCGCTGTGACTGCTTATGCTCTTGGCTACCACTGGATTTACAGCGACAGTGATGAAGGCTTTATCGCTGAATTCCGCATTCTTAACCCCTTTTTGCTCTACGCGCATTTTGTCGGTGCCGGCCTGGCTCTTAGCCTGGGTGCAATTCAGCTCTGGACCAAAAGGCCGTCGCGCTTACATCGTTGGCTGGGGCGGGTTTATTGCCTCTGCGTCGTAGTTGGTGCCATTGGCGGAGCTTACCTCTCTTTTTATTCGCACCTGGGAGCCATCACAGGTTTAGGCTTTTTTATCGCCGATGTTTTATGGTTTTGCACCACTTTTATAGCCTTGCGCTTTGCACTTGCCCGCCAGTTTGATGCACACCGCCGCTGGATTTTACGCAGCTTTGCACTGAGCTGCTCTGCTATCAGTTTACGGGTGTTGTTGCCTCTGCTTTCGCTCGTTTTTAGCTTTGATACCAGCTACGCCCTGGTTGCATGGCTTTGCTGGAGCATCAACCTGGTCATCATTGAAATTTATCTTTTTTACACTCTAACCCGCGCTAAAGCGCCAATCACCGGAAGCCTTACCTTATGAAAAAATACTGTTGTTTTATAGGCCTTATGGGTCTCAGTTTTTTTACCCCCACTATTTTTGCCCAAACGACTCCTGGCCAAACTCAGCAAGCCGAATTCGCCCTGGGTATTGGTGTGGCGAGTTTTCAAACTGCCCAAAAAGGAGTCAAAGCCAAACAAATTGCCATGCCGCTGGTTTCTTACCGGGGTGAGCGTCTGAGCTTTCAAGTGACGACACTGAGCTACAAGATGGCAGAATTTGAAGGTGTAGCACTTAGCGCGCTGGTGTCGGGTCGCATTCAGGGTTATGAAGCCGCAGACAGTCCTTATCTGCAGGGTATGAAAATGCGCTCAGACACAGTGGATGGTGGAATTAGTGTCGATTGGAATGGCTTCAGCCTCTCTTACAAACATGATCTGTTGTCCAGACACCAGGGGGATGAAGTTGCACTCTTCTACAGCAAAGGCTTTGATTTCGGCAAATTACAACTGATAACAGGTGCAGGCATGTCCTGGCAGAGCAAAAAGCTGAATCAGTATTATTTTGGTGTGAATGGCAGTGAAGCTCAAAATTTAGTGGTGCAAGGCCAGGTATTCAATCGCACAGAATACCAGGTAGACGCAGCCTTAGTACCCAAAGTGAATGCCATGGCTATTTACTCCTTATCACCATCATGGGCGTTAATAGGTGGCGGTGAAGTAGAAGTTTTACCAGAGGAAATTACCGACAGCCCCATCATGGATGAAAAAAATACATGGGGTGTTTTTCTCGGCATAGTGCGTAATTTTTAAAGCTGATTGTTTACGCGATGACCCACGAGCAGCCGGTCATCGCGTCGCAGTGCTTTCATTTGGGCCAAGCTAAGGTTGAGCGCGCATGATCTGAAAAAGCTGAATACACCCTGAGGCTAGACATCGGGCTGAGGAAAGTAGCCAACATGACTGACAAAAAAAGTTTTGGGACAAACAACCAGCCGGTTATGCCAGGCGTGCGAAAGCCAAAACGGCTGAACCTGACCGTGCTACTTAAATACCCGAGGATCAAATTCAAACTTCAGTTTCTCCGCTTTTGCCAGTATTTGAATTAATGCCGGGTGCTTTGGATTGACAATATAGTTGTGATCGCGGGGAGATATGGAAGAGGGGACTTGCAGCGCGGCGTATTCTGGATGTGGTTCGTTAAGAAACTCGTCGCCAATCAGTTGTGTACTTTCGTTTGCAGGAATAGTCCGCCAGCTGGCTGGTAAATCTTCCTGATCTAACTTCGCAATCAACTGCTCTGGCATATCAATAGCGTATAGGTCGTATAGCTCGATTACTGCTGGGTCTTTGGTTAAGTGAACAAATACTTCCAAAACACAAAGCGATTCGGCTCCTGCAAAGTATAAAGCTTCAGTGCCTTTGCTGTTCCAGCGCCCGCCATAAAGTTTTGCGCCTGCCGGGCTAAAGGGGGCTTCAGCAAATTTTTTCTGCGTCAGCCTGTACAGCTTCATCAGGAAAATACACCATGTTCCACCCGGCCAATCAGGTCTTTTACAATCTCGAAATCGACTGTGGTTGATACCATGTCTAAAGGTCTTTTACCGTCTAAACCATAGACACTGCTTTTCATCCACTCAAGCGCACGCTCTTCATCATTAAATAGCTCGGTGGCCAGTTTCATCAGCATGGCGAGGCGGTACATGGCATCACTTTCCTGAGTGCTGAAACGTTCGCTATTTTTTAGTCTGCGTTTGATGGTACTGACAGGAATAAGGGTGATCTGGTGAAACTCGTGTTGTGACAATCCGGCTTTGGCGACCAGGTTACGATACACCACTGGCTTAAAGCCCTGATGCACAGCTTCAGTGCGAACTGTTTTAGCGTCTTCAATACCAAGGCTAAACCAAAAGTTTGTTTTATGGTTTTGTGTTGGCTTAAAGCTTTGAAGTTCGATGGCAGACATCGGCAGTTACCTTCGTTTTGTTTATCCTGGCTTTGTTTTGCCAGGGCCAAATGGCCTACTTATTGTGGTTCATATGAGCTGTTATTGCAACTTGCAGCAACTTCATTGTGAAGTGACCCCCATTCTGAATTTGCATAAATCGAACGATTCGACTATTTTGAACGATAAATTGTCCGCTTTTGGAGCCAGCCGTGATTTCTTTAACCGCAAACGAAGCAAAAACTAAGTTTGGCACTATGTTGCTTACTGCTCAATCGGAGCCCGTAGAGATAGTGAAAAATGGTACTTCTGTTGCATTTGTAATTTCAGCCAAAGAGTATAAAAAGCTGGAAGAGATGAAAATGGAACTGGTCAAAGCTCGTTTTCAGAATATCAGTGAAGAAGAGCTGCAGGATGGTCAAAGCTTTTTTGACGAATTGGATTCCGGAAAATATGACTGATGGCAAAAACTCCGTTTTTACTTCGTGGCCATGCCAGAGCTGATTTGGTGGCTATACGTAAATACACAATTGAAACCTGGGGCAATGACCAGTGGTTGAGCTACAAAAAGATTCTGCTGCAAAAGCTGCAAAGCCTTGCCGATGATCCGGAAATAGGAATTCAATTAAAAGACGTTGCTGATAATGCCTATAGGTTTCCACTAAAAGATCAGGTCGTGTACTACCTGAAGCGAAAATCCGACGTGGTTATTGTCGGCATACTGTCTAATAGTATGGCTCCTGAACAGCATGTATTGCGTCAGCAGGATTTGACTCAGGATTAAGTTCTACCTTCCTCAAATTTTACCTCTTGGTCTATTCTCCCTAATTTCATACAAAACCCAATAGGCGTATGCAACTCACTGTGGCAAAATCAGTTTTCTAGCTTAAACGCAAACTAATAAAGACTAACGGAGTACTGTCGCATTGGCACTTGAGCCTGGTTTTTTAGTGATCCATTCCAATCAGCTGGAGCAGCTGCGTGCGCTTTTGGTGCAGTTTTGTCAGCGTTATCCGCTTTCGCCTTTAGAGCTGGAGCAAGTGCTGGTGCAAAGTAATGGTATAGCGCAGTGGCTGAAACTCGCTTTTGCTGCTTCCCCGGATGAAGCAGATCCTTTTGCTCGTGGTTTAGGTATAGCTGCTGCTCTGCAGGTGCAGTTGCCTGGCCGTTTTATCTGGAGCATGTATCAGTTGGCGTTGCCAGAGCAGCAACTGCCTGATTTATCTGTCTTTAGTAAAGACAGTTTACGCTGGCGTATTTTCCGTTTATTGCCTGCTTTAGTCACACAAGATGAATTTGAGCTGCTGCGCCGTTTTATCAGTGACGATAAAGACCAGCAAAAACGCTCACAGCTGGCGCTGAAACTGGCGGATTTATTTGACCAGTATCAGGTGTACCGTGCCGACTGGCTGGCCGATTGGGCCAAGGGGTTGTACCGCTTAGCGCAAATGGATGGTGATGCGAAAGCCATGCCTGATGATCAGCTGTGGCAGGCCAAACTCTGGCAGGCGATTTTGGCTGAACTGCCAGCAGAACAGCAGCAACAAAGCCGGTTTTCGTTGCATCAGGCCTTTTTACAGCAAGTAAAAAGTTGGAAAAAGGCGCCAAAAAATTTACCACGCCGGGTGATAATTTTTGGTATTTCGTCTTTGCCACAACAGATGCTGGAAGTTTTGTCGGCTTTAGCGCCTTATTGCCAGATTTTATTGGCGGTACTCAACCCTTGTCAGTTGTATTGGGCTGATATTATTGCCGAAAAAGACAAAGTAAAAGCAGCGCAAAAACGCCAGCCACAAAAGGCCGGTTTTTTACCTTTTGCCAGTGCTGAGCAGTTATCAGGCCAGGCGCAGCCTTTGCTGGCGGCCTGGGGCAAACAGGGGCGGGACTATATTCGCTTGCTGGATCAGTTTGACGAAACAGCCGCTCATAAAGAGCTGTTTGCCCATCAAAAAGTCGATTTATTTGAAGCTCCTAATACCAGCCATTTATTAGGCCAGTTGCAGGACGATATTTTGTTGCTGCGATCCATCACAGAAAGCCAAAGCCAGTGGCCGGCATTAACAACAAAAGCGGCGCGTAGCATCAGCTTTCAAAAAGCTCATAGCCCGCTTCGCGAAGTGGAAATTCTGCATGACCACCTGCTGCAGCTTTTTGCTGATAACCCGGAGTTGGGCGCTAAAGAGGTGATGGTGATGGTGCCGGACATTAATTTGTACGCGCCTCTGATTGAAGCTGTGTTTGGCAAAGTGCCGATGGGCGATTTGCGTTATATCCCCTACAGTATTTCCGATCAAAACAGTAAAAAGCAGCAGCCTTTGTTGCAGGCGTTAGAAGTGCTGTTAAGCCCGGAGCAACAACGTTTAAATGCCAGTACCGTCTTCGATATGCTGGATATCAGCGCCTTGCAGCAGCGTTTTGGTTTAAAAGTTGCCGCTTTACCCAAGATTAAACAGTGGATTGAAGGGGCTGGTATTCGCTGGGGGTTGGATCAACAACATCGTCAGCAACTGGGTTTACAACATGGCTTTGAGCAAAATAGCTGGTTTTTTGGTATTCGTCGTATGCTGCTGGGTTATGTGGCGGGCGACACAGCGCCATGGCAAGGCATAGCACCTTATGCCGATGTGGCGGGATTAGAAGCCGCTGAACTTGGTCCTGTGCTGGTCTTGCTGCAAAAAATCAACGAGCTGTGGCAACAACTGGCGGTAAAACGCAGCCCGGCCGACTGGCATCTGTTATTTACTCAGCTGCTGCAGGACTTTTTCGCGCCAGACGAGCTGGAAAGCCAGCAACTGCTGCAGCAATTACAACAGCAACTGCAAAGCTGGCTCGACAACACCACAGGCGCTGAACTTTACGAAGAATTAAGTTTACACATTGCCCGTCAGGCTTTGTTAGAGCCTGTGCAGGCCGGCGGTTTGCAACAGAAGTTTTTTAGTGGTCGCGTCAATTTCGCCACTTTGCTGCCGATGCGCTCCATTCCTTTTGCGGTGATTTGTTTGCTTGGCATGAACGATGGCGCTTATCCACGGGTGCAGCAGCGGCAGGATTTTGATCTGATGGCGCTGGACTATCGCAGTGGCGACCGCTCGCGCCGTGATGATGACCGTTATTTATTGCTCGAAGCTTTGTTGTCAGCCCGTCAGCAGTTTTATATCAGTTGGGTGGGTTTTAGCGTTTTTGATAACAGCGCCCGCGCACCTTCAGTGCTGGTCAGTCAACTGCGTGATCATCTGTCTGCAGGCTGGGCTATGCAGGATGGCTCTGACTTATTAGAGCAAATCACTATTGAGCATCCTTTACAGCCTTTTAGCCGCCGTTACCGTGAGGCAGGATCGAACCTTGTGAGCTATCAGCAGGAATGGGCCAGTTTGCATCAAAAATCCGGGGCTGCTGTAAAAACTGAAGCACTGCCAGTGCTGAACGATTTAGATTGGACGCTCAAACAAGCCAGCGATTTTATGCGTGAGCCGGTGCGGTTCTTTTTTAATGAACGTTTAAAAGTACGGCTGGAACTGCCGGAACTGGCCAGTATTAACGATGAAGTTTTTGCGTTAGATCCGCTGGAACGCTGGCAAATGCAGCAGCAGTTGGTGGCTGAGCTAAAACTTAGTGTTGAACAAAATGGCCAGTGGCAACAACAGGCGGAGCAACAACTGGAGTTATTCCGCTTGCAAGGCCGTTTGGCTGTGGGATCTGGCGCGGCTTTAATGCAACAGGATTTAGTTGCAGGGCTGGAAGAATTAGCAACTGGCTATCAGCAGTTTTTAACGGCTTATCCAATAGCGGACACAGGTTTTTATCCGCTGCGTTTTGTCTGTCCGCAAGGTGAGCTTGCCGAACAGCTCACTGGTTTTCGACAAGGCCCTCCTGACAAAGGAGGTTTAGCTTATGCCGAGCTATTGCCTACTGCCTTGATTAAAGACCGCAGCATTGTTTGGCGGCATTTAGTCGCGCCTTATCTGAAGTTGCTTTTATGCTGCGCCAGCGGTGTGCCGCTTAGGCTTTATGTGCTGTCCAGAGTGGGCCAATTGGTTTTGCAACCTATTGAAAAATCGCAGGCTGAACAGCAACTCGAACAGATTTTACAGCTAATGCAACAAGGGTTATCCGAGCCTTTAGCGCTGGAGTTTAGTGTGGGTGTTGAATTGGTGAAACAGCTGGAAAAAGGCGCAGCTTTGGACGACAAACTGCGGTCTAAGCTGGGGCGTTTGTACACAGGCGATGACTTCAACGCTGGAGCCTTACAGCGCAGCACTTATTTGCAGCGCGCTTTTGCAGACTTTGAGACGCTGTGGCAAAAGGGCCAATTAGAAAAAAATGCCAGTGCTTTATACGCTCCTTTGCTCGCCGTAAACTACAGCGAGGTGTCCGCATGACAACTGCACCCACTATCGCCAATCTGGATTTATTATCTTTTCCATTGTCCGGCAGTCAGCTGATTGAAGCCAGCGCAGGCACAGGCAAAACCTTTACCATAGCGGCTTTGTATTTACGTTTGGTGTTGGGCCATGGTTGCGATAAAGCGTTGTTACCGCCCGATATTTTGGTGGTGACTTTTACCGAAGCTGCAACCCAGGAGCTGACTGAACGTATAGGCCAGCGCTTAGCCGATGGGGCCCGTTATTTTCGTGAGCAGTCTGAAGAGGCGGATCCATTTTTACAAAGTCTGCGTTGCGAATTTACTGCTGAGCAGTGGCCTCATTGTGCCTATCAGCTGGAACTGGCGGTTCAGTATCTGGATGAAGCGGCTATTTCGACTATTCACGGCTGGTGCAATAAAGTGCTGGCCGAATTTGCGCTCTCCAGCGGTTATTTGTTTGAACAAAACCTGGTGACAGACGTCGAGCAGTTGCAGCTGGACGTGATACGGGATTACTGGCGTAATTTTTATTACCCCTTGGCGGAAGAGCATATAGCCACAGTCTGGCAACTACTGCAAAACCCTGAAACTTTACGCAAAAAAATTCTGCCGCTGATAAGCCATCTGGCTTTATTTACTGAACCAAGCCCACCAGCAGAGTTATTGCCCGAAGTCAAAGCAGATCGTAAGCAAAAGCTGGCTGATCTCAAAGCGCCCTGGAATAACTGGGTCAGCGAAATCCGGATTTTGCTGCATGGTGCTATTGAGCGCAAAGAAGTGGATGGCCGCAAATTGCAGGCGCGTTATCTCGACAGCTGGTTAGCCAAATTAGTGGCCTGGATAAGCGACCCTGAGATGGTTGATCCGGATTTACAAACAGGCCAAAGCCGCTTAACACCCCAAGGTTTAAGTGAAGCTTTTAAAGATAAAACGCCACCCAATCATCCGGCTTTTGAGGCTATGGAAAAACTGGCCGATGAACTGGCGGCTTTACCGGATCCAGAGCAGGATTTAGTGCTGCATGCCGCCTTTTGGTTTGCAAGGCGTTTCCATCAGTTGCAGTTAGAGCGCTCTGAATTAGGTTTTGATGAACTATTAAGCCGCTTGCAGCAGGCACTGCAAAAAGACGAAGCTGGCTTATTGGCGGAGCGCTTGCGGCGTAAATTCCCGCTGGCGCTTATCGATGAGTTTCAGGACACAGATCCTGTGCAGTATCAGCTCTTTGATGCCATTTATCAGCTCAATCAGAACAGAACAGATTGCGGCATTTTATTGATAGGGGATCCAAAACAAGCTATTTATGCCTTTCGTGGTGCTGATATTTATAGTTATTTAGCAGCCAAACAAGCCACAGCAGGCAGGCATTTTCAACTGCCGAAGAACTTCCGTTCAACGGATGAAATGGTCAGCGCGGTCAATCACTTATTTCGTTATGCTGAGCAGCGTGCTTTAGGCGCTTTTGTATTAGGCCGACCGGATTTACTCAGTTTTTATCCGGTAGAAGCTCAAGGTCGTAAAGAGCGTTTTATGGTGGAGCAACACCAGGCCACAGCGCTGGAGTTTTGTATTAAAGGATCCCCCGATGGCAAAGTATTTAGCAAGGCTGCCTGTTTAGCAGAAATGGCGCAGGCTTGTGCCGAACAAATAGCCGTATTTTTAAACGGCAGTGTGACCGGCCATACAGGTTTTGTGAAAGAGGGGGAGTTCACAGCCCTTAAAACCAGCGATATAGCGGTGTTGGTCAATAACCAGCAGGAAGCCAATGCCATTAAAAAAGCTTTGGCAGAGCGGGATTTGGCGTCCGTGTATTTATCCGATAAAGGCGCTGTATTTGAAAGCCCGGTGGCGCTGGATTTATTGCTTTGGCTGCGCGCTTGTGCTGAACCACAGCGTGAAGCTTTAGTACGCTCGGCGCTGTCGAGCTGGAGCTTATCGTTAAATTACTCCAAGCTTGAACAGTTGCTGCAGGATGAGCTGTTGTGGGAGCAGCAACTGGCGCGTTTTGCCAGTTATCAGCAACTTTGGCAACAGCAAGGTGTGTTGGTGATGTTATGGCAGCTGATGCGTGATTTTGCGGTGGCTGAATTTTTACAGCAACAGCCATCAGGCGAGCGGCTACTGACCGATATTCTGCATTTAGCGGAGCTTTTGCAACAACGCTCTATGGAGCTGGAAGGCCCTGCCGCTCTTATTCGTTATCTGGCCGAGCATTTGGCAGGTCAGGGCGATTTAGCAGCTGAGCAGCAAAAACTGCGGTTAGAAAGCGACGAAGCCCTGATTAAAATTGTCACTATTCACAAATCCAAAGGTCTGGAATACCCACTGGTATTTTTGCCTTTTATTGCTTTAGCGCGCGCTGTAGATGCCAACAAAGGCCCTGTCACTTACCATCAGGACGGTGAACTGACCGTGGTGTTGCAAGCCAACGAGCAGCAAGCACAACAAGCAGAACGTGAACGTTTGGCCGAAGATATGCGTAAGCTTTATGTGGCGTTAACCAGAGCGCGGCATTATTGCTGGGTAGGGCTGATGCCGGTCAAAGAGCAAAGCGCTATAGGGTACTTATTATCTGATGATGCGCTGGTATCGCCTGTGGCTTTGCAGGAACAGTTATCGCCTTTACTGAAACAGCCTGATATTCGCCTCGCCGATAACTTGTCAGAGCAGCGTACACAAGTCGCAGTCATGGATCAGCAGGGCGAGCTATTGCCTTATGCCCAGATGAATCGTTCGGTCAAAGAGCTGTGGTGGATAGCCAGTTACAGCGCTTTGCTGGAGCAACATCAACAGGACAGTAAAGCGGCTGAGCTTTTTCAGGAATTACAGCAGGAACTGGCTCCAGAGCAATTGCAGGATGATAGTGAACCTGTGGAACCTGAAGCTTTGACTATTGCTCAGGGTTTTGTCCGCGGCAGTCAGGCCGGTACTTTTTTACATGATATGTTGGAGTGGGGCGCGGCCCAGGGATTTGACCTTTTAGCGCAACAGCCGGATTTATGGCAACAAGGCCTTAAACCTTTAATGCAAAAATACGGTCTGTTGCAGCAACTGCCAGAGGATAAATGGCAAATTCGTTATTGGGCAGAACAACAAACGCCTTATCCGGAAGCGGAAGATTTACCCAGTGCTTTAGTGCCTGTGCAGCAATGGCTGACTCAGCTTATCCAAACTCCGTTGTGGCAAAATAGCGAGGCCAGCTTAAGCACACTTAAAGAGGGGTCGTATCGCGCTGAACTCGAATTCTGGCTTGCGGTACAACACTGCAGCAGCATGCAGCTTGACGCCTTAGTGCAGCACTACCTCTGGCCTGAATTGCCAAGGCCAGCACTTCGCACCACCCAGCTGCAAGGCATGTTAAAAGGTTTTATCGACTTAACTTTAGAGCAGGATGATCGCTATTGGGTGCTGGACTATAAATCAAACTATATAGCCAATGGCCAGTATGACAGCCATGCCTTAATACAACAGATGCTGGCACACCGCTACGATGTGCAGGCCGCTTTGTATGCAGTGGCTATCCATCGTTTATTACAAAGCCGCTTGGCGAATTACCAGCCAACTGAGCATTTAGGTGGTGCTTTGTATTGGTTCCTGCGTGGTGGAGAAGCTACAAACAAAGGTGTGCTTGCTGTGGATATTCCGCTGGAACTGGTGAACAAGCTTGACGCTCTGCTGCAAGGTCAATGGGTTGCTAAGGAGCTGGCAAATGTCTGATATTGAATTGGTTGAGAAGCAGCTGGAACTGAAGATGCAAGGCAAAGACTGGCGGGCTTTGGATAAAGCACTGGTGACTTTTTTCCGTGAACAGCAACAGCTGGAGCCAGCCCTGGCCTTGATGATCGGACAGTGCAGTTTTGCGTTGTCTGCGGGCCACCTGTGTTTACCACTTCGGCTGATGCCGCAGTATTCAGAACAAGAATGGCTGGATTGCATGGCGCTTTATCCTGATTTAATTCAGCTGAATGAAAATACGAACCAGCCTTTTGTTTATGCCAACAATGCCTTGTATATGCGACGGTATTTTAGTTATCAGCAGCAGATAGCTTTGTATTTACAGCAAAGCAGCGAACGTAGTCAGCAGTTACGACAGGCTATTGATCCGGCCCTGCTGAGTCGCTTGCTTGAGCCATTATTTCCGGCAACAGATGTGCCGGATTGGCAACGTTTATCCTGTGCCATAGCCGCCAGCAGCAGTTTTAGTGTGATCACAGGAGGCCCTGGCACAGGCAAAACCACTACAGTGGTGAAACTACTGTTGGTATTGCAGCAATTACAGCAGCAACAAGGTGCCGCGCCTTTAACTATTCAACTGGCTGCCCCAACAGGCAAGGCGGCTGTGCGGCTTAGAACTTCTATCCGTACTACGCTGGATAAACTGCCTGCCCCGGCAGAGATCAAAAGCCAGGTGCCAACAGATGTATCGACCTTGCATAAGCTTTTGGGCGCCCGTGCACAAAGCCGGCAGTTTAAACAAAATGCCCTGGAGCCTTTGGCTTTAGATTTATTGGTGGTGGATGAAGCCTCCATGCTGGACGTTGAGCTGATGGCCGCTTTGCTGTCGGCCTTACCCGTTCATGCGAGGTTGATTTTATTAGGCGATAAAGACCAGTTGGCCTCAGTAGAAGCGGGTGCTTTAATGGCAGAGCTTTGTCAGTGGGCCGAACAAGGGCATTATTTGGCGGAAACCGCAACCTGGCTCAATCAATTATCTGCTGCCGCTATTCCGGCAGCTTTAATCAGCGCTACAGGTAAAGCGCTGGAGCAACAAATAGGCATGCTTAGGGTCAGCCATCGTTTTGATCCACAAAGTGGTATCGCCAAACTTGCCCATGCGGTGAATGCCGGTCTTAGTGCTGAAGTGGCCGCTATTTGCCGCGCTGATTATGCCGACTTGCAGTATCTGGACGCGACAGACTTTAAGCAGCTAAAAAACTTTGTTTTGACGGGGCAAGCCAAGTCGCAGCGGGAAGATGCTGCAGGTTTTAGTTTTTACCTGAATACAGTGCGGCAAAGTCCGCCTTTAGAAGCAGAAGATCAGCTCATTGATCTATGGGCACAGCAAGTGCTGGCTGATTTTTCCGCTTTTCAGTTGCTTTGTGCTGTCCGCCAGGGGCCTTTGGGCGTTGAGCAAGTCAATCTAAGCGTAGAGAAGATGCTGCATCAGGCCGGGCTTATTCAGCAGAGCTGTCACTGGTACGCCGGACGGCCTGTGATGGTGACACAAAATGATTACGCGCTGGGTTTAATGAATGGTGATGTCGGTATTTGTTTGCTGCGGCCTTATCAGGGCAAGCCGATGTTGGCCGTGGCTTTTGCAGCCGAAGACAGCAGCAAAGCGGTGCGCTGGGTTTTGCCAAGTCGCTTGCAACAGATTGAAACGGCTTATGCCATTACTGTGCATAAATCTCAGGGCTCGGAGTTCCGTCATGCTGTGCTGGTATTGCCAGAACATTTCAGCCCTGTCTTAAGCCGTGAGTTGATTTACACCGGTATCACCAGAGCGGCGAAACTCTTTAGTTTGATTTGTGGCAAAGCGGACTTGTTGGCCCTGGCTATTGAGCAAAAAGTACAGCGTTATGGGGCGGTCAGGCTGTAATTCTGACACTAAATGGTTGCATCTTTAGTGAGGTCGTTGATAATAACGCGCCATGACAACAGCACAGTGACTGGCGTAATTTAATAATGGGGTAGTGATGGATCTTTGGTTGTTATTTCAAGCGTTTATTTTAGGCATAGTGGAGGGGTTGACTGAGTTTCTTCCCGTATCCAGTACTGGTCATTTGATTGTAGTAGGTGATTTAATTGGCTTTTATAACGAAGGCAAGGTGTTTGAAATTGCGATTCAACTGGGAGCTATCCTGGCCGTAGTATTTGAATACCGTCAGCGTTTTATCCATGTGGCTACCGGCATCACCCATGATAAAAAGGCGCAAAATTTTGTACTGAATTTATTTGTCGCTTTTTTGCCTGCAGCCATAGTGGGCTTGTTGTTTATTAAGTACATCAAACTGTATCTGTTTAACCCTATTACTGTAGCGACCATGCTGGTGCTGGGTGGTTTGGTGATTTTATATGCAGAGCGCCGTACCCATCAGGTGAAAATTCATGATGTGGATGACATCAGCTGGAAAGATGCGTTAAAGGTAGGTTGTGCACAGATCATCTCGATGATCCCCGGCACTTCACGTTCTGGTTCAACTATTATTGGCGGTTTGTTTTTTGGTTTTGATCGCAAGGTGGCTGCAGAGTTTTCGTTCTTTTTAGCTGTGCCTACTATGTTTGCTGCGACTTTTTACGATTTGTTTAAACACCGCGATGTATTGCAGTTTGATCAGATGCCTATGTTTATCGTTGGTTTTGTCACTGCATTTTTCAGCGCTTTATTGGCAGTCCGTACTTTTGTGCGTTTTGTTTCTAACCACAGCTACGAGATTTTTGCCTGGTACCGTATCGCCTTTGGTTTAATCATACTTGCGACCTGGTATTTTGGCTGGGTGTCCTGGTCTTAAATACCCGCCACTATGAAACTAAAAAGGGCACCTCAAGTGCCCTTTTTTCTGTCTGGCAGTTAGTCCAGTGTGCTTAACGACCCAGGTATTTATCCAGAGTTTTATATAAACCCTGCCACATGGTTTGGTTTTTTTGCTTCAGTTTGGCTGCGTTGTCGGCCAGAAGAGGAGTGATCTGCTCTTGCTCTGCCAATAACTGACTGACTTTTTGAGTCAGGCTGACGGCTGATAGTTTTTCCAGACAGTAATCGGCCATGCCAAAGTCAGACATCATAGCGTGGTACTTATGGCTCCAGCTCGTTGCTATACAAGGCACTCCCTGACTCAGCGCATTAATAGCACCGTGGAAACGTGAACTGATGGTAATAGAGCTTTGACCGATAAAAGCTTTGACAGCCAATGGATCTTCAATCTGAATGGTATCGCAAGGCGCTAAGCGGGAAATCTCCTGACACAACAGCTGATCTTCTTTGCCTTCGTGATTCACCAGCACCACAGCATAACCTAACTCTACTAGTTGGTTGGCCGCAGCAGCAAAAGCTTCAACATAGTTAGTGCGTTCAGCTTCGGCATTGGCGTGGTTAAATTTAGACACTACTTTGCTGTTCGGAATAAGTGCCGCAAATTTGCCTTCAATTTCAGGCAGCGCTGTGGTGCTGTGACCTTTTAAACCTACGGTAAAGTCCGGGGTTAACTTCACCGTATCCGGCAGATTGGCTTCACAGCTTTGTAAATGGCTAAAGGACACCGGATCACGTACATAAATCAGCGCAGCGCTGTGAATAATGTCACGCATGGCTGCTTTGCTTTCGTCGCTGCTAAAAGGGCCAAAAGCCTGTGGCATAAAGACAAAAGGTTTGCCTGCTTCTTTAAAACGTTTCACTTCACGGGCTGTGTTTTGCAGAAATTTCAAAGGCCACTGATCGCCATAAGCAAAACCGCTGGCCTCTAATATCACGTCAACATCACGTTCTGTCACCATGCCATAACGTTTCATCAGATTCCGCAATGAACCGGGGAATTTGCCAAACCATGGCGTTAAATCCAGACCTTTACGACGGAATGACACTTTTTGCCATGCGCCTAACAAAGCACGTTCACGATACGGCAGGTTAGGGCCTGGCGATAACACCAACTCTGTGTTGTTTAAGGTTTTTAAACCTTGTAAACAGGCCAGCAGCATCAGGTAAGCGCCTTTGTTGCGGAACTGGACGCCTTTAATTTCGACTAATAAGGCTTTTGATTCAGACATAAGTTAATAACTCCGTAGCAGTTTTCTTCCCGGAGTGAGGGATCAACGCCTGCGGATCAGGGTAACCCACAGCAATCAGCATCACGACTCGTTCGAAAGGTTGTAATTTTAATAAGCGGCCAATTTTGGCTTCGTAGTTTTCAATATCAGGCCAGTTGATAGAACAAGAGGCAAGGCCCATAGTCTCCAATGCCAGCATCAGTTGCATATTGGCTAAGCTGGCGTCGATATAAATCACATGGCGGTCGCGCTCAAAAGGGTAAGCACTTAAGTCCCCGACCACGGCAAGTAAGGCAGGAATACCATTGGCATAACCCACAGTGCCCATAGGCAAGTTGGCTAACTTATTCAGCATCTCGCCTTCAGTCGCTGCTATGTAACGAAAGGGCTGACGGTTACAGGCACTGGGTGCCTGAGCCGCAGCAGCAACAGCTTGCTCCAGAACGGCTTTAGGCACGCTCTGGGGTAAAAAAGTACGGACTGAACAACGCTGCTGGCACAAGATTAAAAACTGCTCGTAGCTGATATCTGCTCTGGGTCTTTGCTCGTAAGGGGCTGGGGCTGCAGGGCGGCTTTGCGCTAAACGTGGGGTGATCTGAGCTTTTAATGCGGCAAAAGTCACAGGCTGAACTGCACCGGCAGGCCACTGGGTCACGGAAAAATAGCTATCCATCACATCGTGACAGTATTTCAGCAGTACTAAATCCAGCGCCTGATGATCGGCCAACAGGTTGTGTAATGCAGTTAAAGTTTCGTCAATATAATCCAGCGCAAACAAGGATTTGCGCGGCACCATGCTTAAACCTTTTTCCAGCCGGTGAATATTGCGGCGTAAAATAACTGTCGCTATGCTGCTGCTTTCTTCGTGCAGATGATAATAATGCCGGCCCGCCGCTGTGGCATGTTGCTCACGGCGAAAATGCGGGTTAAAAAATGCGTAATACAGCGTTGCCGCCAGACGGCTTTTGGCTGCGTAAGGTAACAAGACCTTATCGAGCTTTTGCCTGATTTGTTGGAGTTGTTTTTTCATACCGTCTCTTTCTCTACCACCACACCGGCCCTTTTTACCTTGATCAGTTGCCATAACTGACGACGGGTTCTGCCGGAAAAAAATAAAAAGAAAAATGAAGCGTAGGCATAGGAAATCAGTGTTGCCCAGGCTGCACCATCAATGCCCATAATGGGGATCAACCACCAGTTCAGCAGCACATTTAATACTGCACCTATGCCATGACTGGCCAGAGATAAAGGCTCCTGGCCGGTAATAATTAAATGTTGTCCTATCAGGTAACGGATAAAAATAAACACACCGGCCCAGATATGAATTTGCAGTACTGAAATACCTGCCTGAAACTTTTCACCAAAGATCAGTGGCACCAAAGGAGGAGCCACAATAAATATAACCACAGCTATGGTTAACGCCATCGCAAAAAAGTACCCCGTGTATTTGCGTAGCAATAATAAATAACCAGACCAGCTCACCTGATGACTTTTCAGAAGCTCAGGATAATAACGCACTGCTAAGGTTGCTGGTATCACATACCACAACTCAGAAATGCGGCTGACCGCAGCGTAAACACCTGCGGCTTCAATATCAATCAGGCGTTCAATCATAATCAGATCAATACGCAGATAGACAACAGATAAAATACCAGAGACCCATAACCAGCTGGAGCGGCGCAATAACTCCTTGCCATGCTGCCAGTTAAACCAGGCCGGTGTTAAACGGCCAGACTCTGCTTTCGCCTTTTTACTATGGATCTTATAAATCTGATACTGCAGCAAACCTGTAGCCGCAAATTCTAAACCTACTATCCAGAACAAAGCGCCAATACCTAAGCCATACCAAAGCACGGCCAATTTGGCGACCAGACCTATAATTCCCAGCCCCAGTTTGCTGTAGGCGAGAGTACGGAAATGGCCTAAATAATTCTGGTGGTATTCAAATAAAATAAAAGCATTAAACAGCTGACCGACAAAAAGCACTGCAGCGCCTAACTGGTAAGGTTCAAATTCTGTTGGCAGATACCAGCTAAAACCAACAAACATCAAAGCAGCAAATACAAATCCTGCTATTAAGCGAAGCCAGGTGGCAGTAAATAAGATCTGCTGGCCTGTGCGTGGGTCAGCGGCAGACTGCACCGACTTTTGCACCAGATTGTTTAATCCTAAATTAGCTAAGGGCGCTAAAAATGCGCTCCATGTCATGACGATAGCGTAATAACCTGTGGCTTCAGGCCCCAGCATACGCGCCACAATAATAGTGATTAAGGCGCCTGCCGCCAGCTTGACTAAACGTTCACCCAATAAAGCAACGGCTTTGGCTTTGGCAACTTTAACTAAAAACTTAACCACGTTGTTTCGCTTTATAACGTTTTACAGCACGGGTAATGCGCCAAATATGCTGCAAAGTGTATGAATAAACACTGAATACTATCAGGAACAACGCCAGCATAATTAAATCAGGCACCATCAGATACTCGCCGATGATGCCCAGAGTGGCCAGCATACAGGAGAAGCTGCTGATCACTACTAACGCCTGGCGGGAATTTAAGCCAAGACGCAGGAATATATGATGCAAATGTTCACGGTCGGCCAAAAAGGGCGACTGGCCTTTACGAATACGGCGCAGCATAATAGCCACCATATCCATAAGCGGTACTGCAATGACCCAAAGGGCAGTAACAGGGCGAAAGCTTGCTGTATCGCTTTGGGTGCCTATGATCAAAAGCCAAATGACAGTTAAACCAATCAGCATACTGCCGGCATCCCCCATAAAAATTTTACCTTTGCCTTTGCCAACCACATCCAGGTTAAACAGCAAATAAGGAATAAGTGAAAATACCAGCACCATAGGTAAGACCGCATGCTCAAGCTGGCCGCCCATGCCCATCATTAAAGTGACAGAAACAAAAGTAACACCACTGAGCGTGCCGGCCAGCCCATCAATGCCGTCAATCATATTAAAAGCATTAATAGCAGCAATAACAGCAATCAGGGTCACAGGGATACCTATATACCCCAAAGTGACATCACCCAGGGAAAACAAATTGCCTAAATTCCCTAAATGCAGTTGCAGGCCATAGACCATAGCTGAGCCAATCAGTAACTGGACACAAAGCCGTAATTTGACGCTTAAATCCATAAAATCATCAAATACACCCAGAATGACAATAGTGCCGCCACACAGCAGGTAGTAATAATGAATATCTTCCGGCAAACCAAACCAGGCTAAGGTCAGACCTACACCAGTGAATATAGAAATACCACCTATCAGTGGTACTGAACCCGTGTGTTGTTTACGGCCAGCAGGTTTGTCCACCAGTCCCACTTTGACAGACAAAGGGATCAGAATAAAAATTGCGGTCAGGGTAAGAACAAAAGTGGTAACAAACAGCTGCAAATGTTCTGTCATGTGGTTTCCATCGGCTTTTGGGCCTGAAATAATGCGAACTGGCTCAAACGAATTTTGGCTGATTATAGGTGAAGATAACAGGGCTGACTACGGCACTTCAGAGATAAAATTGAAAGGAATAACGACTTTGTCAGAAAATAATGCTCTAATTGTTATTTCTGTCACACTTGCAGTGACTGCATAAGGTATGAACCGATTTTTATGCTGTTAATCAAGACGTTGGCGAACCCTATTTCTTTAGAAGAGCTCAGGTTTTTATGGTTTTTCCCCATCAGAATTTGTGCAGTTGACGCAGGATACCGGCTGTGACCAAAGCAGTATTGATTATCACCAATATGGGGCCTAAAGCCTCTGCACCTTTTCAGGGCCAGTTTGTCAAAAATCAGGTGCTGGCACTGCAACAGCATCAGGCTTTGGCTTATTTTTATATGAGCTGGCACAACGACAGCTTGCTGAATAAACTGCTGAAATACCCTGTGCTCTTTCTACAATTCTTTTGGTCTTATATTCTGAGTTTAAAAAGCTATGACATTATTCATGTGCACTTTTTTTACCCAACTATCTGGCTGGCTCTGGCCTATAAATATTTGCGTAAACCTTCGGTAAAAATAGTAGTGACCTGTCATGGCAGTGATATCTACCATTATCAGCCTTTTGGTGTTTTGTATCGTTGGTGTAGTCGTCATGTAGACCAGTGGATTTTTACCAGTGAAAAACTTCAAAGCAAAGCTTTTACTGCAGCACCCAAGGCCGTTGTGTTGTCCGCTGGTATAGCGCAGTTGTATGCAGATGCAACCCAATACAGCAGAGCAGATAAAGACATCGACCTGCTGTATGTTGGTGCTTTGAATAAAAATAAAGGCATGGACAGGTTGATCGCCTTGTTGCCGCAACTCAAAGATAAAACCATTTATGTGGCAGGCACCGGGTCTTATCAGGCGCAATTTGAACAGTTAAAAAAAGACTACCCAAATTTACAGCTCGAAGCGGGCCAAAGTGCAGAACAATTAAAAGCCTTGTATCAGCGCAGTAAATGTTTTTTAAGTTTGTCGCGCAATGAATCCTTTGGCCTGGTGATGACCGAAGCCATGGCCTGTTATACCCCTGTGATTGCGACCCTCACTGATGGTTCGGCAGAGCAGTTAGGGGCTGACTCATTTTGGGTGATAGATCAAACAGATGAACAAGCTTTGCAGCAAAACTTGCTAAAAAAAATTCAGCAGCTATTAAGTTTGTCAGACTCAGACTACACCGCATTACAGCAGTCTGCTCATCAGCATGCAAAAGGCTGTCTGGTGGATGATGTAGCGGCAAAAATACAACAGCTGTATCTGGCGTTATTTCCTGAACAAGGGTCATAGAAAAAGGTAACTATAAAGATGGCAATTCAACCTGAAGTGGTACCAGTAGGTGGCATTGGGGTGATGGCGTTCAGCGATATGGCTGAACTGGTCAATTATATTATTCAGGACGATGGTACTGTCTTTACGGGTTCTGCTATTGCAATGAATCCGGAAAAAGTGATAGCGGCTAGTAAAAACCCTGTATTGATGAGCATTCTGAACAAGGCTGATATTCGTTATGCCGATGGCATGGGTGTAGTGAAAGTGATGCGGCGTAAATTAGGCCGCAAAGTAGAACGTATTCCAGGTTGTGAGTTATGGCAAGCGTTAATGGCTAAAGCGGCAGTGACTAAAACTCCGGTGTTTTTAGTAGGAGCCAAACCGCAGGTGATGACGGAAACAGTGGAAAAACTGACGGCTATGGGTGTCAATGTGGTGGCATCGCAGGATGGTTATTTTAAAGATGAAGAGGAGCTGATCCGCCGTATAGCTCAAAGTGGTGCCCGTATAGTCACAGTGGCTATGGGCTCGCCCAAACAAGAGATTTTTATTGGTAAATGCCAGCAGCAATTACCTGATGCCTATTATATGGGCGTAGGTGGTACTTATGATGTGTTCACCGGCCATGTGCAGCGGGCACCAGCTTTGTGGTGTAAGTTACATTTAGAGTGGGCCTACCGGCTCTTGTCTCAGCCGTCCCGTATTGGTCGTCAGTCAAATCTGGTGACTTACGCCTGGTTATATCTGACGAATAAACTCTGATCAAAACGATTAAAACAAAAAGAACATAAAGAGAATCACAGAGAGAAGCATAGTGCAGCAACAGTCCGATTTACCTTTGATCAGCGTCTACATGCCTACTTTTAACAGAGTAGCTATGGTGCAACGTGCCATTGCCTCAGTGCTGGTGCAGGATTACCCCAATCTTGAATTACTGGTGGTGGACGATGCCTCCACAGACAGTACCTGGGAGACGTTAAACCGGGTTTATGCTGATGAACCCAGAGTGCGTCTGTTTCGCCAGGACAAAGGGCAGGGCGCTTGTGCGGCGCGCAACCTGGCGATAGCGCAAGCCAAAGGTGACTTTGTCACTGGTCTGGATGATGATGATGAATTTTTGCCAAATCGTCTGAGTTCCCTGTATCAGGCTTATGACGATCAGTATGCTTTTGTCTGTTCAAGTTATTTTTGGGATTACGGCACTATACGTAAGCAGCTGTACCCGGACTCTGCCATTGTGGGTTTAAATGAACTGCTGGATGCACATTGTTTATCCAATCAGGTGCTGGTAAAACGCAGCCGTATGCTGGCACAAGGTGGTTTTGACATTGGGCTTGCCGCTTTTCAGGATTACGATATGTGGATCCGCTTAGTGGCTGCATACGGCAAAGCGCTGCGTTTGGCAGAAGCAACTTATGTGGTGCATGTAGGGCATGAACTGGGCCGTATTACCACTTCACCTAAACGTCTGGCTGCACAAAGTTATTTTGTTGAAAAACATTTACCGCTGATGAATGAACGCAATAGACAAAACCAGCACTTTTACCGTCTGGTCATGGAGCAGCAGCAACTTTCATTAGGGCGTTTACTGTTTTTCTGCCGTTATGGTTTATGGTCAACGAAGATCCGTTATTACCTGAAACAAAAATTGCAGTGGGCGATTAAATTCCGTCAACAGCTGTTAAGCAAAGGCATTAAAGGGTTGTTTTCGAAAAAATGAGCCAGAACCTCTTAGCCCACGCCAACTTTGTTAGCCTGAGCGCTGTGTTGCTCAAACGTTTTTGGCTGCTGTTGCTGGCTGCTGCAGTCTTAGGTGCGGCTGCTTTGTATATAGTGCAACTCAGCACTGCGCTGCGGTTTCAGGCGACAGCTGTTGTGACTTTAACCGACTGGCAAACCGAACGTTTAACCCGACGTGATGATCCAAACGACAAAAATCCGGCCAATGTGGGCGGCGCTTCAGCTGATGCTATGTCCAGAGCTTTGTTGTGGTTAAAAGCCCCGGACTTTTTTCAGTCGCTGGCCCGTTCAGCTAATGCACAGCAGTTGAGTGTGGACCACAAAAGGCGGGGTAATCTGGTGACTTTAAAGTGGAGCAGCAACTCAGCAGCCAATGCTGAAACTGAATTGGCTTTGGTGCTCAGACTCTGGGATCAACGTTGGCGTCAGCAGTTTATTCAGCAAAAACAACAAGAGTTAACGACCTTACAACAAACGCCGGTTACCGATCTGGCGCAACAGCAACAACAGCGCACACAATACGAGCTGGACTACGCGAAAAAAGCTCAGCCTTTTGCATTACAGTCATTAGAAGGTCCAAAAGCACCAGAACAAAGTGAACGTCCAGCCTTGTGGCTGATGTTATTGTGTGGTGCATTTTTGGGTTTCAGCTGCGCTTTTGTTGTGTTGATGTTATGGCGGCTTTAATGCGCTTGTCTGCATATTTCCGGCAGGTGTTGCCTCTGGATAAACTGATCCTGTTCTTGTGCAGCTGTTATTTGCTTATCGATGCCTGTAATGGCTTTTTACTGAATCAGTTTGGCCGCAGTTTTGGCTTATCTGCTTTGTATAAACTCTTGATCCTGACTCTGATGCTGACCTGCTTAAGCTTGCGGTCTGCAAAAGCTTTTTTGTTGTTTCCGGCGCTTTTTGTGCTGTTAGTGCCAGGGCCATTTTATAGCTGGCTGCAAGTGGGTGGTTCTTTAGCTGCAGATCTGGGTTTGATGCTCAAACTGATTTCCCCTTTTATTGCCTTTTATTACCTGCTGAGTCTGGCTCAGTTGGATAAAGCCTTTGCGCTTAAATCGATGCACAGGGTTTTTATTATCAACTATCTGATTATATTAGTTAATTTTGTTTTTGGTTCTTTAGGTTATGGTTATACCTCCTATTTACCCCAAGCCCACCTGACCCAGGTCGATTTGGGCAGTAAAGGCTTTTTTAATGCAGCCAATGAGCTGTCCGTGGTGCTTTTGGTGTTATCAGCCTGGTTATTGCAGTACTACTGGCGACACCAAAAACTGATTTTCCTGGTTGTGGCCGCAAGTTCGGTCTGGTGCGCCAGTTTAATGCTGACCAAAACGGGTCTGCTTGGAACTATTATTCTGGTGCTGTTGATCCCGCTGATGCCGGTTCTTTTGCGCCTGAACTGGTCGCGTCTGACGCTACTGATATTCTTGATGATGGTCACTATCAGCCTGCTGATTTGGCAAGCCCCCTTGTTGTTAACTCATCTGGGGCTGGCTGAAAAATTACAGCATATCTACCAGCAGCAAGGTTTACTTGGTGTTTTGTTATCTAACCGTGATAAATACGCGGCAGAGATCTGGCAGATGGCCAGCTTTTATTACAGCGACAGTCACAGGTTTTTTGGCATAGGGCTTATTGGCGTATCAGAACATCTGTGGAAGTACTGGGCTGAGTCGGATCCTTTTGATTTACTGATCTTTTATGGTATCGCTGGTTTGATGTTTTTCGTGTGGATTTTTACAGGTTTTATTGCTCAGAATCTAAAGTTGTGCCGGCTTTTCTCCAGCGAATTAGCTGCAACTCTGGTGTTGTTAAATTTATTATTGTTATTGGTGTCCTGTATCGCGGGTCATGTGATTAGCTCCGGCATGTTGTGGCCTGTCTGGGGTTTTATCAACGCAGCGGCTTTGATCCATAGCTTCGCTGATACAAAACCAAAAAAGGCGGAGCCTCTGCATGTTACGCAGTGATTTCGCTCAAAAACTGTTGAACAACAGCCTGGCTCATGGTCTGAACTTCGGCTCGCGCTGGCTACTGAATCTGGTAGTGGCGCGACAACTGCTGGCCCCTGACTTTGGTGTCTTCAGTTATGTCTATATGCTGGCCAATTTGTTTTTCCCTACCATAGCGTTTGGCGTCAGCTTTTACCTGATCCATTATTCAGCCAGGCAGCAACACATCAGTTTGTTGCTGAACAGCCTGGTGCTGAGTTTTATGGTGTTTTTGTTGTTATGCCTGGGTGTTGTTGCTATCGATTACTGGATCAACGACAGCGTCCCTTATTACCTGTACCTGCTGAGTTTATTGATAGGTTTAGTCTGGGCTGTCAGTCAGGCGATATTTTGTTACCTCAAAGGCCGTCAGCAGTTTTTTGTCGAAGTAAAATCACAGTTTGCTGGCGCTTTAAGTTTGCTGGTGGTGGTGGGTTTGTTCTCCGGAGGATTGATCACTGAACTTGACGCTATGCTCGAAGCTGTGCTGGTTGCGAGTTTATTGCCTGTGGTGATGGGATTGAATGTGATCTGGCCTGAGCTGAAAGCTGGTATTGGCCCTTATCTGCGAAATTTCAGTCACTACTTTGGCTGGCAGGATATACGACATCGGCTGCATTTTGCTTTGCATGATGTTTTTGCCATTATTATGAGCAATATTCCTTTTATTTTTCTGGCCTTATTCAGCACCCTGCTGGCGCTTGGGCAGTTCAGAAAACTCTTTATTTTGTTTATGCCTGTGACCTTATTGCCTGTGATTTTTTCACAGGTGTTTTTAAGTCGTTTAAGCCGTCTGACGGATTTGGGGGCTAAGCTGCAGTTTTTCCGTAAGGTATTCCTCTTCACTTTACCTCTGCTGTCTTTGCCTTATGTGCTGATGTGGCCCGCAGGGGATTGGTTGTATCAGCAGTCCTTTAATGAAACTTTGGATCCGGAGCATCTGTTGATGCTGCATCTGGTACTGGCGACTTTGTGGATCACTTTGCTGAAAACCTATTTTGAAGTGCTGCTGACTTCATTAGGAGCCAACCACTATAAAGCCATGCTGGTCACTTTTGCCGCAGTGTTCACAGCGCTGACTTACTGCTGGTTTAACTATAGGTTGACAGTCGAATTAACTGCATGGTTGTTTCTTGCAGGGAATCTGTTGATTACTTTAATGCTGGTGACTGCTTGTCTTTGGCAAATCAGGCTGCAACAAAAAGATTCAACACAAAGTAAGGCTGGTTAAGTAACTGCCTGGCTTGTGCTATGGTTAACTTCAGATCTGTTGAAACATCGATGGGGTGGCTGTGTATAAAATTGTGATCATCGCTGCCTTGTTCTGCTGTCAGAGCCCTGGTGCCGCACAAATCACCTTGCTTAAAACAGACTGGCCGCCTCATCAAATCACCACTGGTGTTTATCAGGATCAGGGCACTTTTGATGTGCTGCATAAATTGTTGATCACAGAACTGCCGCATCTGAAACACCAAACCAAAGTAGTTAATTTGCCCAGACTGGAACAGGCTTTTCTGCAAAATAAGTACAGTGTCTGCACTTTCGGTTCTATTTTCACTGAAAAAAGAGCAAAAACCCGTTGGTATTCTAACGCTGTGACTGTACTTCCGGGTTTAGCTGTGCATTTCCGGACTTCTGCTGTGGTGCAACAGCATGCTGCGATACAGGACGACGGCAGTGTAGATATGCGGCAACTGGCACAGGATAAAGTACTGCTTGGTGCTTATCAGCCCAACCGTTTTTATCCGGCCTCTGTGATGGATGCGACTCAATACGCTAACTTTATTCCTCATGAGTTTACCAGCGAGATTAATGCTGCTGCATTGCTGTTGTCAAAACGGGTTGACTATGTGGTGGAATATCCGGAGCGTATGGCGTTTTATCTGAAAGATTACCCACAAAAAGTACAGATCCAAAGCAGGGCAGTAGAAGATGCTTCCCCTTTTGTGGTGTCGTATATCACCTGCAATAAAAGTCCGCAAGGGCAGCAATTGATCGCTGAGATAAACAAAGCACTGAGGCTGTTGTGGCAAAAGCCAGAATACAAAACGGCGATGTTTAACTGGGTGGACGAATGTAACATCACTCAACTGGAAAAGGTTTATCAGGATTTTCAGCAAAAATCTGCGGCAAAAACTAAACCTTAAGTGTCAGAGCCAGCATCACATTGCACAACATAAAGAGGCCGGTGATAGCACTGGCCTGTTCACATCGCTCTGTTCTGCTGAATGCTTAGTGGGCTGAGCGTAAGGGGCCTACCACGTTAATCAGGCTGCTTTTACTGAAATCCAAATCACCAAAACCTTTGTGGTTGACCAGGATCACAATGATATCGGCTTTTAAACCTTGTTCCACTGAAACCAGCTCAACATTGGCGGCCAGCTTGTTGGTCTGGTCCACATTAGGTTCTACCGCATAGATTTTACCCTGATAAGCAGCAGCTAAATCATTGACTATATGTAAAGCCGGGCTTTCACGTAAATCGTCAATATCCGGCTTAAAAGCCAGACCAAAACAAGCGACAGAAGGTTTATGCAGCGTATGATTCGCCACTGTCGATAAAATTTTCTGCAAAACCCATTGAGGTTTAAAGTCGTTCACTTCACGGGCTGTGCGGATAAGTTTTGCCTGCTCCGGTGCTGAATGCACAATAAACCATGGGTCCACAGCGATGCAGTGGCCACCTACACCGGCGCCTGGCGTCAGAATATTTACGCGAGGGTGGCGGTTGGCCATTTTAATCAGTTCCCAGACGTCAATTTTCAACTCGTCACAGATGACCGACAGTTCATTGGCAAAAGCTATATTGACGTCACGGAAAGCGTTTTCTGTCAGTTTTGACATTTCTGCAGTGCGGGCGTCAGAGAGCAAACACTCACCCGTCACAAAGGTCTGATACAGGGCTTTGGCTTTTTCAGAGCAAGCCGGGGTTAAGCCGCCAACAATGCGGTCATTCGCAATCAGTTCATACACAACACGGCCCGGAAGCACACGTTCAGGGCAATAAGCCACATGAATATCCGGCTGGGAGGAATCGGTAGGAACTGTTAAATCCGGGCGTGCTTCACCTATCCACTGGCAAATTTTTTCTGTAGTGCCAACAGGGCTGGTCGATTCCAGTACCACTAAGTTGCCTTTGGTCAGCACTGGCGCTATAGATTTTACCGCCGCTTCAACATAAGTGAGATCCGGTGACAGATCATCAAAAAATGGTGTTGGCACTGCAATCATAAAGGCATCGGCTGCTACAGGGCTGGTTTGCGCTGATAAATAACCACCTGTCACAGCGGCATGCACCAGCATGTCCAGCTCAGGTTCTACAATATGAATTCTGCCTTGATTGATGGTATCCACTGCATGTTGATTCACATCTATACCAATAACCCGCAGCTTGCGAGACGCTAACATGGCTGCCGTAGGCAGGCCTATATACCCTAAACCTATCACCGATACCGTCTTAAACATACTGAACTCCGTGAACCTTGCAACATTGGTTTTTTATTGGCTGACATCTTATCACAGCACGCCAGAAAGCTTAGATGAGGAAGTGTGGCTGCTGAGAAATTTTTTAATAAAATAACAGTGTTAGCCCAATGGTGGCTGATTAGGTCTGTGGTATCTTGCTTGGCAGTTACTGATAGAATTCGGTTAAAGGAAGCGCAGTGAAAGATTTTTTAGAACCATTTTTGTATCCACAGAATATATTTCTTTGGTTATTTTTTTTCGCCTGCCTGTATTATCGCCGAAAAGGGCTGTGGTTATTGTTGATTTGGTTTTATCTGACAGGCAATACGCTAGTGGCAAATCAGGTGCGGGAATGGTACAGCTCTCAAATCAGCACTGCTGAACTGCCCGTGAACTTCAACGGCGACTATGTATTGCTGGGTTGTGGTGGCAATGCACATAGTCTGCCGGATTGTGCTGTTAACAGGATCAATCAGCTGTCTTTAATGATTAATGCACAGCAGCGTCCGGTGAATGTGCATATGACGACGTTGCACTGCGCGCCATACGAGGCCTTATTAACACAAAAAACAGAGTATGCAGCCATTCAGTGTTTTGATGGCGGGCCCACCACCTACCATGAGTTTGCGTCCTTAGATAAAAAGCTGGATAAAACTAAAAGTTATTTGTTTATCAGCAGTGACTATCATGCGCTTCGGGTGAAAAAATTATCACAAATGCACCAGTTGAATGCACAAGTCTATGCCGCATCCAGTGCAACCTTCAGGTCTGTCAATTGTGGCTGGAATTGTTTATTGACGGTGAATCTGTCGAACTATGATTTGTTTTCAAAGCTGGCAGCTGAAACCGCAAGTTTGCAAGTCTATTGGCTAACCAAAGACTGGACTGAGTGGTATACCCCGCGTTCTTTATGAGGTCTGCGGGTCATGATTTCGAGAAATAGAAGGGCGACCGTAAAGGTCGCCCCTTGTATAGCCATAGAGTTAACGGGCGTTGCGGATGATTTCCTTTGCCATTAAATCAGCTACTTCGTTGGTTGGTTTTTGCTGTGCGTCAGCACGTTCAAAGATATTCAGCAGCGTATGGTAAATCTGATTCACCTTGGTAGTGGACTCTTCTGCGTTATAACCCTCAGCACGCATTTCCATCGCCACATTGATAATGCCACCAGCATTGATCACATAATCCGGCGCATACAAAATGCCTTTTTGACGCAGAATTTCACCATGACGACTTTCTTTCAACTGGTTGTTGGCACAGCCTGCAATGATTTTGCACTTCAGTTGAGGAATGCTGATGTCGTTAATGGTGGCACCTAAAGCACAAGGAGCGTAGATATCAGCATCAACAGCATAAATTTCATCTAAGCCTACGGCTGTTGCATTAAATTGCGCTACTGCACGGCTGACGGCGTCCTGATTGATATCAGTGACAATCAGTTTGGCGCCTTCTTTATGCAGGTATTCACATAAATAAAAACCAACACTACCTAAACCTTGCACAGCAACAGTCAAACCATTCAAATCATCTGTGCCAAACTTGTGTTTAGCAGCAGCTTTTATGCCACGGTAAGTTCCCAGTGCAGTGAAAGGACCAGGATTGCCACTTAAACCTTCTAAGCCAGCCACATAAGGTGTTTCTTTATTGACGATCATAATATCGCCGGTGGTGATATTCACATCTTCAGCGCTGACATAACGGCCACTCAACGAATGCACAAACTGGCCAAACTTGCGGAACAAAGCTTCAGATTTAATTTTTTTAGCATCGCCAATAATAACGGCCTTACCACCACCTAATGGCAAACCCGCCATCGCATTTTTGTACGTCATGCCGCGGGATAAACGTAATACGTCAACTAAAGCATCTTCATCGGCCACATAGTCCCACATACGGCAGCCGCCTGTAGCAGGGCCTAAGGCTGTGCTGTGAATAGCAATAATGGCTTTTAAACCTGTGGTTTCATCACTGCAGAATACGACTTGCTCATGGTTATCAAATTCAGGATGGTTAAATACAGCCACGACTTGTTCTCCGTTGATATAACTCACTGCACCAGGCAGGATAAGGGCTTTTTTGCGCCGCGGAATGTACCACTTCAGCAAAGCTTTCGCCATCGATCTGTAAAAACAAAATCTGGTAAGACCAGGGGATTGTCGACAATGTAAGCCAACTCTTGATTGTCTGGATTGAGTCACATAAAGTAACGCCACTTCAGGAGAGGAATAATCCAATGACAGATCAGTTAACCCCGGAACAGCAAGAACAGGCAAACAATGAATGGGTTCGCACTCAGTTTCAAAAAGCGAACCAGTATCTGGCAGAAAAAGGCATATTGCCAGATACTATTGCAGTATCAGAATCTCGTTATTTAACACCAATATTGGCGGTCTGGAAGATGACTGCTCAAAACCGTCAACAATATTGGGTGATAAGTGGTGATTTACCTACAGATCACTTGCCTTTATCGGCTGCAAAAGATGCCAGAGAGGCTGTACGTGCGTTTTCATTCAACTGGCAATTAAAAGCCGAGCAACTTATGAATTCCGGCGCTTTGGATCAAACCAAAGTCGATTTTGCGAATTTATTGGTGCAACGTGCCCATGGTTTGTATGAACTCTTTGATA
The DNA here is from genome assembly GCA_018825965.1 of Gammaproteobacteria bacterium. GTDB lineage: Bacteria > Pseudomonadota > Gammaproteobacteria > Enterobacterales > Alteromonadaceae > Pararheinheimera. The sequence continues at coordinate 35,833 of JAHKAA010000035.1, forward strand.
AAGAAGAGTTATGGGGCAAGCAGAGTTAAGTCAGCAGAGAGTATATAAATCTTTACATGCTATCTCAGACAAAAAAACCGCCATTGGCGGTTTTTTGTCTTCAGGCCATCAGCAGATCAGAACCTACTCAGTAAAGTACCAGTAGCCTTTATTGATCAGCAGGGTGATCAGCTGCAAACGACCGTTATCCGCAGCGAAATGCTGGCAGTCTTCCTGACTAAGGCTTATCTGATCCGTCAGTTTTTTCACAGTAGTAAGTTCAGTCACTGGCACTAAAAAGCGGTCGCCGTTGATAAACAACTGAATATCTTCTGCTGGATTGGGCTGGTAATACAAAGTGCGTAAGCCACCTAATTTGGCCAGCACAGAACCTTCTTCCAGATACTCACCAATTTCATTAGCTTCATAATGTGGATCAGGCTCAGTGGCATCCAGTTCATGTTTGGCATGGCTGATATAACTGCCAAACCACTGGGCGGCAAAGTTTTTATCGTCCACCAACTGGCGTAATAAGTCTTGCACCTGGCTCAGATCCTGTTCGCTGATAGCTCCGACGGAATCTGGGATCTGACGCTCTGGGTCGGTAAAACGAGCACCTGTAATGTCCTGATCAATCAAGTGATCAGCCAAGCCTGTCAGCAAATCTTTTTGCGCCGGAGCACGGAAGCCCACTGAGTAGTTCAGTGATGGATCCAATGAGATGCCGTCATGCGGGCAACCTGGTGGAATATATAAAATATCACCAGGTTCAGTGATCACATTGATGCAGTCAGTAAAAGGCGTGACTTGCAATAAACGTGGATGAGGGCAGTGCTGCTTTAAGCTGCTGTCCGGCATACCCACACGCCAATGGCGTTTGCCCTGGCCCTGGATAATAAATACATCGTATTGATCCAGATGCGGGCCCACACCACCACCAGCTGTAGAGAAACTCACCATTAAATCATCGATACGCCAGTTCGGAATAAAACGGAACGGCTCTATCAAAGCAGCAGAGTGTGGATGCCAGTGATCCACGGCCTGCACTAATAAAGTCCAGCCAGCTTCGCCTAAATGACTGAAGTCTTCAAAAGGACCTGTTTCCATATCCCAGACCCCGTTTTTATTGCTGACAATACGGGATTCTATTTCTTCTTCACCGGCAAGGCCTGCCAGTTCGTCCGGGCTGATAGGGTCGATAAAATCTCTAAAACCTGCTTTGATCAGCAATGGCTTTTTCTGCCAGTAGTCCGTTAAAAACTGCTGGGCGGTTAATTCATTTAAAAATAATGGGTACATAAATCACCATAAAAACAGGGCGATAAAATCGCCCTGTATAAAATCATCAACTGAAACTTAGTTTAGTCCAGTAAATTAACTAACTCGATAGCGGCACCTAAGTAGTTATCAGGACGCAACGCCTTGAGTTCTGCTTTTACTTCTGCAGGCAGCTCTAATTTATCGATAAAAACTGCTAAATCTGCTGGCGTGATACGTTTACCGCGAGTCAGCTCTTTCAGCTTCTCATACGGCTGTTCTATGCCATATTTACGCATCACTGTTTGTACCGGCTCTGCCAGTAATTCCCAGTTCTGATCAAGCTCGCTCAGCAGGTTGGCTTCGTTCACTTCCAGTTTGCTGATGCCTTTGAGGCTGGCATGATACGCAATGACCGTATACGCAAAACCTACACCTAAGTTACGCAGCACAGTGGAGTCTGTTAAATCACGCTGCCAGCGTGATACCGGCAACTTGGAGGATAAATGCTGGAATATGGCGTTGGCCAGGCCCAGGTTACCTTCTGAGTTTTCAAAATCGATAGGGTTTACTTTATGCGGCATAGTGGACGAGCCAATTTCGCCAGCTATAGTGCGCTGTTTAAAGTGACCTAAAGCGATATAACCCCAGACGTCACGGTCAAAGTCGAGCAGTATGGTATTAAAACGCGCAATGGCGTCAAACAGCTCGGCAATATAGTCGTGCGGTTCAATCTGAGTCGTGTACGGATTCCAGCTTAAACCAAGGCTTGTCACAAACTCTTCTGCAAACTGATGCCAGTTCAGGTTGGGGTAGGCGGATAAATGCGCGTTATAGTTACCTACAGCACCATTGATTTTGCCCAGCAGTTCAACTTTGGCAATCTGCTCACGCTGACGCTTTAAACGCATATACACGTTCGCCATCTCTTTGCCTAAAGTGGTCGGAGAGGCGGGCTGACCATGGGTACGGGCCATCATAGGAATAGCTTTGTACTTTTGGGCTAAAGTTTTGATTTCACTTAATAACTGATCGCACAGCGGCAATAAGACTTCATCACGCGCCGCACCTAACATCAAACCATGCGACAGGTTATTGATATCTTCTGAAGTACAGGCAAAGTGAATAAATTCACTGACAGCAGCTAATTCAGCATGACCTGCTACTTTTTCTTTTAATAAATACTCAACAGCTTTGACGTCGTGGTTAGTGGTGCGCTCTATGTCTTTCACGCGCTGTGCATCAGCAAGGCTAAAATTGTCGACAATTCCATTAAGCAATGCATTAGCGCTGTCGGATAAAGCCGGAACTTCAGTGATAGCTGCTGTGGCTGCTAATTTTTGCAACCAACGCACTTCCACAGTCACACGGAATTTGATTAAACCATATTCACTAAAAAACTCACGCAGCTCGCTGGCTTTTGAGCCATAGCGGCCATCGACAGGGGAGATGGCGGTTAATGCTGATAATTCCATTAGGTGCTCCTATGAATGGGTTGGGGCAATAGTGTGTAAAACGGATTTGGCTTCATTAAGCAAAGCTTTACGTTTGAATATAAAATGCAAACGACTACCACCGGACTGACGCCATAACACCACAGCGCGGATAGCCGCCAATAACAAAGCTCTGACTTTATGCTGTACCAGCGGCTGCTTTAAAAGCTCTGGCTGACCAGCGACCTGAATTCTTGTGCCTAAAGAGCTGATGCATTCGACATAAATATCAGCCAGATTGGCAATGATGTTTTCGTCGGTAATAGCAAAATGCTGCAGTTGCTGCTCTAAACGGGATAAACGTTTGCCCAGGTTATCCAGATTATCGCGGTTTTTACTTAGCTTACGCTCCAGCGCTATTGCAGAGACCACATAACGGGTCAGTTCCACATCTTTGCGCTGATTGTCACCTAACTGATCCATCAGACACTGATAACCTGCCTTCAGGTTCGCCACATCTTTGCCATAAATATCCAAAGGTTCAGCCGGAGATAAATTGGCGATACTGGCTAAACAGAGTTGCAAATCGGCCAGCGCCACATCGTTAGTGCGGGTGACTTGTTGTAAAAGCATAAGTGCCTGGCACATACCTGCCAGCGCTAAGGTTTGAGTCTGAATACTGTGTTGCATAAGTTAGTGTATGGCCGAATTAATAATGCCACCACCCAAACAAATCTCGTCGCTGTAAAACACAGCAGACTGACCCGGGGTCACGGCTTTTTGAGGCTGATCAAATACCACAACCACAGTGCCGTCCGGCATAGGGGTCAGGGTGCATGGAATATCGGTCTGACGATAACGGGTTTTGACTGTGCAACGAAGTGCTTGCTGTGGGCCAGTGCGGTCGACCCAGTGCAATTGGTTCGCTACTAAACCTTTGGAAAACATACTTGGATGATCGTGGCCCTGAGCGACAATAAGGCGGTTATTGATCAAGTCTTTCGACACCACATACCAGGGCTGATCATCGCCATCTTTTAAGCCGCCAATACGTAAACCTTTACGCTGGCCTAAAGTGTGATACATCAGGCCATCGTGCTGACCAATTTTATCGCCCTCTACTGTGTAAATATCACCAGGCTGGGCTGGCAGATACTTTTGCAGGAAATCTTTAAATTTGCGCTCACCGATAAAACAAATGCCTGTACTGTCTTTTTTATCGTGCGTAATTAAACCTTGCTCTTCGGCAATAGCCCGTACCAGAGGTTTTTCCAGATGACCCACAGGGAACAGAGTTTGCGCCACATGTTCTTCGCCTATGGTGTAGAGGAAATAACTCTGATCTTTATTGGTATCCAGTCCACGCAATAATTGCCAGTGGCCGTCCACTTCGCGGCGCTGTACATAATGCCCTGTGGCTATATAGTCGGCACCCAAAGCTTCGGCGGCAAATTCAAGGAAAGCTTTAAACTTAATTTCCTTGTTGCACATAATATCCGGGTTTGGCGTGCGGCCTGCTTTGTATTCAGCGAGGAAATATTCAAATACATTGTCCCAGTACTCAGCAGCAAAGTTGACTTTATGCAGCTTGATCCCCAGCTTGTCACAGACCGCCTGTGCATCTTTTAGGTCTTCTGCAGCAGCGCAGTATTCGCTGTCGTCATCTTCTTCCCAGTTTTTCATAAACAGGCCTTCGACCTGATAACCTTGCTGGATCAAAAGATAAGCGGACACTGAAGAATCCACACCGCCGGACATACCGACAATGACTTTTTTGCTGCTGTTATCTGACATTACACCGCACTTTTTACTGGCTGGATGGGGACGGGCGCGGATTATAGCACCAAATTCTTTGCCAAAAAATGTTAATAAGCCGGAATATGCGACAGTGTTTCTAATCTGAATGGATGATCGGGTTTTTAATCTGACTCAGTGGCAGCCACTGCTTTTGCTCAAACTGGGTGATGGCGTCCAGCACCAATTGGCTGCGCGGCGGTAAAGTATGAGTTTTTAATTCAGCAAAATTTAGCCAGTGCAAGGCCCTAATATCATCGTCTTGTGGCTGATACTGTGTCGGTAATTCGGTGGGGGTAAAGACAAAATTCACCCGCACATAAAAATGCCCATTGGCGGCTTTAAGCTGAGATATGCCAAGCCAGGCATCAGGTTCTAAGCTCAGGCCTGTTTCTTCCTGTAATTCCCTTTTCACAGCACTGATTAAATCTTCATTCTCTTCGACATGACCAGCAGGCTGATTCAAAACAAGGCGGCCTGAGACTTTGTCTTTTTCTTCCACCAGTAAATAACGGCCCTGAAAATACAACACGGCGGCGACAGTTAAATGCAATAAAGGACGGGACATAAAAGCTCCGGGTAAAGGAAAAATGGCGGAAACAACAGAAACTCTGATCTTTATGCCATATATGAACAAAAAATCCGATCTTTTGTTGTAATTGAAGCAAAAAGCCCATAAATCGTTAAAGTTGCCACAGTGGTCGGGCCGCAGCCTACTGCTTTTTCACCCGACAATTAGGTAGGATAAGGCGCGACAGAGCTTGGGCCTCTACTACTTCTGTCGTAAAGCGCTGTCCCTGACTAGGTTCTTACAAGTTGCGCTGTTATACTCGCACACCGCGAGTAACTGTAACGTTTTAAACAGCATAGGCCGCATCACCTAAGACGCGCCTGGCTAACGACTCAATTTTGCTGTAAATCCAGGAAACGATATGACCACCTCAAAAATTATCTACACTATTACGGACGAAGCCCCGGCATTGGCCACTTATTCTTTTTTACCTGTAGTGGAAGCTTTTGCCAAAACTGCGGATATCGAAGTTGAAACTCAGGATATTTCTCTGGCTGGCCGTATTGTTGCCTTGTTCCCTGAATTTCTGACTGAAGCCCAGCGTCAACCGGATGCCTTAACAGGGTTAGGCGAGCTGGCCAATACGCCGGAAGCGAACATCATCAAGCTACCAAATATCAGCGCTTCTATTCCACAGTTAGTGGCTGCTATTAAAGAGCTGCAGGCTAAAGGCTACAAACTGCCGGATTACTCAGAAGATCCAAAAACAGCGGAAGAAAAAGAAGCCCGCAGCCGTTACGATAAAGTCAAAGGCAGCGCGGTAAACCCTGTGCTGCGTGAAGGTAACTCTGACCGTCGTGCTCCTGCTTCTGTTAAACAATATGCCCGTAAAAATCCACATTCTATGGGTGCATGGAGCAAAGAGTCGAAATCTCATGTGGCTCATATGAGCGCAGGTGATTTTTACGGTAGCGAACAGTCAGTCACTATTTCTGAAGCAGGCCAGGTGCGTATTGAGCATGTGGCTGCTGATGGCAGTGTGACAGTACTGAAAGAAAAAACTGCGGTGAAAGCCGGTGAAATCATCGATGCTTCAGCCATGAGCAAAAAAGCGTTACGTGATTTTATCGCCGCTGAAATTGCTGATGCAAAAGCCAAAGACGTATTGCTGTCTGTGCATTTAAAAGCCACCATGATGAAAGTATCTGACCCTATTATGTTTGGTCATGTGGTCACTGTATTCTTCAAAGACGTTTTTGAAAAACACGCCGCTATTTTTGCTGAGTTAGGTGTAGATGCCAACAACGGTTTAGGTGATGTCTACTCAAAAATCGCTAAGCTGCCAGCCGATAAAAAAGCTGAAATTGAAGCCGACATTCAAGCTGTGTATGCCACACAACCTGCTCTGGCCATGGTGAATTCTGATAAAGGTATCACGAATCTGCATGTACCAAGCGACGTGATTATCGACGCTTCTATGCCTGCAGCTATCCGTTCTTCCGGCCAAATGTGGGGCCCGGACGGCAAGTTAAAAGACACCAAAGCTATTATCCCGGACCGTTGCTATGCTGGCGTGTATCAGGAAACTATTAACTTCTGCCGTGAACACGGTGCTTTTGACCCTCGCACTATGGGCTCGGTGCCTAACGTGGGTTTAATGGCGCAAAAAGCCGAAGAATACGGCTCACACGACAAGACCTTTGAAATCAAAGCGGCTGGTCAGGTTCGTGTTGTAGATGCTGCTGGTACTGTGCTTATTCAGCACAACGTTGAGCAAGGTGATATCTGGCGTATGTGTCAGGCCAAAGATGCTCCAATCCAGGATTGGGTGAAACTGGCGGTCAATCGTGCCCGTTTAAGCAAAACTCCTGCTGTATTCTGGTTAGACAAAAACCGTGCTCACGATGCTCAGTTGATTGCTAAAGTGGAGCGTTACTTAAAAGATCACGACACCAGCGGTTTAGATATTCAGATCATGGCACCGGAAGATGCCACCCGTCATACTTTAAAGCGTATCAAAGAAGGTCTGGACACTATTTCTGTCACAGGCAACGTATTACGTGACTACTTAACTGACTTATTCCCAATTCTGGAATTAGGCACCAGCGCGAAGATGTTGTCTATTGTGCCTTTGATGAACGGCGGTGGTTTGTTTGAAACGGGCGCTGGTGGTTCTGCTCCTAAGCACGTTGAACAATTTGTTGAAGAAAACCACTTACGTTGGGATTCATTAGGTGAATTCCTGGCTCTGGCTGCTTCACTGGAGCATTTAAGTCAGGTGACAGGCAATGCAAAAGCTCAGGTTCTGGCTGACGCCTTGGATCAGGCCACTGCTAAGTTCCTCGATAACGACAAATCACCAACCCGTAAACTGGGTCAACTGGACAACCGTGGCAGCCACTTCTATCTGGCTTTCTACTGGGCAGAGGCTCTGGCAGCACAAGACAAAGATGCAGCTTTAGCCGCTCAATTTGCTCCACTGGCTAAAGCCTTAGCTGAAAATGAAGCCAAGATAGTGCTGGAATTAAATTCAGTTCAGGGCAAGGCAGTGGACATAGGTGGTTACTACAAACCAGACGATGCCTTAGCGTCAAAAGCAATGCGCCCAAGTGATACCTTTAATCAGGCCTTAGCTGCACTGTAATTCACCGTAGGGGCGGGGCTTGCCCCGCCCGTCTAAAGATACCGCGGTGCTTATGGACGGGCCGGGACAAGCCGCGGCCCCTACGAACCCCTTGTATCGAATTTTGATTAATTGAGGGAAAAGAAAAATGCCGGCTTTAGCCGGCATTTCATATGGATATGTGAGCTTCAGGTGGTTATTCAGGCTTCTCGCCATCTGGCAGTGCTATATTTACTGCATGTAAACCTTTTGGGCCCTCAGACAGGTCAAATACCACGTCCTGGCCGGCCTTCAGCGTACGGTAGCCATCCATGTTAATGGTTGAATAATGGGCGAAAATGTCTTCGTCACGACCATCTTCACGAATAAACCCAAATCCTTTGGCATTATTGAACCATTTCACTTTACCGGTAGCCATACTACTTCCTTCTCTAAGTTAGCTAAATTCTGTATTCTAAGGCGGAGTAACAGGGAGCTGCAGGCAGACTCCACCATTTACTGTAGATAATTTGTGCAACTAGTCAAGTTTTTTGCAGACTTGTAAACAGAGGTTGCAGGTACTATCTATAAGGTAAGGGATACAAAGTGGCCGCAAAGCCTGTAGTGGCTTTAGGTCCGGCAAAAAAATACATCAATGCAATTTTGATGCTTTGAACAGGCGTGGCTATAGTTTATGAGCGGTTATAAAGAAAACAACGTAACAGATCACGGAGTGGTGGAGAAAACCCGGCAACAGGTGAAACCCCCTTCCATGTATAAAGTGATACTCCACAACGATGACTATACTCCAATGGATTTTGTCATAGATGTGTTAACCCGGTTTTTTAATATGCAATATGAAAAAGCCAGTGAAATTATGTTGAAGGTACACAATGAAGGTATGGCGGTTTGTGGTGTGTTCACAGCCGAGGTAGCGGAGACCAAAGTTCAGCAAGTGTCCATTTATGCGAAAGAGCACGAACATCCATTGTTATGCACTATGGAACGGGCCTAACGCCAAACAACTGCTGTAGTAACTCAGGTGGATTAGGAGTGATGTTGTATGTTGAACAAAGATCTTGAGTTAACCTTAAATCTGGCGTTTCGGTTTGCGCGGGAAAAACGTCATGAGTACATGACGGTGGAACATTTATTATTAGCTTTATTGGATAACCCGGCGGCTGGTGAGGCTCTGAAGTCTTGCGGTGCCAATATAGACCGCCTGCGGCTTGACCTGTCGCATTTTATCGATTCAACAACCCCTCTGTTGCCGGAAAATGACGCAGACCGCGACACGCAGCCTACGCTCGGATTTCAGCGTGTATTGCAACGTGCTGTGTTTCATGTGCAGTCCTCAGGTAAATCTGAGGTCACTGGGGCTAACGTACTGGTTGCTATTTTTAGTGAGCAGGAATCTCAGGCTGTGTATTTGCTGAAAAAAATCGACATCAGCCGCCTGGATATCGTCAACTATATTTCTCATGGCGTGATCAAAACCGAAAAAATCGAGCATCAGGACGAGCAGCAAGATGAAAACGGTGATGTGCAGATTGAAGAAAACAAATACCTTGAAAGCTTTACGGCAAACCTGAATATTCTGGCGAAAAACGGCCAGATCGATCCATTGGTTGGCCGGGATATGGAGCTGGAGCGTACTATTCAGGTGTTATGCCGCCGTAAGAAAAACAATCCGTTATTGGTCGGTGAAGCTGGGGTGGGGAAAACCGCTATTGCCGAAGGTCTGGCCTATCGCATCGTCAATAACCAGGTGCCTGAAGTCATTGCCAATGCCACCATTTATTCACTGGATATGGGCTCCTTGCTGGCCGGTACTAAGTACCGCGGTGATTTTGAAAAACGCTTAAAATCTTTGCTGAAAGAAATCGAAAACGAAAAAGATGCAGTGCTGTTTATCGATGAAATTCATACGGTTATTGGTGCCGGCGCTGCCTCAGGTGGTGTGATGGACGCCTCCAATCTGATTAAACCGCTGTTATCCAGTGGTCGTTTACGTTGCATAGGTTCTACCACTTATCAGGAATTTAAAAACATCTTTGAAAAAGATACAGCGCTGGTGCGCCGTTTCCAGAAAATTGATGTGGTGGAACCCAGCGTCGATGACACCACGCAAATTCTGCAGGGCTTAAAAGAGCGCTACGAAGCTCACCATGGTGTGCGTTATACCCAAAAAGCACTGCGTGCTGCCGCTGAGTTATCGGCTAAATACATCAATGAGCGGCATTTGCCGGATAAAGCCATAGATGTGATTGACGAAGCCGGCGCCAGTCAGCGTTTGCTGCCTGTATCCAAGCGGAAAAAAGTGATTAATGTGCCGGAAATTGAACACATTATTGCCAAAATGGCGCGTATTCCTGAAAAGTCAGTGTCGGCCTCTGATAAAGATGTGTTGGCGAACTTAGACCGTAACCTGAAAATGGTGGTCTTTGGTCAGGATGAACCTATTGAGGTGTTAACGTCGGCTATCCGTTTATCCCGCTCTGGTTTGGGTAATGAGGAAAAGCCTATAGGTAACTTCTTATTTGCAGGCCCAACTGGGGTTGGTAAAACCGAAGTCACCAAGCAGCTGGCGAAAATTATGGGCGTAGAGCTGCTGCGGTTTGATATGTCTGAGTATATGGAACGTCATGCCGTCAGTCGTTTAATTGGTGCGCCGCCTGGTTATGTGGGTTTTGATCAGGGCGGTTTGCTGACTGATGCGGTATCAAAACATCCGTATTCTGTCGTGCTTTTAGATGAAATCGAAAAAGCGCACTCCGACATCTACAACATTTTGTTGCAGGTGATGGATCACGGTACTTTAACCGACAACAGCGGCCGTAAAGTCGATTTCCGTAATGTGATTCTGGTGATGACTACGAACGCTGGTGTGCAGGAGACTGTGCGTAAAACTATCGGCTTTAAACAGCAGGATCACAGCCACGATGCGTTAGCCGAAATTAACCGCACTTTTAGTCCTGAGTTCAGAAACCGTCTGGATGGCATTATTTGGTTTAAACATTTATCCCGCGACATTATCCTGCAAATTGTTGACAAGTTTGTCTGCGACTTACAGGTGCAGCTGGATAAAAAACAAGTATCGATGGAACTCAGTGGTGTGGCCCGTCAATGGCTGGCGGACAAAGGTTACGATCAGGCGATGGGTGCCCGTCCTATGGCACGGGTGATCCAGGAGCAACTGAAAAAACCTCTGGCCAACGAAATTCTGTTCGGACGACTGGCGCACGGCGGTGATGTACGAATTGACTTGAAAGGCGACGAGCTGGAGTTTGATTACAACGAAGAAGAAGCCTTGGTATAAAACTTTTTTACGAACTTAAAATACGAAAAAACCCGGCCTGGCCGGGTTTTTCTTTATGGAGCATAAAGCAAATAGCGTTAGCGCTATCTGGTTCCGTCAAATCTTAACGTTGACGGAACACGATGCGACCTTTGGTCAGATCGTAAGGAGTTAATTCAACAGTGACTTTGTCACCTGTCAAAATGCGAATGTAGTTTTTACGCATTTTGCCTGAAATATGGGCAATAACTACGTGGCCGTTTTCTAACTCGACCTTAAACATGGTATTTGGCAGGGTATCTAAGATAGTCCCTTGCATTTCAATTACGTCTTCTTTCGCCATTCAGCGTGCCAGCCTCTTATTAAAATTCATTAGTTCAAAAAACTGCCGCAGATTTTGCCGAAAAAGGGCGGATAAGTAAAGCAACATAGACAGATTTAGCGAAATGAGAGCCATTCTCCGGCTATAAAGCGTTGTTGTGGTAAAAAATTTGCCTTGTAACTCATTTTTTGACAGTGCTGGATGTAATAACCCAGATAGACAAAACGGATGTTTTCCGTTTTTGCCAGTTCAATCAAAGCCAATATAGCTAAAGTGCCAAAAGCTAAGCTATGGCCTGTCTGATAAAAAGTGTACACAGCAGACAAAGCATCAGGAGTGCGGTCGACTACAGTCACAGCCACAAGCTCTTCGCCTATATATTGTTCTAAAAACTGTACTTTCAGCCAACTGGCCTGCCATAAATAACTCATTTGCTCCGGGCTGGTCGGCGACATGGAGCTGTCGGCATGTTTGCTGTCGATATAGAATTTATACAAGGCATAGTACTTTTCTGTGCAGTTTTCTTTATCACTGAACTCTGTTAACTGATAACGCCAGCTACTGCGTTTTGCTTTGCTCCAGAGCCTTCGTTGATTACTGTTGAATTGAACCGCAGTGGCCTCCAACCGCACCGACTGACATTGCTGGCAGCCTTCACAGTAGGTGGTATAAATTTGCTCACCACTGCGTCTGAAATTCAGGGTCAGCAGTTGCTGATAAAATTCTGCATCCAAAGGTTCATCCGGCAGAGTAAATAATAAACGCTCCTGCCGGTCGGGCAGGTAATTGCATGGCTGTTGCTGGCTCACTCCAAGCTTTAAACCTGACATCTCAAAGCTCCAGCAAGATATCCTGCACACGCCAGATATCAGCGGGGCAGAGCAGGCTTTTATGATTGGCAAGCAAGGTCAGATAAGTTCTGCGTGACAAAGGTTGTGCTCCTAACTGCTGTAAAAAAGGATTCATCATCTGACAATCAATATAGCCTGTCGCAAAGGATGACAGATGCTGCTGTAAGGCCACCAACGCAATTTTTGCGGTATTGGGTAGGGTATTAAACATAGACTCGCCACAAAACAGCTGACCGACCATCACGCCATAACAACCACCCACCAGTTCGCCTTCAGACCAGACTTCAACACTATGGGCATGGCCTTGCTGGTGCAAAGTGATGTAAGCCTGCTGAATGTCGGGTACTATCCAGGTGCCTTGCTGTGAAGCGCGTGGTGCACTGCAGGCACGGATCACCGCAGGGAATGCTTTATTGATAGTGATTTGAAAGCTGGAATGGTGCAATAACTTACGCAAAGTGCGGTTGAGTTTTAATACGCCGGGTGTAAAAATGGCTCGTTGTGACGGACTCCACCACAACAGCGGATCGCCCGGGCTAAACCAGGGGAAAATGCCATTTTGATAGGCTTTTAATAAACGTTGTGGTGATAAATCACCACCCATAGCCAATAAGCCGTCCGGTTCAGTCAGAGCCTGACTGACCGGAGGGAATTCAAGCGATGCTTTTGATAATTCGGGTAAATAAATCACCACTATTTACCCTTGAAAGTTCAAAGCTTTTATTTAGCTAAAGCGTCTAAATAACGCTCAGCGTCTAAAGCCGCCATACAGCCTGTACCTGCTGAGGTAATAGCCTGACGGTAGATATGATCAGACACATCACCAGCGGCAAATACACCTTCAATACTGGTTTGAGTGGCGTTGCCTTCAGTACCACTTTGCACTTTCAGATAACCGCCGTTCATCTCCAACTGACCAGCAAAAATGTCGGTATTTGGTTTATGACCAATAGCGATAAATACACCGGCTACAGCGACATCTTCAGTCGGCTGGCCATTGGTAGATTTTAAGCGCATACCGTTGACGCCCATATCGTCACCCAGAATCTCTTCCAGCTCTCTGTGAGTGTGCAGAATAATGTTGCCCGCAGCGACTTTCGCCATTAAACGGTCAACCAGAATTTTTTCAGCTTTGAAGGTATCGCGACGGTGCACTAAATGCACTTCTGAGGCGATATTGGCTAAATACAGCGCTTCTTCTACCGCCGTATTACCACCACCTACCACTGCAACCTTTTGATTGCGGTAAAAGAAACCGTCACAGGTCGCACAGGCTGACACGCCACGGCCATTGTAGGTTTCTTCTGAAGGCAGGCCTAAGTACTTGGCAGAAGCGCCAGTGGCAATAATCAGCGCATCACAGCTGTACTGACCATTGTCACCTGTCAGAATAAATGGACGCTGCTGGAAATCCACAGTGTGGATATGATCAAACAGAATTTCAGTGTTAAAGGTTTCGGCATGAGCTTTCATCCGATCCATCAGCGCAGGGCCTGTTAAACCATGTGGGTCGCCTGGCCAGTTTTCTACTTCAGTGGTGGTGGTTAATTGGCCGCCCGCCTGCATACCGGTCAACAGCACCGGATTTAAATTAGCGCGCGCAGCATAAACAGCCGCAGTGTAGCCCGCAGGGCCTGAACCTAAAATCAATAAACGGCTGTGTTTTATCGTCGACATGCATTACTCCGGCATTTTGTATTCAGTGATCTATTCATTGGATTTGTTAATGGGGCCGATTTTATGGCATTGCAACTGCGAGATAAAGCACAACTGCATTTTTTCAGGTTCAGACTCTGGCAAGGATCCCGTGCTATGGTATTGTTTGTTTACACCTATTTGTTATTGCTCCTCCGCACATGTTGAAATTGCACTATGCGCTGCCTGCTTTTTTTCATTCTGGAGGCCTGAATTGATGAGGTTCAGGTGCTGTCATTATGTTCTGTATCTGTGGCTGATAAGCTGCAGCTTTATGCTGTCTGCTCACGTTCATTTTACCCGCATTAGTGTGGATGATGGTTTGCCCAATGCCAGCATCTATAAAATACTGCAGGATGATGATGGCTATATCTGGCTTGGGTCGACCAATACTGGTTTATTACGCTACAACGGTTACGAACTGGAAGCTTTTGATGTGTTACCCGCCTCCGTCAGCGAAAATATGCTGGTGCCTGATATTGATGCCTTGTTGATTGATCAGAACCATCAACTCTGGGTGGGCAGTTGGGGCATGGGGCTGAGCAAGGTGAATATCCGCACCGGGCAAATCACACATTATTCCGATCAAGCTGGCAGTGCCTTGCGCCTTGCCAGCAACTACATTCAAAGTTTATTGGTGGACCAATCCGGAGCCTTATGGATAGGTACGAACAAGGGCCTGCAGCTTTTGTCACCTGATGGTTCATTACAAACTATAGGTGCCGAAGGCAGTGCTCAGCCTCTGATCCATCAGCGGATCTGGGCACTGGAACAAAGCGATGATGGCACAGTCTGGATTGCCACCAGTAACGGCTTGCATCAATGGACGGCAAAAGATGGGCTCAGTGTTGCCTATCAGGCTTTTGGTTCACACAACGTCAACAATGAAATGCGCACCTTGTTTGCTTATGGTGACAAATTGTGGATCGGCGGGCGCAGTGCTTTGTTTCTGTTTGACCGCGCTTTGTCTGAATTTAGGGCTGTGCCTTTTTATGATGATGCAGTCAGTCCTATTATCAATGTGTTGGTCAGCGATCAACAAGGCAATATGTTGGTAGGGACTTTTGATGGCGTCTACAAATTGTCTCTGATCTCAGGTCAGTTTGAAGCTTTTGGTAACCACCGACAGTTGTTACCCGGTATCAACGTACGTTCTTTATTGGTTGACCGTAGTGGTTTGTTATGGGTTGGCAGCAGAGAAAAAGGGTTATTCTACGGCAGGCATCAGCCGTCTGCTTTTACTGATCTTAGGGAGTGGGGTGAACAGGCTGCCACTTTAGCTGCTAAACAGCTCACAGCTGTTAAAGTGGAAGATGATTTTTTATGGTTAGGCACAGCGGACCAATTTTATCAATTCAACAGAAGCACAGGCAAAGTTAAGGTTTTTGCTATGCCGGCACGGGTTAATGCGATCACCAGAAGCAGTCAAGGCGAGCTCTATCTTGGCTCAGATAATGGGTTGTGGTTATTTGATGAAAAAAATCAACAATTGCGACAGCTGGATTCAGGGCAAAGGCTCAATAGCACTCTGTGGCAAAATGTGCGGGATCTGATCAGCTTACCAGACGGCAGTTTATGGCTGGGTTTATGGCAAAATGGCCTGATGCGCTGGGATCCGGCAGGCAATCACCAGCAATGGCTCCGGGATATGGCGCAGCAGAAAGTAGGGGATGCTGTGCAGGTGGTGCAGCACATTCAGGGACAACTTTGGCTCGGAACCCGCTATTCAGGCGCTTTTCTGCTGAACCCGGGCACTGGCCAATTACAGGCTTTGGCTGAGTGGTTGCCTGTTCAACAAGCTTTAGATATTCAGTGCATAGCACCTGGTCCGGATAATACGGTATTGATTTGCAGCAGAAGTGGTTTGTTAAGTCTGGATCCGGAAAATCGCATCGTGTCGGTGCTGGTAGAAGCGGCCAAACTGCCGGGCACTGAATTACTGGGGGCTTACACAGATAAACAAAACAATATCTGGTTGTTATCGGCTTATGGTTTAACCTTAAAACCTTACCAGAAAGAGCGCTTAACTACCTTTACAGAACAAGACGGCCTTAATAGTAAAGAAATGATTTTCAAAGCCTTTTCGGTATCCAAACGCGACAACTTGTATCTGGGTACTGCCGGAGGCTTAGCTATAGTCAACGCCGGACGACTCTGGCTGAATCATCACAAAGCCAACACCCGTATTTCAGCCATTTGGATTGACCAAAAAAAGCTGAAAGCCGGCATTATGCAAGGACCATGGTCGCATATCGAATTAAAACCCGGTGAAAGTATTAGTCTGGAGCTGGCCAGCCTCGATTTCCACGACCCCAAACGCAACCAGTTTATTTATCAACTCGAAGGGGTAGATAACAGCTGGCAACACAATACCGGCTACACCAAAGTGAATTACAGCCAGTTGGAGCCAGGCAGTTATAAGTTTAAAGTGCTGGGATCAAACCAGCATGGCTTATTTACCGATAAAGCTCAGACGCTGACTATCGAAGTTTTGCCTTTATGGTGGCAGCGCGGCTGGGTGATCACAGGCCTTGCACTGCTTTTATTGTTATTGCTGTTGGCTGGTCATGGCTACAGGCTGAGGCATATGCGACAAATTAATAAGTTGTTGCAGCAGTCAGTACAGGAAAGGGCCAATAATCAAACTGTATTGGAGGCTATGGTCGAGGAGCGTACTAAAGCCTTGCAGGACAGCACTGCCACTTTGTCTCTGCGTTCACGACAGCTGGAGCTGAGTTTGTCGCAACTGGCCGCAAATAACAAAGAACTTAAACGGTTGAATCATTTAAAAGATGAGTTTATCTCTACGGTCAGCCATGAATTACGTACCCCTTTAACTTCTATTCGTGGTGCGGTCGGATTACTTGCCAGTAAAGCTGTGGATCAGGATTCAGGGCATTACCAGCAATTACTGCACACCGCCCTGGGGAACAGTGAACGATTATCGCAGTTGATTAACGACTTATTAGATTTGCAAAAGTTTGAATCCGGTAACTTTAGTTTGTCTTTTGAAGTGACAGATATGAAGCAGCTTGTACTTCAGGCGCTGGACAGCATTGCGCCTTATGCTGCCAAGTATCAGGTAAGTTTTCAGGTGAAGCTGGACGACTGTCGGGTGGTTGCTGATCACATCAGACTAAGACAAGTGGTGGATAATTTATTGTCGAATGCCATTAAATTTTCCGGCAGAGGTCAGACAGTCGAGGTTCAATTAAACCAAAACGCCGGTTTTATGCGTTTTGCAGTGCAGGATCAGGGCTCTGGTATTCCGGATAACTTCCGCAGCCGTATTTTTGAAAAGTTTTCGCAGGCCGATGGTTCCAGCAGTCGCAAAGCTGAAGGCACAGGGCTTGGTTTAAATATCTGCAAAACTATTATTGCGGCTCATCATGGCACTATTGGTTTTGACAGTGAGCCAGGCCAGGGCGCTTTGTTTTGGTTTGAATTACCGCTAACACAAGAGGGCCG
Source organism: Gammaproteobacteria bacterium (assembly GCA_018825965.1). Taxonomy (GTDB): domain Bacteria; phylum Pseudomonadota; class Gammaproteobacteria; order Enterobacterales; family Alteromonadaceae; genus Pararheinheimera. The sequence goes on from JAHKAA010000035.1 coordinate 53,043, forward strand.
GTCAGAGGCTGTTTAAGCAGCCACTGACAGCGGCAACACATAAAAGTACACAGCCAGAAAATGGCAAAGGCTGCCTGAGAGTACAAACAAGTGCCAGATCAAATGATGCATAAACAAAGTTTTTTGCACATAAAACAGCACCCCACCTGAATAAAATAAACCACCTGCCAATAACCACCACATGCCCGCTGCTGGTACATGGGTCAGCATAGGGTTGATAGCCACTATCACTATCCAGCCCATCATCAGATACATAGCCAGAGATAATTTCTGATATTTAGCGCCGGTAAAAAGCTTTAACAGTACGCCAGCCAGCGCAATACTCCAGACTAAGGCAAATAACCACCAGCCCCAGTTGTCCCTTAAACTCACCAGCGTAAAAGGGGTGTAGGTGCCAGCAATCAGAATAAAAATAGCCGAATGATCCAGTTTTCTCAGCCAGAGCTTATGCTGCAGGTTGCCAATGGCATGATACAACGTAGAGCTGCCGTATAATAAAATTAAACTCAGGCCAAAGACCCAACTGCTTAATTGCCGCCAGAAATCGGTATCAGCACTTTGCTGCAGCATCAGATACAAGCCAATGATGCTGGCTAACACCCCTATACCATGGCTGATGGCATGGCTTAATTCTTCTGATGCACTGTAACTGGTTGCTGCTTTCATCTTCTGTATGGCGTTCTGAGTGGTTGAAAAGATGATGTTAACACTGGCTGGATAAAAGCAACCAGCCTGATTCGTTATTTTCGACAGATAGAGGTAAACTAACGACCTTTGTTTTTTATACTCAACAGTAGTCTTTTATGTCTGTGCTTCTTGTGGTCGGTTATGTCTGGCCTGAACCTAATTCCTCCGCTGCCGGCAGTCGGATGCTGTCTTTGCTGGCGATGTTCCGTGAGCAGAACTGGACTGTTATTTTTGCAAGTCCGGCGGAAAAAAGCCCACACCGTTTTGATTTAAGCCAGTGGCAAATTGCCGAACAACAGATCCAGTTAAACGACAGCAGCTTTGATGAGCAATTAAAACAGTGGCAGCCCGATATGGTGATGTTTGACCGTTTTATGCTTGAAGAGCAGTTTGGCTGGCGTGTTGAACAGCAATGCCCTGATGCGCTGCGGTTATTAGATACTGAAGATCTGCACTTTTTACGTTTAGCCCGCCAGCAGGCGTTTAAAGCGGGCAGGGCAGTGACACTGGATGATTTACACAGCGAACAGGCGCAGCGTGAAATAGCTGCTATTTACCGCTCTGATCTGACGTTAATTATTTCAGACGCTGAAATGCAGCTGCTGACAGAACACTTTAAAGTGCCAACAGAGTTGCTGTGTTACAGCCCGTTTTGGCTTGAAACTCAAACCGAAGCTGAACTCCTTGCTGATTTACCCCTGTTTGAACAGCGCCAGCATTTTGTTTCTATTGGTAATTTCCGGCATGAACCAAACTGGCAGGCCGTGCTCTGGCTCAAGCAGCAGATCTGGCCTTTGATCCGCAAGCAACTGCCCAAAGCCGAACTGCATATTTATGGCGCTTATCCGCCGCCTAAAGCCACACAGTTGCATCAGCCTAAAGAGGGGTTTCTGGTCAAAGGCTGGGCTGAAAGTGCAGCTGAAGTGGTTAAAAATGGCCGTGTGTTATTAGCCCCTTTGGCTTTTGGGGCTGGCCTTAAAGGCAAATTTATTGATGCCATGCTGCAGGGCACTCCGAATGTCACCACGGCCATAGGCGCTGAAGGCATGGTGCATCAGGGGCAGTGGGCCGGACTTATTGGCGAAACTGCTGAACAAATCGCAGAGGCCGCTGTGCTTTTGTATCAGGACCAGGCTTTATGGCAGCAAAAACAGCAGCAAGGCTTTTGCATTCTGGCGCAGCGTTTTGCACAAGAGCAGCATCAGCCCCGCGTCTGGCAGCAATTGATGGACGTGCAGCAACAGTTGTCACAGCACAGATTAACGAACTTCACTGGCGCTATGCTCAGACATCATCAGCATCGCAGCACGCAGTTTATGGCGCAGTGGATTGAAGCAAAAACTAAATTGGCAGAGCTGAAATACAACCTTGCACAGGAGACAATACATGAGTGAAATCAGCCGTCAGGCTTTAGTTCAGCTGTTGGATCAGGAACTCCAAAGCCATCTGATCAAAGATTATTGCCCCAATGGTTTACAGGTAGAGGGCAAAAACCAGATTAAAAAAATAGTGGCTGGTGTGACTGCTTCTCAGGCGTTGCTGGATGCAGCTGTAACAGCTGGGGCTGATGCCATTCTGGTGCACCATGGATATTTCTGGAAAAACGAAGATTATGTGATCACCGGCATCAAAAAACGTCGTTTACAAAGCCTGTTAAAACACGATATCAGCCTGATTGCTTACCATTTGCCGTTGGATGTGCACCCGCTGCTTGGTAACAATGCCCAACTGGCATTAAAGCTGGGCTTAACCCAGTGGCAGGCAGTGCCCGGTGTTAGCCCGGCAGGCGTTTTGATGCGCGGCACTTTAGCTAAGGCGATGACCAGCCAGCAGATAGCGGATAGGCTACATTATGAGCTCAATCGCACTCCGCTGCTGCATGCAGTGCTGGATAAACCAATAACAGAACTGGCCTGGTGCACGGGCGGTGGTCAGTCTTATATTGATCAGGCTTATGCTGCAGGTGCAGAAGTTTTTATCAGCGGTGAAGTGTCGGAACAAACTATTCACAGTTCCCGCGAGCTTGGCATCGACTTTATTGCCGCTGGTCATCATGCCACTGAGCGTTATGGCATCAAAGCTTTGGCTGAATTTGTGCAGCAAAAAACCGGTGTGGTCTGCGAGTTTATTGATATCGACAATCCGGCTTAAGAGTTTTACCAAGTGAGTAATAAACAGTGACTAAAAAGCAGCAGGACCGCAGTTTTGATGGCATAGCGGGCAAGTTTCAGAAAAATATTTACCAGACCACTAAGGGCCGCCTGCGCCAGGCTGTGCTGTTGCGTGACTTTGCACAATGTGCCGATTTACAGCAGCCCAGCCGTATTCTGGATGTAGGTGCAGGGCAGGGGCAACTGGCGCTGGCTTTAGCAGCACAAGGCCATCAGGTCACATTAACTGATCTGTCGCAGGATATGCTGGATATAGCGTTACAGGATGCCAGAGAGCGTGGAGTGGAAGCGCAGATCCAATGCCATGCTCTGGCTTTGCAGCAGTTGTCTGAGCAAAAATGGCAGCCTTTTCCTGTGGTGTTATGTCATGCGGTGTTGGAATGGTTGCATGAGCCTGCAGAGGCCATCAGACAATTGCGCTCTTTAGTGCAAAAAGGCGGGCTGGTGTCGCTGATGTTTTACAATAAAGACGCTAAACGCCTGAGCAATATTATTTATGGCAATTTTAACTATGTGCTGCGCGATTTGGCTTTTAAGAAAAAAGTCAGTTTAAGCCCGCAAAACCCGCTGCAACCTGAAGAGGTGTATCGCTGGTGTAAAGAGGCTGGTTTTGTCATTGAAGGCAAAACCGGAGTGCGTTGTTTCCATGATTATCTGCGCGACCGCTCAGAGCAGGAGACAGAATTTGACAACTTGCTGCAAGTGGAACTGCAATACAACAGACAAGAACCTTATGCCTCTATAGGGCGTTATCAGCATTTGTTACTCCGGGCTCTGTAAGCTTTTTCCTTAATCGAAAATTAAATGTGAAAAAACAGTTGCAGTGCGGAATAAAGCTGTTATGATTAATTCCGTAATGCGAACGGTTATCATTTGCAAAGTATGCAATCAAGTGGGAAGTCTGCGCCCTGCCAGGAAGGCAGCTTGATTTCGTAGGCGGATAATAGTTGTGTTACATGTTGTGACCCTATGACAACAACTGTTCTGCTGTTGTTGTCAGACTCCGAAGTCTTTGCCCATCCAAAGACCACGTTCTGGCCCGGCCTTATCAGCCGGGCATTTTTTTAAGTCCGGGAGCCAGATATTTATCAACCCTATAAGATAAAAAACGGGCTTTGAGCGAATTGGAAAAGCCGCACACTGCAGAATCATGGCTATTACCCCATTTCACTGCACTTTCTGGATTTGCCTGTAGTGATTATGGCCATATCAGCCAGGAATCAACGGTTCACTGCGTGGTGTGATGATGCAGTCTGCTGTCAGATCTTCTTTTAAGATCAACCAGATAATTGTCGAAATAAACTGACTGGTTTGTTCTGCAGAAGCTTGCAACGCATCTGAAGTGATTGAATAACCCTCAATAAAAGGTATGAGTAATAACTCAATACGGCGGATTTTGGCAGAGTCCTCTGTCAATTTGGCAAAGATCTGGCTTAATTTTGTGGCACTTTGCAGATAATAATAATCAAGATGATTTTTTATCGGCAAGCTGCGACTTGATAAGGCCCAGAACTCACGGAAAATGCGGCACCACTCAAGCAGTTCCTCACTGTGAATTAAACTGGCGATAAATTTTTGCAAGTCTGGCAACTGTATTTCCGGTTTCTCTGCCAGGTGACGAAAAAATTCCACCTCAATAATTGCCATGCATTTGTTGAGGTACGTATCAATCATTGCCATCAGCAATTTTTCACGATCTTTATAATAATATTGCAAATTACCGAGGCTAATTCCTGAACGCTCAGCCACCTTTCGCATGGTCAGCCCGTGGCTGCCATGTTCTGCAAGTAAATCCAATGCATATTCGAGTATCCGTTGTTGGTTGTTCGTTCTGACCACTGCTGTACCCTTTTATCTGATATTGCGTCAATGAAACATGGCAAGGTTTCGCCAATATACCAAACTTCCTTTTGCAGGTAATTTTTCGGTTTGCCATCCGGATCAAATTGGATTGTAAACAATCTTAGTTTTATAAAAAATAGTTCGGCTGAAGCCTATGCCTGCCTGATCCCAGGCCTAAATCAGGTATATGTCAAATACGGCTGGAACTTCCAGACTTTTCTGCAAATACAAGCAATAAATCCCTCGATCTCCTTTGATTAGTCACTCACCAATCCAGTGTGATCTGACCTGGGTCAAAAGACCTTAATGAAAAATAAAAGTAAATTATTTGTTGACATCCATCAAGGGTGTTTAAATAATAAGGTCGCATGACCTACAAACCAACTGTTTGTGCGTCGCTTACCCTGAAAATTAAGACAAAGGATGAAATGACATGAGTACAGTTGAAGAAAGTAAGGTGCTTGAGATAGTGGCAGACGTATTGGAGATGGATATTGATGAAGTCGGACTGGACGCCGCTTTATTGGATGATTTAGGTGCTGATTCACTGGATATCGTCGATGTTGCATTTTCATTAGGTAAAGCTTTTGGCATCAAAATGCCAACCAAAACAGTACTGGGAATAGTTGCAGAGCTGGCGCCGGATCTTCCTGTACTGCAAAACTTTCGGCTGACTGAACTTGGTGCCCGTATGTTACAAAATGGTCCAAATTTGTATGCAGCCGGGGTGGCCACAGCCGGTGCAAGCGCGGCTCAAGTGCTGGCTGCAACCAGTGTCCGAAACTGGTATGAACTTTGTTGTTTTGTCGCGTCTCATCCGACGAAAAATGGCGATTTAGCACTGAGTGACTTTGTTACTGAGTTTGCTGCCGATCATCTGACTGAAGCAGTTTGATTAGCAAAGGATAAATGGAATGCGTCAAGTTGTTGTTACCGGTGTGGGGGTCTGTGTGCCGGGCTGCTCAGAACCACAACAGTTGTTTAGTCAGTTGGCTCAAGGTCAGTCTTTTATCAATTTTGATGAAAAAATGGCGGCATTGGGAGTCAGGAATGTGGCGACCTGTGCAGTGTCCAAAGATGAAATTGCTACATTGCACGCGTTATATCCTGCAGTGGCGGCAGAGCTGAGTGTCAGCGGCACTATGGCCTTCCATGCATTAACCCATGCGGTGAAAAGTTCCGGTATTGATGTGCCTTTGTTAGCCAAACGCTGTGGTTTGTTTTATGGCGTGCACAAATCGCTGATATCACCAGAACTGTTGTTCAACCTTTGGCAAGGTTATAACGAAACTTTGCAGCAGTTAAAGGTTGCGCCGTTATCCGAAGCAGAATTCAGGCAATTCAGACCCGATCATGTATTACCTGTATTTGCCCGGGAGATTGGGTTGCATGGACAGGTTCAGGCTGTGGCCGATGCTTGTGCTGCTGGTGCAACTAACATCTTGTCTGGCCTGCGGCGGATACGTGCCGGTCGTCTTGATGTGGCAATTTGTGGAGCAGCCGATGAAGGTTCTCAGCCATTGTGGAATCTGGTGTTCAGGCATTTGGGCGCATTAAGCAGTCCGGATACGACAGCCAGTACCATGTGCAGACCTTTTGACAGGGACCGCAGTGGCACTGTACTTGCTGATGGCGCAGCCTTTCTGATCCTGGAAGAAGAATCGCATGCAAGACTCAGAGGCGCGCCGGTACTGGCACGTATCAGTGGTGGCAGTCGCAGTTCTGAGTCATACAAAATGACCAGTACTGCGCCGGATGGTTCTTTGTATTTGCAGTCCATGCAGGCAGCTTTATCAGATGCAGGTCTTATTGCGGCGCAAATTGACCATGTGAATGCACATGGCACAGGCACCAAAAGTAATGACTCCGCTGAGGGACTGGCCATTCGGGATTTGTTCGGCGCTCATTGTCCTGTGACATCAACCAAAGGTGCGCTGGGGCATTCATTATCCGGCAGTGGTGCTATTGAAGCTGTGCTCAGTGTTTTGTCACTGCGTCAGCAGCAACTGTTACCCACCCTGAACTATCAGTGCCCGGGTCCGCAGGAAGCAGAGCTGAACATAGTCCGGCAATCCCGCCCACAACAACTGACTCATATTCTCAGTAATTCGTTTGGCTTCGGCGGTCAGAACGCCAGTCTGGTGATTTCAAAGGCTTAACCACTACTTCAGAGGCGAATCACAGTGCTCCAACCTATTTACCTGCATCGCGGGCTTACTTTACTGCCTGGTCAGGCAGACTTGCGCCAGCTTCTGTCTGGCGCAACGCAGCTGGTCAGCACTGCTGTACCAGCGGCCAGTGCCTTGGATCTTGATTGTCATGGCAGCTTTCTTGGTGACGTTGATATGTCCGACCTGGCGCCCGACCGTAGTGTCAAAAAAACCACCGAGCGCCAGTCCCGCTGGTTGATTAATACAGCCGTCAGAACCAAAGACGCACTGGCACCCTTGTTTTCTGGTGCTGAAGCCAAAGGGCTGTATATCGGGCTTGGTACTGTCGATTGTGATGAAGCGGATGAGCAAGCGTTTTTAGCCAGCTGTACCACTCAGGATCTCAGTGACCACAAGCTGACACACAACAATCCGATGGTCGGACTTATCTTGCTAAATACAACAGCCACCAGCCACATCTCACAAATGTGCCAAATCACCGGCCAGAACTGCTGTTTTGCACATTTGCAGGATGGTGGTGCCAACGCGGCAATAGAGGCGTCTTATGATCTGGCTGAACAGCGCACACAACTTGCGTTAGTCGGGGGGGGCGCTCACAAAATCACCCCTTGGTACCTGTTAGCCAATGAGCAGTACTGGAGAAGTTTTAGCAAACTCTGGTTAACCGAGGCCGCTGCTTTTTTTGTCATGAGCCATCAGCCTTCGGCTAACAGACTGCTCGCGCACTATCGCGGCAGACGGGGAAATGGAGGCGACTGGACTGCGCTGATCCGCCAGCTTGCTCTGCATTTGACTGAATGGCCAAAGCACCGGCTCATGCAGATCATTATTTCTGGCGGTATGCCGGAGCAGCAGCAAATCAAGTTGCAACTGCAGAATGTGGCAGGTGCAGCCAAACTGATTTTTATCGAAGAGGGCTGTGGTTTTATCGGTGCCGCCAGTTGTGCCGCTGCCGTCAATCTGGCGTTAGAGCTGCTGCAAGACGATGTCGCTGCGCCTGATGCAGATGGGCTTGATGCAGTACTGGTGTTAACGCTGGGACCCAGTCAGCAATTCAGTTATTTACTGACAGGAAAACAGCCATGAAACAAAAAGTGGTCATCACAGGCCTTGGAGTCGTCAGTCCTTATGGGGTAGGAGTTCCACCTTTTTGGTCGGCAGTTAAAAAGGGACAAGGGGCCATCAGCAACTGGCAACCTGAAGGGGTGTCGAATTACCCGGTACGTTATGCAGCGGCCATTGCTATAGAGCCACTGCAACAGCAATTCCCTGGTTATTTTCCGGCAGATTACAGTGTAGAAAGACGCAGTGTTTTTGGTCTTATTGCGGCTGAAAATGCGATAGCTGACGCAGGGCTCACCAGGCAGAATGCAGCCCGTTGGGGCGTCAGCGTTTGCAGTGGTGTACCTGAAGCTGATGATCAGACTCTGGCCGCTCTGGTCAGTGTCAACAGCCCACAAGCTGCTCTCGTCTTGTTGCAACAGCGACATCAACTGGTCAATAAAATGGGGGGGTTCCGGTGTGGTAATGACTTGTTGGCAACAGCAATTGCAAGTCAATACGAACTTGAAGGACCTGTACTCAATATCAGCGGCGCTTGTGCTGGTGCGACTCAGGCTATTGGCCTCGCATACAAAGCGATACAACGTGGCGAAGCCGATCTGATGCTGGCCGGTGGCGGCGACTCTGTGCTGAATATCAGAACTAACAGTGCGCTGGTATCACTGGGGGCCTGTAGTACAAGTCAGCGTTTTGGCAACAACCTATGCCGTCCTTTTGATCAGGACCGCTCCGGATTGGTCGCAGGCGAAGGTGCCGCCATGCTGGTACTTGAAAGTGAGCAACACGCCAAAGCCCGTGGCGCAACTATTTATGCAGAACTGGTTGGTTATGGGAGTTCGCTGGACGCCTACAAAGTAACAGCCCCTCATCCTGAAGGTACAGGCGCAGTTGCAGCAATGCAGGCCGCTATCGCAGATGCAGGACTAGAGCCTTATCAGATTGGGCATATTAATGCACACGGAACTTCCACCCCGTTAAACGATGTTGTTGAGAGCAAAGCAATTGAACAGGTGTTTGGCGCTGCAACTTCTGATCTGTGGATCAGCGCTACCAAGTCTGTGATTGGCCACTGGATTGCAGCCGCAGGCGCACCTGAGGCTATCGCCACTATTCTGGCGCTGAAAGAAAAATGTGTCCCGCCCACTATCAACTTGTGCAATGCAGATCCTGACTGCCGGCTTCGTTATGCCAGGACGCTGACTGAGAATTTCCCCCATCAGTTCGCCTTATCCAATTCTTTTGGTTTTGGCGGCATTAACGCATCGCTCATATTTGGAGTTTACCCGTGAATTCTGCATTTCCATTGGCCATTACAGGCTACAGCGGATTGTTCCCTTCTGCTGCCTTTACCGGGCAATTTGGTGGGCTTTGTCTGACCGGATCCGACGACTACAGTGTCAGCCGCAAACTGAAACGATATATGTCAGATGCCACGCCTGCCGCGATACAAGCTGCGGAACTTGCTCTTGATCAGGCCGGTTTGGATCAGACTTCGCGCAGCAAACTAGGCCTTTATGTGGCGCAATATGGTTATTTGCATCCGCATTTGAAAGACTTTATTGCCACTTTCAGTCATACAAAGCCCGGCACTGCAGCTCAGGCTTTTGTTGACGCCTGGCACTCGTCCCGCGTCAGCCCTTTTGTTGTCACTCAGATGCTTAATAACAACCTGCTTGGTTTGCTCAGTTTGCATCTGCAACAAACTGCGGATTGTGCCGCGCTGGTTCGCGACGAACTTGCTGCAGCGACAGCACTTGAAGAGGCTGCATTTAACCTGCAGCAGCTGTATTGCCAGCAGGCTTTAGTGGTTTGCGCCGGAGCTCAACAAGACTTACTGGCAATGCAAAGATTGTCAGCTGGTGAGGCATTGTCCCTGGCCGCTCCCCCTGTGGCTGCAATTGCCTGTGTATTGCAGCCTTTGTCTTCTCTGCCATCCGGGCAAAGTACTCAGGGTGTTATTCAGCAACTTTGTGGCAGTTTCAGCTTGCCGGATTTACTAACAGAACTGCGCCAGATGGTACCCGTGGTTCAAACCACAGATTTGTTGTTGCTTGACGTGATATCTGCCGCCGATGCCGGACTAGTGCAGCAAGCGCTTGGTTGGCCTGATAGTCAACTGATTGCACTGCGTCAGTGGCGGGATCAAATGGGTTGCCCCGGCCTGCTAAGCGCAGTCTTTTGTGGTTTAAATCAATTAAAAAGTACGTCTTATCAAAGATTTATTGCAATTTCTGTCGGAAGCGAAGGCTACTGCAGTGCTGTAATAGTCGTAAAGGATTATTGAAATGAACGAATACCAACACTTTTGTAAGCCCTCGCTACATGCTGCTTTGCAGGCCATGGGACTCAACTACGTTTACCACAGGGCTGCTACCACATATTTGTATTATTGGGATGAACAGAGCGGTGAAGAAAAAGCAGTACTGGATTTACTGGGAGGTTATGGAGCTGTGTTGCTACAGCACCATCATCCCGAGCTTGTGCGTACTGCTGTGGCTGCTTTTCATGAAGGTTGTCCGGTGCATAGCCAGTTTTCGGTGCGTACAGCACCAGCCAAACTGGCGGCAAGACTGAACCAGATCCTGCGTCAGGAAGCAGCTTCCAACGAAGATTTCCTGTTTTCATTTTGTTCAACCGGGGCCGAAGCTGTCGAAATTGCAGTGAAACACGCTGAACTCGCCCGTAGTACAGAGGTAAACAAACAACTTACGGAAATAAATTTCAGGCTCAGTGAATTAAAAAGATTGCAGCGACAACTGACGATCCCAACCGAATTCAGTCAGGTATTAAATGTCGCAACAAATAGCAATGCATCTGATCTAGCCAGTGCTATTGAGCACTACAACCAACAGATTCTGCAGCGTAAACCCTGTTTTATCGCGTTAAAAAACAGTTTTCACGGCAAATTAAGTGGTTCAGTGCAACTGACCCATGGCAGCGGTTATAGCGGACCTTACCGGCACCTGGGGCTGGATGTCCGGTTTTGTGACGCTGATGAGATCCTGGCGTTCGCCCGTGATTTTCCTGCATCCTCCATTATTGCAGTGAAGCAACTGGGTGATCAGTTTTCGTTGTATTGGCAGCCTGTCCGGGTTGTCAGTGCTATTTTTGCTGAACCAGTGCAGGGCGAAGGGGGTATTCGCTGTCTGACGTCAGCTCAGAGCGGGCAGCTCAAACAAGCCAGTCAGTTATTAAGATGCCCGCTGGTTGCAGATGAAATTCAAAGTGGCTCTGGCCGCTGCGGCAGTTTTCTTGCAGGCAGTCAGATAGGTTTACAGCCTGATTATGTCATCCTGTCTAAGGCGTTGGGCGGTGGACTGGTCAAAATTGGTCTGGTTGCTATTAAAAGCTCTGCTTATGTGCAAGGTTACGATCTGGTACAAAGTTCCACTTTTGGCGAAGATGAACATTCTGCCACTGTTGCTTTGCATTATCTTGAGCTGTTGTATCAGAATGAAGGGGCTGCATTTACTCAAATCAACCAGCTTGGCGAATTGTTACTGCAACGACTGAAAGATTTGCAAACTTTATACCCGGATGTGATCAGCGAGGTGCGGGGCAGGGGATTTCTACTGGGTGTAGAACTTACCTCGCAGCACAACGCCAGTTCAATGATGTTCCGCACAATGTCCTATCAGGATTCATTGGGTTATATGGCCGCTGGCTTTTTACTGAACCAGCATGCATTGCGGGTCGCCCCCTCAGCCAGTGCTCCCAATGTGATCAGAATGGAACCGAATCTTTGTCTGACACCACAGCATATTGAAAGCGTTTATCAGGCTTTTGCTGATTTGTGTCAAACCCTGCGTTATCAGGATTCTTATTATTTCCTGCGGTTTTTAACCCGCAACCTGAAAGTCCGAAGCAACCGCAGCCAGCTGCAGGATTTTCGTCAACAAGCGCCTGTCGAACCTGCACTACCGCCAGCTGCCGTGCGTGTCGCCTTTATTAATCATCTGATTTCCGCCGACTGGCTGGCGCAGATTGACCCTTCTATGCAGCAAGTACCGGTTGAGGAAGCCGATCTGTTGCTGAACCGGCTGGATTTTGACTGGCGGGTTGCACCTTTGCCCGCGCAACGTTTTGTCTCTGCCACAGGTGTTGAGCTGGATTTTGTGATGTATCCGCTTGGCCTGACATCAAACCGTATTGCCCGGATGCTGGCTGATAACGATTTAGGCAGATTGCGGGACGCCATCGACGAGCGTATTCAGACGGCACAGCAAGACGGTTGTCAGGTGGCGGGTCTTGGTATGTTTACTTCAGTGGTCACCAATAACGCCAAATCAGTGCGCGCGACCAACATCGCACTGACGACAGGTAATTCTCTGACGGTCGCGATGTCGGTCGAAGCAGTACTACAAGCAATGGCAGAGCAGCCGCAACAACTATGGCGTGCTGCAGTGATAGGGGCCGCCGGTAATATTGGCCGTATTTATGCCACAGCTTTAAGCACCCATTGCCGACAGTTGTTGCTGATTGGCAGCGGTCGCGCCGGCTCTGACAAAAGGCTGCAACAAAGTGTCTGTCAGATTTATCAACACTGCTGGCAGCAGCTGGTGGACGCTGTGCCCGCTACTGGTATTTGTCAGCAGTTAGTGCAACACCCAACTATTGCCCAGTGGCTGGCCCAACCGGAACTGGCCCCGGCCCAGGCCGGACAGGCAATTTTCGAACTGATGGCAGACGAGGCAAAGGCTCCGTTGTTGCTGTCTGATGACATCCGGCTGGTGCAGGGTTGTGAGGTTGTGGTCTGTGCCACCAACGCTGCTGACGCATTTTTACCTGTAGAGCTGTTGCGCCATGGCACAGTGATCTGTGATGTATCTGTACCACACAATCTGGATGAGCAGGCGCTGGCTGGACGGCCAGACTTGGTTTGTATCCGGGGGGGCATTGTTGCAACACCTCATGGCGAAAGCCTGCCAGAAAACGTGCGGGCTTACCTGCAACCAGGACAGATTTACGCTTGTATGGCGGAAACCATAGTGCTTGGCATGGAAAATCATTTCCATCACTACTCCTACGGCGATCTGGATATCCGGAATGTTGCAGAAATTCATCGTTTGGCCGCGCACCATGGTTTTGGTCTGGCGCAGGCCAAAACCAGTCAGTCCATGTAGGAGTATCAGGCATGAACGAATTATATGCGTTGGTGACAGGTGCAACCCGTGGCATTGGCAGGACTTTGGCACTGAAACTGGCAGAAGCCGGCTACCACATTGCATTTTGTTATCGTCGTCAGTCAGACGCTGATGCGTTGTCTGCTGCTCTTAGCGTTACAGGCTGCAAAGTCTTGGCAATTGAAGCGGATTTGTCCTCGCCTGAAGCTATTGAGCTGTTGTTCAGCACTTACAGCGAACATTTTCCACAGCTCGATCTGCTGGTAAATAATGCCGGCATTACAGCGGATTCGTTGCTTGCCGTGATGGATGAACAGCAACTGACCTCTGTGATAGAGCTGAATCTATTGGCACCGATCCGTTGTTGTAAAGCTGCGTTGCAACTGATGCTACCTCGTCGTACGGGCAACATTATCAACATCTCCTCGGTGAGCGCACAGAAACCCAATCCGGGACAAACCACTTATGCTGCAAGTAAAGGCGGGCTTGAGGCATTCAGCCGTGCTTTGGCAGTTGAAGTGGCGAAAAAACGTATTAGGGTCAATTGTGTCGCGCCTGGCGTGATTGAAACCGATATGGTTCAGGAATTATTAGCCAGTCAGGGCGAACAGCTGAAAAAACGTATCCTCAGCAACAGATTCGGCCAACCTGAGGATATCGCCAAAGCGGTGTTGTATCTGGCCGATCCTGACAATCATTATGTGACGGGTGAAGTTCTGGCAGTCAACGGAGGTCTGTTGTTGTCATGAGCAGTCAACCTTTTACTGTGGTTATTACAGGCGCAGCCAGTGGCATCGGCGCGGCTATCAGTCAGCAGTTGATGGCCATGCCAGGCCGGCATCTTATTCTGCTTGACCGGCAGGCTGATGCTCTGGCTGAACAGGCTGCAACAGCGCCTCCTGGTGTTGTTGTTGAGACACTCGCTATTGACCTGACCAGTACAGAGCAACTGGCCACCGGATTAGTGCCATTGCTGGCTGACAACAGGATCCACGAACTGGTGATCAGTCACGGCATCGCCGACGAAAATCAGCTGGATCAGTGCGAAATCTGGGACAAGGTGCTGCTGACGAATCTGACGTCGGTGCAGCGGTTGCTTGCTGTGCTGGAACCCCGGCTGGCCGATGGTGCCAGCGTTGTTATTGTGTCTTCCATCCTTGGTCTGATTGGCAAAAAAGCCAACTCTGCCTATTGCGCCAGTAAGCACGGTTTACTCGGTTTAGTGAAAGCTACTGCGCTGGATTTGGCTTCAAGGCGCATCAGGGTGAATGCCGTGTTACCCAGCTGGGTAGACACACCTATGTTAAGGCGGGAAGTGCGCCGGCAAGCTGATCTGACGGGTATCGCTGAAGCAGATATGTTACGCCGCATTAAAAAGCGGATCCCTTTACGGGCTATGGTGGAGGCCAGCGATGTCGCGCATGCGATCCAGTTTCTGCTATCAGCCCAAAGCCGGATGATTACAGCTCAGTCTCTTGTCATAGACGGAGGTGACGGATGCGGATTGTAATGGCTACGGCTTTAGCTTTGCTGCCGGGCCTGGCCGCAAGCGAGACTTATTGGCAGCCAACTCTGGACGTCAATTATGGTCAGAATCTGGTGAAAGGCTACAGCACTCGTCAGGAAGCTGTAGTCGGAATTGACTTCGAACACCGGCAGGATGCTTATTTGCTGAAGTTTGACAGCCGTCTCAGCTATGACTTTGTCTATAGTGGCGAAGGCAGATACAGCCCGGCTGACCGGACTGAATATCAGCGACGTTTGTTGTTGGATGATGTGTATGTTGCCTGGCAGAACAATGATGTGGATTTTCGCCTGGGCTGGCAAAAAGTCGCCTGGGGTGAAGCCGACGAACTGAGGCTGGTTGATGTGGTCAACCCGGTGAATTACCGGGACTTTATTCTGATTGATCTGGACGAGCAGCGTCAGGCGTTGCCTATGGCCAAACTGGAAACTGCCTTGACAGAGCAGGTCAGCCTTGAGTTGTTGGCTATTGCCGGATACCAGTCCAATACCCTGGTTCCGGATGGAGGAGAACTGGCGTTTGCTCCGGCGTTACCCGTCAGTATCAGTGACAATAACAAACTGGAATTTGGTTTAAAACTCAGCAGCTACCTCTGGGATGGTGATGCCGGATTTTACGCCTTTTCCGGTTACAACGATGATCCGGTCATGCTTGCAACTGAGCCGCAGCCAGAGTTGGCCTATCTGCTGCACCGTTCTCTGATGCTCGGAGCCAGTTACAGCAAACCCTATGATTCATTGCTGTTCAGAACTGAACTGGCCAGGACTGCCAACCTGGCTGTGCCCCATCAGACAACAGACTATGCCCTGATTGATAAATGGCAAGCGTTGTTAGGTGTGGATTATCGCCATATTGACTGGACCTTCACTTTCCAGCTGGCCGGGCAATATCTGCACAACCATCAGTCAGAATTAATGGTGCCGCAGTTTGAACCTACTTATACCTTCTCGGCAGAACGTGACTTTCTTAGTGGCAATCTGATTTTTAAGTCTGCGATTTCAACTATCCCCACGAATGGTGGCGGCGTTCTGTCGCAAATTAAATCGACGTTTAAATACTCAGAGTCGCTGCACATGAAATTGAATCTGGATTTTATGTCAGGCAGCTCTCGTAATTCCATTGGCCAGTTTTCGGATCGTGACAGAGCAATGTTGTCTGTCGTTTTTTATTTATAGGGAGAGCAATTGTATGAAAAAAACATTATTAGCAGGGTTCCTGATTTCATCATTCATGGCGTCCGCAGCTGATGCGGACTCTGTGTTGGCAAAAGTAAGAGATCGGTATGACGGTCAGGATTACATTTCTGACATGACGTTAACAACCAAAATAAAAGGAGGAGGTAGTAGCGAAAAGTCGATGTATATGTTGCAAAAAGATATTGGTGACGAAGAGTTTTTATTTATTTCTGTTCAAGCCCCTTCGGATGTCAGAAACGTTGGCTTTTTGGTGAAGGTATTTAAAGAAACAAAACAAATTGAAGACGAGCAATGGATGTATCTGCCGGCATTTCGAAAAGTAAGGCGTATTTCGGCTAAAGATAAACGCGGCGCTTTTATGGGCAGTGAGTTTTCTTATTTTGATTTAGATAAGTTACGGGTTGCAGATTTTAAATCAACCATAGTTGGCTCTGAAACTATTGATGGACGTGATACCTGGAAGATAGAACGAACGCCAGTCAATCAGGATGTCATAAACAAAGCAGGTTATTACAAAGTAGTCATTTACGTAGATAAAGAACGGGATATTGTTCTGCAGCAAGATTACGTCGATGCAAAAGGAATTGTTTTTAAAAAGCAGCAGTCTCTGAAGGTGGAACTTGTGCAGGATATCTGGACTGTCGTGGAATCAAAAATGGTGAATTTCACAGAAGAGAAGGAGTCTCACATTAAATACAATAAGACTGTTTATAATGTTGGTCTGTCTGATGGGTTGTTTAATATTATGAGTATTAAGCGCGGAGTAGATAAATCTGATGTGGTTCAATTAACCATGAATCATTCTAACTAAGATAACAGGCAAAATAAAATGATTGAAAAATATTTACAGTTAGTTTTCAGATTCTCCTGGGCTATTCTTATTGGCCTGGCGGCACTTACTTACTACTTCTTTAATGCGATGGTGGGATTAACCGAAGATAATAACCCTTATTTTCTGCCTGCAGAACACCCGGTTCGAAGTGTCATCTATGATATGCGGCGCGACTTTACCGGCACCTACGACTCTATTCTGGTTGCTGTTCACCACAAAGAATCTGTGTTCAATAAAACTACACTGAACGCGATCTTTGAACTGACAGAACAATCGAAGGCCATCAACTTTGTTGATGGATCTGACATTGAACGGTTAACCGGCATTCGCGACAGCTACCCCCAATTGAGCACAGCGCTTGATCAGATTTTACAGGATGGCCTGACTCAGGCCGATGGGCCGCTTTTGCGCCAGCTCTGGCAACAGACCACTGATCTGCCTGCGGCTGACAGGAAATCTTTGTTGGTTATAGCGGAACGGGCTGACCCGGTAAGGGAAATGGCGGGCATGGCAGCTACTGAAAACGTGTTTACCGACGCATCAGGCACTTTGTATGCACAAAAAACCCTGAATCAATACGATGCCGATCCGGACGTTATCCGCAAAGCCATCATGAACAACGAACTGATGGAAGATGGTTTTATTGATAAAGAAGGCAAAGTCGCTTTATTAGTAGTTGAGTTGAGTCTGCTTGAAGATGATGCATACGGCCAGATCAGAGCTTATGAAGCCTTCCAGAAGATGGTAGCTGATTACCAGGACGCCCATCCTGATTTTACTGACGAGGTTTATATCGGCGGTGTTCCGGTGTTTTTTGCTGCACAAAAGCAAGTGATTGACCATGACTTTGCCACTTTGTTGCCCTTAGTTCTGCTCATTATTGCCGTGGTTCTTGCCGTGTTTTTCCGCACTATCCTTGGAGTGCTTTTGCCTATGCTGAACGTGGTGTTATGCACCATTTGGACCTTAGGCATGATGGCCATCCTGCAGATGCCACTGGACGTGATCACGGCAATACTGCCCGTGTTTCTGATCACTATTTGTTCGTCAGATGCCATTCACGTCATGGCTGAATACTACCACCAGCGCAAGGTGGTTGGCGCACGGGTAGAAGCAATGCGACGCGCGATGCTGATGATGATTTCACCTGTTATTCTGACCACAGTGACGACTTGTGCGACTTTTACAGTGTCGACTTCAACCGCCATTGAAAGCCTGCAGAATTTCGGCATTCTGATTTCGTTTGGCATGTTTGCAGCCCTTATTATTTCACTGCTGTTATTGCCTGCAGCTATTGCATTGTTTAAAGGCAAAACTCCGGCCATGGCCGCAGCTCCCTCTGCACAAGACGATCTTCAGGTTGCTCGTCGTTACCTGGTCAGCAGAGCACTGACTGCTATGTTACGGCCAGTAACAAGGCACCGGAACGCTTTTAACTGGGTTTTTATTCTGATGATGGCTTCCTTTGCTTATCTGGCTAGTCATGTGCGGATTGATGATATGGGCAGTGGTTATTTTGCTAAAACCAGTGATTTCCGGATCTCAGATGACTTTATCAATCAGCATATTGCCGGCACCAGCCCTGGCTGGATAGAAATTGATAGCGGCGCTGAAAATAAAGCGATGTCGCTGGAGATGCTGACCTTTGTCGACGCGCTGGAGACTTTTATTCATCAGCAGGAAAACGTAACCTTCAGCTATTCGGCAGCCCGTTATGTACGTCGTATCAATTACACCATGAACGACTTTGACGAGCAGTACAATCGCTTGCCTGTTGCTGTTGAAAAGTTCACTGAAACCGATCCGCAAACAGGGCAGACTATTGTCACTGAAGTGTCAGGTGAAGACATTGTTCGTCAGGCAGTGTTGATGTACGAAAATGGGGGGGGTACGGATATTACCAACGTGTACAGCACTGATTTTCGCAAAACGATGCTGCTCTATACTTTGGGCACTACAGTTGCCAGCGATTACAATCTGTTCCTCGACAAGTTAAACCCCTGGCTTGCAGAAAACACACCAAAAGGTTATTCGGTAAAGCTCGCTGGTACCCCTGTGATCTGGAGCACTGTACTTGATGCATTAATTACCAGTCAGACATTAAGTTTGTTATTGGCTTTTGTCACTGTATTGCTGGTGATGTCTTTGTGGTTGCGATCTTTCCGGCTTGGACTGGCAGGCACTCTACCTCTGTTGGCGACGGTCGTAGTGTATTTTGCTCTTATGGGCAGCTTTAATATTGAGTTAAACATAGGTACAGCTATTACGTCCTTTCTTGTGCTCGGTATAGTCGACTATTCAGTGCATTTTATTGTACGGATCAAAGCTGAAATGCAACGAGGTCTGGATATTCCTCAGGCAGTAGAAATGGCGACTCTGATCTCAGGTCGGGCTATTCTGGTGAATATTCTGGTATTTACCCTTGGTTTTGTAGCCTTGTTGTTCTCTGAGTTTAAACCTCTGGTAGACCTCGGAATGCTGGTTGGTTTGTCGTTGTTTGTCAGTGGAATGATGTCTCTTTTTGTTGTCACTCTATACGCTCCCTGGTTTTTTGCCGATGTCAAAACAGCTCAGGGTGTTGAAGACACTCCAGAATTACAGGTGGCTCAATAGTGAATATAAAGCAGCTATGCCTGTTGTTGCTGCTGGGCTGGTTAAGTGGCTGTAGCCACCTAACCAGCCGTACCGCGGCGACTCCCCGGGAGTCTTTACCATTACCCCAGATGTTGGGCCAGATCAGTGCACAGGATATAGGTCAATTTGCAGGTTATTACCATCCGGACGCTTTATTTTCCGATCCGGACGTTAGCCTGCAGGGGCGTAGCCATATTCAAGATCATTTTGCAGCTTTACTGACACAGATCCAGGTGGATAACACCCGAATTATCAGCAGTATTCGGCAGGGATCAGAACTGGTGGTGCTTTGGGAATCAGATATTCGTTTTCTGGCGCAACCGGCCCGGCAGGTTCATTACCAATTGGTGTCGGTACTGAGTTTGGATCCACAAGGACTGATAATGCGGCGGCAGGATTATTTTGACGGCTTAACGCCATTTCGGCAGCACCCGGCTTTTAGTCCCAGGATTGACAGCTTATGGCTTGATTATTTACAGCTGACACCACAGGAGCAACAATGATTTTAGTGACAGGAGCAACAGGGACAACGGGCTCTGCAGTTGTGCGGCAGTTAAACAAAGTGGGGATCAGACCCCGGATCATGGTACGTGATCCGCAAAAGGCGCAAAGATATTTACCCGATGCTCTGGTGGAAGTGGTTCAGGGGGATTATGCCGATGCAGCCAGCGTGAAGGCTGCTTTAACAGGGATCAGTGCCGCTTATCTGGTCAGTAATGAAGATCCGCAATTTGAGGTGCAACTGGACCAATTTATCCGCATTGCTGAACAGGTAGGGCTGAATAAGCTGGTGGTGTTGTCTGCGCTGGCTGACCCACAATCTGACATCAGCTTTGTCCGGTTACATGGTCAATACGAACAGCGTATTTGCCAGTCAGCACTAAACTTCAGCATTATCTACCCTGACTGGTTTATGCAAAACTTTCTTGGGCACATTCAGGCAGGGCAGTGGGTGTTTCCGGGCGGGCCAGGCCTGGTCAGTTTTATTGATGTCAGAGATGTGGCAGCCTTTGCTGCCAAACTGCTGCAAGATCCGACTGGATATCATCAAAGCTGTATGCGGATCACCGGACCACAGGCCATGACATTTGCACAGGCCGCTGACAAGATCAACACTATGCTTGCCGGCAGTCAGTGCAGGCCTTTCCGCTTTATTCAGCCGACAGCGGATGAATATCGCAGCATGATGCTGCAGCGGGGGGCTCCAGCCAGTTCGCTGGAGATGTTTATTGGTATGACAAGCCTGAGCCGCAACGGAGTAAATTACCCTCCAACATCGGTGTTCGCCGACGTGATGGGCTATCAACCTTGCAGTTTTGAACAGTTCATTCAACAACATATGGATTATATCAGGCACTGGTTAAAACCCTGATGGTAGTCCCTCCACCTTTTGCCAACAGCAGCCATCATCAGTTGCTGTTGGACGCCAAACCACTGAAACTGGTGATTTGTCGTTATCAGTTTATCAGCGAAGGTGGGCAGCTTGCTGCTTTTTTATCCAGCGGACTGGAGTTGCCTGAAGCGTTAAAACAAAGATCATTGACGCGTCAGTGTCAGTATCTGGCAGGCCGCCATTGTGCTCGTATGGCCATCAGCCAACTGGCACCTTCAACTAGTCCAGCTGCAGTGATGTCGGGTGCCAATGGTCAGCCGCTGTGGCCTGCTGGTTTTTTCGGCAGCATTAGTCATTGTGCACAGCTGGCAATAGCTGTTGTTTGCCGTACACCAGTGGCGATAGGTATTGATACCGAAACACTGATGAGCCCTGACAGGGCTGAAAAAATCTGGCCCGCCATAATGACCAGCGCGGAACTGCATTTATTAACCTCAGCCTGCCGCGACATGGTCATAGCCGTCACTCTGTGCTTTTCTGCTAAAGAAGCAGTATTTAAAGCTTTATCAGAGCGAATGGCACACCAACTGGACCTGCTCAGTATCCGGATCATTGCACATGCTCCGGACAGTGCTGAATTAACTGTTGTACCGGCAATGGGTTCATGGCATACGGAGTGGCCGGCTGAACTTAAAGTATGTTATTGGCATGATCAGGAGCAGTTGCAAGTGCTTTGTGTGGCCACGCCACCGCAAGATAAACTATCAGCCAACGGCCAGACGTAGACCAGCTTTCATCAATGACGCACACAGCAATACCTGGCCTTAAGCAGTAGATTTTTATGGGGAAGCAACAAGCAGATGTGACACAACGCAGCTTGTCATAGCTGTTTTTCTGCCTGAGCACAGACGAGTTTAAGGCAGCAGCAAATCAGAAAAAGTTTTATCTTTGTGATTGAAGTAGTTGAGATCCACTTCCTTTTCTACTCCGGGAATTGTCGCATTCTGTGTCCATTGCCAGAAATGCCAGTCTTGCCATCCTTCCGGGTCAATGGGTTTTTGCACGCCGTATTCTGCGATCCAAAGCGGATTCTGACCGAACTTGTCATTCATAGTCGCGTTCCAGAACACACGACCTGTGTAGATGATAGGTTTTTTGCCATAATGTTGTGTCAAAATATCAATAAATACCTGAAGCCTGCCTGCCACATCGGGGGCCGTATTTTTACCCAGAACCTCGATGTCTATCGCTGGTATCAAATCACCACTGCCAAGTTTCACTGTATCGATAAAAAACTGTGCCTGTTTCTCCGGAGGATCTTCGGTCACATAAAAATGATAGGCACCACGTACTATCCCCGCTTTTTGAGCATCACGCCAGTGTGAATCAAAGGATGGATCCTTGTCATCCATCCCTTCGGTTGCCTTGACGAAGACAAAGTGGATGTTAGCTGAGGAAAGCCTGGACCAATCGACAGCGCCGTTATGATGCGATAAGTCCAGTCCGTGATATCCGGGATTTTTGCCGTCGTCTGCAACAGCGACGACTTGGGCTGAGGTCAAAAAAAGTAGAACCAATAGGCTGAGCTGGCAGATTATTTTTTTCATAGTTCCCTTTAGATGATGAACAAAGGTGGCTTTTGGGTAGTGCAAGAAATCATAGTTAACTTGCGCCCATTCTGCCTGTAACTTATCGGCGGCCTTGTTTAACTGAAACAGACAAAGGCATGTACGTTATTTTGACTGTGTTCAGCTCTATTGTCTCAATTTTAGTGTCAGGCCCGCAATGCCGCAGTTTGTTATGCAGTTTTCTTACTATGTGTTACATTGTTATGCATTGCAATACATTCTGGAGTGATTTTCATGAAAAGCGAAATGCTCAGCACCCGTATTGACCATGACACAAAAGTCGCATTTACCAACATTTGTGATGAGGTGGGTCTAAGCCCATCTCAAGCACTCAAACTTTTTGCACGAGCTGTCATTAATCACGGAGGTATTCCTTTTGAGCTTAAGGCACGCCAACCAAATGAAACAACTGCCGCGGCTATTAAAGAACTAGCGGAAGGTAAAGGCAACCGCAGCCAATCTATCGATAACATGTTCAACGAGCTGACCCAAGGCGAAGTTCGAGATGTTCACTCTTGAATATTCCACGCAATTCAAAAAGGATTTTAAAAAAATTGCTAAAATGCCTATTCCCGATATTTTGGAAGTAGGGAACATCATTTCTAAGCTGCAGCGGGGTGAAACGCTACCGCCTAAAAATGTCGATCACCCGCTCGCAGGCAACTGGTTTGGCTTTCGTGATTGCCACATTAAACCAGACCTCGTTCTGATCTATAGAATGACCAATGACAGCTTACAACTTGCACGTATTGGCTCTCACAGCGAAATTTTCTAACTATTAGATCGCATAGCGCCCAAAGCCCAAAGCCCAAAGCAGTACATCCGCTGTCTTTCCTTGTTTATTATCTATTTGACGCTTACTCTTCAACCCTGAAGCAACGGAGGGTTTCTACACCACTATAAATGTCGCAGTTTCCGTACCCAAAGACACTGACTATTTGCTTTGCAGCTTTTGCTGCGGTATTGCTGAAACCGTAGCGGAATTTACATTATTTGTATTGTCCAACACATAGTTAAAATTGCCGTCAGTTCTGCATTCTGGCAGGGTATTGGTGCCTAAAATCTGGATGAATAACTTTTGACCATCTAGTGGTCCCATTTCCACCCAACCGATTTTGCCTTCTGAGGTGGAAAAAGCCGGGAGTGACAAAGCTCAGGGGGCCGCCAGACTGCTGCAAAAATAACCTTGAAACGTCAACACGCCCTAATCAAACTCAAACTTGTAAAGCACATCTACGGCGCTGTCTATGCCTTGTACTGCCTCCAGATAGAAGTTTTTCATCAGCTCGTAACGTAAGGTAAATTCGCCCAAAGAGTTAAAAATACCTACACCGTATTTCAGTTGCAGTTTGGGGGATAAATAGCCGCTGACTGTGACTTGTGAGTCATCACCCGAGCCTGCAGTATCAAGAGTAAACTGTTCAAAACCTAATGCCTGACCTAACTGGCTGACCATGCCGTTGCTGTTGGCAATGCCAAGGCCAATTAAACCGCTGGTCAGTGGGTTACTTTTGCTGTCACCGCTGCCCGACAGGTCGCGCCCCATCAACAAGTAAGACAAAGCGTTGGCCTGAGGTTTGGATGGCTCGGAAAAAATCACCACAGAGGCCTGATCAGCTGGGCCGTTGACCCTGATCCCGGCTATCACATCATCTTCAGTCGAAGAGGGGTTACGAATGGCTTCGATATTTAAAAACGGCTGATCAACAGGGCCGTTAAAGATCAGTTTGCCTTTGCGGATCAGCAAATCCTGACCGTAAGAGCGGAAAGTACCGTCCAGAATATTCACTTCGCCGCGTAAGCGTTGTTGCTGCTCATTCTGACTAAACAGCAACTGGCCTTTTAACCTGCTTTTTAAGCCAAAAGCCTGCAACCTTACTTCATCCCCTAAAATCAAACGCATTTCAGTGACTAATTTCACTGAACTGGTAACAGCGCCACGGCGCACTTCCAGCTCTTTATTCAGCAAAATTTCGTCATCTGAGATCTGCACAGCATTTTGTGGCAAGTCATCTATGGCCAGATCAGCACGCGGAATTTGCACTGTGCCTTGCACTGCCACCACCTGATTTTGTGCCAGTACGGTAATTTCAGGATTGATATACACCAGACCCTGTGACAAGTTCAGTGGTAATTCCTGACCACTTAAAGCCAGTCTGGCCTGATAATTTTTCAAATCAAACCAGTCGGCATAACCTGATAACCTGGCTTTGCCTTCACCACTTTGAATATCGGCGGTTAATATGGCTTTTTGCTGTAAAAAATCCAGCTGCATACTGCCTTGTTCAATATCCAGTGGCGCATTGATGCCATGCAGTTTGACCTCAGTGACAGCGAGCTGACCGGATAACAAAGGCTTGTTCAGTGTACCGCTGGCACGAACCTGACCGTTTAAGGTGGCGACAAATTCACTTTGCTCCGGCAATAAAGTACGTAAAAAGCTTAAATCCAGCCGATTTAAGCTAAGCTCTGCTTCAAGTTTTTTATCCTCTGCGCTTAAATCCGGTAATGAAGCTGAGCCTTTCAGAGAGCGGTCTTCACTAAACTGCATCTGCCAGTCGCCGGATAGCTTTTTTGGCGTCAGCTGTACTGTTGCATTCCAGCTTTGCCATGGCAGTTGCAACGGATTTACATCCGTTTGTCGCCAGCGGCCTGCTGTACCTGTGAGCTTGACTGATGCATTGAAGCCTTGTTTTTTGCCCCAGTTCAGTTGCAGATCTGCGGCTGCTTCACCTGTCAGTTGTTGGGATTCACCAATAAAAGGCTCCAGCAGCGCCAGTTGAAACTGTTGCAGCTTCACGGATAAGTCGCCCTGACTGCTGCTGATGGTGCCGGGTTTTTCCAGACAAAGCTGACCAGGTTCAGAAGTCCAGCAATGTGCAGCTAAAGCCAGTTGTTGTTTGGGCCAATCCAGCGCTATAGGCAGAGTGTCAGCCAAAGCCCAGTGACCTACAGGGGTTTGCAACTGAGCTTGCTGTACGCTGATCTGCCATTGCTGTTTAGGTTTAGCTTCGGCTGCTGCCTGCAGCTGGGCTTTGTAGTCAGTAGCGTCCAGTTGCAGTACCAGATCGCTGTTGTTTTTATTGCCTGTCATTAAAAGTTGGGCAGAATTGAGCTTCTGACCAGACAGCATGCCTTTACCCAGCGTCAGTTCGAGTTGATGATCCAGATTATTGCTATTGATTTGTGCATTCAGGCTCAGGTTCTGCAAACGCATCAGCTTTTTATACCGCAGTTTTTCAGCTTGTAAACTTATGTCTAAGGCAGGGGAGCGTTGTGGCCCCGTCAGTTTAGCTTCTGCTGTCAGGCTGCCTTTAGCACCAACAATAGAACTCGCCAGATCGGGCGCTGCAACAGACAATAACATCTGCCATTGATCCGTCACTTCACCTTCGGCTTTGATGCTGTTATTGCCATGTTGCAGTATCAGGGTTTTGCTGCTTAATTTTTCTACATTTAAGGCGTTGCCTTTAGCGCTCAGTTGACCAGACAAAGACAATGGCTGCTGACGCACCTGGCCCTGAATAGCTAAAGCGGGTAATTCCAGTTGCCATTGCTGCTGGTGGTAACTGGCTTTGACCTGAAGATCACCACTTAACTGGCCTGGGTACTCTTTAAGCCAGGGGGCCAGCTGCAATTTGTCCAGTGCCAGAGTGGCATCCACTGCGAGCTCCTTGGTTAAATCCAGAGTTCCCGCACTGCGGACAGAGCCCAAAGAGGAGGTCAGGGTTAAGCTTGACCAACTGAATAGTGGCGCCTGCCATAAGGCTGTCAGTTGCAGCTGGCTGTCCGGAAGTTGCGGCAACTGTTGCTGGCTTTTTACTGAAAGCTTCAGATCTGCCAATGAGCCTTGTGCCTCCACTGTCACAGCCTGTAGTTTGTATAAGGCTTCACCTTGCAATGGCCATTGTAAACTGCTGGCGTTCAGTTGCAGTGACAGCGGTAATCCGGCGGTCAGCGGTGCTATCTCTATCTGTGCTGTAGCTTGCTGAGCGCCTGTTAACTCCAGCTTGAGTTGTAATTCTTCCAGTGAACCTGCAATGCTGCTGTTAAGCATCAGTGAGCCACTGTCTGCTTTGATAAAACCCTGCACTGCAAAAGGAGTGGAGTTGGTCAGGCTCAGTTGTGCTCCGGCATTGAGCTGATGGCCTTGTAAGTCAGCCAGGCTGCTTTCCAGCCGGGTCAGCTCAAGTGCAGTTAATTCAAATTGATCCGGGTTGGCTTGCAGTGAAAAGCTAAGCTGCTCTGCTGAGAATTGCTGAGCACCTGTGATTTCAGGCTGGAGTAAGGTGAGTTTTTTTACACTAAGCCATAAAGGCCATTCAATGCGCTGTAACTCTGGCAACTGATAATGCCACCAGGCTTCTGCGCTGGCTGTTGTAGGTTGTTGTGGAGTGCTTTCAGGTAAGTGCAGTTGTAATTGCTCCAGCAGCGTCTCGCCCAACTGTATCTGCTGACCACCGAGTTTCAGCTTTGTGCTTAAATTATTCAGGCTCAGGTGCAGCTCGCCTTGTTGCAGGCTCAGATCACTGATATTCAACTGGTTAATACTGACTTTGGGTAATTCCGGCAGGCTATCTTCCGGTTGAGTTGCAGTTTCAGTGGTTGGACTGACTACAAGATGCACACCTTGCACTCTGGCTGTATCTATACAAATCTCAAAACGGCCTAAACAATACCAGCCTACTTTTGCTGTCAGGCTGTTGACCCTGAGCTCAATCCCCTTTTGTGCAAAGTGCAGATCCGTCAGCGTAAAACCTTCGGCCAAGGTACCGCTGATCTGGCCCAGTTGCACCGGGCTCTGTTCTGGTACCAGTTTGAGCAGAAGTTGCAAAGGTTTATTGGTGTAAAACAACGCAACAAGAGCTAACAACAGGCCTAAACCTAAGGCTAAAAAGAATTTTTTAACACTAAAAGCTGAACTGAGGTTTTTTACATCAGGCACTGTACTCATAATTCCGGCCCCAAACTAAAATGCAACTGCAAGGCCTGGTCGGAGGGCACATCCAGTCCCCAGGCAACATCAATACGAATAGGGCCAACAGGGGAGGCCCAACGCACACCTAAACCTACACCACGGTAAATCTCCGCTTTGTCATTCCAGGCGCTGCCTGCGTCAAAAAATGCCGCCGCCCACCAATTGCCTGACACCCTGTATTGGTATTCCAGTGCTGCTGTTGCCAGATAACGGGCACCCAACAGCTTGCCATCAGCGTCAACAGGAGAGATGGACTCGTAGGAATAACCACGAATGCTGTTATCACCGCCGGCAAAAAAACGTAATGAAGGCGGCAGCTCGGTGATGCTTTCTCTGACTATGGCTCCTGCATCAAAACGCATCAGATAACGATGGTCTTCAGAAAAAGAACCGATCCAGCCGACTCTGCTGCGTATACGCACAAAACTGCTGTCTGAGCCCCAGGCTGGATCAGAAATCTCTGTACCAATTAAGTAGCGGCTGGCTTCTGATGGCATGCTGCCACCACTGTCCCAGCTGCGGCTAAAACTGACACCAGGCATAATCAGATTTGCACTGCCTGAATCCAGTCCTTGTTCATAGTCTTCATACAGCCAGCGCAAGGATACTGTTCTGTACCAGTTGTCTGCCAGCAACCAGTGCCGCTCCAGAGATGTGTTGTATTCCTGACTGCGGGTATCTTCTATATCTTTATTTTTTATACCAAAGTTCAGTTTGTAGAAGTCGTTACTGACGTTTTTCTTTGGCCATTTATAACCCGCTTCAACGGTTTGTTCAGGACCAGACAGCGCCATTCTGCTGTTAAAACTATGGCCTCTGTCATTTAACCAGGGCCTGTTCCAGTTCAGCTTAACCCGTGGACCTAAATCTGTGGAGTAACCCACACCGGTTTCCACTGTATTACGAACTTGTGGTTCCACTTTAATAGTGACAGCCAGCTGTTGTCCGGCGTTTTCCGGTTCATCCACAGTGACATCTATAGTGCGAAACCAGTTAGTTTCCGCCAAACGTTGATTCAGCTCACCCAACTGGCTCGACAAATAAGGTTCGCCGGGTTGAAAAGGCAGCAAGGAGCGAAGGCGTTCATCCCGAATTTGGCTGCCTTCAAAGGTGACGTCACCAAAGTAATAACGTGGGCCTGAATCAAATTGGATATGAATAAAACCCTGTAATAAGCGAGGTGCCACTGAAAGTTCTTGTTTAACAAACTTCGACTGAAAATAGCCACGGCGCAAGGCCAGAGAGTTCAGCTGATTTTTGATGTCTTCATAGCGGCCATGATGCACCCTGTGATTCACTTTTGGGCCCAGTTGTTTTACCAAGCGGATAAATTCAGGATCGGTAGAGGCTTCACCTAAAATCTCTACTTTGACAGACTTCAGCCGCAACGCTTCACCTGGTTTGATGGTCAGCCGGAGTTTTTGTTTTTTATCTTTACCCACCAGGCTGGGTTCAATAGCCATGCGGTAATAACCTACAGCCCGGCCTGCAAGTTTGACATCTTCAATGACTTTGTTTTGAAAACGTCTGGAGCCCAGGTTGTTTTTCGCCGGTAACCTGTCCAGATAAAGTTCAATATTCTCAGCAAGGGGGCCTGAAACGCCCTTGAGTTCTATTTGGGGATGCGCTGCGGCGGCAGAGGCGGCAAACAGCGCCAGAATGGCCAGAGTCCTGTACAACAAAATGCGAACTATCCTTTGTGTTAATACCGGACCAGCAAGGTCCGGCTTGGCTCTAAGAGTATAACAGTCACAGAGAGTTCAGTACGTTTTCAAACGCTTAACAGGCCAATTGCGTCGACTGATTGCCGGAACTCTAGTCTTTCACCCTTGCAAATAAAAAGGTTTTTAGCAGCAAGGACCATTCGGGTTCTTTTCCATACATACGGATCCCTAATTCAAAGACTCTGCTGGCGGCATTTTTCAGCCAGAACAGGCATGCAAGGAGTAAAAGCAAAGATAACAGCCACTCCCACCAGGGCACAGAAACTGTGGCCATTCGCATCGGCATAGCCGCAAAAGACGTCAGCGGGAACAAGCTGAGAATATGCATCAGGCTGCCTTCTGCATTGTCCATAGCACTGAACACTACACCCAGAGGCAGGCTGGGTAAAAACATAATAATCGAACGGCTGGAGTGGTTTGGATCGTCAATAGTGGCAGCAAAACCCGCCATAAAACTGTTGATTATCAATAAACCTAAACTGACAAAAATTAACGCACTGGCCAGTTCTGACGGGCTGATCGGCAATACAAAAAAACCTTTGCCTTTCATCATAGAAATGGCCTGCAGCATGATGTAAAAAAACAAACCTGTGGTGATCATACTTTTTAGACAAAACAGCGAAATACCTAAAATTTTGCCGTCAATCCATTCTTTGCTGCTGATCAGGGTCAATAATTGTTCAGTGACCCGTTGCTGTTTTTCTGTGGTAATGGCGGTAAACATAAAACCAAAACCTGAAAAGACACCAACAGCCATCAACAGCAGCAGGCCGCCGCTGACTAATTTTTGTTCTTTGTTTTGCTGGACTGAATCTTTTTTCAGAAAAACCAGCTGTGCATCAGGCAGGTTATCCAGAATCTCTTTTTGCTCTGTACTGAGAGGTAATTCGCCAATCCGTTGTTTTTGCAACCAGTTCTGTAGTTCCGGAGTTAGTTTTTCCTGCCAGCTGGCACTGGATTGTGCTGTCATCACCAGCTTATTGTTCTGCACCTGTACCACTAAGTCCCAGACATCACCTATACCTGAGACTGCTGTTTCTGCAGAGTCGGCAGGAATTTGGCTAAAGCTATAACCACTGACTTTAGGAGCAGCGGCCTGACTGACCAGGGCAATTTTATAATCATTGTCCAGCCAGGTTTTTACCACTGGCCAAAGGGCGGAAAACACTAAAAAGGCAGCCAGTATAGCTACAGTGATAAGCTCTTGTTTCCATTTGAAATAACGTTGAAATTCAAAGACGGCTATAGTCCATAATTTCATGCTGCAACTCCTTCTGCATCTTTAGGCTGAGATAAGGGCTGTTGTTGATTGTGTTGCTGCACTGCGGTCAGATACAACTGATGTAAAGCGGGTTGAATACGGCTGAAATCTGCCAGTTCTGCCACTGTGCTCAGCTGTTGTAATAACTGACTGACACTTACATCAGGTTTTAATGTCAGTTGGAATTTGCAGCCGTCTATGGCTTTTGCTTCTGCCACTGCAGCTAAGTGATCCAAAGCCTCAGCAGGGAGCTGCTGTTCAAAACAGACTTCGAACCATTGTTGTGGGTCCAACTGCCGGCTGACCTGGGCCAGACTGCCCTGAGCCACCAATTGACCTTTATTGAGCAGCAGCATCTGATCGGCTAAACGTTCAATCAGCGCCATCTGGTGTGCACTTAAAATCACAGTAGTGCCACTTTGTTTTAGTTCAGTCAGAATGGACAACACATGCTCCTGATTGATCGGATCCAGGCCAGAAAAAGGTTCGTCCAGAATTAACAAGTCAGGTGTATGCATAACGCAGCTAATCAGCTGCACTTTTTGCTGATTGCCTTTGGATAATTTAGTCAGGTTGTCGTCCATTTTCTCCAGCAGATCAAGCCGGGTGCACCAGTGAACTAAAGCTGTATTGATCTCTGCTGTGGTCATGCCCCTTAGTTTGCCAATATAGGTCAGGTTTTGTCGTACAGTTCTGTCCTGATACAGCCCTCTGTCTTCAGGTAAATAGCCGTAACAGCGTTGAGGCAAAGTGCTGAGCTCTTCGCCTTTATATTCAATACGGATCTGGCCTGAGTCGGGTCTGGTTAATCCGACCAGCATACGGATCAGTGAAGATTTTCCGGCGCCGTTAGGGCCTAGCAGCGCAAAAATCTGGCCAGACTGAACGTCAAAACTAATGCCATTAACCGCTTTGACTGTGCTGTAGCTTTTTTCTATCTGATATGCAGAAATCCTGAGCATGATCTGTCCTTACAAGCAAATAAGAGGAATGAACTAAGCATATCAATGCACCTGTGGTAACAACAACCGGAAAATGTGACAAATTATTAACCTTGAAGCGGTCCGTTGCTGTTGTCAGCACTTTGTCATCTGCCTCAGTTAGAATGAATTTTCGGGTTATCAGAGCAGGATGGGACTTATGATCATCAAAAGCCAAATGACCATAGTGGTGCTGCCAGGTCTGGATGGGACCGGTACTTTGTATCAGCAATTGGCACAGCAACTGGCACCGGACTATGAGCTTCAGGTGATTGCATATCCTTTGGATCAGCTGTGGGGTTACACTGAGTTACTGGACTATATCCGGCCCCAATTACCGCAAAGCCCTTATCTGTTGTTAGCCGAATCTTTTTCCGGCCCTTTGGGCATAATGCTATCTGCAGAAAAACCACATCATTTAAAAGCTCTGGTGTTGTGTTGTACTTTTGGCCGGAATCCGTTACCTGCTATTAAAGGTTTAGCCAGTGCTGTGGATAAATTGCCATGGAATGAACTGGTGCATCACTGGACTGCATTATGGTTGCAAGGGCGTTATGCCAGCCCGCAGTTATCTGCCTTGATGGGAAATGCGCTGATGATGGTGCCGGAACAGGTGATTAAGCACAGGGCTAAACAAACTCTGCAGGTGGACGTACTGGCAGAATTTGCGGCTTTGACTTTACCTTTGATGTATTTGCAGGCCCGGCAAGACCGGCTTATCTGGGCTTTTAATGCAAAAACCTTAAAACAGCTGCAACCTGATATGCAACTTGTCAGATTAGATGCTCCACATTTTTTACTTCAGGCCATACCAGACCAGGCAGCCTGGCAACTACAACTCTTTATTGAAGAGCATCTTGTTTCAGCACAACAGCAGTCAATGCAGCTAGCCTGAGCCAGCTGCTGTGCTATTAATGCGCCGGGTTTTTATCCGACTGAGCTGTCAGTAAAAACAGAATTTTATCCATATTCAGCTTTTCATAAGGCATTAAACGCTCAGGTTTACCCTCACGCAAAATAGATAAATGATCAGCGGTGAAGGCCAGCACAGCGGTGGACGTGGTGATGGTATTGCCTGCTACTTTGTACTGGCAGTGCGCCAGATCTAAAAAAGCCAGAATACGGGTACGGATACTTGTCATCATGGGTTGAGCTCCGGTGTAGCGCTTTTTAATAATAGTCCCTGGTGGTGTACTACTTCTCTCACTCCGGGAGGAGTTCTCATGCATTGGCTCTGACACAAGTTAAGGTGACTTTGTTCCTTTGGCTGGATAAAAAGCATAAAAATTACGATGAATGCAGCCTGAAATCAGTTTAGCCGCTGTTATTTTGCGATTGATTAAATAAAAGCGTTCGTTTATTAATGTGTTTGTAACATTGTTAACTTCTAATGTTTGGCCGTTAAAATTATAAACAACTAAAAAGTGAACTCCATGAACATCAAAAATTTATGCGCCGTTGCTGTTGCACTGGCGCTCAGTCCACAGCTTCAGGCTGAACTACTGATCTCCGAATACGTTGAAGGCTCGTCCAATAACAAAGCCATTGAGCTGGTGAATCTGGGTGCTGACAGCCTTGATTTGTCGCAGTACAAGCTGCAGATGTTTTTTAATGGCAATATCACAGCTGCAACAACTATTAATTTGACCGGTACTTTGGCACCTGGCGTTGTTTATGTGATTGCCAATAGTAATTCAGTAGCGGCGTTAAAAGACAAAGCTCAATTGCTGAATAGTTCATCCTGGTACAACGGTGACGATGCGTTGGTGCTCTCCAAAGGCGAGCAGGTGATTGACTCTTTTGGTCAGCTTGGCTTTGACCCTGGCAGTGCCTGGAATTCAGGTGGCGTCTCTACCTTAGATAAAACGTTAAGACGCAAAGCCTCAGTGACCCAATGGGATATCAACCCTTCGGACCTGTTTGATCCTTCTTTGCACTACGAGCAATTGGCCAAGGATGATTTCAGCGATATAGGTTTTTATAACGGCTCTGGCCCTACAGATCCGGAAGAACCTGAACCTGAAGAACCAGTTTATGTGCATGGCCAGTGTGGTGATGCTGTTACCTTTATTTCCGCCATTCAGGGCGAGGCAGATGAATCGCCACTGAAAGGTCAGACAGTTTCTGTCGAAGCAGTAGTCACAGCCAGCTATCAGGACAGCAGTGGCTTAAAAGGCTTTTTTATTCAGGAAGAAATGGCCGATCAGGATCAAAACCTTTTGACCTCTGAAGGGGTGTTTGTTTACGACAACCTGTTTGGTAAATTGGTATCAGTGGGTGACAAAGTTCGTGTCAGCGCCCTGGTTGAAGAGTCTTTTGGGCAGACTCAACTGGCCAAACTGGTGGACTTAACCAACTGTGGTGAAGGCGGGGATCTAGCCGCTGTTGCTGTAACTTTACCTGTCAGCAGTTTAAGCCAGCTCGAAGCGCTGGAGGGCATGAAAGTACGTTTAACCGAACGCCTGACGGTGACTGATAACTATGGTTTAGGTCGTTACAACGAGCTGACCTTATCTTCTGAGCTTTTGTATCAGCCGACACAAATTGCATTACCAGGAGATGCAGCAAAAGCTGTCATGGCAGCCAATAGCCTGAACAAGCTGGTGCTGGATGACGGTTCTAATTTGCAGAATAAAGATCAGGTGTATCCTGCACCTGGTTTATCGGCCAGCAATACCTTAAGGGTGGGTGATGAGGTGCTGCCTTTTGATGCAGTGCTTGGTTATGGTTTTAGTAAATACCGGGTGCACCCTCTGAGCGAACCTGTATTTATCAGCAGTAATCCACGCACAGAACAACCAGCCATCAGCAAAGGTGATTACCGTATCGCCAGTATCAATGTGCTGAACTACTTTAACGGTGACGGCACTGGTGCCGGATTCCCGACAGCCCGCGGTGCTTCGTCAGCAGTGGAGTTTGCCAAACAACGCAGCAAAATTATCGCTGCTATTTCGGCGATGAATGCCGATTTAGTTGGTTTGCTGGAAATGGAAAACGATGGTTTCAGCGAGCAAAGTGCCATTGCAGATTTAGTTCGTGGTTTAAATGAAGAAGCGGGTGCTGATGTCTGGGCTTTTGTTGATTTTGCTATGCCACAGGTAGGAACTGACGCTATTACGTCGGCTATGATCTATCGCAAAGACAAAGTCACTCAGGCAGGTCTGGCTGCTGTCACCACAGCTGTGCCTTTTGATTACGGTAACAGAGCATTGATCAGTCAGAGCTTTAAAGTGCAGCAATCTGGTGAGTTAGTAAACTTCACTGTGGTGCATTTACGCTCCAAAGGCAGTTGTCCAAAAGATAAATCTGATCTGGCCAATCTGGACTCAGGTGATGGACAAGGCTGTTGGAATGCAGTGCGTCTGCAGGCTGTACAAGCCATGCACAACTGGTTAGCCGCTTTCCCTACAGGTGTCGAAACGGACAACAGCGTGATAGTAGGTGATTTTAACGCCTATATGCTGGAAGACCCTATCCGGGCTATGAACGATGCAGGTTATGTGCAATTAAGCCAGCAGGCGCATGGCAATAAAGTCAGCTCTTATCAGTTTAATGGTGAGTCGGGCAGTCTGGATCATGTGTTTGCTTCAGGTGATATCAGAAGCCGGGTGGCCGAAGTGACAGAATGGGCAATCAATGCCGACGAACCTGCCATTCTGGATTACAACGAAGAGTATAAATCTGATATAGCCAAAGCCAACTTTTATGCGCCTGGCCCGTTCCGCTCTTCTGATCACGACCCTATGGTGATGTCGGTTCATTTTGCGAAACCTGTAGTGCTGGACCAGTTTTTTATGCTGGACGAGCAGGCGGCACCTGGCACTGTGGTAGGGCAGATTGTCACCAGTTCTGCTGTGGCCATTACTGGTTACCAGTTATCGGGTGAACAGGCGGACTTATTCAGTGTCAATTCCAACGGCCAGTTAATGGTAGCAGTTGGTGCTGAACTCGACTACGAAAGCCGTCAGGTGCTGCGTTTTGATCTAACAGTACAAACTGAATCCGGCTTAGTGTCTGAAGCAGCCACTATTGAAGTGCAATTAAATGATTTAGCTGAGTTGCCAGTGCTTATGCTGGAAGGTTTACCTGTAGTGATTTCCGATCATAGTAAACCTGGTACTGTGCTTGCGACTGTGACAGCACAAGCAACAGGTAACAATGCTGTGATCGAAAAAATCCAGCTGATTGAAGGTGATAAGTATCTGGTGCTGAAAAATGGTCAGTTAAAGCTGAAACGGAAACTGAATGCCAAACATCAGCCAGAGCTCAAGTTCAGCATCAAAGCCACTGATTCTTTAGGTGTCAGCACCAGTGTTACTTATGTGATTGAAGTGAAGGATGGCAAAACGAATACAGTGCTGGAATGGGTGATTTCGGTGATCAACACAGTTTTAGGTTGGTTGTTTGGTTAACCGATCGCTAAGCTTTAAACCCAAGTAAAAAAACAGCCACCTGCGGGTGGCTGTATTTTTTGGGGCTGCATAACAAGAGTGTTTTGTGCTAAAAGGAACTGTATTGCTTAACAAGGGTCTGGTTGATTCAGCTTCTCATCACCCATGACGCTTTGGCGTTTTATAAAAGGAAACCAGTCAGTTGAAATCTCAGTATTGGATAGGGTTGATAGGTGTGGCCGTTCTGCTTGCAGGTTGTTCATCCACCCCGCACAGACGCTCTGACGCTCAGGCTGTTTTTCGTGCCTGTGTGCATCAGGATCAAAGTAAACAGTTCAGTTATCGCAAAGGTCGTCCTATGCACATTGATCAGGTGGTAATGATGCAACGTATGGCCGAAGAAAAAGCAATAAAAAGGCGCACACGCCTATCGACTGCAGATAGGTATGATAAAGAACCGGGTGAAGGCCCTTTGTACGACGAGTTAGCAGAACTGATGGAAACAAAACAGTTTTGCAAAGAGGGTTACTTTGAACTCGACAGCAGTTTTGAAAATGGTTATGAACGCATTATCGGCGAGTGCAACGACAGCGCAACAGAGCAGGAAATGAAAAAACTGCCAATGTGTGGCCCTGCTGACAGGCTATAGACTGGTTTGGGCTGGTTTTGGGATAGTGCAAACCGGCCTTCCTGTCTGCCATTTTTTGATTCTTAGCAAAGACTTCATCACATACATGTGGGTTTGAAGTGGTAGATGTGATTGTATTTACCGAGTTCAACTCAAAACTTGCCCTAAATATGAGAATAAAGCTATTGTGTCTTAAATCAGTCCATTGTCTGTAGAGGCTTTGCCGCAGGTGAGCAATTTAAGGAGCGAGATCGACCATGGAGTCATTTACAAACCGCACACCCAAGTTCTGGACTTACTTAATATGTTCTCTATTTGCATCAGTAATTATCAGTGCGGCATTCGTTACTAATGCGCTGCGCAATACTCAGTATCAAAGCAGATATGGTCATATATATGCTGAAGAACTCAATACTCTGGAAAAAACTAAAGCAGAATTAATGCAACAGGCGTTGATGACGGCGCAGCTGGTAGAGAAAAATCGGTCGGTTACAGAGTTATTGGTTCAGGCCTCCATTTCTTATCAGAATTCTGCGCCTGAGCAAGAGTTGCGTCCTATCAGAGAACAACTGAGTCAGATAGTTTCTCCCTATTGGCAATACCTTCATCAGCAGGGCGTAAAGCAACTGCACTTTCATTTGGCGCCTCAGGCATTTACTTTATACCGTGCACACAAACCAGAGTTTCATAGTGACGTATTGGCTGATGTTCGGCCTTTGGTCGTTGAAGTATTGAAAACAGGACAAGCTTTTAGCGGATTGGAGATTGGTCGTAACGGTTTGGGCTTAAGAGCTGTTGTACCTGTGAGCCAAAATAATAAAGTGATTGCAGCTATCGAGGTTGGCTATGGCTTATCTGGCGCTTTAAGTTTAAAGCAAAGCTTCCTGCCAGATAAAAGCTCTCAAAACTCTGGTGTAGCATTTGTTATCAATAAAACCTTACTTGAGGTCATGACTGATGACCAGCGAGCTAAATTCAGTGCAGGCAGCTCGCTTTTGTGGAGCACTGAAGATAGCTCCTTCCAAGAAACAGAGCTTCTTCAGCATATCCCGGATAGGGTCAATAGCTCTGCCTTTTTATCCGTTCAGCGAGATGGCAGGACTTTCCTTTTAACTTTGATGCCGTGGCCTGAATTTAAACAATCCGGCTCTGAAGCAGGCGTCGTATTGGTGAATTGGTTAGATATCACCTCTATGCAGCGTGAAAAATCACGTAATGATTGGATTCTAAATATAATCTGGCTTATTGCACTTTTGATGGGGCTGGCATCTGTGTATACGATCAGTACTAAACTGCAAAAAAGTACTGCACGGTTCACCGAGCAAAGACAAAAAGAGCTGTTGTGGTCAGAGAAAAAATTGCGAGCTCTATTTGATTTGTCACCCGACTCTATTGCACTCAATAGATTATCTGACGGTGTTTATCTGGAAATTAATCCGGCTATGGAAAAACTTACCGGATACAATTTTGAACAGCTTCAGCAACTCAGTTACTTTGATTTAACACCTGAAACTTTTGCAGCCCAAGAACAAGAACAATTGCGCCAGCTCAATGAAACAGGTCGATATGGCCCTTATCGTAAACAATACCGTCATAAGAACGGCCATCTTGTTGATATAGAGCTTCGCGGCGTTAAATTTGTCAGTCCGTCTGGTGAAGAAATGATTTGGTCTACCATTACTGATTTGACAGAAACCTTAAAATTGGATCGCTTAAAGCAGGATTTTATCTCTACAGTTAGCCATGAGTTGCGAACTCCGTTGACTTCGATCAATGGTTCATTGGATTTACTCCTCAGTGGTGCCGCAGGTGAATTACCTGCAAAAGCCGAAAAGCTTTTAGGCATAGCGGTTAAAAATAACAAGAGATTGATTGCATTAGTCAATGACCTACTTGATATGGAAAAGCTTTCGCAAGGCAAACTCGCTTTTCATACAGAATTTGTCAGCAGTGCACTGTTGCTGCAAAGTGCAATAGAGCATAACCAGCCTTTTGCCCTGCAACATAAAGTAGAACTGAAGTTAGGTCATGCAGATGATGTTCTTCTGCATATAGACCCAGCAAGGATACAGCAAGTGTTAGCAAATCTAATTTCTAACGCTGCCAAGTTTTCGCCCCAAGGCTCCATCGTCTCTGTCTATAGTGTGTTAAAACCACACCTGTTACGTATTGCAGTAGCTGATCAGGGGCGTGGCCTGACTGCAGAGCAAATTTCAAGGCTTTTTCAGCGTTTCTCTCAATTAGAACAGGGCAATAACAGAGAAACCACAGGTTCAGGACTTGGACTTGCCATTAGCCGGGATATCATAGCGCAAAGCAACGGGCAGATAGGCGTAGACTCCGAGTACGGTGCCGGAAGTACATTTTGGATTGAATTACCTCTGGTAGATAAGACAGAGCAACAGTTCCGAACCAGAAAAATCCTAGTTGTTGAAGATGATGCGGATACCGCATTTACAATTAAGGAGTTACTTGATTCGAATGGCTACACTGCAGATGTTGCCCATACGCTGGCGCAGGCTTGGTTATTAGTACAACAACGTACCTATGATCTTATTACTTTGGATCTGAACTTAAATGGCGAAAGTGGCAGTGACTTTTTTCTACGATTACGAGACTCTTCAGACTATGCGCACTTACCCGTTCTGGTGATTTCTGCTTATATCCATCAGGGAAAGTTGGCGCTTAATGCGATAGCAAATACGGTAGATTGGTTGGAGAAGCCTGTTAATTCAGAAGTACTGTGCCAGAAAATAGAGTACTTACTATCCCAGGGCAACTCATCGGGTTCGGCTTCACGTATTCTTCATGTTGAAGATGATGAAGACATTGTATCTATTTTGAAAATGCAACTGGAACACATCTATCATTACCATCATGCAGCCAGCCTCGCAGAAGCACGACTAAAGCTCAGAACAAATCAGTATGATTTGGTGTTATTGGATATAGGATTACCTGATGGAGAGGGCTGGCAGCTGTTTCCGGATCTGGAGCTATTGCATGGAAAAGTTCCTGTGATTATTTTCTCAGCTCAGGATATTAGTGTGAATCAACGAAATCAGGCGACAGCGGTGTTTGGCAAAACCAAAGTACAGCCTTCGGCATTAGTCCAACATATAGCGCAGATGCTAAACGCTGTACATCCTTGAAGTGGAGACCTTATGCAATTAGAAAAAGTGTTACATGTCGAAGATGATGAATCAATTCGAATGATTGTCGAAATGGCATTGGTGGATTTATCTGGCTTGGCTTTGGTCAGCTGCGAAAGTGGATTTGATGCTCTTGCTCAAGCTTTGCATTTTGAACCAGATCTGGTGTTGTTGGATGCGATGATGCCTGGGATGGATGGACTTCAAACCTTGATTGAGCTCAGAAAGCTGCCAGGCTATGCCAAGGTTCCTGTCGTGTTTATGACTGCACGTATTCAACAAGCTGAAAAGCAACAGTATATAGATGCTGGCGCTGCTGCTGTGATAGAAAAACCTTTTGAAGCTAATCAGCTAGGCGATCAACTGGACGCTATTTATCAGAGTTTCAGTGTGTCTGAA
Organism: Gammaproteobacteria bacterium; assembly: GCA_018825965.1. Lineage (GTDB taxonomy): Bacteria > Pseudomonadota > Gammaproteobacteria > Enterobacterales > Alteromonadaceae > Pararheinheimera. Next base: position 92,757 of record JAHKAA010000035.1, read on the forward strand.
TAACTAATAACACTGGAGTCGTTCATGCAAGTACCAGCGCTGCCGTTTACAGAACAAGAAAGATGTGTGGCGCTCCTTCATAGGATTTATGAAGGCAGTACAGCTATTAACGGATGGTAAGCTCATAGCAAGGATTTGTTTTAATAATAGTTAGCCCGTTACTTTTTGAATGTCGTTTCAGGCAATTTGCGACTATATTCGATAAGCAACAGGCTAGCCATACAGCAGTACTTTTTCCATTACTTCCAGTGTGTTGCTGCGCTATCTGCTGATAAATACAAGGAATAGGCATTGAATAAGCAGGCTGAAGTTTTATTGAAGTACCGATGGTCTTTGCTGGTCTTTCTGGTAGGCATCACGCTTAGTGTGTTACTGGGATACCAAACCCAGAGCAACAATATGCTGCGTATCAATCAGGCGATGCAAGGGGCGCTAGATGTAGTCTCAGAGGACATCTTAACCAGAGTAAAGCTATACCAGTATGGTTTACGCGGTGCCAGAGGTTCAGTATTAACCGCAGGTGAGCATGGCATCAGTCGGGCACTATTTTACCGCTATAGTTTAACGCGTGATGTTGATCTAGAATTCCCCGGCGCTCGAGGTTTTGGTTTTATTCGCAGGGTACCTGTCAGTGAGACGCCGCAGTTTTTAGCAAATGCGCGTGCAGACGGCTGGCCTGAGTTTAGTATCAGGGAATTATCGCCGAACTCAAAAGAGCGCTATGTGATTCAGTACATTGAGCCTGTTGAACGAAATAAAGCCGCAGTGGGTTTGGACATCGCCTCAGAGCATAATAGATACGCTGCCGCAACATCGGCCATGCTGAGTGGTGAAGTCAGATTAACCGGTCCCATTACTCTGGTGCAGGCTTCAGGTTTACCTTCACAATCATTTTTAATACTGATGCCCCTGTACCGGAGCGTAAAAACACCAGAGACAGCTGCAGAGAGGGAAAAACAAGCTTTTGGCTGGAGTTATGCTCCCCTGATCATGACCGAGGTATTAGCTCATGTCAGAGTAGATGCCAATAAATTTATACTTAGCCTGGACGATGTGACTGAACCAGAAACTCCAGTTCGTTTTTTTAATAATGCTGTGGATGCAACAGGCTTGTACGCTATAAATGCTGTACACATTATTTATGGACGCAGCTGGCGCTTTAATATGGCGGCTCAACCTGCATTTATTCAAAGTATGCATTTACAATCGCCAGTTCAACTCGGCTTGTTTGGCGCCATGGCTTCTTTGCTACTGGCGCTGCTTGCTGGCTTAGTTGAGACTAATCGAAGAAATAGAGAACGACTGTTTGCGCAACAAGCCAAGCTGGTTTCATTAGTGGAGAGCTCAGCGGACGGTATTATTTCTTGCACCCTGGATGGCAGAGTTTTAAGTTGGAACAAGGGAGCGGAATCACTCTTAGGTTACACCAGTGAAGAAGCTATAAACACGGAGCTACAAAGTTTGATTGCTCAGCCTTTGCTGGCCGATGAGCTATCCGCTAGGCTGCGCTGCGTGGCGAAAGGTCAATCGATCACCAATTATGACACTGTGCATAAAACAAAAGGCGGCTCACTGATTGATGTTTCTATTACTTTATCGCCTATTTATGCTGAAAACGGCGAGGTCGTTGCAGCATCAAAAACGGTAAGGGATATTTCTACGCAAAAATTAGCTGAAGCTGAAGTTCGCGAATTAAATACGAGTTTAGAAGCTAGGGTAGCTCAACGAACGGCGGAGATCGCCAGTCTCAATCTATTATTCAAAAATGTACTTGCTTCAGCATCCGACTTCGCCATCATAGCTACAGATACTCAAGGGGCGATCCAGTTATTCAATCGGGGTGCTGAGCTTTTATTAGGCTACAGCGCAGATGAAGTCATGGGACAGGCAACGCCAATGCTGTTCCATTCTGCAGAGGAGCTTGCTCTTCGTCTTAGTGCTGTCGATGAAAAGCAGCCGCTGTTATCTTCACCTGATTTTCAAAGCCTTATTGAGCTTTCAGAGCATGATGAGTGGGTCAGGGAATGGAGTTATCTGCACAAAGAGGGCCTAAAGATAGATGTTAATCTGGTCATCACTGCAATGCATAATGACGAGCATCAGCTGGTTGGTTATCTCTTTATTGCTACAGATATTACCCAACAAAAACAAAAACAAAACCAGCTGATAACCACACAACAACAGCTAAGCAGTCAGACTGAACAGTTGATGTTAGCTTACAAAGTTGCAGAGCTAGGTATTTGGGAATGGCGTTTAGCAGACAATTCCCTGGTATGGAATGACAAAATGTTCGAATTTTACGAGCAGCCTTCCGCATTAAATCACAATGGCCTGAATTACTTTCATTGGGAATCCAGAGTGCATCCTGATGATCGCGACGCCACAGCATCCCTATTGCACGATGCGGTCGCTGGCACAAGGGATTACACTCCAATTTTTCGTTTACAGTTGCCGAGCGGCAAGGTTCGCTATATTCAAGGCGGTGCTTATGTTCAGCGAGATTCTCAAGGTGCCGCCATCCGGGTGGTGGGTATTAATCGTGATATCACCGCTGAGCGTGAACTTGAGCTTCAACTGCGAGAGTCTAAATATTTAGCAGAGGCGGCAAATAGCGCCAAGTCGATGTTTTTAGCCAATATGAGTCATGAAATCCGAACACCGATGAACGCGGTTCTTGGAATGTTGCAGTTGATCAAATCAACGGAACTCTCGGCACAGCAGCACGACTACACCAGTAAAGCGCAAATTGCAGCCAAATCCTTGCTAAATTTAATTAACGATATTCTTGATTACTCCAAGATTGAGGCAGGTAAACTCGAACTGGAACAACAGCCATTTAATACCGAAGCACTACTTAGAGAACTTGATGTGGTGTTATCCCCCAGTTTAGGCAAAAAAAATGTTGAGTTGCTGTTTGATATTGATAGTGCTTTACCAACTGCTGTCGAGGGCGACAGGCTAAGGTTGCAGCAAGTGCTGATAAACCTGTCCAGTAATGCGATTAAGTTTACAACTGAGGGGGAAGTTGTTCTTCAGTTAACGCTGTTGCAATTACAAGACAAAAAAGCACGGGTCCGTTTTAGCGTTCGTGACACTGGTATTGGTATTAGTCCGTCTCAGCAGCTACGTATTTTCGAAGGCTTTACTCAAGCCGAAGCCTCAACAACCCGTCAGTATGGCGGCACAGGCCTTGGTCTGGTGATCAGCAAGCGTATTGTTGAGTTGATGGGGGGAAAGCTGCAGTTGCAAAGCGAACCAGGCAAAGGCAGTTGTTTTTGGTTCGACCTTGAGTTTAATGTTGCCACTGAAGTGGAGGCGCAGCGCCTCATTACTATCAGTTCCGACACCAGGGTGTTGATTGTGGATGACAACGCAACGGCATTAGAGATACTGCAAAAAACTGTAGAGCAACTCGGTGCAAGTGTCATGCTCGCGCGTTCAGGTGAAGAGGCGTTGGCCTGTGTTGAGCATTGTTTTGCAACCAATCAAACATTGCATGTGGTGCTGATGGATTATCGCATGCCAGGCATGAATGGCCTGGAAGTGGCACAGTGTATCAAAGCAAAATCCGATGCAAGCAATTTGCCTGTGGTGATTATGGTCAGTGCCTTTGGCCGTGACGAAATTATGAAAGCACAAACTACTGAAGTGCTTCCTTATGCTGCTTATCTAACGAAGCCAGTCACACCACAGCAAGTTGGCGCGCTTATTGAGGGCTCCATCTCTGGAGATATACTAAAACCTTCCGCACGAGTGAGGCCAGAGCAAAGCACATCACCTTTGCGCGGCCTGCGTTTATTACTGGTGGAAGACAATGAATTTAATCGTGTAGTGGCTTCTGAGCTGCTGGAACATGAAGGCGCAGTGGTAGATATGGCCGTCGGTGGGCAGGAAGGTATTGATGCGATTATTAAAGGGAATACCAGTTACGATCTGGTATTGATGGATGTTCAGATGCCTGTCGTTGATGGCTTAGAGGCCACACGTCAAATCCGCGCTGATAAGCGCTTTGCATCACTGCCTATTATCGCTATGACAGCGAATGTTTATACATCTGATCAGGAAGACTGCATTAAGGCTGGAATGAACGGGCATTTAGCCAAACCTTTTGATTTAGATAAAGTCATTGAAACTATTTTATTTTTTACCAACAAGAACCTTGATAAAGATACTCATCTTTCCCTTTTAAGCTATGAATCAAAGAAGCAGCCGGCTCACTCAGCAAGGCTTTCTGGTGAGGTGGCAGTTAGCAATGATGTTGAGAACGAACGTCAGAAAGCTCCATCCGAAACGATTAACCTTACTCAGCCAGAATTGCAAGAACTTCATTTTGAGAGAAAAAATCTTGAAGTGTTGCTGAAGCCTTTTGGCGGGAAAGAGGCATTCTTCAGACGTTTAATCCATGTATTCGAAACAAACTTTACCAGCCAGTTGGTCAGTCTGAAGGAGAAAATTAAACAAAACGATCACCACGAAGTTTTGGATATCCTGCATGCCATCAAGGGAACGTCCGGCACTATAGGTCTTGCAACTTTATATCAGGTCATTTGCCAGCTTGAATTTCAGCTTAAGCAAGATTTTAACTTAGCAGAATTCGAGCCCAGCACTTTTTATTCCGGACTTCCAGAGCGCTTGAGCGCTATTGCACAGCATGAGTTATCTGATATTCATCAGCTACTTGCAAAAAAAGAGGCTCAAACTTCTGAAGCTGTTTTATCCACTGCATACAATAAAGATGACTTAGTACAAATGCTCGAGACACTCAGGCCCTATTTGCAGACTGTTAATCTGGAAGCATTAACTTTGTCTCAGCAGCTAAAAGAAAAGCTTGTTGGTCATGAGCAATGGCTAAGTATGTCAAAAGACCTTTTTGACGCGATAGAACAGTTAAATTTCGATCTGGCTCTGCTTGAGTTGAATAAATTAAGCAAATGATGACAAACGAAGCGTCATGATAGTGAACAGATATATAAGCCACAGTAGACGAGAATAAACAGGCGGTGCTATGCAATTAGAAAATATTATGCACGTATTTGAAGCTACTCAGCTTGGCGATCAACTGGACGCTATTTATCAGACTTTCAGTGTGTCTGAATAACTATTAACCGGAGACGTTCATGCAAGTACCAGCGTTGCCCCAAACAGAGCAAGAAAGACTTTTGGCGCTGAAATTGACTGGGTTGCTCGACACTGAGTCAGAGCCTCGTTTCGATCGACTCACACGCCTAGCACAAATGGCCTTAGGTACCGAAATCGTCCTTATTTCTCTGGTTGATGCAGAACGTCAATGGTTTAAATCTAAACAAGGCCTGGATGCCTGTGAAACGACAAGGGATATTTCATTTTGTGGCCATGCAATTTTGGCTGATGGTATTTTCGAAGTTCCAGATACCCTGGCAGATGTTCGTTTCGCAGATAATCCTTTGGTTTTAGGTGCTCCTTTCATTCGGTTTTATGCTGGAGTGCCTCTGCTAAGAAATGGTCAGCCCATAGGAACACTTTGTTTCATTGATAGCAGTCCCCGCCATTTTTCAGACAAAGAGAGAGAGATTGCGGCGGAGTTCGCCAAAGTAGTAGAGCAAGAAATTCAGGATAGGCTTCAGGAAAAAGCACATCAGCAGTTGGTGGCGAGCGAGTTAATGTACCGCTCAGTGTTAGAAGGAACAAGGATAGGCACCTGGCAATGGAATGTGCAGACAGGAGAGACTCTGTTTAACCAGCGCTGGGCTGAAATCGTTGGGTATGAACTGGCCGAACTGGAACCTGTTTCTATTAATACCTGGCTAAGTCTGGCACACCCTGATGATTTACCTGAGTCAGGCCAACAACTGCAGGCCCATTTTGACGGGGACACTGCATTTTATGATTTTAAGTGCAGGATGAAACACAAAGACGGCCATTATGTATGGGTGCATGACAGAGGTCGGGTTATTTCATGGACTGCAGATGGTAAGCCGCTGATGATGTACGGCACTCATGCGGATATCACTGAGCAAAAAAACAGTGAGCTCGCCTTAGTGCAAAGCAGAGATCAGTTTCAGACCTTAGTCTCCAATATACCGGGTATTACTTACCGATGTCTGTTCGATGAACACTGGACTATGCTGTTTATTAGCTCTCACATCGAACTTCTCTCTGGCTATCCTGCTTCTGACTTTATAAGCAACGCAGTGCGTAGCTATGCCAGTGTGATCCACCCGGACGACAGAGAATGGGTGGAAGAGAACGTTGCGAAAGCCTTGAACAACAAAAAAAGTTGGGTACTTAATTATCGTATCTTACATGCTGATGGTTCAGTTCGCTGGGTGGAGGAAAGAGGCGCCGCCGAATATGATGAAGCAGATAAGGCACTATTCCTCGACGGCTTTATCCTTGATGTTACTAAGGAACATCAGCTACAGGAACAACTGGTAAAGCTAACCCAACAATTACCTGGCGTTGTCTATCAATTTCAGCTGTGGCCGGATGGCCGCACAGCATTCCCTTACGCCAGTGCCGCTATTGAATACATCTATGGATTAAAAGCCGCAGATGTAATTCACGATGCATCTCCAGCTTTCGCTAAGATATATCCGGACGATTTACCTGCAGTTGCAAAAAGTATCGAAGATTCACGTCTTGGTATGACTCTCTGGCAACATGAATATCGGGTAGTCAAAAAAGATAGTTCACTGATGTGGCTATCAGGTAAAGCAACGCCAGAACTACAGTTGGACGGCAGTACCTTATGGCACGGTTACATTCAGGACATAACTCAATCGAAAGAATACTATCTTGAGCTTGAAGCTCTGAATAAACAACTGCGGTTTACCCAGCAGTGCCTTGAGCTTGCCAGCGAACAAGCAAAAATTGGTTATTGGCAGGCATCGCTTAAAAATGGTTCGCTGTGGTGGTCTCCCATTATTTATCAAATATTTGGCTTTGACCCCAAAGAAACCAAGCCTAGCGTAGCTCTGTTTCAAAGTACCTTGCATCCTGATGATGTTGCAAAAGTGGAACAAAGTGAACAACGTGCCCGAGAAACAGGTATTCATAACGTGGTGCATCGAATTGTTCGCCCTGATGGTGAAATACGTTGGGTACATGAGCTGGCTCAACTACTGCCTGAAGAGAAAGACCCCGATTTGATATTGATAGGTTCAGTGCAAGACATTACAGAGCGTATGAAGTTACAACAAATAAAAGATGAATTTATCTCTACGGTAAGTCATGAACTTCGCACACCCCTTACCTCGATCCATGGCGCATTAAATTTACTGACCGCCTCTAACTTAGTGCAACTTCCACCAAAAGCCGAGAAGTTATTGGGGATTGCCAGTAGCAACTGTCAGCAGTTAAGTCGCTTGATTAATGACTTATTGGATATTGAAAAACTGGTGGCTGGAAAAATGTTGTTCGATATAAAGCGAATGGAACTATGGCCAGTTCTGCAAAAAGCGCTAGATAATCATCAACCTTATGCTGCACAGCAAAATATTCGTTTGCAATTAAAACTTGATACAAATGTAAAGGACATTGTGATCTCTATAGATGAATACAGATTGATGCAGGTATTAACCAATTTACTTTCAAACGCAGTTAAATTTTCGCCTTTAGGGGGCGAGGTTGTATTGTCTGCTCAACGCATTGCAGATGAAGTAGAAATTTCTGTGCAAGATAGTGGCCCCGGTATCTCTGAAGACTTTAAACATAAAATTTTCCAGCGTTTTTCTCAAGCTGACGCCAGCAGCGCCAAGATGAAAGGTGGTACAGGTTTGGGGTTAGCGCTTTGCAAGGAAATAGTCGAAGCTATGCATGGCTCTATAGGCTTCGAGTCCGAACCTGGTTGCGGTGCAAGATTCTACATCAGCTTCCCATTAAGAGATTGATAGTCTAGCCTGATACTAAAATTTTGCAGGAGTAATGCATTTGCCAACTAAAAAGTCGCCTGAACAACTTCAACAATTTATGGAAGAACTGCAAGCAAGTTTTTTGGCCAAGTTAGGTTTAAAGGCAGAACTATTTGCTGAGATATCTCATCAGTTGGAATCAGGTATTCTCACTACATTCCCAAAACTGATTAGTGAAGCTCATCAGTTAGCTGGCTCCTGTGGTACTTTTCAGTTGAATCATCTGGGCATGCTGGCCCGACACATTGAAACCATAGCGTTGAGTGTTGATGCTTCAGAGATACAACAGGGGGACAGGCTCAAAAGTTTAATTGACTCGTTGAAACTTTTTGTTAACGAGGTTGAACAGGTTCTAATAGGACCCAGAAACTTCTCAGCGAATCTTTTACCCGAACTCGAGATGGTACAAGACGTATGGTTAGTTCTTAACCCTTCGGCTTTGCGCGACGAACTATGTGCTCAGTTACGAGCCTTTGGTTACCCGGTCAAAATTTTTTCAACTTTTTCTGAATGCATTGAGGCGCTGAGGAGCCAAACGCCGGCCTTATTGTTTTCTGAAGCAGTGTTGGCTGACCAGCTTTTGTTTGACCAAAAAGAACTCATCGAAATTATGAGCGAACATAAACGCTGGCTGATGGTTTATTCTGCCACAGACAGTTTTGATTTACGGATCAACGCCGTCAGACATAAGACTCATGGATATTTTGTCTCGCCTCTGGATATCCCCAGTATGATGCAAAAAATTACCCGCTTATTTGATGACAGTACATTTTCAGATAAGAAAGTGAGTATTCTTGATGACGACCTTTTATTAGCTGAGCATTACAGCTGGGTGCTTGAATCTGCAGGAATGGAAGTTCAGGTGATCCGAGACTCAAGATTAGTCATACCGGAGCTACTGTCTTTTAAGCCTGATGTTCTATTACTTGATATGCATATGCCAGAGTTTTCTGGCGCTGAAATTTCAGGTGTCATCCGGCAATACGAGTCTTTAAGTAGCCTTCATATTGCATTTTTATCTGCTGAGCGTGATATTCAATTGCAGTTACAGGCTTTATCTTACGGTGCTGATGATTTTATTACTAAACCAATCTCAAATGAACACTTAGTTACTGCCGTCAAG
>JAHKAA010000089.1 GCA_018825965.1 Gammaproteobacteria bacterium
CGCCATCATCAGAAGAATGAACCACATGCAGCTTCGCCGCGAATATCAGTGTTAGCTTTAATAGCAACATCTTTATCTTTTTTATCAATAACGTTGCTTTTCTTCTTAAGACTATCTTTACTTTTTAAATTGCCTTTAGATTTAGCATCTTTACTTTTTTGTTTAACAACATGTTCATCTTCAACCTGTTTTTCTTCTTGTTCATCTTTAACTGTTTCTTCTTCTTGCACGTCTTCAACTAGTTTACTATCTTGTTCAGATTTAGATTCAGCCAAATCAATTTCACCTCCTTCTGCAATACAATTGAACACATCGGCAACACTATCAGATACTTTCTCAGTTTCACTATCAGGCAAGTCATAAAGAGCATTAATAAATTTTTCTTTAATTTCTTCAATTTCTAATCCTTTAGTTTTGATTTTCTCTTTTAACAACCCTGACTTATTAACTTCTTCAACGGCATCGAGAAATGCAGATTTTAATACTTTCTTAAGCGCTTTACTCATTTTTACTCCTCCTTTTTTTTGTTTGTTAGTTATACTACTATTCAATTATACTTCATTTTAAAACAAATCATTGATTATTTTTCTATTCTAATGTTAAAATCAGCAGGACATAATTCAGAATCTAACAATACTTGACCTATCTCCAACTGCTGTAATACTATTGCATGTTGTAATTCTAAATATTGTCTATGTCTATGCGCAGCAACACCAATACGTATTATACCAATTCTCTTTTCATCTTCTAACTGGTTAATTGAAAATGCCACATCAACATGATTAAACTTTCTTATGTCTTCTGCTACATCAATTGACTTAACATTTCTTGATTCACCAGATTTTCTATTAGATTGTGTTGCTGTACATAAAAGACACTTGCGAGTCGCAGCAATAGACTTCATAGTCATCCAAGTAATGTCAATGCTGTCGCGATCTTTATCAGCACCAGCCTCAGGTTTTAGAATGTCTGCATAATCAATTACAATAACATCAGGAACAAAACCTTCGTAGTCTTCCATTCTTTGCAAATCAACTGCTATATCAGAAAGACTTGCTGTAAAAGCCGGATACGATAGTATAACAAAGTTTTTACCTAGTCCAAAACTTTGAGTGAGTGCTTTAGCTTTTTTAACAACTTGTGTTGTGTAAATAGGTTTAATTATTTTATCGTCGTACCAAATGCTAGGTACAAAATTATCATTTTTACCTCTACAAACAGTGCAGACACAATAATCTTTTAAATATTTTGATTTAGGAATAATTCTTTCATCAACATTAAATAATTTCTTTCTATTTACTCTAATTGTAAGATTGCAAGTTCCTTCTTGATTTTTTAAACAGTCGAAAACTGGTATTTTTACTTTTCTATTAGTACAATTAATTGATGAAGACAACACGCGTTGAAATAATCTTGCAGCAACTTCTTCATCGTTCATTTCTAATGAAATAAAAACAGTTTTCAAACCAGATAAAGCTGCTAGTATTGCAGTTTCAGTAAGAAAAAACGATTTTCCTCTTTTTCTTGGTCCCATAAAAGCTATCAACCAATTTCTTTTCAGTGGACCTGTAAGTTCACCTAGTTTACCTTCAAACTGAAATAGATATGAATTGTCTGCATTAATTACTCTGTCTATATAGTCACTATCAGAAAAAGGTTTCTTCCACTTAATCGATGTGTCTACAACAATCTTTTTTATTTTTGTAAGTTCTTTTTCTGCTTCAACAATATTACCTTCGTCAATGAAGTTAGCAGAACGAATAATAATATTAGTAAGTCCTTTCTTCTTAATATATATTTTTGCCTTCTCTATAAAATATTGCGTATTAAAATTATTGTTATTTTCTACTGAATAATTATCAGACAACTCTTGTAAAAACAACTCAATGTTTTCTACAGTATTTTTATTAAGCTTTTCTGCTTCTGCATTAAATATGTCTTGAATATGTAGTTTAGGAGATTTTTTCCATTTGTTATAATAGCGAACTATCCATTTTAGAACAATTTGACTATAAATTGCAGAGAAATACTCAACTTTAACTATAGGAACTATTTCTTTGCAAAATTCATCAGACATAATAAATGCTACTAATAAACTATTTTCTAAGTTTATGTCTGAATCAACAGTCGTTTCAACCAACGTTTTTAATTTATCCAATTGTCACTCTTTCTCATATAATTTTAGGTAAAAAACACCTACCCCGTAGGTAAACATGGTGTAAATGCATTTATGTCGTAGTTTATAACTAAAATACATGCTAATCCATCGCTAGAACAGCTGTTTATTACGACTTAATGACCTGTATTTTACTCATCTATGACATTTTCCATTGATCCTATGTTTCTAAGATACAAAGGCACAGCATAACTGTACGTATAGTTTGAAAGTAAATTCCCTATTGAAAAGCCATCTTTAAATATAGTCTTTAAAGCTTTAAAAACTATTTCAGCATGTTCATGTTTCCCAACAAAACTTATTGCATTTCTATTCTTGTTAAAAAAATCAGAAATTTTCAATGCAACTTTTCTAAGTTTATTTTCTTCAATATTTGAAAATTCGTAATTGATGTTTTTATAAATTTCCTTTGCTGTCAATATACGTAACTTTTTAGTAATCTCAGGGTGTATGTCAATATCAAGTTTTACATACGGCATTCTATCAAGTTTTTTTGGTTTGTTTTCGTAAAAGTAAATAAACCAACTTTTATTTTTTGTAGCAAATCTATTGTATAAAAAACTTTTAAAAGGTTGTTTCAAATATTTTTTGTCAACAGGATAGTAATCTTGTTCCATTGAAGTTTTTAGTCTATTGAAAACTTCACTAATATCTCTCAATCTAAAGTTTTTATTTCTATACTGATCAAAAGTAGTCTTATTAAAAAATTTACCTCTGATTAAATCTTTTATTGCTTCAATTGATTCTTTGTACGATTTAGAATTTATACTTCTAACTTTTTTACCTGTAATTGCAAAGTACTCATCAAAAACTTTTTTAATGTGACTTGAAACTTTTTCTTCAACAACACTTTTTAATTCTTGTTGTTTTTTGCTTTTATGTTGTTTAAATTTTTTGATTGATGAAGATGTGCCTATCGACATTTCGTCGATAGGCACATCTTCTTCATCTTTTACTTTAGTAAAAGATGAAGAAGATACTTTAGTATCTTCTTTTCTTATATTCTTGTTCTTATATTCTTTACATGTATCATTATGATACATCTTGATGTATCGGTTTGATACATCAGTAGAGTTGAAATATTCGTTTTTTTGATTTAAAATTTTTAAAATTTTACTCCAATTTAGCAAATAATAATTTCTTGCCGGAACACCTTTTCTTACCGTTGAAATTATATTTTTACTTTTCAATCGCTTTAAAATTTTGCTTTGTTTTTGTCTATTGATCATAAAATCTTTTTCTATATTGTCTTGAAAATACCAAAATGCATCAGTAATTTTACTATTGTTTTTTAGCAATAATAAGTAAATTTTATTAATTAGAATAGTCAAAAATATTGCATCAGATTCTTTCAATTCAAACAAAAATGATTTTGGCAGTCTTAAAAACTCACTATCTTTAATGATTGAAATTACTTTGTCACATTCGTTCGTAAAAATCTCTTTCTAATCTCTCCAACACTGTTAATATTTAACTCAGCTGGATCTTTTACGTTGATTTTAAATATTTCTACATCGTTACAAAAACTATAAAGATATTTTCTTAGATTAACTGCTTGCTTTTGTGCATCAATGTCAAAAATAATAGTAATTTTTTTAAGCTTTAGTTCAGCTATTGTTTTAATTTGTTTTTCAGTAAATTCAGTTCCGAATGTAGCAACACATCCATCACCAATTCTTAATACATCAAATGGTCCTTCAACAATAATCATTTTATCTGCTACTGTATCTATGTTGTAAAGACAGTTTTTTATTGGAGTAATAGCATTTTGGTTAGGACAATTTAAATAACGAGGTTCTCTACTGTTAGTAACATCACGAGCAGTATAGCAAACTGTTTGATTATTTATAATAATGGGAATGAAAATACGATATTTGAATTGAATTCTACCAATATTGTAACAAGCTCTAAGCTTATATTTATATATTATTTCATC
>JAHKAA010000068.1 GCA_018825965.1 Gammaproteobacteria bacterium
GCCCAGAAATCAAGTTCTCTATTGATATCTTGCCAAAGGATAGATTCTTTGAAAGATTCAATTTGAGATCTAGTTGCGTTTACTATCATTCCAGTAGGTTGCTTTTCTTCTTCCATTACATTTCTCCAGTAGGTATAATGTTTCCAGCTTCGGCTTGTCTAGCTACTTGCTCATCAGGCATTTGAGTTGGCTGAATTCTATTTATGTTACGTTTGAAGTCTTCGACGTTTTTAGCTCCGAGTTGTTGAGCTATATACATGAAGATTCTAGTTACGTCGAACTGTTGAGTTAGTTCAGGAGATGTTCCTATAATCTGAAATAACTGAAGCCAGGCTTCGGAGAAGTTTCCTCCAGGTACTGAGCCGTCTCGGACTAGTAAGTCGTAGCTAATAGCCATATCAAGTGGTGACACACGAGCTCGAGTTGCATCCTGACCGAATTGATTTTTGAGTTGCTCTTCATACCTACCAGTTATCTTTACAACAGTTTCCTTAGTCATATATTGCTGAGTGTGGACAGCAAACATAGTTCCTACATCCTGCATGAATTGGTAGCCGATTAACATAGCTATTCGTTGAAGTCGGGAGACAGCACTTCCTCTGGTGCCCTGGAATTCAGATCGTGTTAATCGCTCAGGACCTCCTTGTCGAAGTGATCCAGACATTGATTGATCAGCTCCAGATATCCTATCCATCCACTGAGTTATGTAAGCTGAATCGGAGATGTTAGCTCTTGTAATGTCGTTTACTTGAAGTTGTTGAACTACGTCTTTAACTCCATGACCCCAAGCAGGTCTACGAAGTCTTATTAATTTACCAGGTTCTGGATCTTCAAGGTCTTTGATGTTTATTAAGTAAGGATCAACTATAAACATATCATTTATAGCCTTCCTTACATTAGTAACATGGCTTTGACCACAGACTGATACTTTCCCATTTCTTCTAACTATTGTAACATGCGTAGAATTTTCAAAACAGTATATTTTACCTTTATATTGGACTTTTGAACATGTCTTAGGTTGAATATATGGAGTTGTCTCACTAGTTTTTATATTTAGCATATACATATTAGTACTAATTTTAGTAGACTTAGCATTACTTATAAAAGAAAAATATCCAAGCCTTATTGCTACCTCTTGTAGATTATCAACTAATGCCTTACTAGTACTACCAAACTGATAGTAGTCAGAATACCTCTCACATCCATCACCCTTCATACAAGCTTCAAAGAAAGTATCTAGATACTCCTTGCCAAGTCCCATAATAATATCTGGAACCATTTTATATTTTGATGTATATCCTCCTTTAGTATAACAATTATCACATAGCCACCTATGTAGCCTTTTATCAGATATCTGCCATCTAATATATCCACTATCAGAAACTGTCCTACATACTTTAAATGGCATATGACCCATAAGCTCTTCTATCTCACAAGCATTATCCATCTTCTTCTGCCCAATGACTATTGCATACTGACTCTTAACCCTTGACACTGACCCTTCAGTAAGAAACCAACCTAAAAATTTCATAAATGTTAGTGATCCTATAATAGTCTCATCTAAACACTGTTTTCCAGTATATTCCTTTGGTAATTTAAATCCTCTAAATCCCTCACCATACCAATTTAAGTTCCCTAAAGTTAAGTATTTTTTAGATGCTGTATTTGATACTATAGATGCTGGTATAAGTTCCCAGTCATTATTATATCTAGTAGATACTAACATATTATGATTAGGGGTAACACAGAGATCTATCCTAGAAGATTTAAAACTATACATCTCACCATTATAATCATACTCAAACCAGTATTTAACAGGCTCAAACCAGAAATTTCTTGTCTTTGGATCTACAGTTGCAACATCAGCATTAATTTTCTTTGCATCCTTAATCTTTAACCATCCAGCACTTGTTAATACTTCAGTCTTATCATCGTAGCAATTAAACATCCAGTCAAGAATCCCCTGGAGGCCATGAAGAACTTCAAGCCGACCTATTGGAGTTATTGAATAGCCATCATATTCGGGACTTGCTACAGCCATAGGATAGAGTCCGTGGTAGTGATTGGCTTTCTGACATGAGATGATTACATCATCTGCAGCAAGTTTAAAGAACCACTTTTCAGGATATTCCCCAGTACCAAGTTCCCAGTCTTTTGGGATTAAAGTAATGTACATATTTATAACGTCTACTGGA
>JAHKAA010000066.1 GCA_018825965.1 Gammaproteobacteria bacterium
CACGTCCTTCAGGACCCTCAACACAAATAGACACCAAACTTTTCTCCACCACAATTTCAGCATTAAGCTGTTTGTCTATGCTCAGAGGATAAATTGGAACAGGCAAGAACATCTCACCATTCCAAGGTAATTTATTTAACACACTCTGAGCAGAACGTACCTCATGAAGCAAGTCATCATTAACTTCTACTCTATATGGCTCTCCGAATGCTCCAGTACTATAAATAGTCTTCATTTTATCACCTTCGGTAGCAAATCTAAAATATGAATCATATAATTATACCGCTCCGCTTGACTCATGAAGAATTTCTCACGGTTATAAAGCTCAAACTCTGCTTGACAGACCCTACTCTTAAACTCTTCTTCTAATATCCAAAGATTCCATTCAAACATCATCCACCATCTATATATATTATACCATATGATTAGCGAGTTGTCAAGCCCACGTAGGGCTAAACTATTACAAAATAATGTTACAAAACGTAGGCATATATTTATAAGTGCCGATGTTTCGTAACAGTAAAAGTAACGCCGAAAAACACACGTGAAAATGGTCAAGAATTTGCCTCAGATTGCCGTGACGGATGCCAAAAGACAAAGTAGTAGTAATGTACCAATAACAGAATACCACGCTCAAAGTTTCAAAAATATTTTCTCTAATTTTTACGGTTTCTCCAAATACCACCTTTCCAATTACCATAACCCACTCCATTGCAATCTTTGTATCTTTTTCTGGTAGCACAAGATGAGCAACGTAAAGATTTACTATGCTTAGTGACTAATCTTTCCTTTCCACAATCAATACATAATTTTTTAATGTACCACGCAACCTTACCACATTTTTGTAAAATAGGATATTCTTCAAGTGTATGAGGATGGTGGTCTTTGTGTTTAGCGTGTTCATCAATGCTGCATACCTCTAAATTTTCTAATGAGTCATCATTAGTATCTAGGTTCTTGTGGTGAACTATTTCGCTTGATGTTAAACATCTATTTAAATGTTGTGCTAACACTAAGCGGGCACGAGGAACATAACTATTAGTAGTCATTAAATAATATGGGTCATCTTTTTCTAGTCTAACCCAAGTTCTGTTTACACTAGGGTGATAGATAATACCATCATTACGATACTTGTCCCACTTCTTGGCATTTTCTTTACCAGCACATGAGTAGCATCTATCCCGTCGTTGGTGTAGTGGTTTACCAACCGCTTGAACCCATCTTGGTTTGCCACATATTGTACATGGGTAAAATATGTACCAAGTATGAGTTTTTATTCCTAAGTCATAACCACGTTTTAAATCTCCAATCTTTTCCATAGTTCTCCTCTCATCTACTGTATGGATGCAATCCCCACTCATATCCAAAGCATACAAAACAATCACCACGTTTACATATTCTAAATCTTCCATATTGGTCATATACTTTACTGTGTCTTATTGCATCTTTTTTAGTTTTATGGAAAGTAACACTGTCATATGCGTGAGTTCTCATTTCTCTACCTCCTATACTATTATACCACAAAGTTTGGGAGTTGTCAAGCCCTACACAACAATAACTTTTAGATCTTAGCCAATCTAATGGATCATACACAACAGCAGTTATGTCAAGTCAATAGGGTCTTTTTTATGTAAAGTAGGGGGGGTATGGGGAGATATTATGTAAAGTAACATCTCCCCCCACCACATTATGTAAAGTAGGGGACTGCTGAATTTATGTCAACTACATAATACCCCATACCATGCTTAAAATGTAGATGTCTTTCCAAGTTAGCAAGGTATAGGTTAGCAGTCTTAGGATAGGTATTAGCTAACTCTAATAAATTAGCACACGTACCACAACTTGACATGTTTTCTATGTTACCCGCTATTGACTTTATTGCATACCTCATAGGTTACCTCCATCAAAGTCATGTCCACAGTGGTCACAATGTTCGTACCAGGTAGCATGACTATTAACATACCCACACCCACACCCAACTAGGTTACTACTACCACATTCTGGACAATGATTTTTGTGTCTATTTACCAATTTCCGAATGTTTGAGATTAGCTTGCTAGGGTTAGCAATAATGCTAGGGTGTAAGTGTTTTACTTCATTCCAATTTTTATCTCTAGGATAAACTAACATAGCACACTCCAAATTAAAATTGCTAGTCTTATGTTATACTGTCAA
>JAHKAA010000036.1 GCA_018825965.1 Gammaproteobacteria bacterium
ATCACTCTCACATCTTACAAATTAAAGGAGAAAGCTATCGGATCAAAGAAAAGAAACAAGCCGGATTAATGGATAAACCCAAGGAGTAGTGGATCACTTTTAGATTGTTGCTGTGGATCACTTTTAGACTGTTGTTGACACCGATGTTCAAAATCGTTCCATACGATTTTGTATTTCCGTCGTATTCAGATAACAAATTTGAATGCCTTTGAGGTAAAATCGCAGCATTGTAATAAAAGGATTGGCTGATATGGCTTTAAACGTTGTGATCCTGGCTGCTGGTAAAGGCACAAGGATGAAATCAGATTTACCTAAAGTGCTGCACAAAGTCGCAGAGCGCCCTATGGTGCAGCATGTGATCGACACTGCCCGTTCTTTAGGCGCAGAGTCTATTAATCTGGTGTATGGCTATGGTGCTGAGCAACTGAAATCTGCCTTGGGTGAACAGGATTTACACTGGGTATTACAAGCTGAACAATTAGGGACTGGCCACGCTGTACAGCAGGCCGTGCCTCATATCGCTGATAATGACACTGTGCTGGTGCTGTACGGTGATGTGCCTTTAACCCGCAAAGAAACTTTGGAGCAACTGTTGGCTGCAAAATCAGCCGATGGTTTAGCTGTGCTGACTGTGCATCTGGCAAACCCTATGGGTTATGGCCGAATGGTGCGTGAAAACGGCAAAGTGGTGGGTATTATTGAACAAAAAGATGCCAACGCCGAACAGCTGAAAATTACCGAAATAAACAGCGGTATTATGGCTGTACCAGGTAAACAGCTGAAAAAGTGGCTAAGCCAGTTACAGAACAATAATGCTCAGGGCGAATTTTACCTGACTGATATTATCGCTATGGCGCATAAAGAAGGGGTGGACATCACCACAGCTCATCCTGCCACAGCTATAGAAACTGAAGGCGCTAATAACAGAGTGCAACTGGCTCAGTTAGAACGGGCTTATCAGGCGCGTAAAGCGGAAGAACTGATGTTAAACGGCGCTAACCTGCGTGACCCTGCCCGTATAGATATAAGGGGAGATGTCACAGTGGGCAACGACGTGATGATCGACATCAACGTGATTTTCGAAGGCAAAGTAGTGCTTGGCAACGGCGTAGTGATTGGTCCTAACTGTGTGATTAAAGATGCAGTGATAGGTGCTAACAGCGAAATCAAAGCCAACAGCATGATTGAAAAATCCACTGTTGGAGTCGGCTGCTCTGTGGGCCCTTATGCCCGTATCCGTCCGGATTCCGTCTTAGCGGATGATAGCCATGTAGGTAACTTTGTTGAGCTGAAAAAAACGACTTTAGGTGTGGGTTCTAAAGCCAACCATTTAACTTATTTAGGCGATGCAGTAATAGGCAGTAAAGTAAACGTCGGTGCCGGTACCATCACCTGCAACTACGATGGCGCCAATAAGTTTGTCACTACTATTGAAGACGGTGTTTTTGTTGGCTCCAACAGCTCTTTAGTGGCTCCTGTGACTTTAGGCCAAAACTCTACTGTAGGGGCTGGCTCTGTAGTAACAAGCAGTGTAGCTGCCGATGAACTGGTGGTAGCCCGCTCTAAACAGCGGCATATCAGCGGCTGGAAAAGACCGGTGAAGATTAAGAAATAATGATTGGCTGAACACAAACAAAACCCGTCTTTGTTGACGGGTTTTGTTTTTTATACTTTCGGTTTCGCGGCTCAACTGATGATTTGAATATCAGGGCAATGCTGCTGAAAAAAGGCTTTTACTGCAGGCAACTCTTTAGCCGGAAAACTGAATTTTAGTTTGCCGTACATAGTGTAAGGGAAATCAATAAAGGCTTTGGTGTCATCCAGTTGATCAATGGCCACCTTATTAACATTAGCCAGCGTCAGCTGATGTTGTTTCACGTGAAGCATTTCGCCCTCCAACCGCAACTGGCTTAACGGATCGTCGAAATATTCCGGGAATAGCTGATGAGTATGGTTTTTATTGGTGAAAGGCAGGACGGCAAGCAAGAGTGAATAAATGAGCGGTGTAAACAAGAGTAGATCTTTTTCAGCGTAAAAAAAATACACCAACAGTAGCAGGCTTGCACTCCAGCTTAAACAGGCCCAGCGTTTCGCCTTTGTATCGGCCATGATTTCTTTAAATGTCATCCTTTGCTCTCGTCTCTCTCATCCGGTCATAAGGATAATAAAACAGCACAAAAGCAGGTCAAGCCACATCATTAATAAAAAGTTAAAACAATATCGCCAGCCAGCTCATTGGCAATAATAACTCCGGAGCTACAAAAGGTTGCTGCTGTAAATTAAAACTCAGCCACTCTAATGTTGAGTCAAAAGCCAGCAGGATCAGCACCAGCACAATAAAAGCGCTAAGCAGCTGCCGCAGGCCTGGTAATTGAATTGAGTCTTGTGTATTCATCGCCGCTCTCCCTGAAGTTCTGATACTAAGTCGGGTCTAGTTGCGAAATAGTTGGAAGCAATACGAAATAAATCAGCAAAGGTTCATTCAAACTTGCTAAAGTTCGCGCCAAACTGCCTTCTTAGGACAATAAAATGATCACCAAACACAAAATTCTGGGGCTTGGCTTACTGCTATTGGCCTCTTGTACTCAGCTGAATCATTTAGATATTTTCAGCCTGAAACAGCAGGAATTGCAGCGCTTATTGCTAAACCAATTAGAGCAACAGCAAGGCAAAGGCAAAATGTTAGGTTTACCTTTGACTCTGACAGTGCAGCAACTTGAGCTGCAACTGGCACCAGACAATAAACAACAGGTAGAACTCAAACTGACTTTAGGGGCCGAAGTGGATGCGTTATTTAAACCTCTGCATACGGATCTGAAGCTGCACTTGTCGGCTTTGCCTTATTTTGACGACGAACGAAATGCAATTTATCTGAAAAACCTGACTATTCTGGATTCCAGCGTCGGCAGTGGCAGCTCGCAACTCAAACTGGCCCCTTTGAGTAACGAAGCCAAAACTATTCTGACGCAAGTGTTGAACCGCCAGCCTGTTTATAAACTCGATTGCAACAAAGTGACAGAAAAAATCTTATGTGGCATGCCTTTAACTTTAGTCTTGCAACCGGGCGTGCTGCTGTTAAAGCCTGATTATTCAGCCCGGTAATTACTATTTTGCCAGCAAGGCCCTCAATTGAAGGGCCTTTTAGCTTGTTCAATCTAAAGATGAAATGATCTAGTTGCAAACGATTCTCATTTGATCTAAAGTGGCGCCCAATAATTAAATGAGATCTATTCTCATTAACTGGAGCGCCTTATGTGTACACTCAAACCCCTGCTTTGTTCTGCCTCTTTGTTGTTGGCTTTTACCGCTTCTGCTCACACTCCTTATCTGGCACCAGCCAGTTTTGAACCTTTGGGTGGCTGGGTCACGTTGGATGCAGCCTTTGCAGAGAAGTTTTTTGTGCCTGAAGTTCGTTTTGATCAAAGTGAATTTAAAGTGCTACAACCAGACGGCCAGGCTGTGGAACCCAAAGAGCTGTTTTTAGGCAAAACCCGCACTGCAGTGGCTCATCAGTTGGAGCAGGACGGTACCTACAAATTCAGCACGGGACAGCGTTATGGCGCCGTATTTCGTAGCTGGCAGCAGGATGGTAAAACCCATCACAGCAGAGATCCAAAAGAACCAATTCCTGCTGGTGCTAAGTTAATGGCACATTTTCAGTCTGTCACGCTAGCTGAAACTTATGTCAGTAAAGGTGCGCCAAGCCAAACCGCATTAAAGCCAACCAATCAGGGACTGGAGCTGGTGTTCCAAAGTCATCCAAACGACTTGTATATCCAAAGCCCAATCAAAGCCACTGTGCTTTATAACGGCAAAGCTTTGGCTGAACAAAAAGTGCAGCTGTATCCGGCTGATTCGCCAGAGGCTGAAACCAAAGCCTCAAAAGAACTCATCACAGACCAACAAGGCCAGCTGAATTTTGAGCTGGATAAAACCGGTACTTATTTGCTGCTGACCCGTTTTCGTACCGATGCACCAGCTGGTGCCAAAGCCCCAACTTACAGTTACAGCTATAGCGCTGTAGTTGAAGTCACTGAATAACAGGAGTTTATGATGCAACGCAGAAGCACAGCCCTCACTTTATTTTTAGCCATCACCAGCTGTTATTTAGCTGCTGATGAAAAAGCGCCAAAAAAACCAGCTCACCAGCCAACAGCACAAGGCAAAGCCAGTTTTATTAAAGACTATGATCTGAACAAAGACGGCATTGTCAGTCAGGCCGAATTTGAGCAGGTACGGCAGCAACGTTACAGCGCCATGGATGAAAATCAGGATGGCCAGGTGTTGGTGGACGAATACGTCAATGAATACGCAGGACGTCTGGATAAAAAACTCGATGCTGAACGCACAGGCCAAATCAAACAAACACTGGTGCGTATTGAAGCTTTGGATACAAACAAAAGCAAAACCATAGGTAAAGATGAATACCATGCTTCTGGTGATAAAGCTTTTGCCTATATCGACACCAATAAAGATGGTGTCATCAGCAAAGCCGATCCGCTGCCAGAGCGCGAGCGTAAACCCGATGCCAAACAACCAGTGCGTGCCCGTCCGGCTTTAGTGATGCCAACCACCCATAGTGTGGCTGGTATGCTTGCTATGTATGACCAGAATGGCGACGGTCAGGTCGACAAAACAGAGTATCAAGCGCAACGTGATGCCGCTTTTTCCCGCACCGATCTGGATAAAAATGGTGAGCTGAGCAGCGATGAATACCTGAATGAGTTTGTTGATCGTCTGGATCGTCAGATTGCCAAAACCCGCACAGCCCAGTTAAAGCAGGCTGCAGTGCGTTTTAAAGCTTTGGATAAAGACAATAACCAGTACATCAGTGCCGCTGAGTTTCATGCCTCAGGCGAGCGTATGTTCAAAGGCTGGGACACAGATCAAAACCAGCAAGTGACTATGGCTGAAACATTGCCTGTGATCCATAACGAAAAAACTAAAGGTACTGCTGAGTAATGAAAGCTTTTGTCTGGCCATTGACGCTGTTATCGCTTTGTCCTGCGCTGGTGTTGGCTGACACTGTCAGCTATCAGCAGACTAGTGCAGGGCTGCAGCTGAAACTGCAACTGGAAGGTGTCAGCCAAAAGGACTGGCAGGCCAGACTACCTGAATTTCAACACTGGTTATCTGCGGCTAAAGCTACAGATCCAGAGTTGATTCAGCTGTGTGAATTATGGCGCGCTCAAAGCCAGCAGAGTTATAGCTGCCGTTTAGGTGCTATAGCGCAGCAATGGCAACAAGCTGCAAAAAATCAAGCGTTACCAGACAGAGTAGAGCTACGTCGTCAAACCAGAGCTATAGAACAGTTGGATTTGTCTGAAGCTAATTACAACGCGGTGACATGGCAACTGGACGGCTTAGCCAATGCCCGCTTGCTGGATGATGTCGCTACGCTGCTAAAAAGCTGGTTCCCGCAATTAAAGCAGATGGATTTAGAATCAGGTGTCAGCCGCCTGTTATGGTCTGATGCACTCAGCACAGAGCTTAGTCTGGGCACTGAACAACCCTTATTACAGCAACTGCAACTGAGTTCTATAGCTTTAGCTCAGACCGAAACAGCTGACACCAGCATGGGTTACAAAGTGTCGTACCGGACCTTTAGCCCTTTGTTAAAACCATCGGAAGGCTGGCCTGTAGAATATGGCCCAACGGCTACAGTGCTGGCTAAAGATGCAGTCACAGCTTATTTGCTGGCGCAAAGTCTGGCGGTGTTGGATCTGAAGCAAGGCCAACAGCTTACGGAGCAACAAGGCGCAGCAGCTTTACTCAAAACGGATTCGGCCAACTGGTATGCGACTGAGTCCTGGTACAACTATCTGGCCGATAAAAGCCAAAGTTCACAGCAGTTACAGATTAGTTATCAACTGCCTAAATTTAATGACGGTAATTACAAAAGACCTTATGTTTCGGTATGGCTGACCGATCAGCAGAAAAAACCTGTGCGCCAATTGAGTCTGGTCGGGCTGCAAAGCCGCTGGTATCAGGAGTTGAGTCACTGGTGGCGTCGGCTTGGCCGGAAAAACCCGGAGCAAATTGATCAGATTGCCGGGGCAACCCAAAAACCCGGTACTTATCAGCTGCAGTGGGATGGCCGTGATCAGCAGGGTGCTGTAATGCCCTGGGGCCAATACCAGCTGCATCTGGAAGTGGCGCGTGAACATGGTGGCCATGAACATTTAACTTTGCCGCTGAACTGGCAAGCTGATCTGAAGCCTGCAGAGCTACAAGGTGAAGCTGAACTGGGGCTGGTGCGTCTGCAACTGCAGAGTAAAGACGGCTAAGTTTTTAGTTTCAAATTCCTGTTGAGTTGCCTGCCAACTCCTGTTGTTCTCCCTGTTCTCTGGATAGGGAGCTTTTTGTGTTTAAAAACTATAACACATTGAAATATATAAAAATAAATTGAGCTTTGTTATTGAGAATGGTTCTCATTTGATCTAGCATAACGCCATCTTGTGGACTCACCACAACTGTTTAGCTCGTCAAGGAGAGCGTTATGCCCTGTTCTAAAACCTTAATTGCTGTTGCTGTCAGCAGCTTATTTTCTTCTGGTCTGTTTGCGGCAACTATGGCCGAAGAGGCCACAAAAGATCTGTCGCAGCTGGAAGCAGTCACTGTGACTGCAGACGCAGTCGAAGATAAAAAGTCCACCACAGCCAATAGCACTGTGATCAAAGCCAAACAGCTGGAACAACAACAGGTGCAGCGTTTAGAAGACATGGTGCGTTATATCCCGGGGGTCAGCTTAACGGACCAGGGCCGTTTTGGATCTGCGGGTTTTAATATCCGTGGTTTAGAGGGCAATCAGGTGGCTATTACGGTAGACGGTTTAGCTGTAGGTGAAACTTTAAACCCGCCCACTTTTGCGTTTTACGACTTCTTTGCTGCAGGCCGTGGTGGTATTGACCCTGACGCTGTGAAACAAATTGAGATAGTCAAAGGTGCTGATGCTATAGCTGCAGGCAGTGGTTCTTTAGGGGGCGCTGTACTTTTTGTCACCAAAGATGCTGCCGACTATTTAGAGGCCGGAGGTAACGATACGTTGGTCCGGTTAAAAGCGGCGTACAGTGGGGCTAATGATGAAACCCAAGGCACTGTGACAGTCGCAAACCGCACTGGCAAACTGGAAGCTCTGGCTGTAGTGACCAAAAGGGAAGGCCATGAAATGGAAAACTACAGAGACTCAGCAGAACGCCAGGCTATTACAGGTTCTGGCCGCCCTGTTGCTGATCCACAGGACAACAGCAGCCATAACCTCTTGACCAAATTAAAGTACCAACTGACAGAGACTCAGGATATTGGCCTGACGGCCGAGTTATTTAAGGCCGATATCGAAACCAATAATCTGTCATGGATCAGTCGCAGTTACCTGACCCGTAGCAGTGATGATCAGCAGGAACGTAGCCGTATTGGTTTGAAATACAATTGGCTGGCCGGTTACAACTGGTTTGATGCTTTCTCAACCAGCCTGGATTATCAGCAAACCAATAACGACGCTTTCACTTTGATGTTGGCCCCAGCCAGTGCAGCGCGTTTATGCACCACTGGCCCTTGTTACCGCAGTGAAGACCGTGATTATCAGCAGGACTTACTGAAATGGGCCTTTGCTTTGGATAAAGAAATCCAAACTCAGGGCAGCACTCATCAACTGGTGTACGGTGGTGCTTTGGAACAAAAGTCTGTTGATTTCTCGGCCATAGATACCAGCTATGTGGGTCAGACCATGGAAATTGCAAAGCAGGATATAGACCCTGATTTTGTGCCTGCAACTGACGCTGATTTATGGCATCTGTACTTACGCGACAGTATCAAATTTAACAACAGTGCTTTTAGCTTAACCAGTGGCCTGCGTTATGATCATCTGTCGTACAAACCCCAGTTAAATGAAGGTTTTACCGACGCTACTGGTACAGTAGAGGACAGCAGTTTCAGTGCAGTTACGGGGCAGTTAGTGGGTAATTATCAACTGACAGAACAGCAAAGTATAGCGCTGCAACTGGGCCGTGGTTTCCGTGCGCCAAGCACAGAGGAAATGTACTTCCAAACCGCTTTAACCAGCCGCACTGAACAAGCTACTGGAGTGGTAGTTCCGGGTTTATACAGCTCATTATCTAACCCTGATTTAAAAGCTGAATACAGCACCAACCTGGAACTGGCTTATCAATGGCAAGGTGATAACAGCAGATTTAAAGTGGCGGTGTTTAAAGACAATTACCGCGACATGATCACCCATGTCACCAAAGTACAAAACCCTGGCACAGTGTATGAAGACTGCTCCAGTTTTGGCTGTAATATCACTCAGGGTAATCCCTACACTGTGAACGAAAACGTCGGTGATGTGGATGTGACAGGTATTGAGTTACAAGGGGCATGGCGCTTTAATCAAAGCTGGAGTGCTCAGTTCTCTTACAGCCACCATGAAGGCGAAAAAGACAATGGCGACCCTCTGATCACTATAAGCCCGGACAAACTGGTGGCTGGTGTCAGCTACCGGGCTACCGACTGGTGGAGTCTGGCCGCTAACTTAAGTTACAGCTCAGAAGTAAAAGCCAAAGACGCGTACGAAACGGAAGAAGATGGCACTCAAACTCAATTAGTCACCTACCTGCCAAAAAGCGCAACAGTGGTGGATTTAGTCAGCAATATGGAGTTTGGCGACAACTGGTTACTGAATCTGGGGGTGTATAACCTGCTGGATAAAGAATACTACCGTTGGGAGCGCATTCGTTATGCCGCCAGCAGCCGTAACAATATCAGCGCAGACGGTATTCAGCGTTATAGCGAACCAGGCCGTTATGCCAAATTGGGTATCAGTTACAGTTTCTAAGTCTTGAGGGAGATTGGGTTCAACCTAAGGCGGGCGCGGATAAACCGCGCCCCTACGTTACTCCGCTTTCTGCTTTACCTTGATCTTTTGAGAGAATGCTCAACCACCTGCTGGGAAGACAGGTGGTTTTTTTATGTCCAGGGAAGGACGGTATGTCGCAACTGTCGGGGTGATAACGGTCTTTCGAAATGCCAACAGTTTGGCATTTCGCCGTTATCACGCCTTCGCCTCTGGCGAAGGCCGGATGATTGTTGCGACGATGTCGCAGCCATCCATGGCGCGTTCCGGCCAGTGGACAGAGCCACTAGCGCTCATCCGGGCATTGCCAAACTGTTGGCAATGCTATTTCCGGCTTCGCCCTTCGGGCCAATGCTTCGCATTGTTAAAAATCGTTCCAGACGATTTTTTATTCGCAGCCATCTATGGCGCTCACCCTTTGGGCCAATGCTTCGCATTGTTAAAAATCGTTCCAGACGATTTTTTCTTTAAAAAACAAAGATTATATTGAGGAAAAAACGTTATAATGTCACAGGTTTTTTGTCTGGCTTTTACTGCCTGAACCTGATCATCTGTATCCGCTGTTTTCCCATAGGACAGGATTGTATATGTTAACTTTGTTTATCCTGCTGGCTGCCTTTCTGGTGATGCTGGTGTCCCTGTCCGGGGCTATCTTGTTTTTGCTGCCGCAAGCCAGGCTACAACGCTTTTTACCGCTTATTTTAAGTTTGGCTGTCGGGGTTTTACTGGCAAATGCCTTTTTGCATTTATTGCCGGATGCTTTGCATCATCAGGACTCACCACGCGAACTTTTTGGCTGGGTGTTAGCAGGTTTATTGGGCTTTTATTTTCTGGAACGTGCGCTGCAGCATGGTCATCCACAACTGCCGGATCAAAGCATCAATACCGCCAGTTATGGCAAAGTGAATCTGGTGGCCGATGGCATTCATAACTTTATAGATGGTGTGTTAATAGCTGGCAGTTTTCTGGTTGACCCTTTATTGGGCGTGACTACTACTGTCGCTATTCTGATCCATGAAATTCCGCAGGAAATTGCCGATGTCGCCGTATTACTGCATGCAGGGGTCAGCCGCAAAAAAGCTTTGCTCTATAACCTGTTATCGGCCAGCGCTTGTGTTTTAGGTGCAGTGGCCACTTTAGCCATCAGCCATTGGTTAACCCCTAACCTGAATATTCTGCTGGCTATTACTGCTGGTGCTTTTATTTATCTGGCCAGCGCCGACTTAATGCCACTACTGCGAAAAAACGTCGAACAACCGCTTTGGTTACACGCCTTGATGATGGGCCTTGGTGTGTTGTTAATGCTGTTGTTGCTGGGGCCTGAAGCTTCACATCAACATTAAGTTGTTGCTACGGTTTTTGTTTGATATGTCACCCACCACCAATCTCTCCGGCAAACACTGAATTTAACTTTCACTCTTGCCTTTAAGTTTCGTTTATGTAAAATGCCTTTCGAAACGAAACTTAAGTGGTTGGCAGATGAACAAACGAAACACCCAACAACGCCGTCGCGTTATTCTTGAGCTGCTGAATCAGCAGGGCGAAGTCAGTGTGGATCAGTTGGCCCATCACTTTGAAACCTCTGAAGTGACTATTCGTAAAGACTTATCTGCGCTGGAAGACAATGGCCTGTTATTGCGCCGTTATGGCGGCGCAGTGCAAGTACCACATGAACTCATTCAGGAAGCTGCAGTTGAAAAAGTTTCGGAACGAAAGCAAATTCTGGCCAAAGCAGCGGCAGAGCTTATTCGTGATCACAACCGCATTATTCTCGACAGCGGCAGTACTACGGCCGCTTTATTGCCTGAACTTTCTCATAAACAAGGTTTAGTGGTGATGACTAACTCCTTGTCTATTGCCAATGCGTTACGTGAACTGGAAAACGAACCTACGCTCTTGATGACAGGTGGCAGCTGGGATCCGCAGTCTGAAGCTTTTCAGGGTCAGCTGGCGGAACAGGTATTACGTGCATACGATTTCGATCAGCTGTTTATTGGTGCCGATGGCATTGATCTGCAGCGTGGTACTACTACTTTTAATGAGCTGACCAGCTTAAGCCGGGTGATGGCCGAAGTGGCGCGTGAAGTGGTGGTGATGGTGGAATCCGACAAAATAGGCCGGAAAATCCACAACTTAGAATTGCCCTGGTCGTCTATTAAAATACTGGTAACAGACGACAAGTTACCCGCCAGCGCAAAACAACAAATAGAACAACAAGGCGTAAAGGTGATTTGCGCCCCCCTTGGATCAGTGGAGTAAGACTTTATGTGTGGAATAGTAGGTGCTGTAGCACAACGTGACGTAGTAGAGATTCTGGTGGAAGGCTTACGCCGTCTGGAATACCGCGGTTATGATTCTGCCGGTGTGGCCATCATCAGCCCGGAAGGCGAATTACAACGTGTTCGCCGTTTAGGTAAAGTAAAAGAACTGTCTGACGCGGTAAAATTAAGCCCTGTTGCTGGCGGCACTGGTATTGCACACACCCGCTGGGCTACACACGGCGAACCTTCAGAGCGTAACGCTCACCCACACGTTTCAGGCAATATCTCTGTAGTGCACAACGGCATTATCGAAAACCACGGCCCGCTGCGTGATATGTTAAAAGCCAAAGGTTATGTGTTTAATTCAGACACAGACACTGAAGTTATAGCGCACTTAGTGGCTGAAGAAATGAAAACCGCTGGCTCTTTATTAGCTGCAGTACAAACTGCGGTTAAACAATTTAACGGCGCTTACGGCACTGTACTGATGGACCAAAACGACCCAAGTCATTTAGTAGTGGCCCGTTCAGGCAGCCCTTTGGTGATAGGTTTTGGTATAGGCGAAAACTTTATCGCTTCGGATCAGTTAGCTCTGTTACCTGTGACCCGTCGTTTTATGTTCTTAGAAGAAGGCGACGTGGCCGAAATTACCCGTACCAGCGTGACTGTATACGGTAAAAACGGCGAGCAGGTTGAACGTGCTATTACTGAATCCACTGCCAGCTACGATGCTGGTGACAAAGGTCAGTACCGTCACTTTATGTTAAAAGAAATCTACGAACAGCCACATGCCATCACCAACACATTGGAAGGCCGTTTAGGCTCAGACTCTGTGCTGGACGAAACTTTTGGTAACGGCGCAGCTGAACTGTTTAAAAAAGTACGCCACGTGCAAATTGTTGCCTGCGGTACTTCATACCACTCAGGCATGGTCGCCCGTTATTGGCTGGAATCTTTAGCCGGCATTTCCTGTAACGTGGAAATCGCCTCTGAATTCCGTTACCGCAAATCTTTTGTTCAGCCAGGCAGCCTGCTGGTCAGCATTTCCCAGTCAGGTGAAACTGCAGATACTTTAGCGGCCTTACGTTTAGCCAAAGAAGCGGGTTATATCGGCAGTTTAACTATTTGTAACGTCGCGGGTTCTTCGCTGGTACGTGAATCTGATCTGGCCTTTATGACCCGTGCTGGTGCTGAAATTGGTGTGGCTTCCACTAAAGCTTTCACTACTCAGTTAGTAGGTTTGTCTATGCTGACGTTGGCCATTGGTAAATACAATGGTTTAACGACAGAGCAGCAACTGGATATGGTGCAGGCATTAAAAACTCTGCCAGCCAAACTGGAAGAGACTTTAACCCTGGCGCCAAAAATCGAAGCTTTGGCTACAGAGTTTGCTGACAAACACCACTCATTGTTCTTAGGCCGTGGCGATCAGTATCCTATCGCTATGGAAGGCGCGCTGAAGTTAAAAGAAATTTCTTACATTCACGCTGAAGCTTATGCCGCAGGTGAGCTGAAACACGGCCCCTTAGCGCTGATTGATGCTGACATGCCCATTATTGTGGTCGCACCAAACAACGAACTGCTGGAGAAATTACAGTCAAACGTGGAAGAAGTGCGCGCCCGTGGCGGTATCCTGTATGTATTCGCCGACGTGGATGCCCACTTTAAATCAGACGCCACACAGCGTGTGATCAGCGTGCCACATGTGCACCCACTGATTGCCCCAATCATCTACACCATCCCGCTGCAGTTATTAAGCTACTACGTCGCCATTATCAAAGGCACAGACGTAGACCAGCCACGTAACTTAGCCAAGTCGGTGACGGTGGAGTAAGTTTTTATCTAAAAAACGGTTAACGGATGAAAATAATGATTCATCTCGCAACATAAAGTGTCATCATCAATAGCTGCCCTTTGGGTGGCTATTTTTTTGAGCTTCAGTTTTTTTTATCACTGCAATATTATTGAATTTTTAATATCAACATCTGCTCCACGCTGATTGTGATGTGCATAAATCTTTGATTACATAGACATGTTTTACTACAGCAAACAAAAACATGATTTTAATAATCTATAGTCATAGGTAGAGTATAAAAAGCTCAACCAAAAACTGAGGCAAAGTGTCTACTTTATTGGTCGTAATTAACGATGACGTTGCTGCTGAGACTCCAGAGGAAGATAAATGATTGAATCCATATGGGTGGATAACTTTAAATCTCTAGTTAATTTTCGGCTTCCACTTGCAAAGTTCAATTGTGTCGTTGGTTTAAACGGTGCAGGAAAATCAACTCTCCTTCAGGCATTGGATTTTGTATCCCGTCTGATGGTCGGCGATATTGAGGAATGGTTGAAGGAACGTCATTGGGAAAGTTCAGATCTCAATTCCAAGTTAACAAAAAAAAGTAATATCGATTTTGAAATTGGGCTGAATGTTTCAGGTAGAAGAGTGATTTGGTCTGGCAGTTTCAATCGTTCTTCCCTTAGTTGTACTAAGGAAATGATTACTGAAAACGGCGAGAAGTTACTTTCAGTTGAAGACGGTGGTTATACTTTTCAATCACGCCGACACGATATTGTGTTCGAATATCAGGGATCCATTTTGTCTCGGTTGAAAGAGAATGAGCAATGGAAGACATTGAAAACTGTAAAAGACATGATTCTTAACATTCGTTCACTTGAGCTAATCAGCCCTGAGCTACTCAGAAGTCAGAACAGGTCCGCTGACGGCAAGCTTGGGCTGGGCGGCGAGAAATTGTCAGCCTTTATCCATGAAGTTGGTTTCTCTGCCAAAGCAAAACTAAAACAAGAGCTTTCAGTGATTTATCCTCAGCTGGATGCAATTGTAACTAAGTCGCTACGCTCGGGTTGGAAACAACTTGAAGTGAGCGAACACTATGGTGATCGCAAGCTAACATCAACAGCCAGGCATTTGAATGACGGTATGCTTAGGCTCATGGCTATTTTGCTACAACTGCAAATTGGTAATGCTTTCTTGTTGTTTGATGAGATTGAGAACGGGATCAACCCAGAGCTTATAGAATACTTGATTGACCATCTTGTTAACTCCAATGACCAGATCATGGTGACGACTCATAGCCCTATGATTCTTAATTTTATGGAAGAAAGCGTGGCGAGAAAGGGCGTTCACTATCTTTATAAGACGAAAGATGGTTTTACACGTTCAATAAGGCTATTTGATATTCCATCTATGTCCAAAAAGTTAGATTTTATGGGGCCTGGTGAAGCTTTTATTGATACAGACCTCACTCAGCTTTATAAAGAGATTGCTACTCTTCAGCCGCTGGAGCCTTAATATGTATTTGCTTTTAAGTGGCGAAGGCGCTGGTGACATTGGAGTGTGTAATCCATCCGCGGAAAGTTGTGATCGGACTAATTTTAAACAAGGACCAATGGCGATGATTGTCGACCAATTGGTTAGTACATTTCAGGGGTATGAAATGTCACATCTTGATACGGATCGTGTCAGTTTCGTATCTGAAGCTTACCTTAAAACCAACAAGTTGGCGCCGAAAGCAAAAGCAATGGCACTTAGAGGGAAGAAAAAGCCAGCTGAAACAAAGTATTTCTATGAAAATGCAAGGGCTTTAGCTGCTGCAGCTAAAGCCAAAAGTGCAGAGTTAAATGACAAGGTTGTAGCCATACTCTTTAGGGATTCTGATGGTACGTCCTCAGCAGGACGTGGTAATTGGGAAGATAAACGCAATTCCATGATTGAAGGTTTTCTGGCCGAAGCATTTGAGTTAGGAGTAGCTATGGTGCCTAAGCCAAAGTCTGAAGCATGGCTGCTTTGTGCAACTAAGGTTAACC
The DNA here is from genome assembly GCA_018825965.1 of Gammaproteobacteria bacterium. GTDB lineage: Bacteria > Pseudomonadota > Gammaproteobacteria > Enterobacterales > Alteromonadaceae > Pararheinheimera. Next base: position 14,938 of record JAHKAA010000036.1, read on the forward strand.
CTTATCAACATTGTATTGCCTTAGAGGATGAATCTGGTAACGATCGGTCCGGAAATTCACTTAAACATCAGTTGTCAGTTTCTTTGAGAGGAAATTCTGAAACGCGTGAGCTAAATATCTTGATAAGCAATATGACAATAGATGTGAATAAAATTGAAATGCCCTCGTTTGACGCATTTAAAAAAGACCTTCGGCTGGCTGTTACGCGAGCAAACAGTGTTGAACTGTAGGTTTAAGCATATATTTTCTCACCTTAGAGCGCCTTTTAATGACTCATACCTCAGATGGTATGAGTTGCTTTGAAGCTAAAATTTTGGCTGACAGTTGATTGCGTTATAAAGAGTTTAGTGCTTTTCATTGAGAACATCATGAACAAAAGTAAGCTGATTAAAACCAAAAAAGATCATAAGCAAGCCTTAGAGCGCCTGGTGATGTTAATCGGCATGGAGCCTGAATTTGGTTCGTCTGAATTTGCAGAGTTAGATGCTCTAGCTGCCTTGATAGAAATCTATGAAAAGGAGCACTTCCCAATGGATAAGCCAGATCCAATCGAGGCAATTAAATTCCGAATTGAGCAGCAAGGCTTAACAGTTTGACCTGATCCACCAAGTTATTTGAGCGTTGTTTCGTTAGCTAATGCTCTTTACCACTGCACTAACCAAAGTCACTTAAATAGATTATTTGTCCTCATTATTTAGTGTTCACTAATATATCTAAATGGTATATGCTTATATCCACAACTTAGGTTGTTGGTTGAAAAACCAGCAGGTCTATAACTTCAGCACTATTAGCAAGGGGGCACTTATGATTGACTGGACTCATTTTACGCCGGAATCGGCCTTATTGGGCGGGCTGATGATTGGGCTCGCTTGTGCTTTGTTGTGGTTATTGAATGGTCGTATTGCTGGTATCAGTGGCATTACTGCCGGAACTTTTACCTCCGCAGGTACTGAACGAAACTGGCGGCTGGCTTTTGTTCTGGGTTTGGTGTTGTCGTCCTGGTTATCGCTGATGCTGGCACCTTTGCCTGTGGTTGAAGTCACCAGCAACTATGGCTTATTGGCCGCTGCGGGTTTATTGGTCGGCATAGGTGCGCGTTTAGGCTCGGGTTGTACCAGTGGTCATGGCGTTTGTGGTTTAGCCCGTTTATCTGTGCGTTCGCTGGTGGCCACCCTGACGTTTATGGGGGTGGCTGTGGTCACTGTTTTTATTGTCCGTCATTTGCTGTGAGGGAATTATGATTAAACAACACTGGTTTTTATCATTAAGCGCTTTTATCTGTGGTCTACTATTTGGTTTGGGTTTATTGATGGCTGGTATGGCAAATCCGGCTAAAGTGCTTGGGTTTTTAGATATAGCAGGCCTTTGGGATCCATCGCTTGCTTTGGTGATGGTTGGCGGCATAGTGGTGGCTTTTATCGCTTTTACCCTCAGCAAAAAAATGCCACAGAGCCTGTTAAACACTAAATTCCACTGGCCTGAAGCCACAGCTATTACCCGCCCTTTATTGGCTGGCAGTGCTTTGTTTGGTTTAGGTTGGGGTTTGGTCGGGTTATGCCCTGGTCCTGCATTGGTATTGGCGGGCACAGGCTCTGTTGAAGGCCTGATTTTTATTGTTTTTATGCTGATGGGAATGCAACTGGTGGACCTGATCCAAAGGAAACCGGGCCAGGCCTGATCACAATAATACGCAGCGGGCTGAAGTTAGCTATTGACGACAGCTCGGCTTGCTGCAAAAAAACAAAAAACCGCGGGTTTACTTACTTATCCGATTCGCAAACTGCGAGACAGCATCCACCACCTTTTGTGCCGCGTCTTGTATTTCGTGGATCACCGCCCGCGCCTGCACCACCAGGCCTGTCACTGCTTTGGCTTGTTGTTGGCTGCTTTCGATAATATTGACCGCACTGGCCGACAGTTGCTGATTGCGGCTGACTACTTCAACGATCTCGACTGTGGCTGCACTGGTGCGGGAGGCGAGTTGCCTTACTTCATCTGCGACCACAGCAAAACCGCGGCCTTGATCTCCGGCTCTTGCTGCTTCTATTGCAGCGTTTAATGCCAATAAATTGGTTTGCTCAGCAATGCTGCTGATGCTCTGAATAATGGTGCCAATTAACTGGGATTGTTTGGCCAGATCATTAATGTTGCTGACAGCCTGGACCATTTGCTGCTCGAGCTGATCCATCACAGCAGCAGTGTCATGCATCACCTGTATGCCATGTTTGGAACTTGAATCTGTGGCCTGAGAGGTTTCAAATGCAACCTGAGCCGCAGTTGCCACTTCATACTCCTGCTGCACCTGTTCGGTGATCACTGTGGCAAACTTGACGACCTTATGACAGACATCTCTTGAGTCTTTGATAGGGTTGTATGATGCTTCCAGCCAGACTTCGCGGCCTGCTTTATCCACCCTGCGAAAACGTTCAGCCACAAACTGGCCTTGCTGTAATTTTTGCCAGAATTGCTCATATTCAACACTGTTGTAGACATCAGGCGGGCAAAATAACTTGTGATGTTTGCCCTGAATATCTTCAAGCCTGTATCCCATAGCAGATAAAAACAAATTGTTTGCCATCAATACATGACCAGACATATCAAATTCGATCACAGCAGTGGATCGCTGCATCGCATTAATCAGATTTTCGTGTTGTTGTGAGGTTTCAATAGTGCGGGTCAGGTTGTTGGCATAAATCTCAAAATGATCCAGACGACCATCTTTATCCTGCACAGGGCAAAATGCCGCCCTGAGCCAAAAATGCTGTTGTTTTGTATTGGCCACCTGCCAGGCGCCAACCCAGAATTCACCGGATCGAACTGAATGTATCATCTTATTGAAGTGGTCTGTGTTCTGCAGGTGGTGTGGAACTAAATCTTTGATAGTTACATTATTGAGTTCATCAGCAGTCATTTGAAGCTCTGTCAGAGCATTCTGGTTGGCTGAGCTGATTTTGCCATCCGGGTTTATCACAAACTGCATCATCTGTTTACTGACTCCCTCTCTTACCTGACTGAGCATATTTACCTGCTCTTTTAACCTGGCATTTTCGAGTTGAAGTTCTTTCGTTTTAAACAGACCAAACATGAGCAACTCCTGGCTTATCTGACTTCCCGGGACAATTTTTGCAGCACCTGACGCATTATTCAAACAGGCCTCAGCGCTGGCTGCATGAACAAAGCTGAGGGTCTGGCAAATCTAGTTGAAGATCTTAAAAAGTGCAAGCTGTTGAAAAGTAAACTTTTTTAGGTGTAAATTATTGTTATGTAGCATAACGGGCTACTCTTTGTAAGAGTTTAGAGGCGTTGCAAGTATTGATAAAAATCCTCAGCCGACAAAGGCTTACTGAATAAGTAGCCCTGGCCCATCTGACAACCTAACTCCAGCAGTTTTTCTTTTTGCGCTTCTATTTCAATACCTTCGGCTATGAGTTGTAAATTCATCGATTGTGCCAGTGAGATCACAGCTTTCACTATTTCCATATCGCCTTTGTCGGTCAACATTTCATGCACAAAAGATTTGTCGATTTTAAGCACGTCTACCTGAAATTTTTTCAGATAAGACAAGCTGGAATAACCGGTGCCAAAGTCGTCTATTGAAATACAAATACCTGCCGCTTTCAGCTGGCCTAACATGCTTTTGGTTTTGCTGACATCCAGCATTAAGGCGCTTTCTGTGACTTCCAGCTCTAATAAGCAGGCTGGCATTTTCAATTCTGCCATCAGACTGCTGATTTGTTTTACCAGCTGGGGGTTGGCAAACTGAGCTGCGGCAATATTCACTGATACGGGTACCTGATACCCCTGGTGTTGCCAGCGCAAACACTCCTGGCAGGCCTGACGCAGCACTTGTTGGCCCAGTTCGCCAATTAACCCTGTTTCTTCTGCCAACGGAATAAATTCAACGGGCGACACCCACTGGCCCTGATGGTTTTGCATACGGGCTAAAGCTTCGGCCCCTAATAATTGGCCTGTCTGTAAACAAAGTTTGGGTTGGTAATACACCTGCAGTTGGTGATTGGCTAAGGTTTCGCGCAACAGCAATTCCAGTTGATGGCGATGAATAATTTGCTGTTCCAGTTCGTCAGAGAAAAAGCTGGTTCTGTTGCGGCCTTCAGATTTGGCTTTAAACATGGCGACATCGGCATGGCGCATAAACATTTCTATGGTTTGGGCATCGTCCGGATAAATACTGATCCCTATACTCACGGCCAGCTGGTACTTCTTGTTTTCAAGTAAAAAAGGCTGCTGAAACTGGCTATGCACCTGACTGCTGAACAAAGCCACTTCATCAATAGACCAGAGCTCGGGTAATACCAGCACAAATTCATCACCACCTAAACGCGCCAGTGTAGTGCCAGCATCACAAATAGAGAGTAAGCGCTCTGACGTTTGTTTGATCAGCAAATCCCCAAGGTTATGGCCTATGGAATCATTGACGTATTTAAAGTGGTCCAGATCAATCAACAACAAGGCTGATTTATGATGCAACTGCTCAGCTCTTTTAATGGCTTGTTCAATGCGGTCGTACAACAACACCCTATTGGGTAAGTTGGTTAAAGGGTCATGATTAGCCAGATGGCTCATTTTCAGCGCCAGCGCCATACTTTCACTGACATCATGAAACACCACTATGCTGCCAAGGCATTGGCCGTTGTTATCAATGATAGGAGCGGCTGAGTCCTCCACCTGAAAGAGCTGACCTGTACGTGATATCAATTGGCAATTCAGCGCCATAGCCACTACTCGTTGTTCTTTTAACGCAAAATAAATAGGGTTCCAGTGCGGTTCTAAGGTATGAGCATCCCGCAGTTGCATCACTTCTTCTATAGGTCGAAACAAGGCATCTTTCGCCAGCCAGCCTGTCATACGTTCAGCTATAGGGTTCATAAAGCTGATCTTGCCGTCCAGATCTGTGGCTATCACCGCATCGCCAATTGAATCCAGTGTCACTCGCAGCCATTCTTTTTCGGCTTCTACTTGCCGACTGTAACGACTTAAATCCAAAAGGTTTTTAATGCGGATGCGGCTGGTGGCTGCATGCAAAGGTTTACGTAAAAAATCGATACCTCCTTCAGATAAAGAGGATAACTCGTGTTCTGTATCTATATGAGAGGTAATAAATATAATGGCGATATCACGGGTTACGGGGTCTGCTTTTAGGGCCCGGCACACCGAAATGCCATCCATGCCAGGCATTTCGATATCCAGCACTATTAGCTCGGGGTGCTGTTGCCGTGCCAGCTCAAGCGCTGTAATGCCATCTGTAGCAAAATATAAAGTCGCCATGCCTTGCAGCAATTCACGTAATAACACCAGGGAGGAGGCCTGATCGTCCACTAATAAAATTTTTGCTGCCGGCACAGCGGATTGATTTATCTGCATCTGGCACTTCCCTGTTTCCTGTCCACTCTGTTTTTTAGTGTAGACGAAAATTTAACCGGACAAAATTAACAGGACAAAGCGCGGGATTTTTCAGCCAAAGCCCATTATGCTGTGAGAAAGCGTCTGAGTAGTTCAGGATATGTTGTTTAATTTTAGTGTGCTGGAACAGTTAATCGGCTTTTCTGAGGATGCCTTTTTGCATCTGTCGCCTGCTGTGGCTCAATTAATAGCGTCAACTCCTGCTGAAATGCAGCAACTTATTCTGGCGTATCAGCAAAAAAATAAGAAGGCTGTTGAGCATATTATGCATAAATTGCGGGGCAGCTACGCAACCTTAGGTGCTATAGATTTACCAGAACTGTCAAGGCCACTGGAACAGGTGTTGCACCAACAAAGGCAGTTGCCATCAGCCGCCGATTTTGCTCTATACATGGATTGTCTGGAACAAAGTTGCGCTGCATTAAAGTTATGGATGAGCCAGTTTGAACAAACAACAGACAGCAGTTTGCCTGATGTTCAACTCTATATTCAGTATCTTGAACACTCTGATATGCAGGCCTACAGCTTGTTTCAGCAACAAAGGGCTGGCTGGATTCATTATCTGGGGCCGGATGATTTTGTACTGATGGAACAGGACATGATGACATTGGATTTTGTCGCTGCGGCACAGCGTTTGAAGCACAAAATAAACCACAAGGAACCCGGATAATGGCTTGGTTGAAACGCAACCTGAAACAGCTTATTGCAACTTTATTGCCGATGCTGTTGTTTGCGGCTGCAGGATTTTGGGTCTCTGACTATTTGCAACAGCGTCAGCAACAGCAAAACCTGCAGCGAATTCAGCAAAGCTTAGAGGTAAAAACAAGTCAGCTGGCTGATGCAATAGCCGAAAAAATGACCATTTACCAATATGGCTTGCGTGGTGTGCGTGGTGCTGTATTAAGTGCCGGCGCTGAAGATTTTCGCTATGCCAATATATTGGCTTACAGTCAAAGCCGTGATCTGGCTACAGAGTTCCCGGGAGCCCGTGGTTTTGGCATTATCCGTAAAGTCACGCCGGACGGGTTAGCGCAATTTTTAGTAGAAGCTGAAGCTGAGAATGGCGATGCTTTTAGCTTCCGCCAGCTCAAAAGCCACCCCCATGATTTGTTTGTGATCCAATACATAGAACCTATGGCCGATAACGAAGAAGCCATAGGTTTTGATATTGCCTCAGAGCAACTGCGTTACCAGACAGCGTTAAAGGCTATACGGGAAAATAAAGCTGTACTGACAGAACCCCTGACTTTAGTGCAGGCTCAAAACAAAAAATCTCAGGGTTTTTTATTGTTAATGCCAGTTTATCTGCAGGGGAAAGCACCAGAAAGCGATCTGGATCGTTATCAGCAGTTGTATGGGTTGGCTTATGCCCCTTTGACCATAGATGAAATTTTATCCAGTATAAAAATGGCCAGGGCAGAGCAAGTGCAAGTAGAGGTGTTTGACATTGATTTTGATCCACAGCAGGCCTTTTATACAAAAACAGTGACCGACACCGTATTACTTGATCTTCAGGCCAGGCATCATTTGTCGATTTTTGGTCGGGACTGGCAAGTCAGGTTGCAGGCAACACCACTCTTTGTCGCCGGACTGAAGCTGCCTGAACCGCAAAATATGTATTACACAAGTTTGGGCATCACGGCTTTACTGATCGTCATTTTTGCTTTTGTGCAGTTAACCTTCTCCCGGCGCTTGCAACTGACCAGGCACAGAGCTGTGCTGGCGGCCATAGTTGAAAATGCCAATGAGGCTGTGATAAGTACGGACCAGCATGGCTTGATCAGTAGCTGGAACCCAGCTGCAGAACAAATGTTTGGTTACACTGAATCTCAGGCTATGGGGCGTACTATCAGCGAACTTATAGTGCCGGCTACACATCTGGACGAACAGCGGCATCTGGAACAAGAGGTACGTAAAGGACAGAAGATCCGTTATATCCAAAGCGTACGTCAGCATCAATCCGGGCTGCTGTATCCGGTGTCGCTTAATCTTTCCCCTATTCTGGATGAGACTGGCCAATTTATAGGCTGTGCTTTGACAGTCAACGATATCAGTCATATCAAACAAGCTGAACAAAAACTGCAACAAGCCAACGAAGAGCTGGAGCATCAGGTTGAATTGCGAACCGCTGAAATTGAGCGGGTATCTGCTTTGCAGCACAGCATTTTGCGTAATGCCAACTATGCCATTATTACGGCGGATTTGGATGGCCTGATTACATCTTTTAATCCGGCTGCTGAGGCGATGTTGCAATATAAAGAAGCTGAAGTCATAGGTTTGTATGGCCCGACTTTGCTGCATGATCCGCTCGAAGTCGCAGAATACTCTCAGCAATTGACAGCAGAGATGGGCCATCAGGTGGAAGCTGATTTAACGGCTTTTGTTGAAAAAACCAAGCAGGGTCAAACGGATAACAGAGAGTGGACTTACATCCGCAAGGATGGCGGCCGCTGTCCTGTCTATCTTTCTGTGACTGCTTTACTGGACCAGCAAAATCAGGTGGTGGGTTATTTAGGCATAGCCAGAGATTTAACCTTGCAAAAAGAGCTGGAATTTGAGTTGGCTTTGGCGAAAGTGTCGACAGAACAAAGCCCGGATTTAGTGTTCTGGTTAGACGATGCAGCTCAAGTGATCAAAGCTAATCCGGCCGCTTTGGCTTGCTGTACTAACCAATTCAGTCTGGCTGATCTGGCGCTGAAGTTAGTGGGAGACAGGCTGCAACAGTTGCTCCAAAGTACAGAACGAAAACGCAGCCTGCAGTTTGAAACCCAGTTTGTGGACGCAGCAGGCGTCGCTATTCCTTTGTCTGCGTCTTTGTCCTGGATCCATTTTGAGCAGCAGGATTATTTTTATCTGGTGGCGCGTGATCGCTCTGAACAACACAAAAGAGAGCTGGAGCTGGCTCAGGCACGACAACAAGCCGACTCGGCCAATAATGCGAAGTCTGCTTTTCTGGCCACCATGAGCCATGAAATCCGTACACCGATGAACGCTATTCTGGGCATGTTACAACTGGTGCAGCAAACCAGCTTAACCCTTCGCCAGGAGGATTATATTCGCCAGACAGAAATAGCGGCTAAGTCTTTGTTGGCCATTCTGAACGATATTCTGGACTTTTCCAAAGTAGAAGCCGGCAAGCTGGAAATGGATAGCCACAGCTTTGAACTGGCGTCCCTGATGGAAGATTTGGGCACTATTTTATCGGCCAATCTGGGCAGTAAAGATTTGGAAGTGCTGTATCAGTTTGCTGAAGACTTACCAGCTTTGGTGGTGGGCGATAGTTTACGATTGAAGCAGGTGCTGCTGAATCTGACAGGCAATGCCATTAAATTCACCGACAAAGGTGAAGTGGTGGTCAGCCTGGACGTGACAGAGCGCACTGCAGAAGCGGCCAAAATTAAGTTTAAAGTACAAGATACCGGCATTGGTATGACAGAGCAGCAACTGGCGTTAATTTTCCAGAGTTTCAGCCAGGCAGAATCTTCTATTAGTCGTCGTTATGGCGGTACAGGCTTAGGTCTGGCGATCAGCAAAGGTCTGGTGGAGTTAATGGGGGGCCAACTTTCTGTGCAGAGTACGCAGGGCTCTGGCAGTAGTTTTGAATTTGAACTCTGGTTTAACTGCCTTAGCCTGAATGCGGCTCAGACAGATTTGTCGTTGTTGCAGGATCTGAAAGTGCTGGTGGTGGATGATAACCAGCAATCACGACAAATTTTATCTGAAGTGATGCGTCATTATGGCTGTGAAGTGCATTTAGCCCACAGTGGTGAACAGGCGCTGGAGCTGTTGCAGCACAACAACAGTTATAAACTGGTGTTGCTGGACTGGTTGATGCCTGGGCTGGATGGCTGGCAAACAGCGGAAAAAATTCGCCAGATAGTACAGGGCCCTGATATGCCAGTGGTGATTATGGTAACAGCTCATGGCCGTGAATGTCTGGCGCAAAAACAGCAGGATGAACAGAGCCAACATCTGCTGAATGGTTTTATTGTCAAGCCTGTCACTCCAAGCCGTTTATTGGATGCTGTACTGGATGCGCTGGCTGGCAAGCAAATGTTTTCCAATGCACTGCAGGATGCAGCGCCACGACAAAGCCGTTTAAACGGTCTGCAACTGCTGCTGGTGGAAGACAATCCTACCAATCAGATTGTCGCCTCTGAGTTATTGAGCCATGAAGGAGCTTTAGTGGATATAGCGCCTGGAGGCACTTTTGCTCTGGCTATGCTGGAACAACAGCCGGATAAATATGATTTAGTGTTGATGGATATTCAGATGCCGGATATGGATGGTTATGAAACCACCAAACGTATTCGCAGCAAAGCCACTATGCTGACCTTACCTATAGTGGCCATGACAGCCAATGCGATGCAATCGGATAAACAGGCTTGTCTGGATGCGGGCATGAACGATCATGTGGCTAAACCTTTTGCCATAGATACTCTGGTGAATACCATCTTAAAGTGGTCAAAAACTCCGGTTGACCCCAATAGAGTTGTAGAGGAAAAACAACTGCAGTTGCTCAATCCGGCTTTAGTGGACACTGCGTTACAACAAGGTGTGCAACTGAGATCTGCATTAAACCGCTTAGGGAATTCGGTGGCTGTGTATCATAAAACACTGAAGTCTTTTGTGATGGAGCTGGATACTGCGCTGCTGAAGTTAAGAGATAAAAGCACCCGGTTAACAGAAAAAGAGCTGTATTTGCTGGCACATTCGCTGAAAGGCTCAGCCAGTTCCTTAGGTATTGTCTGTTTATCTGAACCTGCAGCTGCCATTGAGCGATCGATTAAACAAAAAACAGCCCTGGATTTACCCGGAGCTCTGTCGAGGTTTGTGGCGGATGCCGAAGCTTTTGTTGCTTTTGCCCCACTATTATTGGCAGAAACAGCACCCGCAGCAGAACCGCCTTTTATGGCGGTAACGCTGACAGAAGCAGAACTGACAGTGCAACTGGAACAACTGCAGCAGGCGCTGCACAGCTTTAATATGAGTGCTTTGGATCAGTTTGCTGTGCTGAAAAGCATGCTGCAAAACATCAATCCTGAGCGTGCAACACAACTGGAAAACGCTTTAGAGCAATTAAATTTTGCCCAGGCGCTGCTGTACACTGAACAGTATTCCGCTCAACTAAAAGGTGTATCTGATGAGTCCTGAGCCGTTACAACCCAAAGCAAAAGTTCTGGTGGTGGATGACCAGCCGGTAAATATTCAGATCATTCATCAGATACTGAATGCCGACTATCAGATTTTTATGGCCACATCAGGTGCTCAGGCGATTAGCCTTTGTCAAAGCAATCCACCTGATTTAATTCTGCTGGATGTGATGATGCCGGAACTGGATGGGTTAGCCACCTGCCGCCTGCTGAAACAGCAGCCACAACTGGCACAAATTCCGGTGATTTTTGTCACTGGTTTACATAGTCAGGAAGAAGAAAATCAATGCTGGCAAGCCGGTGGTGCTGACTTTGTCATTAAACCCGTGAATGCTGTGACTTTAAAACACCGGATAAAAAATCATTTGCAAATTAGGCAGTTAAGCGATCTGGTGCACCAGTTAAAAAACGGGATCCCAGGCTAAGGGGGAGAAGAATACAAAGCCAAAATAGCCTGGCTTTGTTGTCGCAGCTCCTGTTTTAGTTCTTCCGGAGCCTGCACTTTAGCTGCTGTGCCAAGGGACAATAACCAGCAGGCTAATACGGACCAACTGCTGCAGTTGATGGTCATCAGCACCCCTTCAGTCTGCTGCTGTTCTGAGGTGATGCCTTGCCACCATTCCCGTCTGGCTCTGTCTGCCGCTGCATGGGCAAATACTACTTTTGCAGTCAGTTGAGCTGGTGTTGAGCCATGCTGTAAAAAGTCTTTGGCGTCAAAGTTGGTTCTGGCTTTAAATAATTCGCTGTGTAATTGCAGGTTCTGTATGCGGTCGGTACGAAAATCGCGGAAGTCCTGCCTTAATCTGCACCAGGCAATCAAATGCCAGCGGCCAAGGTAAAACACTAAACCTGCAGCTTCCACTAATCGGCTGCTTTGGGTTTGGCTGACGTTCTGGTAGTCAAAGCTCAACAGTTGTTGCCGTGCTATGGCCTGTTGCAATACTGACAAATCGGCCTGTTGTGGGTGTTCAGTGGCAGGTGTTGCCATACCTTTAGCCAGAACTTCCAGCCTGTGTTTGGCCGCATTGGGTAATACAGCTTTGATTTTATCCAAAGCAGACTGCATTTTTTCGTTGTAGCTATGAGTGGTCATACGCTGCGCCAGCATCACACCGGTTGAAAGCGCGTAAGCTTCCTGTTCAGAAAAATTCACTGGCGGCAGCAGATAACCTTTCATCAGGCTATAACCCACGCCAGCTTCCGCCAGAATAGGTACTCCGGCTTCACCCAAAGCAGCAATATCACGGTAAATAGTACGAACACTTAAGCCAAAATGTTCTGCCATGGCTTCTGCTGTGCAAGTACGACGGCTTTGTAAATACAAAATCAGCGCCAGCAGGCGATCAATACGGTTCATCTGTCTCTCATACTATGGGCGCTTAACGGATCATCAGACGGCTGATTTTGCCATCCTGCAAAGCAAATACATAGTGCAGTTGTATGGGGCTGCCCTGAAAGGAGCCTGATACCCGTGTTTTCACCCAAACCTCTCCATAACTGCGTTGTGCTGTGAGCACCTGAACTTCTGGTTGGTACTTTTGTTGGGTATGTTGCAACCAGTGTCTGATGGATTCCAGCCCTGTTAATTGTTGGCCTTCGTCAAAGACTGAAGCGTCCGGGTCAAAACACTCTGCTGCCAGTTGATTATTCCTGGCATTAGTAGCTGAAAAATAACGATCAATTGCGGTATCTAACACAGTCATGATGCGCTCCTTTTACTTGACCGCTTCAGGGTAGCAACTCAGACTGACAACTGTATGTCAGTAGGGAGTGTGGTGCTGCCAGAAAAAATTCGTTAGCAGATACACTATTAGCTATTGTTGGCCAAAAGTTGGATGTCAGTAGCAAGACAGCCGCTGTTCAATTGATCCTTTTGTCTTTTATCGCTGTAAACAGACGTCTGAACGAATGTCAGACCATCTTTACTCAATCTTGACATTCGCTTCATTGCAGCGCTTTACAGGCTGAATTAGAGTAGGCCCGTTTTACTAAACCTAAATTTTGTTACAGGGATTGATTATGTCTTTGCTGAAAAAGCCTTTTGTTTTAGCTGCTGGCCTGGCTGTTGCCGTTGCTGCTGTATATTGGTTCTGGCCTGGAGCTGAATCTGCTGCTGCCGGTAAACCTAGTGCAGGGCAAAGACAGGGTGGCCCGCGTTCAGCTGGTGCTGCGACTAATCCATGGGCTATGCCTGTGCCTGTCAGGGTGATTGAAGCGAGATCCACAGATTTAAAAGTGCAGATTAAAGCCATAGGCACAGTCACTCCACTGAATAGCGTATTGGTGCAAAGCCGGGTGTCTGGCCCTCTGCAGCAGCTGTATTTTAAAGAAGGTGAAAAAGTAGAGGCTGGCCAGTTGCTGGCGCAGATCGATCCAGCCGATTACAAAACAGCACTGGCGCAGGTGCAGGGCCAAAAAGAGCAAAATGTCGCTCTGCTGAAAAGTGCAGAACAGGATTTAGCACGTTTTGCCAAACTCAAAGAGCAAAACACCATAGCGGCGCAACAAATGAATGCACAGCAAGCTTTAGTGAATCAACTGAAGGGCGCTATTAAGTCGAATCAGGCTGCCATAGATGCTGCCGCTTTACAGTTGTCTTACACCCAAATTAAAGCGCCTATCAGTGGCCGTTTAGGTTTGCGGGCTGTTGACCCTGGCAATTTGATCCAGGCCAATAGTGCCGAAGGTATAGTCACTATTACCCAAAGCTCGCCTATAGCTGTGGTTTTTACCATTCCGGAAACTCAGTTACAGCAAGTGCGTAGCGCTTTCCGTGGTGGTGTCGCTTTGTCGGTGGAAGCCTGGGACAGAGCTGAACAAATGCCATTAGCCAAGGGCACTTTAACCACTCTGGATAACCAGATTGATATAGCCACTGGTACTTTGAAGTTAAAGGCAGAATTTGCCAATCAGAACGAAGAGTTATTCCCGAATCAGTTTGTTAATGTGCGTTTAAATGTGGCGGTGCAAAACGCTGCTGTGACTATTCCGCAGGATGCTGTGCAGTACGGCGCTCAGGGCACTTATGTGTATATGATCGACGACAAGAACAAAGCGCAAATCCGCGTGCTGAAATTAGGCGCTGTAGATAACGGCTTGGTTGCGGTAGAAGAAGGCTTAAAGGCAGGCGATAAAGTAGTGCTGGAAGGTTTAGACCGTTTACGGCCTGATCGTGATGTTGAGGTGATCCAGGACGCTTCTGAGGGGTAAATGATGAACCTGTCCAAGCCTTTTATATTACGCCCTGTTGCCACCTCATTATTGATGTTGGCTATTTTAATTGCCGGTATTTTAAGTTGGCGTTTATTGCCTGTGGCTGCATTGCCGCAGGTAGATTACCCTATTATTCAGGTGTTTAGCTTTAACCCCGGCGCCAGCCCTGACATTATGGCGCGCACTGTCACTGCGCCTTTGGAGCGGCGTTTAGGCCAAATTCCCGGCTTAAAACAAATGTCGTCCAATAGCTCTGCCGGCGCCTCTGTCATTACTTTGCAGTTTGCCTTAGTGGTGGATATGGGCGTGGCAGAGCAGGAAGTGCAGGCTGCTATTAATACGGCTTCTTCGTTATTACCCAATGACTTACCTACACCTCCTGTCTACCGCAAGGTGAATCCGGCCGATGCACCTATTCTGACTTTAGCTGTCAGCTCAGATACTTTACCTTTGCCAGCAGTGTACGATTTAGTCGACACCCGTATGGCACAAAAGTTAGCTCAGCTGACTGGGGTGGGTATGGTCAGTCTGGCTGGTGGTCAGCGCCCTGCGATTAGAGTAAAAGCCAATCCTGCTGCTTTGGCCAGTCTGAATTTAAGTGTGGAAAGTTTGCGTACCGCTATAGCTGCGGCTAATACCAATCAGCCAAAAGGCAGTTTTGATGGGGCTTTTCGCTCCACTATGCTTGAAGCCAATGATCAAATCCGCAGTACAGAGGAATACAAAGAGCTGATAGTTGCCTACCGCGAAGGGGCACCTATCCGCTTAAAAGATGTGGCCAAAATTGAAGATGGCGCTGAAGACAGATTTCTTGCCGCCTGGGCCAATCAGCAAGCCGCTGTATTAGTTAATATTCAGCGCCAACCCGGTGCCAATGTGATTGATGTGGCGGACAGGGTGCAGGAATTATTGCCACAACTGACGGCTACTATGCCTGCTGCTGTAAAAGTCGAAGTCTTAACAGACCGCACTCACAGTATTAGGTCTTCAGTGCGTGATGTGCAAAAAGAACTGATCTTCGCCATAGTGCTGGTGGTACTGGTCACTTTTGCTTTTTTACGCAGCATTCCCGCCACTATTATTCCCAGTCTGGCTGTGCCTTTGTCCTTGATTGGTACTTTTGCTGTGATGGTGTTATTAGATTTTTCGGTCAATAACCTGACCTTAATGGCGCTGACCATAGCCACAGGTTTTGTGGTGGATGACGCCATAGTGATGCTGGAAAACGTAGCGCGGCACCGTGAACAGGGTGCTTCTCCTATGGAAGCTGCACTGAAAGGTGCCAAAGAAATTGGTTTTACGCTGATTTCACTGACTTTCTCGCTGATCGCAGTATTGATCCCTCTGCTCTTTATGGCGGATGTGGTCGGCCGGTTGTTTTTTGAATTTGCCGTCACTTTGGCTGTGGCTATTCTGATCTCTCTGGTGGTGTCTTTAACACTAACGCCAATGCTTTGTGCCCGCCTCTTAAAAACCTTGCCAGAACATAAAAATAAAGATGGCCTGATGGACCGCATTATTGCTTCGTATGGCCGTGGTTTGCAGTGGGTATTACGCCATCAAACCTTAGCTATGTTCAGTATGCTGGCGACTGTGGCCTTAACAGCATTGTTGTATCTGGCTGTGCCTAAAGGCTTTTTCCCTGTGCAGGACAGTGGTGTGATCCAGGTCGTGACTGAAGCGCCACAGGATATCTCCTTCCAGGCCATGGCGTCACGGCAGCAGGAGTTGGCAGAAAATATTCTGCAGCATCCGGATGTCAGCAGTTTGTCGTCTTTTATTGGGGTGGATGGCAGCAATACCAGCATCAACAGTGGCCGTATCCAGATCAACCTGAAACAGCATGGCGAACGGGATTTGTCGGCCATGGACGTGATCCGTCAACTGGAGCAACAAGTGCTGGCTGTGCCCGGCATTAAAGGCTGGTTTCAGCCGGTGCAGGAATTGAGTATTGAAGACAGAGTCAGCCGTACTCAATATCAGTTCAGCTTAACCACACCGGATCAGGAGGTGCTGAATCAGTGGCTACCGGATTTAGTCGAAGCCTTGCAGCAACGACCTGAATTATCTGAAGTAGCCCATGATTTACAGCAACAGGGTTTGCAGGCTTATATCGACATAGACCGCACAGCGGCTGCACGTTTGGGTATTAATGTGTCGCAAATCAGTACTGTGTTGCAAAGCGCCTATAGCCAGCGTCAGGTGACGACCTTATTTACTCAGGCCAACCAGTATCGTGTGATTTTGGAAGTCGACCCGGATCAAATTAAGGGTGTTGATGCGCTGGATAAACTCTATATCAGCTCAGGTTCCGGCACTCCTGTGCCGCTGTCTGCTGTGGCCAAAGTGACACAAAGACCAGCTAAGTTATTGATTAACCATCAGGGCCAGTTCCCGTCCGTGACTTTGTCTTTTAATCTGGCAGAAGGGTATTCGCTGGGTGAAGCTGTGGCTGCTATTGAAGAAGTGCAGCAACAATTACAACTGCCTGCTGAAGTGGAACTGACGTTCCAGGGCGCTGCTGAAGCCTTTAGGGCGTCTTTAAGTAATACACTTTGGCTGGTGCTGGCTGCTGTGGTCACTATGTATATAGTGCTGGGTATTTTGTACGAAAGCTTGATTCACCCGGTCACCATATTGTCGACTTTGCCTTCAGCCACAGTGGGCGCTTTATTGGCGCTGCTGATGGCCGATCAGCCGCTGGATTTAATAGCTGTGATTGGCATAGTGCTGCTGATAGGGTTGGTGAAGAAAAACGGCATTATGATGGTCGACTTTGCGCTGGATGCACAGCGTAATCAGGGCTTGTCGCCAACTGATGCTATTTATCAGGCGGCTTTAATGCGTTTCCGGCCCATTTTAATGACCACGCTTGCGGCGTTATTTGGTGCTGTGCCCTTGCTGTTGGCCAGTGGTTCAGGCGCTGAGTTACGCCAGCCTTTAGGTTTGGTGATGGTGGGTGGTTTATTGGTCAGTCAGGTGCTGACGCTTTTTACCACTCCAGTGGTGTATTTATGGTTTGATCGCCATTTCAGCGGCACAGAAAGTAGCAAAGAAAGTGTGGTGGCAGCTGAGGCTAAAGTGCTATGAATTTAGCTTTGCCTTTTATTCAGCGTCCTGTAGCCAGTGGCTTAATTGCCACTGCTATTTTGTTGCTCGGTTTTTTGTGCTGGCGTTTATTGCCGGTATCGCCTTTGCCTGCAGTCGATTTCCCTATGATAGTGGTCACGGCCAGTTTACCAGGTGCCAGCCCTGAAAGTATGGCCTCTACTGTGGCGACTCCGCTGGAGCGGGCTTTAGGCAGCATTGCCGGTATTAACCGTATTAGTTCCAGCAGTAATCAGGGCTCAGCGCAAATCAGACTGGAGTTTGATTTGGACCGTAATGTGGATGAAGCGGCTCGTGAAGTGCAGGCTGCTATTAATGCGGCCCGCAGCCAGTTGCCCTCCGGTATGCCCCGTAATCCAAGTTACCGTAAATTTAACCCGTCACAAGCTCCTGTAATGGCGCTGGCCTTAAGTTCACAACATTTAGCGTCCAGTGCTTTATACGATGCGGCTTCTACTGTATTGGCGCAAAAACTGGCCGCTATTAATGGTGTGGGCGAAGTGGAAGTGACAGGGGCTTCATTGCCTGCAGTGCGGGTGCAGCTCAATCCCGGCATGTTGACGCACTATGGTGTGGCTTTGGATGAAGTGCGTGCAGCCATCAGTGGTGCTAATGCTGCTGTGCCTTTGGGTGTATTGGAAAGCGACGATCAGCGCTGGCAACTGGCCACCAGTCAAACTTTACGTCAAGCTTCAGATTATCAGTCCCTGGTGGTGAAGTATGTCCAGGGTGCTCCTATTCGTTTATCTGATGTGGCTTTGGTGACAGACTCTACTGAAAACCGCTACAGCGCAGGTTTTCATAACGATAAAAATGCCGTGATTTTGTTAGTCAGCCGCCGTACCGGTGCCAATATAGTGGAAACCATAGATGCCATTTATCAGCAAATGCCGCTGTTGCAGGCGCTGATACCAGCAGACGCTGATTTAGCTGTGGTGATGGACCGCAGTCCGGTGATCCGCGCCACTTTAACTGAAGCTCAAATCAGTTTATTGATTGCTGTAGTGCTGGTGGTATTGGTGGTTTGGGCCTTTTTAGGCAGCTTACGTAGTGCTTTGATCCCAAGTCTGGCTATTCCTGTGTCTTTGGTTGGCTCTTTTATCGTCATGTATCTTTGTGATTTTTCACTGAATAATTTGTCGGTGATGGCGCTTATTGTTGCCACAGGTTTGGTGGTGGATGACGCCATAGTGGTGGTCGAAAATATTAAACGTCATATAGAGCGGGGTTTAACGCCTTTAGCTGCGGCGCGGCAAGGCGCCTCTGAAGTGGGTTTTACCTTGCTGGCGATGAACCTGGCTTTGGTGGTTATATTCCTGTCGATTTTATTTATGGGGGGGGTGGTTGAGCGTTTATTCCGCGAGTTTTCCATCACCCTGGCTGCTGCTATGACCATTAGTCTGGTGGTGTCTTTAACTCTGACTCCCAGCCTGTCGGCGCTGCTGCTCAAAGCGAAAAAGCCGGGTGAAGGGGAAGCCGGAGCTTTTCATAGATTTCAGCACAAGTACCACAACAGTGTGAATTGGAGCTTAAGTCATTACCGCTGGGTTCTGGCTGCTTTAGTGCTGCTGTTTGCCGCTAATGCCTGGTTGTACAAACAGGTTCCTACAGGTTTATTACCCAATCAGGATACGGGGCAACTGAATGGTTTTGTCCGTGGTGATGATGGTTTTTCGTTTCAGATTATGCAGCCCAAAATTGAAGCCTTCCGTCAGCATATTTTAAAAGACCCGGCCATAGCAGACGTCACAGGCTCCAGCGGTGGTGATACAGGGATCAGCAACAGTTGGATGAGAGTGCGGTTAAAACCTTTGGCTGAACGTAAAGTTTCGGCGCAACAGGTGGTGGACAGGATCAGAGCCACAGCACCTAAAGTTCCAGGTGGCATGCTGTTTTTAAATGTGGATCAGGATATTCGTTTGTCTTCACCTTTTGGCCGCAGTGACTACGAGCTGATGATGTTGTCTGGTGATCTGCAATTGCTGCGTAAATGGAGCAAACAGGTTGCAGAAAAAATGCAGGAACTGCCGGAGCTGGTGGATGTAGACACCCCCAGTGGTGAAGATGCACAGCAAATTTCTTTAACCATAGACAGGGAAGCGGCGCAGCGCTTGGGTGTGGATATGCGTACTATTGCCACCTTGCTGAATAACTCCTTTTCGCAGCGTCAGGTCGCTACTTTGTATGATGAGATGAACCAGTATAGGGTAGTGATGGAATTGACGCCCGGCTACACAGCTCAACCGGAAGTTCTGAAGCAACTGCAGCTGGTGACAGCAGATGGCAGCCGGGTGCCCTTGTCCAGTATTGCCAGTTATCAGTACAGTCTGGCTAATGATCGTATCCGCCACGATGATCAGTTTGCGTCTGTTGGTATAGGTTATAGTCTGGCGCCTGGTGTAACTTTGCAGCAAGCTTCTGCGGCTATCGATCAGGTATTGGCTCGTTTGATGGTGCCCACAGGCATTCATACCATCAATGGTGAAGATCAACGGAACGCTATGTTTAAAACCGGCGATCAGCTTTGGTTGATCATTGGTGTGATTTTAACAGTCTATCTGCTGCTGGGTGTGTTGTATGAAAGTACTATTCAGCCAATCACTATTTTATCTACCTTACCTTGTGCTGGTTTAGGGGCTTTGCTGGCGCTTTATGTCAGCAATACCGACTTTAACCTGATCGCTTTGCTGGGGCTGTTTTTGCTGATCGGCATAGTGATGAAAAACGCCATCTTGCTGGTCGATTTTGCCTTACATGCTGAACGCGATCTCGGTTTATCAGCCAAAGAGGCGGTCGCTTTGGCGGCAGCACAACGTTTGCGGCCTATTTTAATGACCAACTTCGCGGCTTTATTAGGGGCAGTGCCTTTGCTTTTTGGTATGGGCGAAGGCTCAGAACTACGCCAGCCTTTGGGCATTACCATAGTAGGTGGTTTGCTGGTTAGTCAGTTATTAACACTCTACAGCACCCCAGCTGTGTATCTGGCATTAAGTAAATTCCGGCGGAAAACAGCAGAAGAGCAGTTGCTGCCTGAGTATAGCAACGAAAAAAAGGCTGAGGTTTAACTCAGCCTGAGGCATAAAATGGGCAAGGCCAACCGGGAAAACAACTGCCTTGCCCCGGCTTGCGCCTTAACTGGTTACTTTGCGACTACGTAAACCGAAGTAGCAAATATAGAGGTAACAAAACACGGGCAGTATAAAAGACAAAGCCAGACCAAAAGTGTCAGCCAGCATGCCCTGAGCTACAGGCACTAAAGCGCCGCCTACTATAGCCAGACACAATAAACCCGCGCCCTGACCTGTGTATTTTCCTAAACCATGTAACGCCAGACTAAAAATGGTTGGGAACATAATGGAATTGGCGACACCGACAAGCAGTAGTGCAAATAACGCCAGTTGACCCTGACCTGTAATCACCAGCACCAGCAGCAGTATGGCGGCAACAGCATGAATGGTCAGCAATAAACCTGCGTTAATACGTTGCATCAACACAGCACCTGCAAAACGGCCGATCATAGCGCCAAACCAATACCAGGTTACATAGTGAGCTGCTTCGGCGATCGGCAGCCCGGTAATTTCAGGCAGAGCAATAAAGTTGACCATCACTGAACCTATTGCCACTTCAGCGCCAACATACATAAATATGCCTAAAGCACCGAGCCATAAATGGTTGTATGGCAGCAGGGCTTTAATGGAGATTTTTTCTGCGGCAGTAGTGTTTTCAACTACAGGTAAGTTCAGTCGTGAAAAGATAAAAGCCACGGCAAATAAAGCTACTGTCAGGATCAGATAAGGCAGTTGTACCGCATCAGCGCCTTCAGTGCTGTCAAGTTGACTCAGGATCAAAGCCGCACCAATAAGAGGCGCTACAGTAGTGCCTAAAGAGTTAAAGGCTTGCGTCATGGTCAATCGGCTGGAGGCGGTTTTTGCATTGCCCAGTACTGTAACATAAGGGTTGGCTGCCACCTGTAAAATGGTAATGCCTGATGCCAGCACAAAAAGTGCTGCTAAAAACCAGGGATAGCTGTGAAAGCTCGCTGCCGGAATAAAGTTCAGCGTACCAAAACCTGCTATAGCTAAACCTGCCACTATGCCTTTTTGATAACCCAGTTTGTTGATCAGGGCTCCTGCTGGTAAAGACACCACAAAATAAGCGCTAAAAAAGCAGAACTGGATCAGCATGGCCTGAGTGTAGGTCAGATCAAACACTGCTTTTAAATGTGGAATTAAAATGTCATTCAGACAGGTAATAAAACCCCAGATAAAAAACAAAAAAGTAAGAGCAGGCAAAGCCCAGCTACTGACTGCTGTAGTGCTGTTCTGAGTTTCGGCCGATGGCATGGATTGCATCATATTCTGTTCCTGTTATTTAAAGTATTAAGTTGCAGGGCAACTTAAATCGGCCTTTGTTGTGGCTGGTGTGAATCGGATATTGGCAATGCTCAGTTGATAAGCGGCTTCGCTATGCAATACAAAAGGTTGCTGCAGATGATTTAGCGCTGCGCCTTTGACGGCAAAACAATTTAAATCAATCACCATCTTGTGCCACTGGCCTGCGGTTTTGCTGCTGATCAGTTCTGCTAAATCCAAAGAACCACCACAACCTGAACCACAAGACAAAGCTAAAGTCACAGCTGCTGTTGGCGCTGTATTCCACTTCATATCCACCACCAGTTGGCCATACCCACTGGCATTCAGCGGCACTGCGGCTTGCAATACCAGCCGGGCTTTAGAATTGGCTGCCCAGTCGAGCAATAAAGCATCTTCCTGTTTTTGCCAGTTCACTGCGGCCAAACTCAAACTTTGGTCGGCACTTTTGGCTTTATTACCTGTAACAGTGACCAAACCTTGTTCATCCTGTAGCAGCAGGCTGTAACCTGAAGCCGGGCGGCGTTCAAATAAGCTCAAGCTGTTTGTGCCGGTGCTGGTTGCACTGCTGATGTGTTCGGATAAGTTATTGGCGATAGTGGTCTTGTCCTGGTAGGTCAGGCCATAACCAAAGGCAAAAAGCGGATCGTAGTTGCTATCCCCCAAATTTAACGGGGATTGGTCGACCGTTTTTGGCCAGGAGAATGGTAGTTTGCCTTTAAAATCATACTGAATTTCACCGGCCTCAGTTTTAAATAAAACGTCAGCCACAGCCTGACCTGCAGTACCTGGTAACCAGGCCGCAACAAAAGCATCCGACTGGTTCAGTTCAGGGTTCACCCATAAAGGCCGGCCTGTTAAAAATACAGTGACCACAGGAATGCCGTCCGCTTTGAGTTTTTTCAGCAGCTCCAGATCGGTATTTTTACCGCTCTGATAATCCAGAGTGCTGATATCACCATCAAATTCGGCGTATGGGTTTTCACCTATGACGACAATAGCGACATCAGGTTTTTGCTGATAACTGCCATCGATGCTCAATTCAACAGAGCCCTGTGCTGCTTCAACCTGCTGCTGTATGCCTGAATAAATGGAACGGCCATTCGGAAAGTCGGCATTGGTATTGCCTGTGCCTTGCCAGGTTAAAGTCCAGCCGCCACTTTGTTTACCAATGTTGTCAGCGCCGTCACCTGTCACCAGCACTTTTTGCTGAGGTGCTAAAGGTAGCAATTGCTCATTGTTTTTCAACAGTACTAAAGATTCACGCACAGCCTGGGCTGCAATAGCCTGATGATCAGCATGGCCTATCAGTTCTGATTTACCAGCCAGTTCCGATTGCGCCGGATTGCCGCGCTCAAATAAACCCGCACGGATTTTCACTCTTAGAATACGACTGACCGCATCGTCTAACCGTGCTGCTGAGATTTCACCGGCTTTGGCCTGAGCCAGAGTATTGTGATACAGCAGCTTCCAGTCTTCCGGTGCCATTAAAATATCCACACCTGCATTAATGGCTGCGGCGCAATTGTTGTTGGTGCAACCCGGTATTTGGCCATGGCCGTTCCAGTCTCCTACCACTAAGCCATCAAAGCCCATACGTTCTTTTAAAACAGTAGTAAGCAGATAGTGACTGCCATGTATTTTTTCGCCATGCCAGCTGTTAAAAGTTGCCATCACTGTTTGTACGCCTGCATTCAGGCTGCTGATGTAACCCTGAGCATGCAGGCGGACTAAATCGGCTTCGTTATCCGGATTGTTACCCTGATCTTTGCCGTTTTCCGTGCCACCATCGCCCAGATAATGTTTGGCTGTGGCAATTAAGCGGCCACTTTGCATAAAATCAGCGCCAATATTGCCCTGAATACCTTTGACCAGGGCTGCGCCTAGTTCCTTCACAATAGTGGGGTCTTCGGAATAACTTTCATAAGTGCGGCCCCAGCGATCATCACGGGCTACTGCGACTGTGGGGGCAAATATCCAATTGATGCCAGTGGCTGCCACTTCAACAGCTGTGGCTTTACCTATGGCTTCAACCAACTGTGCATTGTTGGCTGCACCTAAACCTATATTATGTGGAAAGACAGTGGCGCCAACCACATTGTTGTGACCATGCACTGCATCTGTGCCCCAAATTGGCGGAATGCTGCTGCCATCTTTGCTTGTATCTACACCAGCGTCGTAATAAGCCTGAGCTAAAGCCAGCCAATCTTGGGCTGTGGAATTTTTATTGTCGTTAGGATAAGAACCACCACCGTTTAAAAAAGAACCAAAACCATACTGACGCATATCTTCCACTGTCATCCAGCGGATATCAGGCTGGATCAACTGAGCTACTTTTTGCTCTATGGTCATAGTTGACAGCAGTTGCTGTACTGCTTTTTCTGTGTCGCTGTTCGCTAAAGGGCTTTTTAATTCTGGCCACAGAGCAAGGCTGTCGGCCTTTGTTGTTTTAACTTCTGCAGCTGTTTCAGTGCTGCTGTTTTGTTGGCCGCAACCAGACAAGGTGGTGATAAGAGCAGCACAACACAACAAGGCCAATGGTTTAGATCGAAACATAATTTTAATCCTGTTGAGCTCTGTCTGCCCTGGTGTCCGCTTCCGATGGAAAGTCGGATAGTGACAAGAGGTCAGCAGAGTTTTGATCGGTGGGGCTGGCAGGCAAATCAGCATTTTTGTGAAGCAAAAGCATACAAAAGCCCTGATGGGTGCTTGGTGTTCTGTCCCCGTGTCCTCCGGATTTATTAAAAAAACCGGAATGCAAATCTTTGATTTGCTTATTATTGTTTTAAAGTTACATCACATTATTTCAGCAAAGGACAACACAACACCTTCATCTGCTGAGTCAGAATGAAATTGTAAGCGGTTTCATTTTTAACTGATAAAGGCAATATTGCCAACTGTTTTTTAACCAAAAGGTAAGAATTAGTTTTTCTGTATTGACGAGTTAAAAAAAATCACCTAAGTTTGTGAAAGCGCTTACAGTTAGCTTTGGGGAGTAGTTCAGCTATCTGTCCGGCGTCACAATAATTTTCTTAAAAAAGTAAAAAGCCAAAAAACAGTCGACAGGGAACTAAGATGAAATCCAAAACATTCAAAAAGACCAGACTCGCCACCAGTCTGTCATTAGTGCTCGGAGTGGGCGTTGTTATGCCTGCTTTTGCGGATGACGCACAAGAGCAAAACGCCAAAGCTGAAGAAAAGATTGAAGTGATCAGCGTCACAGGTATTCGCGGTAGTCTGATTAAATCTATGGATACCAAGCGTTCATCTACAGGTATTGTGGATGCGATTTCCGCCGAAGATATAGGTAAATTCCCTGATACCAACCTGGCAGAATCTCTGCAGCGTATCAGTGGTGTCTCCATTGACCGTGTCAACGGTGAAGGTAGCAAAGTGTCTGTCCGTGGTTTTGGTCCTGACTTTAACTTAGTCACATTAAATGGCCGTCAAATGCCTGTCACTACAGGCTCACGTTCTTTTGATTTCGCTAACATTTCTGCTGACACCATTAGCGGTGTTGAAGTCAATAAAACCAGTTTTGCTGCAAATCCAACAGGTGGTATCGGCTCAGTTATTGATGTTCAAACCTTAAAACCTTTAAGTGCCGGCGGCGAAAAAGCAGTATTTAGCGCAGCGGTTGTGGACGATCGTTCCACTGAAGAAGGTTCTGCTACTCCTGAGATCGCAGGGCTTTATTCGACCACTTTTAATGATGATAAATTTGGTGTTTTAGTCTCTGTCAGTTATCAGGAACGTGAAAGTGGCACCCAGCAAGCCAATGTAGGTACAGGCTGGCGCAGTTTCCCCGGCTCTGTCGATATCACTTCAGGTCAGTGGGGCAGTATCCCAAATGACAATCAGGTGAACCGTCCAGGTGCCGATGATGTGTATTCTGTACCACAAACCACCATTTACAAATTTGAAGAACAGCAACGTGCCCGCACCAATGGCCAGTTAGTGCTGCAATATGCTCCTACTGATAATTTGACCGCAACCTTAGACTATACCTACATGCGTAACGATATCGACACTCAATACAATGATGTGTCTGCCTGGTATACCTATGTACCTTCACAAAGTGTCTGGACTGACGGCCCTGTCTCTTCACCGCTGATTTATTCAGAAGACTATGGCAATAGCTTTGCCGATTTGTCTATGGGTGCCGGTGATTATGGCGTGCGTAACCAAAGTGGTTCAGTGGGGCTGAATCTGGAATGGCAAGCCACTGACAATTTAAAGCTGAGTTTTGATGCACATCAGTCTGATGCTGAATTCAAGCCAAACCATGAGTTAGGTTCAAACAATACCCTCAGTACAGCAGCTTTTATCCGCCAAAGTGCAGCCACTGATTTTACCGGTGATTTACCATTATTGGCAGTGGAAGGCGGCAATGCAGTTCGTCCTTCCGACATGATAGTGACAGGCAGCGTATTTGGTAATTCGACCAACAAGTCTGAAATTGATCAGTACCAGTTTGACGGCGAATACATTTTTGAAAACGCTGGTAGCATTGACTTTGGTATTGCCATTACAGATGTCGACAACCACTCAAAATCAGTGAACGTGCAACGGAATGACTGGGGTGGCGTAGGTCAGGCTGGTGATTTTGACGATTCCTATTTCCCTGCCGGCACTATCCATGACAAATTTAACGCTGGCAAAGGTGATTTTTCCTTAATGCCTGATCGTAGTTTTGAAGTTCTGGACACTATTTTCTTCTGGGATTTCAATACTGTACGTGCCAGAGCTGAACAGTTGTATACCCCGGCAGGTTTTGTTGGCGCTGGTGATTGTGGTACCAACTTCTGTCCATCTACTGACTACGATAGTGATGTGAACCGCTACACGAAGGAAGAATCCCGTTCTGCTTATGTGCAGTACAACTATGAAAATGAACTCTCAGGCATGCCGTATGATGTTCATGTGGGGGTTCGTTATGAACAAACAGATGTTACTTCAACCTCTGCGGTCGCGGCCTACAACGGTGCGCGTTGGGTTGCCGATACTGAAGTGGTGTTGCAAGCCAGTGGGCAGCGTGAATTTCAGACGCAAACAGGTGATTACGATTACATTTTACCCAGCCTGAATTTCAATATCGAAGTGGTTGACGATGTAATGTTGCGTGCCGCCTACAGCGAAACTATAGGCCGTCCGGACTATATTGCCATTCAGGGCGGCACAGTGGTAGATACTATAGCTAACCGTGCCGGTGGTGGTGGTAGAACAGGTAACCCCAGCTTGTTGCCGTTGGAATCAAAAAATATCGACCTTTCAGCTGAATGGTACTACGCACCAGCCAGTTACGTCTCTTTAGGCTACTTCCGTAAAGACACCAGTAACTTTATCAGCAACTCTATTGTTGAATCCTCTATCTACAGCATTCCTAACCCTGTTGATGGTAAAAAATATGATGAAGCTGTTGCAGCTGTTGGCAATGATGCCAGCGCTATTCGTAACTGGATTTTTGCCAATTATCCAAATGCACCAGGCGTAGATGTGGCTAACCGCACTATAGATGGTGTGGCGGGTGAAGATGAAATTTTGTTGTTTAAAATTGATACTCCATCTAATGGCACAGACTCTGAAGTCATAGATGGTTGGGAATTTGCGGTTCAGCATGCTTTTGGTGAAACAGGTTTTGGTGCTATTGCCAACTACACTATGGTCGACAGCGAAACGTCCTATAACAACTTCCTGTTACAGGATCAGCCTGCTCTGATTGGTTTAAGTGACACAGCCAATGCTATTCTGTTTTATGAAATGGATGGTTTCCAGGCTCGTATCGCTTATAACTGGCGTGATCAGTTCCTGAACTCTAAAGGCCATGACACAGGGGCTCATCCAAAATACACTGAGGCTTATCATCAAATTGATATGTCAGTTAGCTATGACTTACCTCAAGTGGAAGGCTTAACTGTTTTTGTTGAAGCTCTGAATATTACGGACGAGCATATTCGTGTGCATGGCCGGGCGAAAGAGCAGGTATTAAGTCTGGTTGAATCCGGTGCCCGCTACAGCATTGGTGCCCGCTACAGCTTCTAAGCCGGACCACAGGGCCATAAGGAGATGGCCCACTCTATATAAGCATCTTCTGCCTGGGTTGAAGATGCTATATCTTGATACATTCTGCCCTATAAAGAAGCAATAAACAGCAGCCTTAATGGCAGCTCATAAACTTCAAACAAACTATAACTAAAAATACAAATAACAGACCGGGATACAGTATGAGTAACAATGTTTTACTGAACAGTGTTGAACACCCAGACCTGAAAGTAATTACGGCCAGAGGCGCTGAATACGGTGATGCAGTCTGGTTTGCTATCACTTTTCCTCAGGAATTTCGTACTGCCCAGGCCCACTACCCGATTTTTTTTCACAAAGACAGCCAAAGCAATCAGTTTTTTGCCGTCACCCTGTTTGGTTTCCAGGATCAGGAAAATCTGTTTTTGCAGCAGGATAACTGGCGTGGTTGTTATGTGCCGCTGATGCTCAGACGGCAGCCCTTTTTAATTGGTCAGCAACTGGTGCGTGAAGACGGTATTGAAACCGCTCAGCGAGTGATCCATATCGACTTAGACAATCCGCGGGTCAGCAGCACTGAAGGCGAAAGCTTATTTTTGCCTTTTGGGGGCAACAGCCCTTATCTGGATCAAGTTGCCGGTATGCTGGAAACCATTCATTTTGGCATGCTCGACAGCAAAGCTTTTATTGATCTGCTGCTTGAACATCAATTGCTGGAATCTTTTACTTTGGATCTGACTTTCAGTAATGGCCAAAAACAGCAGCTGGCAGGTTTTTATACTATTCATGAAGAAAACCTTGCCGCTTTATCACCAGAAGTTTTATCGCAGTTGCATCAGAAAGGCTATTTGCAGGCGATTTATATGGCGGTAGCTTCTCAGGCTAATATCCGTCATTTATTGCATTTAAAAAATAAGCAGTTTGAGTAAAGCCTGATGAAGATGTCTGCAACTCAGCCATTAGCACAAGTAAAAATGCTGGAAGGATGCGACTTAGCTGATGCCCTTGCGTTGATCACTAACACCAGCCAACCCCTGGTGTTTAAAGGCTTGTGCAAAGAATGGCCTTTAGTTCAGGCTGGTTTGGTTTCAGCCTCTGCAGCGGCCGATTATATCCGGCAGTTTTATCAGGGCAATCCTGTCAGTGCCTGTTATATAGAGCCCGATCAGCAAGGCCGGGTGTTTTATAACGCCAAACAAGATGGTTTTAATTATCAGGGCGGAAAAATTGATTTTAATCAGCTGATTGAGCGTTTGTTTGCTTTGAATGGCCAACAAGAAGTACCAACTTATTACATGGGCTCTACTGAAATCAACCAGTGGTTTCCAGGTTTAGCAGCACAAAACAGTCTGGCTTTGGAGGGCGTCAAGCCGTTAACCAGCGTCTGGTTAGGTAATAAATCCAGAATAGCAGCTCATTATGACTTTCCGCAGAATCTGGCTTGTAATGCGGTAGGACACCGAACTTTTACCTTATTCCCGCCAGAGCAAATTGCCAATTTGTATCCGGGCCCTATGGAGTTTGCTCCTGGCGGCCAGGATGTCAGTATGGTGGATTTTGCTGCGCCTGACTTTGAGCGTTTTCCTCAATTTGCCGAAGCTTTGCAGCATGCTCAGGTTGCCCATCTTGAACCCGGTGATCTGTTATTTATTCCCAGTATGTGGTGGCACCATGTGGAAGCGTTGGATGCCTTTAATGTGCTGATCAGTCACTGGTGGCGAGACAGCCCGGCTTATTTAGGCCGGCCAAATAATGCCTTGTCTATGGCAGTGCTGAGCTTACGTAGTTTGCCTAAAGCTCAGCGTCAGGCCTGGAAAGCTATTTTTGATTACTACATTTTTGAGCACGATGAGGTATCCCAGGATCATATAGAGCCAGAGGCGCTAAAGATGCTGACTAAACCGCTGGATGAGCTGAATGCACGTCAGATCAGAGCTGACTTACAGAACAAACTAAAGCGTTGATCATTCACCATAACAATGCCAAGTAACAAAGGTGAGGCTATGAATAACGAACAAAACAGAATTAAAAAAGTAGTAATAGCTGGCGGCGGCACTGCAGGTTGGATGACTGCGGCTGGCCTGACCAAGTTGCTGGGTAAAAATCTTGAAGTGGTATTAGTCGAATCTGACGACATTGGTACTGTGGGGGTCGGCGAAGCCACTATCCCAACTATGCACATCTTCCACCGCTTACTGAATATCAAAGAATCTGAGGTGATGGCAGCCACCAATGCCACTTTTAAACTGGGTATTCAGTTTGAAAACTGGAAGACGGTGGGCGAAAACTATATTCACTCCTTCGGTTTTTTAGGCAAAGACTGCTGGGCCTGTGGTTTTCAGCATTTTTGGGTCAAAGGTAAACAAAAAGGCATAGCCAGTGAAATTGGTGACTATTGCGTCGAGCATTTAGGTGCCCGTCAGGGTCGTTTTGCGGTGACGCCGAATCAGGATCTGAATCACGCTTATCATATGGATGCCTCTTTATACGCTAAGTTTTTGCGCCGTTTATCTGAGCAGCACGGCATCAAACGTATTGAAGGCAAAATTAGCGAAGTGCAGCAGCATATGGACGGCGCTATCAGTGCTTTATTGCTGGAGTCTGGCGAGTTGATTGAAGGTGATTTATTTATCGATTGCACTGGCTTCCGCGCTTTATTGATTGAGCAAACGCTGAATACCGGCTTTGAAGACTGGAGCCACTGGTTACCTTGCGACAGTGCTTATGCGGTGCAAACCAAAACCACTCAAGAGCCAGTTGCTTACACCCGCGCTATAGCACGGGATGCTGGCTGGCAATGGAAAATTCCACTGCAAAGCCGGGTTGGCAATGGCCTGGTGTTTTGCAGCAAATTTATGACAGATGCAGAAGCCAAACAAAAACTGATCGACAACGTCGAAGGTGAAATGATGTTTGAGCCACGGCTGATTAAATTTAAAACCGGTACCCGCCGTCAGCACTGGAACAAAAACTGTGTGGCCATTGGTTTATCCAGTGGTTTTCTGGAACCACTGGAATCCACCAGTATTCATTTAATTCAGCGCAGCATTGTTCGACTGCTGCAGGCGTTCCCATCCAACGGCATTCAGGCCGCAGAGGTCGCTGAGTTTAATAGGCAGACCAAAATTGAAATGGACAATATCCGCGACTTTATCATTCTGCATTACAAAGCCACAGAGCGTACCGATACGAAGTTCTGGCGTTACTGCAAAGATATGCAGATCCCGGAAACGCTGTCCCATCGTATGGATTTGTTTAAACAGTCCGGCAAAGTTTATAAATTTGCTCAGGAATTATTTGGCGAAAGCTCCTGGTTGCAGGTATTGATTGGTCAGGGCTTAATGCCACAGCAGTACCACCCTATAGTGGATTTAATGCCGGATTCTGAACTGAATGACTTCCTGATGAGTATCAAACACAATGTGAAACGCACAGTGAGTCAATACCCAACTCACCATGAGTTTATTCAGCATTATTGCAAGTCGTCTTTGGTCTGAGCAGAGGATGATGGAAGCGCTGAATTATCAGGTGAATGACGCCATCCGGCCCGAAATTATTTATCTTGGGCTGGAAAAAACGCCATTAATTATGATTGATAACTTTGCTGTGGATTTGTCAGCTCTCTGCCAGCATGCACAGCAAAGCAATTTTATGCGGGAAAACCAGACTTATTATCCGGGTCAGCGTGCTGTATTGCCAAAAGACTATGTGGCGGCCAGTTTAAATGCCTTGTATCAGCTGATTTATAAAGTCTATCAGGTGCCGGAACAGTTGCGATTAAAACCACAGATGTTGTTTTATGCGCTGATCACTCAGGCCGAAAACAGCCTGCATCCGCTGCAATGCATGCCACATTTTGATACCTGCGCCCCTTATTATTTTGCGCTTCTGCATTATCTCAATGACAGTCCTCATGGCAGCACAGGTTTTTTCCGCCATAAACCTACAGGTTTTGAACGGGTGACAGACCAGAGGCGACCAGAGTATTTCCAGTCTGCTCAGAAGTTTATTGATGAGCAGGGGGCTCCACCCCAGCGTTATCAGGTGCAAAGCAACGGGCATTATGAGCTGTACCACCAAGTCCCTTACCAGGCCAACAGACTGATTATTTACCCCGGCAATCTGTTGCACTCTTCACTGGTGGACAAGACAACAGACATAGATGGTTCGCCTGTCACAGGTCGTTTAACCGCCAATATGTTTATTGATTTCGTATAAACCCCAAGAGCCCTGAACAACAACAAACAAGGAATTGAGTATGCTCAGCACAAGACTAAAAATGGAAGCGATTACATGCTTGGGGCAGTAGTGAACAAGCCACTTTTACCCTCTAATTTTTAAAGATGAAAAGAAGATAACGATGAATTATGAACTGCCGAAAGGCTCAAGACTGCTGAAAAAAGAATTTACTTATGGCGTGGCCACCTCCTCCTTTCAGATTGAAGGCGGTATAGAACAGCGCCTTCCTTGCATCTGGGATACATTTTGCGCCACAGCTGGCAAAGTGAAAGATGGTTCAAATGGCGATCTGGCCTGTGATCACTATCATTTATGGCGTGACGATATAGCTCTGATCAGCTCCCTGGGCGTAGATGCTTATCGTTTTTCTATCGCCTGGGCCAGGGTGATGAATAAAGACGGCAGCCTGAATCAGCAAGGTGTGGATTTTTATATCCATATTCTGGATGAGTTAAAAGCAAAAAATATTAAGTCTTTTGTCACCTTGTATCACTGGGATTTACCTCAGCATATAGAAGATCAGGGCGGCTGGCTGAACCGCAACACCGCCTATCTGTTCCAGGATTATGCTGACAAGTTAAGCAAAGCTTTTGGTGACAGAGTTTATTCTTATGCCACTTTAAATGAACCCTTTTGCAGCTCCTACTTAGGTTATGAAGCCGGTATTCATGCGCCAGGACTCACCAAAAAAGCTTATGGCCGTCAGTCAGCACATCATTTATTGCTGGCGCATGGCCTGGCTATGCAGGTACTGCAGAAAAACAGCCCAAACAGCTTAAATGGTTTAGTGCTGAACTTTACTCCGGCTTATCCACTGACCGACAGTGCGGCAGATAAAAAAGCGGCACAGCTTGCCGACGATTACTTTAACCAGTGGTATATCAAACCTGTGTTTGATGGTGCCTACCCTGACTCTTTTGTCTTACTGGCCGATGAAGACAAGCCAGTGATTGAAGCAGGTGATTTTGACATTATCAAAGCGCCACTGGATTTCCTTGGTGTGAATTTTTACACCCGCACTGTGTATAAAGCCACAGAAGGCCGCGACTTTATCGAAGTGGATATGGTCGATGCGCCTAAAACAGATATTGGCTGGGAAATTTATCCACAGGCCTTTACCGATCTGTTAGTGTCTTTGCATCAGAAATACCAACTGCCGCCAGTTTACATTACCGAAAATGGTGCAGCGGTAGCCGACCAGTTGCAAAATGGTGAAGTCGATGATCAGCTGCGCTTATCTTATTATCAGCTGCATTTAAATGCGGTGCATCAGGCAGTTGAACAAGGTGTGGATATTCAGGGCTATTTTGCCTGGAGTTTAATGGACAACTTTGAGTGGGCCGAAGGTTACTTAAAGCGTTTTGGTATTGTGTATGTCGATTACGATAGCCAACAAAGAACTGTGAAAAACAGCGGTCTGGCTTACAAAAAATTGATCAGTAATCGTTAACTAATAAAAAATAATAATTTCAAATCAACAATTTATAGGATACGCCTGACATGGTTAGTGTAAAGGAGAAAATTGCTTATGGCCTGGGGGATACGGCAAGCAATATAGTGTTCCAAACCGTCATGTTGTTTCTGACGTTTTTTTATACCGACATCTACGGCATTTCGCCTGCTTTTGTTGGCACCATGTTTCTGGCTGTGCGTATTATCGACGCAGTGACAGACCCATTGATGGGTGCTCTTGCCGATCGTACTGAAAGCAAATACGGTAAATTCCGGCCTTATTTACTTTGGTTTGCCTTGCCTTTTGGTGTGATCAGCGTATTGGCATTTACCACGCCGGATTTTGGTGAAGAAGGCAAAATGATTTATGCCTTTGTCACTTACACCTTGCTGATGCTGGTTTATACCGCCATTAATATCCCTTATTGCGCTTTAGGTGCAGTATTAACAGCTGATCCAAAAGAGCGGGTGTCGGTGCAGTCTTACCGTTTTGTGTTTGCCATGCTGGGTGGC
Organism: Gammaproteobacteria bacterium; assembly: GCA_018825965.1. Lineage (GTDB taxonomy): Bacteria > Pseudomonadota > Gammaproteobacteria > Enterobacterales > Alteromonadaceae > Pararheinheimera. The sequence goes on from JAHKAA010000036.1 coordinate 48,428, forward strand.
CTGATGGTGACAGCTTTAACTTTGCCTTTGGTTGAGTTTTTTGGTCAGGGCGACAGAGCCAAAGGGTATCAACTCACTATTATGGCGATGAGTGTGCTTGGCGTATTGATGTTCCTCGCCTGTTTTTATGGCACTAAAGAGCGGATTAACCCACCTAAAGAAAGTTTTAGCCGAAGCTACGTCGATAACTTCCGTCAGCTGTGGAAAAACGATCAGTGGCGGGTATTAGCACTGGTGGCTTTATGCCTGATGAGCGGTTATGTACTTCGTACTACGCTGGCAATTTATTATGTGAAGTATTATCTGGAGCTGCCGGACAGCATCACCTTGTTTATCACTTTAGGTATGCTTGGCAGTATGGTCGGCTGCATTATTGCTCAGCCTCTGGCGAAACGGTACTGCAAAGTGAAGCTTTATATAGGCATTCAGATTTTGGCTGCTATGCTTTGTGCCAGCAGTTATTTTGTTGCAGCGGACAATGTTACCCTGGCCATAGCTTTGTATGTGCTGTGGAACCTGGTGTTTAATACCGGTACTCCGCTGTTATGGGCAAAAATGGCTGATGCAGTGGATTATGGCCAGTGGCGCACTGGGATCCGTACCACAGGCATGGTGTATTCATCGATCATTTTCTTTATCAAACTGGGCATAGCCATAGGTGGTGCTTTAGGTGGCTGGTTACTGGCTGGTATGGGTTATCAGGCTGATGTCAGCCAAACTGAAGAAACCAAAGCAGGTTTATTGCTGGCATTTAGTTTGTATCCGGCCATAGGCTCTTTAATTGTGGCCTTTGTCATGAGTGCTTATAAACTAAACACGCAAAAAGTTGATGAAATCACCCTGGAATTGAAGAGAGCTGCAGAATAAAAGCTGCTAATATGACGGGCTTCAGAGCAAATCAGTCTTTGCTGAACTACTCTGAAGTTCCCGATTTTCTTAGACTTAACCAGAAGTGACAGCACTATTTATGGCGACTATTTACGACGTTTCTCAGCTTGCGGGTGTATCTCTGGCGACTGTGTCCAGAGTGATGAATAAAAACACCAATGTCAGTGAAAAGACCAAACAAAAAGTGCTGGCCGCTATGGCTGAACTGGGCTACAGGCCTAACACTTTTGCTCAGTCTTTGGCGTCAAATTGCTCGAATAGTGTCGGGGTTTTGGTTTCGCAGCTGGACGGTCCTTATTACGGCCCTATGATGGCTGAAATAGAAGCGGCGCTACGTGCTGATAATCGTCATGTCATTATTGCTGTAGGTCACAGCGACGCCGCTCAGGAGATCGACAGCGTAGAGTTTTTGCTGAGTAAAGGCTGTGATGCTTTGATCCTGGATGTGGAAGCTATTTCAGATGACTACCTGATTAAACTCAGTCAAAGCTCAACTCCTATAGTGCTGATCAACAGATACATAGCGCAAATCAGCGACTGCTGTATTTATTTGAATAATGAGCTGGGCGGTTATATGGCCACCCGGCATTTGCTTGATTTAGGCCACAGAGATATTGCCTATATATCAGGCCCATCAAAAAAACACGATGCGATAGAGCGGCTTGAAGGTCATAAAAGAGCGTTGGCCGAAGTGAAAATCGTGTTTGACCCCGGTCTTTGTTACGAGGGTGACTACAAAGAAGATAGCGGTGTTGATGGCATGAACTACCTGTTCAGCCAAAACAAAACCTTTACTGCTGTGGTTTGTGCCAACGACCAGATGGTGTCCGGTGCTATTTCAGTCTGTCTGGAACGCGGTATGCAAATTCCGCAGGATTTGTCTTTTGTCGGTTACGACAATATTCCTTTTGCCCGTTATGTTTCACCTAAGCTGACCACAGTAAATAACCCTATTCATGAAATGGGCAAGATGGCCGCTTTGTGGTTACTGAAACATCTGTATAAAAAGGATGTTGAAGTGGCAAATGTATTTGAACCAGAACTGGTAGTGCGTAATTCCGCGACCCGGATTTAGCCGTTGAGAAAGCCCAGCCTCAGTGTCAAAACACAGAGGCTGGTCGCACTTTTAAGGTAAAGCCGCTTCTAAAGTTAAAGTTAAACCTTCACGGATTTGATCCGCTAATTCAGTGTCAGCTTTCGCAGAATACGAAGCTTCGATCAGAAACACGCCGGCTTCAACAGGAGTGTAAGTAAACTGACCAGTGGCATCTGTTTTATGCTGCACCCGACCTGCTTCGTCACGGTAACGTTCACCCTCGTAGGATACTTCCAGTTCAATGCCAGCCTGGGCTTTGCCATTGACTAAAAAGGTAAAAGTGACTGGCTCGCCTGCCACTATGTCAGCTGGGTGAACCGAGCTTTTAAATTCTAAACCTTCGTTTTTCAGAGCCAACACTTCAGAGCTTGGTTTGTTCACTGTGATAAAAGCCACAGAGCGGCTGCGGCTCTGGCTGGTAATTACGTCTGTTGCATTAGCCGGTAATTCTTTAGCCCGGCTCTTTTTATCTGCCATCAGGCGCTTACGCTCGTCACCTACTTTGTACATAGTGCCAAAACGCACAGGACCACCCAGTTCCAGTTTGTAAGTGCCTTCAGCATTCAGTTCTGCGTCGACCTGAGATTTACGTTTGCCCTGGTATTTATGTTCAATGGCCTGTTTTTTGCCGTCTGGCGTATACAAAGCCACATTGTCGACCGGAATACCTTTGTCAGCTACAAAAGTCATATTGGCAGCACTGATATCCGCAGATACCCAACTGCCTGTTTTTGATAAGACAAAGTGACTTGGTACTACCCATAAGGTATGAGCCAAAGCCGGTGCACTGACCGCTGTGGCAAGCAGTAACGAAACCAGAATAGATTTTTTCATTGGACTATTTTCCCTGTACTGAAGTAAGTTTAATTTTTCCCAGCTCAGTGCTGGCTTTTATTTCGATTTGAACAGCGCTGCCGTCCCAGGTGAATGCTTGCTTCGCCAGATTGCGTCCGCCTTGTTCACGGGCTGCTTCAACAAAAAGTACGTAGTTACCTGCAGCTACTGCTTTGCCTTGTTCGTCTTTGCCATCCCAACGCACTTTATAGCTGCCAGGACCTTTAGTGGCACCGGTTTTTGCATCCACTAACTGCGGCTCACTACGGCCGATTTTGCGCCAGAAACGGCGTAAGTCTTTAATCCAGTCTGGTTTTTCCAACCAGGCTTCCACTAAACGCACAGGCTGCTGTTGTTCATTTTCGATCCACACAGCCACATAAGGTCTGTGGTAAGTGCCAGTCTCAATTTTTGGCAGTTCAACCTGAACTTCCAGTTCTGGCTGAGCCATGGCAGTGCCGCAACAAAGCAACAAGGCGGCGACTAAATACTTGTGCATGAATTTCCCTCTTAATGAAACGAAGCTATATAAGCCAATAAAGCCAACACCACACCAGCAACTGCTGTGGCGTTGCCAAAATCTCTTCTGTTGGGCTGACGCCACAATAAATAAAAACCGGACAACGAAAACAGCACACAAAACACTGCGGTAATATCAATCAGCCATTTCCAGCTGCTGCCGGCATAACGGCCTTTATGTAAATCGTTGGCCAAAGCCAGATAACCACCAAACTCAGCGTCAAGCTCAGCGGTTCGCTCTGCTAATTCAATCACCACAGAGGCGTAACCGGCAGGGCGCTTAAAATCCACTTCCAGCAGCTCATCTTCGGGCGAAAAATTCAGGTTGTAGCCGCCCTGCAACTGGTGCTCTTGCCTTAACCAGTCGACATACAAGGCTAGAGCGGCTTGTTGCTGATCTTCAGGAAGATCCAACAAATCAGGTAACTGTTCAGGCAGCTCCAGCTGCAATTGCTGACTGGTTTTACCCAGACTGCTGCTGAGTTCTGGATGGTTTAAGGTGATACCCGTGATGGCAAAAAATAACAGCAGCAACAATACCAACATAGCGCTGTAGGTATGTAACCAACGCATCCAACGAGCTAAAGCTGAACTCTTCACAGCACCCCCATAAAAAACTGTCGCCATGCTACTGAGAATTGTTCTTGTTTGCAAGTTATCTGCAAGTGGTTGATTTAGCTGTTCGTCGCAAAAATCAATTTCTGGAGCCTAAGGCGACAATCGCAATTGCAAATAGTTCGCAATTGCTATTGATCTTTTAATGAGAATCACTATCATTGGCGGCCAGCAGGTTTTTGTTACTTTTTTTACTTATACCGGGCTTTAGTTTGATCCGCTTTTTGGTGGTGATCTGCCCGAATAACAGGAGTTTTTATGTTCAAGTCCCGTCCGGCCAAACTGGTGTTAGCCACCCAGCTTGCTTTAGGTCTGATTGCTACAGTGCAGGCAGAAGACGCAGCTGTCACCAGAGATAACAATATTGAACGCATTGTCGTCACGGCTTCAGGTTTTGAACAAAAGCTGGTAGATGCACCTGCCAGTATTTCTGTTGTTACGGCAGAAGAGCTAAAAGTTCGCCCTTACACCACCTTGCTGGATGCAGTACGGGATCTGGAAGGTGTGGATATTGGCGAAACCCGCGATAAAACGGGTCAGGGTACTATCAGCATGCGCGGCATGGGTTCGGATTACACTCTGATTCTGGTTGATGGTAAACGTCAGAATAACCATGGCGATATTTATCCAAATAACTTTGGTGGCAACCAGTTTGGTCATATGCCACCTTTGGAAACTGTCGAACGTATTGAAGTGGTGCGTGGCCCTGCTTCTACCTTGTATGGTGCCGATGCTTTAGGTGGTGTGATCAACATCATCACTAAAAAAGTAACCAATGAATGGATGGGCTCAGTCAGCCATAGCCGCACGGCACAAACAGATGATAGCTTTGGTGAAGAAATCACCACAGACTTTAATGTGATGGGGCCATTGATCCCAAATGTTTTAGGTATGTCCGTTCGCGGTAGCGCCTACAACCGTATGGCATCCACCCCTGCCTATGCTGCTGTTGCATACCCAAATGGCGAAGTGCGTAACCGTTCTTTAGGTTTTGGTGCAGGTGGCAAAACTGTAGACAATGACAGTTCTGTATTAGGTGCCCGCTTGAGCTGGACTCCGGTCGACAATCAGGCGATTTGGTTTGATGTTGACACATCGACTCAGGAATACGATAACAGCCCTATTATCAATGACGATGGCAGCCGCGAATACCCTGTAGGTACAGTGGATAATATCGACAGCATCTGGGCTGCAGGGAACTTCTGTAAAGGTGCTGCAGGTACAAATGCCAAAGCTTGTGCTACCAACGGCGGTACCTGGGCTCGTCGCGCTAACCCAAGAGTAGGCTATAGCCCAACTCAGGAGTTCAGCCGTGATAGCTGGTCATTAAGCCATGAAGGTAAATGGGATATTGGCAATAGTTTTATGTCTTTATCTTATGTGGATACGCAAAACCATGGCCGTACTTTACCTTTTACTCTGGCTGAACGGGCACAGTTATTGACGATGATTGATGGCACTGGTGCTTATGCCGATTTATCAGTTGAAGATCGTAAAGACCTGGCAGAAGAGACTTTCCTGCCAAGAGCCAAACGTACAATGGCCAGTAGCCAATACACCTTTGACGCCAAAATGGATATGCCATTCGAGCTGGCTGGCCAACATAAAACTATAGTGGGCACTCAAGTGATCCGCGGTGAGCTGGAAGATGGTGTTTTTGGTATGGAAAGCGGCACACCAGGTGGAGTGCAGGAACACAATATGTGGTCTGTTTTTGCCGAAGATACCTGGGATGCCACTCAGGACTTCTCCATCACAGCCGGTTTACGTCGTGACGATCATCAAGTATTCGGCAGCGAGATGAGCCCACGTTTGTATGGTGTTTATACGCTAAGCCCGGAATGGACTATCAAAGGTGGTGTCAGTACAGGTTATAAAACACCAAAAACCACTCAGTTGTATGATGGTGTTGTAGGTTTTGGTGGTCAGGGTACATCCCCTATGTTTGGTAATTCAGCTTTGAAACCTGAAACCAGTACGTCCACTGAAATAGCGGCTTATTGGGAACACCCGGACAACCACAACTTCAATATCACCATCTTCAGCAATAAATTTGAAGATAAGATCGCCTCTCAACCTTGTGGTCCTGCAACCGGTCTGACGTGTTCAGAAACTGGTGAATACGCTGATTTGGGTTATGCCACCAGCAGTAAAACGGTCAATATAGACAAGGTAACCATTCAGGGTGCTGAACTGGCAGGGCGCTGGCAAATTATCGACAATGTTGCTTTCCGTGCTAACTATACCTACACAGACAGTGAGCAAAAAAGTGGTGCTAACAAAGGGCGGCCTCTGGGCAGCAGCGCTAAACATATGGCCAACCTGACGTTGGACTGGGCTGCGACCGATGATTTAAAAGTATTCCTGACCTCTGAAATTCGTACTAAACGCTACCGTACCTGGGATCTGATTAAAGACGAAGCCTTGTATTATAAGGCTTATGAAGTGTTTCACTTAGGCGCCAGCTTTGCTGCCAGCGATTCAGTGACCTTCACTGCCCGTATCAATAACTTATTTGATCAGGACTTTACGACTTACGATTTAAACTTTGTAGAGTGTGACAATGGTGACAGCTGTGTCTTTGATGCCAATGGCGCAAACGGCTATCAGGCCAGTTATGTTGACCATTTCAACAATAAAGACAAAGCCCGTAACTTATGGGTGAGTGTAAACGTGAGTTTCTAAGTTTGTTCACAGCAAGCTAACCACCGAAAAGCCGCAGAAGATTCTGCGGTTTTTTTCTGCGTGCGCCAGGCATGGCGCGTAGTGCCTTGACAGGCGCTATCTGTTGATTATGGTGGTTAACAGATGACTTGGAGGTGTAAGTCCTCTACACACCCGGCAAGGGGAAGTGTTAGCTGAACGGCAAGGGTGTTCATCGTGAGATGAAATCTGAAGGAAGCCGAAAGCAAAATGCTGGCCTGACGAACAGGAAGCGATTTAGGCGTTGTGGCAGGGTGAGGTGGCGCATATCACTAAAGCCCAATACTTGCACGGAATGCTACAACGTAAAGTCGACAGGCATAAGCAGGAAGGTCGCGCGAATTACCCTGGGAGATCTGTAGCCCTGCCAAGAGCTACTGGCGCTGTGA
>JAHKAA010000037.1 GCA_018825965.1 Gammaproteobacteria bacterium
CCCGACGATTTCGTCTTAATCCCCTTAGTTGGCGGGGCAGTGCTTTGGCATCAAAAGCGCCTGGATGCGATTATTCAATCAGGTCTTAATCCCCTTATTTGGCGGGGCAGTGCTTTGGCTGCAAGCTGTTTTTTCTTTTAACAAAATCAACAACTTGCAATCAAATTTTTCGCACTGTTTTATAGGTACAAAGTTTGCTATTTTTTTAACGCCTTTGTAACTGTTTTTTAAAGAGCATTTAGTTTCTCTGCCAAAGCTGAATTACTATACGTGGCTGAACTATTTATTCAATAAATTCCTCGACTTTAGTCTCGATTTCACTCCAGTAGCTCATAACAAGCCATTACCATACTATGCAATGTGGACCGAAGTCAGGCTGTTAGGACAAAGGGCGACCATAAAGGTCGCACCATTTTGGCGTAGGATTTGCCGTAACGATCTGCTGTGGCTTGGTCCGGAATATCCAGTTCAGCGCGGGCATAAGAGCGTTGAATATCAGGCGGCAGATGGGCAACTATAGTGCGCCACGGCTCGCCCACTGTGCCATCGGTTTTTTTCAGGAAATCAAAAGTAGCCAGTGTTGGGTCGACAGTCACATTATTGGTTTTTAACAGCCGGATAAAATCCTGCACTGCTTTGCCTTGTAAATCCAAATCGGCCACTTGTTTGGCGGGCAGGTAAAAACGGTCTAAGGTGCGGGTGTCAGTGTAGGGTTTGACTAAAAAATTCAGCATCAGCTGATTAATATGCTGAATTTCATCAAAACCAGCAGCAATGTCGACTACCTTGTGAGACAGGCTAACACCTCAGTGCAATAGCCCAGCGACTCCCGCTGAATTCTGCATCTTGAAGTTACTTGGGTATATATGAAAACGCATCCTTCGGCGTTGAGTGGGAGCGGGTTGTTTTGAATGAATGGATAACAATGATTGACAGTGTGTACTTTACCTATCAAAATGATGGGTATCAACTTGATAGGTGATTCATGAGCAAAAGTGAACCTCAAGGAGTAGATGAGTTTCCTCTGACGGAAGGAACGGCCAGACAGATCATCAATAATCTGGCTGAATACCACACGGACAGGATCCGCTGGAGTAAACACGTTAAAGAACGGATGCAGGAACGAGGCGTGACCACCGGTCAAATACTGACGCTGCTTAAGAGCAAGCACTCCGTGTTTCGGGAGGGACCGTATCAGGAATCGAATGGTGACTGGAAATTTAATCTCAAAGGTTTGGCCGCAGGTACAGTGATAGAACTGGCCGTGGCCCTGAAAAATCATCAACAGACGCCAAGCTCCGTGCTCGTTACTGTCTGGATTAGTTAAGGAGATCAACTATGTATCATTACAGTGAATGTGGTTTATCGAATGTGCATTTGGTTAATGGCTTTACGGTTGAGGTGATTGACGGTGAGGAATACACCAGTATTGATGATATGAACGGTCTTCACAGAACTATTGCTCAAGCCATTGTTGACTTCAACAGACCACTGACTCATGAGGAATTTAAGTTTTTGCGTATTGAGCTGAATGTTTCTCAAAAAATGCTGGGGACACGTTTCGGTGTTGATGAGCAGACCATTGCACGTTACGAAAAAGGCCAGACAAAAATCCCACGTACGACAGATGTAGCTTTAAGAACCCTGTACATGGAAAGTCAGGAAAAGAATAATCCTGTCAGTTATTTCTTGGATTTACTGACCGACACTGAAGCCAAAGCAGCAGCGCAAGATATAAAGTTAAAACTGGAAGAAGTAGGCGACCACTGGGAAGTTGCAGCCTAGACACTTCATCCACTGGAGGTGTTTGGGGCTTGCCGTTGGTAACACAGTCAATGCGGTTGGCGAGGCAACTGGTAATGCGATGGATGGGAAAGGATTCGCTGTCGACGATAGTGGTGCGACTAATGCCGGATCTGTGGGTGATATGGCATTAGTCGCACCAGGTCCCGCCGCTGGGGCAGCTGCGCCAAGGGTTACCGGGCAACCAAAATCACAGTTTGCTGTCCTCCGACAGCAATATTGTAAAAAGCAATGCGATTTTTTTATTTGGCTTGTCGGTGCTTTGGCCATTAAGTCTGATTTGGCAGATAAAGTGTATGGTCTTAATCCCCTTATTTAACGGGTAATCAATGCTTTAACTTGGAGCCATAGTGTAGGGGCGACCTTTATGGTCGCCCGTAGAGGTTTGGAAATCTTGTACTTTTAAGATAGTGCTTTGGCCCTAATGTGTGCAGCATTCAAGACCTGCCCCCCGCTTTCCTTCTTATTTGGCGGGGCAGTGCTTTGGCCGTAGACATTATGTATAAACTAATAGAAATACTGTCTTAATCCCCTTAGTTGGCGGGGCAGTGCTTTGGCCCCTGTGCGGAGCTAACCTGTGCGGAGCTGACCGTCTTAATCCCCTTAGTTGGCGGGGCAGTGCTTTGGCACGAATGGGTTTATAAAACAGCACAACTGTTGGTCTTAATCCCCTTAGTTGGCGGGGCAGTGCTTTGGCCAATACTGCGGGTATGTCCCTCCGTATATAAAGTCTTAATCCCCTTATTTGGCGGGGCAGTGCTTTGGCGAGGAATTAGTGTATGGACTTCAAGAGTGATGTCTTAATCCCCTTATTTGGCGGGGCAGTGCTTTGGCGCTAAGCATAAACAAATGAAGCAACAAAGACAGTCTTAATCCCCTTTATTGGCGGGGCAGTGCTTTGGCTTGAAGGAGTGCGACATATACCTCACGTCATTGGTCTTAATCCCCTTTATTGGCGGGGCAGTGCTTTGGCTGCAAGCTGTTTTTTCTTTTAACAAAATCAACAACTTGCAATCAAATTTTTCGCACTGTTTTATAGGTACAAAGTTTGCTATTTTTTTAACGCCTTTGTAACTATTTTTTAAAGAGCATTTCGTTTCTCTGCCAAAGCTGAATTACTATACGTGGCTTAGGTATTTATTCAATAAATTCCTCGACTTTAGTCTCGATTTTACTCCAACGACCTGCACCGCCAAAGGGGGTTGCAGGCCTTGACGAGATAGAGTTTAGGTATTGCCCGGTTATGAAGGGATTAAGACCGCGGGCGACCATAAAGGTCGCCCCTACAGTTTCTATGCAATTTAACCTTTATGTATTCACCGTCAGCAGACTGATTGCAAAAAGCAAGGCGATGACCCGTGGCTCTTAATGCAAATGCCGGTGTCCTTGCCGTGTTTTGCCGCCCCCTTGTCCTGCTTCAGTTGCAAAGTCGCGGATCTTTACCTGGTCTTTGACAAAAGGTTCAACGCCCAGCTTGCGGTATAAGTCAGTTGGAACCATAGCTTTGCCCTGGGTGATCACCAACGCCAGTTTGCGGATATCGGCAATATTTTGGGTGGGGTCGCCATCAACCAGCAATAAGTCGGCGTCAAAACCTACTTTAATCTGGCCTTTGTGTTGTTCTACTTTGCTGTAACGGGCACCGTTGAGGGTTGCAACCTGCAAAGCTTCGGCTGCTGTCAGGCCAGCTTTGACCAATAACTCCAGTTCACCTTGCAAGGTAAAACCTGCCAGCTCGTCTGTGCCTGCCACCACCGGAATACCGGCTTTGTACATCAAACCAACAAACTCGACCATTTTGGCGTAGGATTTGCCGTAACGATCTGCTGTGGCTTGGTCCGGAATATCCAGTTCAGCGCGTGCATAAGAGCGCTGAATATCAGGCGGCAGATGGGCAACTATAGCGCGCCACGGCTCGCCCACTGTGCCGTCGGTTTTTTTCAGGAAATCAAAAGTAGCCAGTGTTGGGTCGACAGTCACATTATTGGTTTTTAACAGCCGGATAAAATCCTGCACTGCTTTGCCTTGTAAATCCAGATCGGCCACTTGTTTGGCGGGCAGGTAAAAACGGTCTAAGGTGCGGGTGTCAGTGTCGGGTTTGACTAAAAAATTCAGCATCAGCTGGTTAATATGCTGAATTTCATCAAACCCTGCCGCTATGGCGTCTTCAGCTTTGAGAAAAGCCGGTACATGGCCGCTGACCCGCAAACCACGGCTGTGAGCGTAAGTCACGGTTTCTTTAAGAATTTCTTTTGGAAAGGAATTATAAATTTTCAGCTGCGGATAACCATGGGCTGCATACCAGTCGATGGCATTTTTGGCTTCAGCTAAGTCTTTGATCACAAAACCATTGCGGGCAGAATAGGCGCTTTCGCCTTCTAAAAAGCCTGTTGGAACTATGGTCGGGGCCAACAACTTATCCGCACTGATTTCATCCATCATCTGTTGCAAAGTAGCGTTGTCATTACCCATATCCCGTAAGGTGGTGACGCCTGCTGCTAAATGCAGCGGGCCTTCCCAACGCGAAAGGTGGCCATGCATATCAAACAAACCTGGCAATACAATACGGTTGGCAGCGTCTATTTCATGGGCGACCGGGCTTTGTAAGGTTCCGGCTGGCACTATGCTGGTGATTTTGCCCCGCAGCAGGTAAATGTCGCTGCTTGCGCTTAGTTTCAGGCTTTGGCTGTCAAAAATACGGGCATTACGCACTACAGTCAGGCCGGTTAACTTTTTGGGTAAGCCAGCCAGTTTTTCCAGCAATACAATTTCTGCTTTTTGCTGCATCTCCAGCATAGCTTTAGCATTGTGCTGCCAGCCCTCTTCAATCAATGTCAGATAACCAGGGGCCAAATAGGCAAAAAGTCGTGGATTATCGCTTTTGGTGGCCCAGACAAAATTGGGTTCAAAACCTATTCCTGTTTGCACCAGCAATTGCACCTGCTGCTTTTCGCCGCCGTTATCGACCATCAATTCGCTGACGAGGTGCTGGGTTAAAGTGCCGCTTGGCAATAAAGGTAAAGAGTTTTTACCACTTTTCGCCATAGCAGCTATGGCAACAGAAGCCAGATAAGGCGAGCCATCGACCGGCAAATACAGGGCATTGCTTGAGTAGGGGGCCTGGTGGTGTTGCTGGCCTGTGCTCCAGCTGGCGTTATTGCCTTCCACTTTAAAGCTTTCATTAATCACAGAGCCAAAAGTGGTATTGCCTTTGGCCTGATAATCTTTGATAAAACCTTCTTTGTTTAAGCTGATTTTTTCATCCAGTTCAGGGCCACGGCCATTGTCTTTAAAAATATAACGAACGCTGACTTCGCCGTTGTCACTGATCTTCACTATCTGCTCGCCGGCTTTGACGCCGTTGTCGACCAGAATAGTGTAAGAATACTGTTCATCCGCTTGTATAGCTGCGGCAAAAGCCAACAAAGTCAGCAGGCTTAATGCTTTGATTTTCATATGAGTTCCATGGTTTTTTGTTCTGTCGGCTACAGCTTAAAACAAATTAAGCTCAGGCCATATAAAAATTAAAGCCGGAGGATAGTGCAAGCAGGGATAAGGGCTGAGCAGAGTGCGGCAAGTGGTATAAAAACAACAAGCGGGTTGGCGGAAAAATACGCAACCCGCTAACTATCACAAGTTAAATCTGTTCCCTACAGGCTTCAGACAAAAGCATTATTGTTTTGTGTATTCGGCTGCTGCAGGGCCTTTTTTGACGACTTTGTAACCTACCTTGGCTTCCATTTTGTCGCAAATGTCAGAGCTTTCGCCCGGATTTACAAAACCTTTGTTCCCTACGTCTTCACATGTCCAGCGTTTGACTTCCTGCCAGTTTTTGGCTTTTAGCTCATCAGTAGTTTCAATTTTTTTCTTCATTCTGCTGATGGCTTCATCACATTGCTTTTTGTAGGACGCATCTTTGGTTCTGGCTTCGTACAGCAAACCTACTTTACCTGCTGTATCTGTTGAAATAAAACCGCAGAGGCGTGAGCCTGACTGAGCATGAGCCTGGCCTGCTGTTAATAAAAGCACTGCTGTTGCAGCAATAGATAAAGTGAAATGTTTCTTAAAGTTCATCATGTAACTCCGGTTGTGGTTGGGCGGGATGAGCACTACTTCCAGTATTCAAGTGTTCATCCGGTTAAAAAACTCCAGAATAAATACAACAGCTTGTGCTGATTTAAGGTTCAGTCACCTCTTGTAAAATGTTTTGCATCCGTGGCAAGCCAAACCAGTCCTCCAGTTGGATGTCATGGGTTCTGGCGTTAAAAGCACGGACTTTACGGGACATAGGCTGAGTGCGGGCCAGCAGATCAGGCCATTTTTCGCTGAGTTCTTTGTGGGCAAACCGGCGTAACTCTTTAATAGTCTCTGCAGGCGCTTCGGCTTGCAGCTCTGCGGTTTCGGTGCCTTGTAATGTTCTTTCGTAGCCTGGCACCCTTCTTGGGGTGATCAGGATCAGTACAGATTTTTTATAAGACTGTTGGGTATTTCTTGAAAACAGCTTTTTTATACCCGGAATGTCTTTCATCAAAGGCACACCTGAGCTGCCGGAAATGACTTCACTTTCCACCAGGCCGGATAAAATCAGGGTTTCATTGACTTTGACGCTGCTGGCGGCTGACACCGTATTTCTTGAGGTTTGAATAGATTGCGAAAAGGTGGAAGAGCCGGTAATAGGTTCAAAAAAGGTACGGGCGGCTTTGACGTTCAGCAACATATGTTCATCGTCAATAAAAGTAGGGGTAACCGACAAACTGACCCCCACATTAATTTGATTAAATGAACTTGAGCCACCATCGCTGCCAGCCAGCCCCACCGCAATATTTGATCCTGAGAAAAACTGGGCAGACTGTCTGTCCAGCACCAATAAGCTGGGACGGGCCACCACTTCGGTGGTTTGTTCTGTCACATTGGCAATATTCAGCGAATAGGCAATAGCCCCGCCTGCTGAAGTACCCAAACCTATATCTCTGGTTAAGGTGGTGTTGGTGACGCCAGGCTCGCCTGAGGTGGTGGTGGTTACTTTATTGGCTGTGTTCTGAATGCTGACCGCCAGGTTGTCCAGCAAATTTAAGCCTGTGCTGGAGGTATTCAGCTGGTTGTTGCGTAAAATCACCACATCGATAACGGCCATTTGTGGCAAGGGCCGTCCTAAACAAGGTGAGGGCAGGCTGGGCAATACTTTGGTTTCATCCACAGCCACACCCTGAGTTGATGAATCGTCGGAGCTGTAGTCATCGTCACTTTCCTCTGCAACCGGCGTCAGGTGTTGTACGCAGTCAGACCAGGCATACATCAGTGGGCCTGATGCATCGGCTGTTTTTGCTGAGGCTGCAGGTAGAGGAACTGGCAAACTGTGGCTCTTTTCATCGGGCAACTGCTTTGTATCATTGAATTGATACGAACTTTGCCACTGTGTCAGACGTTGACTGAGTTTTTGCTGGTCTTGTGCATTGAGGTTCTGCTGTGCACTTTGGTAAAGCATGATGGCGTCAGCCGTTAATCCGGCTGAACTATAAACAAGAAGAGAGATGCGACTTGTGGTGGCGTTCAGAGGCGCTATGTTTTGCAGTCGTTGTACTGCCCATAACGCCAGCTCAGTGTCACCCAGATAATAAGAAGCGCTGGCCAGCAACTGCAAGGATTCCGGATCAGCGGCATCCAGCTTCAGGGCATAGGCCGCCGCAAGCTGAGCTTGATTATATTTTTTATGTTCAAGGTACAAATGAGCCAGCTGTAACACGGCGTTTTGTGAGTCGTGTTGTTGCTCCAGTGCGATCAGGAAACCGGTTTCAGCCAGTTCAAATAAATCCCGTTCGCCATGGCGGCTGCGGATTTGATAAGCCAATGCATTGGCTGTATGCAAAGCTGCATTGTGCATATCCAGAGAAATAGCGGTATTAAAGGCCTGATTTGCTGTTGTTGCATCACCCTGGGTTAAAGCCGTTATACCTTCAGTTAAGTTTTGTTGAACCTGGCCTGTTGGTTTTTGCAGGTAACGTTGGCTGGCAACTGCTTGAGCACTCAGGTGGCCGGATTGAGCAAAAGGAGTGGTGTTGGCTGTACAGGCCACTAAGCTACAAACCGCCAGTGAGACTGCGATGGGATACAGCTGTCCCGGCGGAAACGGGCGGCGTTTTAGCATGGGTACAGCTCCTGTGGCCCGATAAACACTTGGATCTTTGACTGATCTTGTGTTGTATCTTGTGGCGCTTTTGTTGTTTTTTCATCTGGACTGGCATTCATCATAGGCGCTCAGTCAGCCGTCAGTCTGTCACCAGAACTAGTGACAAATTGAAGGCTAAACAACCATTTAGTTAGGCTATACTCGACGATCTGTGTGGAGCACTACCCAGCAGCATTGCTGAGCAGTATTTGGCAACGACAGTGAAAAACAGCGTGTTTTTCCTTTACGCCGATAAAGTGATAAACAAGGATAGCCGTTCCGTCTTTTGAGGTAGTTTTTGCCTATGCCGCAGCAAATTAATCCGTCCATTGTGCGAGTTGCCTTAGTGGATGACGACACAGGTTTTCAGAAGGCTGTTGCAGAGGCGCTGAAGTTGGCGTCAGATATGGCTTTAGTGTCGGTCAGCGGTACTCTGGCAGCAGGTTTAAAATTACTCAAAGCGCCGCCAGTGGATATCTTAATTGTCGATTTAGGCCTGCCTGATGGCTCAGGTATCAAGCTGGTGCAACAGGCGTATCAGCAGTGGCCTACCTGCAACATTATGGTCAGTACTACCTTTGCCGATGAATCCAATGTGATGAAGTCGCTTGAGGCCGGTGCTACCGGCTATTTATTAAAAGACAGCAGCCAACAGAATTTAATCAGTGAACTACGCAGTTTGCATTCGGGGGGCAGCCCTATTAGTCCGCTGATCGCCCGTAAAATACTGATGAGGTTCCGGCCAGCGCAGGCATTCACTAAAGCGCCTGTGAAGGCGGATGAGAGCTGTGTTACGCTTTCGGCCAGAGAACAGGAGGTATTGGAGTTAATCACCAAAGGTTTTACCTCCAATGAAATTGCGGCTTTAATTGCCGTCTCTCATCACACTGTACTGACGTTCATCAGGCGTATTTACGCCAAACTGAAAGTCAACTCTAAAACCGAAGCTATTTATGAAGCGAGGATCCAGGGATTGCTGGACAAGTAGCCGGATTTTCTGTAATCCATCTGTACACTATGAGACTGAATCTGTCTGAGCATCCAAATGCATAATCCTTTTCGCTTTGCCGAACCCCAAATACTGCAGGAACAACTAAAACTGGTGATGGGGCATTTTCGCAACACCCTGGTGATTATTCCCATTTGTTTATTGATATGGTGGAGCCTGTCTAATGAAGCAAACACGCCATACCTGCATTGGTGGGCCGCTGCAGCTATTTCGTCCAACCTGCTGCTGCAACTCTACGGTTGGTATCATCTGAACTATGGGCTCTCTGGCACAAAGGCTCAGCGTATTGCCTGGGTCTATAGCTTGTTGCATCTGGTTGACGGCATGATGTGGGGTCTCGTCAGTTGGCTGGTACTTGGCACAGTCAGTGAGGTTGAAGGTATTCTGGTGATGGCAGTGTTTGCAGGAATGCTGGGCGGAAGCTTAGCGACTTTATCTCCTGTGCCTTTGTTTTATCTTGCTTTTGCTTTACCTCAGGTGACTGGCATGATTTCTAAACTCTGGAGCATGGAGGATTTAAGTTACCCTTCACTCAGCCTTGCGGTTTTTCTGTATTTTGTGGCTTTGCTGGGCCAGTTGTTGAACAGTACAAAAACAACCTTATCTGCTATTAACATGAAACTGGAACTGGCCAGTAGCAATGCCAAACTCCGGCAGATTGAAAAATCTCAAACTCTGGAGCAGGAAAGGCAACGTTTGATGCAGGAAATGCATGACGGTTTAGGGTCCTCTTTGGTCAGCGCCTTAAGGGTGGTTGAAAATGGAAAAATGCAGTCAGGCGAAGTGGCTCAGGTTTTAAAGGACTGTATTGACGATTTGAAACTGGCCATTGATTCGATAGAACCTGTGGATGACGACTTGCTGTTATTGTTGGCAACCCTGAGGTTCCGTTTAGGAGCGCGGCTCGAAAGCACAGGAGTCCGGCTGCATTGGAAAGTGGCGCAGATCCCACCCCTGGACTGGCTTGACCCCAGAACCTCCTTGCATGTCTTACGTATTTTGCAGGAAGCCTTCACCAATATTATTAAACATACCAAAGCCACAGAAGTGACGCTAAGCACCCGTCTTGACGCGGATTACGTGGTAGTTACAGTGACTGACAATGGTGGTGGGTTTGAACTGACTGACGCTATACAAAACGGCGGCAGGGGCCTTGCCAGTCAATTACACCGGGCTGAAGCTATAGGGGCAGAGGTGAGTTGGTTGTCAGACAGCAAAGAGACCTCTGTCATGTTAAAGCTGCCGGTAAAGCAAAAATGTGAACCTGAATAGGTGGATTGGTTTTTTGTCTGGTTTTATTGCCCTTGCCACAGTCAAAGCCCCCTCACTTTATTGATAAAGTTTATTTTTTTCCGCTGTTGATCTGTGGTATGCCAGCTATGCTATTAACGTATTCGCATTTTTTCTGTTTTGTAGTGTCAGCTCTGTTTGTAGACTGTTGCTAAATTTTAGTTTTTATCGTATTTTTCATTTTAAAGCTATGGAGTTTAATTCTGGTAAAGTTCCTACTTAAGTTGGGAAGGAAAAATCGCTAAGCTCAGCTTCTGCTTCTGAGTTCTTTTAAGTGGTTGTACCTGTGTTGGTTCTATAAAGGCTGTTGATGCCGCGTTGTTTTATTTTAAAGAGGTGTTTCTTATGACCAGTTTGATGAATTCAGTTGACCAACGCACCAATATTGTCGGTCAAAATCGCCTCGAACTTCTGATGTTTCGTCTGCACGGGCCTCAGCCTTATGGAATTAACGTATTCAAGGTGCGTGAAGTAATACGTTGCCCTGAACTTAGCGAATTGCCTGGCGCTAATCCTCATGTGCGTGGTATAGCGCATTTACGTGGTGTGCCCGTAACAGTCATAGATTTAAGTCAGGCCACTGGTGGTAAACCTGTCTCCGATTTATCCAATGCCTTTATTCTGGTGACTGAATACAACCGTAATACCCAGGGCTTTTTAGTCGGTGGGGTAGACCGTATTGTCAACGTGAACTGGGAGCAAATTTTACCTCCACCTCATGGCGCAGGCCGTTCCCATTATTTAACTGCTGTGACTGAAGTTGATAAAAAACTGGTGCAAATTATTGATGTGGAAAAAGTATTTTCCGAAATATCTCCGGTGGATGAAACTGTCAGTGAAGCGGTGAAAGACAAAGCGAAAAACGCAGACTTTAAAGATTTAACTGTGTTAGTGGCTGACGACTCAGCTGTGGCCCGTAATCAGGTAAAACGTGCTTTATCTACCATAGGTATTAATGTTGAAACTGTGAATGATGGCCGGCTGGCGCTGAATTGGCTCGAAGCCAAAGCGCAGGAGTTGGGCGGCGATATTTCAGGCAAAGTACCACTGATCATTTCTGATATCGAAATGCCGGAAATGGATGGTTATACCTTAACAGCTGAAGTAAAAGCCAACGAGCATTTACGTCATGTGCATATTATTCTGCACTCCTCTTTAAGTGGTGTGTTTAACGAAGCCATGGTGAAAAAAGTAGGTGCCGATCAGTTTATTGCCAAGTTCCATCCGGATGAGTTGGTGTCGGCAGTACAGCAGTGGATGAATAGCTAAAATACCCGTCGTCCTTGAAGCCGCAGCTTTGTTGACTGCGCTCCTAGCCCCAGTCACATAGGACTACTATGCTCCTGGGGTCTAGTTCACTTGTCGCCTCACTGCAACTCCAATTACTTAGGGTAAATACCCGTCGTCCTTGAAGCCGCAGCGTTGTTGACTGCAACATCAATGACTTAGGGGATTAATCGTTAGGGCGACCCTAAAGGTCGCCTACAATAATTCCATCTGTATTCAGCAAAAAACAAGGGGCGGGGTTGATCCCCGCCCGTTTTATTGATACCGCGCAAGTCCCTCCACCACAGCCTCTGCCAATTCAACTGACAGCGGATCAAAATGTCCGGCCTGGTAAGGTATGACTTCCACTTTTGCCGCAAAGTCTTCAATAAAGTTAGCCTGTGTCCTCAGATAGGCCTGTTCTAACAGCTGCAAATTCTCCACCAATGTACCGCCTGAAGCGCAGGACGCTTTATACAACCTGACTTTGCTCTGTACTAAAGAGCAGGGCAGATGCCGGGCGTTGATATTCTCATTGCCGCTATCACTGGCCAGCAGGCTATCCAGCTGTGGTGAAAGCAACCGGGCCTTGTTCAGACTGAAATAGCTGTCGATCAGTTGCACAGAGCCTGGTGTCTGCTGCTGCTGTTCCAGCAAACGACAGACTTCAAGTGCCAGTACGCCACCAAAACTCCAGCCGACAAAATGCCATGGGCCTTGTGGTTGCAGATGTTTAATCAGCGGAATAAGCTGCTGAGCCAGTTCAGTGAAACTTGTGGAAGCAGCTTGTCCGGCATGCTGCTCTGCTAAATAACGGTAGAAGTTACTCAACAAAACCGCACGGGTACTGGGCAGCTTCTGAAGCAAAGGCTGATAAAAATCGACACTGTCTCCTTCACCAGGCGGAAATACAAATACTGTGTTGGCTTGTTCCCCCTGGTGCAACTGGTAAGGATGAAAGTCCGGGTAATCACAAAGCGATGGGGTTGCAGGGCCTTTGTGCTGCACGCAATGGTCAATCAGCTGCAGCAGACGCTGCTTCAGACGGTAGACAAGCTGGTCGCTAAACTGCTGGCCATACAAGCTGGTGCAGGAAAATCTGAGCTGCTGATCCTGAAACACAGCCAAAATACTGACAGGGTCCAGAGCATTCTGCTGCGATGGATAATTAGCGCCGCTGGATTCAGCCAGGATCTGCCAGTCATCGGCAGTGCTCCCCGCATTAATTTGTCCCAGATAGTTAAAGCTCACCGCCAGTTGTTTTGCCTTCGCCTGGCGGTAACAACCTGAGCTGATATAGCTCTGGCCATAGCCTGAAGCGCGTCGCAGCGTTTCTTTGTTGTAATGAATATTGTGTGCCAGATCGTCCGTTGCCGCTAACAACACAGGGTAAAAACTGGTAAACCAGCCTAAAGTCCGGTTCAGGTTCAGGCTGTTGTTATTGGTTTGGCGGCCATGGCTTTCCAGCAGCACAGCCTGATCGGTATTGCCCCGGATATCCCGCAATGCCATAGCTAAAGCCGACAACAATAACTCGTTGATTTCGGTCTGATAAGCCAGATGAGCCTGCTGCATCAGCAGCCTCGATTGCTCTTTTGTCAGTTGCAGCTGCGCCTGGGTACTGGTTGTGATCGCAGGTTTTTTTATGTCAGGCAGAGCCGCACAAAAGGCCTGCCAATAAAACGCCGGATACAACTGCGGTGCTGCCTGTTGTTCTGCAACCCATTGCCGGTAACTGCTGGTTTTCTCCGGCAATTGCTGGTGTTGATAAAGAGCTTTTAAATCTTCCACCAGCAGACGCCAGCTGACTGCATCAATCAATAAATGATGACAGGCAAAAAACACCCGTGCACTTTGATCCGGGTAGTTGTACAGATAAGCCAGTTTAAACAGCGGGCCTTGTTCAATATCAAACTGGCTTTGCCATTCAGACAATTGCTGCTCCAGCTGCGCTTCTGTGACGGTAGATCGGTCAAGTTGTTCAATATGAAGCTGCGGCACATCAGCCAGATAAGACTGCTGGTAGCCGTCAGCCGTGCGGCTGAACCGGACTCTTAACATATCGTGATGCATGACCAGTTGTCTGGCCGCTTGCAGCAAGACCTCAGGTTTTAACTGCTGCACTTTGATTAAAAACGACTGATTCCAGTAATTCTGATCCACCACCTGACCCGATTGCACCAAATCAAAAAACCAGTGCTGAATGGGCAACAACTCAAAGCTACCGCTGAGTTGCCCTTGCTCTGCACTGATGGGCTGTTGCTCTTGTTGTTGATCCAGCAGCAGCGCCATGGCTTTTAAACTGCGGTGTTGCATCAGGTTTTTCACAGTGCAGTGCCAGCCGGCTTTTTTCAGTAAAGCCGCAAGTTGCATCACCAGTATGGAGTCGCCTCCTGACTGGAAAAAATCATCATTGCGCCCGACTCTGACATCACCCAAGAGTTGGTGCCACAGCATCGCCAGTTGCTGCTCTGTGGCCGTGGCAGGACAGATGTAATCGTGCTGCAGTTGTGGTAAAGGCAAAGCGGCTTCATCTAACTTGCCGTTGCTGGTCAAAGGCAATTGCGGCAGCCATAACCAGTGATCGGGCTGCATAAAATCTGCCAGTCGTGGTTTGAGCTCTGCAACTATGGGCTCTATATCGGGCTTTGAGCTCACCAGATAAGCCAGCAACTGGTCGCGGCCATTGACCTGATGCAGCTTCAACGCCACCTGTTGCACATCTTGATGACTGAGCAACTGCTGCTCTATTTCTGCAAGTTCAATACGATAACCACGTAATTTGAGTTGTTTATCTTTACGGCCCTGAAAGACCAGTTGGCAGTGGTCTTGATCGCCCTGATGCCAGCGCACCAGATCACCGGTTTTATACAAGCGATCACCGGCAATAAAGGGGCTTGGAATAAAAGAGACCAGGTTAAGCTCTGGCTGATTCAGATAACCTCTGGCAACGCCGACACCGCCAATATAAAGCTCACCTGTTACTTCAACAGGCACAGGCTCCAGTTCAGAGTCCAGCACATAAAGGCTGGTATGGTTCAGCGGTAAACCAATGCTGGCAGGTTGAGTCAGGTCGACTTTCGCCAGACTGGAGGTAATAGCAGCTTCAGTGACACCATATTCGGCATAAATGTCTACATGGCTAAAGCGCTGTAAGGCGGCAGAACTTGCAGCAGCACCGCCATAAATCAGGTACTTCAGCTCAGGCAAAGACTCTGGCTGCAATAGATCCAGCACAGCACCGGATAAAATCAGATGGCTGACGTTGTGCATGCAGGGCTGGCTAAAGTCTATTTCTTTACTCAGCAATAACTTAGCGCCAGAGAGCAGCGCATTCATAATCACAGCGACTGCAGCGTCAAACGCATAAGACAAACCAAGATAAACCACAGAGCCGGGACCTGTCTGATACCTTTGCCGCTGTTGCAGCACAGTATTAAGCACAGACTGATGCTCAATAAGCACACCTTTAGGCACACCCGTAGTGCCTGAAGTGTAAATGACATAAGCTAAATCCCGCTCTGACAACAAAATACCAGGCGCAGTGCTGGCCTGCTGCGACAGATCAAGTTGGTCCAGATACAGCATCCGGCATTGATCTGGTAGATCCTGCCGGTCATGCTGATCAGCATCTGAAAGGCTCAGGACCAGCTTAGCCTGGGTGTCTTTAAGTATATGCTGCAGGCGCTGTGAAGGAGTTGCAGGCTCAATGGGCACCCAGGCCGAACCTGTTTTTAGTACGGCCAGAATAGCCACTATCATCCAGATGGATCGCGGCAACAACAGAGCGATCATCTGCTGCTCTTCACCAGCCAGTTGCACTAACTGATGCGCCAATTGGCTGGACAAGGCATCCAGCTCTGCATAAGTCAGCTGTTGATCGTCCAGTTGTACTGCGATCTGCTGTGGATAAGCGGCCACCTGAAGCGCAAATACCGCATTGAGTGTGCTGTTGTACTCTTTCGCTGAATTTTTCTCTGAATGGGTTTGTTGCCTGTCGCCCAGTGCCAGCATAGCCTGTTTTTGCTCTGTGGTAAGCAAAGACAACTGACTGTTTTGGCTTTGAGGTGAGGTGACCACTTGCTGCAGCAGATTGACAAAACCTTGTTGTATCAGCTGAATACGTTTTTCGCTGAATAAAGAACTGGCATAGTTCAGTACACCGCTGATCTGTTGATCGCGCAGCTCCAGCTGCAACGACAGATCGTATTTGGCAGTGCATCCGCCCGCAGGCAAAGGGGCAGGGCTTAACCAGTCCAGCGCTGAGGCTTTTTCCGCAAAAGTCTGGACTGAAAACATCACCTGAAACAGCGGGTGACGGCTGGCGTCGCGCTCTATGGACAGTTGCTCCAACAGCTGTTCAAAAGGCAAATGCTGATAACGCTGTGCTTCGGTATTTTGTTGGCTCACTTGCGCTAACAGCTCCGGAAAGTCAGCTTTTGGATTGATATGATGGTGCAGCACCTGCGTATTGACAAAAAAACCTATCAAGGCATCAGAGCCAGGCAGTTGGCGATTGGCCATAGGAGTGCCCAGCAGTATGTCCTGTTGCCCTGTCAGTTTATGCAGGGTTAAGCTCCAGACGCTCAGTAGCAAAGTATAAACAGAGACCTGCTGCTGTTTGGCTAACGCCTGCACCTGGCTGGATAAAGGCTGGCCCAGATTAAAGTGGTAGTCAGCACCCTGATAATCAAAGGTTTTTGGTCTGGGGTAGCAGGGCCTTAAATCCAGCGGTGGCACCTGATTTAAATTCTGCCAATAGGGGTTTTGCTCAAGCGCCACGGGCTGTTGTTGCTGCCAGCGCGCAAAGTCACGGTACTGGTAATCCAAAGGCGGCAGACTATGGTGTTGCTGTTGATACAAGGTATCCAGCTGATTAAATAACACATCCATACTCCAGCCATCAAAAGCTATATGGTGCAGCAGGATCAGTAAATAATAAGTCCCGTCGTCCAGCTCAAATACAGTGGCACGAATGGGCAGTTGCGCCTCAAGCACAAAAGGCATCTGCACTGCAGCCTGGATCTGTTCCGGCCATTGCCCGGCCTTTAGTGGGTGATAATCCAGATGAAAACGATCAGCAGACACCAACTGCTGCCAGGCTTTGCCCTCATGCTCTTCAATCACTGAGCAAAGCACCTGCTGGTGACAAATTAAGCCAGTGAATGCCTGTTGCAAGCGAGCGAAATCCAGTGTGTTCAGTTGCAGCAACATAGGAATATGATAAGCCGTGCTTTGTGGTTCAAGCTGATATAAAAACCACAGCCGGTTTTGTGAAAAAGACAACGGAGCTCTGGGGTTCTTTGGCTCTGATACAGGCAGCTGTTGCTGCTGTTTGTCGCCTATGCTGTTGCCTCTGCAGTGTTTGATCAGCGCAGCAATAGTTCTGTAGTGAAACAAATCGGCCACAGCCAGCGGCCAGCCAGCCTCTTTGGCTATTTTATGACACAGCAGCAAGGCTTTGATGGAATTGCCGCCTAAACGGAAAAAGTCATCCGTCAGTCCCACTCTATCCAGTTCCAGCACCTGTTGCCATATCTGACAGATCTGCTGCTCTAAGGCCGTTGTTGGCGCCTGGTACTCTGCTGCAGCCCTTTGATCCCGTCCTGGCTTTGGCAAAGCGGCTCTGTCCAGTTTGCCATTGGCCGTCAGGCTAAATTGTTCAACCCGGACATAAACTTCAGGCCACATATAATCTGGTAAATACCGGGCGACAACCTCTGTCAGTTGCTCTGCACTAAGCTCAGAATCAGCCTGATAATAGGCCAGCAGATAAGCGTCGTTTTGTTGCTCCCGGACGGCCAGCACCAGAGCCTGATGTATGCGGCTGTCTTGTTGCAATGTGCTTTCAATTTCAGCCAATTCAATACGATGGCCACGAATTTTGACCTGAAAATCAGTACGGCCTTTGTATTCCAGCTTGCCGTCCAGTCTTTGTTTTACCAGATCACCGGTTTTATAGAGTCGCTGCTGGTTCTGTGGATGAATAATAAAACGCTCTGCCGTCAGCTCCGGCCTGTTCAGATAACCCCTGGCTAATCCTGCACCGCCAATAAACAATTCGCCTATCACACCAGAAGGCAGGAACTGTAACTCTGAACCCAGCACATAAATCTGCTCATGGGGCAAGGCATTGCCAATCAGCAGCGGATTGTTATCAGTATTGTTGTCTGACTCGTTGTCTGCGCTGCTGTTTTTGTCGTAAAGATGGCTGGTACTCCAAATCACAGTTTCAGTAGGACCATACACATTCACCACCTGGGCAAACTGCTGTTGCAACTGCTGTAATAAGTCACCATTCAGTGCTTCACCACCCACCAGGCAAGTGATGGCGCTGAAATCAGCCCCCTGCATCGCCAGCAGGGTACGCAAGACAGAAGGGGTTTGCTGAAGAAGATTGATCTGTGGATGACGTTGTAAATCCGGCACAGCGTTTTGCAGATCGGATAAATACAAAGTGCCACCACGGAGCAGGGGTAGACCATACTCCAGACCAAAAATATCAAAAGTGACAGAGGTTAAAGAAAGTAGCTGAAGCTGCTGATCATCCGGTATATAAAGCGGGAAGTTCAGCAAAAAGTCGGTAAAGCTGTGTTGTTCAATCATCACGCCTTTGGGCTGGCCTGTGGTGCCTGAGGTGTAGATCACATAGGCCAGATCGGTGGGGCTGGCGTACAGCGCTAAGGCGGTTTTGGGCTGGTTGTGATGTCTGTTGCCCGCTGGGTTATAAAGCTCAACTTCAGTGGCTAAGTCCGTTCTGTCGGTTAACAGCAGGCGGCAATTTGTGTCCTGCAACATAAAGCTGATGCGCTCTGCTGGCTGATCCGGACTCAGAGGCACATAAGCTGCACCGGCTTTTAATATGGCCAGTATCGACAGAATAAGCTCTGGCCCCCGTGGCAGCAACAACGCAATTAAATCACCCCTGTCACAGCCTTGCTGGCGTAACTGATGGGCAAGCTGATTGGACTGGTGATCCAGTTGCTGATAAGTCCAGCTTTGGTTTTGCCAGACTAAAGCCTGTTGTGCCGGCCTTTGGGCTGCTTGTTGGTAAAATAATTCAGCAAAAGTGGCGCTGTTGTGTTCAGGAGCTGCTGCTTTTGTTGCGGACAAGGCCCTTTGATCTGCAGCGCTAAACCACTGCAGTTGTTTGACAGCTGTCTGAGGTTGCTCTGCTATATGCTGCATTAACACCAGATAACGTTCGGTCAGGCGCTGCATAGTGTTTTTATTAAAAAGCGCAGTGGAAAAATTCAGGGCTCCAAGTAATTCTTCGCCTTCATCTTTGATATACAAAGACAAATCGTATTTGGCGACCTGATAATTTTCGCCTAGATCAAAGGCAGAAAAATAGTCCGACTGAGCAGTATCGACAAACTGGTCCATCGAAAACAGCAACTGGAACACAGGATGACGGGATGGATCCGGCTGTAGCTTTAACACATCAACCAGATACTCAAAAGGCAGGTCCTGATTCTGTTGAGCTGCTGTGACCCTGGCCACCACATGCTCAAGCCATTGCTCCGCGCTTTGATCGGGCTCTATCTGCAGGCGAAGCGGCAGGGTGTTGACAAAAAAGCCAATCAGCTGCTCTGTGTGCTGATGATGCCGGTTCGCAAAAGGTGTGCCGACCAGGATATCCTGCTGGCCGCAGTACTTATGCAGCAGTACAGCAAAACCTGACAACATCAGGCTATATAAGGTGCAACCATGGGCAGCTGCCAGGGCTTTTAACCTGGAGGTTAAAGCTGCAGGAAACTGAAACAGCAGGTTATCACCGGCATAACTGAGTTTGGCAGGGCGTGGTTTATCCAATGGCAGCTGCAGCGGGCTGAACTGGTGCAACTGCTGCTGCCAGTAGTTTAACTGGGAGTCAAACTGACCTTCGGCAAAAGCCTGACGTTGCCAGTGGCCGTAGTCCTGATACTGCAGTGGCAACTGAGCCAACTGCAGGGGCTGGCCTTTGCAGAAATGATGCATGGCCTGTTCCAGCTCTGCCATAAAAAGACCATGGCTCCAGCCGTCAAAGGCGCTGTGGTGAATGTTGATCAACAGCACTGTGTTTTGGCCTGGCGTCAGTTCAAAACACCAGGCTTTGATGGGAATGTCCTGCTGTAAGTGAAAGCTGTAGTTGACGCAGCGCTTAAACGTTTCGGCAAATTCATTATCAGCAAGCGCTACTGTCTCAAGCCTGAAGCTGTCTGGGGCTTGCAGTAGTAAATGGGCTTGATCATCTTTTTGCCTGATCAAAGAGCGTAATACCTGATGCCGTTCTACCAGCAGCGTCAGGCTTTGCTGCAACTGCAGGGCCGAACCTGCCTGCACTTTTAATGCAATAGGAATGTTGTAGGCTGTATTGCCTGCATCGTATTGATGTAAAAACCACAGTCGTTGCTGAGCAAAAGACAAGCCGGGTTCGGCCAGCAAACAGGGCTGTATAGCCCGCTGCTGTTGGCTTTTTTGTTCTAAATGGAGGTTTGCATTCTGTTTTATATTCAGTAACGCGTTACGAATGTTTTTATCGGCAAACAGCTGTGCTACAGGGTAGTGGGCCTGCAAGAGTTCGGCCATCGCATGAGAGACACTGATCGCTAGTATGGAGTTGCCACCGAGCCGGAAAAAGTCGTCTTCAACTCCCACTTTGTCTAATTTCAGCACTTGTTGCCATAAAGCACAGAGCTGTTTTTCCTGCTCTGTGGCTGGTGCTACATACTGCTCTGCTTTCAGTTCTGGCTCTGGCAGGGCCTTGCGGTCCAGCTTGCCATTGGCATTGACCGGAAAACGGCTCAGGCCAATAAAATGGTCAGGCACCATATAATCAGGCAATTTTTTTAATAACAAAGCACGCAGCTGATCAGCTTCTGGCATGGCTTCAGTTTGGCAATAGGCCACAAGCTGGTCTTGCCCTGAGGCTTGTTTGACCATCACTAAAGCCTGGCTTATCTGTGGCAAAGCACAAAGCGCCGCTTCTATTTCACCCGGTTCAATACGAAAGCCACGTAATTTCACCTGAAAGTCATTGCGGCCCAGATACTCTATATTGCCGTCAGCACGCATTCTTACTCTGTCACCGGTTTTATACATACGCCGGCCAGCCTGAGCATTGTCTGTGGCATGGTAAAAAGGGTTAGCTAAAAAGCGTTCAGCACTCAGCTCAGGCAAATTCAGATAACCACGGGCTACTCCATGGCCTGCAATATAAAGTTCACCCGCTACGCCTTTGGGCACCAGTTGTTGGTTGTTATCGAGTATATACAACTGGGTATTCTGTATGGGTTTGCCAATAGGCACTGAACTCAGCTCGCCCTGACAATAAAAATAACTGGAGTCTATGGCTGTTTCTGTGGGGCCATATAAATTATGCAGTTGGGTGTTTTGCTTCTGATCCAGCTTCTGATTTAGCTGCTGAAATTGCTGTACTGTGGCGACAGGCAGCGCTTCGCCTGAACAAAAAATATAACGCAACGACGATGGAATACTGCGGCCACGGCGTTGCAGATCATCCAAAAAGGCCTGAAACATAGTAGGCACAAAATGCAGCACTGTGATCTGCTGCTCTGTGATCAACTGGTACAAATAATCCGGATCTTTATGGCCTTCCGGCTCTGCCAGCACTATTTCAGCGCCATAAGCGTTGGCCCATACCAGCTCCCACACCGACACATCAAAAATATATGGTGTTTTTTGCAGCACTTTATCCGAAGCATCCAGCGGGTAAGTGTTTTGCATCCAGTCAATACGATTCAGCAGGTGTCGATGTTCCAGCATCACGCCTTTTGGATGTCCTGTGGTGCCAGAGGTATAAATAATATAAGCCAGCTGATCACCATCTATCTTGTCTGGCAAGCTGTGCTGTTGTGCCCAGTCCTCTGGCGCCTGGTGCCATAGTCCTGTATCGGCCCAAAGCACAGGAGTAGAACCCGGAAGCGCTGTGACTTGATGGCGCAGCGCCTGATGGCTTATTAAAGCTGCGGCTTGAGTGTCCTTTAAAATATAGTCCTGGCGCTCAAGCGGGAACTCAGCGGATACAGGCACATAAGCACCACCGGCCTTATGAATAGCCAGAATAGCCACAATCAGCTCCAGTGAACGTAACATCAGCAACGCCACCAGTTTGGATGGCGAAGCCTCCAGCAGGGGAAGCAGCATCAGGGCCAGTTCAGTGCTGCGTTGATCCAACTCTTGATAGCTTAAGCTGTCTGAAGCAAAACTCAGGGCTCTGTGGTCAGGTGTTAAGCGCACCTGACGGGCAAATAATGCAGTGACACTGGACACATCAGGTAAAGCTTTGGCCGTATCATTGAGTTCCAGCAGCAGATGCTGTTGTTGCGGCTGGCTTAACAGCTGCAGCTGGTTTAAGGGCAAAGTTGGTTTTGCTAACAGCAGCTGTAACACCGTCTGATAATGTGCCAGCATCTGTGCCACAGTGCTTTGATCAAATAAAGCTGTGGCATAGTTCAGTTCCAGCGTTAAGCCCTCTTTGGCTTCAGTGATAAAAAGCGATAAATCATATTTGGCCACCTGATACAGACCTTCGGGGGTCAGCAGGCTGAATTCTTGCTGCTGCGCCTGTTCATCGGCCTGTTGCACTGCAAAAAACACCTGAAATAACGGATGGCAGCTTGGATCCCTGGGTAACTGCAGTTTCTCTACCAGCAGATCAAAAGGCATATCCTGGTGCTGCTGGGCAGAAATCAGGTTTTGGTGCACAGAGTGCACCAGTTCAGTCAGACAGATGTCTGCTCTGGTTTGGCAGCGAATGGCCAGGCTGTTGACAAAAAAGCCAATCATATCGCGGGTGCCGGGGTAATGACGGTTAGCTGCTGCAGTGCCAATCAACAGATCGTTTTGCTGGCTGTATTTGTGCAATAACACAAAATAAGCCGATAAGGTTAAGGCATAAAAACTACAGCCTAAAGAGCGGGCTAATTGATGCAGTCCTGCTGAAGTGCTGCTGTCCAGTTCTAGCTTTACCGTGTCGCCTTTGGCATCAAAAGTAGCGGGTCTGGGGCGATCCAGAGGTAATTCAAGTGTCTGCACTTCGCTGAGTTGGTGTTGCCAGAATTGCCATTGCTGTTGTTGCAGCTCACCTTGCAGCAGCCGTTGCTGCCACCAGGCAAAATCCTGATACTGCAAAGTCAAAGGGGCTAACTGAACCGGAGTACCCTGACTAAAGTGCAGATAAAACTGCTGAAACTCGTGCAATAAACAAGGCAGGCTCCAGCCGTCTACTGCTATATGGTGCACAGTGATCAACAAAATCGCGTTGTGGCCCGGTCGCTGGTAATAACAGGCCCGCACCGGCAATTGCTGGTCCAGCACAAAAGGGCGGGACAGCTCTTGTCGCAGCAGATGATGCACTGTTTGCTGATCAAGCTCTGTGTCCAGTACCAGGTGCTTAAACTCCAGCTCTGAGGCAGGTTTTAATACACCTGCAGGTTCAGCGCCTTGCCGTATCAGTACAGTACGCAATACCTGATGCCGCTCCAGCACGGCCGCTAAAGCCTGCCTGGCGGCTACAGCGTTTTGTGTCTCCGGAGCCTGCATTTCTAAAATAAGCGGCACATTGTAAGCGGCGCTGTCTGGTTCAAACTGCTGTAAAAACCACAGCCTTTTTTGTGCAAAAGATAAAACAAAGCTCTGCTGGTTCGTTGGGTAAATAACAGGCAACTGCAGGCTGTCCGACAGCACTCCGGCAGCTTTTAACAAAGCGATCAGCTCAGTTTTGTGGGGTTTTATTTTCGCCAGCCACTGATCTTTATCCGCCAGAGGCTGGCGAATAGAAAACTTCAGTTTGTCCTCAACGCCTTCCTGCTGCTCTACCCATAAAAAAATGCCTTGTTCATTGATCTGATATAAGAGCTCTGTTAACTGCATGGTTAAATCTCTCCGCTGTCGAAGCTGTTTTGCTGCAGCAGCTGTTGATCGATGATCTGAGCCAGAGCCGCTATGGTTTTAGCTCTGATAAAGTCGCTGACACTCAGGGGGCAAGCAAAAGCCGAAGCGATCTGCTGGCTCAGACTGATGGCAAGAATTGAGTCTCCACCCAGCTGATAAAAATCATCTTCTATACCAGGATCACTGACGCCAAGGCTCTGTTGCCAAAGCTGTGCTATTTTGCGCTCTGTTTCTGTACTGGCTTTGACTGAACCTGTCACAAAGCTGGCATCTGGCAGCGCATTCCTGTCAATTTTGCCACTGGCTGACAGTGGCATTTTTTCCAGCATTACCCAGGCCTGAGGTTGCATATAGTCTGGCAACAAGGTTTTCAGATGCTGTTGCAATGCTTTGTCGTCCAGCTGCTGGCGCGACAGGTAATAAGCCACCAGCAGTAACTGTTCGTCCTGTTGACGCTGCATCACCAGCACCTGATCAACAGCAGGATGCTGCAGTATGGCCTGCTCAATTTCGCCCAGTTCAACCCTATAGCCCCTGATTTTGAGTTGCTGATCACGACGGCCCAGATAATACAGCTGACCGTCTGCGCCAAGACGGACCAAATCGCCTGTATGATACAAACGTTCAAAACCCGGTTCAGCGCTGAATGGATTGGCCCTGAATTTTTGTAAGCTGAGTTCAGCTGCACCCAGATAACCCCGTGCCAGTCCTATACCACTTAAACAGAGTTCGGCAATAGCACCTGGTAAAGCAGGTAAACCCCAGTGATCCAGCAAATAAGCCCGCATATTTTGTACAGGCTGGCCTATCGCAATGTTTTTATGATCCACCACCTGGCTTTGTAATACACAAACGCTGGCTTCGGTTGGGCCGTATTGATTCCATAAGGTGCAAGGTGGTAACTGCTGTAACCCCTCCAGTGACTCGCCCCCGGTATAAAGTTGTTTCACTTGAGTGCGCTCCAGCCCATACAGATGTTTGATCACCGCAGTACTGATAAAAGCCGTGATGATCTGATGAGTACAGAGGTAATCCACTAGTCCATTCACATCATTTTGTAACTCTGGTGGCAGCAGATAGAGGCAAGCACCGCTGGTTAATACAGGGAAAATTTCAAAGACTGAGGCATCAAAGACATAATTTGAGAACTGCAGCACCTTGTCACCGGGTTGATGCGCCAATAATAACTGCTGGGACTGACTGATATTCACCAGGCCCTGATGTTCTGTCATCACAGCTTTAGGCTGGCCTGTGGTGCCTGAGGTGTAAATCAGATAGGCGAGCTGGTGACTGTCTAATGCCCAGTTGGCTTTGTCAGTTTGCTTAGCCTCTGATTGCATTTGCCTCAGATCCAGCGCCATAGCCGGGCAGGGGCTGAATGCGGCGACAGAGGAGTGGTTCTCCTGGTCCGTCAGCACCAGTAACGCCTTGCTGTCTTTTAGCATAAACAGAGTACGTTCCATTGGCGCATCAGGTGCCAGTGGCAGATAAGCAGCTCCTGCTTTGAGTACCGCCAGCATGGCGATAATCATCACAGCAGATTTATGCAAACAAAGTGCTATCACTGCATCAGGCTGGCTGTGCAGTTGTGTCTGAAGCCTGGATGCCAGTTGATCACTGAGTTGGTCCAATTGACGGTAGCTCAGATAGTCGCCATTGCAATAGATGGCGTTCTGATCCGGGTAACGGCCCGCTGTTTGTTCAAACCAATGAATGATATCAGGTGCAGGTAAAGTGCGTGTGGGTCCTTTCAGGCACCAGGCTGCTGCGTTGGATTGCTGGACACAAAGCTCTGCATGAGGCCGCTGTAAGGCTTGTGGCAAAGCGGCAAGCAACAGATTAAGCTGCGACAGTAATTCATTGGCTCTGTGCCCTGACAAATGAGCCGCGTCGTATTTCAGGCCAAAATGCAGACTGTCCCCTTGCTGATAAGCCACCAGCACCAGCGGATAATTCACTTTTTCAAAAGCTTCGCGATACTGATACTGAATATCCTGTTGTTCACCGGCGGACGGATAGTTTTCAAACACCAGAATGGACTGGAATAACGAGCCACGTCCACGTTGCAACTCAGCCAAATCGGCAAAAGAGAAATGGTTCATGGAGTTAATGGCTTTGCTGATCTGCTGCAACTGCTGCAGTACCGTATTGCTATTGTCCCAATTCACCAGCAGTGGCAGGGTATTGATGTAAAGCCCGACACTTTCTTCTATGCCTTCGACAGGCAAAGCCCGGCCTGAAACCGTTGTGCCTGCTATGGTTTGGGTGGCAAAGGTATAGCTGGCAATCAATTTGTGCCAGACAAACTGCAGCAGAGTGCTCAGGGTAATGCCATGTTGTTGTGTCAGTACAGCTAAAGCCGACACGCTGGTCTGACAAAACACCTGATCTGCATCAGTCACAACATGTTGCTCTGCTGCTTTTCTTGTGAGTGGCCGATCAAAAAGCGGCGATAAATCATTGACTGTGGTCATATCGGCCAGTTGTTGCTGCCAGTAGGCCTGACAACTTTGCCTGTGATACTGGTAATAACCTTGTGCCTGCAGGTAACTTTGCTGAACTCTGATAGTAGGTGTGTTGCCGCTTAACAAGGTCTGATAATAACTATGCAAAGTTTTCATCAATTGCGGGCCACTCCAGCCGTCCGAAATCGAATGGTGTTCGCTGCGTAACAGGCAATAATGATCCTCAGAAAGTTTCACCAGATAAAGCCGCAACAGGCAGGGCTTTTGTAAGTCAAAGGCGCGTTGGCGGTCTTGTTGTTGCAGCTCCTTAAGCAGCTGCTCCGCATGGTCAAACTCACTGTAGTTCAGCAGCACCAGTTCAGGCTGAGCCGAGCTGTGGATCAATTGTACGGGCTGCTGAGCCCAGTCAAAGCTGGTTCTAAGCACAGGGAAACGTTGCACCACCAGTTGCCAGGCCTGACGGTATAAATCCACATCCAGCTGTTGCATATAATCAATGACAAACTGCACTCTGTAGGCATCATCGTCCGGGTGCATCAGCGCATGAGACAAAAAGCCTTTTTGCAAAGAGGTGGCAGCATAAATGGCGTCCAGCTGGTGCTGTTTCATCAGTTGATCGTAATAGTCCAGCGTCAGAGGCACACCAAAATCTGCTGGTGTTTTTTGTTCCGGGCCTGCAGCTGGCAAAGCGGCACAATGTTCAGTCAATTCCGTGAGCTGCTGTTTAAAGAGCTGGCTAAAGTCTTTACTTTGCTGTTCGGACAAAGCGCTTTTAACATCAAAAAACAACAGGCCTTGTTCCACTGCTCCGTTGATATCCAAAAGCCAGGACTGCTGATTACAAGGCGCTATGCCACAAGACAGCTCATCCAGTTGCAGCAGCCATTCGTCCTGGTGGTCCGCACTTAATACACCCAGATAGTTAAACTGCACAGCAGGTAAATCCAGCTGAAGCTGACTGGCAAAAGCACCAAAACCTAAGCCTTTATTCGGTACCTGGCGCAGCTGTTGTTTCACCTGACGTATCGCCAGTCCGGGTTCGTCCGCTGCCTGCAGATGCACCGGATGCTGACTGGTAAACCAGCCAATGCTATGGCTTAAGTCCAGTTGGTTATCCTGGGGTTGGCGGCCATGACCTTCCAGAGTGACAGAAACGGCATCCAGACCAAACAGCTGTTGTAAGGCTTTGGTAAGGGCGGTCAGCAGCAAGTCATTTATTTCTGTGTCATAGGCGTTGTGCGCTTGTTTTAACAGCTTGTGCGTCAGCTCTGCTGAAAATTCAATACGGTGCTGGCTCTTATTCGCCTCTGGCTGCACTGTAACTAAAGTTGTGTAATCGACCTGTTGTTGGGCTAAGTGCTGCCAATAGCTGCTTTCTTCAGCAAAAACGCCAGGGTAGGAGTGCAGATAACTGACCCATTGCTGATAGCTGCTGGTGCTTTGTGCCACAGGCTTGCCCTGATAAAGCGCATACAAATCGTCCAGCACAATACGCCAGGAGACGACGTCTATCAGTAAATGATGGCAGCAGACAAAAATCCGGCCTTGCTGTTCAGCATCGATCAGGTAAGCCACAGCATACAAAGGACCTGTCTGAATATTCAGGCTTTGTTGTAGCTTATTTAACTCTTGGGCCAGTTGGCTTTCATCTAAAGCTCTGGCATCAATCAGTGTCACTTCACTGCCTGGTTGGGCACTGTAGTTGTGTTGCCACTGACCCTGGTCAGAGACAAAAAAGCAGCGCAGAATATCGTGATGCTGAATAAGTGCAGTCCAGGCTTTTTGCAGTTGCTGCAGATCAAGGCCTGGCACTTTAATAAAAAAGCTCTGATTCCAGTGATGGGGTTGTTGGATGAGCCCTTGCTCAAGCTGCCGGAAAAAGCTCTGTTGTATCGGCAATAAACCAAACTGGCCTTGCGCCAGACCAGGCTGCACGCCGGGCCGCTCTGTGGTGGCTGATTGCAGATGTCTTGCCAGGCTTCGCACTGTGCGGTGTTCAAACAGATCTTTGACTGACAAACTCAAGCCAGCTTTACGTAAACGTGACACCAGTTGAATAGACAAAATAGAGTCGCCGCCACTGCGGAAAAAGTCGTCGTTGACGCCCAGTTGCTCTACGGCAAGCAGTGGTTGCCAGATCCTCAACAACTGTTGTTCTAACGGATCTTCTGCCTGCTCGAATTTTTGCTGCAGTATCACAGGATCAGGCAACTGTTTATGGTCCAGCTTACCGTTATGAGTCAGAGGTAAGGCGCTCAGCCACTGATAATAAGCAGGTTGCATATAGTCTGGTAAAAAACCTGCGACCTTGTCACGCAGCAGATCCTCATCCAGCTGTTCAGCCGCCACATAATAAGCCACCAGTGCCTGCTGTTGACCTACTTGTTTGAGCACCACAACAGACTGTTGCACCTGTTCCAGTTGTTCTACTGCGGCTTCAACTTCACCACATTCAATACGGTAACCCCGCAGTTTCACCTGACTGTCGTTTCGTGCCAGGTATTCCAGCTCACCCTCTGGCAACCAGCGCACTGTGTCGCCTGTACGATACAGTTGCTGGTAGTCTTCAGTTTGATCAAAAGGGTTGGCGATAAAACGTTCTGCGGTCAGCTCTGGCCTGTTCAGATAACCCAAAGCCACGCCATGGCCTGCAATATACAGCTCTCCCCATACCCCAACAGGTACAGGTTTTTGCTCTGTATTGAGCACATACAATTTGTAATTGGCATAGGCGCGGCCTATGCCCTGATCCAGAGCCACATCCGCCAGACAAGCACCTACTGTGGTTTCTGTTGGGCCATATTCGTCTAAAAGCCGGTCACAATGCTGCAATAACAAGGCTTTTTGCTGAGCTTTGAGTTTTTCACCCCCCACCATCAGGCAGTTGAGGTGAATGCGATGCTCATCCAAAAACACTTGTTCTGCCAGACTGGGCACTAATTTGGCAAAGGTGATCTGTTCTGATATCAGATGCTGACGGTAGGCATCTAAGTCTTTGAGTGTTTCAGTAAAAATAACAATCTCGTTGCCCAGCATCAAAGGTGCCAGGGTAGTGGTGACGCTCAGATCAAAAGCCATACTGGAGGAGAAATCCACCACAGCTCCAGGAGTCATACTGCTGTTGGCCACATTGGTAATGTAATTGACTACAGAACTTTGTTTGATCAACACCCCTTTGGGCAAACCTGTGGTGCCTGAGGTATAAATAATATAAGCCGGATCCTGTGGCGAGAGTTTTAACACAGGCGCTTCCAGCTGAACATCAGACAGCTCCAACTGGTTCAGATCCAACACCAGCAGCTGTGGTGGGATCAGGTGGCGCAGCGTTTCGCTGCTGATCACCAGATCGGCCCGACTGTCCTCCAGCAGATAGGCAATACGCTCTGAGGGAGTGCTGCTGTCGATCGGCAGATAGGCTGCACCCAGTTTGATACTGGCGAGCAAGGAGATAAACAACTCCACGGATCTGTCCAGTACCAAAGCAATCACAGGCCGCTCTGATAAATACTGCTGCTGATGGATATAGCCTGCAAGCTGATCTGACAACTGGTCCAGTTGCTGATAACTCAGCTGTATGCCGTTGCAACGCAGTGCTGTGGCTGTATTGTGTGTTGCCACTGAATGGCGCCAGTACTCAGCCAAATGGCTGAATGGAAGCTGTTGCTGGTGCTGATTATTGTCATACAGCAGCCAGTGCCGCTGCGCCGGACTTATCACTTCAAAACTGCTTAATTTTGCATCCGGCTGTTGCAGTAATTGCAGCAGAATGCTTTGGAAAGACTCTGCCATCTGTGCGATAAAATCTGCGCTGAACAAGGAGCTGGCGTAGTTCAGCTCCAGCGTCAGATGATGCTGATGTTCTGTGACAAAACAGGTTAAATCATGTTTGGCGACAGGGTAGAGCTGATCAACACTTTGCAACTGGCACCAGTGCTGCTCTGTCTGACCAAAACTCTGGACTGAAAACATCACCTGAAAAATAGGGTGACGACTGCTGTCCCGTTCTACCTGCATTCTGTCGACTATCAGCTCAAAAGGCACATCTTGATGACCCTGGGCCGCAACCAGCCCCTGATGCACAGCCAAAGCAAAAGCACTGAAAGACTGCTCCGGATCGATTTGGTTTCGTATCGCTAAGGCGTTCACAAAAAAACCTATCAGGGATTCAGTGCCCTGATAATGCCGGTTGGCGACAGGGCAGCCGATGACGATGTCCTGCTGATCACAGTAGTTAGATAACAACAGATTAAAGGCAGCCAATAACAGGCTGTTTAAGCTGATCTGTTGTTCTCTGGCCAGTTTTTTTAACTGCAGACTCAAGTCATTTTCAAGCGTCAGCTGTAAGTTCGAACCCTGGTAATCAAAGGCTTTGGGTCGTGGCATTGACTCTGGTAATTGCAGTGGTTCAAACCCCTGTAATTGCTGTTGCCAGTAATCCAGTTGACGTTCCAGCTCGTCTACCGCTAAAAACTGCCGTTGCCAGATGGCAAAATCGCTGTATTGCACTGGTAATTCAGGTAAGTGCAGGGGTTGTGCCGACACCAGGTGCTGTTGGTACAGACTGAGTTCGTTCAGCAGCAGATCCACACTCCAGCCATCAAAAGCTATATGGTGGATCACCAGCAGCAGGTACTGCTCTTGTTCTGTGTGGATCAGACTGGCGCGTATTGGCAGTTGCTCTGTTAAATCAAAAGGCAGGCTGATCTGGTGTTTTAGCCATTGATCCAACCGGGATAAATCGCAGTGCTGATGCTCTATGCGAAGGGTTGTCGCGTCCCGAAGCTGTAATTCTGTTTGTTCATCGAAAGCCTGGTAAACAGAACGCAACACCTGATGGCGTTCCAGTATGGCGTGCAGCGCAACAGCTAACCAGTCGGTTTCATGGCTGCTGAGTTTAAGCAACAACGGAATATGATAAGCGCTGGAGTCCTGTTCATACTGCTGTAAAAACCATAACCGGTTTTGTGCAAAGGACAGAGGTTTTTCTGTCACAGTTGCAGGCTGGATCAACACAGCTTGTTTGCTCAGGCCATGTTCTGTCAGTTGGGCTATGGTTTTGTGTCTGAACAAAGTGGCCAGACTGACTTCACGTTGTAGCACTGTGGATATTCTGTGGCTTAAGGAAATAGCCAGAATGGAGTTGCCACCGAGCTGGAAAAAGTCGTCCTGCACGCCTACCCGGGTGATGCCCAAAATATCCTGCCAAATCAGACACAAGGCCTGTTCCAGCTCATTTCGTGGCGCGACATAGTTGCGTTGGTCCTGCTCAGGCTCAGGCAGGGCTTTGCGATCGACTTTGCCATTGGGGGTCAGTGGCATCGCCTCTAACTGCACCAGCACATTAGGCAACATAAAAGCTGGCAGTTTCTGCTCCAGATAAGAGCGCAGCGCTTTGCTGTCCAGTGGCATAAAAGGTTCACGCACTGCATAACTGAGTGGCCGTGGTCTGGCGCTCACCAGTTGTGAACTGAAAGGGGCTTGATCAGAGCGGCTGAACATTAAAGACAGCAGGGCAGGATCATCAGGTTGCACACTGGCTTTAAACTGATAACCATGACGTGTTGCTATCTCTGCCAGTTGCAGATAGTTCAACACCTGATTTGCCGCCAGTTTTCCAGGCACATTATGAAACTCAATATAGCTTTGGTACACACGGCTGTTCGGGTAGTTACGGATCACAAAACTCTGTAAATTTTGTTGGCAGCAGTGTTCAACAGCCAGGTTAGCAGAGAAG
Organism: Gammaproteobacteria bacterium; assembly: GCA_018825965.1. Classification (GTDB taxonomy): domain Bacteria; phylum Pseudomonadota; class Gammaproteobacteria; order Enterobacterales; family Alteromonadaceae; genus Pararheinheimera. The sequence continues at coordinate 31,632 of JAHKAA010000037.1, forward strand.
TGGAACTCTGATTCGATTTGAGCTTGTGCCAAGGGGCGTGAAGCTGCGTCTGCAGAAAAATCCACTATCACGTCGTAACGGTAATCCAGCATTTCATTGCTGTACTGACCTTTTTTAATCAGCAGATCCACGGGCAACTCAATAGCACCCCGTTGATGCTTTTGAGCAAAAGTCAGGAAAAAGTCCGGACTGACCAATAGTTCTTTATCCTGAGCTCTGGCTTGTTTGGTGGCCTCCACTACAGCAGGGAAAGGTGCATCAGGCTGCAGATGTTTTTGGATATCGTAATGCAGAATATCCAGCAAACGGGCATCTCTGACATCACCAATAAACAGCTGACCCTGGCCATTGAGCAAGGTCATGGCTTGCTGAATAACATCCAGCAGATAGTCAGCGGATGGGAAATACTGGATCACCGAGTTGATAATAATCAGATCAGGCTGATAACCTTCGACGGCCTGCAGAATAGACGCTGCATCACATAAGGCAAAGCGGGTTTTATGTTCGACCTTCAGCACTGTTGCGCCAAAGCGCAGTTTGGCCACGGCCTGAGCTGAGAAGTCTGTCGCAAAGTAGTACTGGCAATGCGGCAATAATGGATAAAACAATAAACCTGCACCGCTGCCTATTTCCAGTATACGTTTTGGCTTCAGTTGTAAAATACGTTCCAGCGTAGCGTCACGCCACTCCTGCATGCTCTCAAGTGCAATAGGTTTGCCGTCGAAAGAGCTGTTCCAGCCGTCAAAATCGGCAGGGTTAAAGTCTTCAGCCGATTTTTTGCCGTATTCGCTGTCGTAGATTTTATTCCAGTCCGCAACCAGAGACAGATCAGTGCTCTGTCCTGAAGACATAGCCGTAAAATAAGCCGCTATATAAGCTTGGCCATCACGTTCACGGATCAGGGCTGTGGCTTGTTTCACATGAGGGAATTCGGTCAGTACGGCTTCAATTTCTGCCAGCTCTACTCTGTTACCGCGAATTTTAACCTGATGATCCACCCGGCCCAGATAATCCAGTTCGCCATTAAGTAATCTGCGTACACTGTCACCTGTGCGATACAGCCGCTGCTGCGAAGGGTCCAGCCCTTTGCCATAAGGATTGGCAATAAAACGCTGACTGCTGAGTTCCGGCTGATGCAGATATCCTGCTGCCACACCAGCACCAGAGACATACAACTCACCCGGCACACCACAAGGCACAGGTCGTAAATGGGCGTCCAGCACATAACATTTCAGGTTAGGTAAAGGCCTGCCTATAGTGCTGGCTAAATCACCCTGCTGATAATAATGCAGGCTGGTACAGACTGTGGTTTCAGTAGGGCCATAAGCATTGATCAGTGAGCGGCCTTCAGACCAGCGCTGCATTGTGGCTAAAGGTGTGGCTTCACCTGCCACGATCAGCAGCCGCAGTTTTGGTAAGAGCGCAGCTTCCATCAGGTTCAACAGTGCAGGAGGCAAAGTGGCGACACTGATCTTTTGTTGCTCCAGCAAACTGACTAAGGCACCCACATTTTCTTTGTACGAATTTGGGCAAATAACCAGGGTAGCGCCTTGCAACAAGGTTGCAAAAATTTCCCAGGTGGCGGCGTCAAAGCTAAAAGATGCAAATTGCAGCACTTTATCTTCTTTGACCAACTGCAGCAGCTGGTGTTGAGCTGCAGCAAGATTCACCACTGCTGCCTGTTGAATCATCACTCCTTTGGGTTTACCTGTGGTGCCCGAAGTGTAAATGACATTGACCAGCCGGTTCAGGTCGTCAGGTAAGGGCAAATCAGTGACTGATTCCATCAGATGCTGCTGCTCATCAATACAATACACAGCTAAGTCCAGGCCCGATAATGGATTAGCCGCATTCAGCACATGGCGCTGGGTTAAAACCAGCCTGGCTTCACAGTCCTGCAGCATGTAGCGTATACGCTGCTCCGGGTAGGCCGGATCGACAGGTACATAAGCTGCTCCGGCTTTCAGCACGGCCAGTATAGCCACCAGCATCTCTGCTGAACGTTCCACCATGATCGCTACCAGTGGCGCAGGCGCTCTGGCAGAGACAGCTGGCAGCAGTTGCGCCAGATGATGTGCCAGTTGGTTTGACTCTATGTTCAGTTGCTGATAACTCAGGCTGGTTTTTGGATCTGACACTGCACAGTCTAAAGCGTGTTGTCTGGCGGACTGATACCACCACTGCAGCAGATCGTTTTGCTCAACAGTGCTTTCTGTCTGGTTGTGTTCCACCAGCACCTGCTGTTGATGCGCCAAAGTTAAGCGCTGATCGATATGCTGTTGTCTGGCCAATTGCTGCAGATAAAACAGATAATGTTCTGTCATGAGCTGCAAATAGGACTGATCAATAAAGGCGCTGTGCCCCTGAAAAGCAATTTCAAAATTATCGTCCTGACGGCTGACCACTAAGGCCAGCGGAATATTGGTAATAGCCAATACATCCACCAGCTCAGAGCCGGTTTTTTCTAAAGTGGCGTGTTTCTGATAAAAGTGAATGTAATTAAAAGCGGCCTGATAAATGTCTTGTTGCAACAGCAAATCAGCTTTGATTTTGCCATAAGGGTAAATTTTGTGGCGCAGCAGCTTCAGCCGTTGCTGGTGGGTTTCTTTCAGCAAATTGGCGCTGTCTGCAAGCTGAAGCCGCAGCGGTATAGTATTAAGATGTAAACCAAATAGCTGATCGCCGCCATCCAGTTCCAGTCTGTTATTCACCACCAGACCCAGGGTTATATCGTCCTGATTAAAAAACACGCTGAGCAAATACAGGTAAGCAGACAAATAAACGGTATCAACAGAAACAGACTGCTGGAATGCCAGTTGGGATAACGCCTTGCTCAGCTCTGGCTCCAAAGCCAGCGTCGATTCCAGCAGCAAGGGACTGTCTGGCTGCTGTGCTTGCTCTGTAAACTGCACTGTGGGCATGTTGTAGTCGGCTAAATAGTCTTGCCAAAAGCGGCTATGCGCCTGGTCATTAAGTGCTTCTGTTTCCTGTTTTACGTAATGGGCAAACAGCAATGGGTGATCTTTTTGCACCGGCTGCTGATGCATATACGCCTGAATAAATTCGCTGAGTAAAGAAGCCACACTCCAGCCATCTTCGATGGAATGATGGGAGGTAAACAACAACTGAAAGGAATCAGCTTGTGGCACTATGGCCAGACGGAATAAGCCAGGGTTGTCTATCGGAAGTGGTTTTGCCAGTTCTTGCTGATAAGCCTCTGCATACTGCGGGTAAAACACTACTTTATCTTCACAGCTGACTGTTTTATGGATCAGGGTCAGATAACCCAATCCGTCCTGTTTCAGGTAACTGGCGCGCAACAACTCGTGTTTTTGCATCAGTTGCTGCCAGATAGACACAAAAGTCTGGATCTCAAAAACGGCAGGAATATGGTTGACTTCGATATTGTGATACACCTGCTGATCTTTATCAGACTCCACAAACATACCTTGTTGTAACCAGGTTGCAGGGTAGGCGTCTTCTAAAGCTGAGGCGTCGACCGGCAGTTGGCTCAGCAGCATGGGATCAACTAACTCAAAGGCCTGGTAGCTGGTTTGATGACTACTGTATTTACCGGTATGTCTGAATAAAGCGCTTAGCGTTCTGTGTTCAAAAATATCCCGCACTGAAATATCCAGCCGAAGCTCTTTCAGCCGTGCCACCACACGAATGCTGGTGATGGAATCACCACCCAGACGGAAAAAGTCATCCTGCATGCCCACTTTTTCAACACCTAACACCTGCTGCCAAATCAAACAGGCTTGTTGTTCCAGCTCATTTTGTGGTGCGCTGTACTCTTGTGAGCTGAAATCTGGTTGTGGCAGGGCTTTTTTGTCCAGTTTGCCATTAACTGTTAATTTAAACTCTTCGACATGAATATAGTGCACAGGCACCATATGAGGCGGTAACTGGCTGGCTAAAGCGGCAGACAGCTGGTTCTGGTCCAGCGCTGAATCAGCCAGATAATAAGCCACTAATACTTTGCTGTTTTGGGTTTCTTTGGCAATGACCAGCGACTGGCGTATGGTCGGATAAGATGATAAAGCCGCTTCAATTTCGCCCAATTCAATACGGTAACCCCGAATTTTCACTTGAGTGTCAATACGGCCTATATAGTCCAGTTCGCCTTGTGCTGTCAGACAGACCAAATCCCCGCTTTTGTATAAAAATTCATGGCCAGGTCGCGCATAAGGGTTAGGGATAAAACGCTCTTGCGTCAGTTCAGGCCTGTTCAGATAACCACGGGCTAAACCTGCACCACTGATATAAAGCTCAGCGCAGACCCCCACAGGCACAGGTTGTAAATACTCATCCAGCACATAAGCCTGTAAATCGTTCAGCGCTTTGCCTATGTTGGATTGATCACTGATGTCCTGCTGCTGCAGTGTTTTATAGGTCACATGCACTGTGGTTTCTGTGATGCCGTACATATTCACCAGCAAGGGCTGCTGGTCGCCGTAATAGCCAAACCAGGCGGTGAGCTGATTCAGGTTCAGCGCTTCACCACCAAAAATCACATAACGTAAAGAATGAATGCGGGGCAACAGCAAAGCCCTGTCGCTAAAATTATAAAAAGCCGATGGGGTTTGGTTCAGCACCGTCAGTTGTTGCTGCTGACATAAAGCGACAAAAGCTTCAGTGTCTTGTGCTTGCTCTTTGGTGGGCACAAAAAGCCGGCCGCCGTAAGCGAATGCGCCCCAGATCTCCCATACACTAAAATCAAAAACGTAAGAGTGGAATAAACACCAGACATCCTGCTGGTTAAACTGATAGTCGGCTTCTGTTGCACTGAGTAAACGACAGACATTCCGGTGCTCTAACAATACTCCTTTAGGTTTACCTGTGCTGCCTGAGGTGTAAATTACATAAGCCAATTGCTGTGGATCTATGCTGACCTCTGGTGCTTTAGTGTCTTGCTGTTGCCAGTCAGGTTGATCTAAAAACAGTCTCTGGCCGGAAAATTCGCCGCTGAGTTCTGAATAGTTCTGCCAGGTCAGCAGCAGAGTTGCTTTTGTATCCTCCAGAATAAAACTGACTCTGTCGGCCGGATAGCTAACGTCTATTGGCACATAAGCCGCACCAGCTTTTAACACCGCCAGTATCGCCAGCACCGTATCCAAAGAACGTGGCAGCAGTAATGCAATCAAAGTATCGGCTTTGACGTCTATCTGTTGCCGGATGAAATGGGCCAGTTGATTGGCCTTGTGATCCAGTTGCTGATAAGTCCAGGCTTCATCGCCAAAGTTCAGCGCTACATGAGTGGGGAACTGCCGCACTGAACGTTCAAACAGCTGCACCAGGCTTTGTTCCTGCTGCTGGTGCTGCACAACCTCTGCCGGATACAACAACTCCTGGATCTGTTGGGTTGGCATGACCCTCAACTGGTGGATTTTTGTTTCAGGATGCTGCAGGCATTGCTCTGCCAGCAATTGCAAGGCTGTGATTAACTGCTGCGCCTGAGTTTTGCTGTACATAGCGCTACGGTATTCCAGCCGCACTAACAGCTGTTTTTGATGATCAAATTCAAAATACAGCGGGTATTTAACGCTGTGTGGCAAGGTATCATTTTGTGTCACCTGCCACAGCAATTGCACTTTGGCTTTGGGCTCCAGCGTCATATAAATGCCTGGCAGCTTTTCGTCTAAAGCGGACTGCTGACGCAATAGCTCCAGCAATTGCTGATAAGGAATAATTTGGTCCAGGCTTTGCTGTATATCGGCAAAACGTTGTTTCACCAGCTCAATAAAAGGCTCTGTCGCGTTGACCTGGCAATTGCTGATGTCATTGGCAAGGAAATTACCATACACAGCTTCTGCATCAGGTCCTCGTAATGACTTCACACCACCAATGCTCATCTGCTGCTGGCCTGAAAACTTCCAGATCAGCACAGTGAGCAGACTCTGCAATACTGCATACAGACTGACATTGTGCTGGCGGGCCAGGCTTTCTAATTGTCGGGTTTGAGCTTCGCTAAAATTGCTGCAGAGATAGTCGCCCTGACAATCCACAGCAGGGCGGCTGTTAAACAAATCCACTCTGTGCATGCCCTGGATCAGTTCAGACAGATCCGTCATAGGCAAAGGCCGTGCAAGCTGCGTCGGATAAGGCGCTAAACTGGTATTGTTATCTTTAAGCAACGCATACAACTGAGGCACAAAAAGGTTATACATAGCATCACCATCACTGATCAGGTGATGGTGAATAAAGGCCAGTTTCACCGGTTTTTCATCACGATAAAACAGCACAAATCGGTATAAAGGCCCTTGCAATAAAGAAAAGGGTAAATTGACCCAGTGTTTTAAACTGGTTTTGTATTTGTGTTCAAATTCAGTGGCCGAAAAATGCTCTGTGTGAAGCTGCGGCCCTTGTTCCAGCGCAGCCGCCACGGCAAAATGCTGATAATCCTCCAACACTTTCATTCGTAGCAGAGCATGGTGGTTGATAAAACGTACCAAAGCTTGACTCAATTGCTGCTCTGTGAACACCATGCCCTGAAAATCAATAGTGATATTTTCGTTATAAAGCACCGGGCTTGTGATCAGTTGATGATTGAGGATCAGATGCTGCATTTCATTCAGTTCTGTGCTGTCTGACGCAATCAACTGCTGGCTTTGGCGCTCCAGGGATTGAAGTTGAGGTGCCAGTTTACGCACTGTGCTGTGCTGGTACAGTAATTTGGTGCTGCAATCCAGTTGCTGTTGTTGTAACAACAAAACCACTTTCATGGCTGCCAGCGAATCGCCGCCGATCAGGAAAAAATCATCTGTAACCCCAAACTGATCCGACCCCAGTACTTGTTGCCAAATAGCTAAAACCAGCTGTTCAGTCGGATCTTTGGGCACAGCACCCACATGCTGTTGCCATTCAGGCTCAGGCAGACGTTGTCTGTCTATTTTACCGTTGGTGTTTAAAGGGAAAGACTGCAAACCGACAAAATAATGCGGCAGCATGTAACCAGGTAAAAGTTCAGCCAGCCGGGCTTTCAGACTCTTATCATCAATAGGGGCCAGCGCCTGATAATAAGCCACTAAACGCTTCAACTGGTTTCGTTCTTTCACCAAAACCAGAGATTGACCAATTTCTTCTATAGTGGATAAAGCCGCTTCGATTTCACCCAGCTCCACTCTGAAGCCCTGAATTTTGACCTGAAAATCATTGCGGCCTAAATACTTCAGACTGCCTTGTGTGGTCAGCTTAACCAGATCGCCTGTTTTATAAAGCCGGTCAAAACCTTGTTGCTTTTCAGCTTCAGTGACAAAAGGGTTGACTAAAAAGCTGCCCGCTGTTTGCTCAGGTTTGTTCAGATAACCCCGGGCCAGGCCAACACCTGACACATACAGTTCTCCGGTCTCGCCGTCCGAAACCTGCTGCATGGCTTCATTCAGCACATAGGCACGCATATTGGGCAAGGCATAACCAATGTCGTTGATATCCTGAGTGTCTGCTCTTTTGCCTGTCACATAAATACTGGCCTCTGTAGGGCCATAGTAGTTGTACAAAGCAAAACGTTCTGCAAAATAACGACCGACCGTTTGATCACAGGGCTCGCCGGCAAAAATAATGCAATTTAACGCCGGGTAATTGACTCTGGGCACTATGGCCAGTACAGCAGGCGGCAGGTAGACCAGATTGATCTGCTGTTGATTCAGGTAAAGCGACAAGCCGTGTGCATCTTGTCTGATGTCGTTTTGCAGCAGATGTAATTCGTTGCCATACAGCAAAGTCGCAAAAATTTCTGAGACTGAAACATCAAAGACAAAATTGGTAAAAGCAGCGATACGATAACCCGGCACGCCATAGAGCTCTTTGAGCGCGTAGATGGTGTTGAGCGCACTACGATGCTCCACCATTACGCCTTTAGGAGCGCCTGTAGTGCCGGATGTATATAGAATATAAGCCAGACTTTCTGCGGATTGGGGCAAAGGCAAAGCCGTGTTTTGATCCTCTGGTCCTTGTTGCAATAAATCTTCGATACATAACAAGCTGGCGCTACTGGCCGGACATTTATGTTGCACACTGTACTGACTGATCAACAAAGATGCCCGGCAATCTTTCAGTATGTAATCAATACGCTGCTCTGGAAAATCCGGGTCCACCGGCACATAACAGCCGCCACTTTTCAGTACTGCAAGCATAGCAACAACGCCATACCAGCTGCGCTCCAGCATAATGACCACAGGCGTTTCCAGCGGCATAACACTTTGATGAGAATTAAAATAATGCTGGCGGATCAGCGCTGCCAGTTGATCGGTGAGTTGGTCCAATTGCTGGTAGCTGAGTTTTTTATCACCTGCTACTAAAGCCGTTGTGGCCGGATACAAAGATGCTCTGTGCTGAAATACCTGATGAATACAGGCAGTTGTTGTTGCGTTTTCTTGCAACTGAAGATCTAATGCATCCAGATAACGCGCCATGTTTTGTTGTAGCCACAGGGCTTCTTCATCCGATAAATGCAGGTTGTTGTAGGTAAATCTGAATAACCAGTGCTGGCTGTCACTGCGATCAAATTGCAGTGACAGATCATAGTCATCTGCAGTATTCCAGGGCACAGGTAAAGGGGTGACCGCCAGGTCATCAGCGTCTAAATTCACTTCTGTCAAAGAGGCTTCAGCAAAGTCGAGATTCAGGCAACGGTTTGTGCCTGTTAACTGCTGCTGATCATAAATGATGTCGTAAAAACTTAAAGCACTGTGCTGCTGTGCATTGAGATACTGCGTGCTGAATGACTGCAGCAACTGCTGAATAGAACCTATGCGTAAATCGCAGCACAAGGGCAGGGCACTTAAACGGGATGGACTATCACAAAGGTTCAGTTTACGGGCAGACAACACCAGCCTGGATTGGCCAATGAGCAAGGCCAGACTGGTGGAATAAGCCGCTGCCAGCAACTGATAACTGTCCAAATCAAGCTGTTGAGCTATGTTATTTGCCAAAGTGACACGTTCAGAATTCCAGGAAAATTGCTGTGACTGGTAACGTGCTGCGTCGACTTGTTTCACAGGCAATGGTGTAAAAAGTGGCATGTTGTTGAGCTGCTCACGCCAGTAACAGCGTGCAGACTCAAGCTCTTGGTTGTTCGTCTGGACTTGCACTGGTTCAGCCGGCTCTTGCTGATCCGCATTGATCAGAAAGCCCCTGTCTTTGCTGTAGCTCCATATCTGTTGCATCAGCTGTTCGGCCAGGCCGTTATTCATTTCCAGATGAAAGGTATTGATCACAAAGTAGTAGCGGGAGTCGGAATACTGGATCAGGAACAGGTGCGGTTGGGCTGGTGAAGATAAGTCGTAAGGGCGGTTCACCAGTTGCTTGATAAAATCGTAAATACAGGAGTTTTGATCATCGAATTTAAGCAGTTCTACGTAGTTTTCTGCGGTGATTTCGCTTTGATCTGTGCGATAGGCATAGTCAATACCAAGACGGTCGTTTATGTTTTGTTGCAAATAACTGTAACAGGCCTGCAGAAACTGATCTACATCAAGCAGACCTGAAATTTCAAAAACGAGCGTGGCGTTATTACGTTGTTCAATCGGACTAACAAACCATTGAAAAAACAATTCCTCAGTACTACTGTTTAAAGCCATGTGCTGTCTTCCCGTTAAATGAACTGGATCATAAAGGCTGTACCATAAATGGCTGGGGCAAGGGAAAGCCTTATTAATTAGTTTCTATTTTGATACGTACTAACTTCTGTTTTGATGATAATCTATTGCATGAATGTTTCATATAGGTGAACATTCTCTATTTCTGGCACAAAGTGTTGTGCGGATCCAAGTGATTATCCGTCCCCTTTCGTATCAGGTTGGGGCAGTTGTTTGTGACATTGACACAAGGTTGTCACTAAACCACTCCATCTTAGTACAGCCTGATGGCCTGATGTCAAAGGGTGAAAAAAAAATCACAAAAAGTTCATAAATTAATTGCTGGAGAGTGTATATTAGTTGAGCAGTCAGTAGAACTCTTTGTTTCATTTAAGTTTTTAAGCTTACGACTACGAGGAAGATCAAGATGCCAAACGCAAAAACAGCTGCACCAGATGCAGGCGAAACTCCGGTGCAAACCGGCGCTGAAGCTGAACAGAAGGTACAGACTGAGCAGGTAACAGTTGAAGATAAATCAGCTGAAGCCGAAGAGTTAATCCGCAAACATAGTTATGCGGCGGCCGGCGTAGGTTTAATTCCTATTCCGTGGGTAGATTTTATTGGTTTAACCGCCATTCAAATCAAAATGCTGCACCAGCTGTCTGAGACTTATAAAATTGAGTTCTCTGAAGATCGTGGTAAAGCAATCATAGGTTCTTTAATCAGCGGCTTTTTGCCTGTTGCAATAGCACAACCTGTAGCCAGTTTTATTAAAGCAATTCCTTTAATTGGCCAGACCACTGGTGCTATTACTATGTCTATTCTGGGTGGTTCAACAACCTATGCCATTGGCCGGGTGTTTAACCAACATTTTGCATCTGGTGGTACTTTTCTGGATTTGGATCCAACCAAAGTAAAAGCTTACTTTAAAGAACAGTTTGAAGTAGGCAGAACAGTCACTCAGGCAGCAAAAAAAGAGACCGAATAGCTTTTTTATGTCTTTAACTAAACCCGGACAAAGCTTAGTTTCTTTTTCAGGAACCTTGCTTTGTCTTGTTTATTTCTGATGAAGCAATAAAAACGGCTGTGGTGCCATTGCGCTCTTGTATGTGCTGTTTTGCGTTCATCCTTGATTTCGTCAATAGCTCTTGTGGACAAACGAGATGGCAAAACTACATTTTTTTTACGCAGCAACGCTGGGAGCCAGCGCCTTTTTAAGCTCTCCCTTAACAGCTCAGACTATAGATATCGATTATCTGAAAACAACAAACCCAGAGTTATACCAGCAGCTAATGGCTGTTGAGTTGTGTCGCAAAGAGCCGGAAAACAGCTCCTGTCAGGCTGCTTTGCCGAAAAAGAGTGTAGCCGTAGCCCCTGAACAGCACACAAAAGCAGCACCAGAAGCCCAAAAGCCGAGGGGAAAATGGTGGTATGACAGCGCTTATGATCAGGACGGTCTTAATGATCAGTGGCAACATGCAGTGCAAGTGACAGTTGATCTGGAAGAGATGAGCGGAAATCTTGATGGCGAACAATTCCATGTTGAAGTGGACTACTTTTCCCGTATCAACACCTGGACTAACTATCTGACGCTGATTTACGAAAAAGATGACGTCAAGCAGTCAGGTGTTGTGGCGCTGGACAAAAAGCATTACGCCTTTAATTACGGTGGCCGTTACGATTTTAACCAGACCTGGTATGGACAAGGTGGCTACATCATCGAACAGGATACCAGCCAATCCTTAGATCGCCAGCAGGTGTTTTATGCAGGTGCAGGTCTTCATCTGGTCGGTACGGACAAAGTGAACCTGAGTACCATGCTTGCTTTGGGTAAACAGCAGGACAAATTTATCAACGCAGAAGCTGTAGGTATTGATTCGCTGGATTATTCAGTGGCTTATTTTGTTGAGCAGTTGTCCTGGCATATCAGCCAATCCATCAGTATAAATCAAAGTATCAGTTGGCTGCATAGCCTGGAGTCCTTGCCGGAAGTAGGCTCCTCTACACTGAGTGGCGGCGGCCCTAACCCGCAATGTTTAACTGCCGCCGTGCCAGGCTCTGCGTATTGTATAGTCGATAACGGCAGCAAATCGAAACTGGAGTTGATGCTTGGTCTTGAGTACCAGATTAATGCTTATATTTCATTGCTTTACAATTTCAGCTATGAAAAAGACAACATGCCATGGGCTGGAGTTGAGGGGACAGATAAAACCAATAACCTGAGCATTAGGGCCAGTTTCCAGTAATTGAAGTATCGACAGTGGATAAGAGAGACGTCATGGATATAATAAAAAATGAAGTTTAACCTGGTTAGTTTTATCCTGAGTAAGCTGGGCAGCAAACGAAATAAAATTGTGGCCTCCGTTATTTTCGCCGGTATTACCAATGGCATGGTGATGCTGGTAATTAATGATGTTGCAAAAGACTTTAATGAAATCAATGTCAGAAACTTACTGTTTTTTGCCTTATGCATTTTTGGTTTTATGTATGCAAGACGCTACTCTGAATACAATACTCAGGCCTGTGTACAGTCCGCTATTTCCGAGCGCCACCTCACTATCATAGATAAGTTGCGAAAAAGCTCTCTGAGCCAGTATGAAAAAATTGGCAAAATGAGCGTGATCAGTAACCTGCTCGACAACTCCCAGATTATTTATGAATCCACCCGAATTTTAGTCCACGTCAGTACTGCTGGTGTGATGCTGATTTTCTGTTTTGGTTATATAGCCTGGCTGTCGACTATTGCATTCTGGATGTGTGCTCTGATCCTGACGATAGGCATTTTCACCTACAAAAGAGCACAACGTCAGGTGGTAGAGCTTTATCATCAGTTTCAGGCCAAAGATGCCGAATTTTTTAACGCTTTGAATCATTTTCTCGACGGCTTTAAAGAGCTGAAAATTTCCAGAGAAAAAAGCAACGATATTTATATTAATGAATTCAGTGCCAACCTTCATCAATCGGTAGAGCTAAAGCTGAAATCTGAGAAAAAAGTGGTGACCAACACTACTTTTATCCAAAGCCTGTTTTACGTCTTAATGGCCAGCATCGTATTTTTATTACCTCAGTTGGATGAAGCAGAGCCCAGCGTGCTGATGTCTATCACTGCAGTGGTGCTTTTTATGTCTGGCGCTATAGGACTGTTAGTTGAGGCGATGCCGCTGGTGATGAAAGCAGATATTGCCCTGAGTAATCTGGATAAAATGGAGAGCAGGATCAATCAGGCTCTGGAATGCGAGCAGCAGAACAGACCCGGCTACTTTAATGACTTCTCCAGCATCAGGTTAAGTGATTTGAGCTACAACTATCTGGACGAAACTAAAAATAAGATGTTCAGCATAGGGCCTGTTGATCTGACGCTGAATCGCGGTGAAATTATTTTCCTGGTAGGGGGTAATGGCAGTGGCAAAACCACTTTGCTGAAAAACCTCTGTGGTTTGTACAGCCCTTCATCCGGCTCTATTCATATTGATGAGCGTACATTGCAGCACGATAGTTATGACGATTTCCGTAATTTGTTTTCTATCGTATTAACTGATTTCCACTTGTTTGAAAAACTGTACGGCCTGGACAAATTCGAAGAAAAAGACGTCAACGATTTACTGGCACGGATGCAGATTGAAAACAAAACCCAGTTTAAAAATGGACGATTCAGCAGCCTGGATTTATCTACAGGCCAGCGTAAACGTATCGCTTTAATAGTCTCCCTGCTCGAAGACAAACCTATTATGGTGTTTGATGAAGTGGCGGCGGATCAGGATCCTGAATTCAGGGAAGAGTATTACCGGGTCATACTGCCTGAACTGAAAAAACAAAACAAAACCATTATTCTGGTCAGTCATGACGACAGATATTTTGATATGGCCGACACATTAATCAAGCTTGAATATGGAAAAATTGCCAGCATAACCAGGCAGGAGCACGAATGAGACTCAAGATAAAAGCTTTTTTCAACAGTGTCAGCGCCAAAATAGAAGAGTATTTACCTAATATTATTATCACCTGTTTTGTCTTGCTGTTTTTATTGATCTTGTTCTGGAACCGTATTTTTATTACCGTTCAGGCCGGTGAAGGTGGCGTGCTGTATAAGCGGTTTTCAGGCGGTACTGTGGTGGATGAACTCTATGGTGAGGGGCTGCATTTAATTTACCCCTGGAACATCATGGCAATTTATAACTTACGGGTACAAAATGAACTGCACGATTTAGATGTACTGACCAAAGAAGGTTTAAAAATCACCATCAAAATGGCCATACGTTATCATCCGGACCGTAATATGGTGGGCGTGCTGCACAAATATGTAGGTCAGGATTATTTTAAAATTGTGGTTTTGCCGGAAATAGAAGCGACAGTGCGCTCTTATGTGGTCGACGATGATTTAACCAAAATTTATGCCACCCTGGCGACAAAATCGACCTTTCAGGAAGCAGTCAACGAAGCCATTGGCCGTGTTGCCAGAAAGTTTGTCACTGTGGATGAAGTGATGATTACAGATATTGTGTTGCCAGAGCAAGTCGATAAGGCTATTCAGGAAAAGCTCACACAACAACAATTAGCTTTTGCTTATGATTTCAGGATCATCAGAGAAGAAAAAGAAGCAGAGCGTAAACGTGTGGAAGCCGAGGGTGTCAGCAGATATAACACTATAGTCAATTCAAGCCTTAGTGGTAACGTCTTGTTATGGAAGGGGATTGAGGCAACAAAAGATATTGCTAAGTCGGAGAATTCCAAAGTGATTCTGATAGGCCCGGACAGAAACTCCTTGCCTATTATCCTGAACGCCGAAAATGAAAACTTCCGTAAAGGATCCCTGCAAGCCGACACAAACCTGGCTGAAGGATCACAGGACAATGCGCCTGCAGCAGAGGCGAATCAGCAATGAGAACGCAGTTGAGTGTGTCTTTTGATCCTGCTGCCGGAGGGACGCAATGATGTGGCGACTGATCTATACGCTGCTGTTTGGCTACCTGCTTTTTGTCGCCTACAGATTTTATATGCATTCTCAACCTGTCACAGCTATTGATCTCAGGCAACAGCATCTGCTGCAAAGTGAAACGCTTGATTTAGCTGTGGTCTGGCCTGAAGGCGATGACAAGGCCGGTTATGTCAAAGCGGTAAAATTAGTTGTCGAAGCCATGAATGCAGAAGGATTGGGCCGTTGCCAGGTCCCGGATGAGGAAACATTGGCGCTGGAAGGCAATAAGGAATGCAAAGCTAAAACTCTGAAGCTGAACATCTATGCCGAGCCAGCGGATCGAACTGAGGCTGTGAAACAAGCCAAGACGATTGCTGGCAATCCGAATGCCCTGGCTGTATTGGGTTACTATCGTTCAGATGCTGCAATTCCTGCCGCAGCCGTTTATGAATTCGAAGGGGTGCTGATGCTTTCATCAGGCTCCACTAACGTTAAACTGACTCAGTACGACTTCAAACACATCTTTCGCAATGCGGCAAATGACGATAGCAATGCGGAAATACTGGCAAAATATATCCACGATCAGGGTTATATCAATGTGTATGTGATCTATGAGCGGGATTTATATGGCACAGATTTTTCAAATTATTTTATAGAACATGCTACTGCTATAGGGCTGAGAGTGCCGGCTCATAGCTTTTTTGAAGAAGGTACCACAGATTTTTTACCTGTATTGTCGTCATTACGCAGTAAAATCAGGCCCATTAATCTGACGGATGAGATTGCCTTACTGCAGGCTAAGTTGCAAAGAGCAAAACGCATTCTTCAGATTGCCCGACTGTCTGCGACGGGGGACGATGCCAGCATCGTTCAGTTTCTTACCCTGAAGCAAAAACAGAAAAATGGGAACAACAAGTTTTTTGATTCCATGCCCAGAGTGAAGCTGCTGCAGTATTTGCAACAGGAGCTGGAGCAAAGTTCTTCAACTGCTTATCTGGAAGCCTTGTTTCGCAGTTATCAGAAAGAGCTGAGCTCACTCGCCAGAGAAGAGCACTATGTAAAACTTGAACAGTTGAATGCTGAACTGCAGATGTGGATTGATCAGGTGAAGTCAGTACAGGCCGCGAGTATTTCCCCAACATCAGATTCACCTGTCGTGGCGAATGAACGCCTGACCATCAGAAAAGTGATCGACTTAGATGCCGATGATGTGCTGATTATATTAGAACAAATGCAAAAACGTATCAGCAAAATTAAATCAGGTAAGGTTGACGCCATGTTTATTGCTAGCTTTACGCCTGAAGTCACTCTGGCTATTTCGCAAGCCAGAGGTCTGAACATGGATCTGCCGATTTTTGGTGGTCATCCGCTGATGGAGCTGAAAAACCACTGTAAAACACAGAATGACTGTGCCAACTATGCTGAAGTCTATGCTCTGGAGACTCATGATGCGGACGAATACAGACTGGCATACAAGGCCACATTACAAGGTGTGGAACCCACGGAAGTTTGTGCTGAAGGCGATGATAATTGCTTGCCTGAGCGTTATGCCTGTCCACATTTCAAAACGGCTTATACAAGATTTCAGGGGTTTGCTGCGGCTTACCAGCAAAGGTATGGCATTGAGCCCGACAATTGGGCCATTCAGGGCTATCTTGCTGCCAGTATGATTCAGGAAACACTCAGGGCTTCCCATACATTTGAGCCAAAGGTATTAGCAGATACATTGTTGTACAAGGGGAATAGCGAATTTGCCGGGAAAGGGCTAATGTTTAGTTGTAACAGCCATGGCATCACTGAAGGCGATATTCTGGTTGAGGAAATGAAAATCCACAGACTGGGAGATCTTCTGAAAGGTAGTTAACTAAAAGGAGAGAACTATGTACGTATTAGTTTATTTGTTGTTGTGTGCCGCAGTTGCCTATATGGGCAGAGATCGTAAGTTAGGTTTTTGGGGCTATTTATTCGCTTCCATGTTATTTACTCCGCTTATCGGCGTAGTCCTGTTACTGGCGTCAGATAAGAAAGTGGCTGTCGCTGGTTAAGACAACCTCTTCAACGAAGAAAACAATGTAAGGCGTGGCTTTGGGCATGAGGTTGCAGAACAATTTTTTTGTGCTGCAACCCCGATCCCCCCTGAGCTACGCCTTTTTTATTTGTTTCCTGCCAGGGTTTAACATCAGAACACCAGAGCCTGTTCAGTATAAAAGAGCTGAGGGTGCATAGCTTGTTGATGCAGTGATCGGATTTTCTGTTAGAATCGCCTCACTTTAGCGCTCTGTTTAATTGAGACCTCCAGCGCTTATGTTTTTAACTCAATGGACTTTGAATGATTAATTATTTTCGCATTTTGGGCGTGAAATCCAGCGCCAATGAAGACGAGATAAAAAAAGCCTACAAACGTTTATCCAACAAGTATCACCCGGATAAGCTGCTGAATTTAACTGAAGATGAAAAAGAGCAGGCTGGCGCACAATTACAACGGGTAAAAGAAGCCTATGATGTATTGTCTGACGCTAAAAAACGCGCGGCTTTTATTAAAGATTTTAATAATGTGATAGTGCCGGACCCGACCGCAGCGATGAAAGAGCTGTGGGATAGTTATTACCCGTCCGTAAAAGGTTAAAACTCATGAGCAAAACATTCGACAAAAACCGTTTAGAAGCGTTAAAAACAGACGCTTACGAAAATATTGAATCTTATAACGACCCGGATACGCCAAAAGCGCTGGAAAAATTTACCAGCCAAATCAAAAGCATTTTGCAGGCCGACCCCAAGATGTTGCATTCAGTGCCTGAATATTTGCCTGTGGCTTTATTTGGCCGTGTGAAATTTACCCCTGAAGCCAATCTGAAATGGTCCGGCTGGCTTGCCAAAAACACCATGCCAGTCTGGGATGAGTTTAAAACGTCGGTCGCCTTTAATAATGCCGATTTACCGCTAGTCAAAACCATTCGTGAATTTAACGAAGATTTATTGATTGAAAGCTGTGCTGTGCTTTTTATGCTGAATCATCATATAGCAGCAGCGCCAGGCCCACGTAACACAGAGGACGACGAAGACGATGATTCAGATGAGTCATCTTTCCGTAATGACGCTGATGACGATTACGAAGGCAATGAAGACGAAGAAGAAGGCTACGATAACCAATACGATGAAATCACTTTTAACAGGGAAGGTCGCTGATGAATAGTCTGATTGAAATTGCTGTTGCGGAAATTAAAGAACTCGCCATTGTTGAGCCGAAACAGGCCAGCAAAAAGTTTGAGTTGATGGCCAACACCATGTCGGACGCGCAACTGGTTGAAGTGATTGAAAATATTGATATTGTGACTCTGACCCAAATTAACAGTCAGCACGATATTTCTTTTCCATCCATTATTTCTGAGTTGATGACACCGGAAAAAATCCGCGACATCGTTTGCCAGCAGCCTTTGTACTGGGAAGAAAAAATCAAAAACAATGCGGAAGATTTAAAACAGCATACCTTTGATTTTTTGACCTACCTTATTCGTACTCAGGACAACGAAACCAAGCAGGCTGAAATTCTCGAAGCCATAGCTGAAGATCCGGCGGGTTTGTTTTATTTGTCTATTCCTTTTATCGAGCTGTATCGCGGCGAAGAAGTAGAAGATGAAGACGAAGTGCATGATTTATTGCACGAGGAAGAAGAAGATTTAGAAGAAGCCATCAGCTACACAGAACGTCATCTGAACGAAGAAGTGCATGGTTTAGGTTATGACGACCCACGTAGTTTATTGGCCCTTATTCGCCAGTTAACACCGCAGGTAGAGCAGGCGATTAAAAATCTGGTGCGTAACGAAAACTCGGGTTGGGAGCATATTATCAATAAATTTGCTGCTGAGCTGGTGATGCAAGCCAAAGAGAAAAACCAATCCACGGACGAATACGCTGAAGTGGACGATATGTTTAGTTTCCTCGATTAAGGTCATGTATTGAATAAGGGATCAGTGATGCAGTTAGTGGTACGGGATTCTAATCAGGGGCCGTTTTTAACTAAGGTGTTAAATTACGCCTTAGCAGAGCAAAAACTGTCAGAAGCACAGCTGGAGCAGGTCAAAAGCAAAGCTGTGCTGATGAGTCTGAAGTTTGCCGATAAGTTTTACAATAAATACAAAATGCACCTGCTGGAACAAGCAGCACACGACATTATTGGTGTGGCGAGTTTAGGGTTGGCAGAGCTATCTGATCAGGATTTAGACAAAGCTTTGGCTTTGCTGGTCAGCCCTGAAGGCATAGTCAAACCTTTTCAGAAAGGCTGGAGTATGTTGTCGCAGGTCAGCCAACTGACGCCAAACCGCAAATCCTTGTACGGTGAAGTGGAAGAGCAGTTGCTGCAGGATATTGCCAGTCCTCCGGACATTGAAGAGTGGCAGGGCGTGGCTGTGTATCAGCAGGCACTGCGCGAATCACGTCGCCGTCAGGCCATCAGTGTGGTCAAGCAAACTTATTTTTACCATACACAGCTGGACCCGTTTGAGCACTTTAATCTGGAAGACATGCTGGCTGAAGTGGTGCTGTATCGTCTTTGTACTAAGGGTGGCAAGGTAAAACAGGACTTGAAGCAAAGGTTACGCGATATCGAATTAGCCGATGAATGGTTTGACGTAACTTTTATCAAAACTCATACCAGTGAAGTGCTTAGCCTATTGCCTGCTGGTTTTTCAGAAGCTGTGACTGTAGAGCTGGGTGAAAACTTCTATGCTGCTTTAGTTCGCACTTTGCAGTTTGCCAAAGGTTATAAAAAGCTGTTGGCAGAAAATGCCTCGCCAGAACGCCGTGATGCCTATGAGCATAAGCAAGGCATGCTAAATCCTCTTTTAGGCTGGCCTCAATATATCGAAATGTAATCCCCGTCCGTAGGGGCCGCGGCTCGTCCCGGCCCTTCACCCGCCTCTACGATTTTGGGCACTGCTGCTGTATTGCTTTCCACCAGATCACATGACGTTTTAGTTCAGCTTTTAATGCGGTATTCGGTGCTTCGAAGCGCTGCTGAATGCTTTGCGCCAAAGTTGTGCCCTGATACAGCTGCTGCAATAGCGGATACAACTGCTGATATGCGCTGTCTGTCTGAGCGAAATAGACCTGCACTTTGGCAATAAAATACTGCAGCAAAATGGTATGTAAAATATCTGCTTTGTCGGAGTGTTTAGCTGCAGGGCATATCAAATTCACATCAACCTGCTCTAACTGCTGATTCAGGTTTTGTAGCCAGTGCTGGCTGAAACGTAAACTTTGTTGTAGTTGACTCAGCGTATTGGCTTTGTATAAAGCTTCTAACGCCAGTTCAGGATTAATCTGACTGGCCTTTTGCCAGTTCTGCTCAAGAATATGTTGTTTGAGCCCAAGCAACGAATGCAAAGCCTGCATAGTTTCAACCACACCAGCCACTGAGTTGGGTGCGGATAAGGTGCGGGAAGGATGCAGTTGCTGGCGTAAGGTTTCGTCCTGCTGCAGGAAATTCTGCCAGTGTTTATCGATTTGTGTGGTTTTTTCTAAGGCGAGCCCCGAGAGTTTTTGTTGTAGATCTGGTGTTATAGCCGGGTCAGTTAAACAAGGCTGCACTTGCTTTAAGAATTCTAATTCATACTTCAGTCGCTGGCTTGGGCTCATCACTTTACCCAGACTGCTGTTGCGCTCACCCAGCAATACATCCAGGCCACAAGCTCGTGTAGCGACTAACTCGACCAGGCTAATGCTGCTGTCCGGAATATCGGCTCTGGTCGTTGTGATGGAGGGAAGTGGCGGTAAATCCAGCGGCTTTGGCTCTTCGATCTCCAGCGCCAAAGTACGGCCAAGCCGTTTGGTGTAGTCGTCCATCAGGGATAGGGCAGGATCGCTGCAGCCGCTTGCTACACAAATAACAGCAATCAAGCTCAGCAGTTTAGTGAGATGATGCAGCCTGTTGCTGCTGTAAAATTTTGCCATCTTCTAATCGCCTGATTTGGTTTTTTAAGATAAGCGCCAGCAGTACAGCGGCGCAGGATAAACCGACAATAATACCAATCCAAAAGCCATGAGCACCCATTTTGGGGGTGATCCAGTCAGTTAATCCTAATACAGTGCCCAAACCAAAACCGATCGGCCAATAGGCAATAAAGGTGATAAAAAAGATAGGTTTGGTGTGTTTTAAGCCACGTAAAGCACAAGCCGAGACCACCTGAATTGCGTCTGAGATCTGATAAAAGCAGGCCAGAACCAAAATAGAAGTCGCAACTGCCAATACGGCAGGATCGGTAGAGTAGAGTGATGCCACTAAAAAGCGACCAAAATAAGTCACCAGCGCTATGCCCACCGCCATCATCATCGCCAGTTGCACTGCGGTTGATACGGCTTTTTTCAGCTCCTGCACATCGTTACTGCCTACCAGATGGCCGACCCGTATTGTGGTTGCCATGCCCATACTCATAGGCAGCATAAAGACCAAAGCGCTGTAATTATTAGCAATTTGATGACCGGCCACCACTATGGGGCCTAAATGCACAATCATCAGCGGAATAGAAGAAAACAGCGTCACTTCAAAAAACAACGAAAAGGCAATGGGAGTGCCTATAGCAATGATCTGCCATAAGTCTTTGCGGTTGGGTTTCATAGTGTCAGGCTTTTTCATATAAAGAGTTGTACTGCGGCTTCTAAAAGCATAAATGGTGATAGCAATAAACATCGCCAGAAAAACTAAAGAAGTCGCCACACCGCAACCAGCGCCGCCTAAAGCCGGCATACCCAGCTTGCCGTAAATAAATACATAGTTGGCCGGAATATTCACCAGAATACCGACAAAGGCTATCCACATGGTCGCTTTGGTATTGCCTATGCCTTCAAACAGGTTACGGAAGATCATATAACCAGCGGCCGGATAAACGCCGTAGCTGACATAGACCAGATAATCTATGGCTTTGTCGCGTAAATTATCTTCCATAGACAAATACTGCAGCGGCAGATGCACAAACTGCATAGCCATGACAATCACAGTGGCCAGTACCATCGCCAGATAAAAACCCTGCAGCGCATTATGAGGAATGGCTTTATGATTTTTCGCACCATAGAGCTGCGAAATTATCGGAGTCAATGCCAGCAATAAGCCTTGTAAGGTCAGAATAATAGGCAGCCAAATGGCGGAAGCTACAGCAATAGCGGCCATATCCAGTGCACTGACACGACCCGCCATTATGGTATCTATCACAAACATCATGGTTTGCGTCAGTTGGGCCAGCATGATAGGGCCGGATAACTTCAGAATGGTTTTTGCTTCAAAGCGGGAAAAAGGTAACATAACAACTCTTGTCAGACAGGCGAAAAAACGCCGTAAAGATAGCACAGCAGAGGCTTTATGTTTACCGGAATAGTACAGGCAAAAGTTAAAGTCAAAGAAATCAGCGACCGGGAGCAGTTTCGTCGCCTAACTCTTGAAGTCCCTTCGCAGTTACTGCAAAACCTGGAGCGGGGCGCCAGTATCTCAGTCAATGGTACTTGTTTAACGGCCACCGAGTTCAGTATGCCTGAGCCTTTAGGCCAGGTTAGCTTTGATGTGATAGATGAAACTTTAGCCAAAACCAATTTAGGTGCTTTAAGCACTGGCTCATTGGTTAACTTTGAACGCTCTTTAACTTTTGGTCGTGAAATAGGTGGGCATCTGGTGTCAGGCCATGTACATGGCTCGGCTTTAATTTTAGCTGTGACCCAAACTGGTGCGAACTGGCGGGTGGATATTGAGCTCAAGCCAGAGTTTAAAAACTACGTATTGAGTAAGGGCTTTATCAGCATTGATGGCATCAGCCTGACGGTAGGTGAAGTGACAGCCACCAGTTTTAGCCTGCATTTAATACCTGAAACCCTGGAAGTGACCACTTTAGGCCAACGCAAAGCGGGTGACAGGGTGAATATAGAACTGGATCAGCAAACAGTCACCATAGTGGATACGGTAGAACGGGTGCTGGCTGCTAAGACGGCTTAACGACTATTGCTGTTGAACGGCTTAATAATACTGCTCATCTTCAGCGTCGATAAAGACCTGCACTTTATTATGCAGCTCGTCTTTATGGGTTTGCACATGAATAGGGTTGCAGCAGTTGCTGCAATCTTCAATGTCGTCCTGATCGTCGCCGCTGATATCCAACGTGATATGAGTGGGATGGCCACAGAAAGGGCAAAGAATAGTTTTATGTAATAAATCCATAGATCCTCCGTTTGCTGACTCCTGTTGCAGCAGGGGCTAGCGACTGACTATCTGCAGATCCTTCTGAATACCACTCCTGAACCTGTATTCAGTGTAGGCGTAAAAAAGCCGTCAGGCGAAAAATTGCAGTTTTGTGGCTGAGGTTTAGCCTCTTGTTGCCGATAAAGCGCCGTATCGGTTATGATGCAGCCGCTTTTTGTTAAAAACAGTCACAACTACGTGTTGTACTGCTTTGTTCTACCGCTCGTAAGGTTGAACCGCAAAAAACATTCCCTTAATTTAAATTGAATCAACACGTGACCCTTGGTATGGGCCACCACTGTGAGGACTTATCATGCCAGTTATTACTTTACCTGACGGTAGTCAGCGTTCATTTGACGCCCCTTTATCTGTATTAGACGTTGCCAAAGACATAGGCCCAGGTCTGGCGAAAGCCACCATTGCTGGCAAAATCAATGGTCAATTGGTAGACGCTTGTGAGCTGATCACTGAAGACGCTTCATTAAGTATTGTCACCGCCAAAGATCAGGAAGGCCTGGAAATTATCCGCCACTCCTGCGCTCACTTATTAGGTCATGCGATTAAGCAGTTATGGCCTAACACCAAAATGGCGATTGGTCCTGTGATCGACAACGGTTTTTATTACGACGTTGATTTAGACCGTCCAATCAGCAGCGATGACTTAGCGCAACTTGAAGAGCGCATGCTGCAACTGGCCAAAACCGAATATGACGTAGTGAAGAAAAAAGTAAGCTGGCAACAAGCTTATGACACCTTCTCTGCGCGTGGCGAAAGCTACAAGATGGAAATCCTTGATCAAAACGTCGCCAAAGACGACCAGCCGGGTTTATACCATCACGAAGAATACATCGACATGTGCCGTGGCCCTCACGTGCCAAATATGCGGTTCTGCCAGCACTTTAAAGTAATGAAAGTGGCGGGCGCGTACTGGCGTGGTGATGCAAAAAACAAAATGCTGCAACGTGTCTACGGCACAGCATGGGCAGATAAAAAGCAATTGGCGGCTTATTTACTGCAACTGGAAGAAGCGGAAAAGCGTGACCACCGTAAAATTGGTAAAGCTTTAGGTTTATTCCACTGGCAGGAAGAAGCACCAGGCATGGTGTTCTGGCACAACGATGGCTGGACTATTTTCCGCGAGCTGGAAACTTTTGTCCGAGAAAAACTGAGCCAATACGATTACCAGGAAGTCAAAGGTCCATTTATGATGGACAAAGTGCTGTGGGAGAAATCCGGTCACTGGGAAAAGTACTCAGACAATATGTTTGTCACCAGTTCTGAAAACCGTGATTACGCCATCAAGCCAATGAACTGTCCTGGCCATGTGCAGATTTTTAACCAGGGCTTAAAGTCGTACCGCGATTTGCCGCTGCGTATGGCTGAGTTTGGTTGCTGTCACCGTAATGAACCGTCAGGTGGTTTACACGGCCTGATGCGGGTGCGTGGTTTTACTCAGGATGACGCTCATATCTTCTGTACTGAAGATCAGGTGCAGGCTGAAGTATCGGCTTGTATCAAAATGGTATTTGATGTCTACAGCACTTTTGGGTTTAAAGACGTACAGGTGAAATTATCCACCAGGCCGGAAAAACGCATTGGTACTGACGAAATGTGGCACCGTGCTGAGCAGGGGTTAGCAGAAGCTTTGGATGCCAATGGCATAGCTTATGACCTGCAACCCGGTGAAGGTGCTTTTTATGGCCCTAAAATTGAATTTACTTTACACGATTGCTTAGGCCGCGCCTGGCAATGTGGTACAGTGCAGCTCGATTTCGCTTTACCGGGTCGTTTAGGTGCAAGTTTTGTTGCTGAAGGCAACGACAGACAAGTACCAGTGATGATCCACCGTGCGATTTTAGGCTCGCTGGAGCGTTTTATCGGCATTCTGATTGAAGAATATGCAGGCTTTTTCCCAGCCTGGTTAGCCCCAACTCAGGTTGTGGTGATGAATATTACCGATAATCAGGCCGAATATGTGCAGGATTTAGTAAAAACTTTCAAATCTCATGGTATTAGAGCAATTTCTGACTTGAGAAATGAGAAGATAGGCTTTAAAATCCGCGAGCACACGCTACAGCGTGTTCCTTATTTAGTGGTAGTCGGTGACAAAGAAGTTGAAGCCGGTGATATCGCGTTAAGAACACGGAAGGGCGAAGACCTGGGTAAAATGAGTGTAAGCGACTTTGTAACTAAGTTGACCACTGAAATTAAAAACCGGGTCTAATTATTTTCACTCTTGGAGGAACATACTATT
This sequence comes from Gammaproteobacteria bacterium, assembly GCA_018825965.1. Taxonomy (GTDB): domain Bacteria; phylum Pseudomonadota; class Gammaproteobacteria; order Enterobacterales; family Alteromonadaceae; genus Pararheinheimera. The sequence goes on from JAHKAA010000037.1 coordinate 56,597, forward strand.
AAAGTAGGAAAGAAAACTTTACCGGCGAACAGACCAAACCGTATTAACGAAGAAATCAACGTTAAAGAAGTACGCTTGTTAGGTCTGGAAGGTGAGCAATTAGGTGTAGTAATCACTTCAGAAGCTATTCGTTTAGCAGAAGAAGCAGGCGCTGACTTGGTAGAGATCAGCCCAACAGCTGAACCACCTGTTTGTAAGTTGATGGACTATGGTAAGTTCCTGTTTGAGAAAGGCAAAGCTGCTAAAGAGCAGAAGAAAAAGCAAAAACAGATCCAGATTAAGGAAATAAAATTCCGGCCTGGAACTGATGAAGGCGATTACCAGGTAAAACTACGCAACCTGCGTCGCTTCATTGAAGAGGGTGACAAAGCTAAAGTAACGCTCCGCTACCGTGGTCGTGAAATGGCGCATTTGGACATCGGCATTGAGATGCTTAACCGGATTAAAGAAGATATGACAGATATCGCTATCTGTGAATCTTTCCCAAGCCGCGTTGAGGGTCGCCAGATGGTCATGATGCTGGCCCCAAATAAGAAGTAATAAGAGCTTTCAAGCATAAGATACGCCGCTTGAATAAAGCGGCGTTTTTTATCGCCTTATTATTCGTTGTAATTTAAACAATGCGAGTTATTTAACTATGCCAAAGATGAAAACCAACAAAGGTGCTGCAAAGCGCTTTAAAAAAACCGGCTCAGGCGGTTTTAAACGTAAGCAATCACATCTTCGCCACATTTTGACGAAGAAGTCTTCTAAGCGTAAGCGTCAGTTAGGTCCAAAAACGTTAGTTGCAAAAGTTGACGTGGCTGGTATCGCTCGTTGTCTGCCATACGCATAATATTAGGAGATTTTAAATGCCAAGAGTAAAACGTGGTGTGACAGCTCGCGCTCGTCACAAGAAGGTCTTAAACCAGGCTAAAGGTTACTACGGTGCCCGCAGTCGTGTTTATCGTGTCGCTTTCCAGGCAGTTATTAAAGCTGGCCAATACGCTTACCGCGACCGTCGTCAACGTAAACGTCAATTCCGTCAACTGTGGATCGCGCGTATCAACGCTGCATCTCGTCAGAACGGTTTATCTTACAGCCGCTTCATCGATGGTCTGAAAAGAGCATCTGTTGAAATCGACCGTAAGATCCTGGCTGATATCGCTGTATACGACAAAGGCGCATTTGCTGCTTTAGTCGCTAAGGCAAAAGAAGCTTTAACTGCTTAATTCTTTGAGCAGAGTAAAAGGCCACCTCCGGGTGGCTTTTTTATATTTTATTTTCCACTAAAATGATCTTGTCAGTGGATGGTGTGGCTAAAAGTGGGTTGCTGGTCCTATCCGCGAGGTGTACAATTTTGACACTAAATCGGGTAATGTAAGGAGAATAAAATGGCTTTAGTTGCACAGCACTTGGTCGCTGAATCTGGCGGTGGTTGGGCCTTGACACAAGAAGGTAGAACCAGAGCGTTGAAGAAATTTAAGTCTCGACAAGCAGCCATTCAATACATCAATGGGCACAATTCTGGCGCCATTAAAGTATATATTCACGATTCATCGGGTCGAGTGGAGAGTGTGAGTGTTGGTCCAGTGGTGGTTGCTGAAAAATAAAACGTAAAGGATTCAAGGATGAATGAATTTGATAGAAGCGTATTTATAAATTGCCCATTTGACGACGACTATAGGCCTCTTTTACTTGCTCTTCTTTTTACCATCAGATACTTGGACTATATACCACGATTGGCATTGGATAAGTCTGACAGTTCAGAAACCAGAATAGATAAAATACTGAAGATAATTGATGAATCTAAGTTCGGAATTCATGATCTTTCCAGGCTAAAGGCCGTGAAGAAAGGCGATATTTCCAGAATGAACATGCCTTTTGAATTAGGTATCGACTTCGGACTAAAGCGATTGAAACCAGGTCAATGGAAAGGGAAAGAGATTCTGGTGCTGGAAAAAACTAAATACGAAATCCAGAAAGCGCTATCCGATTTATCAGGTTCGGACACTAAAGCTCATGGAAATGAGCCAAGGATATTAGTGACGGCAGTTCGTGATTGGATCGTAAATAGTATTGAACATTCAACAGAGAAAGTGAGTGGGGCTGCTATTTGGAGAGAGTACAACTACCTTAATACTTTTTTGCACGAAAAATTGGTGGTCGAAAAAGGTCATCATAATATTGATGATGTAAGTATCACAGAAATCAATAATTTAATGGCCAAGTGGTTTATTCTGAAAACTGAAAATCAGCGTTGATATAGTCAATGCTTATTCCTTAAATCGCCGTCCGTACCTTCTGTTTATCCCGCTGATAGGCATAAGGATCACAAAAAGGCAGTTGGCGGGTGAAGTTGGCGATTTGCTGCACTTTGCCACGTTGTGGCCGCAGGGTAGACCAATAACGGGCGCCACCTTTGGGATCTTTACTCCAGCGCGGTTGAGTGATGACACCGTCCGTCTTTACCCATTTGCTCATGATTTTTACACCACAGCTTAAATTCACTTTGGGGTCGTGCAGTGCTTGCGGGGATTTTACATCACAGGCATAACGGGGTTGATTGGCGCTTTCGTGGGAGATTTGCAGCAGACCACGGCTTATGACCCGACGGCCTTTAGCGTCTTTAAATTTTTCCTGATAAAAAGACTGCGGCTTAAAGTTACTTTCAGGTTTGGCCATAGCGGAAAACAAAGCGACCCAAAATTTACTGCGCTGTTGTTGAGGTAAACTGGCATAAAGAGGACAAAAGCTTTGCACATCGGCCGGCACCAGTTTTACCAATGGAGACAGTGCAACAGCTTGTTCTGTCATTCTGGTCCAACTGCCATCGCGGTTTTTTTCTGACCAGGCCGCATAGTCAGTGCTTTTTGTATGGCTAAGGCTACCTGCAACAACCGGAGTTGCAGACAAAATACAAAAAAATGAGAGCACGGGCACTGCAAGATGTAATGGCATGTATTTTTTTATTCTTCCAGGTGAATAGTTGTGTATCGGCCTTATTCAGCCAAACTTCAGTTTCAGACTAATGTTTTGTTGGTTTTGACTCAAGCTTTTTCCGACCCAACTAAGGCATGGTTTCGATTTCTGTAGTGTAAGGTACAAAGTGCTCTGGCAGAGTGGGGTAAAACCGGATATGGTATTCATATTACGGCATTTTTTCAGGTGTTGCATGCCACACGATCATTCAAAGCCAGACCACAAAACTCATCAGCACGGCGCAAGCTGTAATCATGATCATGCGGCAGAGCATGACCACAAAGGTGACGACGGCCATTCGCATTCCCATGGCCTTTTTGGTCATCATCACCATCATCACGGCTCTGAGTCTGGCAATATAGCCACAGCTTTTTGGCTGAATTTCTGTTTTACCATTATCGAATTTATCGGCGGCTGGTTAACCAATAGCGTGGCTATTATGGCTGATGCGATGCACGATTTAGGCGATACACTGGCCATAGCTTTTGCCTGGTTTGCCGCTAAAATTGCAGGCAAAGAAGCCAATTCTCGTTACAGTTATGGCTACAGACGCTGGTCCTTGTTGAGTGCTTTGGTGAACAGCGTGATTTTAGTGCTGGGCTCCTGCTGGATTTTATATGAAGCCATACCCCGTTTATGGGAGCCGCAATTACCTCATGCCATGGGCATGATGGGACTGGCTGTTTTGGGCGTACTGGTCAATGGTGCTGCAGTTTTTAAACTAAGAGGTGGTAAAACCCAGAATGAACAAATCCTGACCTGGCATTTGCTGGAAGATGTATTAGGCTGGGTTGCTGTGCTGGTGGGTTCTATTCTGATTTACTTGACCGATTGGGCCTGGATTGACCCGGTTTTAAGTATAGGTTTTACCTGTTTTATTCTGATCAATGTCTGGCGTAATTTACGCCGTACTCTGGCTTTGTTTTTACAGGTTAGTCCGGATCCAAAACTTGCGGCCAAAATTGAACATCAGCTACAAGACCTTCATTTTGTGCAGGATGTGCACCACCTGCATTTATGGTCGCTCGATGGTGAAAAACACGTACTAACAGCACATCTGGTGTTAAAAGCAGAAACAGCGACAGAGCAGTTAAAAACGCATAAAGAACAAATACGGCAGTTGCTCCAGCCTTATCAGCTGGAACATACCACCATAGAGTTTGAGTTTAATCAGGAAGTATGCCGGGATCAGCATTAAAGGCGAGGCCATCCTGCAGGCTTATTTCATCCAAAGACAGCGAAAAACTTGGAATAAAGACCTCAAGGAAGTAGTTCACTTCTGGTAAAGCGTAGCCTTCAAGCACGCTTTCCAGCCGCTTTTTCGCCAGCACAAACTCATGATTACCTGCGGACAGTTCTTCCAGAGTTTTGACATAAGCGCAAAGTGTGTCTGCCGCTTTCACCAGTAGCTTTTCATCGGCTGAATACTGCTCTGACAGCAATAAGGACTGATAAAACGGCTGTAATTTCTCCGGCAACATCGACAGCAGCTTCTGCTCGGCAATACGTTCTATCTTTTTGTATTCCTGTGCAATTTGGGCGTTAAAGTACTTCACAGGTGTAGGTAAATCACCGGTCAGGACTTCACTGGCGTCGTGAAACAACGCCAGTGTCGCCACCCGTTCTGGTTGTACTTCACCTGCAAATACTTCACGGCGGATCAGCGCCAGCATATGAGCGACCACAGCCACCTGATGGCTGTGTTCGGCGACATTTTCTGTATTGACATTACGCATCAAAGGCCATCTGTTAATCAGCTTCATCCGGAACAGATGAGCGAAAAAATGGCTGGTGTTTTTATCGGTAATCATTATTGCCTTTTACTACTGCTGATAGCCCGGTAAAAACTGCGCTAAGCGGCCAATCGCCATTTCCAGCTGTTCTTTATGGGGTAAAAACACAATGCGGAAATGATCCGGTTCTGGCCAGTTAAAAGCACGGCCATGCACCAGCAATACTTTATGTTGACGCAAAAAATCCAGCACCAGTAACTCATCGTCTTTAATTTTAAACTTTTTACGATCCAGTTTAGGAAACAAGTACATAGCGCCTTTAGGTCGTACACAGCTAATGCCATCAATACTGGTCACCAGTTTGTGGGCTAAATCCATCTGGTCGTACAAACGCCCGCCAGGTATGATCAGCTCGTTGATGCTCTGATAACCACCTAAGGCCGTTTGCACTGCATGCTGACAAGGCACATTGGCGCAAAGGCGCATAGAGGCCAGAATATTTAAGCCTTCCACATAGTGTTTGGCTAAATGTTTGGCACCGGATAATAAAATCCAGCCAACTCTAAAACCAGCAATACGGTAGTTTTTTGATAAACCACCAAAAGTCAGCATAAATAAGTCATCTGCTAACGAAGCCGTACTCACATGTTCTGCGCCGTCGTACAAAATCTTGTCATAAATTTCATCACTCATAACCACCAGCTTATGTTCACGGGCAATAGAGAGCAGCTCCAGCAAAAAAGCTTTGGAGTACACAGCACCAGTGGGGTTATTTGGGTTGATCAGCACCAGAGCTTTGGTTTTTTTCGTGATTTTTGCACGAATATCAGCTAAATCAGGAAACCAGTCTGATTGCTCATCACAGCGGTAATGCACAGCGTTGCCGCCAGCCAGATTCACTGCCGCTGTCCAGAGTGGGTAATCGGGGGAGGGGATCAACACCTCATCACCGTTATTCAAAAGTGCCTGCAAGGACATCAGAATAAGCTCTGACACGCCATTACCAATGTACACGTCATCTGCATCTGCACCTAAAATGCCACGTTGCTGATAATACTGTGCCACTGCAACCCGGGCTGGATAGATCCCCTGTGAATCGCTGTAGCCCTGAGCTGTGGGCAGGTTGTGGATCACGTGCTTTAAAATTTCATCCGGCGCTTCAAAACCAAAAGGCGCGGGATTACCAATATTGAGCTTTAAAATACGCTGACCTTCTTCTTCCATCCGCTTGGCTTCACGTGCCACCGGACCCCGAATGTCATAACAAACCCCATCTAATTTTGTCGAGCGCTCTATTGGTTTCATACCGCTACCCTTACTACTCCGTTTGCCCCGTCGTACTTGAAGCCGCAGCTTTGTTGACTGCGCTCTTCGCCCCAGTCACATAGGACAACTATGCTCCTGGGGTCTCAATCACTTGTCGCCGCGCTGCAACTCCAATTACTTAGGGCCAGTTAGTTATAAATATCTTTGCTTACACCTTTTTACACGCCCAGACGTCTTTTGCAAGTATGATGGCAAAAAAAAGCGGCAAAATCAGGAGCTTTATGACAAGTCTGCGAACTATCCCTGTTGGCGCTGTGGTGGGCTGCGAAATTTTTCAGTTTTTTGAGCACACAGGCATTTATATAGGGAAAGGACAAATTGTTGAACTGGCAGGGTCTGGTCTGGTGCGTTCTTTATCCTTTCAGCGATTTTTAGCCAACCGCTCAGGCGCCGAATTGATTTTCGCCACCACTCCTGCAGGTGAGATTATAGGTTCTGAGATTGCGGCCAACAGGGCTATTGAACAGATTTACAGTTATCAGCAGTACGATTTACTGAGGAATAACTGTCACCGCTTTACTTACGCTTGTATCAGCGGTGACTCTTTGCCGTTAACCAGTTTTTTTGATTTAAAAGAAGCGCTTGCGAGGTATTGGCGCTTTACACCCAATTGGCTCTATACCCGTCGTACTTGAAGCCGCAGCTGTGTTGGCTGCGTTCTTCGCCCCAGTCACATAGGAACAACTATGCTCCAGGGGTCTCTGTCACTTGCCGCCTTGCTGCAACTCCAATTACTTAGGGTAGATAAAGCGCCTTAAAGCTTTAGATCTGGTTATTGATTATCGCGCACTTCGATATCGCCCACACCTACATTGGCGTCCAGCTGTTTTTTGCCTTCACCATGCAATTGGCTTGAACTGGTGACCAGCACCTGATCACGTTCATAGCGACCTTTACCCCCCTTAATCGACGTGTCACCAACACCTGCATCTAATTTTATAGAGTCAAATAAACTGGTGTCGACGTCAATGTCCACTTCACCTACACCTAAATCAACATTGATATCCGACGTCAGGTCGTCAACTTCAACTGAACCCACACCTAAATTTAACGATACCGCTATATCGGCTGGCATCATGACTGTCCAGTTTTGATTGACGTCATTGTCATCTTCCAGATCAATTTTGAGTTTCAGTGCAGAGCCATTTTCCTGAACGCTAATCTGTGCATCTGACAAGTCTTTCCTGCTGCTGAACCAGCCTTCATCAGGCTCTAACTCCACCACTAAACTGATATCGTTATTTTTAGTCACTTTGACCTTGATTTCCCCCACAGGGACGTCAAGCACCAGCCTGGTAAAGTTTTGTGCATCTATAGTTTTTTCCAGCACTTTGACATCATCAGCTACTGCTGTTGTTGCAGATAAAGCCATAACCAGAGCAGAAATTAAAGTAAGTTGACGCATGTTATTCTCCTTTTTTCATAGTTATAGTGGATTATGCATTTTTCTTGCCAAATAAATTATCGTTTAAAAACAATTGATTAGGTTTTTCCTTTGTGGCTTGTCTAATTATTCAGGCCATTTTGTGGTCGAAACTACCAACAGATCTGGTTAGAATACACAGCATTATGGTTTTGCTCACTGAGTGACAGGATCGGATAAAGGCGAAATCAGGGTATCGCATGAAAAAAACAGAATTGAGCTTTTGGTTGTTGTTATGGGCTGTCGTGCTGTATGCCGCGGCTTACCCATGGCTGAAACCAGCTCCTGTTGAAGACATAGCTTCTTTAGCTGACTGGCAAATGCCATCAAAGTTAGAGGCTCTGGATGCAGCTGATCAACGCAAGCTGTTAAAACGACTGGCTTATCCTGTGGCTATGCCTGAATTATTGCCAGTGCCCGACTTTGAACAGTACAAAGATGTGGTGAAAAAGAAAAAAGCGTTTTTTGACTATTTATTGCCTTTTATTGAGCGCGAAAACGCCCGTTTGCTGCATATTCGCCAGCATATTCTGGATGTACAACAAAAGCATCAGCAGCAGGAACTTAGTGTTGAAGAATATGCTTTTATCTACAGCCTGTATGACGAATTTAAGCTGGATTACCCCGAGGTTGATGCCGAAGGCTTTCGTTTGCTGTTAAGCCGGGTGGATGCCATACCAGCAGATTTAGTGCTTATTCAGGCGGCAAAAGAATCAGGTTGGGGCACAAGCCGCTTTGCTCTTGAAGCTTATAACTTTTTCGGTCAGTGGTGTTTCAGAGCGGGCTGTGGTGTGGTGCCGCAAAAACGCAGTGCAGGTAAATACCATGAGGTAGCGGTATTTCCTCATGTAGCTGCAGCTATCAACAGTTACTTTTACAATCTCAACACCTTTTATGTGTATGAAGAGTTACGTCAACTCAGAGCAAAACGCCGCGCTGAAGGCGAAGTAGCCGGCCATCATCTGGTAACAGGGTTGATCCGGTATTCAGAGCGGGGTCAGGATTATGTCAACGAAATCCATACCATGCTCAAAGCCAATACTAAACATATAGACAGCTAATAATGAAACCTTATGTTCTGGCCAGCGCGCTGGTTATTTTTAGTGGTTCAGCTTTAGCTGATACCGTCTTTAATTACGATGGCTTTTATGCCCGGATGAAAAAAAGTGAAAAGGTGGAGTTCAGTGATATTACACTGGCCTTTATGTTGCAAAAAGCAGGAACCACCGAAGCTTGTGTGGTAGATAAAGCGCTGATTACCACAGATATTTCAGAAGCACCTTTAACTATCGCCAACAATGGTGAGCTGATTTTACCTTATGATGAATTGCTCAATAGCCGTAAAGCACTTATTGTACTGAAGCAACCTGAAGGCGCAGAGTCGTGCGATTTGAACTTTAAGTTACGTAGCAAAATGCCGGTGCCACAACAGGTGACTGTTGCACAACTGCGTAAGTTACAAATTCAATTTGATCAGCTGCTGGATTCATTGGCTGGTCTTGGTAAATACTGGTTACCTGATGTTTGTGGTTTAACCCTGCATTTTTCAACCGACGTCATGGCGCAAAGTACAGATGCAACTGTTCAGCAGCAACTGCTGTGTGAACAAAGTCGTTGTCGCATTCAATTACCAGCCAGTTTGGCTGACACTGCAAGAGTAGAGTTTTCTAAAGTGCCGGATCACGCCACGCCTTTATTACAGCAACCTTAAATCAGATGCCGGAGCTGGTACTTTATCTGCTGACCCACAGCAGGGAGATGCATAAAACGACCAATACCGGTGCTTTGGTGATCCAGGCTTTAGCCGCTTCTGCGAAGGTAAGGGTTGAATTAATAGAGTGGCAGCGCAAAGGGCCCAATGCGCTGCTTTTGGACTTATCAGCTCAGCACCAACTTGGCTTAGTGTATCCATTATCACCTGAGCTGATGACAGCAGAAGCGCCTGTAGCCTGTTATGTGCTGCAACAAGGTCAGTATCATGCCGTAAATACAGCAGGGCTTGAACGTCTGACCTTGCGTCGCTCTGAAGCTATAAAACATTGGCTGTTGCTGGATGCAACCTGGCAGGAAGCTGCCAAAATGCTCAGGCAAAGCCCGTATCTGCACTCTTGTTATCGGCTTGGCATCAGGCCGGATACACCTTCCGCCTACAGACTCAGACGCAATCAAAAAGAAGGGGCTTTATGCACTGCTGAAGTGGTGATGGAACTGTTGCTACAAAGCCGTTACTCAGATGAAAAAGAGCAGCTGAAGCTGCTCTTTGATGAATTTAACAGGCGTTAAAAGTTTGAGACGTGCGGGGCAAGCCCAGCCCCTACGTCAGCTCTACAAATTGCACTGCGGCAGCTGGTTCGTCTTCATCCTGAATTAAACCTACAGGTACTTTAGGTACATCAGGTTTATCAAAGGCCATATCACCTTCTGCAGGCAAGGGACTGTCTTTGCTGATGCCGGCAAAATCAAACAGATTCTTGTCAATCATATGAGAGGGCACAATATTCTGCATGGCCTGAAACATGGTTTCGATACGGCCAGGGAAACGTTTGTCCCAGTCCTGCAGCATTTCTTTAACCACCTGACGCTGTAAACCATCCTGAGAGCCACATAAGTTGCAAGGGATGATGGGGAACTGACGGGCTGTGGAGTATTTTTCAATGTCTTTTTCGCGGCAATAGGCCAAAGGACGAATGACGATATGTTCGCCGTTGTCACTGATAAGTTTAGCGGGCATAGACTTCATTTTCCCGCCGTAGAACATATTCAGAAACATAGTTTCAATCATGTCGTCGCGGTGATGGCCTAATGCAATTTTAGTAGCACCTAACTCTTTGGCTGTACGGTATAAAATGCCACGACGCAGGCGGGAACATAAAGAACAGGTGGTTTTTCCTTCCGGAATTTTGTCTTTCACTATGGAGTAGGTGTCTTCAGTTACTATCTGAAAATCTACACCAATACGACTTAAATAATCAGGTAATACATCAGCCGGAAAACCAGGTTGCTTCTGATCCAGATTCACTGCCACTATAGAAAACTGAATAGGGGCCGATTGTTGCAGATTCAACAGTATGTCCAGCAGAGTGTAGCTGTCTTTGCCACCCGACAAACACACCATCACTTTGTCGCCTTCTTCAATCATATTAAAGTCGGCAATAGCCTGACCTACGCCACGGCGCAGGCGTTTGTGTAATTTGTTCAGGTTATATTGTGCTTTGGCTTGCTCTGCATGTGACATAAAACAACGACCCTAAATAAAAATGGCGCGTAGTATAACCAACTACACGCCGCCTTTATAGCCTTAGGTATAACTTTGAAGCTATGGGAATTTAGTGTTTTGCCAGTGGGCAAACAAAACCAGCAGGTTTGACTGCCAGGACATCACAATCGAGCCTGTCTATCACATGCTCCGCTGTATTGCCGATAATGGCTGCAGATAATCCGGTGCGGCCTATAGTGCCAATCACCACCATTTCAGCATCCAATTGCTGCGCCATTTTTGGGATCACATCTTCAGGCATACCTTCAAGCACATGAGTTTGAATGCCGGGCAGTTCAAATTCCAGCGCCAATTTTTGCACTGACTCCAGATGATGGTTTTTCATGGTCTGATTGTATTCCTGAGGATTAAATTCAGGAATTTCAATGGCGATGTTCACCGGAGTGCCAGGGAAGGCGTTCACCAACTGAACTTTGCTATTGAGCAAAACGGCCAGTTGTTTGGATTGATGAATAATACGCTGGTTCAGTGAGCTGTGATGGCTTTGCTCACTGCCCGCATTGACCGCCGCCACTATATTGCCATGCGCTGGCCAGTCATGATCTTTGACCAGCAAGACAGGGCAAGGGCATTTACGTAAGATATGCCAGTCGGTTGGAGTAAATATCATGGATTTCAGCACATCGTGATCATGAGTGCCTTTAATCACCAGATCGTACTCTTTTTCTAAAACTGCCTGCACTATGGCTTCAAAAGGTCTGTTGTGCCAGACCACCTGAATATCAATCTTCAGGCCTTGTTCCTGATGCCCGGCTACCAGTTCACTGATCCAGAGTTCGCGGTCATTGATCACGGCCTGACGCATGGACTCGCGTTCTTCACCGGACAACATGGTGGTCATTTCGTAAGAAAAATCGTAAATGGATAAAAAGGCCGTCAGTTGGCAGTCTTGCAGTTTGGCCAGTTCAACGGCCCGGTTCAGCGCTTTTTGTTCCAGCACTGAAGGGTCCAGTACTACCAATACGTTTGGATATAAGGTCATATCTTGCTCCTGCTAAGCTAAGGCTTACCCTGTAAGTGTAGCCAAGGTAGCGAAGGTAGGCTGATAATTCCTTGTGCCAGATCAATGATTTGTATGATCAGCGTGCGATAGCGGAGCCACCAGCCAGTTTGCTTAAAGCATCCGGATCCCTGATGCTAATCAGTTTTCCATCCACCTGTATTAAATCGTCCTTATGGAATCGACCTAATAAACGACTAATAGTTTCAACAGTCAGACCTAAATAATTGCCTATTTCGCCACGGGTCATACTTAAACGAAACTCTTTTTTCGAAAAACCTCTGTTGGCAAAACGCTGAGCCAGATTGGTTAAAAAGGCGGCCAGCTTTTCTTCGGCGTTTTTCCGGTTCAGCAATAACAACATTTGTTGATCACCGCTGATATCCTGACTCATCAGCCGCATCATTTGCTGCCGCAGCTTCGGCAACTGGCCCATCAGATGGTCCATCTGACTATAAGGGATTTCACAGACCATAGCGGTTTCGAGCGCCTGAGCAAAGCTGGGGTGCTGCTGCTCGCCTATGGCATCAAAACCAATGACATCGCCAGGCAAGTGAAAGCCGGTAATTTGTTCTTCGCCTGATTCGGTTAAGGTAAAAGTTTTAAAAGAGCCACTGCGTACTGCATACAGAGAATGCAAAGCAGTGCCTGCTTCAATCAAAAAGTCGCCTTTATGCAAAGGCTTTTTTCGTTCGATAATATCATCCAGACTGTCCAGTTCAGCATTATTCAGGCTGAACGGCAGACATAACTGACTAAAACCGCAATGTTGGCAACTTAAATTTGAACCGGACATACATATTCCTTTATAGCAACTTTCCCAGCTTAGAAAAGTCGTGGAGCTAATGCAATAGCTATAGTGTACAACGCATAAAACGCCAGTACACAAGCGGCGCAGGCTCTGATCAGTGTATTGTTTTTAAACTGACTTAACTGACGGGCGAAACTGCCGACCGCCAGCATGGCTGGTAAAGTCCCCAGGCCAAAAGCCAGCATCAGCAAAGCTCCTTGTAAGGCGCTGCCACTGGCCAGACTCCAGCCTAAACTGCTGTAAACCAGACCACAAGGCAAAAAGCCCCAACATAGACCATAAGCTAAGGCTTTGGCGCTGCTATCCAGCGGCAACAGGGTTTTCGCTACAGGCTGAACTTTACGCCACAAGGCCGAGCCAAACTTTTCAAGCACAGTCAAAGCAAACCATAAACGGGCTACATAAAATGCCATCAGCAGCAAGAGTATGCCAGCAAGCAGTTTTAGCCAGAATAAACTAATACCCAGTTTGACCAACAGGGCTGCGCCAAAAGCCCCTGTCAGTGCGCCCAACAGGCTATAGGTGATTAAACGGCCGACGCTGAGCATCAGTTGCAGTTTCAACTGCTGCATCAGATTGAGTCCGGGCATAGAGAGTTGTAATGCGCTGGCTATACCACCACACATCACCAGGCAATGACTGCTGCCTAAAAAACCTATGCTCAAAGCAGCAACAAGGTTTACCGCAAGTTCGGCGTTCATTGTGGAGGTTGTTGGTCCTTATCGGTTTGGCTGCTGTTTTGTTTTTTTTCGTCAAACAAAATGCTCATGCCTTCTTTGTTTAAATCATCAAACTGGCGGCTACGTACAGCCCAAAAAAAGATGCCAAGGCCAATGCAGACAAAAAGTATGGCGATAGGGATCAGTACATAAATAATACTCATGCTTTGAGTAACCTCAGTGAGTTAGATACCACTAAAATAGAACTGAATGACATGCCAATGACGGCGATGTAAGGCGATACAAAACCCGCTACGGCCAGAGGAATAATCACCAGATTGTAGCCAACTGCCCACCATAAATTTTGCTTCACAATACGTTGTGCAAGCACGGCGCCTTCAATCAGTTCCTGAACCAAGTTTAAATCGTTGTGCAGCAAGACCACATCAGCCTGATTTTTTGATAAATCTGTGCCTGAATCTAATGCCACTGAAACATGGGCGGCATGAAAACAAGGGCTGTCGTTAATCCCATCGCCCAGCATCAGCACTTTATCACCTTGAGTGACTGCCTGTTGGATATGTTCTACTTTTTGCTCCGGGCTGCAGCCTTTAAATACCTGATCAAACTGCAATTGGTGCTGTACTTCTTCCACTTGAGCAGAAGAGTCACCTGTGAGCATGGACAAGGTTAAACCCCGTTGTTTTAAGGCGCTGATCAGGGCTGGTACTTCGGGGCGAAGCGCATCCGAAAGTTCCACCGATAACACCAACTGAGTATTGATGGTGCAGCAAACGGCAGCAGCTGTCTGGTCCTGAACAGCACAAAAAGCAGCGCTGCCCACTTTAATATCTAAACAAGAGCCGTCATCTTGTCGCCACAAGGCTGATAAACCAGAGCCAACATGCACCTGAACCTGCTCAACTTTGATCTCTGTGCTCAGATAAGAGCTGAAGGCCCGTGCTATAGGGTGCTCTGAGTAAGTTTCAATACGAGCAATCAGAGCTAATAATCTGGCTTCGTCATAGAGAGTGTCATGTAGTTCAGAGCGTAAAATACTAAAACGGCCCTGAGTCAGACTGCCTGTTTTATCAAGAAATACCGAAGTCAGCTGCGGCAAAATTTCCAGCACTTGCTGGTTTTTTATCAAAATGCCTTTGCGGTTTAAACGCGCCAAAGCACAGGTAATAGCTGTAGGAGTAGCTAGGGTTAAAGCACAAGGGCAGGTGGCCACCAACACAGATAAAGTGACCCAAAACGCTCTTTCCTGATCCAACCAGAAGTACCAGACTAAAAAAGTACCAAACGCAATAACCAATAAACGCTGAATAAAAAAGCGCGCAAGTTGGGTGGTTTTTTCAACGATCTGTGGTTTTTGGTTCAGAGTCTGCTGCTGCAGATGAATGATCTGGCCTAAGCGGGACGAGGCTAAAGCCTGATGCACTGTCACTTTAAGCACGCCGTCATGATTAATGCTGCCAGCCATCACAAAGTCGCCACTAGCTTTGCTGACTGCCTTGTATTCACCTGTGAGCATGGACTCGTCCACCGAACTTTCGCCCGACAACACCACACCGTCAGCGGCAATGGTTTCACCAGCCTGCACTAAAATAACCTGTCCTGCCTCCAGGCGACGGGCTGAGGTTGGAATAAGTTCATTTCCTTGCACCAGCCTGGCTGAAACCGGCATGATTTTTAACAGGTTGCCTGTCGCAGCACGCGCCTGAGCTCTGGCGCGGAATTCAAAAAATTTACCGAGCTGCAGCAAAAATACAAACATACACACAGATTCAAAATAAACTTCACCTATGCCAAATAAGGTCGCGTAAGCCGAAGCGATAAAGGTATAAAACACCGCCAGCGTTACCGGCACATCCATATTCAGCTCGCGGCCTTTGATTGCCCGCCAGGCACTTAAGGTAAAAGGTTTAGCGCTGTAGAACACCACAGGGGTGGTTAGCAGCAGGCTGATCCAGCGCAAATAACCTTCAAACTGCGGTTCTATGCCGGTGTATTCGCCAAAATACAGGCCAAAGGCCAGCATCATGACCTGCATACTCATAATGCCGGACACGGCCAGTCGTTTTAAAAAACGGCGTAATTCGGCTTGCTGAACTGCTTCTTCCTGATCCGCCATAAAAGGCGCGGCCTGATAGCCTAACTGACTGATGTTGGTAAGAATATCGCTGAGTTTAAGCTGCTTCAGGTCCCAACTAACAATGCAGCGGGCTGTGCTGGAGTTGACGCTCACGCTGTGGATAGCCGAATTCTTTTTCAGTTGCTTTTCAATCAGCCAGGCACAGGCTGCACAGCTGATACCACTGATGGATAACTCAATGTGAGTCTGGTCATTTTTATTTTGTGTCAGATCTGCAAGCACTTCGGCGCTGTCGTAACTGACGAGCTGCAGCTGTTCCGGCACAAGCTGAGCTTTATTGGCAGGGGAGGTACGGAATTTATAATAATCACCCAGCCCCTGATCGATAATAGTTTCAGCTACAGCAAGACAACCAGGACAGCAGAACTGCCTCTGTTGCTGTTCGATGCTCAGTGTGAAATCTGAACCTTTGGGAATAACTTCATTGCAGTGAAAACAACCTGAATACGACACTGTTAATATCCCAGTTTAAATTCACCCAATTGAGGCAACATAGTTGTGGCTCTAAGCTTCCAGTCTTTGTGTTCGTCCGACACCACCAGATTCCATTTACCCTCTATCAGTTTGGGTAAAGTGGCGACATAAAGATTCTCGCCGCTACGTTCTGCTGTGATCACAAAGTCATGAGCGGCTATGGTGTTGTGAAAAAATTCCAGCGTCAGATGCTGACCTAAGGTTTTATTCTGTTCAAAACGCACTATCACCTGATTAGCGGCAATCAGTGTACTGGCATGCAGATTGCGTAACTCAGCCTCTCTGTATTTCGCCAGATTCATATTAATAGCTCTACCTTCTTTGTAGTAGTCGTCTACCACTAAATCAGGGTTACTTTGCTGCATGATATAGATGGTATGGCCGCCTTTAATAAAGGATACGATGGGGAATGCCAGTAATAACCAGGGCCAGAACTGTTTGTACCAGGGTTTTGTATCATGCAACATCAGGTCTTCCTCTTTCAGATAGCAATAAGCCCCACAAGGCGGGGCTTATTTTACAATTGAACAGCAGAATAAACTACTTGCTGCTCTCTTCAGGACGGGATAAACGATAAACGTACGCGGAGATGATATGGATTTTTTCTTCCCCTAAAATCTCTTTAAAGGCTGGCATCTGGCCGTTACGCCCTTTGATCAGGGTTTCTTCAACTGCGCCAACTGAACCACCGTATAACCAGACATTGTCCGTCAGGTTTGGTGCACCAAATGGCAGGTTGTGGGCTAAGCTGCCTTTACCATCTGCTCCGTGACAAGCAGCACACATGCCAAACTTGGTTTTTCCAGCCGCTGCGTCTTTATCGTTCACTTTACGACCTGACAGGCTTAATACATAAGCTGTCATTTCTTTAATGCCTTGTTCACCTAACGCATCACCCCAACCTGGCATAGCGGCTTTACGACCGTACAGCAGTGTTTCTTTGATTTTGTCTGGTGTACCACCGTACAGCCAGTCATCGTCAGTCAGGTTAGGGTAACCACGTTGACCACGGGCATCTGAACCATGACATTGAGCACAGTTTTGCAGAAACAAACGCTGGCCAATTTTTAAGGCTTCCGGATCATAAGCTAAATCCATAATGTCGCGGTTAGTGTATTTGGCAAACTCTTTGGCGTAGGTTTCGTTGGCAGCTGCATACTCACGGTCCAGCTGTACGTTTTTACCTTCCAGTCTGTTTTGCTCTACAGCGGCTTTGGACTCAGCCAGGTTTTTAATACCCTGATTGGAACTGGTCCAGTCTAAAAAACCTTTGTAGTTACCCAAACCAGGGTAAGCCGCAAAGTAATACACCGACCAGATGATGGTGGCGTAAAACATATAGGTCCACCATTTTGGCAGCGGGTTATTAATCTCTTCAATGCCATCAAAATCATGGCCAGTGGATTCGCCTTCTTTTACACCAACGTGGTTTTTTAAGTTCCAGGTCAGAATGACGGCGCAAAATACGATACACGCTATTGTTAAGACAATGATCCAAGTGCTCCAAAAGCTACTCATGATCCGACTCCTGTTTCAGTTGTTGTTTTGGTTTCTGGTCGTCTGCAAAAGGCAAATTTGCCTGTTCATCGAAGTCTGGCTTGCGTTTTAACACAAAAAGCCAGACGACAAGACCAATAAAACCTACAAACACTAACACGGTGAAAATACTGTGTAGGGTTGCCATATCCATAATAGTTACTTCAATGCCGTGCCAAGGGACTGCAGATAGGCAATTAACGCCTGCATCTCTGTTTTACCCTTGACTGAATCAGTTGCTGCTGCAATTTCTTCGGCTGAATACATCACACCATCTTCATCATCTGCATGCATTTTGCCTTTGGTTAACTTGTTAAAGATTTCCATCTTCTTCGGAGTTAACTTACCATCCAACTGATTTTCGTCCAGCCATGGGTAACCCGGCATGTTGGACTGAGGCACAACAGAACGGGGGTCCATTAAATGGGCATGGTGCCAGTCGTCACTGTAACGACCACCCACACGGGCTAAATCAGGACCAGTACGTTTGGAACCCCACAGGAACGGATGCTCCCATACACTTTCACCAGCCACAGAGTAGTGACCGTAACGTTCCACTTCATGGCGGAAAGGACGGATCATCTGGCTGTGACAGTTGGTGCAGCCTTCACGAATGAAGATGTCCCGACCTTCTAACTGAAGTGCAGTGTAAGGTTTTAAACCGTCCACAGGTTCAGTGGTTTCTTTTAAAAACAGCAAAGGAGTGATTTCAACCAGGGTACCAAAACTGATGGCAACCACAGTGCCTATGGCTAACCAGCCAGCGCTTTTCTCGAAAAACTCATGATAATTCTTAGACACAATAAGCTCCTTACGCTGCTTCAGCTACTGGTTCCAGAGCGCCATCTTTTGCTCTGATAGTTTTCACAACGTTATAGGCCATGATCAGCATACCTGTGACGACAAAACAACCACCAATAAAGCGCATCAGGTAGAAGGGATAGGATGCTTCTAAGCTTTGTACAAAGCTGTAGGTCAAAGTACCGTCAGTATTGACCGCACGCCACATCATGCCTTGCATAATACCGCTGATCCACATTGCTACTATGTACAGAACCACACCTATTGTATGTAACCAGAAGTGGGTGTTGATCAGCTTAATGCTGTACATCCGGCCCTGATTAAAGACAGCAGGGATCAGGTGATACATAGCACCGATAGAGATCATCGCAACCCAGCCTAAAGCACCGGAGTGAACATGACCTATGGTCCAGTCTGTGTAATGCGACAGCGCGTTTACAGACTTGATGGCCATCATAGGACCTTCGAAAGTCGACATGCCGTAGAACGACAAGGACACAATAAGGAAACGTAAGATAGGGTCTGTTTTCAGCTTATGCCAGGCACCGGACAGCGTCATGATACCGTTGATCATGCCACCCCAGCTTGGAACAAACAGAATGACGGACATCACCATACCTACAGACTGAGTCCAGTCTGGCAGGGCAGTGTAGTGCAAGTGGTGAGAACCAGCCCAGATATATAAAGCGATCAGAGCCCAGAAGTGCACGACAGATAAACGGTAGGAATAGACTGGACGGCCTGCTTGTTTTGGGACGAAGTAATACATCATACCCAGGAAACCAGCTGTTAATAAGAAACCTACAGCATTATGACCATACCACCACTGCACCATTGCATCCACAGCGCCTGCATAAACAGAGTAGGATTTAAACAGTGACACAGGGATCACCATGCTGTTGACTATATGCAGTGCAGCAACAGTAATAATAAAACCACCGTAGAACCAGTTGGCTACGTAAATGTGGCTGGTGTTTCGTTTGACTAAAGTGCCAAAAAACACGATAGCGTAAGAGACCCAAACCAGGGTGATCAGAATATCAATAGGCCATTCCAGCTCGGCATATTCTTTGCTCTGACTAATGCCCAAAGGCAAAGTGATAGCTGCAGCGATAATGACAACCTGCCAACCGACAAAAGTAAACATCGCCAGTTTTTCAGCAAAAAGTCTGACCTGACAAGTCCGCTGTACCACGTAATAAGAAGTGGCAAACAGAGCACTGGTACCAAATGCGAAGATTACCGCATTAGTGTGAAGAGGACGAAGACGACTATATGTTAACCATGCCGTGTCAAAATTAAGTGCGGGCCAATAGAGTTGCGCCGCAAGTAATACACCCACCACCATACCGACAATACCCCACAATACTGTGGTGACGGCAAAGAGGCGGACAACGGTATAGTTGTAGTCAACATTTAACGATTTGGTCTGGCTCATGTTGAGTTCCGCTGCAGTTTATTGCTAGTGATTAAAATTTCACCCTAAGGTGACCCTTCTTATTGTTGATTAACAGTGTAGCAGCCTCCGTAGCTTGCAAAGCGACTATACCCCTAACCATTTTGGGGCGAAATAATACGAGTTTTGCCTCTAAAAAGATAGGCAAAACAGCCTGTTTTATGATGTAGAACAATATTGCTGGTCGCAAAATAACCAATAGCAGCAGTGTTTTGCGTTTGATAGCTGGTTGAAGGTACACTGGCCACAGATTATCTATGGAAAATGGTCAGATGAGATCAATGGTACTGGCAGTTTATTTACTTTGCCTGATGGGCTGTTCTGATAAAAGCTCAACTGAAGCTGCTGCTATTTTGCAATTGCATCAGGATGAGCAGGTCAGCGTGAGTTTAAACCCGGGCCATGCTCCGGTCGAAGAGTTACTCACCTGGTCAGTGCAATTGTCCGAAGCCTGGCAAGTCAAAGAAGCGAAAGTGGTTGGAGTGTCCATGAGTATGGGCACCATACCTCTGCTGTTTAAAGCTGTGGCGGGGCAACAACAGCAGTACAGCGCAGAAATGGTATTGGGAGCCTGCAGTCAGCCACAAATGAAATGGCAACTGCAACTGACATTGCTTCATGCCACTCAGGGTGAAAAAGTATTGTTATTACCTTTTTATTCCAGCTGGCCTGACTAGCCCAGATAACGGATTTGTTGCACCAGTTGCAAAGGCGCTGTGTTGTTGAGATCCAGACGTGCGGTTTCAACACAAACAAAATCAAGATAAGCCAAATCCGGTAAGTCTTTTAACATTGCTGCTTTTTCTGCCCCCGGATTCCATAACACACTGGCATCATGACCCTGCTGACTGATCTGAACACAGGCCTTGCCATCCTTTAGCCTCAATTGGTCTGATGTGTCGAGATAGATCCGGTCGACTTCTTCGCTGAATCTGAGCTCTTCAGTGCTCTGGTGAAATTCTTTGCCCGCCTGAACTTTATCCAGATAAAGCCCTGTTAAATTACAAACAACAGCCTGATGTACTGAGTCCACTGTAAAATAGCTATGAAGTGCAGCTTGTTGCACAGCCTGATCTGAGTTCAGCGTCAGGCTTATGTTTGTTTCAGTTAATACCAAAGTTAAACTCAAAACAGCAGGAGCATACTGATAAGCCAGGCCACTGGTTGTGATGCGAAACTCAATACTGACACTGTTGTCTGTTATAGATTTTTGCACCAGTTGCCATAGTTCTGTGCGTACTACACCATGATTAGGCAGCTTTTTCTGTTCAGGATTCAGTTCTGCAGCAGCAGGACCAAACCAGGGCCAGCAGACGGGTACACCACCACGAATAGGGCTGTTATTTCGCCACTCAGCTTCAGGGGACAGGTAAATGACTTCGATGCCAGCTTTGGGCTGATAAGACAGCAGATGAGCACCATAGCTACTGATCACAGCTTTCGCCTGACCACAGCTTAATACATAACAGGGTAAGTCATCTAAGTGGGCAAAACCTGATTGTGCAGTAATGCTGTTCATTCGATAGTCTCAAATTCAACGGAAAGAAAAGGCGGCTAAAAAGCCGCCTCAGTGATCTTCAGCACAAGGTTACTGACTATGTTTCATCAGTTCAACAGTGTTATCCAGCATACGGTTACTGAAACCCCACTCGTTGTCATACCAGGCCATCACTTTGACCAGACGGCCGTTTACACGGGTTTCGCTGGCATCGAAAATAGAGGACATCGGGTTGTGGTTAAAGTCGACTGACACTAAAGGCAAATCGTTTACCGCTAACACCTGGTTCATCGGGCTTTGTGCTGCAGCTTTGCGAATAATGTCATTGACTTCTTCTACCGTGGTATTGCGACCAGCAATAAAAGATAAATCCACTAAAGATACATTTAAGGTCGGAACACGAACTGCTAAACCGTCAAATTTACCTTTCAGCTCAGGCACAACTAAACCTACTGCTGCAGCTGCGCCAGTCTGAGTTGGGATCATCGACATGGCGGCTGCACGGGCACGACGTACGTCAGTGTGATACACATCGCTTAAACGCTGGTCGTTGGTGTAAGCGTGAATAGTGGTCATTAAACCTGATTCAATGCCTAAGGCATCGTTTAATGGCTTAGCTATAGGAGATAAACAGTTGGTGGTGCATGAAGCGTTGGAGATGATGGTCATGTCTTTGGTGATCACATCATGGTTCACACCATAAACTACAGTCGCATCCACATCTTTAGCCGGAGCAGAGATAATCACCTTTTTAGCGCCGGCTGTTAAATGTGCACCGGCCGTCTGACGATTGGTAAAAAGGCCAGTACATTCCAGTACTACATCAATGTTCAGTTGGTCCCAAGGCAGGTTTGCCGGGCTACGCTCGCTTAAGGTTAAAATTTCATCTTTATTTACAAAAATTGCTTTGTCTGAGTGCTCTACATCAGCAAAAAAGATGCCGTGTGCCGTATCGTACTTCAGTAAATGAGCATTAATAGCGGCATCGCCTAAATCGTTAATGGCTACAACTTTGATGTCATAATTTTTCTTTGACTCATATAAAGCGCGTAAAACGTTGCGGCCAATGCGACCAAAACCATTAATTGCTACACGAATTGTCATAACCTACCCTCAGACTGTAATTTAATTCTGTAATAAAATTACATTTTTTGTCATTCTTTTCAAGTGCAAAAAAGTTATGCATTCGTATTTTCTTAATCCGGGTCTTGAATCTGGAGTAGACTGTGGTAGTTAATTTTCCCTAACCATTTACTTTTGTGAGCAAAAAGCCGGTCGCTGGAGCCTTTATGGACAAACAATTACTTTCTGATCTGATTGCCTTCACAGGCATAGAAACACAATTTACCGACGCATGGGGCAATCAATCAGAAGTCGCAGAGCAAAACTTATTAACTTTATTGGCAGCCCAGGGTTTTGCTGTGGATAATGACGCCCTTGCCCGTGAGCAATTAGTGGAACGTCAACAAGACCATTGGGAGCAGTTATTGGATCCGGTCTCGGTGCAAAAAGCCGGGCAGGATACACAGATCCAACTGAAGTTACCTATAGTGCTCGCCAATACCGCTTTAGAGCTGGTACTGACCACTGAGCAGGGCAAAACACATCACTTTTCCGTCACAGCAACAGAAGATGCAGACTTAAATCAGGTGATGGTATTTGATGGTGAAGAATATCAACAATATCAATGGACTTTGCCAGTTCTGCTGGAGCAGGGTTACCACAGTTTAAGCCTGACTATAGGCGAGCTGGACTTTGTGCAATCGCTGATCATTACCCCATCCAGTTGTTTCCAGCCTGCAGAGTTTAAAAAACAAAAGCAGTGGGGCGTATCAGTCCAGTTGTATTGTGTACGTTCAGAGCAAAACTGGGGTGTGGGTGATTTTGCCGATCTGCGGTATCTGCTTGGCCATTTAGCCAGACAAGGCGCTGACTTTGTTGGCTTAAACCCTATTCATGCGCTGTATCCTGCTATGCCTGAATCAGCCAGTCCTTATAGCCCTTCCTCTCGTCGCTGGCTAAATATTATTTATTTAGCTGTGCCGGAAATGCTTGGTTATGAGCAATGTCAGCAAGTCAAACAACTGGTCAGTGCGCCAGGATTTAAGCAACAACTCGAAGCTGCCCGTGCAGCGGACTGGGTGGATTACACTGCTGTGACCCGTTTGAAGCTGCCTGTGTTAAAGGCATTGTACCAATGGTTTACTGAGCATCAGGCTGAACATCCTGAACTTGTGCAGGCATTTTCTGTATTTAAACAACAATCTGGTGAAAGTTTATTACAGTTGGCGCTTTACGATGCAATTCATGCCCATTTGATCCAAAAAGACAGCCATGCATGGGGCTGGCCTGTGTGGCCAGAAGCCTGGCAAAGACCTGATAGTGAAGAAGTCCTGGCTTTTGCCAAAGAGCAGGCGCATGAACTGGATTTTTATTGTTATCTGCAATTTATTGCCCGTGAACAGCTGGCTAAAGCTCAGGCTTTTGCCAAAGAGCAGGGCATGTTATTGGGTTTATACCGTGATTTAGCTGTAGGTGTCAGTGAAGCCTCTACTGAAATCTGGGGCAACCCGGAGTTGTATTGCCGTGATGCCAGCGTAGGGGCTCCCCCTGATATTTTAGGACCTAAAGGCCAGAATTGGGGCTTGCCTCCTATGCTGCCTTACCAGATGTTCCAGCAAGCCTATCAGCCTATGATCGACTTGTTCCGCGCTAATATGCAAAATTCAGGTGCTTTGCGTATTGACCACGTGATGGCGTTGTTGCGGTTGTGGTGGGTGCCTAAAGGCGCACAAAGTGCAGGGGAAGGTGCTTATATCTATTATCCAATTCAGGATCTGTTAGGTATTTTAGCCCTTGAGTCGCAGCGCCATCAGGTGGTGGTGATAGGGGAAGACTTAGGCACAGTACCGGATGGCATTCGTGAAATACTGGCTGAATACGGCATGTATTCCTACCGGGTATTTTTCTTTGAAAAAGCCGGAGATGGGGGTTTTGTCTCACCAGTGCATTATCCGGTGCAGGCGATGGCTACGTTGACGACCCATGACATGCCAACCTTAATAGGCTACTGGCATTGTGGTGATTTGAACTTAGGTAAAACAGTAGGTTTGTATCAGGATCATCAGTTACCGGCTTTGTTCCAGTCCCGCCATGAAGACAAGCAAAAGATTTTAGATTCTTTGCATGGGCATCAGATGCTGGACCCGAACTTTAGCCACAATGTCGATCAGGTGGGAATGAGCACAGAACTGAGTCATGCCATTCAGCGCCATGTAGCTAATGGTTCCAGTCAGTTGTTGTGTTTGCAACTGGAAGACTGGATGGAAATGACAGAGCCTGTAAATATTCCGGGTACCAGTGATGAATACCCGAACTGGCGACGCAAATTGTCCATGACGCTGGAGCAACTGGCAGAGCAACAGAAGGTGAATCAGTTGCTGCAGGAACTGACCCGTTTGCGCCGCAGCTAAGGGGCTTTTTGCAGGAGATAAAAGCCGCAAAAAAGCTTCAGAGCTGCGGCTTCGTTTCACTCACTAAGAAAACTGTCATCACCTCATGGCAGTTTTAGTGTAATTTGTTATCTTAGAAACCAAGACGGTAAAAAAATCAAAAGGATAGTTCATGTCCCTAACTCAGTTAGCTTCTGCCAGTTGCTCTTCTCCCTTTTCTGTATTGTCCTGGCAGAAGGGGACAAGTAAAGGTTTAATGATCCGCGCTTATTTACCTGACGCAGCCAAGGTGGAAGTTTTTGATTTTGCCAGCCGCAAATCTTTAGGTGTGATGACGGCAGGTCCAGCATTACATGGTTTATTTGAGCTGGAGTTACCGACAAAACGTAAAACCAGCTCTTACTATTTTCAGATAGAAACGCCTCATCATCATAGTTATAGCTTGATTGACCCTTATCAGTTTCAGGATGAAGCCTACTACGCTGTGCATTTTGTCAGCAGTAAGCCGGAGAACCTGTATAAACAGCTGGGTGCCCAGTTAGTTGAACTCACTCTGGGTAAAAAGAAACTGAATGCAACCCGTTTTGCCGTGTTTGCGCCTAATGCGTCCAGTGTCAGCCTGATTGGTGACATGAATCAATGGGATGGTCGTCGCCATCCGATGCAGCGCACTGAATGTGGCCATTGGGTCCTGGTGATGCCGGAAGTGGGCGCTGGTGTGCGTTATAAATTTGAAATCAAAGATGCTTTTGGTAACTTGTTGCCACACAAAGCCGATCCGTTGGCTTTTGCCGCTGAACAGTATCCGTCTCATGCTTCTTTGGTGTATGACCACAGCAAATACCAGTGGCAGGATCAGCAATGGCAGGAGCGTCATTTTGACCCCTATCATCAGCCGATGAGTATTTATGAGTTGCATCCAGGGTCGTGGAAACACAATCAGCATGGCGAGCCTCTGAGCTACAACGAACTGGCGCTTGAACTTATTCCTTATGTGCTGGATATGGGCTACACCCATATTGAATTACTCCCTGTGATGGAGCATCCGTATTCAGGCTCCTGGGGTTACCAGCCTTTGGGCTTATTTGCCGCAACGTCACGTTTTGGCACCCCCGATCAATTCAAAGCTTTTGTTGATGCCTGCCATCAGGCCGGTATAGGCGTGATTTTAGATTGGGTTCCGGCACATTTCCCTGAAGATGCGCATGGCCTGGCTCGTTTTGATGGCAGCCATTTATACGAATACGAAGATCCACGTCGTGGTTGGCATCCGGACTGGAATTCCTGCATTTACGACTACGGCAAAGACCCGGTGCGACAGTTTTTAGTCGCCAGTGCTTTGTTCTGGCTGGATTATTTCCATATTGACGCGCTGAGGGTGGATGCAGTGGCTTCTATGCTGTATCTGGATTATTCCCGCCGCGAAGGCGAATGGGTGCCTAATATAGATGGCGGCAATCACAATTATGAAGCGATCAGTTTATTGCGCTGGCTGAATAATGAAGTGTACAGTCAGTATCCTAAAGCCATGATGATTGCTGAAGAGTCGACTTCTTTTAACGGCGTCACCCGGCCTGTGGATTTGGGCGGTTTGGGTTTTGGTTTTAAATGGAATATGGGCTGGATGAATGACAGCCTGCGTTATATCAGCAAAGATCCGGCTTATCGTAAGTTTCACCATAACGATTTGACGTTCTCTATGGTGTATGCCTTTAACGAAAACTTTATTTTGCCTTTATCCCATGACGAAGTAGTGCATGGTAAAGGCAGTCTTATCAATAAAATGCCAGGTGATGAATGGCAACAAGCCGCTAATTTAAGGGCTTATTACGCTTTTATGTTTGCCCATCCGGGTAAAAAACTGAATTTTATGGGCAATGAGTTTGGTCAGGGCACTGAGTGGGATCACAATCAACAACTGCCTTGGTTCTTATTGTCTTTTGAAAAACACAAAGGCGTGCAGCAACTGTTCCGCGATTTAAACCTGACCTATAAAGCCTGTACACCACTGCATCAGTTGGATCATGACCCACAAGGCTTCCGCTGGATTAATTATCAGGATGCGGAGCACAGTACTTTAAGTTTCTACCGAATGGACCAACAAGGTCAGGCTGTGTATGTGGTCAGTAACTTTACCCCGGTGCCCCGCAGCAGATTCTTGCTGTCTGTTGCAGAGCAGGGCGAATACGAAGTGATCCTCAACACGGACAGCGAATATTATTGGGGCAGTAATTATCCGGTCGGTGACTATTTGCAGGCGTATCCTGCTGCTGATTTTGGTTTAAATTATAAGGTGCAACTGGATTTGCCGCCTTTGTCGACCCTTTATCTGAGAAGAAAAATAGCGTGAGTACAGTACCAGAGCAAAACCCTGAATGGATAAGCAGTACAGGCACTGCCTATCCTCCAGGTCCAAGTCAGACCGGAGCACATAGCTGGAATTTTTCAGTCTACGCGCCTGATGCCTCTTCGCTCTGGTTATGTTTGTTTTGTCCCGATACTGAAGAACCTTTGGCAGAACTTGAGTTTTTTGCCCGTACCGGCGACGTCTGGCATCTGCATGTTGAAGGCATTCAAGCTGGTACTTTGTATGGCCTGCGGGCTACAGGGGTCTGTCAGGCAAGTTCAGGCCTGGTGTTTGACCGCAACCGGCTATTAATAGACCCTTATGCCAAACAGCTGAACCGGGCTTTGGTCTGGAATGAGCGTCTGTATCAGGTTCATAGCCACTATATGGTGCCCAAAGCTGTGCTGGCATCGTCAGAGTTTGACTGGCAAAACAGTAAAAAACCCGGGATACCGCGCGAGAAAACCATTATTTATGAAGCTCATGTTAAAGGGCTGACCAAATTGCATCCGGACCTGCCCGAAGCGCTGCGTGGTAAATACCAGGGCATGTGTCATCCTGCAGTGATCAAGCATTTAAAAGAGTTGGGTATTACCACAGTACAACTGCTGCCTGTGGCCAGCTTTATGAGTGAACCCCGTTTAGAAAAGCTAAAGCTGACGAATTATTGGGGTTATAACCCTATTAATTTTTTTGCACCTGATGCCCGCTATCAGGTGGACGATGCTGTCACTGAGTTCAAAGAATTGGTGCGAACTTATCACCAGCATGGTTTGGAGGTTATTCTGGATGTGGTGTTTAACCATACCGCAGAGGCTGAAGATTATCGCTTAAGTTTCAGAGGCTTAGCAAACAGGCATTATTACCTGTTTGAAAATCATGCTGACATTACCGACTATCATCAAAACTGCAATTACAGCGGCTGTGGCAATACGCTGAATGTGGCCCATCCGGTTACTCAGCGGCTGGTTCTGGATGCTTTGCGTTATTGGGCAACAGAAATGCAGGTGGATGGTTTCCGCTTTGATTTGGCCGTCACTTTAGCCCGCGAACATAAACGTTTTGATGCTTACGCCACTTTTTTGCAGGTGATAGCTCAGGATCCGGTGTTAAGTCAGGTCAAGCTGATTGCTGAGCCCTGGGATTTAGGGCCTTTTGGCTATCAACTGGGACAATTTCCGGCACATTGGTCTGAGCTGAACGACAAATGCCGTGATAGCTTTCGTTCGTTCTGGCGGCAAGACCCAGGCCAGTTGCCCCAATTTGCCACCCGCTTGCTCGGGTCCCGTGACATTTTCCAAAAACATCACAAACCTGCCTGTTGCAGCGTCAATTACATCAGTTACCACGATGGTTTTACCTTGCAGGACATGGTGTGTTATCAGGATAAACACAACTGGCTGAATGCGGAGCAAAATCGTGATGGCCATGGTCATAATTTGAGTCTGAATTATGGCGTTGAAGGACCAAGCAGTGATGTCGATATTTTGCGTAAACGATTTCAGCATAAACGTAATCTGGTCGCCAGCCTGATGCTCAGTCAGGGCATAGTGCATTGGTTGGGCGGGGACGAACTCAGCCATACTCAGCAAGGCAACAATAATGCTTATTGTCAGGACAATGAGATGAGCTGGCTGCACTGGCAACTGGATTATCAGGCCACGCAGTTTCTGAGTTTTGTTAAAAAGATGATCCAGCTGCGCCAAAAGTTCAGTTGTTTACAGCAATTGTCTTTGCTGGACGATCAATATCAGTTGCATGGCGACAAACACCAGGTCAACTGGTATCTGGCGGATGGCAGCCTAAAACAAGATGAAGACTGGACAGATCCGTACAAAACCAACTGTGTTTTTGTTATTGAGCATTTAAAAGATCATCAGGCCATGCTGGTCATTATTAACGCCAGCGATCATCCGCTGCAGGTCGAATTACCGAAAAAAAGTTGGCAGTTGCTGTTGGATACTCAGTTTGAAACAGGCGAGATGCTGGAAAAAGCAGCAACCAGAACCCGTTATCTGCAGAGTGAACGATCTTTATCCATCTGGACCTGAGTTTTTTCAGTTGAGCTTTTTCTTTATCCACAGTTTTCCAGTATAATCGCGGCCACTTTTGCAGTGCCGGATTTTAAAAGGAAAATCAAATGTCTGAGACATCCGTATTATGTGATATAGGTTTTGTCGGCGCAGGTGTAATGGGGAAGAACCTCATTTTGAATCTGGCTGATCACGGTTATCGGGTTGCCGCTTTTGATTTAGACCATAAAAAACTGGAAGCTGTTATAGCGCAGGACAAGGCCGAGCGGGGCGACAAACCGGCCCGCGTGATCAGCTGCAGCTCTTATACAGAACTTCTGTCGCGTTTATCTTCTCCTCACTTAGTTATTTTATCTGTGCCAGCCGGCAAACCTGTCGATGATGTCTGTTTAAAACTGATTGACGCAGGTATCCAGGCGGACGATATCATTGTCGATACAGGGAATAGTCTGTGGACTGACACAGTACGTCGTGAAAAACATTACGAAGGGAAATTTATTTTCTTCAGCACTGCAGTTTCTGGTGGTGAAGTGGGCGCCCGTTTTGGTCCGTCCCTGATGCCAAGTGGTGATCCATACGCCTGGACTCGTATTGAGCCTATCTGGCGTGCTATTGCCGCTAAAGTGGATCCTGCCACAGGTCGTCCGCTTGAGCGCCATGAACCGGGCAACCCTGTGACTGAAGGCGAACCTTGTGCCACCTATATTGGGCCGGGCGGCTCAGGTCATTACGTCAAAATGGTACACAATGGCATCGAATACGCTGATATGCAGCTGATTTGTGAAGTCTATCAGGTGATGCGTGACGCACTGGGCATGAGTGCAGAGCAGGTGTCTAAGGTATTTAAAGAGTGGAATCAGGGCATTTTAAATAGCTACCTGATGGAGATCAGTGCAGAAGTGCTGGCCACTAAAGATTCAGAAACAGGTTTACCTTTGGTGGACGTGATTCTGGATAAAGCTGGCCAGAAGGGGACAGGTCTCTGGACTGCGGTCAGTAGTCTGGAGTTAGGTTGCCCTGCACCTACTATAGCTGAAGCTGTATTTGCCCGGTCCATGTCAACCTTAAAAGATCAGCGTGTGCTGGCTTCTACTTTGCTGGCAGGTCCGGTGCGCGAGCATTGCACCAGCCAAAGCGCAGAGCTGATGATTAAGCAACTGCATGATGCGCTCTACTGCGCCAAAATCTGTGTCTATGCTCAGGGGTTTGACTTAATGAAAACCGCGGCTGCAGAACACGGCTGGCAGCTGAATTTTGCCGAAATTGCCAAGATCTGGCGGGCAGGCTGTATTATCCGCGCTGTGTTTTTACAGTCTATTACTGACGCTTATGAACGTAATGACGATTTACAGAATGTATTGCTGGACCCGTTTTTTGCAAAACAAATCTCTGTGAATCAGATGAACTGGCGCCGTGCTGTCGCCGAAGCTGCCATGACGGGTATTCCTGTGTCTGCATTAAGTTCTGCATTGAGTTATTACGACTCGTACCGCACCGCGGTCTTGCCTGCTAATCTGCTGCAAGGACAACGGGATTACTTTGGCGCTCATACCTTTGAGCGTACAGATAAAGCCAAAGGCAAAACTTTTCATGTCGACTGGAGTCATAACGACAGGCCGATGCAAAAAATAAAGTAAGTCAGGTAAAAAAAGCTCCATTCGGAGCTTTTTTTAACGGGTCGACAGCCAGGAGGAGCGAATGAATAAAACTGAGCAAGAGTGGCGCGAACAGCTCACGGATGAACAGTACAGAGTGACACGACAAAAGGGCACTGAATACCCTTTTAGCGGCACTCTGTTGCATAACAAAGACACAGGCTGTTACCACTGCGTCTGTTGCCGGCAGCCGTTGTTTGATTCAGCAGATAAGTTTGATTCAGGCTGTGGCTGGCCTTCATTCAGTAAAGCCATCGAAGGGCAGGTCAAATACGAAAGGGATCTATCCCATGGTATGAACCGGATTGAGATTTTATGCCAAGAGTGTGATGCACATTTAGGCCATGTCTTTGATGATGGCCCTGCACCCACAGGGCAACGTTATTGCGTGAACTCAGTGTCTTTGCTGTTTAACCCGCAGGTTCAAATTTCGGCGGAGTAAAATGCCCAAGTTGCAGCTGGGCTAAGGTATGTTCAGCTGTTTCTTTTATTTTTTCGTGATCCAGCTTTGCCTGCTCCAGAAATATTTTTAATTCTTGTAACTCCACATTAAAAGCACCACTCTGTTGTGCCAATAAGGCCCAGTGGTAGGAACTGGCATAGTCTTTCTTTTTATAAAACATACTGGTTAAAGAGGCATAAATCTCAGGATCTACCTTTGGATTGGGTGGATACAGCGATAAAGCGTGATGCAACAGCTGAATGCTTTTTTCTCTGTCTCTTTTGCTGTAATAACTGACCAGCGCCATTTGCAGTGCAGGGGTTTCCAACTGATTATTTTGTTCCGCCAGTAAAAAACGTTGCAGATGACTGTCGCTTTTATTGCGTGACCAGTGGTAATACAACAGATGTGGATCGTCTGAACTGACTGTCTCGTTGCTTAAGCGTTTTATTTCTCTCAAGCTTGTCAGGTAACCAATTACACGGGTGCTGGTTTTTTCTTTGAGTTTGATATGTTCAATGCCAGCGGCCAATTCAATACATTTTGAATACTTTTCAAAATCCAGCAGCAATTGATATTTGTTTTTGTCCGAAGGCAGGCGCTTTTCTTCAAAACGTTGCATAATCAAATCACGGCGCTGCCTGTTACAATGAGAATCGTCATTTAAGTCAGTGCACAGGCCTGGTTCTTTTTCGCAGACAGCACGCAAAGTCAGTTCGCCTTCGGAGCAGGCACTCAGGAGCAAGGCAGTTAATAGTAACAACAGGTATTTCATACACATCTCATCAGTTCTGTCTGCCATCAGCATAACGAAGAATTCAGAAAAAATCTTTTTGTAATTGTTGTCGTAGTATTACATGTTCAATTACAATGCGCCTGCCTCAATGTGGCGATGACCACAGGCACACCTCTGAACCTACAAGACGTAAAAGGCGAAACCATGACTCTATCACACGAAGAACAGTATCAACGCAGCTGGCAGGAACGTCAGGAATACGCTGAGAACATGCAACCAATTATAGGTCGTTTGTACCGTAATAAAGGCATTGAAGTTGTGGTTTATGGCCGTCCTCTGGTCAATGCAACAACCATTGATATCATCAAAGCGCACAAAACAGTGGAGCGCTTTGAACACCAGAAGCTGCGTTTAAGAGAAAGTTTTCCGCTTTTAGAAGCCATTTCCAAAATGGAACTGGCTCCGGGCCGCGTCGATATTGGTAAACTGGCCTTTGCTTATTTATACAAAAATGCCGGTGAAGGTCAGACGTTACAGCAGTATTTAGATAGTCAGCTGTCTGAAATATTACACCGTGGCGATCAAATCAAGCCGGTCGACGTTGTATTGTACGGTTTTGGCCGTATTGGCCGTTTATTAGCCCGCCTGATGCTGGAACGTTCAGGTCCAAGCAGCAAGTTACGCTTGCGCGCTATTGTGGTGCGTGGTGGTCGTAAAGGTGATTTAGAAAAACGCGCCAGCCTGCTGCGTCGTGATTCTATCCATGGCCCATTTAACGGCAGTATTACGGTGGATGAAGAAAACGTTGGTATTAAAGCCAATGGTACTTTTATTAAAGTAATTTATGCCGATTCTCCTGAACTGGTCGATTACACCCAGTACGGTATTCATGACGCTTTAGTCGTGGATAACACCGGTATTTGGAAAGACGATAAAGAATTGTCTATTCATTTCAAATCCAAAGGTGCAGCCAAAGTACTGTTAACAGCTCCTGCAAAAGGCGATGTTCATAACGTGGTCTATGGCGTAAACCACAGTATGATCCAGCCTGAGGATCGTATTGTGTCTGCTGCCAGCTGTACGACCAATGCTATTACGCCTGTGTTAAAGGCCTTAAACGACGAATACGGCATTAAAAATGGCCATGTTGAAACAGTGCATTCGTACACCAACGACCAGAACCTCATCGACAACTACCACAAAGCTGAACGTCGTGGTCGTGCTGCACCACTGAATATGGTGATTACGTCCACAGGTGCTGCCAGCGCTGTGGCCAAAGCTCTGCCTGAATTAAAGGGCAAGCTGACAGGAAATGCGATTCGGGTGCCAACACCAAACGTCTCTATGGCGATTTTGTCATTAAACCTGAACAAAGAAACCAACCGCGACGAGCTGAACAACTACCTGCAAAAAGTAGCCTTGTTCTCTGAATTGCAGGATCAGATTGATTTCACCAGTTCGACTGAAATTGTATCCAGTGATTTAGTGGGCTCACGTTACGCTGGTGTGGTCGATTCACAAGCCACTATAGTGCAGGATGATCGCTGCGTACTGTACGTATGGTATGACAACGAGTTTGGTTACAGCACTCAGGTGATTCGTGTGATGAACGAAATGGCCGGAATAAAATACCCAACTTTGCCTGTGAACAAGTAAAAGTTGTTTTGTGAACGGGCCGCCTTTAGGGCGGCCCGTTGCTATTTTAGGCCGCTAAAACTTCTGCTCCGGCTGAACAGTCAGAAATTTAATGCTATGATGCCGGTCCGTTAAGACTGCCTTGAGGCAGCATCTGTCACCCAACTCAATGGATATTTTATGAAAATTACCTGTAATTTTGACAGCGGTAATATTGACGTGATCAAAGCCGAACATCCTGCCGACATTCAGCTGGCGATCCGCAAAGACCACAACTCCGATTTCTACCAATGGTTCCATTTCCGTTTACATTCTCAAAGCACTGAACCTCATACTATTCGCATCGTGAATGTGAAAGACTCTGCCTATCCGGATGGCTGGAAAGGTTATCAGGCTGTCGCATCTTACGATAGAGAAAACTGGTTCAGAGTGGAAACCCAACTGGTTAATGAACAACTGGTGATCACTCATTATCCTGAAGCTGAATCCGTGTATTTTGCTTATTTTGCGCCTTACAGCTACGAACGTCACATGGACTTACTGCATCAGGCTCAAAGTTCTGGTCTGGCCCAAATTGTTGAACTGGGCGAAACCTTAGATGGCCGTGATATGAGTATGCTGGTGGTGGGCGAACCTGCTGATGGCAAGAAAAAAATCTGGATCACAGCCCGCCAACATCCGGGCGAGTCGATGGCCGAATGGTTTGTTGAAGGTTTATTGGACAGACTGCTGGATGAAGATGACGGCGTTGCCCGCACTCTGCTGGAAAAAGCAGTGTTTTACATAGTGCCGAATATGAACCCGGACGGTAGTGTTCGTGGTCATTTGCGTACCAACGCCGCTGGTGTGAACTTAAACCGTGAATGGCAAAGCCCAAGCATGGAAAAAAGCCCGGAAGTCTATTTAGTACGTCAACAGATGCTGGCGACTGGTGTGGATATGCTGTTGGATGTGCATGGTGATGAAAACCTGCCATATAACTTTGTTGCAGGCGCTGAAGGTGTGCCTTCGTACGATGCCAGAATGCAGCAGTTGGAAACCATGTTTAAAGAGGCAATGTTGTTAGTCACTCCAGAGTTTCAGACGGAATTTGGGTATGAGCTGGATGCGCCGGGTCAGGCGAATTTAACCATAGCCTCCACCTGGGTGGCAGAGCAGTTTAAGTGCTTGTCTTACACTCTTGAAATGCCATTTAAGGACAATGCAAATTTGCCAGATCTGGCTTATGGCTGGTCTGATGTGCGTTCAATGAAACTGGGGCAGGATAGCCTGGTGGCTATACGGGCTGTGGTTGACCAACTGCGGTAAACAGACCTGTCTGCTGAAGATGCAAGTCAGCCTGAGCTGGCTTGCAAACTTGCTCTTTTGCTTTATAGTGCGCCATAACTTTCAGAGGGTTTTACTATGGCAATTATTTCCTGCCCACGTTGTGGTAAAAAGATTTCGGATAAAAGTCAGACCTGCCAGCATTGTCAGTTGGATTTAAGCGGCATGACTGCAGAAAGAAAACATCACTTAGCCATTGAAGCACAGGATAAAAAAGTTCAGAGTGCGCTCAATCAGTCTATGCTGGCTTTGATCTTGTTTTTAGCGGGTTTCTGTTTTCTGTATTTTTGGGCTTTAGAGCCGGATGGTTATGAAACCCTGCTGTCACAGGGCATGATTGCCGGTGGTTTTCTTTGGTATATTTACGCCAGAGCCCGCCTGATCTATCTGAAGCGAAAAAAGTAATATGGATTTCAAAGCTCTTGTGCTGGCGATGTCGCCTGATACCTATCAATCCTTGTTAGACACAGTAGCCACAGGCCGTTGGGCCGATGGTGTGGCTCTTTCCGATCTGCAAAAAGCCCATACTCAGCAACTGGTGATGGCCTATCAGGCCTATGTACTCAAATCCACTGAGCCCTATACCATAGGGGCAGATGGTCAGATGGTGGTTAAATCCAAAGCTGAAATGAAAAAACAATTCCCTCAGGACTCTTCGATAGCAAGGTTTGCGCATGATGATCTTTAAACGTTGGTTTGCACCTAAATGGCAACACAAAGACGCTGCAGTGCGGCAACAAGCGATTGCCGGCTTAAATGTGGACGCTCAAAACAAAGAAATTTTGCACGAGCTGGCTTTTAATGACGGCCATGAAGCGGTACGCCGTGCAGCTTTGGAAAAACTCAATGAGTTCTCTTTATGGTGGCAAGCCAGTAAGCAGGATAATGCTGAACGTTTAAAGCAGTATGCTGAAAGTCAACTGGTGCAGATGGTGCTGGACAATCGCATCTCTGCGCCATTAAAACGTCAGTTTATTGAAGAATGTCACAGAAGCAGCATTTTAGAAAAATTGGCACTGACTGAAGTTGATGCGGATATCCGTTTTTCGTTACTGATGCGGCTGAAAAAAACTGAACTGGTGTTAGCTAACTTGCAGCAAGAGCTGTTAAATCTGGAGCAAAAGCGTCAGTTACTGACTTTGATCACTGATCAGAAGCAACTGGAAAAGCTCAGTAAACAATTGGCAGAGCCCCTGGCCAGTGAATTAAAACTGCAATTGCAAGAGCTGCAGCAAGCCAAAGACAAACCCGTTCAGGTACGTAAAGCGATCAACCTGCTATTGGCAAAATTAAATGCTGTGCGCGAACGTGGTGATTTAACCCAGATGCAACAAAAATGGCAGCAATACCAACAGGAATGGGACTCAGCTCAGTCTGATCTCGCCTTGTTGGAGGATGCGGCTGAACTGACACAAAAATTCAGTAAAATAAAATCACTCACTGAAGCGGCTTGGGCACCTTTATTGAAAGAGCAGCAACAGCAACTGGCCCAACAACAAAAACTGGCGGCTTTAAAACAGCAGCAACAGCAGCTTGAAACACAACTGCAGGTCTTGCAACACGAGTTAGCACAACTGATGTCAGAAGGCCGGTTGGATGAAACCGATCCCTTAGCTGCAAAAGCGACAAACTTATTACAGCAAATAACACAAAGCGAATTGGCCACACCAGTAAAAACCGGTTTGCAAAAAGCAGTGACGGCTTTTGAGCGCCAACTGCAACAACTGCCAGCTCAGGCTGAGCAACTGTTTAAACTCACCCGTTTGTTAGCCGATTGGTCTTCAGCAGTCATTCCAACAGATGCGACCCAGTTTCAGCAGATCGATGCTAAATATCAGCAATGGCAGCAGGAATGGAATAAAGGCCGTAAGACCTTAGGTGCTATGTTGCCTGACAGTCTGGCGCAAGCGCAGCAACAACTGAACGTACAATGGCAGGCCGTGATGACAGGCTTTGCTGGTCAGGCAGATAAAAATCTGAAATCTGTCCGTTCCAAACTTGCTGAGTTCCGTCGTTTATATGAAGCAGGGCGTTACAAAGTATTGTTTGGATTGTTTAAAGGCATTCAGCAAAGTTTCGCTGAATTAACCGAAGCTCAGCAGCAACAGCTGACGAAAGATTACCAGGCCGCAGAGCAGCAGTTGCAGCAACTCAATGAGTTACAAAACTATATAGCCACGCCTCGCAAACAGGAGTTGGTCGCTCAAATGCAGGCTTTGGCTGAAGCTACTGATGTTGAAGCACCCCAAAGAGCAGAGCAGGTGAAGTTAGCCCGGGCTACCTGGCAGACTTTGGGTCGTGCTGATGAAGCTTTAGATGCTGATTTGAATCAGGCCTTTAACCTGGCCTGTGAGCAGGCTTTTGCGCCATGCAGGGATTATTTTGCTGCACAGGATGAGCAACGTAAACAAAATGCTGTGATCAAACAGCAAATCCTGGCCGATTTAACCGCCTTGCTGGATCAACCTCTGGATAAAGCTTTTGATAGCCAACTCACCAGATTGCAAAAAAGCTGGCGTGAAAGTGGTCCAACAGAATCTGCACTTTACAAAGAATTGGCGGCTCAGTTTAAGGCGCTGGTGGATCAGCTCAAGGCCAGGGTTCGTGCTCAACATGAACACAACCTTGCGGAAAAACAACAGTTGGTTGAAAAAGCGCAGTTACTGCTGACCTTGTCAGTGGATGAAGCAGTAGCTGGGGCCAAAAAGTTACAACAAGACTGGAAACAGATTGGTTTTGCCGGCAAAACGGACCAGCAGTTATGGTCACAATTCCGGTTGATTTGTGACCAGGTATTTGCCAATAAAACTGCGGCGAAACAGCAGCAAGACCAGCAATGGTCAGAGCAGCAACAGCAAGCTGAAACTCAATTCAATGAAGTTGCAGCCCAATGTGCACAGGCGACAACAGCTGCAGAATTATATACAGCTCAAGGCGCATTAAAAGCCTTAGATGTACCAATTAAATCGGCCTTATCGCAGCAAAAACAGCAGTTGTTAGCAGAAGTGCAGCAGAAGCTGGACACATTGGAGCAATCTGCTTTTAACGCCGGTTACCAGCAGCTGTTTGATG
Source organism: Gammaproteobacteria bacterium (assembly GCA_018825965.1). Taxonomy (GTDB): domain Bacteria; phylum Pseudomonadota; class Gammaproteobacteria; order Enterobacterales; family Alteromonadaceae; genus Pararheinheimera. Next base: position 94,408 of record JAHKAA010000037.1, read on the forward strand.
CTTTAGCTCAGACTGATGTCACAGCAGAAGCTATTCCTGCCCGTTTTCGGGAAGATTTTGCCAAAGGCAATGAATCCCAACTGACTCGTGCTCAGCTGACGACTGCTATTGAATTGATCAGTGGCAAAGACTGTGTCGCAGTTGATAAAGCCCAGGTGCAGTTGCAGTTATTGTCAGACAAACACAACTCCGGTAACAGCCTGACTGTGGACGCCTTATTAAAACGCTGGTTAAGTTTTGGTGCTGTCAAAAAAGAAGAGCAGGGCTTAGTGCAACGTTTAAAAGCTGTATTTGCGTAAGTAAATTCGGAATATAAAAAGCCAGCGTATGAAGCTGGCTTTTTTGTCTCTGCAAAACACTGGTTGCTTAAAGAGTTAACTCACCACGCAAGCTTTGCTGCATAAATAGCCGTACTTGTTCAGTGCTTAAGGGCTGGCTGAGTAAATAATGCAGTTTGGTTAAGGTGGCTTCCAGTGTCATATCGTAACCACTGATCACACCACACTCTCGCAGAGCGTTGCCTGTGGCATAACCACCCATATTCACTTTGCCTTTAAAACACTGAGTACAGTTGACAATAATGGTGCCGCGTTTAGAGGCTTCTGTTAAGGCGTCCAGCAATTCGGGTTGTTGTGGAGCATTGCCGACACCATAAGATTTAATAATCAGGGCTTTGATAGGCGCCGCAGCCATATTTCTGATCACATCCGCGCTGATGCCAGGATACAAAGTCACGACGCTGATCGGTTGAGGGGTGATTTGTGCAATTTTTAACGCTTTGGTTACCGCAGTAGATGCCAGATGGCCCGCCACTAAATTGATATGAATACCAGCTTCAATCAGCGGTGAAAAGTTCGGAGATGCAAAGGCATCAAAACCATCTGCATCAGCTTTTGTGGCCCTGTTGCCGCGAAAGAGTTTATTGTTAAAAAACAGCGCAACTTCAGCTATAGGGTAATAAGCCGCCAGATAGAGCGCATTCAATAAATTCACCTGACCGTCAGAGCGCAATTGCGCCAGCGGAATTTGCGAGCCTGTGACTATAACTGGCTTGGCCAAATCTTCCAGCATAAAAGACAAGGCTGAGGCGGTGTAGGCCATAGTATCAGTGCCATGCAACACCACAAAACCATCGTAGTCGGCATAATGGCTTTGGATGTCAGTGGCAATTTCCAGCCAGTGTGCTGGTGTCATATCGGAAGAGTCAATTACCGGATGGTATTCGTGGATATCAAATTCCGGCATTTCTGAACGGTAAAATTCCGGCATACTTTTCACCGTATCGGATAAAAAGCCGGGCACAGGTACAAATCCATTGCTGGATTGCTGCATACCTATAGTTCCGCCTGTGTAGGCAACATAAATTCGTTTTTTATTCATGACAGAGAAGGTCCTGATCTGTTGTGTTGCTATTGTAATCAAGAGCGGCAGGGCTGTCAGGTTTTGTTCGGTTTAATCTGTATCCAGGCAGTTATTTCGCGTTGAAACCTGCACAAAGGTGAAGAAAATTGTGAAAAATTGACCACTTTGCACAAATGCTGAGCAAACGGATTAAAAGCGATAGAAAAGCACTTTACAAAAAAAGGCAGGCCCCCTAATATGACGTCCAACGCGGAGGGGTGGCAGAGCGGTTTAATGCACCGGTCTTGAAAACCGGCGAAGGTTAATAGCCTTCCGAGAGTTCGAATCTCTCCCCCTCCGCCATTAAAACCACCATCAAGGTGGTTTTTTTATGCCTGCAATTTTCCTATCTTATTGGTTTGTAAGTTTTTTCTGTATTATCCCCAATAAATTTGTGCTACTTATCGCATTCGCTAATGAAGTGCTTGAGCTTTATCCTGTCTCTGCTTTATGCTCGGACATAATCCAGCTAGACTGGAATAGTTAACCTGGTCGCGGAGATATCAAATTGATTAATGTGTTATTAGTGGATGATCACGAGCTGGTCCGGACCGGCATCAGTCGTATACTAATGGACGAACGTGGCATTAAGGTCATAGGCGAAGCTATTTCAGGTGAGGCTGCAATCCAATTTTGTCGTCATCAGGAGCCTGATGTGGTGCTGATGGATATGAATATGCCTGGTATGGGCGGCATGACTGCGACCAAACGTATTTTGCATTATTGTCCTGAGATTAAAATTCTGGCGTTATCTGTCTCCTGCGAAGAGCCGGTTCCAACCAAAGTGATGCAATTAGGTGCTTCAGGTTTTATCTCCAAAAATGCGGCACCATCCGAGATGGTCAGTGCGATACGTAAAGTGCATGCTGGTGAGCGCTATATTTCAGGTGAGGTAGCGCAAAAAATGGCGATGAGCCGGGTCACCAGCAGTAATCAAAATCCGTTTGAAGAGTTATCGGACCGTGAAATGCAAATCATGCTGATGATCACCCGTGGTCAGAAGGTCAACGATATTGCTGAGCAGTTAAATGTCAGCGCCAAAACCGTCAATTCCTACCGTTACCGTATGTTTGAAAAACTGGACATCAGTGGAGATGTTGAGTTGACGCATTTAGCATTACGCCATGGCATGATTGACATTGCAAAGTTATAACCCCTTTCCTTATTTTGATGCCGATGTTTGACGCTAAGAGCTTCCTGAAAACTGCGCCCCATATGCCGGGTGTGTATCGTATGCTGGATCAGAAAGAAACCGTTATTTATGTCGGTAAAGCCAAAGATCTGAAAAAACGTTTATCCAGTTACTTTCGCCAGAATGTATCCGGCAGTAAAACCCGCGCCTTAGTCAGTCATATTCATAGTGTGGAGCTGACGGTCACCCAAAGTGAAACTGAAGCGCTGATTTTAGAAAACAACCTGATTAAGCAGTACCTGCCCAAATACAATATTTTGCTGCGGGACGATAAGTCTTACCCATTTATTTTGATCACCAACCACAAACATCCTCGTATCAGCTCGCACCGTGGGCCCCGCAAAGTGGAAGGGCAGTACTTTGGTCCTTATCCAAGTGCAGGCGCAGTCTGGCAAAGTTTAAAACTGCTGCAAAAAGTATTTCCTATCCGCCAGTGTGAAGACGGATTTTATCGTGCCCGCACCCGGCCTTGTTTGCAGTACCAGTTGAAGCTCTGTTCAGCGCCTTGTGTTGGCAAAATATCAGATGAAGATTACGCTGCCGAAGTCAAAAATACCTCGCTGTTTTTATCAGGTAAAAGCCAGCAATTGATAGAGCAACTGGTACAGCAAATGGAAAAAGCCAGCAACGAGATGGCCTTTGAAAAAGCCGCCCAGTTTCGCGATCAAATTGTCAGTTTACGCAAAGTACAAGAGCAGCAGTACGTCAGCGGCGATCACGAAGAAATGGATGTGATAGCTCTGGAATGGTCGCATGGGGTGGCCTGTATTCATGTGCTCTTTATCCGCGATCATAAAGTGCTGGGTAGTAAAAACTTTTTCCCTAAAGTACCGGCAGGTTCTGAACCTGAAGAAATTTTACCGTCCTTTTTAGCCCAGTTTTATTTAAGTGGTGCCGGTGGCCAAATGATGCCTAAAGAGCTGGTCCTGAGCGAGCGGGTCGAAGATGACGAGCAGTTGGCGCAGGCTATTAGTGAACTGGCACAGCGTAAAGTCAGTTTTGTGTATGCCAAACGTGGTGAAAAAGCCCGTTATCTGGCTTTAGCGCAAAAAAATGCACAATTGGCTGCTGCCACTAAGTTGTCCGTTAAAGAGCAGGTTGCAGTGCGTTACCGTGAGCTGAAACAAACACTAAAGCTTGAGCTTTTAGAACGGATGGAATGTTTTGATATCAGCCATACTATGGGGCAATCGACGATAGCCTCCTGTGTGGTATTTGATGGTCAGGGGCCAAACAAAAGCGAATACCGCCGTTTTAATGTCGAAGGCATTACACCTGGGGATGATTATGCCGCTATGTTATTTGCGCTGAATAAACGCTATGGCAAGCTCACAGATGAAAGCCGGATCCCGGATTTGATTTTAATAGACGGCGGCCAGGGCCAACTGACTCAGGCCATCGATTTTTTCAGCAGTTGGCCTTTTGCTAAAAAACCAGTGCTGGTGGGGGTGGCAAAAGGCACCAGTCGCAAACCTGGTTTAGAAACTTTAATTTTACCCGATAACCCGGCAGGCTTTTCCTTAGCTGCAGAATCACCTGCTTTGCATTTAATTCAGCAAATCCGTGATGAAGCGCACCGCTTTGCCATTACAGGTCATCGTAATAAACGCGGTAAAGCCATTATTAAGAGCCCATTGGAAAATATCGATGGAGTAGGTGAGAAACGCAGACAAGCTTTGTTACAATACCTCGGAGGTTTGCATGGCGTGATGCAGGCCTCTGTGGACGAACTCGCGACAGTACCGGGAATTTCCAGGCAACAGGCCGAAAAGATTTACCAGGCATGTCACAATAACTAAATATGTGTGCCCACTTTGAGAAGTAGTGTTATGTGGAATATTCCAAATCTGTTGACTATGTTCCGATTGTGTTTGATCCCTGTTTGTTTATTCTGTTTTTACTCTGAACTGGAACACGCCCGCTTTTTTGCCGCTTTTGCCTTCTGGTTTGCTGCCATCACCGACATGCTGGATGGATACCTTGCCCGTAAAATGCAACTGCTGACGCCTTTTGGGGCATTTTTAGACCCTGTGGCTGATAAACTGATGGTAGCTGCAGCTTTAGTTTTGATCGCCGTCGATATGCAAACCTTATGGGTGACTATTCCGGCTTTTATTATGATCAGCAGAGAGATATTAATTTCAGCCTTACGTGAATGGATGGCCGGAGTAGGGCAACGTGCTCAGGTGGCCGTGTCCGAAGTGGGCAAATACAAAACTGCAGCACAGATGTTGGCATTAATAGGTTTAATTTGGCAACCCGTCGGCTGGTTGACTGATTTAAGTATGGCACTGCTGTATATAGCAACCTTATTAACGGTGTGGTCTATGTTGGTTTACCTGAAAGCATCCTGGCCAGCGCTGAGTAAATAGACGGAAAAAGTTTGCAAAAACAGCAGTGAAGCTACTTTTTGAGCAAACGAATTTAAAAGCATAAATTTGTGGTTGACGTAAAAGCATAAACCAGTAGAATGCGTCTCGTGTTACGGCGAATGGCCAGTAAAAAGCGGGCATAGCTCAGTTGGTAGAGCGCGACCTTGCCAAGGTCGAGGTCACGAGTTCGAGCCTCGTTGCCCGCTCCAAGTCGTACGCCAGATGGCGGGTTGGCAGAATGGCCATGCAGCGGATTGCAAATCCGTCCACCTCGGTTCGACTCCGGGACCCGCCTCCATTTAATACCGTACTTGGTTAAATGTCGTTGGCTGTAATACAAAATAGAAAAGTGTTTGCCCGGGTGGTGAAATCGGTAGACACAAGGGATTTAAAATCCCTCGCTCGAAAGGGCGTGCCGGTTCAAGTCCGGCCCCGGGCACCATCTCAATAGCAAGATATTGAGACAGGTTGAAAAACCAGAAATACCAAAGCAGATTATTATCTGCAAAATGCCTAAGCGGGCATAGCTCAGTTGGTAGAGCGCGACCTTGCCAAGGTCGAGGTCACGAGTTCGAGCCTCGTTGCCCGCTCCAAATTTGAAAAAGCAGCCTGAAGGCTGCTTTTTTGCGTTTTAAGTTCTGAAAAACTGTGGTCGTGTTATTTACTGTAAAAAGCGGCCACAGACCGCTTCTTCACAAAGACTGTAGGTAAAGCCTATCTCACCAGCTGTGGCCCTAACCACAGACTAAATAAGCTAATAATCACTATACCGACCAGATTCAGCACTAAACCCGCCCTGACCATATCTTTAATTTGTAGCTTGCCTGAGGCAAACACTATAGCGTTGGGGGGCGTAGCCACGGGCATCATAAAGGCAAAACTGGCAGCCAAAGCCGCTGGTACTACTAAATACAGCGGCGACAGGTCCATAGAGAGAGCCACAGGGCCTAATAACGGCAGGAAAGCTGCCGCTGTGGCTGTATTGCTGGTGACTTCAGTCAGGAAGATGATCAGACTGGTCACCACAAGCAGCAGTAGGACAGGCGGCACTGTGTGCAATAGCTGTAATTGTTGCGCTAATAATTCAGCCACACCGGTTTTCTGGATCTGATCGGCCATACTCAGACCACCCCCAAACAGCAACAACACTCCCCAGGGCAAATTCTGACTGTCTTTCCATTCCAACAGTGCGGTGCCAGAGCCTTTTTCGCCTGGCAAGATAAAAAGTAAAGCTGCTGCGCAAAGTGCAATTACTGTGTCACTGACCGGTAATCCGGTCCATTTCACCAGCCATTGCTGGCTGATCCAACTAAAGGCTGCCAGCGCAAAGACGATTAGAACTAATTTTTGTGAACGTGACATAGCGCCTAAGGCCTGCAACTGAGCTGAAGTATCATTCTGAGCCAGTTGTGTTTTGGGCATGCGGAAATGGATTTTTGTCAGCCAGACCCAGCAAATAACCAGCATAGTCAAAGCCAGTGGCACACCCAATAGCATCCAATCGGCAAAACTGATTTGAATGTTATAACTTTTTGATAAGTAAGCGGCGAGCAGCGCATTGGGTGGCGTACCAATTAATGTAGCTACACCCCCTATGCTTGCACTGTAGGCGATACCCAGCAAGACGGCTTTACCAAACTGGTCCTGTGTCGAAGCCTTTGCCATAGCGATAATGGATAAACCTATAGGCAACATCATCACAGCTGTGGCGGTATTGGACATCCACATGGATAAAAAGGCGGTTACAGCCATCACAGCAGCAATTTGTAAACCTGGTGAAGACCCGACCATAGACAAGGCTTTTAAAGCGATGCGCTTATGCAAAACGGTTTTCTCCATCGCTATAGAAAGAAAAAAACCGCCTAAAAACAGGAAAATCAAAGGATGGGCGTAAGGTGAGGTGGCTGCATCCAGTTTATCTATGCCTAACAGGGGGATAAAAATCATCGGCAGCAAGGACGTGACCGGAATCGGCACGATCTCGGTGATCCACCAGAGCACCATCCAGGCCATTAAACCCGTGATCATCCAGGCGGCCTGGCTCATTTGTGCTGTGGGTGGAGGTAACAAAAGAGTCAGTAATACTAACAAGGGGCCACAGAGTAGCAACATGCGGCTGGAGAGAGACGACATAATACTTCCTTAAAAAAACCGGAGCCAGGCTCCGGTGAGATCAGAAAAAAAACTTCATGCCCAGAGCGGCTGCATGATCGCGATCGGTTTCAAAGTGAAGTTTGGACAGAAGCAGATAGGCCGTCAAATTGTTTCGCCACTGGTAATCCACTCCAATGCTATGCAAACGGGCTTTTTCGGCATGACGGGTTTGGCTGTCGTCCTTTTGCCATTGCCATTTATAAGTCCAGTCGTTGCGCTGATAACTCAGCTGCGCCAGCCAGGAATCCCCTTCTGTATTACGTACCAGGTGCTCACTATGCTGAACCATCACACCTGCTGAAAGCACAGCGCCGTCGGTTTTCCATAAGGGCAGTTGTGCAAGCAGACGCTCTGCAGTGATAGTGTTTAGTTCATCCGTGCGGCCATACGCCATATACAGAGGGTATTTTTTTAACGCCGGGTCGCCATAAGCCAGTACCCAGTCATAACCACCGGCAGTCTCATCACTGGCCCCTGTCTGGTAGGTGGCAGAAAAGTGAAAACCTTCGATAATAGGTGACTGATAACTGAGTATATTTTCCAGCCTGTCCTGAGCTGGTGTGATCTGCGCTATATCGGCGAGGGATTCGTTAAATAAATCGATTTTTCCTTCAGACTTTTTAAACCTGGTGTCGTTTTTACCAAACACCAGTTCGCCATAGCGACCAGCTACTCCTATATAGGTATTACGTGAGCTGAAGCGGTGATCTTTATTGGCATCATCCAGACCATTGACCTGCCACTCGTACACAGCAATGATGGCCAGTCCATCTGTCAACTGATGTTTGGCTTTCAGACCTAAACGGGAAAACGGCACTTCAATTTGGCGGCCTTGATCGGCATAACGATAGAGTCCTTTATCCACATCCAGTGCCTGAAGTTCAAGTTTACCGTACCAGTCCCATTCAAAAGCCTTGGCCTTTGACGCCGTAAAAGCCAGAGTGCAACAGATAGCTGCAGATAAGCTTAATTTAACCATGTTGCACCTCTGCCGCTTTAACTGACACTGTATCTGGTTGTGGAGTTGCTCCCTGAGCCAGCTCCTTATCCAATTGTTGTATATCCAGTTCACCACACCATTTGGAAACCACCAAAGTAGCGACACCGTTACCAATTAAATTGGTTAATGCCCTGGCTTCAGACATAAATCTGTCTATGCCTAAAATCAAGGCTATACCAGCCACAGGTACTGAACCTACTGAAGCTAAAGTAGCAGCTAATACGATAAAACCGCTGCCGGTCACCCCTGCAGCGCCTTTGGATGTCACCAGCAACACCGCCAGTAAGGTCAGTTGCTGAGTTAAATCCATAGAGGTATCTGTAGCCTGAGCAATAAAGACCGCCGCCATGGTCAGGTAAATAGCCGTACCGTCGAGATTAAAAGAATAGCCTGTAGGCACAACTAAACCTACAGTAGATTTAGTGGCTCCCAGTTTCTCAAGCTTGGCCATCATACGTGGTAACACAGATTCAGACGACGATGTACCTAAGACGATCAGCAGCTCTTCTTTGATATAGCGAATAAATTTGGTAATTGAAAAACCGTGGTAACGGCAAATTGCACCTAATACGATAAAAATAAACAGCAGGCAAGTGAGGTAGAAGGTGGCCATTAAACCGGCTAAAGACCATAAAGTAGCAATGCCATATTTACCTATGGTAAAGGCCATGGCACCAAAAGCACCAACAGGAGCGACTTTCATCAGCATATGCACTATGGCAAATAACACTTCTGAGCTTTTTTCCACATAACCAAAAATCAGGTTTTGCCGGCCACCCAAACGCTGCAAAGCAAAACCAAACAGGATAGAAAAAAACAGCACTTGCAGCATATCGCCGCGGGCAAAAGCATCAAATACGCTGCTTGGGATCACATTCAGCAGAAAATCCGTGGTGCTTTGCATCTGATCCGGTGCCGTGTATTTACTGATGGATTGCTGGTCCAGACTGGCCGGGTCTATATGCATGCCCACACCAGGTTTGACGACATTAATCACCACTAAACCAATGATCAGGGCTATGGTCGACACAATTTCAAAATAGAGCAGGGCATAACCGCCCGTTTTCCCTACTTTTTTCATATCTTCCATACCAGCTATACCGACCACTACGGTACAAAAGATAATGGGCGCGATAATCATTTTAATCAGTTTGATAAAAGCTGTACCCAAAGGCTGCATGGCGGTGCCAAGCTCAGGATAAAAATGACCTAAAAAGATACCTGCACTGATGGCAAGCAATACCTGAATATAGAGGCTGGATAGCAGCCTTTTGGTTTTATTTTTCATTGTTATTGTCTCTCTGGTTATGGAGAAAATCTCCCTGTCAGACAGTCAATAGCAAAGAGGAAGCCAGCTTTTAAATTTTAATATTGTTGTTAAAATTCAGTTGGTTACATCTTTTTTATTTGAGCTTTGATAAGGCTTGTGTGGAAATCCGCACAAGCTGCAAAGGCTGTTGTCACTTAATCCACACAAGGTGCATCTCAGTCTTCGCTTTTGTCCAGAAAGTCGCGGCGGGTCAGCTGATATTTCGCCATTTTGTCGTATAAAGTTTTACGGGGTAAATCCAGCTCGCTCATCACGGCTTTTATTGCCCCTTTGTGCTGATTTAAGGCCTCTTCCAGCAGCATTTTTTCGTAATATTCAACCCGCTGCTGTAAGCTCATGTTGCCTGTGATGCCATGTTCTGCTTTATGGGGCTGAGTGCTAAAAGCCACCTGTGCACCCATTAATACATAACGTTCCGCCATATTACGCAGCTCCCGCACATTGCCTGGCCACTGATGCTGCGCCAATTGTTGTAGCTCTGTACTTTTGAGCGGAATATATTCTTTATGAAAACGCGCTGCGGCTATGCGGGCAAAATGTGAAAATAATAAAAACACATCATCTTTACGCTGGCGTAATGCGGGCAAATGCAAATCCACCAGAGACAAGCGGTAATACAAGTCACTGCGAAATTCCCCAGTGCTGGCCAATTGTTTTAAATCCATTTTGCTGGCGGCTATCACCCGGATATCCAGATCTATGGCCTGATTCGAGCCTAAGCGGGTTACTTTACGTTCTTCCAGTACCCGCAGCAGTTTGATCTGTAAAGACAAAGGGGTGCTTTCAATCTCATCCAGTAATAAAGTGCCGCCATTGGCAAACTCAAATTTACCTATACGTTTTTTATCGGCGCCGGTAAAAGCTCCTGCCTCAGCACCAAAGAGTTCACTTTCAATCAGTTGCTCTGGTATAGCTCCGCAGTTGATGGCCACAAAGTTATGCTGGTGTCTGTCACTTTGCTCATGTAAATAGCGCGCCACCAGTTCTTTGCCTGTGCCGGTTTCACCATAAATCAGCACGTCAGCAGGGGCGTCGATCACGGCATCCAGAGTGCGGCGTAACTGCTGCATCACCGGGCTTTGGCCTAAAATACGTAAACCGGGCTGTTGTTCGCGTTCAACGGCAGCTTTTAACTGCCGGTTCTCCAGTACTAAATGACGTTTCTCCAAAGCACGGCGACTAACTTCCACCAGATGATCATTATCAAAAGGTTTTTCCAGAAAATCATAAGCGCCTTGTTGCATGGCTTTTACAGCCAATGACACAGCACCATAACCTGTCAGCATGATCACAGGGATTTCAGCGTCTGTCGCATGAATTTTCTGCAACAGCTCAAGGCCATTCAGTGCCGGCATATGCATATCTGTGATCACTATGCCGCTATAGTGTGGGCTGATTTGTTTGAGAACTTCGGCAGGATTGGCGGTGGTAAAACAAGCTAAATCTTCCAGTTTCAACAGCTGGCTGACGGCACTGCGAATATCGGCTTCATCATCAATAAAAATAATAGCCGGATGCTGTTGTTCTGTAGTTGCCATTTAAGATCCTGTGTTTGCGATAGCAAGCGAAATAATAAATTCAGCACCAGCCGCCGGGGCGTTACGTACTTCAAGCTGGCCACCAAAGGATTGCACTATACGCTGTGAAATAGATAAACCCAGCCCTAATCCATCCCGTTGTTTAGTGGTAAAAAAGGCTTCAAAAATGCGTTCTAAATGATGAGGTTCTATACCAGGGCCCTGATCACGGATATGAATACTGACCTGCTGCTGTTGAGTTTTGACTGCGATATGAAAGCTGGCATCAACCACTCCTTTCATCGCTTGCACCCCATTGGTCAAAATATTCACCAGCACTTGTTCCAGTTGAATAGGATCGGCAAGCACCGCAGGGGAGTTGTCTGGCAGCTGCAGCCTGATTTTTACCCCTTGTTGCTGGCACTGATGTTTGACTATGCCCAGGGCGTCCAGCATAAGTTTATTCACCTGCACCAGCTGGTTTTTGCCAGAGCTTTTGCGGCTGAAATCTTTAAACTGCGCCACTATCACACTCAGGCGTTGCATTAACTGGCGCATGGCCTGAATATTGGTTTTGGCGTCAACCAGATACCCTTTGTCGATCAGCTTTTCAGTTGTTTGGGCATAACTTTGCAAAGCGGTCAGCGGCTGATTTAATTCATGATTCAAAGAAGCGGATAATGCGCCTATAGTAGCCAGCCTGGCGGTTTGCACCAGCTGTTGTTCAGTTTGGGCCAGCTCAGTTTCAGTTTGTTCACGACGCTCAATCTGACGTATAAGCTGCCTGTTGGTTTCAGCCAAATCTTTAGTCCGGGCTATCACACGTTGTTCCAGTTGCTGATTATGTTGTACTAATTGCAAATGACGTTTTTGCCGTTCGCGTCGCACCCATAAGGCCAATAATGCGGAACTGTAAAACAAGGAGATCAGTAAAAACGTCCACCAGAGGGAGGGTTGATGCGGGGCAGGAGAAGCCAGTACTGTTAAGGTCCAGCCAAATTCCGGCAAAGGCCGCTGGTAGGCTAAAAAGCCGGAGGTTTTATTGTCGATCTTCAACTGCCACAATGAATACGTTGAGGCCAGTACAGCAGAGCGAACCCAATAGTCCAGGGGGTTGATATCCTGGGTAATATAACGCTGCTGCTCAGATGGACTAAGGGCTTTTCCCGTCAGACTGGTTAAACGCCATTGCGGGATATCAGATAAAAACACCTCATCACTTTGCCCTGTGACCATAAAGTGACTGTCAGCAAGCCCGGCAATTTGCTGCTGATGTTGCTCTATAGGTTCCAAATCCACTTTGGCGACCATCACGGCGACAATTTTGTTGTGCACAAGCACTGGCACGCTGTAATAAAAACCCCGGCGTTCACTGGTATGACCCAGCGCATAATACTGAGTGCTCTGGCCTGCCAGCGCCTTTTGTATATAGGGCCGAAAGCCAAAATCTTTGCCGAGATAATTGATCGTCTGATCTGCGTTTGAACTGGCGATGACTATTCCTGCAGTGTTGACCAGATATAAATCAGCCACATCTGCACTTTGCTGTAGTTGAAACAAATACTGATTAAGTGAACCAGTCGAACGAGGCAGGTCCTGCAGTAAAGAGATTAGAAAGGCCGACTCTGCAATTTGTTGTGGTAAATCTGCATAACGGCCTATCTCATAACGAATAAAAGCGGCTAGATTATCACTTTGATGCTCTGCTTTTATCGTCAGTTGCCGGTAATTCCAGTGCTGTGCTGCACATAGAGCCAGTGCAACAGCCAGCAGATAGCCACAGAGCAGCAGGAACCAGCGCAGCTGCTTCTTCATTCACTGCGTCTGTGGGCTGAAGCGGCTTTGGCTGTCGTGAGTAGGGAAGCCTCTTCAGTTTTACTGGAACTTAACAATTTGCTTTCCAGCTCTGCCATTTCGGCCTGACTCAGTTCACGGTACTGACCGGCTTTTAGTTCAGCCAGACGCACATTCATAATGCGAACCCGCTTTAATTTAGTCACATTAAAGCCTAAAAACTCTGTCATACGACGGATTTGACGGTTCAGGCCCTGAGTCAGAATTATGTTAAAGGTTTGGCGGGAAATTTGTTTCACCTGACAAGGCAAAGTAATAGTGTCTAGGATAGGTACCCCAGAAGCCATTTTACGCAAAAACTGCTCTGTCACAGGCTTGTCGACCGTGACCACATATTCCTTTTCATGCTCATTACCGGCACGCAGAATTTTATTCACGATGTCGCCGTCATTGGTCAAAAAAATCAGCCCTTCAGATTCTTTATCCAACCGGCCTATAGGAAAAATACGTTCGGGATAACCTATGGCGTCAATAATATTGCCTTTGACATCCAGCTCTGTGGTGCAGGTAATACCCACAGCTTTATGGTAAGCCAGATAAACCCGACGCGGTTTGGCTTTGAGCGGCTTGCCTTGCACCAGGACCTGATCTTGCTCTGTCACTTTAGTGCCTAAAGTACCAGGTTGGCCATTGACCGTGACCAAACCTTGTTCAATTAACTTATCGGCTTCCCGGCGTGAACAAAAACCTGTGTCACTAATAAATTTATTTAAACGAAACACTATTGTTTGCTCCACAGCTTCAGATCCGGCAGTTGAAAAAGGACGATAGTTTAGGGGCTCAATGCATCAGGGGCAAGGCCGCTGTTTATTTTAAGCAGAAAACAGGTGGGGTCTTGGCAAGACGGGTGGATGAGGTACACTTGCTGCTTACTATTTTGAAAGGACCACTGATGTTACCTATTCAGCACTATTTCCCCCAAGCTGATGCCTTAGTTTATGGCTGCATGGGCCTTGGCGGCAGCTGGGATCTACCCACGACCAGCAAAGAACAACGGGATTTATCCTTTACTGCCATTGAGGCAGCGCTTGCTGCCAATATCCGCTTTTTTGATCACGCGGATATTTACACCAGAGGCAAGGCCGAAGCTGTGTTTGGTGACTATCTGGCTGCTCATTCCGGCTTACGTGAACAGCTGATCATACAAAGCAAATGTGCGATACGTTTTGCTGATGATACCGCGGTAGGGCGTTATGATTTTAGTAAGAACTACATTGTTGAGTCTGTACATCAGTCACTGAAACGACTGCAAACTGACTATTTAGATATTTTATTGCTGCACAGACCGGATCAACTGATGTTGATTGATGAAGTGGCTGAAGCTTTTGCTGAGCTGAAACAACAAGGCAAAGTCAAAGCTTTTGGTGTCTCCAACTTTGGCTGGCCACAACTGCAACTGCTGCAGTCTGTGTTGCCTGAGCCATTAATAGCAAATCAGCTGCAAATGAGCCTGAAGGATTTAAACTGGCTGGAGCAGAACGTACTGACCGCTATGCCGGATGGCGGAGCTCATCATTTTAGTTATGGCACAGTGGAATATTGCCAGCTGCACAAGGTACAACTGCAAGCCTGGGGCAGTCTGGCACAAGGTTTGTTTACAGGAGGTCGTAGCCCGGAAACTGCAGCTCAGCAGGCCACTGCGGTACTGGTAGCGCAATTGGCTGCAGACTATCAAACCAGCCCTGAAGCTATAGTGCTGGCGTTTTTACTCAAACACCCTGCAGGTATTCAGCCCGTGATAGGCACAACCTCACCAGCCCGTATTGCAGCCTGCCAGAAAGCCTTAACAGTTAACTTAAGCCGTGAACACTGGTATGCACTTTATGTCGCAGCCAGAGGCAAGGCTTTACCTTAATATCTGGCAATAAAAAAGGGCCAGCAGGCCCTTTTTTATTGCCAGAAGCGACTACTTAGCTGCAGGCACTGATTGCAAATACTGACTGTTTGGCTGCTTTAAAATAGTCTGCCATGAACCGTAAGTCGGGTTGGCTAATACAAACCATTTTGTGCCCCAGTAATACTGGTAGCTATCCACCAATGTAGAACGTTGTTCTGGCGTAATGTTTTTCTTCACATCGGGCAGGAAATCACCAAAATCATCGCCAATCGACATTAAAATACGAAAGTCTTTGGCAGCCAGCAGACGGCGGCTTTCTTTTTCGCTGCTCCAACCTGGTTGCTCTGACTTTAACCAGATTTGTGAAGCATCAATTTTTTCTATACCTACAGCTTTTAAATTACGCAGCGTATCGGTTTTTTGTGGGCAGCTATCATTTACCCCTGCACGTTTTTCGCACTCTCTATTGCTGATATACAACACCTTTACACCAGCAGCTTCAGCTGTGTTAACAAAAGCTACTGCGCCCGGCACTGCTTTTGCCGATGCCATAGCAACCCATTGATCCCAACGTTTTGGATCAAAACCAGCGTTCAACAGCACACTTTGGGCTGCGACAGGGGAGTTATCCAGAATAGTCTCATCAATATCCACAATAATAGCGGGTGGCAGCTGTTGGTAATTTTCTTTCTGGTTCGTCAAAGCCGTCCAGTTTTTATCCGCTATCGCCAAAGGCAGCTGTAAAGTAGCGGCCTGATAGGTCTGAATAGCGCTGGCTTTAAATTCGGCTGAACTTTGATACCACAAGGTGGCGTTCATATTGTCATGAGAGTTGGCGTGCATAGTAAAAGAGCACAACATGAAGCTGCCCAGCAGCAAGGAGTGAGAGAGGTTCATTAAGACTCCGTTATAAAGATAAAAAAAAGCCCCCGCGAAGCGGAGGCTTGCGACTTAGTTTTTATCCGGGCCGGGCTCAGTTTTAGCCCCTTTATCGGACAGGTTATTCAGTGAAATAACCTTAGTTTTACTGATCTTATGACGATAAATCTCACGCAGGTAGTGGATAGACTTTTTCACACTGTCGCGGGATAAACGAATGTCATTAATAGAGACGAACTTGTCTTTATTACGGATCAGCTCACGGTATTTTTTCTCATACATAGGTTTGATGGCATACCAGTTGGTATCGAGAATTTTCGCCGGATTTTCAAACTCATGCAGCATGCTGTCCAAACGTTCTTCGTCAAAATGATCGTCACGGATAAAGTCCAGCATGGCTTTGTCCAGCGAGTCATTAAAACGATAATCGTCTTTGGCAAAACAGCGTTTGATAAAAGACACGATCAAGGTCAGGAAGTCATCACTCAAACAAGGACTTTTAACAATCAGGGTGGTTAGCGAGATATTGGCTGAAGCACCAATGACCAGCGCATACCGCTTTAACGTCGTGTTTGGGAACAGGGTATTTAAATGGCTTTTCAGACGATTTAAATCCATGTAGGACAACTTGTAGTCTTTTGGCAACGAAATAATAGACACTACAGACGAGCAGTTCTTGAAGAAATGCAGATCTTTTAAATCTTTTGGATCGTAACCACTTTTTACATAAGACGCTAACGCTTCGCGGTAACGGCCAGATTCGATAGGTAACAAACTGATGCCTTCAATGGCCTGCGTCACTTTATTAAAGTGGGGCAGGTCAATAGAGCGGAAAAACAGGTCATCGATATTCAGACCACTATTGCTGCTTTTATCAAACAACTTCAGTTTATCCACCGCAGCAGGAGTGCTTGGGATCACAGACTCAGCATAAGCCACTGCCACAGGGCCTGCCAGACTCATAAATAAGTCGTTGGCATCTAAACGTATGGTTTCCCCAATGTCGATACCAGCACGACGGAAGTAGTTCTCGTCGTAGTCAGTGGTCACAGCCTGAGCTGTTAAAATGTTAAAAATCTGCTGGGAAATATATTGGTTGGCATATTTTTCCATCGCATTCACATCAATATGCTGAATCTCACCGTCATCGGTTTCTTCGGCATAACGCATAATGTCGTTAGAAATCAACATCATTGCATTCCAGGGGCGGATGCGGTGCATCACGCTGGATTCTGCGCTGTCTTCATTTTCCAGGTTGTACGAAAAATCCCATTCTTCGGCCAGATATTTACATAACAAACGGCCAGAGTTGATATGCAGAGCTTCTGACATTTCAACGCCATGGTCTGTGATATTCGGCAGAATACAAATACCGCTGGTGAAGATAGGTTCAAACACAAAAGAATGGCCAGCGTTGGCTTCGTTTTCCTGCTCTGGTCTGGTATCAAAGGTTTTCGCCATATAAGCATACTGCTGAGCCAAACCAAACTCAGATGCCATACCTGAACCTGTACCGCCGCCTGCGCTGAAAATATAGAAATACAGACGGGATTGATTGGCTTTGATACCACAGGAGTCAATCAGGTAAGAGTGGATAAATTTCCAATCCGGGTTGGAGAATTTCTGCGTGTCTTTGTTCAGAATGATTTTCGCTAAGTACTGACCCAAAATAGGAGCGTTACCTGCACCACCGGCATGGACTTCAGATAAGTCCATAATTTTCATTTTGTTGTAGTCTTGCAGGAAATTGGATTTTTCACCTTTATGAGAAAAGCGAATACGACCTTCGATATCTTTATCCAGATCACCCAGCATCACCAGAGGTTCAATCAAAAACACTGGTTTCACCTGATGGGATTTGTCCAGATTCAGGCCTTTTTTGATCCAGCGTACAGGGCGGTATTCGGTTTCTTTTTGCTGACGTTCTTCAATATTAAATTCGTTCATATAGAAGCTGCGGGCATTGTAGACCAGAGAGGCCACGTCCAGCGCTATATTAGAACCACAACGGCCTAAGCCAATTAAACAAACAGAAGGAAACTGCTGTTGTCGTCTGTTAACATCTTCGACGTCTGAGGCTGGAATAGGGAAAACACTGTTTCGCAAGGCATCCAGATTGGACAGGATCCGACTCAGGTCACGTTCAGTGAAATACATGTAGCGGCCAGAACCAAAATTCAGGTCTGCTTCAGTTTCAGTGGCGGTGAATGGACGCACTGTTACACTTACATCGTCTTTACCGGCGCTGCTTTTTATCACTTTTGTACTCATGGATAACCTTCCGGGCTGTTTTTATTGTTCTGAGCTACTTTCGATCTGAGCCATAAACATAGACTTAGCTGCCTATTATTACAATTGGCATGAAGTACAGTACAGCAAAATTATCGAAGAGAATTGAACTTTTTGATAATCAGGAAAATAAAACTGAAAAATATCGTCTTATTCACATAAGGGTATGAAATAAATGGGATCAGAAACTGTCGATTTTAGTTTTTTGCTTCTGATCCCATCTTCCCCTGACTGTTACATATTCGGATAATTTGGACCACCGGCCCCTTCAGGCGTCACCCAGGTGATGTTCTGTCGTGGGTCTTTAATATCGCAGGTTTTACAGTGAATGCAGTTTTGTGCATTGATTTGTAACCTTGGTTGCTGGTTGTCCTGAACTATTTCGTAAACACCGGCTGGGCAATAACGCTGTGCTGGTTCGTCGTACAAAGCTAAATTCACCTGAACAGGAATGGAATCATCGGCCAGTTTTAAATGGCAAGGCTGATCTTCTTCATGGTTAGTGTTGGACAAATACACAGAAGACAAACGGTCAAAGCTCAATTGATTGTCTGGTTTGGCATACTGAATTTTTGGAGCTTCACTGGCTGGTCTTAATGCCAGGTGATCCAAAGTGTCGTCTTTTAAGGTAAAAGGCAGTTTACCGGCGAAGATATTCTGATCCAGGCTATTAAAAGCGCCACCCCAGAACGAGCCAAACTTATGCATAGCCGGACCAAAGTTACGGCTTCTAAACAGCTCATCAAATAACCAGCTTTGTTCAAAACGCTCCGCAAATTCAGTCAAATCAGCACCGGCTTTATCTTGCTGCAACGCCCCGAAAATAGTTTCGGCGGCCAGCATGCCTGATTTCATCGCTGTATGGTTGCCTTTGATTTTGGCAAAATTCAGCGTACCCGCATCACAACCTACCAATACACCACCAGGGAAGGTCATTCTAGGCAAGCTGTTCAGGCCACCTTTAGCTATAGCACGGGCGCCATAAGACACTCGTTTACCGCCTTGCAGATATTGTTTAATGACAGGATGTTGTTTATAACGCTGAAACTCTTCAAAAGGGCTCAGGTGCGGGTTGCTGTAATTTAAATCAACAATAAGGCCAACCACAATTTGCTGGCCTTCGGCATGGTACAAATAACCGCCGCCGCTGGTATCTTGCTGCAATGGCCAGCCGGCACTGTGCACTACTAAACCTTGTTGGTGTTGCTCTGCCGGCACATCCCAGATCTCTTTAAAACCCAGGGCGTAATGCTGAGGAGAGCGGCCTTTATCCAGCTCAAAACGGGAGATCAGCTCTTTACCTAAATGACCGCGGCAACCTTCAGCGAAGACAGTGTATTTACCACGAAGCTCCATGGCAGGCACGTAGCTATCTTTATGACTGCCATCATGAGCGACACCCATTTCACCGGTAATCACACCTTTAACGACGCCATCTTCAATCAGCAGCTCTGCAGCAGTAAAACCAGGGAAAATTTCAACACCCAGTTGTTCGGCCTGAGTGGCTAACCAGCGGCATAAATTGCCGATAGACACAATGTAGTTGCCTTCATTGTGCATGGTTTTAGGTACCAGAAAATTTGGCAGCTTTTGCGCTTTCTGCTCATCTTTTAACAGATAAATATGGTCATGCGTAACCGAGGCGGTGACTGGCGCATTCATTTTTTGCCAGTCTGGAAATAATTCATTTAAAGCCCGGGGTTCAAACACAGCGCCGGATAAAATATGGGCGCCCACTTCAGAGCCTTTTTCAACAACACATAGACTTATTTCAGTGCCTGCTGTTTTGGCTTGTTGAGCTAAGCGGATAGCAGTCGACAAACCCGCTGGGCCTGCACCAACTATCACTACATCAAATTCCATCGACTCACGTTCAACCACAACAACCTCAACTTATCCATCTTTTTTGTCTGGCTTTTTGCCTTGTTCTGCTGATGGATGATTAACTTGACATAAAATTTATAACTTCTGCTGTTTGCTAGGGTATTTCAGGTTGACGTTAACGTCAACAGTAAGTAGATTGATGACCTGGAAAGAATCAGCTTTACCTTAACGTCAACTTAGTGCTGAGTATAGCGGCCGAATGGGGTTTTTATGAAGATTTTAGTACCGGTCAAACGGGTCATAGATTACAACGTCAAAGTACGGGTAAAGGCCGATCAAAGCGGTGTGGATTTAGCCAATGTGAAAATGGCACTCAATCCGTTTTGTGAAATAGCAGTGGAAGAAGCAGTGCGTTTAAAAGAAGCAGGTATTGCCACTGAAGTGGTGGTGGTGTCTATTGGGCCTGCTGCAGTGCAGGAACAACTGCGAACTGCGTTAGCCTTAGGCGCGGATCGCGCTTTGCAGATTGATACCGAATTCAGTTTAGATTCGCTGCAAGTGGCGAAATTATTAAGCAAAGTTGTGGCGGATGAGCAACCTCAGCTGGTGATTTTAGGCAAACAAGCCATTGACTCAGACAATAACCAGACCGGCCAGATGCTGGCTGCATTAACGGGCATGGGTCAGGGCACTTTTGCGTCTAAAGTGGTTGTCGCTGATGGCAAAGTCAAAGTCACCCGCGAAATTGACGGTGGTTTACAGCAAGTCGAGCTGAGCTTACCAGCTGTGGTATCCACTGACTTACGTTTAAACGAGCCACGTTACGCTTCATTGCCTAACATCATGAAAGCCAAGAAAAAGCCTTTAGATGTCAAAGCAGCAGACAGCTATGGTGTCGAATTAAAATCGAACGTGACTACCGTCAAAGTAACAGCTCCGGCATCACGTCAGGCAGGTGTCATAGTCAGCTCTGTGGATGAATTAGTGGCCAAATTAAAACAAGAAGCGAAGGTGATCTGATGAGCATTTTAGTCATAGCGGAACACAATAATCAGAGCCTGAAGGCTGATACTTTTAAAGCAGTGAACGCAGCCAGTCAGATTGGCGGTGATATTCATCTGTTAGTGGCTGGCTTTCATTCTGCTGCTGCGGCGGCTGAAGCTGCGACTTTACAAGGTGTGACTAAGGTATTGCATGCTGATGCGCCAGTGTATCAACATCAACTGGCAGAAAACATCAGCCTGTTGGTGACAGAACTGGCAAAAGATTATCAGCATGTAGTGGCGAGCGCGACCACCAACGGCAAAAATTTCTTGCCACGCGTTGCCGCTTTATTAGACGTTGCACAGATTTCTGATGTCATTGCTATTGAAAGTGCTGATACCTTTGTGCGTCCTGTGTATGCAGGTAATGCCATAGCGACAGTAAAAAGCAGTGACGCCATTAAAGTGCTGACCATACGTTCTGCAGCTTTTGATGCAGTAGCTACTGGCAATAACGCAGCCATTGAAGCCATCAATCTGGCAAAAGATGCAGGTGTATCGGCATTTGTCAGTGAAGAGCTGACGAAATCAGAACGTCCTGAACTGACGGCAGCCAAGGTCATCATCTCTGGTGGTCGTGGCATGCAAAATGGTGAAAATTTTGCGCTGTTAAACGGCATTGCAGACAAGCTAAATGCGGCTATTGGTGCTTCTCGTGCTGCTGTGGATGCTGGTTTTGTCCCTAACGATATGCAAGTCGGCCAGACAGGTAAAATTGTTGCGCCAGATTTGTATATAGCTGTGGGTATTTCTGGTGCTATCCAGCATTTAGCAGGTATGAAAGACTCTAAAGTGATAGTTGCTATCAACAAAGATCCTGAAGCGCCAATTTTCCAGGTGGCTGATTACGGTCTGGTTGGCGACTTATTCACAATATTGCCTGAGCTGGAAGCGAAGATCTAACCTTTATAATCTTTTGACCGGCTTACAGAGGGCCAGCTTAGGCCCTCTTTACCCAAGTTAATAAATTGCTTACAAATTTCTTTAGTCACTCTCTTGTCCCCTTTGCTTTGGATCTCTACTATAGGCGCTTAATGAGCCGTTGCTGGCTTTTCGCCATTTGGGTGACCATGTTGTTCAGGAGATGAATAATGAAAAAAACGTTAACTTTGGTTGTGTTTGTGTTGTCACTTACAGGCTGCGCTACTGTACCTGCCACTACAGAAAACCTGGTCACTCAGCTTGATGGTCCTTTGGCACAGCTTCAGCTCGACACCCGCCAGTTGCAGTTAAGACTGGAACGGTTAACAGAAAACAAAGAATGCGAGCAAGACAATCAGTGTAAAGTCATAGGGGTTGGCGCCCGCCCTTGTGGTGGGC
Source organism: Gammaproteobacteria bacterium (assembly GCA_018825965.1). GTDB lineage: Bacteria > Pseudomonadota > Gammaproteobacteria > Enterobacterales > Alteromonadaceae > Pararheinheimera. The sequence continues at coordinate 116,420 of JAHKAA010000037.1, forward strand.
CGGATCAGTATCTGATTTACTCGACTCTGCATACAGATGAAAAAATGTTAAGCTACACCAACGATCGTTATCAAAAGCTAAAAAAGCAACAAAATGAAAAGCTTGGAATGATGTCGACTTGTCAGATGCTGATGCCGCCTGCGAGCTCCTGTGTCGCACAAAAGTGCAGTATAGGCCAGCCGGCCAGCTGATTTTTGTTACCCTTGTGATGTAGAGAGCACCATGACCACAGAAGCTTTGTTCGGTTTGACCAGTGTTTTGGCTGTGGTTTTATTTTGTTCTATCTGGGCTTTGATCCTATTCCGCCGCAAAGCGGTTCAATTGCAACACCAACTTGGGGTGCAACAAACCACAAATCAGCTTCAGGCTCAGCAAAGCCAGCATGATCAGCAGCTGTTACAACAGACTCAACTGCAATTACAACAGGCGCAAGACGACTTTAAAGATCTAAGTTACCAGCAACAAAAGTATGCCGCCGAATTAGCCCGCAGCCAAAGCCAATACCAGCAAGTATTAGAGCTCTGGACCGAGTTAAAGCAGCAACATCAGGCGCAGCAGCAAGACTATATGCAGTTGCAACGTGACCACAGCGCCTTACAAATCAGCTTAAAAGAAAAGCAGCAGCATTTTGTCGAGCAACAGGCGTTATTGCAAAACAGCAAACAGCAGTTGGGTCTTGAATTTCAGCAGTTGGCCCAACAAATTTTTGAAGACAAGTCTGTGCGTTTTCAGGCGTCCAATCAGGAAGCATTAAACAGCTTATTGAATCCGTTCCGCCTGCAATTAGATGCCTTTAAAAGTAAAGTGGAAGATATTCACCTCAAAGACAGCCAGCAGCAGGCTTTACTGAATCACGAGTTACAGCATTTAAAAATTTTGAATCAACAAATCACTGAAGAAGCGCATCAATTGGCTGTGGCCCTAAAAGGCCAGAAAAAAACACAAGGCAACTGGGGCGAACTGGTATTGGAAAATGTGCTGGAACGTTCAGGTTTAAGAGCGGGTCAGGATTATCAGCGCGAGTTTTCGGTGACCCGGGAAGATGGCGCTAAACTGCGGCCTGATTTAGTGGTGTTTTTACCCCAGGGTAAACATTTGATTATCGACGCCAAAGTGTCTTTAAATGCCTACAGCCGTTATATCAACTCTGAGGATGATATTGAGCGTCAACTGGCGCTGCAGGAGCATGTGAGCTCTATGGCCGCCCGCATTAAAGAATTATCCGACCGTAATTACCACAAGTTACCTGGTCTGAACTCACCGGATTTGGTGTTTATGTTTGTGCCTATAGAGTCGGCCTTTGTCGAAGCCTTAAAAGCCGATGAAAGCTTGTTCCAGCAAGCGTTGAATCAAAATGTCTTAGTAGCGACACCTACCACTTTATTAACCAGCCTGAATATTGTCCGTCAGTTATGGCGTTATGAAGAGCAGCATAAACACACTGCAGAACTTGCGAAACGCGCTGATGCGGTCTTTAACAAATTACGCACCTTTCTGACGACTTTCTTAAGAGTCAAAGAGAGCTTAAACAAAGCGCAGGAAGCTTATGAAACCGCTGAAAGCCAGCTGTACAAGGGCAGGGCGAACCTGGTGAAACAGGTGAATGAGTTTAAAGACTTAACGCCTGCTATTCAGGCTGAGCTTCCCGAGTATTTTGTCGAGAAGTCTCAGATTGAGTTTGATAGCGAGCCTGCTGTTGATGCAAAAACACCCTCTGCTCCCTAAAGATTGCTGGAGTGCCTTTGACTCGCAGGTTTATACTAAGGCCTTTTTTGATAGCAGAGAATTTCAGTGAGTACTTCAGATTTCAGCGCCTTTATCCAACTCCTAAAACAAAAGCTGGAAAGCAACAGCTGGCAAAAACTGCTGCTAAGCGGTTATCAGGGTCAGGATACGACTCTGGTACGGATTGAAGTAAGGCCTGTTTCGCTGAAAAATGTCGCGCATTTAAGCTTTTTATACCGGCATAAAACCCGTGACATCACCAAAAACTTTGCGATCAGTGAAGGACTGCAGCTGATCCAAAACTTGCTAGGCACCGAATTTAAAGCGGCTCATTTCACAGCGTCAGACAGCGAAACTCAACTGAGTGTTAGTAAAAAAGGCAAAGTGTTAAGCAGCACTAAGGTCATCAAACAAGCTGCGGCTAGCCCGGCGGCTTTAACGCATGACAAAGAAAAACAGCGTTTTTTGACACTGGATCGGCCTTTTTTACAGCAACTTGGTGTCACAGACGCTCAGCACAAGCTGGTTCCTGCCATGTCGCGTAAATGGAAGCAGATCAATAAGTTTGTCGAAGTCTTTGACCGAGCCTTGGAACAAACGGCTTTAAAACAAAAACCTGCAGTGCATATTGCCGATTTTGGCTCTGGTAAAGCTTATCTGACTTTTGCGGTACACGATTACCTGACGCACCAGTTGGGGCTTGATGCCAAAGTGACCGGGGTTGAACTTCGCCAGGAACTGGTTGATTTATGCAATGCTGTTGCCTGTGATTTGAATTTACAGGGTATTGGTTTTGAGCAGGGGGATGTGAAGCATTTTCAGAGCAAAGGCATAGATGTCATGATAGCCCTGCACGCTTGTGATATAGCCACAGACTACGCTATTCATATGGGTATTCGCACCGGTGCTTCGATGATTATGTGTTCGCCTTGTTGTCATAAACAGCTACGGCCACAACTCATCAGCCCCCCTTTGTTACAACCCATGCTCAAACACGGTATTCATTTAGGTGAACAGGCTGAAATGCTCACCGACAGCTTACGTGCTTTGCTGCTGGAGGCTTATGGTTATGAAACACAAGTCTTTGAATTTATTTCGCTGGAGCACACCAGTAAAAATAAGATGATTCTGGCAGTAAAAAGTCAGAAGCCCAAAAATCGCAAAGAACTGCTTTCCCAGGTTCAGCAGATCAAAAGCTTTTACGGCATACAGCAGCATTGTCTGGAAGAGCTGTTAAGGCAGTCAGACTAGTTCAGCACCTCAAAGCCCGGCTTGCTCAAATTGTGAAAGCGGTAAATACTGAATAAACAATGCGATATAGCTGGGGAAAAACTGTGGTCAAAGGCCTTTGGTCCTTGTTGCTGGGGTTTGTGTTGCTGATGGCCAATCTTGCCTATGCATCTGAGCAGGTGCGTCAGGTCTACAGCAGGTTTATTGCACTGGAACAAAACCAGGCTCATATTTCCTCTACTGCATTGGCACAAGATCATGCAGGTCAAATCTGGCTTGGTACTCAGCATGGCCTCTATCGCCTGAATGGGTCTGACGTGACCCTGTTCAGAGCTGATGCGACTGATCCTGATTCATTATCAGCAGACTGGATCAGCAGTTTATTGGTTGATCAACAAGGCACCTTGTGGATTGGCACCCGTTATGCGGGGGTGAACAAATTTAATCCGTCTTCAGAAAGCTTTAGCAGGGTGCCATTACCTGCAACGATCAACAATGGCTCCAGTGAAATTTCAGTGCTGTATCAGGATCCAAAGCGCAATCTTTGGGTGGGCAGCTACGGTGCTGGTTTATTTTTATTGGATCCACAACAACTCAGTCTGAAGGTTCAACCCTTACCTGCCCAAGTGGATGGTGTCTCAAGTATCCATATCAATGATTTATTGATGACAACAGAGGGCGTTTTGTATTTGGCTTCAGGTGATGCACCACTCAGAACTTTGTCTGGTTCAGGAGGGGGCCTTATTGCCTGGGATCCTGAGCAAAATTCAGCGCGTGGCTGGCATAACATTGAGAACGGGCAGGCGGCCGGTTCTATTAATAAACTTCACCTGAAAAATCCTCAGCACCTGCTGCTGGCAAGTTTTAGTGGCGGTTTGTTGCAGCTTGACCTTAGTTCTGGTCAGCTTTCGATCCCTGTGCAACCAGCAACATTGCGCCAGGCTCAGTTAACCGACATGCTCAAAGATGAAGCAGGCGGCTTATGGTTAGCTAGTTACAATGCAGGATTGTGGTATCAGCAGGATACGGGGAGTGACTGGCTGCAATTCCAGCATCAGGGCCAATTCAGTGGGGGCTTACCAGGCAACAGTATTTACGCCCTGATGCTGGACAAGCAAGGCACGGTCTGGACTGTGAATCAGCTGCGCGTTGCTGGTATTAGCCGCTTTGCCCGTCATATACGCACTTTACCCACAGCAACGGATCAGCCGCAACTGTTGCCCGCCAGCGATATATTAGGTATTGATGTGGTCAATAGCAGCACTGTCTGGCTGGCAAATCGGCAAGGGGGATTATTAAAATTTGATCCGCAACAAGCCCAACTCGAAGCTATCCCTATGCCAGAAGGTCGCCCGGATTTCAGCGCACGGCAGGTTCGATGGTCTGCCAGGCTCGAAGTTGTCTGGACAGGTGCTGAGGATGGACTTTGGCAATTCAGTCCAAAAACGCAAGAGTGGTTGTCTGTATCCTTGCTTAGCGATACACAAGCACAACCTGTGATTAAATCATTGTATCTGGATCGCCAACAGCAGCTGTGGGTTGGCACAAGGGGTCATGGTGTCTTTATCGTCAGTGCCGATGGTCTGCAAATCACGCCGCTGAACAGATACAGCACACCTGGTTTACCAGTGGATGATATTAATCTGGTGTATCAGGATAGCTTTGGTCTTATTTGGATTGGCAGTGCCGATCAAGGTTTGTTTCTTTATGACCAGCAGGACGGAAGGCTGCAACAATGGCAGCAAAAGGATGCCAGCCAGCATGGTCTGCAATTTAATGGCATTCAGTTGGTGGTCGAAGAAAATGAACATTTATGGATCCATGCTGGCAATTTACGTCATAGGGTATTGCGCTCTGAAAATACGCCGGCACAGATTGAAGGCTTTAAACCTTATCTGACAGCAGCAGATGATGACGCAGAGTTACGCTCGGCTCAGTTATTTCGCTTATTGTATCGTCAGCATTTTTTGCCGGAGCAGAAAAGTTACCTCAATCTGGATGAACGGCTTGGTGTGCAAAGTGTGACCTGGATAGGGTCATGGGCTCAACATCAGGGCTGGTTATTCCGTGGTGGTAAAGAAGGGCTGGATTTTTACCAGATCGATCAATTACCTCAGCAATGGCCTTTAAACAGCTTAAAACTGACCAGCCTGAGTTTATTCAACCAGATTGTGCCACCGGCCAGAGCTGAAACTCAGTCTTTGTTACCTGTGGTGTTATCCGCACTGAAGCAACTGAGGTTAGATTATCAGCAGGATATGTTTAGCCTGCATTTTTCTGTACCTGAGTTTGTGCAGCCGGAAAAGCTGCGTTACCGCTATCAACTTAATGGCTTCGACCGGGACTGGATCCAGGCCAGCCAGCCTGTTGCGACATATACCCGCCTGCCTCCAGGCAGTTATGTCTGGCAAGCGGAAGCCAGTATGGGGGATGGCCCCTGGCAGACTCAAACCTCATTGGCTATTGAGGTGTTGCCGCCATGGTGGATGACCTGGTGGTTCAGAACTGCGCTGGTCGCTCTGGTCCTGTTTAGCGGTTTCTCCTGGTACCAGCAAAAAATGAAAAGGCAGCTGGAAATGAGACGTCAGTTAGAGCTTCAGGTCAGCTTACGTACGGAAGAACTGAGCCAGAAAACCAGTCAGTTGCAAGAGAAACATCAGGCGTTAAGGCGCTCCTATCAGGACATTACCTTATTACAACAAATTAGCCGGGAGATCACGGCGTCACTGGATTTGAAGCAGGTATTAACCCGTTGCCACTCGCATTTATCGCATATGCTGGATGCCCATGTATTGCTCATCGGTATCTATCGCGAGGCAGAACACAAACTCGACTTTGCTTTCTGGATGGAAAACAACCAGTTGGCACCCCGGTTTGATCTGGACCTGACGCAGGCGAATACACCGGCTGTGATTTGTTTTAACAGTCAGCGTGAAATAATTATTCGGGAAACCGCAGAATTTCTTGAACATCTGCCGGAAATTCCTCAGCCGCTCTTCGGTGCTATGACTAAATCCGTCTTGTATTTTCCACTGACAGTCAGTGGTAAGGCTGTTGGTGTTTTTTCTGTGCAAAGTTTAGAGGATAAGGCTTACTCTGATTCTCAGATCGAACTGCTCCGCACTTTGGCCAGTTATGTGGCCATCTCAGTGGCCAATGCTGACTCCTTTGAGCAGCTCCAATTGACCCAGCAGCAATTGATCACTCAGGAAAAAATGGCCGGACTGGGCTCATTGGTGGCAGGCGTTGCCCATGAAATTAATACGCCGCTGGGCATTTGTGTCACGGCATCCAGTCATTTGCAGGCTGAGCTTGATACAGTTCAGCAAGCTGTTGATCAAAAAGTACTACAGCAAAGCCAATTTCAGCGGTTCCTGCAGCATTTGCGTGAAGGTCTGAAAATTCTGCAGGTCAATACAGGCAGAGCGGCAGATTTAGTACAGAGTTTTAAGAAAGTGTCCGTGGATCAATCCAATGTCAGCCTGCGAGAATTTAACCTCGCCACTTACCTGCAGGATGTTTTTCTGACATTAAAACCACAATTACATAAAGCAGGCTGTGTGCTTGACGCTCAGTGTGAACCTAATCTTGTGCTGTATACCGATCCCGGCGCAATAGCCCAGATTGTCACCAATCTGGTGATGAATGCATTGATCCATGGTGTAAAAGACAGACCCGATCCCAGAATTCAACTCAGCTTTAGTCAGGAAGGCAGAACCTTGCTGATGAAATTCAGTGACAACGGCAAAGGTTTGGACCAACGAGCTTTACAGCATCTGTTTGAACCTTTTTATACCACCAACCGCAATAACGGTGGTACAGGACTGGGAGCACATATTGTCTATAACCTGGTCACTGTCAGTTTAAAAGGTCATATCGAAGTGCAGAGTGAACCGGAGCAGGGGCTGCATTATAAAATTACTTTTCCGGTGCGAAGGGATAGTTAATGGCAGGGTTATAAAGAGGAGTCCGGCGAGCTACCAAGGCTGCTCCATCTTTTAAGCATCAAATTTTAGATAGAAAAAAACCGACTATTGAGTCGGTTGATTGTTGGTTACGGGAGCCCTGATTTTTATGAAGAGCGAATTGATGACCTTCGCCCGGGGTTATAAAGAGGAGCCCGATGAGCTATCAGGTTGCTCCATCTCGCCTATCCTGAATTTCAGATACAAAAAAACCGACTATTGAGTCGGTTGATTGTTGGTTGCGGGAGCCGGATTTGAACCGACGACCTTCGGGTTATGAGCCCGACGAGCTACCAGGCTGCTCCATCCCGCGTCCGTATTGATAGTTGAGCAGTAACTATCAGGATTTAAAACATACACATTATTGGTTGCGGGAGCCGGATCTGAACCGACGACCTTCGCCACGGGGTTATAAAGAGGAGCCCGAGGGCTAAACTACTTTAAAACACCAATTAAGATTTGGTTGCGGGAGCCGGATTTGAACCGACGACCTTCGGGTTATGAGCCCGACGAGCTACCAGGCTGCTCCATCCCGCGTCCGTA
>JAHKAA010000038.1 GCA_018825965.1 Gammaproteobacteria bacterium
ATCACTCTCACATCTTACAAATTAAAGGAGAAAGCTATCGGATCAAAGAAAAGAAACAAGCCGGATTAATGGATAAACCCAAGGAGTAGTGGATCACTTTTAGATTGTTGCTGTGGATCACTTTTAGACTGTTGTTGACATCTTTTTGCCGGAGGCAGCTGCATCGACAAATCCACTGCTGTTAAACTCACTGTATTGAGGTGTGATTTGGTCTTCACAAGGAAGATGGCTGTGGTGAAAACGCTGCTTATAATGGTTGTGTTGTGGTGCACATGGTGTGAGGCGTCAACAGGACAAACTATTGTCGTATGGATGAAAAATGGTGACAGATTAACTGGCACTATCACTCAGCAAGACAAAAAGATTGTATTTCTGAACTTGCCTTATTCAGGGCAAGTACAATTGCCCAGAGCTCAGATTGATCGTATTGAGCTGCCAGAAATAGCGGCCATTGAAGTGAAGTCTGCTGCTGTCCCCTCAGAAGGGGGAGTGGTAAAAAACCAGCCCGTCAGGCAATCCAGTGTAGATTTAACAGCGGGCAAAAAGCGCAGTAGCAACAGCACGGATAATCTGGGCTTTAAAACTGCATTTGAGCAACGTGATGATAATGTGCGACTGACCTTTGATGGAAAGTACGATTACGAAACCAGTAATTCGCTGAAGAAAACCCACAAATACCTGTTGAATCCCGGTGCAGACTATTTTTTTCAACCTGCGCTGTTTTGGCGTAATAAGCTGGATTACGCTCAGGATTTTATTGCTTCAGAATACAAAAATGTCGATTTAAGTTCTGGCCTGGGGTACAGCTTTTACGACACAGCTGAGCTCAGGGTAGAGCTGATAGTTCTGGCCGGTATCAAACGAACTTACTTTAAAGACAGGGCCGGGCTGGAACTGGTGCTGGGGGACAGGCAAAGTCTGGATTTTCGCCATATTCAGCTGGAGTGGGATTTGCGTTATGTATGGCCAGGCAGCAGTTTTGAGCTTTTTAACGAAGGCAGTTATTTAAAACCTGTGAATCAACCTGTGAGTTTTCTCAAATTTAAGCAGGATGTGAATTTGAGTACAGGTCTGAGTTATTACCTGACGGAGCGTATCCGTTTGTCATTTTCGGTGGATTTTGACTGGTCAAAAATTGATCTGGTATTGCCACCTGATCTGGTGATTCCTGTCGACAGTCGTGATTTACATCAAAAACTCAGCATAGGGGCTAAGTTTTGAAAAAGGGGCTGAGTTTTGACTCAGCCCCAATCCAGTGATTTAAAGCTTGATAGACGCACTGGCACTGCACTTCGTTGTGCTTGCAGCTTCACAAACTTTGTAGCTATAAGTGCCACGGTTTAACGGGCCGTCGCGGTGTGCGCCGTCGTTAGCTGTGGTCAGTACTTTTACATTGTTGCGGTACAGGTCTACTGAACTGGTAGTAGCGCTTGCCCAGGTCAGGTCAACATAACTCTTACCTTTGTTTTTTACAGACTTTAACGTCAGGCTGATGTCAGGAGTTGGGGTACCGCCAGCACAACCATTGGTTGTCAGATACTGATGCGCTGCAGCAGCCTGAACAATACCGTAACCAAAGTACACATCTTTACCAGCAGCGCCTGCGTCTTTTGCAGTCGCTTTTAACGCATTACGGATTTGAGTACCGGTACAGCTTGGGTGGTTTGACCACACCAGAGCTGCGACACCAGCTACAGCCGGAGTTGCCATAGAAGTACCACTCATCAGGCCATAATCGCTGGTGCCAATGTGAATAGAAACAGTAGTTGCTGCCAGCAGAGCAGTTCTGTCTTCAAAAGCAGCACCTACAGCCGGGATGGATGTAGTGTTGGCTGAGCCTTCACCTAAAGTACCGTATAACATGCCTGCAGTGTTGTTGATCAATATCGCGCCAACGCCACCAGAGTTCTGACAGTTTTTCACTTTATCGTGGAAAGAAATCACACCACGGTCAATCATACAGATTTTACCTGCAGCACCTGAGTTTATGCTTTCAGCTGTGCCCATAAAGAAAGTGGCTGCACTGGCAGACCCAGGGTTTTCCATCGCAGAAGTTGCATAAGGAGTACCGTTGGCGCTTAAGGTCGCGCTGGTTGCCATATCGGCTGGATAAGTAGATAAAGTATCAACACCACCAGCTGTGGCTTCCACGCAGAAAGTTTCGTTGGTCTGGCCATTCAGGGTGCAGCTTGGGAATTGGGAGAAGTCAGCAATGTTGTTGTTATTGTCGTTAGCGCCGATCATCATCACTGAAGGGTAACCAGCTGGGTAAGAACGTACGTTATTACCGTCGTTACCAGCTGCAGCTAAAACTAAACCACCGCCATCAGTAAAAGTTTTAAAGGCGTTAGATTCAGTAGTGTTAGAACCACCACCACCCAAGCTCATGCTGATAATATTTGAGCCTGCGTTTTTACATTTTTGTGCAGCAAAGGCCAGATCCGAAGAGTAACCCCAGCCTTCCGCGTTAAATACTTTGATGATATGCATGGCTACACCAGGTGCCATACCAATTACACCAAAACCGTTGTCAGCTGCACCTATAGTTCCTGCAACGTGAGTGCCGTGTGGGCCGCCGTTGACGTTCCAGTTACCTGTACCTGAGTCGTTATCACCTGTGATACTACCCCAGTTAAAGTCTGGGTTAGACTGATCTAAACCTGAGTCAATCACACAAACTTTCATGCCTGCACCAGGGTTAAATTGCACCTGATTGGCCTGAGACTGATATACAGCATAAGGAGTAATTTGTTGCTGCATTGGATCGCCGGCGTCGTCGTTAAACAGCGCCATAGGTTTACGCACTAAGTCTTCTTCAATCAGTTTGATATGTGGGTTCTTTAAAATACCTTTGATGTCATCTACAGATCTGCCGTTAAACTGAGCTGCGATAAAACCATCTGCATCTACTTTTACTTCACCACCCAGCTGTTTTGTTAACGCAGTGATAATACCTTTGTTGGCATTGTCGACCTGAATGATCACTCGATCTGCTGCAGCTGCACTTCCACAACCTAAGGCTAATAAAGTTGCTAATGCAAGTGGATTTAACTTGTTGATTTTCATTTAGTTGTTCCCATTATTTTTTATTATGTTCTCCACTGCGGTTGAGCGTCTATTGTGCTTTGGTCGCAGCTATATGGAGTCTTGTCGCATTTGTGCTGTATATCAGCATCTTCTAAATGCCATTTTTCTGTAAGTGAATGCAACAGGTGGGTTAATAAATATTTTCAAATGTAATTAAGTGTAACCATTTTCATGTAAAACTATCTGTACAAAAAATGGCTGCAGGCTACAGAATAAGCACAATACAAAGCGATCTGAAAAATTCAGCAAAAGATTACAAAAGAGAACTAAGTAGCGATCAGCTCTGCAACGATTTTAAAGGAGTGCTGCCGTGCTTTTGGGTCGTGCATCATGCTGGTTAACATCAGTTCGTCCGGATGGCTTTGTTCGATAAAATCCAGCAGACCTTTTTTTACTTCAGCCGGATCGCCTATCACTGAACAAGCCAGAGCTTTTTCAACATAAGCTTTTTCATGCGCTTGCCAGATGTGGTTCATATCGTCAACTGGCGCTGGTAATAAACCCGGCACACCCCTGACTAAATTGACAAACTGCTGTTGAGGTGAGGTAAAAAGATGCCGGGCTTCTGCTGTAGTTTCAGCGGCAAATACATTCAGTGCCAGCATCAGATAAGGTTTATCCAGTTGAGCCGAGGCTTTAAATTCTTTGCGGTATAAAGCAGCAGCCTGAAACATCATGGCCGGGGCAAAATGGGACGCAAAAGCAAAAGGTAAACCCAAATGAGCGGCCAGTTGAGCTCCATATAAGCTTGAACCTAAAATCCATAAAGGCACATTCAGGTTTTGCCCCGGCACCGCCTGCACCACTTGATCGGCTTTTACCGGGCCAAAATACTGCTGCAACTCGAGTATATCTGTTGGGAATTGATCTTCAGTTTCCATTCTATTGCGCCGCAATGCCCGGGCGGTTTGCTGATCGCTGCCTGGAGCCCTGCCTACACCTAAATCGATGCGGTCCGGATACAGCGTAGCCAAAGTACCAAACTGTTCTGCAATGACTAAAGGTGAATGATTGGGCAGCATAATGCCACCAGCACCTAAACGAATACGTGAAGTCGCGGCAGCTAAGTGGCTAATGAGCAAAGACGTCGCAGCACTGGCAATGCCCGGCATATTGTGATGTTCAGCCAGCCAGTACCTTTTGTAACCCAAAGTCTCTGCCAGTTGCGCTAAGGCTTTGCTGTTGGCAAAACTGTCGGCAACAGAACTGCCTGAAGAGACAGGGGCTAAATCTAAAATAGAAAAAGGGATCATCAGTACTCCGCAAGGCTGTAATTATCTACATTCAATACCGTTTGGTATGAAACTAATGCAGCAATGGGTGCAGTACCTTGTGGATTCAAGTCATGTGGTCTATTTAGTCAGGTTTCGCCGCCCAATGCTTTATTTTTTGCGGTGAATAAAACTGAGAGTTGTGACAGATCAACGAACAACACAAAAATTCAGCTATGCTGAGATCAAATACCTAAGGCTATGAATGATGGCTGGATTTGACCTCACACTGGCGCAGAACTTTTTGATTGCGCTGCTTATTGGTGCCTTGGTTGGCATTGAGCGGGAAAAACACAAACACAATGATCACCCCGGCTCTTTTGCCGGAGTGCGGACTTACATTTTATTTGCTCAATTGGGGGCTGTCAGTGCCTGGTTGTCTGTGTTTTTGCAAACGCCATGGTTGTTTATTGCGGCTTTGTCGGCAGTGTCTGTGACAGTACTCTGTGCTTATTATCTGGAAAACAAAGTCAAAGCTGTGGCTTTGGGATTAACCAGCGAGTTGTCTGCTATTACTGTGTGTTTATTAGGCGGTGCTGTCATTTTTGGTTTTGCAGAAATAGCCGTCTCTCTGGCTATTTTCACTTCGGCTATTCTGGCGTTTCGGGAGCCTTTGCATGGCTTGATCAGCAAAATAGCTGCAGATGATCTGTATGCAGGCCTGAAATTGCTGATCGCCAGCTTTATTGTCTTGCCCTTGTTGCCGAATGAAACAATAGACCCCTGGCAGGCACTCAACCCTTATAAGCTCTGGTTGCTGGTGATTTTAATTTCTGCTTTGTCTTTAGTAGGTTATATAGCAGTACGCTCTTTAGGTTCAGTCAAAGGCACTATGATCACAGCTCTGACCGGTGGCCTGGTGTCATCTACAGCCATGACTTTAAGTTTTGCCCGCAGCAGTAAAACCGAAAATGATAGTGGGGCAGCTAACCGGCTGGCAGCTGGCATTTTAGTGTCCTGGCTGGTGATGTTTGGCCGGGTGATACTGATTGTAACTGCTATATCTGTGCCTTTAATGCAGCAACTGTTATGGCCTTTAGTGGGATTGGCTTTAGTCACCGCAGTACTGGCTATGGCTTTTTTTCTGGCCAGTCACAGACTGCAATCCGCCTCTGTTGCTACTGCTGTGCCTGTGAATAATCCTTTTAGTTTATGGTCGGCTATCCAGTTTGCTTTGTTGTTTGCGCTGGTACTGCTGCTGGTTAAACTGGCTGAGTATTATGCACCAGGTCAGGGGTTGTATTGGCTGGCCGCTTTAGCGGGTTTAACTGATGTGGATGCTATTAGTTTATCCCTGGCCGATTATGCCAGTCGTGGTCAGTCTGTTCAGTTGGCGGCTACCGCTATCGGCATCGCTATCTTCAGTAATTCTTTGCTAAAAACAACCATGGTATGGGGGGCCGGGGCTCAACAGCTGGCACTGCGTATCTCTGCAGCTATGCTGGTGCTGAGTCTGGCAGGGCTGCTACTGTTTAGTTTTTCCTGAGTGGTTTGCATCAGGTTGTCGGCTTGAAGTTGTCAGTGAAGCAGGCTGCGTCTTTATTGCTTTAGATGTACCGGGTGCTTTGGCAGATCATTCCATTGCAAAAGACAATAGGTTAAAGCTTATGTTGCCCGCTTTATTCGGCACAAAAAGCTAAAACAAGTTGACTCAAAGCGCCGAATTGTCTTAACTCAGGCCCTCTGACGTGAGGCTGTATGAGCAAAGCAACAAAACCATCTGAAATTACCTTACCACCCAAAGATTTGGGCTGGGGGACAGTGCTGAATTTTCTGATTGAAAAATTTCATCGTATTGATGCTGCCACCTGGCAACAACGAGTTGCTGATGGCAAAGTTTATTGGTTTGGTGGCGAAGCTATCGGTGCAACTACCGCATTTTTACCTAGCCGCCGCGTTTGTTATTACCGTGAAGTTGTGGCCGAGCCTGTGATTCCTTTTGCCCATCAGATTTTGTATCAGGATGAGCATATTGTTGTCGCCTGCAAACCACATTTTTTACCCGTGACGCCAGGCGGTGAATTTGTTAACGAATGTCTGCTGGAAAGAGTGAAACGTGATACGGGTTTGCATGATGTGGTGGCTGTGCACCGGCTGGATAAAGAAACAGCAGGTTTGGTGCTGTTTTCTGTCAATAGCCAAAGCAGGCCTTTGTATTATCAGCTTTTTGCACAAGGACATATCCGTAAAAGTTATCAGGCGGTGGCCCTGTTATCTGAAGAACTTCAGCAACCCGAATTACCACAAAGCTGGCAGGTAAAAAACCGGCTGGAAAAATCAACGCCGGCTTTTTTAATGCAACAAGTGGATGGGGACGTGAATGCCTTTTCCAGCCTGACTCTGGTGGAAAAACGCGCTGAACTTGGATTGTTTGAACTTTGCCCCCATACAGGAAAAACCCACCAGTTGAGGTTACATATGTTGTCTGTGGGTTGCCCTATTTTATTTGATAAATATTACCCGGTGTTGCTGCCAAAGCAGCAGCTGGATTTTGCCGAACCTTTGCAATTATTGGCAAAACGCTTAAGTTTTGTTGATCCTGTGACAGGTCTGGAGCATCAGTTTGAATCACCTCGCCAGTTGCAAAGCTGGCCTGTTATTACCGAATCTAAGGAAAACTAATGTCTAAAAAAGTGTATTGCATCGCTCAGTTTTTACCAAAACCTGGCAAAGAGGCTGAACTCTTTAAAGTGCTGCAAGGTTTAGAAGCCAATACCTTGCGTGAAGACGGTTGCCTGCACTATAGAGTGACCCGTCATATTGCAAGCCCTTTTGCACAAGGCAAAAGTTTTCCAATTGTCTTTAATGAAATCTGGGCCGATATCCAAAGCTTTGAAGCCCATTGTCAGCGCAATGAAATTAAAGACTTTTTCCAGACCTGGTGTGTCGCTGAAACAGGCTTGGCTCAGGACTGGAATGTGTGTATTTACAGCGACGAGCCGGAAAACTTTGACGCGCCACAATTAGGTTAAGCTCTACAAGGCTGAAGTGACAATCTGTTGCAGCAGTTGCATACCTTGTTGCTGCTGTTGAGTGCTGGTGCCTGAACTATGGTTTTGTAATAGCACCAGCGTCAGGTTTTTCTCTGGCAGAGTCAAAATAAACTGCCCACCAAAACCCCAGGCCAGTTGCGCCTGTTGTCCGGATATATCGCCCAACCACCATAAATAACCATAGTTGGTCAGGTTCAGGCTACTGAGTTGGTTTCTCGCTGTGCTGTGCGGGCTGGCAGCCAGTTGAACCCAATTGGCAGGAATAAGCTGCTGCTGTTGCCAGCGTCCTTGTTGCTGCAACAATAAACCAATTTTAGCCAGGTCCCGCGCACTGATGGTTAAACCTGCTCCGCCGTTTATGTATCCGTCCTCAAGTAATTCCCAGCCCGCGTTGGAGATCCCCAAGGGGTCGAATAATTCCTGCTGTGCATAATCAGAAGTCGACATCGCTGTCGCTTTTTGCAAGATCACTGACAATAAGTGCACTGCTGCTGAGTTGTAGTTAAAACTGGTGCCAGCCGCGCTACTCATTGTTCGTTGCAGTACATAACGAGTCGGATCCGCTGACAGTACCCAGTTGTTATAACCAGCAGTGGTGCTTTCATCCCAGCTAATGCCTGAAGTCATAGTTAATAAATGCCGGATCCGGATATCCGCTTTATCAGTCAATAAAGTCGCATAGTCGTCACTCAGAAAATCTGTGATAGGTTGTTCGACACTTTGAATATGGCCTTGTGAGATGGCTTTACCAATCAGTAACATCATCACAGTTTTGGTGATAGAACGGGTTTGTAATAAATCTGAGGCAGTTTTGCCATGGTAATAGGCTTCTCCGACTAACAAGCCATTACGTACCACAGTCAGGGCATACAGAGAGGCTAAGTTTTGCCCATCCTGAAACGCCTGGTTTAAAGTGCTTCTGTCAAAGTGTTCTGCTTCGGCTGTACTGCCTGGCCAGCCATTGCCTGCTGTTACTTCCCATTCGACTCTGTTAGCTGCTGGAGGAGGGGGAGCGGGGGTTGTATTGTCTGAGGATCCACCGCCACAACCGGATAGCAGCATTACAGCGAGGATGTTCAATACAGCTTTAAACATAAGGATACTCCTGTTGCAGTTGATGAGAGTCGGTTCATCAGAGGCGTGAACATGATCAGTATGGCAAAGTTCATAGACACAGAAAAACTGTAGCAGGCAGAATTGCAGTCGTCATAACAGTTTTATGCGGCGTATTGTGCTGGGGGCGCTGAAACTCATTGCGAATAGAGCCGCGATAAAATTAAAACGACTGAAACTGCCGTGCGTTTTTATGTTTTAGTCGCAAATCCATAGTGTAGGCTGGGGAAAGACAAAGTGGATTTTTAAAAAAAGCCGGTTATTACACCGGCTTTGTGTGTTCAAAGCGTTTTAAGAACCTATTACGCCACCATCATCTTTGGTGACAATCACAGTCGCTGAACGTGGTCTGCTGCTGCCGTCATTCGCTGGCCAGTTACTGGTAAACTGGGTTGGCGTAGAGCGGTCGCCCGGGTGCTGGATATTCACAAACATGGTCTTTAAATCCGGGGTAAAAGCCAGGCCTGTGACTTCTGCATCCACAGGGCCAACAAAAAAGCGTTTTATAACACCTGTGGCAGGGTCTGCTACCAGCATCTGATTATTGCCATAAGGGCCTTCACCTTGCTGAGATCCACTCATATCTGTTTGGATCCAGAGTAAACCGTTTGCACTGAACATTAATCCGTCCGGGCTTGCTAAATGGTTGTCTGCTGTTAAAGTCAGGTTGCTACCAGGTGTTGTGGTGCCCACATCACCTGCCAACAGGAAAATATCCCAACTAAAACTTAAACCCGAAGTTGCTGCATGTTCTTTCCAGCGAATGATATGGCCAGTGGCGTTATTCGCGCGTGGGTTCGGAGCGTCAATCTGTTCTATGGTACGACGGGTATTATTGGTCAGCGTAAAATACACTTCACCCGTCGTTGGATGCACGGCTCCCCATTCAGGTCTGTCCATTTTTGTGGCACCGGCAATATCAGCGGCCAGACGGGTGTTTAACAAGATATCGGCCTGACTGTCGAAGCTAACGCCAGCAGCAGTGGCTTTGGTCATCAGGGTTTCGTTATTTATATCCAGAGCCAGCCATTCGCCTGAGCCGTCGGCGTTAAATTTAGCTGCATATAAAGTACCGTCATTCAATAAATGGCCGCCAGTCGTGGCTTTAAAATAAGCTGCATTGGACACGTACTTGTAAATATATTCGAAAGTGGAGTCATCACCTGAATAAACAGTAATAGGTTGACCTTCCGCCACTGGGCCAAAGATAACGCCTTCGTGGCCAAAACGGCCTAAAGCTGTGCGTTTTTGTGGCACGCTGTCCGGATTAAATGGATCAATTTCTACTATCCAGCCAAAAGTATTAGGCTCGTTGCGATAATCTTCTGAAGCATCTGCACCTATGCTTGACGCATTAAAACGCTGGTACTGATCAGCGCCTGAATCTGCAGTTTCCCAATAATAACGGCCATTTCTGCTGCCTACACCATAACGTTTATGCTCGCGTGGCTGGGTTGCATCTGCATTCATAAAATAACCAGCCCAGTTTTCTTCGCAGGTTAAATAAGTGCCCCAGGGGGTAAACCCATTACCACAGTTATTTAAAGTACCGCGGGTGCGGGTACCGTCCTGACTGTATTTAGTCACCACTTTGGCATCACCACGCACAGGGCCAGTGAGATCCATAGGAGTTGCGCCTGTGATACGGCGGTTGAGCGGGCTGCCTTGCACCAGTTGGAACTGGCCTTGTGCATCTTTTTTAACATGAGCCACAGTCACGCCATGGGCTGCTACTTCTTTACGAACTTCATCGGCAGGGCGCGGTAAACCTGTTGGACCCATAGGGTGCAATACGTCGGCATCGACGTATTCATGGTTAAATACCAGTACACCTTCGTTGCTATTTTGGTTGCTGCTACGCGCATCTAAAGGGAAAAAATGCATACCATCGTGGTGAGCGCCTACTTGCTGTTCCATTTCGGCACCCGTGTTGGTACCGCCAGCCTGATAAGCAGGGTAGCTGCCCAAAAGGGGAGTCCCCATAGGTAAAAAAGGACGGGCTGTGTAGCCAGTTGGCACTGTAATATCATCCAGGCGGTTCGCTGCAATAGCGGCAAAACCTAATAACACAGGCGCCGGTTCTGGTTTGATGCCAACAGGGCCTGTGACTGGTTCAGCTGTATCACTGCTGCAGCCGACTAAAGCTGTGCCCATAATGGTCGCTATGGCTGCGCCTAAAGAACCTTTTAAGAAGCTACGGCGAGAGGCCAGTACAGACTGAAAATCAGGGTTATCTGAAAAGTTAGTTTGTGGATCTATACCCGAATTATCTATCTGGAAGTTTTTGTTCTGCATTTTGACTCCGATGTCGGTTGAATTAAAAATCTGCTGCGACATTAGAGCTGTTGTTTGTTTCAGTAAGATTACTTTTTGTTAACGAAATAAAGGGTTGTATTTAACTTTATAGATAAAAGCGACTGAACGCAGGAAAAACGCGGTGTAAGCTGATTACACCGCGTTCTGGTTTTTAATGATGGCCCTTGCTGGCACCACCACTGCCGTCCGGCAAACTGATCCGCACATTCTGCATCATGCCCTGATCTTCATGATCCAAAATATGGCAATGCAAAACAAAGTCGCCTATATAACGCTGATATTTAGTACGCACTATCACTTTATAAGATTTCCCCAGAGCGTTTTTAACCCAGAGCGTGTCTTTCCATTTTCCTTTCATACCTCTGTATTGTGGATCGGGAAATTGTTTGCTGGTGTCAAAATCATCCACTGCATTGTATTCACTGACATCTTTACCATTAGGATCCAGCACTGCGACCACCTGAAACGGATTGACGTGAATATGAAATGGATGGCTGGCCAGTTTGGACGTTAAGATCCACTCGTCGGTGTTGCCTAAAATCAACTCCCGGTCAATACGGCCAGGCTGATAAGGCTCACCATTGATTTCAAAGCGGGTGGGTTTCGCCTGTGTATCTATATTAAACTCCAGCAGCTGCTTGTTTTCTGTTTCAGGCAGATCCTGATGTGGCACAAAGTTGCTCAGTTTCAGGCCTGCCTGCAAGTCGGAGATCACTGCATTTTGCATATCCGGGCTGATATTTATTTTGGCGCTTTGAATGAGTTGCTGACCAATAGTTGAAGTGACAGGTCCTGAAGCTGCTGCTACCTGCACTATACCCAACAACTGCGGTTCAGAAGCTGTTTGATCCACATTGGCTGAAGCTGCTGCTGCATCGTCAATGACGCAGTATTGGCCGCCTTCAGGAAACATCATCAAAGTGTCCCAGCGATAACCAGGTTGAAGTACTGTCACTTCAGTGGAGTCAATTTCGGCCAGTGTTAAACCATCTGCAGCGATTTGATGTTGGGGGACCAGGGCTCCGGTACAGGATTTTTGCAGTAATTTTTGCTCATCAGCAGCAGAGATCTGGCCTTGTAAGGGGGAGCCTGTTAATTTCACTACTTTTAAATTGATACTGTCGCGTACACCGGCATGTACCATACGCCAGCGTTCAATCTGGCCCGCCTTGGCATCCGCAAAAAAGGGTTGAACCGCACCATTGATACTGGTGTAACGGCCTGAATTACTCCAGCCGCCCGGGCCAAATCCATCGTAATTCAGTATTTCACCTACATCACCCGGATCACAAATATAAGCACCATTGGCATCCATTTTCAGAACGGGTTCTTGCCCTGGCTTTTTGATGTAACAGCCATACTGGATTTGCTGGAACACCATAGTGCGTTCTTTAAAAGTCTGGTTTGCGGAACTGGTTAACAACAGATCGATGTCGCCAGTGCGGTTTTTGGTGGGCTGACGAGTGCCCTGAATAATTAATGCACCAGCCATACCACTTGCCACCTGAATAGCAGTAGAGCCATGACGATGTGGGTGATACCAGAAGGTGCCTGCAGGATGGTCCGCCGGAATATTGTATTCGTATTGAAAAGACACTCCGGGATTGATAGAAATCAGCACATTGTCGCTGTTACCTGCCGGATTAATCCACAAGCCATGGGTATGCATATTGGTGCCATTAAAGCAGTGGGGGTCATTCACGCCCTGACTGTGGCTGATGCAACTGGGATCCGGATCCAGTTTGTTGTGTAAAGTGGCTCTGATGGTTTCACCCGGAAAAACCCGCAGAGTAGGAGCTACAAAAGGTGCCTTTGGATCAACTTTACTGCCCTGATAACTGCGTAAATACACTTGATCCCAACTGCTGGTATTGGGGTTCCACAACTGATTGCGGGTGAACATAACGTTCCAGTCCAGGCTTGCTTCCTCTGGTTGAGGTGCTCCGGCTTGCTGTTGAGCTTTGGTCAATAGCGGCAGTACAGCTCTTTTTATTTCTAATAAAGGCGGGTCCTGCAAAGAACGGGGTTGATCTGCGCTCAGTGCAAAACTGCTGGTTGCCATACTGGCTAAAGCCAGGCTTACAGCGTGGCGAAGTAAAAAATGCGACATAAAATCTCCTGTGTGGATTGAATACAACAAAACCCTGAGGCTTTGTCTGATGCTTAAACTAGTGGGCTGGTGCTGTATCCAGACGAATTTGAGTTGGAGTGACACCATGTTGTCTGTCGCTCCACTGCGGCGTATTGGTGAAAAAACATTTTAGGCTGACAGAATAAAACAGTCGGCTGCGGTGTGTTTTTGTGATCAGAGCGGGGGGACATACACAAATCCTTTTGAGTCATGGTGAACTAAGATCCTGAATAAAACCTCCGGATAAGAAGGTTTTTCGGAATTCGCTACAAAACCATAGTCCCTTTTTTTGATAAATCAAATGCAGATGAATTTATTTCAGTTGTTGCAGGCGAATGCCAGAGCAGTACGTCCTTCCATACCGGACTTGCTGTGGTTGGATCAACAGCTGTTGCTGAACTTGCTTTGTGATGGTGCAGAGCCCAGATGCTGTGTTCAGCTTAGCCTGGCCAGATAAGCCGGTACTATTTTAGCGGCAAGGCCATAATAACCCTCGGCAAAATCACCACGGCTGGCTTCCATATTCAGCTCGACCGTATGAGCTCCCGCCTGCGCTGCTATTTGCACAAAACCTGCTGCAGGATAAACCTGACCTGAAGTGCCAATGGATAGAAATAAATCAGCTTGCATCAGTGCATCTGTGCATTGGTCCATTTGATAAGGCATTTCACCAAACCAGACAATGTCGGGGCGAAGTGGCTGTGGCGTTTTGCAGCAATGGCATAAATCTGTGGCTGTTACATCTTTTAACCAGCTCTGATTTTTGCCCGACAGAGGGCATTTTACTTTTTGCAACTGGCCGTGCATCGCAATGATATGTTCTGAGCCTGCTCTTTGATGCAGATTATCCACATTTTGTGTGATCAATAAAAAGTTGCCGCCTTTGGCTTTATGTTGCCGTTCAAATTGCGCCAACGCCAGATGAGCAGCATTGGGCTTTAATTTGGGGTCTAACAGTTGAGCACGACGTTGATTATAAAACTGCTGCACCAGGGCCGGATTTCGGGCATAACCTTCAGGTGTAGCCACATCCTCTATCTGATGGTTTTCCCATAAACCATTCTGATCACGAAAGGTTTTAATACCAGACTCCGCCGATATGCCAGCTCCTGTCAGCACTACTATGTTGTGAAATTGCATAAATAAAAGCCTTTATTGCTACTAACATCAGTACGCTTTGTCAGTAGCTTATCCTGTTGTAAAGGAAGCGCAACTGAAAAGCAGATGAACAGCATCAGGTATCAGCACCTGATACTCAGCTTTTTTTATGATACGGCTCCCACTACTGTTTCACTTTTATCGTTTTTATTGTGTCCTGAGTTTGACTCTGTTATGTTTTGTTTCAGTACTGGCATACCAAAGCTATAGTAAAGAGGCTGTGGCTGGTTGTTTGCTTTGTTTGTAGCGAATAACCAGCTCCATATGGTAGCCAGGCGTGCAACAGTATCTGGTAGTGCAGTCCAACAGATCCAAGCAGGAGTCCTATGCCAAGCCCGTCGTTAGCCTCGTTAAGTGATTATATTGATCAGTTACTTGAAGCTATTTGTGTGGTGGATGCCAATGGCCGTTTTTTGTATCTGAGTTCTGGCTGTGAGCGGATCTTTGGCTACAAAAGCGCAGAAATGATTGGCCGGCCTATGATTGAATTAGTGCATCCGCAGGACAGAGAACGTACTTTATTAGCCGCCAGCGAAATTATGGCTGGGGATCAGAAAATTGATTTTGAAAACCGTTATATCCGCAGAGATGGTCAGATTGCTTATATCCAGTGGTCGGCCCGCTGGTCTGAAGATCAAAAAGTGCGGGTGGCTGTGGCCCGCGATATCACCAAACATAAACAACTGCTAGAGCAGTTGCAGCATATTGCCTTTTACGATCCTTTGACTCAATTACCCAACAGAGCTTTGTTTGAAGACAGGCTGCAACAGTCATTAGCGCGCGCCAGGCGTGAGCAGGGCATGCTGGCTTTATGTTTTGTTGATTTAGATAAATTTAAAGAAGTGAACGACCAGCTTGGTCATGCAGCAGGTGATTTGTGTTTAAAAAAAGTGGCAGAACTTTTATTGTTTTCAGTACGTGAAACCGACACTGTGGCCCGTTTAGGTGGCGATGAGTTTGTTATTGTGATGGATGCGGTGACGGATCAGGCGGCAGTATTAAGCGCTTTACAAAGCCTGCAGACTAAACTCCGGCAGCCGTTTTTATTTGAACAGCACCCACTGCAATTGTCCGCCAGTATTGGTATCGCATTTTTTCCACAGCATGGTCAGGATCAAAGCAGTTTGTTAGCGGCCGCTGACCGGGCTATGTACAGAGCCAAACATGCAGGCGGCAATCAGCTTTGGTGTGCCACAGAGTTACTGGATTCAGCGGGCAAAAATTTCGGTTAGTTTCACTCTCATTGCTGTTAAACTTTTGTTTTTCCAACGAGTTTGAGTGTTCTGTTTCATGTCCTTACCCCGTCGTCTTCACCGTTTTTTAGGCTGGTGTTTAATTTTGCCATTTTGTATCTGGGCTTTCACTGGCCTGGTATTTTTTATTAAACCTGGTTATCAGGCTGCTTTTTCTTACCTGAGCGTTAAAACTTACCCTATCAGCACTACAATTCAGGTCCTTCCACAACCCGATTGGCAGGAAATTAAACTGCTGCAAAGCGTGTTGGGTGTGCATTTGTTAGTCAAACAACCGGATGGCTGGCAGCAGCTGAACCTGCAAGACTTCACAGTCCGTCCCCAGCCTGCAGATGATGAAGTACAATTGCTGCTTCAGGACGCAATCAGCGTCGATCCTCAGCGTTATGGCGGGCAACTGCTAAAAACAGATCAAGGTTATGTGACAGATACCGGAGTGCAAATTCAACTGAACTGGGCCAGCTTAAGTCTGTCGCAACAAGGTAAAGATACTGAGTTAATTAACAATTTATACAAAGCCCATTACCTGCAATGGACAGGACATAAAAGTCTGGATCAGGTAGTGGGTGTGTTTGGATTACTCCTGCTGCTACTCACCACAGTGCTGGGGATCCGATTACTGATCCGCCGTCGTTAGATTTAAATCACTTGCAAATAAGAATGATTATCGATAGCATATTTGCTCTGTCAACAGAGTACGATAAACACTTTATTGTACTGCTGTGGTGGATCCTTGCCTCTTTGCTTTGACTCCACTTTGAATTTTTCAGATCAGAGTCTTCAATACTGACGATTTAAAACTCTCTGTTGAGTTTGCTCAGATCTGTTGTCTGGTTTTAGCCTGGTGGAAAAGCGGTGAAAGGATCTGTTGTGTTGTTTTTTCTGGTGCTGATGCTGCATTTAAGCTTAGTGGCTGCAGTCGTTACCAGTGCAACAGAACCACAGGCTACAGCTGTGGAAAAAGCCATTGAAGGCGTGATTATTTCTGCTCCTGCAGCAGCTCCAGTGCCAGACAAGCCAAAACCCAGGCCTGTTTTACCTGAACCCGTAAAAAAGCCGGAGTCAAAGCCACTTCAACAAAAACAGGCTGTCGCCAAAAAAGCAGTAGTTCAGCCAAAACCTGCTCCGATCAAACCTGCAGCTGTGGCAGAAGCTTCTCCTACTGCAGTCGGTGCGCCAGAACCTGTGGCGCAAGTAGCACAAAGCAAAGCAGTAACTGAAATTCCGGCACCCGAACCCCAGGCCAGTCCACCTGTAGCTTCAGCCAACAAAGCGGTAAATAAAGCACCACTTTATCCTATGTTGTCGCGCCGTCTGAAAGAACAGGGCACTGTGTATTTACAGGTACTGGTGCTTAAAAGCGGCAAAGTAGGGCAGTTAAAGCTGAAACAAAGTTCGGGTTTTTCCAGGCTGGATCAGTCGGCTTTAAATACGGTTCGCAGCTGGACTTACCAACCTGCTTTGAAACTGGGGCAGCCGATAGATTTCTGGTTTGTGCAGCCTGTGGTTTTTAACTTAAATTCAATTCAGTAGAGAGTTCATCATGCAAGAAAACCCCTATGGTATTGCCGCACTCTGGGCTCAGGGTGACTTTGTTATTAAAGCTGTGGCCGTGATGCTGTTGTTGATGTCCGTCGCCAGTTGGACTGTGATAGTGATCCGGGCCATCAGTTTATGGCGTTTAAAGCGCATCAGCAGAGCCAGCAATGATTTTTGGCATGCCCATAGTTTTGCTGAAGGGCTACGGATTTTAAGTTCGGCTGACTCGGCAGCAGGGCCTATGAATCCATTTCGTTATATGGCTGACGAAGGTCAGGCCGCTTTGGAGCATCATCAAAGTCATCAACAAGATTTACATGGCCACTTACCTTTGACGGAGTGGCTGGTGTCCTGTTTACGGGGCGCTATAGATGAAAGTGCTGAGCAGATGCAAAAGGGCTTGGCCATTTTGGCCTCTGTAGGTTCAACTGCACCTTTTGTCGGTTTATTTGGCACTGTCTGGGGCATTTATCATGCGCTGGTGGGCATTGGTGTTTCAGGTCAGGCCAGCATAGATAAAGTGGCAGGCCCAGTAGGTGAAGCACTGATCATGACGGCTTTTGGTCTGGCTGTGGCCATTCCGGCTGTACTGGGTTACAACGCTTTGCAACGTGGTAATAAAGAAGTGCTGAATAAAATGCAGCGTTTTGCCCATCAGTTGCATGCCTATTTTCTGACTGGGGCAGCCCCCAAAAGCAGCAGAGTGGTGGTGCCATTAAAGGAGGCTAAATAGATGGCTTTTGGTGGAGGTTTAGACTCAGACAACGAAGTGATGAGCGAAATTAATATGACGCCACTGGTGGACGTGATGCTGGTGTTGCTGATTATTTTTATTATCACAGTGCCGGTGATCACTCACAGTGTGAAGGTCGATTTACCTCGTGTCAGCAATGAACAGCAGGAGATTAAACCTCAAACTCTGACTTTAACAGTCAAAGCCGATGGCGCTGTATTTTGGGACGATCAGCCTATTGATGCGGTTCAACTGCAGCTAAAGCTGGCTGACCAGGCAAAGCTTCAGCCACAACCTGAAGTCCATATTCGGGGGGATAAAGCAGCCCCTTATGAGCATGTACTCAAAACCATGGCTGCTGTTCAGCAATCGGGTTTGCTCAAGTTAGGTTTTATTAGCGAGCCTGCCAGCTAACAGTGCTATTTCGCTGTTCGGTTTTTTGCATCAGTGACATCGATAAAATTAAATTGCATGCAATTTAATTGTTGGGCATTATGTTTTTACTTTCAGCCTTCACTGAAAAGCCAAACAACAGAGGAGCATATGATGCCAAACCCAATTTTTGATTTAGCTGTGACTAACATTAAAGGCCAGCCAGTGCAATTAAAAGACTATCAGGGCAAAGTGCTGCTGGTGGTAAACACCGCCAGCAAATGTGGTTTTACGCCGCAATACAAAGGACTGGAAGAGTTGTATCAAAAGTACAAAGATCAGGGATTGGAAATTTTAGGTTTTCCATGTAACCAGTTTGGCAAGCAGGAGCAGGGCAATGAAACTGAAATCAGTGAGTTTTGTGAACTGAACTATGGTGTGTCTTTCCCCATGTTCGCCAAAGTGGATGTCAATGGCCCGGACGCTTCGCCTTTATTTAAAAACCTGAAACAGCAAAAACCAGGTCTGTTAGGCTCAGAATCTATCAAGTGGAACTTCACTAAATTTCTGATTGGCCGCGATGGTAAAGCGATTTTACGTGCCGCACCACTGACCAAACCTCAGGATCTGGAAGCCGGAATTCAGCAGGCGTTAGCAGCAAAATAGACCTAATCGAAATCGTCGGGGCGGCCTTCATGGTCGCCTTCTTGTTTTCAGGCAAAAAAATCGCCTGACGACAGAGGTGTAGTCAGGCGCAAAATACACAAGGCTGGGAATGCTGAAGTAAAAGACCTGTTGCTTTTACAACCTGTTCAGTCTTACAACAAGAACGCAGCAGAGTGTGCACTTGTTTTGTTTTATGTGCCTTGATATAAAACAATAAAAGCCCAACTTTGCTGCCTTCTGCCCCTATCCGCTTTTAATTCTCTCCCAGCGGAAAAAAAATGGTGCAAAAGCCAGATTTAATTTTTTTCGTACTGAAAAATGTGGTGACCACCAAAACTGATAGATCAGTGCTTTTAGCTGTTGAGCAAGTTGGTCAGGAAAGCTTTGCTGATTTTTGTTATTTAACTGGAATTTGTACAGTAAATAAGCCAGATGAAACAGCAATAAATGACGCCAAAGCTCTGGCATTGCAGGGTAAGAGTTCTTTAACTGAACCTCGGTAAAAAAGCGCTGTAATTGCTGCTGATGTTGTACTTTTACGTTAAAAGAAGCACTGGCACTATGCTCGCGGTAGCCGTAGAGCGGTAAACGCAAATGATAAATATGTTGTGCTGCATCATACAATGAAGGCATAGACATTAAATCCTCACAAAAGGCGATGCCCGCCGGAAACTGAAAATTGGGTGCCATTCTCCTGCGATATACCCTTAAGCAGGAAAACCAACGACTGGCTTTATACACTTCGGTGATGGCTTTATTTTTTAATAACCAACCAGCGTTACGATGCAGATAACGTGGTTTGGCATGATGTAGTTCAGATGTTTCCTTAAAGCTTTTATAACCCAATTCAATCAAATCGGGTTTGTGCTGCTGGATCACACTCAGTAGCTGACTGATATAACCGGGCAGTAGTAAGTCGTCTGCATCAATAAAACCAATGTATTCTCCGGTTGCATGTTTTATCCCCTGATTTCTGGCGACACTGACACCGCTGTTTTGTTGGCACAACAACAGGTAACTTTGTGGTATGGCTGAAGTTCCTATATGCCGTTGTGCCAGTTCAAGGCTGCCATCTGTAGCACCATCACAGATCAGGATTACTTGTATTGTTTCTGTCAGCTGTACTTCAATAGACTGAAGTAGCTCAGAAAAATAGTGGGCTGCATTGTAAAAAGGCACAATAAGAGATAACAAAGGAGCAGATCGCATACAAGGCTACCTACAGGATAAGCATAGGGGAAATGCGAGTCTATCAGCAGGCTGGGGCGCTCAGAATAAGGGGTAACAGTTAGTCACTAAAGCGTTAAATCCTCTTACATTCAGACGCTTCCTGTAACAAAATCAGACGCGGTTTCAGTAGTGCGATCTGTGGAATCACAGTGTTTCCACTGCAGGCTTAATCTTTGCTGCTTTTGCACTTGCATTAGTCTGAGGATTTTTGAACACTAGCCCGCTGTTTTCTGCATTCATCAGGTGATTATGAAAAGTCTGTTTCATCCTGCGGTCGATCAGCCGACTAAAGGAATTTTGTGTATGTTGCTGGCCGTAGGCATGTTTTGCGCTATGGATGCCTGTATGAAACAGCTGACGCAACATTATGGCCCTATGCAGATCACCAGTTTGCGAGCTTTGTTTGCCTGGCCCTTAATAGTCATCTGGTTAGTCACAACCAACAGAGTGCAGCATTTACTCAATTCGCGCTGGTCTTTGCATCTGCTAAGGGCTGTGCTTGGCATAGTGATGTTGTCCGCTTTTATTTATGCCATTCAGACCTTATCGCTGGCCGATGCTTATGCCATCTTTTTTGCAGCCCCACTGTTAATAACCGCTATGTCGGTTTGGTTTTTAGGTGAACATGTGCAGCTGCGCCAATGGGTTGCTATAGGCATTGGCATGCTGGCTGTGCTTTTTATGCTTAAACCTGAAGGTGACCAACTGCTGAGTTTAGGCGCGCTGGCAGCTTTGGTTTCAGCGCTTTGTTACGCCATTTCCGCTATTACGGTTCGGGTATTATCCCGCACTGACAATAGCGGCAATATGGTGTTTTGGCTGATGACTATGATTGGCCTTGGGGCTGGTGCTTTAGCTTATCCCCAGTGGGTGTCTATTTCTTCGGATCATCTGTGGTTATTAGCGCTGATGGGGTTAAGTGGTGCTATAGGTCAGGTGTTTATTACTGAGGCTTTTCGTTTAGCGCCGGCTTCAGTGATAGCGCCTTTTGAATACACAGCACTGGTATGGGGTTTAGGCTTTGATATCCTGCTTTGGCAGTTATTTCCGGGTTTATCTATGTTGATTGGCGCTGGGGTAATTATGGCTTGTGGTTTGTATTTATGGGTACAGGAACGTCGTTGATCTAACCGTTATGGTACAGCTTTGAACACCAGAGGGGCAGGGCAAGCCCGCTCTTCCATTTTGTGTCATGCTATTGTCATTCTGTGGTTTTAGTATGAAGTTTTTGCAAAAGGTGTGAATAATATGCTGATTAAAAAAGGTTTTTCTCTGCTGCCTCTGAGCTTGTTGTCTGTAACTCTGCTGCCTGGTGTGGCCATGGCCGCTGATGCTTGTGTTACTGCACCTTTGGTTATAGCTCACAGAGGTGCCAGTGGTCACTTGCCTGAACATACGCTGGAGGCTTACCAACTGGCTATGCGGATGGGGGCTGATTTTATTGAACCCGATTTGGTGCCGACCAAAGACGGCCAACTTATCAGTCGCCATGAAAATGATCTAACCCATAGCACCAACGTGGCTGTATTGCCGCAATTTGCCGATCGAAAAACCACCAGGCGCATTGACGGTATTCCAATTACCGGCTGGTTTAGTGAAGATTTTACTCTGGCTGAAATAAAGCAGCTGAAAGCCCGCGAACCTTTGCCTGCGCTGCGCCCTCAGGGAGCAGATCACAACGATCAATACTCCATTGCTACTTTGTCTGAAATTATCAGTCTGGTAAAACAGTTTGAAGCAGATACAGGCCGCAAAGTGGGGCTTTATATTGAAACCAAACACCCGACTTACTTCCGGTATGAAGGAAAAACTGCAGCAGGTAAACCTATAGCGCTGGATATCAGCAAAATGCTGGTGCAGCAATTAAAGCAGCTGCGATTTACTGATCCAGGCCGGGTATTTATTCAGTCTTTTGAAGTGCAGAACCTGCTGGAGCTTAAAACGCAGTGGATGCCGGGTCTAAAACTTCAACTGCCGCTGATCCAGCTGATTGGTGATACAGACAAAGCCTATTTACCCCCAAAAGACAGTTTTTCAGTACCTTATGATGTGTTTTATCATCAGCAACAAGGTGTTGATTTAGCTGTCATTTATAAAGATAGCAACTTTTTAGCCGCATTGTCTAAACCTTTGGATTATTCGGTTTTACTGAACGACAAAGGCCTGAACTTTATGCAGAGCTATGCCGCTGGTATTGGCCCATGGCGCAGCAGTCTTTATCAAAAACATAGCCTGAATTTAAAACCTTTTGTCAAAGCGGCTCAGCAGCAGGGCTTAAAGGTACACCCTTATACGTTCAGGGCTGAAGCAAATTATTTAATGCCCAAAGATGACAAAACTGCATTCAGTTATAACGAAGAACTGCAGGCCCTGTTTAAGCAAGGTATAGATGGGATTTTTACCGATTATCCGGATTTAGCTTTGGAGCAACGAACTGTGTTCCTGCAAAGCTGTAAGCCTTAACCTGAGCTGGCAAGCTCTGTTGTGGCAGGATTTCCTTTAGATCAGAGCAGGTGCCGGATTAACTCTGAACTAACCAATCAGTCGGGTGATCCAGCGAAAGCCCACCAGGCTACGCATCATTTTCACAGCGCTGTTGTGGCGAAGCTGAAACAGGCAACCGGCGCAAAAACTCAGCAGTAAACCCGGTGTTGAACCCATAAAACTAAGGCTTGCTTCTGATAATTGCTGTTTTCTTATCAGCAATAATTGCTGATTTAGCTGGCTTTGTGCTGTCAGCTCAGTCAGCTTTTGTTGCTGCTTAGTCAGTAGCCGTTGGATCAGCATTGGTGTCTTCCTTCTGTGGCCTGAACAATAGCAATTGCAATTGCCGCCAGGTATTTGAAAAGCCAGCTTGTGACAGCACATAAGCTAAACTGCGCCAACACCAAAACAATAGAGCAAACTGCAACAGCAGCAAAGCCGTGGCTGTAATGGCGACTGAACTGCTTAGCTGAAATAGCACATAACCCAGCACAGCCAAAATACTGCCCCAGAGTAAAATCATACCCGCACCAAAACACAGGACTAAAGCTGCGGCTATGGTCAGGCTGCGGCCTGTGAGCTGCCATTCTGCTGTTGCTATTTGCCCTGTCAGTGTTAGCTGGCGGGCATAAGCTTGCCTGACAGAATTGCCAAGCGCGGCTATTTCAGCCAGTTGATCCAAAGCTTGCTCTGCTGATTTAGTCAGAGCAGCCTGTGGGGACAGGGGCTGCTCTGGTTGTTTTGCAACTGCTTCAGAGCTTTCATCAGGTTGCATAAATCCGCCCTGGTTGGTACTGCGTCAGTTGCAATCTTAATTACGACGTAACAGAGCGGTTAACAATACACCAGCAGCAAAGGCGATACCTGCAGCGGCCAGTGGGTTTTGCACTGCAAACTCACGGGTTTTACTGTAGGACAGTTGCAGTTGTTGTTTAATTTCTTCTTGTTTATGCGTCAGCGTTTCCTGAGAGCTGGCCGCTGTTTTACGTAATCTGTCTTCAGCTACTGCAGCTTTTTCTGCCACTGCGTCTACTGCATGATGTGCAGCTTCAATAGCTTTTTCTGTAACAGGTGAATCTAACGCACTGTTGCTTTTACTTGTTGCTTGCTCTGTTGCACTTTGTGAAGCGGCCATAATAAATCTCCCTGGTGAACACTGTGACATGCAGCAATGGCTGCGCTTTGTATCTTACTCTTTGCATTCTACGTTTTGCGTTTTACTTTTAGGTTTAAATGAAAGCATGGGTTGTGCCAGATTGAGAAATATCAATAAAAACAGCGTTTTATCTGTTTTTTCCTTCAGCGAGCCTCCAGCCCTGCTGTAGAAGTTACCCGTTGCTGGTAATTTTTACACAGCAGAACGCCATAGGTTGAAGTGTTTATGACATTCCTTACAACTTACTCAACCACTGTTTGATGTAGTGGCTAAGTAAAGCAGCTTGCTCTAAGGGCAACATATGGCCCGAACCGGCTATGGTATGAAAAACAACCTGGCTGTTGGGCCGATGAGGTTTCTGACTGCTTTGCATAAAATCCTGCATCCAGTGGGTATTGATCAGCGGGTCCTGTTCGCTGTACACAAAACAAAGCGGCACAGTCAGCCTGAGTAGTTCATCTTTCAGATCCCTGCGCTCTGAGGTCACTTCCAACTGGGCTTTTAACCTATCCTCGCCAAGCTCTGCATCCATCTGGCGAATAATGTTCACTATATGTTGCAATGCACCAGGGCTTAACTTAGTGCTGTCCACTAAGGCTTCTGCTTTTTTCTGACTGATGCCTTTGTAACCAAATTGAGTGATCAGCTGCAAGCTATGCTGGCGTGAAACCTGCTCTTGTGCACTTAAAGGGCAGGGGCTATTGGACACCAAGATCAAAGCTGCCACTTTTTCCGGATAACGCAGCGTTAATAATGTGGCTAAATAAGCACCTAATGAAAACCCGAGTAAGACTGATTTGTGCACGGGCAAAGCAGAAGCTAAATCTTCCACCAGATGTTCCGGATCCGCCCCTGAAGGAATAGGTAAATGCTCTGGTTCATAGTCGCTAAGATGAGGGGCAAGCTCAGACCAGAGCCTGGCATTACAGAGAGTGCCTGGTATTAAATACAGTTTGGTTTTCATAGAGTCAGGCTTTTTACTATGATCATGGTCCACCAGCATAAAAGAAGTCAGGCCAAATACCAAACTATTGGTTGCTTGAAGCACAGCTGCTCCCGGACCACCCAAACTGGTGCGACATTCCAATAAAAAAGCCGGAGTTGTGTAAACTCCGGCTTTTGTCACTCTGGATTAGATCAAAAATCCAGTTTTAAAGTCACAGTCGCAGTGCGTTCTGCACCCAGGTAATAAGCGCCTTCCTGGCCACCGGCTAAATAATCTTCGTCTGTCAGGTTGTTCAGCACTAAGGACAGATCTATGCCTTTAAACATATCTTTTGATGACAAGTCTTTGCTGTAACCCAGATAAAAGTCCATCAGGGTGGATGCTGGAATTTCATCTTTATTGCCACCTAAAGCAGCACCAAAGTAGCTGTCTGTGCGTTTGGCTGTTAAACCTGCGCGGTACGCTTCGCCCTGATAACGCAATGAAAGGCTGAGCATAGTTTCAGGTGAACCTGCTACTTTGTCACCTGCAAAAATAGCAGCAGGGTTGATGACAGGTTGTCCGTCCGGCCCCAGCACTAGATTGCCATCTTCATCCCGAACCACTGAGTTAATGGTCTGACTGTATTCAGCTGTATTGCTGGTCAGGGCGCTGTAAATACTCCAGCCTTTGGTAAACTCCCAGTTTAAGCTGGCTTCCAGACCATTAGATTCAATACCACCTACGTTGACATAAGTGCCGTCTAACTCATTCAGATAGTCAGGGCCACCCGCACTGGCTCCTGGTTGCAG
The DNA here is from genome assembly GCA_018825965.1 of Gammaproteobacteria bacterium. Lineage (GTDB taxonomy): Bacteria > Pseudomonadota > Gammaproteobacteria > Enterobacterales > Alteromonadaceae > Pararheinheimera. The sequence goes on from JAHKAA010000038.1 coordinate 25,240, forward strand.
GAAGGTGATACGGTTATCAAACTTTACATCGTAATAGGTCAATGACAGGCTCAGATCGTCGCCAAAATAACGTAAACCTAAGTCGATATTTTTTGCAGTTTCAGCGTCCAGAGTATCAAAATCCTGATCGGTTTCTAAGATGGCGTCGCCGATAGCTTTAAAGTTTTCAGCGTAACCACCAAATACTTCGTAGCTGTCGTTTAAGCGATAAACAAAACCCAGGCTTGGTAATACATCTGAATCGCTGTCGAGATTACCTGTATTGGCTGTCACTATATTGTCTTTGCGGCTGACATCAACAAAAAACTTTTTCACACCCAAGGTAACTGTTAAGTCGTTCCAGTTGATTTGGTCCTGCAAATAAATTTTCTGTGTATCAGTTTCATAGTTACGGTCGTAATGTACCCAGTATGGCTGGTTATTAAAGTAGTGATATTGTTTCGGGTCAATCACATTATGCCAGTCGCGGGTTTCGTTACGGTCTTGCTGTTCAATCCAGGCACCTAAACGCAGTTCATGATTGTCCATTGTCCATTTCAGCTCTGAAGTCAGGCCATAACGGTCTTTTTCATAGTGAGTATGACGGTAAGAGGCCACCCGTGTTGCATCTGTTAAATCTGCATTTGGATCCAGAATAGGCTGACCTGCCGCATTAACATACTGATAACGAACTAAGTTGCCATTGCCCGTGCCACGGCTGACGCGATTACCTGCAGCGTCTTCTACATACACCTGATAAGGTGGCAACCAGTCACCACGGCCTGATTGCATATGCACATAAGGCGTGACGGTCAGGTTCAGGCTGTCGGTTAAATCGGTATCAATTTTGACGTAAGTGAAGCTGTTTTCCCGCAAGGTAGACCAGGCTTCGGCGAAGTTCTGATCGATATCCGGGTTGCCTGTCCAGACGTTGGTCAGGCGATCCCAGTCCGGGTTATCAAAAAACTGTTGTAAAGACACAGTGTTGTAGTTGTCTTCTTCAGTATCGTCGTACGAAAAGCGAGCTGTGATGGTGGTATTGTCCAGTTCAGTCACTGTTTTCACTTCGCCGTGCAGACGATCGCTAAACCCATTGCTGCCAGAACCTATCCATCTGTTGCTAAAGCTGTCGGATAAACTGATATAAGCTGTGGTATTTGCACCTATATCACCCGTATCAAAGCGGCTGTAGTAACGGCGGGCATTGTGATCACCACCTGTGACAGCGACAGCTAAGTTTTGCTCAGCCAAAGGGTTATTTGATACAAAATTTAAGGTGCCACCTAAAGCGTCTAATGAAGCGGAGGCGATATCAGAGGTACCCTGGCCCACTTCAACATAAGCTGTGTTTTCTGTATCCAGGTAACGGTTGGCTTTACTGCCACCACCGTAAGCTGAACCACCATTAGGTAAACCATCGAGGGTAATACCCAATTGTTGCTCGTTCAGGTTCACGTTAAAACCACGCATTGAAATGGTAGTGGACCAGTCATCACCACCAAAAGCGTCACCCTGACCTACACTGATCCCCGGTAGCTGGCTGACTAAATCCAGCACGTTCCCTATAGGAGCTTTGGTGTTTTTAATCGCTTCATCTGTGCTGTTATTTGCATAACTAATGCGTTTGCCAGTAATAGCCAGCACTTCTACTTCCTGCTCGTCGGCTGCAGCAACTGCCGCTTCTTCTGCCATTGCAGGTGCCGATAAACCTAAGGCTGAACTCACTGCCAAAGCGAGCAGATGTTTGTGATGTAATGCCACGTGAAACTCCATATTGTTGTTTGAATTGAAGAAAACGCGGCCATTCTGTGCTGGTCTGATGACAAAGAAATGAAAGGAAAGTGACAAAATGAAGTAATTAAAATGTGATTTTTATGAAAATTATTTTCAAGGGAATGGAGGGATCAAAAGAAAATAGTGGTGTTTTTTGTGAAGTCTGGCCTATGCTGAGTTCTGCTTCAGATGGAACCTGGTTAATGAGAACACTGTTGTGGTTGAGCTTATTCTGCATGAGTAGTTGTGTTGGTCTGGCGCAGGCGCAGCAATTACAGCTATTGGTGGGGGTAGAAAAACCTCCTTATATTAAAGTGGCAACTCAAACCGGCTACGAGTTGGATTTGCTGAAAGCTGTGGTGAAGCGTATGGGCTTTGACAGCCAGTTTATTCATGTGCCAAACGGCCGTTTGCTTTCCTTATTCAGCGATGGCCAGGCCGATTTAGTTTCGTTGCAGCGCAGCACCCCGGCTGGCTTTTATGCCACAGAGTCTTATATCAGTTATCAGAATATTTTGATTGTGCGTAAGGACTTATATAAAGAGATCTTAAGCCTGCAAGACCTTGCAGGTCTAAGAGTGATGGCCTTTCAAAATGCCCGCCAGTTTTTATCACCTGACTATACAGCAGCCATAGCCAAAGCCAGTAGTTATCTGGAAGTGGTAGAGCAAAATAAAATGCCTGAGTTGTTGTTAAAAAACCGGGTCGATGTACTGGTGATGGACAGAAATATTTTTTGGCATTATTACCATCAAACTGCACCTGACGACAGCAGTCTGAAACTTCTGAGTTTTTTCCAGCCGAATCATTACCATGTACTGGCCCGCACCCCTGAAGTTGCACAAAGGTTTAATAATGCCTTGGCTGAGGTAAAACAGTCTGAGCTATTTAGCCAATTGCAGCTGAGCTATTTTGCGGAGTTGAATCAGTAGGGCAGGAGGCTGGATTTGTTATTTGCTGTGGTATAGTTCCTCACAATATATGTTATGCAGGCTTACAATATGAGAATTGACAGAATCCGAATGACTAACTTTCGTTGTTTTAAAGAAGTTGAATTCGAATTTGATGCCAAAATGACCTTGATTATAGGCAACAATACTGCAGGTAAGAGTTCACTGCTTGACGCTGTTGCTGTTGCACTAGGCGGCTTTATGTTGGGTATTCCCGCACCGATGAAAAATAAATCGGTCGCGCTGCAATCTCATACCCGTGCCATAGCAAAAGATGATATTCGCAGAGTGTTCGCAAAGAATCGGGAAATTTCGACGCCTGAACTTGAGTCAGATTGTATGGTAGAAGCCTTAGCATCAATGGATTCTCATGGGCCGTCTTTCGTAACTGAGTGGCGACGATTTATAAAAGGGGCCAATGGTCGAACGAACAATAGCAGGGCATCTAAGATTCGTGATTATGCTGCTGAGTTGTATAGAAATGCGGTTGATGGGAAAGGGTTGTTACCATTAATAGCATATTACGGCACAGGCAGATTGTGGTCTGGTATGAAAAATTCAGCGAAGCTGGCTGAAGCGAACACTGCATTGGGATATTACTATTGCCTGGCTCCCGACCAACAAAATAAAATTCTGCATGAATGGATCAGACATTTTGCTGAAATCGAGTTTGTCAAAGGCATGCATTCTCCAGCCTTACGTGGTGTTTACGCAACTATATGTAAAGTCATTCCGGGGGCAACAGCCGCATATTTCTCACCGCCTCACGGAGAACTTTTTATTGAGTTTGAGTCAGGTGAAGCGTTCCCTTTTTCCTTATTGAGCGATGGTCAACGTAGTATTGTGTCGCTTGTAGGAGACATGGCGGTACGTTGTGCTCATCTTAATCAAGGCCTGGGTTTAGAAGCGGGTCAATTAACTTCAGGTATTGTATTGATAGATGAAATAGATTTGAATGTTCATCCGTCATGGCAACAGACCATGTTACCCGCACTTCAGGATTGTTTTCCCAAAGTACAGTTTATTGTGACAACACATTCCCCTTTTATTATTCAGTCCTTAGCAAAAGGTTGCATTATCAATTTAGATGACTTTCCTGCTCAATCAGATGCAGTTACTCTGACTAAAGAGCAGGGAATCGAAGAGATCAGTGAAGAGGTAATGGGGGTCGAGCACACCAGTCACAGTGTTTGGTTTCTGCAGCGTGTTGAGCTGGCTAAAAAGTATTACCAATTACTGGATAGCGGCAAATCCGAATCTGATCCTGTGGTTGAAGCTATTGCTACGCAACTCGATGATATTGAAGAGCGATTTGCAGATAATCCGGCGTGGCTGGCGTTGTTGAAAACTGAGAGAAAAGCTTCGCTGAAAAGATAAGGATGTCACAATGAGACCTGTTGCAAGACCCGTCTGTCCTATACCTCAGCCTCGAGACTATCATGCTTACCTTGAGCCTCTCCGCTTGGCATTTGGCGCATATTGTAGTTACTGCGAACGCCCTGATAAGCTGGACGTAGAACATGTTGTTCCGACAAGCAGGCAAGCTGCATTGAAATTGGACTGGAATAATGTATTGCTTGGTTGTGCGAGATGTAACAGAGATTTCAAGAGGGCAAATAATCTCAGCCGTCCTGGTTACATTTGGCCTGATACTCACGATACCTACCATGCATTTGAATATCTTGTTGATGGTCGGGTGAAAGCCGTTACAGGTCCTGCTCAATTGGAGGCTAATGCTACAGCCGATTTGGTCAGGCTTGAAGATAGTCAACATCAATCAGTGTTAAATCTAGGGAGAAGAAAAACGTTTAGAATCGCCCAATATATGCTGCAAAGCTACCGCAATGGGCATGCCGACCTGGATAACATAGTGCTGCAAGTGCAACAAGGGTATTGGTCTGTTTGGATGACTGTTTTTGTTAATGAACAGGCTGTAGTTGCAGCTCTTATCGATCCTCAATATTTTCCAGGTACTGCTGTTCAGTACTTTTGAAAACAGCTTAGCCAATCACTGATGATCTGTTTGAGCGTAAACAAAAGCAAAGCCACTGACGCCAGCGTCTGAGATTACATCATCTCAAGAGCCAATGAGCAGCAAAGCGACGATTGCCGGGACTTGATGGGGCTGCTTGAAAAAGTAACAGCCTAATCAGCAACCATATTGGGGCCGGGCATAGCAGGTTTTGGCTCCTACCGTTTTCGCGGCGATCGCACCCTACAGCAGACATAAAAAAGGACCCGAAGGTCCTTTTTTACACTCACTCACATCAATACTTAGCGGCTTGATCCGGCTTAGGTAAAGTGGCTTTGATAAAGTCACGTAAATCCTGATTCGACTGGCGTAAGTCGTCGTAACGCAGGTACATCATATGACCGCTGCGATAGCCTTTGAAGCTTAATCTGTCTTTCATTTTGCCACTTGGGTCTAACTGCCACATATTGTATTTGGCATCAAAATAGTTGGTCGCGCCGTCGTAGTAACCCGACTGAGTCATCACATGCAGGTAGGGGTTTTGTGCCATGGCCTGACGCAGGTTTTCACCTGTATTGTCATCGCTTCTGTCCCAGGGGTGCACGTTGCCAAACATATTGTATTTAATGTCAGTTTTGTACTTCAGCTCGTTTTTCAGGTAATGATTAATAGCCGGAGTAAAAGAGTGCAGCCATGAGGTGAGCTCGGCGTTGTAATCCGGCGCTGAGCCTGCCTCTTTTTTATCTATGCCTAAGTAACGGGAATCTAAACGACCGACGGTCTGGCCGCGTTCACGTAGTAATTCTTTCCAGAAGAAGTTGTTATCAATATCTAAGTTATTTTGCAGCACAGTTTTGACTGATAAACCTGAATACTTCGCTACCTGTTCTGCAACTTTTTGTTTCTCAGCTTCAGGTAATGAATTGCCTTTAGCCAAAGCGGGCAGGTAAGTGTCTAACGTAAAAGCTTCTACTTCAGGTAAAAAATCCAGTAAGTCTTTTTGCTGAAATTCGCTGCTGAGCGCCTTGTGATACCAGGCTGTCGCCGCAAAATACGGCAGGCGGTTGGCTACATCAACAGGGCCTTCACGTTTAATACCTATATCAGTGGGAGACACCAGCACCACGCCGTTTAAATACATCCACTGCTGGTTTTGCAGCGCCAGAGCTAAACCCGAAACCCTTGTAGTACCATAGCTTTCACCAATCAGATACTTAGGTGATTCCCATCTGTTGTAGCGGCTAACAAAGGTATTGACCCACTCGGCCAGGTATTTGATATCGGCGTTTACGCCAAAAAACATTTTTTGCTGCTCATCACGGCCTGGCATCTTGCCATCTTTGCCTGGCAATACGCGGGAGTAGGCGGTGTTCACCGGATTGACAAACACAATGTCAGCCGTATCCAGCACTGAATAAGGGTTTTGTTTTACGCCATAAGGCTGCAGTGGGTAACCTTCGCTATCTACATTCAGGGCTTTAGGGCCACTGTATGCAATTTGCATCCAGACCGAAGCAGAGCCAGGGCCACCGTTAAATGAAATCAGTAAAGGACGGCTTTTTCTGTCTTTTACATTCTGACGTTCATAGTAGGTATAAAAAATAGCAGCAGTAGGCTCGCCTTGTTCATTCCATACCGGCTGAGTGCCAGTGTAAGCTTTGTAGTTAAAGCTTTGATCCAAGACTGTGGTTTTGTGGTCTGTCACCACCACTGAGTCTGCATCTATTTGAATCGACGCATTTTTTGCGGTTTTAGCTTCGCCTGCCAGAACAACTGAGCTTAAACTGATGGTACTCAGGCACAGGCCGAGCACCAGGAGTGGACTAATTTTCATAAATTTCCTGATTTTACTCTTGTTATTTTAGTTCAGCCTACTGTTTAACTCAGAGCAAGAAAAATAACCACCCGGCTTGAGACTAATTCACCTGAACCCGGGATGCTGTGCTTTGTCTGTTGCTCCAGACTTCTTGCCTGAAAGTCCAGCGGCCAGCTTTGACTGATGCAGCTGTACAACTTTGCTTTTATACTGGCTTTACAGAGGTTCAGAGGAGTTTTAGTGTGAGCAATTTAATAGAGCAACAACTTGAGCAACTAAAAGCTCAGGTTTTACCTCATATGCCAGGCTATGGCGGCATAGAAACTCCAATTCCAGAGCTGTTTTTATACCGTACCGACGTGACCACAGAAGTCACTCCTGTGGTCTATGAACCCTCTTTATGCCTGATGCTGCAGGGTGAAAAAGAGGTGTATCTGAACAATGAGCGTATTGTGTATGACCCTTTAAGTTATTTATTGGTGCCTGTAACAGTGCCTGTCAGCGGCAAAGTGACAAAAGCCAGTACCGACAAACCTTATCTTGCCATTCGTATGACCATCGACTTAAAAGAGCTGGCAGATTTAGTTATAGATTTAGGTGGCAGGGTAGAACGCAGCAAGGCGCAGGTAAAGGCCATGAGTGTTGGCCGGGTAGATGAAAGCTTATTATCAGCCTTTAGCCGTTTGGTGCAGTTACTGGATAAGCCCGCCGATATTCCAGTCTTGTATCCACTCTTGAAGCGCGAGATTTTATATCGTTTATTGCTGGGTGATTCTGGCAGTCAGTTACGTGACTTTATGCTGCTGGACAGTCAGGGCCATCGCATCAGTAAAGTGATAGAAATACTGCGGAAAAAATACAACGAGCCTTTGCGGATCAAAGATTTAGCCGATGAAGTGCATCTAAGTGAGTCGGCTTTGTTTCAGGCATTTAAAGCGGTCACTGCCATGTCTCCTTTGCAGTATCAGAAAAAACTAAGGCTCAATGAAGCGCGCCGTATTATGTTGTACGAAGGAGTAGAAGCGGCCACCGCCAGTTATAAAGTGGGTTATGAAAGCCCGTCGCAGTTTAGCCGTGAGTACAGCCGTTTATTTGGTGCACCACCTAAAGCAGATATCGAAAGAGTACGTTTGCAAAGTGGTTAATGGGCCAGAGCTGACAGCTCTGACCCTGATCCACTTATTGCTGTAACCACATACGGGCGCTGCGGGCTGGTATTGTGACTTTTAACCACTGTGTATTGACCTGAAAAGTATTGCCGCTAATCACATCGGTGTAATTCACATACCAGTTCAGTTCATTGGCGTAGGTATCAACCCAGTACTCTTGCGCTGTGTCGCATTTGTTAATGCCCACTATGCCTTTTTTATCCCGCTTAAACAGCAGGAAACACTGGCCGCTGCCGAGCACCTGCATACCGCTGCCCTGGGTGCTGTTATGAAAACGGATCATGTTTTTAATATCGGCTCTTTTATAAAAATCCTGCCAGCGATAGCCATCTAAATTAGCGGTTTCACCGTGATCCGAATAAATCATCGGAGTGCCGCCGTTGCGGCCCAGAATATAAGCATGCGCCAGGGTTTCATCTGTGCTGTTCATGATCTGATAACGAAAGCCATCATTGGTTGGAATATCGTGGGTAATGGCAAAAGTGACGGCTTTATTCCAGGCCAATGCCTGACCATAAGCACCAGGGTCGACCAGCACATTCATCGAACCGCCAAAACTAAAGGCATTACGCATAGAGGCAAACAACGGGAAGTCGTAAGCACTGTGGCTGGTATTGTCCAGATAAGGTTTTAAAAATAGCTCATATTCCTGATTACCTGAACCGCCAGAGGTAATGACTTCACCAAATACATGCATGCCGCTGATGATGGCTGGCGTAAACACTGAGTTGATATGGGCATTGCTCATATGTTTGACTGCATCCACCCGAAAACCTTTAATGCCCATATTTTTCAGGGCTTGCAAGTAAGCTTGTTGCTGGCTGATCACCCAGTTGTTATTGTCCAGATCGGGTAAACCTGCGTCACCGCCACCACCACATAAACGGTAATTCTGCACTTGCCAGACATCCAGGTAATTACTGATACAAGCCGGAGCGTGAAAGTCTGAGCCGGACAGGAAGTTTTGGCTTAAATCGCCAAATAACTTCTGGTTATTGGCATAGGTCCAGTTTGCCTGATAACTGCTTAACACAGCTGAACCCGGATAATTCAGATCGCTGCGTTGTGCACTTTCGTTTGCCATATGATTCAGCACCACATCGGCGTACACCTGAATGCCTTTGCTGGTCATGGTTTGAATTAGCGTTTGCAACTGTTGTTTATTGCCGCGTGGATGGTCAATTAAGCGCAAATCCTGTGGCTGATACCTGGCCCACCACTCATTACCGCTGGATTTCATCGGCGGCGCTATCAACACCTTTTTATAACCAGCTTGCTGAATTTCAGTGGCTTTAGCTGTGATTTCGCTGTAGTTCCAGTTAAATGCATGCAAAATTACGTCGGCATGAGCTGAGCTTGCTGCCAGTAAGCCTGAGCCCACCAACAATACTTGTAGTGATAATTTCATTCGTTTTACCCTGTCATTGTCTTCTTTTTTGTAGTCATGCTCATCGCCCTCAACCTGAACGGCTTTGGGTGTATGGCTGCTTTTTATTTGTTGTACACCGGTGACAGATAAAAGTTATGAGTAGTTGATGGTTTTGTAAACAAAATGACATGGTTGTTTAATAAATGCATACGTATTCAGTGCAAAATGGCACTTTTTTGGTGCTAAACCGCACTGTTTTAGTGCTGTTTTTGCCATTGTTCCAGCCATAACCAGACTTGCTGTTGCTGTTTTTGGTTAAATTCGTGGCGGGCTTCAGTCCAGATCTCAGTGCGTAATGCCTGTTCAGCCCGATGTGCTTGCCAGACTTTTTTCAGTTGGCTGTGGCCTTTTATCACCCCTTGCACCGGCATCAGTGGATCTTGTCCGCCATTGATTAAGTACAAGGTTTTTGGCGCCATTAAACTCAGCTGATCCGGAATGTCGAGCTGACGGGCTAAACCAGGATGCAGTAAATAAAAGGATGACTGGCCTTTGGTCAGGTTTTGTCCTGGCTGCACTAAGTGCTGATAAGTGTTAAACCAGCAAATAGCCGCTGCTGATTGAATATGCTCCGACAAAGCCGCCACCTGCCAGGCACGGTAAGCGCCCATGGAAAAGCCGATAGCAGCAATTTTGCCTTTGGGCACATGGGGCCTTTGCGCTAAAAATTGAGCTAACTGCATATCTTCATAGGCCGACAAACCAGCAAGCGAATGGCCTGTAACCAGCAAATTAGCGGCTAACTGCTGTTGTTGTTCGTACAACACAGGCCCACGTTCGCCAAAACCTAAAGTATCAGCGGCCAGCACCAGATAACCTTGTTCCGCCAGTTCATCACCAATAAATCGGCCACCATAGTATTTGTCGACCCAGTGTTGTGCTTCCGTTTTAACAGCGGAACCGGCAAAAGGCCGGATCATTTTTTCTTTGCCAATGACAAAATAAGCACCGTGGTCATGCAGTAACAGCACAGCTGCTTTAATCGGCTGATGTTTAGGTGTGAGCAACAAGGCTTTGCTATGACTGATACGGCTTAACGGGATTTGCCATAGTTCTGCCTGGTAATTGCCTCTGTCTTCCTGCTGCAGCATTTGTGCCTCAGCCAGAGGCGTTGCTGCCGGGGCAAGCAAGGCATTGAGATAAAATTGTCGTTGCTGCTGTTGCCAGTGCTGCACTGGTATTGAAGCTTGCCAACTGCCCGGATAAGTGGGGGCAGGGCTTACTGGCACTGTGATATCGGCATTAACAAAAAATACAGCTAAACCCAGCCACAACAACGCACTTATTCTGAACATTAGTAGTACCCCGCCCGTCTTTTATTCAGCATAAAACAAAGCTGAACATCAAACCGATATTCTGTTTATTTATTCCATAAACCGCACAGCGCTGGTGATTGGTCGCGTCTTTTGAACGCCTTGGTTCAAAGGGGTGCTTTGATCTGGCAGTTTTGTTATGCTCGGCATCGAATTTTATTAACACTCACCCATTTGTCAGTGAAGCAGTTGCTGCTACTGCAAAGGGTATAACATCCGGGGAACAGGATAGATGAGATACGCATTAAGCGCAGTGGCACTGGTTTTGTTAACAGCCTGCGGCCAACCAGGTGACACCACAAAAACGCAAGATACCCTTATGACTGAAACTCAGGCCGCTCACCCTTTTACTTACCCTGTGACCAATAAAGGTGACGTGGTAGATACCTATTTTGAAGAAAAAGTAGCAGACCCTTACCGCTGGCTGGAAGATGACCGCAGCAGCGAGACAGGCAACTGGGTCAAAGAGCAAAATAAAGTGACTTTTGCTTACCTGGAGCAGATTAGTTACCGCGACCAGATTAAACAACGTTTAGAAGCACTGTGGAACTACGAAAAAGTAGGCGCACCTTTTATTGAAGGCGAATACACTTACTTCTTTAAAAATAACGGCTTACAAAATCAGTCCGTGTTGTACCGTAAAAAAGGTGAGGGCGAAGCTGAAGTCTTTTTAGATCCAAATACCTTCAGCACTGATGCCACAACCTCTTTGGCTGATGTGTCTTTTTCTGATGACGGTAAAACTCTGGCTTACTCCATCTCTGAAGGTGGCAGTGACTGGCGAAAAATTATTATCATCGATACTGAAACTAAAAAACCAATTGAAGAAACACTGGTGGACGTGAAGTTCAGCGGCGTATCCTGGAAAGGTAACGAAGGTTTTTATTACTCCAGTTATGACAAACCTGAAGGCAGCGAGCTGTCTGCAAAAACTGATCAACACAAGCTGTATTACCACAAGTTAGGCACGGCACAAAAAGACGACCCTGTAGTCTTTGGTGGTGTTGACGCTGAAAAACACCGTTATGTTGGTGGTGGTGTAACGGATGACGGCAAATACCTGATTGTTTCTGCGGCCAACGCAACCTCTGGTAATAAAGTCTTCCTGAAAGACTTAACCAAAGCCGATAGCGCTTTTGTCACTCTGTACGCAGATGGTAATGCCGACTTTGAGTTTGTCGACAGCCTCGGTGATGCCTTGTATTTTGTCACCAACTTAAATGCGCCTAACAAAAAGCTGATCAAAATTGACGCGACTGCACCTGAAGCTGATAAGTGGACAGAAGTGATCCCGGAAACGGCCAATGTGCTGGATGTCAGCAAAGGTGCAGGTTTCTTATTCGCCAACTACATGGTGGATGCAATTTCTCAGATTAAACAGTATGACTATGACGGCAAACTGGTACGTGATGTGACGTTGCCGGGCTTAGGCACTGTGTCTGGTTTTGGTGGCAAAACTAAAGACACCACCTTGTACTATAGCTTCACGAACTACAACACTGCCCCCAGTACTTTTGCCTTTGAGCCAAAATCCGGCGAAACCAGTACTTATTACAAAGCTGCTGTGAAGTTTAACAGTGACGATTATGAGTCGAAGCAGGTGTTTTATACCTCTAAAGACGGTACTAAAGTGCCGATGATGATCACCCACAAAAAAGGCATCAAACTGGATGGCTCTAACCCAACTATGTTGTACGGTTATGGCGGTTTTAACGTCAGCCTGACGCCAGCCTTCAGCGTCGCCAACCTGGTATGGATGGAAATGGGCGGCGTGTATGCTGTGCCTAACCTGCGTGGTGGTGGTGAATACGGCAAAGCCTGGCATAACGCTGGTATTCAACTGAAAAAGCAAAATGTGTTTGATGACTTTATTGCTGCTGGTGAATACCTGATCGCAGAAAAATACACCTCCAGCAACAAACTGGCGATCCGTGGTGGTTCTAACGGTGGTTTGTTAGTTGGTGCTGTGATGACTCAAAGGCCTGATTTGGTGAAAGTTGCCATTCCTCAGGTCGGTGTACTGGATATGCTGCGTTACCACACGTTCACCGCTGGTGCAGGTTGGGCGTACGACTACGGCACGTCAGAGCAAAGCAAAGAGATGTACCACTACATCAAAGGCTACTCGCCAGTGCACAACGTCAAAGAGGGCGTGGCTTATCCGGCCACATTGGTGACTACTGGTGATCACGATGACCGTGTAGTACCAGCGCACTCCTTTAAGTTTGCCGCTGAACTACAAGCTAAAGCCACTGGCCCTAACCCGCAGATGATCCGCATTGAAACTAATGCAGGTCACGGTGCTGGTGTGCCAGTATCCAAGCAAATCGAGTTAGCTGCGGATATCTTTGGTTTTACGTTGTTTAATATGGGTGTGAAAGAGTTACCTAAGCAGTAATGTTCTGTGGCCGGATCAACCTTGAAGTTTAAGGTTGATCCGGCTTGAACTCATGTTCACCCTGAGGATCGGCTGCCTTTTTTGCTATTAATCTTTCCAGTTCTGCGCTGATCAGAGGAATTAGTTCCGCTTGTGATTCATGTAATACATGATAGATATCCAATGGTTGTGTTTTAATCATAAAACTGTTGGTTTTTGGCGTTTTATGATTTTGCAGTAAATTCCCTTCCAACCAGAAAAAACGATCCAGCTTGCCTGCATAGTACATTTCGGTGATCTGTGACCAATCACGTACAGTATAAATTTTGGCTTTGTAATTCAGCTGCAAAAAGCTGAATACCTGAGTTTGAGCTGGTATAAAGATAATGTTTTTCGGGTTATCCAGATCTGCCTCTTCACAACTGATGCCAGGTCTGCAACGTAAGGTCATGCTAATCTCGTCAAATTTATAAACCAACCGCATAAAGGGAAGTAAGCCAGTAAGCTGATTGAGGCGGGCTACATCTCCATCTAAAGATCCAGACTCAAATTGCTGGATGAATCTGTCGCTGGGCATATTCACAAAGCTGGTTTCATAACCAAGATTACGATAGGCTTCAGTGAGCAAAGGTATAAGATCCCGCTCAATAATTGGATGACTGGTGTAACTGAACAACAAAGGTTTCATCTGCCCGGCACCGGGACTTGAGCAGAAAAGTGCCAAACACAGGCTGTACAACAAGAGGTGTTTCATAAGTGATGTGCTCTGCAGATGTACTGTACTTTGTGGGGCATCTCTTTTGGGCTAAGTAAAGACTAATTACTGATACTGCACAACCTGAATTGCAACTGCACTAAGGGGCAATCCGATGCTGACGGTATGTTTACTGTTCCTGCTGCTCTGATTGTCGAACAGCACAGTCAATTCAGCGTTTTTAGTTGTAGTACAGTTTTGGCTGGGTTCAGATAGGCCTACACAGATAAATATAATTCACAGGACACAGGATGACAGACTTTCGTAGCGATACGGTCACCCAACCCAGCGAAGCAATGAAAGCCGCTATGCTGGCTGCGCCTTTGGGGGATGATGTATTTCAGGATGACCCAACGGTGAACCAACTGCAGCGTTATGCAGCTGAGCTGCTGGGTTTTGAGGCGGCTTTATTTGCGCCAAGTGGCACTCAAACTAATTTAATAGCCCTGATGGCGCATTGCCAACGTGGTGATGAAGCCATAGTAGGGCAGCAATGGCATACCTATCGCTGGGAAGGCGGTGGTATGGCGGTGTTAGGTTCTATTCAGCCACAACCTATAGAGCATCAAGCCGATGGTACTTTAGCGCTTGAGCATATTCGTGCTGCGGTAAAACCTGATGATCCACATTTTGCCCGCACCAAATTGATTGTGATGGAAAACACCACAGGCGGTAAGGTGTTGCCGCTGGCCTATATGAATTCAGTCGCGGCTTTGGCTGAAGAGCTGGGATTAAAGTGCCATATAGATGGTGCCCGTTTAATGAACGCAGCAGTGGCTTTAGCGACGGCAGATGGTTCAGATCCGATCCAAAAAGCGCGGCAACTCTGTGCTGGTTTTGATTCACTCTCTTTATGTTTATCCAAAGGTTTAGGTGCACCTGTTGGCTCTTTACTTTTAGGCAGTCATACCTTTATTCAGCAGGCAAGACGACTTCGGAAAATGCTGGGCGGCGGCATGCGACAGGCCGGTGTATTGGCGGCAGCTGGTTTGTATGCATTGCAACATAATATTCAGCGTCTGGCAGAGGACCACCAGCATGCACAACAACTGGCAGATGGTTTACAGCATATTGCCGCTGAGCATCCACTGCTTAAAGGCAAGCTGGAACTGGTGTCCGTTCATACCAATATTTTGTTTACCGATATAGCTGTTGAAGTTGCAGAGCCTTTATTGGCTTATTTGGCAGCACAAAACATAAAATTGACCAGCAGTAATTACAACAAAGCCGATCAATACTACAAAAGAGTGCGTTGGGTGACTCATCTGGATATCAAAACAATAGATATTGAACAGACCTTGGCTGCGGTAAAAAATTTCAGCGGCTGACTGGGATTAACAGACGGATTTCTGAGGCGGCCCCCTCTGCTTTTTTTTGGTTGAAGCTGATAAGGTAAAGCCAAACTAAAAACAAAAACTCCGGGGCCATCTATGAAACTCAGTTTAGTCGCTTGTCTGACCGCCGCTCTTTTTGCCAGCAGTTATGCCGATGCTGCTTATTACCGCTCACCCGCTTTGCAAAACGATCAACTGGTATTTACTGCCGAAGGTGATTTATGGCTAAGCCAACTTAGCGGTGGCGATGCTAAACGTTTGACCACACATCCGGCGGAAGAAACTCAGGCGCTATTTACCCCTGACGGTAAAGCCGTAGTTTATGTGGCGGCTTATGACGATACCCCGGATATTTATTATTTATCTTTAACAGGCGGCTCGCCGAAGCGTTTAACAGCACACAATGCCAAAGTAAAACTACAAGGCTGGAGTCTGGATGGCAAATTGCTATACAGCACTGATGCCATGACAGGCCCGGTCAACAGCTGGGTGCTGAAGCTGATGGATATAGACAGTCAGCAAACTGAAACCTTGCCGCTTTTGGATGCAGTTGAAGCTGTGCTGGATCACCAAAATGGTTATGTTTATTTTATCCGCTACGGTTTGCAACTGACAGGCGATAACGCCCGTCAGTATCAGGGCGGAGCCAAAGGTCAGTTATGGCGCTGGAAGCTGGGTTCGGTGCTTGAAGCAGAACGCTTATTAACAGATCATCAGGGCTCGTTACGCAATCCTATGCTTTGGCAAGGGCAACTGGTGCTGGTCAGTGACGCGGGTGGCAACGCCAATTTATGGTCTTACGATCCTGTCTCTGCACAGCTTAAAGAGCTGACCACACATCAGGATTTTGCCGTACGTTCAGCCCGTCTTGACCAGGGCAAAGTGGCCTATCAGTTAGGGGCAGATATTCAACTGCTGGATTTAAGCTCAGGCCAAAACAGCACACAAACTCCTGCTTTGGTGACAGACTCACCGCAGCAACGTCAGCGTTTATTAACTGAACCTCTGAAGTATTTAACCTCCAGCTCTGTTGGCTTTGCCAAGGAAAAACTTATCCTGACGCTTCGAAGCAAAGTGCAGGTGTTATCCCGTTCGCCACAACGTAGTGTTGAACTGGCTGTGCCTGAAACAGCAAGGGCCCGCAGCGCTGTGATCAGTCAGGATGGCAACTGGGTGTATTTAATCTCTGATCAATCCGGTGAACCTGAAATTTGGCAATATGCGGCCGATGGTTCAGATAAAGGCAAACAACTGACCAAAGATGGCCGTGGTTTTCGCTGGAATTTAGCCTTGTCGCCGGATGGCCGTTATCTGGCCCATGATGATAAGCAAGGCCAGCTTTGGGTGTTCGATCTGAAAACCCAAAGCAACCAACTGGTCCACAAAACTGGTTTTGGCTTAGGCCCTTACAGCGATATGGTCTGGAACAATTCCAGCACTGTATTGGCTTTTACTGCAGAAAAAGATGGCACAGGCCGTCAGCAAATTGGTCTGTATTCGCTGAAAGAGCAACAGGCAAAACTGCTGACTACAGATAAATACAATTCCTACAGCCCGGCTTTTCACCCTGATGGTGACTGGTTGTACTTTTTATCCGAACGCGAGTTAAAAGCTACCCCGGGTTCACCTTGGGGGGATAGAAATATGGGGCCTGCATTTGATAAAAGATCCCAGGTATTTGCTTATGCGTTAACCAGCTCTGCACAGTTTCCTTTTGAAGCGGAAACTGAATTAACAGCCGGGCTTGAAAGCCAGGGGAAAGCGGTTTCATTGAAAGACTTACCAGGGCAGTTATGGCAAGTACCGGTGGTCGCAGGAAATTATCAGAAACTGCAGGTCAGCTCTGATTATGTATACCTGCATGAATTTGAACAGAGTGGGGATACGGGTTCAGTGCGGGCCTTAAAAATAGAGCCTGAAAATAAAAAACTCTTGAGTTTTGCCGGTAAAGTTCGGGCCATACAAAGCAGTGCTGATGGTAAACGGCTGTTTTTACAGTACGAAACTGAGCCCGGGAAGTATAGATTTTTCTTAGGTTCTGCCGCAGCTAAAGCGCCGGAAGGTGAAGAGGCTGAACCCTGGGCCATTGATAAAATCAGCCTGACCGTCACGCCAAAAGCCGAATGGCAACAAATGTTCCACGATGCCTGGCTGATGCATAGGGAGTTTTTATTTGACCCGGCCATGCGTGGTGTGGACTGGGGCACCACCAAAAGGCGTTATCAGCCTTTACTGGAAAGGGTGACCGACAGATTTGAGCTGGATGATTTACTGGCGCAGCTGATTGGCGAGTTGTCTGTATTGCACTCACAGGTGCGGGGTGGCGATTATGCCAAAGCCAGTGAAAGCAGCAAAGCGGCCAGTCTGGGGGGAGAATTTGTCAGCCGGGATGGCAAGTTAATACTGCAGACTATTTATCAAACCGACCCTGACTTACCTTCGATGGCCAGTCCGCTGAACAAAGCCGGAGTGGGACTGAAAACCGGCGATCACTTGCTTGCCGTGAATGGTAAAGCTGTAGCTTCAGTGCTGGATTTACATCAGGTTTTACAGCAACAGCAAGGTCAGCAAGTGCTGTTGCAGCTGGAGCGAAATGGCAAAGCCCTGAAAAAAGTTGTAGTGCCAGTCAGCCCGCAACAAGAGCAAATGTTGCGTTATCAGCATTGGGTGCAGCAGAAAAAACAACAGGTGGAGCAGCAAGGCAAGCAGCAACTGGGTTATCTGCATCTGTATGCCATGACAGCCAGCGACATCAGCAACTTTGCCCGCGAGTTTTATGCCAATGTGGATAAACCCGGCCTGATCATTGATGTGCGCCGCAACAGGGGCGGCAATATCGACAGCTGGGTGATAGAAAAGTTATTACGCCGGGTCTGGGCCTTCTGGCAACCCACTCAGGGCAAAGCTTATAGCAATATGCAACAAAGTTTCCGTGGCCAGCTGGTGGTGCTGACTGATCCTCTGACTTATTCAGATGGCGAAACTTTTGCCGCTGGTATTAAAAGTTTGGGTTTAGGCCCTGTAGTTGGGCAGCAAACCGCAGGAGCAGGGGTTTGGTTATCAGGTCGTAATTTATTGGCTGATATGGGGGTGGCCCGTGTGGCTGAAACCGCACAGTTTGATAAAGATGGCCGCTGGATTATCGAAGGCAGAGGGGTGAGCCCGGATCTGCTGGTCGATAATTTACCTTATGCCAGCTTCAATGGTCAGGACGCGCAGTTGTCCTATGCCATCAGCTTGCTGCAAAAACAACTGCAGGAAAAGGCTGTGCCTGAATTAAAAGCAGAACCTGTAACGCCGGGTATAGCCAAAGATGCACAAAAGCTGAACTGGTAACGATATTTTTTTATCGCTTTAAGGGCTGAGGCAAGACTTAACCCTTATTGCTAAAAAACGTAACAGCTTTTGCTTCTGATGTAAAATGTAAGCCTTTACATCCCCCGCTTAAACTGGTATCCAATTGAAATCGTTCACTATTGGATAAAAGCTATGAAACTTAAACTCCTGTGTTTTTCTATCGTCTTGTGTAGCTATTCAGCTGTCGCTGCTGACTGGCAACCCTTACTGGATAAAAACCTCAGCCAATGGGATACCTACTTAAGCTATAAGCATAAAGAGTCTTATGATGGTTCCGTGCCTAAAGATGATCAGGGACATCCTATAGCTCCTATAGGTTTAAATAAGGGCAATGACGAGCATCAGGTTTTTACTATGCAGCAAGAAAACAACGAGCCAGTGCTGAGAGTCAGTGGTGAAATTTATGGTGCTGTGACCAGTAAAAAAACCTATAAAAATTATCACTTAAAACTGCAATTTCGTTGGGGTGATAAAAAGTGGCCCCCACGTCTGAATAAACTCAAAGACAGCGGTATTTTGTATCATGCCAATGGTGAACATGGCCAGGAGTATTTCCGCACCTGGATGTTGTCGCAGGAATTTCAAATCATGGAAGGTCATAACGGAGATTATTGGCAACAAGCCACGTCAGCTATTGATGTCAGAGCTTTTTTACCTGAGTCCATTATGAATGCGGTGGCCGATGAGACTCAGCCCTTTATAAAAGTGGGCAAAGGCGAAGAGCTGCAGGGGTTTGTATTGCGTAAAGACAATCACGAAAAACCTGCAGGGCAGTGGAACACACTGGAACTGATCACTTTTGAAGGTCAAAGCCTGCATATAGTGAATGGTCATGTGGTGATGGTGTTGCGTAATTCCAGATATGTCACACCAGAGGGCAGCACTGAACCTTTAACTGAAGGCAAAATCCAGCTGCAAAGTGAAGCCGCAGAACTGTTCTACAAAGCCATACTGATCAAACCTATAGAGCAAATGCCAGCAGAATACAGCAAGCTGTTTTTATAATTCCCTTATCAAAGGCAGGCTTGAAAAAGAATGGAAAAGGCTGTTGAAAAAACAGGCATTCAGTTCAGCTTAGGCTCATCTTGACAGGCGCAAACTAAAAATCCGCCTGCCAGTGGGCTCTGTAATGAAGTTTAGATTTTGCCCTCTGGCACTCTCAATACCACAAGGTATTAGCTTTAGTAAAAAGACAGGAGAGCATCCTATGAGTGCAATCAAACAACAGAAAAGTGTGCAGCCCTTTACTTTTGATGCCAGCAAAGACAATACAGATTTAACTCAGCAAGAGCGCCGGGCTTTAAGTTTGGTCTGGTGTGATACAGAGTCTGAGGTAGTGAAAGCCAAAAGTCCTGACTTCACTACAGATCACTGTGCTGAGCTTGGTTATAACTAAGCTGCGGTGTTGTCACTCATCTGTAGTTGCTTTAGTCAGTACTCAGGCAAGGCAGTCGACGGTTTTATATGAACCCGCAGCCATCTTCTGCTTTGCTTGTTTTTTGATGTCAGTTTTTTTGATACAAAGCCAGCTGTTGCATCAGTTGCCAGACGCTTTGAGGCTGCTCCGTCGCCTCTAAATAAGCTCCGACTTTTTGCCGCTGTTCTGCTGATTTATTCTGCGAGAGTTTCATTTTCCCAAGGATGCTGCTGATCTCTATCCGCACCCCACAAATGCCGTTCACCAGCTTTTGCTGATAATCCGCAGATTGCAGCATGCCGGGTGCGGAAAAACTTTCCTGCCTTCGTACTAAAGCCAGAGTTTGTTTTGTATCTAAAGTAAAAGCTGTGCCTTTGAGCTCAACCAGGCTGTAGTTCCAGGTTGAAACGGCCTGTTTATCGCCATAACAGTCAGCTGCGACAAAAGCATGAGGGCCCATAATCACAATTTGCACCTGCTGTTCATTGAGCTGCTTTAACTGTGGATTATTTCGGGCCAGATGACAAAATACAGTCAGATGATCCTCCTGCCAGTCCATTAAAAATGGCAAAGGGCTGTAATACAAATCCGGGCTGTTACTCAGCAGCAAACCAAAATAATGCTGTTGTAAAAAAGAGCGGATCTGATCTAAATCTTCGCTCTGAAAGTGGTTAGGTAAATACATAGTGTTTTAGCTTTCCCTTCTGACGACAAAAGCATTGTGGCATAACTGATAACCCACCTTGGGGTAATAACTCATCGCACTTTCGGCGCTGTGCAATAACTGCTGCACTTGTGGTCCTGTCACTACTTGCACCTGACGTAACAACTCTTTACCTATGCCTTGCTGTTGCAGGCTTTTATCGACTAATAAATCGCAGATATAGACTACCCATGCTTTGTCCGTCATGCAGCGCGCTAAGCCCACCAATTGACCATTTTGCCGCGCTGTCACCAGCAAGTTTGCACTGGAGAGCAAGATCGCCATCCGGTTTTTATCCTCTATGGGCCTGTTGATGCCGGATGTTTGATACAAGGTCAGCATTTCTTCTAAATCAAAACTGGATTCCACCTGATAACTCAGCATATACATTCCTCTTCGCTTGTAGAAGACGCTGTTTTATCGCTAAACTGGTTCTATAGAAAGCGCCAGTTTTATTAAAATGAGAGATCCAGTTTGCGTATAGAACTTGGAAGTTTTTTTCTGAGCGGTGAAGGCACTTTGCAGCAGCAGTTGTATCAGGCATTACGCGAAAAGCTGCTGACAGCGCAGTGGCCTGCAGAGGCCTTATTGCCCTCCAGCAGGCAATTGGCTGTGGATTTAAAGTTAAGCCGCAATACGGTCAATCAGGTGTTGCAACAACTGGTGGCTGAAGGTTATTTGTTGGGCCAACCAGGCCGGGGTTATCAGGTGCTTGCTGTGGCTCCGGATCAATTTTTTAAGGCAAGCAAACATGCACAAGTGGCGTTGGCACCAGACCAAATCATAGTATTTGACTATGGGGTCACAGCTAAAACCGGACCAGCTTCGGGTTTGCTGCAAACCGGAGTGCCTGATTTGTCGGCCTTTCCTTTTGCCTTGTGGCAAAAGTTAACTCAACGCCATAGTGGCAGAAGTGCTTTAGCCGGTATGGCAGATGCTATGGGTTATTTGCCACTGCGCCAGGCGCTGAACCATTATGTACGCCAGTCCCGTCAGGTGGTGTGTGATGAAGATTGTATTGTGATCACTCCTGGCGCACAGGCTGCTTTATTTATTGCCGCTAAGCTGGTGAGTCAGGCAGGGGATAAAGTGGCGATGGAATCCCCTGGTTATCCCCGTTTACGTCAGGCTTTGCAGTTATCCGAAGCCGATATTCATTACATTGACGCCAGTTCAGACACCGGGCTTGCCACTGCTGATCTCCCTCGCCTGAACGGCTGTAAAGCCTTGTTTGTGACTCCGGCTCACCAATACCCCATGGGTGGCATTATGCCGCTGTCAGAACGGTTGCAGTTACTTGAATGGGCCAGGCAGCAGCACTGCGTTTTGGTCGAAGACGACTACGATAGTGAGTTTCAATTTAAACACAGACCAATTGCCAGTCTACAAGGCCTGGCGCAAGGACAAGGGGTGATCTATGTCGGCTCCTTTAGTAAAACCTTATTTCCGGCGCTGCGTTTAGGTTATCTGGTGTTACCCAAAAAATGGGTCGCTAAAGCTGCTGCTTTATTACAGGCTCTGTATGGTGACGTTGCTTTGTTGCCTCAGGCGGTGACGGCAGATTTTATGCTTGAAGGGCATTTTGGCCGGCATTTGCGAAAAATGCGCCAGCTGTACCAGCACAAACAACAGTTTTGCCTGCAACTTCTTGCAAAGTTTCTGCCAGAGGCGAAGCTACACGCCCGTTATGCCGGTTTACATATCAGCCTTGAGTTTCCTTATGAAGTGGCAGATCAGCAGCTAACGGCTGAATTATTAAAAGCTGGTTACAGAGTGCAGCCTTTGAGTCGTTATGTCTTTGCAGGGCCTGCGCGTACAGGTCTGGTGATAGGCTTAGCCAACAGTTCAGAGCAGCAACTGTTATCAGGTGTACAGTTTATTGCGCGGTTATTGCCTTTGTATAAAAAAGGATGTGCAACAGAAATTATTGTTTAATTTGCAAATAGGAATTATTATCATCTTAGTTGTTTTTACTGAAGCCCATATATCTGATGACAGAACCCAAGCGACAAACCACAGCCAACAAACTATTTAAAACTATTCGGCAATGGCTGGGCTTTGCCGTTGTGCTGACTGGTGCCCTTGTATTGCTGCTTGAAAGTTTTACCGTGATCCCTGGTTGAATTTAGTTTTTTGTTGCTGATCCTGCTGTACAGTTTTTGTCTCTTGTTGTTCTTCTGCACACTGATTACAATCGCTGCCATTTCCGCTGTTTGTATGGAGTTCTGATGAATAAAAGTCTTGTAACCAATCTGTTGTCTTTGATTGTGATGGCTGCTGGCTGGTTTTTTGCCTTGCCCTGGTTATGGGCTATAGGTCTGTTTGCCTTTTCCGGTGCTGTGACCAACTGGCTGGCTATTCATATGTTGTTCGAAAAAGTGCCCTTGTTGTACGGATCCGGGGTCATACCGGCGCGTTTCAGCGAATTTAAACAAGGTATTTATGATCTGATCATGGGGCAGTTTTTCAGCAAAGAAAATCTGCAGCGTTTGCTTGCTGAGCAACATGAGCAAGACGCTGTCAGTTTAAAACTTGCACCTGTGATTGAAGTTATCGACTTATCACCCGCCTTTGATGCTTTGCTGGAGACAGTGCAAAAATCATCCTTAGGTGGCATGCTGGCGATGTTTGGTGGTGCTCAGATGTTAGTGCCGTTAAAAGAGTCTTTTATCGAAAACCTGAGCCGTTCTTTAGTGGAACTGGCTGATAGTCCAGAAGTGCAACAACAGATTAAAAATCAGCTGCATCAGGGCGATACCATCGATCTGTTGCAGCCTAAAATTGCCGCTGTAGTGGAAGGTCGTTTGGCTGAGCTGACACCTGAAATGGTAAAAGACATAGTGCAGCAGATGATCCGTCAGCATTTAGGCTGGCTGGTGGTTTGGGGCGGCGTCTTTGGTGGCCTTATTGGTTTATTAAGCAGCTTTATTCCTGCGATTTGATTAAAACAAGAGGAAGGGGCAGAGTTATCTGCCTCTTATTATCAAGATGAGGGGTTAAGCTAAAAAAATCTCACCCTGTAAATAGAGTTTGGCCTGACCCGAAACCAGTACTCTTTCTCCCGCCAATTCACAGCGCAATACACCACCTCGTGCCGACGCCTGACAGGCCATCAACTGAGTTTTACCAAGCTGTTCTGCCCAATAAGGCACTAAACCCGCATGAATGGAACCTGTTACCGGATCTTCATCGCCGCCATTGGCTGGCCAGAAATAACGTGAAACAAAGTCGTAATTTGTGCCAGGTGCAGTGGCCACCACATCATAAGGCGCCAGCTTTTTCAGTTCATGGCTGTTGGTCTTTAGCTGCTTGACCTGCTCTTCATCGGTATAAATGGCAAAATAGGCCTGAGCACTTTGCAACACGCTAGCCGGAGCTATGGATAATCCTGCCATCAGGGCATCTGGTGCTATGACCATACTGGCAGGGCGCTGAGGGAAATCCATTTGGATCCAGCCATCAGCCTGTTGGCTCACCATTAAATCACCTACTTCCAGGGTACTGAAGCTAAGGGTTGTACTGTTGTTTTGAGCAAACAAGACAAAAGCAGCAGCTAAGGTGGCATGACCACAAAAATCAATTTCAGTGACAGGAGAAAACCAGCGGATCTGGTAATGATCTTTCGCCAAAGGCAATACAAAAGCGGTTTCAGATAAGTTATTTTCGGTGGCGATCTGTTGCATCAGTTCATCACTAATGGCCTGTTGCAAAGGCACAACGGCGGCATAATTGCCTTTAAATAGCTGATCGGTAAAAGCATCTACCTGATAAATCGGAAGTTTCATAGGCGTCATTCCTCTGTCTAACCTTAAGTTGCTGCATCATAGCTCAGAAATACACAGCAGAAGGACTGAACTTGCTTATAATACCTCAGCATTTTTTTGAGGATTTTTGATGAAAACGGTAATTTCTGTGGTGGTCACTGGCCTGTTGTTTTGTGGTTTTGCTTTTGCGAATGAAGTGGATATGGAAAAAACCATGAAGCAAATGGCGCTGAACTTTAAACAAGCTAAAGAAGCGCAGTCTTTGGAACAGATGGCGCTGGCACTGGCCGGTTTTGAAACTCAATTGCAGCAGGCGCAGCAAGGCAAATTTCAGGCGGACAAAGCACAGCTGTACCAGCAAGGTTTAAAAGAACTGGCTGTTGAAGTGGATCAGGCCCAATTGTTCGTAGAGCAGCAGGATCTGCAAGGGGCGAAGCAGCACCTGCTGAAAATGGATGAACTGCGAAAAAAGTACCATAAACATCGGAAACCCAGCTTTTGGCAGCTGATTTTTGGTTAAGTTCTCAAGCTCGATTTCATAGTGGGATTGAAGTATATTGCACACAATTCAATTGAGTCCGGCTATCTGATGATGACAGAAAACGACGATTATTTAGTATTAGAGAAACAGCTGTGTTTTTCACTTTACAGCGCCAGCCACAGGCTGGTGCGTAGTTATCGCTTATTGCTGGACCCTTTAGATCTGACCTATCCGCAGTATCTGGCCATGTTGGTGTTGTGGCAGCAACCTGAACTTAACGTCAAAGATTTAGGTGAAAAACTGCATTTAGACTCAGGAACTTTAACACCTTTGTTAAAACGGCTGGAGAATAAGGGGTTCGTCAGCCGGACCCGCAGCCAGCAGGATGAGCGGGTGGTGCATATTCGCCTGACTGAGCAGGGGCAGTTGTTAAAGGCTCAGGCCAGCCATATCCCAAAAACTATTTTTCAGCAATCTGGTTTGCCGTTAGAGCAGTTGCAGCAGTTAAAACACAACTGTGATTTGTTATTTCAGCAACTCGAAGCCTTGTAATCACTTTTTGCATCCCCATTTCAATCATCAGATCCTTGCAAAGGGCAGGATGGTTTCAATGAGGCAAAAAGCATGAGTTTATCTTTTTACAGCGCGTCAGTTCCGGTCTTTAAGCAGTTCCTCACCAGTTTAAAAGACTTATTGGTTAAAGCTGAACAATTTAGCCAGCAAAAAGATTTAGCCGATGCAGTGCTGCTGCAATCGCGTTTATACCCTGATATGTTTCCGCTGCTGCGTCAGGTACAAATTGCTGCTGATTTTGCTAAAAGTGTGTCTGCCCGTTTAGCTGGTGTTGAAGTTCCGGGTTATGAAGATACTGAGCAGAGCTTCGCTGAACTGCAGCAACGTCTGGATAAAACTCTGGCTTTTCTTGATAGCTTAAGTGCAGAGCAATTTGAAAATGCGGCAGAAAAAGAAATTGTATTGCGTGCTGGTACTCCAAAAGAAAAACGTTTTACCGGTACTCAATATTTAGCTCAATACGGTTTGCCGCAGTTTTATTTCCACGTCACCACCAGTTACGCTTTATTGCGTCACAATGGTGTTGAAGTAGGTAAAAAAGACTATATGGGCCAAATGTAAATGTGAACAGAAACAGCGGTCATTTTAGATACCGCTGTTTCTGTAGTTACCCGAAGTGCAAAATACCGTCGCGAGCTTCAGTATTCATATTGTGATAATGCTTTAAAATCATCTGCCATTTTTCCGCAATAAACTGCTGCTGACCACTTTGACGGAATTTTTCTGCAGCTGATTTCCAGCTTTGCATCAGTTTTGGATCTGTGCCTGACCTGGACATCAGCAGGTAAACATCCGAAGTTCTGAGTCTATACACAGCTTTAATGTCGTCTGACTGCAGGCCTTCTTCCCATAACAAATGCTGAATTCCCTGACTTTCGTAAGCTATTAAATCCAGCCGGCCTGATCGCAATCTTTGAATATTTTGTTGATGGTTGACTGAAGGATGCAGGTTGTTAAAGTTTTGCTCCAGTAACCATTCTTCTCTGATATCACCCCGTACCACTCCTATGGCTTTGACCTTCCGCAACTGATCCAGCCTTTGAATTTGCAAAGGATTTGAACTCAGAGCATAAGCTGACCAGGTTTTAACCACCAGTTGCCCTATCCAATAAAACTCATTTTCTCTTTGTTTCGTTCTGGAAAAGCTGAACAGCAGGACATTAGGTTCTGTGCGGGCAATATGAATAGCACGGGCTTCAGGCATAACTTCGATTTCGGTTTTGTCATTCAGGCTGCGTTGAATAGCTTGTACCACCTCCACAGAAAAACCCGTTAACTGGCCGTGGCTACCCAGATAACTGGCCGGAGGTTCTACTACTGTGATGATCCGCAACGCCTGACTTTGAGCAGTGAAACCGGCAAGAAAAAATAAAACACCCACAATCCATCGCATGGTCTGATTTCTCTGATTAAGAAACACTGTATTAGGTATAGTCAGGTTTCACAGGGCTGACAACAAAGAGTTTTCACAAGTGCTTAAAGACGAACAAGGCGTTTTAACTTAGCCGCTGGCAACAAAATAATTAAATTGCCCAAAGCCACAACACCAACACCAATAAGGGCTGACCAGCTCCAGTGGTAGTTTTCAAACCAGGTGGAAATGCCTAAAGCAACAATAGGGAATAACACCATAGTGTAAGCCGCTTTTGCCGGGCCTATGCGCCCCACTAAAGTTAAATAGGCACCAAAAGCCAGTACAGATCCAAACAAGGACAAATACAGCAAGGACAAGCTAAAACTGACTGAGGTGTTAAAGACCGGCATAATGCCTTGGGTTAAAGCCACTATGGCCATCACGCCAGCGCCATAAGCCATACCAAAGACATTAGTCTGAACTACAGGCAACTGTTGTTGCTGGTTTTTGGACGACAACATATTACCAAGCGAGGCGATGTAAGTACCGGCAATACTAAGGATTAATCCCCAAAAGGCTGAGCCGTTAGTCTCAAGGCCCGCCAACTCTGGCCAGAATACAAAAGCTATACCCACAATACCTAATAAAGCACCCAGCAAGGTTTTTGTGTCCACAGGCCGGCCAAAAAACAAGGCGCCGTTAAGAATATTCATCAGCACTATACTGGAAAACACCACAGCTATCAGGCCACTGGTTAAATCAGAAGTGGCCAGATAAATCAGCAGGTAGTTTAAACAAAATAAAAACAAACCTTGCAATGCCATCCAGCCGTGTTGGCGGCGGTTAAAACTCAAAGGCAATTTACGCCATAAACACCAGAACCAGAGCAATAAAGCTGCCAGGCCAAAACGATAGGCGATAGACCACATCTCTGGTACATCGCCGAGTTGAAACTTAATGGCAAAAAAAGTAGAACCCCAAATCAGCACTGTCGCCAGATACAAGGTCATAGAATGGGTCAGCATAAAGCCTCATGAAAATTACGGTATTTAATCAGTCTCTGCCGGAGTTTTGCTTAATCTGGTGTGAAAATCACTTTGTGCTTTCTTTTTAAAGTCACGCTGCACTATCTCGAGGGCGGCAAGCACAGTGTTGGGTGGCAAATCCTGTTGCTCCAGCAACAGGATCAGTTCTACAGCCAATTGCACCTCAAGTGGTGCTTCTGATAAAACAGGAGTCTTAGTTTTTGTCACGTTGGGTGTCTAAAAAACCTTTGGCCTTGGCAACAGCTTCACGCACTTTCATCACCATTTCAAAACGTTCAGTCTGAGGCAGATAAAAGGCCATATCTACTTCATAACGAATATACTTAGGCGGCAACTGATTCAGCACTATGCAGCATAAGTCAGCCAAATATTCGGTGTCGTGCTCATCATCTAAACGTAACTCAACCAGATGGTCCAACAGAAGTTTTTCGTAATAGTTATGGATATCGTCATCTAACTTCATCTGTTACTCCTTGTGTGGCTGAACTTTATGTTCTGGCCGCTTATGACTTTTGCCTAAGCATAATCAGTTCGGACATAAAACGCTACTGACTGCTGTGAACTTCGGGTTGTACTGATAGAATACAGCGGTCAAAACAACAGGCTAAAGCCTAAGATTAAAAAAATGCAAAAGAATACAATTCCTTGTTACTACGGTGACTACCTGCAACTGGACAAAATTTTAACGGCCCAGGCACCTGAAAGTGCAAAGTATGCCAACGAAGCTCATGATGAAACACTTTTTATTGTGGTGCATCAGGTGTACGAATTATGGTTTAAACAAGTGCTGCATGAACTCAAAGCTGTGCTTGGCGTTTTTGCCGCAGATGAAGTGAAAGATCAGCAACTGACAGGGGTAGTGCATAAACTCAAGCGGGTTATTACCATTCAACAACTGATGAACCAGCAAATTGGTGTGATGGAAACCATGACGCCTCAGGATTTTATGTCATTCCGCGACTACCTGGTGCCTGCCTCTGGTTTTCAGAGTGTGCAGTTTAAGATGCTGGAAATTGGCCTGGGTTTAAAAAGCGAATACCGCATCGACTTTGACAAAAACTCTTTTTACAGCAGGTTAAATGAAAAAGACCGGATCTTTTTAGAAGGTCTGGAAACTCAGCCAAGTTTATTTGAGCAAGTAGAGAAATGGCTGGAACGTATGCCATTTTTACAATTTGGTGATTTCAGCTTTTGGCAAATGTACCAAAGCGCGACAGAAAAAATGCTGAACGAAGATGAAAGCACAGTGCTGGCTATTCAACAAATTGCTGAACATGAACGTGAATTGCAGCTCAAAGAAATCGTCAACACCAGAGCTAAGTTTGCCGCTTTGCTGGATAAGGATAAGTACGCTGAACTGCAACAGCAAGGGAGCTTCCGCTTAAGCCAGCGCGCTATGCTGGCCGCTTTGTTTATCACTTTGTATCAGGAAGAACCTGTGTTCAACCTGCCATTCCAGGTCTTAACCTGTCTGACTGAAATTGATGAAAATATGACCATCTGGCGCTATAAGCACGCCATGATGGTGCAGCGTATGTTGGGAACTAAAATTGGCACTGGCGGATCTTCAGGCCATGATTATTTAAAACGTACGACAGAAAAAAACCGCATTTTTACCGATTTATTCCATATGGCAACTTTCCTGCTGCCAAAATCGGATTTGCCGGAATTGCCTCTGACAGTGCGTAAACAACTGGGATTTTACTTCGCAGGCGCCCAGCAGATTTAAATTACCCGGGAAAAACATGAAACCAGCGGTTTGTGTCTGGCAAGGACAAACCGCTGACTTTAAAGGCCGCATAAAACAGCTGTAAATGGATTTGAGTTAAGGCCTCGAGATCACGCTGATAACCTCCGCCTATCACAGCTGCAACCGGAATACCGCGTTTGTGGCATTCGTTGAGTACATACCAGTCGCGTTCTGCCACTCCGGCAGTGCTGATATGCAACAACCCTAAATCGTCCTGCTGATGAATGTCGATGCCCGCGTCAAAAATCACCAAATCAGGTTGATGAATACGTAATAAATACTCCAGGCTTTGCTCTACTGCGGCCAGATATTCATCATCAGTGCAGGCGGTAGGTAAGCCTAAATCCCAGCTTGATTGCTGCTTGCGGGAAGGGAAGTTTTTTTCACCATGTAAAGAGGCAGTAATGATAGCGGGTTCATCAGCAAAAATGGCGGCAGTGCCGTCGCCCTGATGCACATCACAATCAAAAATCAGCACTTTGTCCACACCCTGAGTTAAGGAGTAGCGTGCTGCCACTGCTAAATCATTAAACAAACAAAACCCGCTGCCCTCAGCTGCAAAAGCATGGTGATAACCGCCACTTAAATGCAAAGCTAAACCTTGCTGCAAAGCAAGCTGAACCGTCTGCACTGTGCCACCTACAGAGGTTAAAGAGCGGGTCACTAATTGTTCAGACCAGGGAAAACCTATACGGCGCATGGCTTTACTATCGAGCTGACCGGAGATGAGCTGTTCTGCATAAAACGCCTGATGTACTGATAATAATTGTTCAGTGCTGGCGATTTGAGATGAAGTAAACTGACCAACAGGCACACCCAACTCTAATAAGGCCTGATACAAAGCCTGATATTTACCTATGGGGTAACGGTGTTTAAAGGGCAGTTCCAACTGACTGTAAATAGGGTGATAAATCAGCCCCGGCGATTTTGTTCGGACCACTGAATTTCGACCTCTAATTCGCTTAAGGCTTTACGGCAACGGCCTAAACGGGCATGAATAGCCAGCACTCTGTCGGCACTGGTATCCACTGAACCACCGGACAACTGGCGCTGTTCCAGTTCGAGCATATCCAATAAACGTCTTTCAAAGCCCTGATATTCAGAGAGCTGTTGATACAACTCCTGAGTGGATCGGCGCAATTGCCCTACCATAGCCTGGGCTTGCTCTGACGCTTTAGGGGAAACAGGGCGTTTTTTGCCTTTACCAGGTAAATACCGTAAATCTTTGGTTTGAAAAGCCCGGCTTAAGGCCTGAATTTGTGCGCTGAGTTTAGCCGCTAAGGCCTGAGCTGAGCTGGTGCGTTGCTCAGTACTCGCTTTCAGGCGTTTAAGCATAGCTTCAGCTTCCAGCACATAGTCGGTGAGAAAAGGCGAATGGGATTGAAACAAGTCGCTGTCAAACCAGGCTTTTTGTTGCCAGCTGCTTTGTTTACCATCTATTACTTTGGCTTGTTGTGTCAGTTGCTTGAGTTGTTGCTCAAGTGCAGCCAATAAGTCTTTCATCCATTGCTCCAGGCTTGCCATAACAAGCGGGCTGTAATAGCTAATACCATAGTTAAAAATATCGGCCTGATAAACTTACTGCCAAAACGAATGGCTGAACGGGCACCAAAATAGGATCCAAGCATTAAACAAGCGCCCATCGCCAGCCCTAGTGCCCAATAAATATGGCCAAGCCAGGCAAAAGTCACCAACGCAAATACATTGCTGACACAGTTCATCGAACGGGCCACACCGCTGGTCAGTAATAAGTTGATTTTATACAGTGCCATGGTCGACACCATCCAGAAAGCGCCAGTGCCAGGGCCGGCTAAACCATCATAAAAACCTAAAGTAAAACCCTGAACTCTTTGTTGCCAGAAATGTTGGGGCGTCTGTTCTGGTAAAGTTAATTGATCGTCAGGCTGCATTTTTGCAAACAAGCTGTATAAAGCGGCTATAACAATAAAAAACGGAATAATACGTTCCAGCCATTCTTTACTGATTAAATCAACCACTAAAGTGCCACAAATAGCCCCAATGGCAGTACATATTAAAGCTGTGCGCCAAAATGCCGGGTCAAAAAGCCTGCGTCTGTAATAGGTGACTGAAGCGGTTATGGAGCCAAAAGTTGATGCCAGTTTATTGGTGCCTAATACCAGATGCGGCGGTAAACCTGCAGTCAACAACGCAGGTACAGTTAATAAACCTCCGCCTCCGGCTATGGCATCAATAAAACCTGCGATTAAAGCGACAGCACATAAAGCGGCGACGACCCAAAGTTCTAAACCTAATTCCATTGTTAGTCTTCAATAGTTTGTGAAAAGGGAGGTAATGCTTTTAGCATGGCTTTGCCATAAGTTTTGGTGACTAAGCGTCTGTCTAAAATCACAATGCGGCCATGGTCTTGTTCCTGGCGTAGCAGTCTACCACAGGCCTGCACCAGTTTTCGTGCTGTGGCAGGTACTGTCATTTGCAAAAACGGATTTCCACCTTTTTTAGTGATGGCTTCAGATAAAGCTTCTTCCAAAGGCGAGGAGGGCACAGCAAAAGGTAATTTGGTGATCACCAGATTGGTTAATAAAGCACCTGGCAAATCCAGACCTTCAGAAAAACTTTGAGTGCCACATAAGATACTGCCTTCACCTGCTTTTACTTTCATGCCATGAAGCTCCAGCAAAGACTGACGGGATGCTTCGCCTTGTACTAAAAAAGACCAGCCTTCCGCCCGTAAAGCTTCGACGACTTTTTGCATTTGCCAATAGGAGGCAAACAGCAGCAGGTTGCCGGCTTTTTTATCCAGGTATTTTGGTAATTTATCGATCAATTCGTCAGTAAAGGCATCACTGCCGGGGTCGGTCTGCATCTTGGGCAACAACAAACTGGCTTTGTTTTGATAATCAAAAGGCGAGTCGACTTTTAATGTTTGTACACCCGGGTGCTGAGTAAGCCCTAATTCCTGTTTTATATAGTCAAAACTATTTAGCGTGGTTAAAGTGGCAGAACAAAGCACAGTGGCAAAGGCCTGACTAAATAATAAGTCGTCCAGCAAAAAACTGACTGACAAAGGGCTGGCATAAGCGCTGTAGAGTTGATTATCTCTGTCCATAGCCACCCAACGTGCCTGATTCACATGCTTTTGTTGTGGCACTGAATACAGCCGCCAGAGTTCAGACTGTTGTTCAAATCTGTGTTCTATCGCCGTAAGTTCAAATTGCAGAGGTAGCACCAGTTTGGTGGCTACTTTATGTTCTGTAGTGGCTTCAGATAAAAATTGTTGTAATTTTTCTACACAAGACAAAGCTTTACCACTTAATTCGGCCAGTTGATCGGCATAAGATGCAAAAGTCTCTGGTAATACAGCATCGGCAAAACGGTAATGGGGCTCTTTTGCAAACCAGCTCTGCTGATTCAGTTCAATCTGATGTTGCACAGGTTTAAGCTGTTTTAAAAAGTCAGTGGCCAGCTCATCCAGTTTTAACACTTCGGTCATAGCGCCATGTTGCGGTAATACACCTGCTAACTGCTGGGTGGTTTTTTTCAGTTTTTCCAGATACTGGGCCGGGAAACTCAAAGGCGCATGAGCTGAAAAAAAATCACGACCACTGTCGGGTAAATGATGGGCTTCATCTATCACGTAAATACAATCCGCAGGTTCAGGCAATATTTGTGAGCCTGCATCTAAATCAGCCAACAACAACGCATGATTAACCACCAATACTGTGCTGCCTTCTATTTCAGCCCGGGCTAAATGAAAAGGACAGTGATGGTGAACTGAGTTGGCTTTGCTGCAATGCGCCGGGTCGGAGGCTATTGCATACCAATGCTCATCTGCTACCGGCTCTTTTAAGCTGTCTCTGTCACCCAGCCAGTGACGCTGCTGCCAGTTGGTTAATAACTGCTGTAGTAAGGCTGCCGGGGCAGTACTTTGAAATAAAGGCAACAAATCTGGTTGTTGCAATTGCTGGCGGATTTTTTCGACACAGGCGTAACGCTGTCGGCCTTTCACTAAACAGAATTCAAATTTAAGGCCGCTGTGTTTAAGAAAAAAAGGTAAATCTTTTTGCACCAGCTGTTCTTGTAAAGCCACAGTCGCTGTGGCTATCACCAGTGTTTTTTTCTGTTTTAATGCAAAAGGAATGGCAGCCATCAGATAAGCCAGAGATTTACCAGTACCAGTTCCAGCTTCCACTAATAAGGTTCTGTCATAACTGTGGTAACTGCCTGCCAGGGTGTTGGCAATTTCAGCCACCATCTTGTTTTGGCCGGGCCTGGGCTGGTAATTCGTCAGATTGCTTTTCAGCTGCTGGTGAATTTCACGGATTTGGTCTTTTAAGGCATCAGTAAGCATTAAAACATCTGGATAAAAAAACAGGGTTTTATGATAAGTCAGCCTTTAGTTCAGCGCAATATCGATATTGACGATAAAAAACAGCACTTCAAGCGGCGAATAAATGAAAAAAATTGACTTATAGACTGTAGAGTTAAGTTTACAGATTTCAGAGTTAAATTTGTCTGATATCTCGAGTTGATTGAAAAGTGTACTAAAAAAGGTTTTTTTGTGGGTTAAATAGGGATAAAGGTGGCAAATCTATCCGCTCTATTGACCGCGCTGACTGGAAAAGGTGGGGTTTGCCGCACAGGTTGACAACGTTCGATGAAATTTGTTCCGTAAAAGCTGTTGACCGTGTTGAAAAATTGCGTTTATTATCGGGGCGTTGTTTTCGGGGTCACCCCGATTGCGAAAAATCCGGAGTTCCAATCGCCGTAAAGGTTGGTCATCGTAAAAATATAGAATCACTAGATAGTGGTCCAGGGAGAAAAACATGTTTACAAATAATAAATTATCAAAGGCAGTGCGTTTAGCTGTTGCTTTTGGTGCAGCTTCAGTTGCCTTTTCATCTGTAGCTCAGGAAGCTGCATCAGAAGAGGAAGCAAAAGACGTAGAGCGTATCGAAGTAACTGGTTCACGTATCAAACGTACTGACTTGGAAGGTTCATTACCAATCACTACTATTGACCGTGCTGCTATTGACATGTCAGGCCAGCTGTCAGTGACTGACTTGTTACGTAACACCACTTTTAACTCTTTTGGTTCTAACCGTACTACCTCTGGTAGCTCTGCTCAGGGCGTGTCTGAAATCAGTTTACGTGGTTTAGGCGCCAACAGAACATTAATTCTGATCGACGGCAAACGTGTACCTAAGTCACCTTTAACAGGTAGCTCACAGGATTTAAACCAGTTGCCACTGGCTGCTGTAGAGCGTATTGAAGTACTGCAGGATGGTGCATCAGCAGTTTATGGTTCAGACGCTATTGGTGGTGTTGTCAACATTATCACCCGTAAAGACTACGAAGGTGCTGAAATTAAAGTGGGTGCCTCACGTATAGGCATTCCTTCAGAAGGCGGTGACCGTGAAGAAGGTAGTTTCCTGATTGGTTCTGCCAACGATAAAACCAACCTGATGGCTGGTTTCTCCTGGAACAACAGTGACATTGTTTTTGAACGTGCTTTCCCATGGAATGTGGGAAACCGTGGTTTATCTCCATACGGTAACAACTGGGCTGATTTAACATCAACTGGTCGTGCTCCGGGCGCTACTCAGGTCAAGTCATTAACTCAGGCTTGTGATTTTGAATTATTCTATACAGCTCAAAGTCCTTGGATTCCAGCAAATCAGATCTGTAGTTATGACTTCCGGCAAACCAACGCCAACGATTCATCTACAGGTAACCAGTCGCTGTTTTTACGTGGTACTCATGAATTTACAGACAACTGGAAAGTTTATGGTAATGCTAATGTGGCTAAAACCAAATCTTTTGGCCGTTATGCTGCTTCTTTGAACGATCCTGGCAGTATCATTGCTGCAGATAGCCCAAATAACCCAACGAATCCAAACAGTCCATTGTATGATCAGGCTGCATTTGATGCAGGCCCTGGTGGTCAGCGCCGTGTTGCAGTATTCCACCGTTTTGCTGCTTTAGGAACCCGGGATAATCAGGTTGATAACTACGCTAATGACGTGATGGTTGGTTTGGAAGGTAATGTAAACGACATCGATATCGACTTCGGTGTACGTAAAGCTAAAACTAAATCCTATGAAAGAGGTACTGGCTACCTGCTGCGTTCTGCTGCAGATATTGCAATGGACAGCGGTGCCTACATGTTAAACGATCCTTTTGGTGAGCGTTTTACTACTGCTACAGACCAGGCGGCTTACCGCGCACTGTTAAACTCAATGAACGTCACTACTTCTCGCGTCAGCCAGTTTGATCAGGAAGAAGTGTTTGCTTCTGCTGCTTTTGATGTAATGGAGTTAGACGCTGGCGCTATTCAGGCTGTAGTAGGTGCTGAGTACCGTAAAGAGGAGTACAGCGACAAGTATGACTCTCTGTCAGAAGCTGGTGTGGTTGGTGGTTCAGCCGGTGCTTCTGCTGGTGGTGGCCGTGATGTGAAGTCAGCTTACTTTGAAGCTTTAGTACCTGTTGCTGAGCAGTTTGAACTGAACTTTGCCGGTCGTTACGAGAAGTACTCAGACTACGGTAATGACTTTGCACCTAAAGTATCAGCCCGTTACGAGCCGTTAGAAGGCCTGGTATTACGTGCTTCAGTAGGTAAAGGTTTTAACGCCCCAAGCCTGGATATTCTGACGCAACAACCTGCTTCACGTAACGATACAGTGCAAGATTTTGTATTGTGTGACCGAAATGGTACACCTGTCGCCAGTTGCCCATCCAGTCAAATTCGCTCTACAGATATAGCTAACCCTGAACTGGAATCAGAGCAATCTGATCAAATGTCTTTTGGTGTAGCTTATCAGCCAACAGACTGGTTAAACTTTGCTGTTGACTACTACAATATCAAAATTGAAGACTCAATCCGTTATATCAGCTTGCAAACCCAGATTGACCGTCAACGTGCTGGCGATAATATCCCTGCTGGTTTAGGTATAGTTCGTGACCCTGTGAATGGCGCTATCCTTGAAGCTACTACAGGTTCTGCCAACGATGGTACTCTGGAAACTTCAGGTATCGACTTAAATATCGCGACTAACTTTGATTTTGGTAACTTCGGTAAGCTGAAATCAACTTTCCAGGCCAGCCATGCATTTGACTACAAAGAAGATGGTGACCGTAACCAGGTGAAAGATCCTGGCCAGCCACAACGCCGTATGTCATTAAACCATGCCTGGAGCATCAGCGACTTTGACGTGTCTTTCACGACTAACCTGATTGGTGATCAGTTCAACAACGTAGTGAAAGATGCACAGGGTGTAGTGACTCGCTCTGGTCATATCGCTACATGGACTACGCATGACCTGCAAGTGGTTTACCACACTGGCTGGAATGCAGATATCACTGTAGGTGCTCAGAACCTGTTTGAGAAGTTCCCACAACTTGGTGTTTCAAGCGCTTCAGGTCGTGGTTTAGACTACACCTTGTATAACGCTTACGGCCGTATCAGCTACGTTCGTTACACTCAACGTTTCTGATAAGCCTTTACTGGTCAGTTGTGATCACAACTGCAGTATAAGCTGACGTAAAACCCCACTTTGGTGGGGTTTTTTTTTAATGCAAAGTAGTGCTTATTTAAAGCAACTGCTGATGAGTAGATAAAAGAGTGGATTATGGAACACTGGAACAATCTCTGGAGTACGACAGAAGCTTTAAGCAGTTTTGCTGAAGGCGAAATGGCGTTTGGATACAAAGGGGCTGTAGCCGACTATTGGTTGTCAGTGTTTGAAACTCTGGGCGAACAGGCGGTGCTTGCCGATTTGTGTTGTGGTAATGGGGTTTTGCTTTTAGCTGCCGCCAGTTATGCAAGCTCAGCAGAAAAAGATCTTGTGTTATATGGCATCGATGCTGCTCAGGTGAATTTCTCTGCGGTAAAGCAACAATTAGCAAAACTAACTCCTAAGGTAAAATCAGAGTTTCTCGATAATACATCAATAGAGAAGTTACCACTGGCTGATCAATCTTTGGATTTAGCTATTTCTCAGTTTGGTTTTGAGTACACGGACTTGGATCTGTCGTTAGCTGAAGTGCACAGAGTATTAAAATCAGGCGCTTCACTTTGTTTTATTGCTCATCACCCAGACTCTTTTATTTCCAAAGACTGCCAGTTAGGAGTGAATATTTTGCGCTCGCTATTGGATCAGTGTTTGTATTTTGATTTGGCTATATCTCTGATTGAATTAACTCTTCAGCTCAAGCAAAAAGCTATATCCCCTGAAAAGGTGCCTGCCTTTGCCCAGGTCAATCGGGCGTTATTGTCCATCATGCAAAAGTTTAATCAGAGCTATCAGTCCGATGAAGCACAAGAGTGGTTTTCCGATCTGTTCCGCCAAACAGCTCAGGCGGTTATGAAATCGGATGCTGCAGCTTTAGAGACAATCAAAACCTTAAAAATGAATACCGGCTTTCATCTGCAACGTTTACTGCAACAGCAGGCCGTAGTGTTAACCCAGGAACAACTTGATGCTAAGCTGGCAGCTAAGCCCGGGCTTTTTACTGCTGCAGTTTATACAGAGATCCGAAGCGACGATGGGCTAATAGGTCTGGCTGTGAAACTGACAAAAATGTGAGCTTTATGACTCAGAAGCCAGGATTATAGCTTCTGCGTTTATTTGCTGAATTGCTAAAACCAACCTATGGTGTGCTGTGTTCTGATAAATTTTTAGCAAAACGAAATTTTTTTTGTGTAGTACAGGTCTACTGAACGCAACTTATTGCAACTTAACGCAACTACAAGGAACATCAATATGAAAACGAATAAAACTACTGCTGTTGCCGTCAGCGCTTTGGTACTGGGTTCTTTATCCACTTTGAGTTTAACTGCTCATGCGAATCCGTTTTCAGCTGAACAGTTGAATGCCGGTTACCAGTTAGCCTCAGCAGAAGCCTCTTGTGGCGCTGATAAAGCCAAAGATAAAGAAGCTAAATGTGGTGAAGGCAAATGTGGTGAAGACAAAGCCAAAGATAAAGAAGCCAAATGTGGTGAAGGCAAATGTGGTGGCGATAAAAAAGACGGCAAAGACAAAGAAAAAACCAAAGAAGCTAAATGTGGTGAAGGCAAGTGCGGTGGCGCTGTATAACACCGAAGAATGTCAGCCTGCCAGTGCAGGCTGACTGCTTTTAAGGAGAGCTTATGTCTGATGTCCCTTTGGGTTTAACTGCTACAGAAGTCGGCTTGGGTTTACGACGTGAAATGCTCTCTACTGTGCTGGAACAGCCTCAAACCGACATCGACTTTTTTGAAGTAGCGCCGGAAAACTGGTTGCCTTATGGTGGCACCTATCAGAAAAAATTCCGTCAGTTAACCGAACGTTACCCCTTTATATGCCATGGTTTGTCTTTATCTTTAGGCAGCCCTGATCCATTGGATCTGGATTTTGTTCACCAGATCAAAGCTTTTTTAAAAGAACATCAAATTCAGCTTTACAGCGAACATTTAAGTTATTGCTCTGCTCAAGGGCATTTGTATGATTTGCTGCCTATTCCTTTTACTGAAGAAGCCGCTGTTTACGTCGCAGAGCGTATTCGCCTGGTGCAGGATATTCTTGAACAACCTTTAGTGGTTGAAAACGTGTCTTATTATGCCGCGCCCGGTCAGGAATTGTCGGAGCTTGAATTTACCAATGCAGTGCTGGATCTGGCCGACTGTAAACTGCTTCTGGATGTGAATAATATTTACGTGAATTCAGTCAATCACAGCTACGATGCGCTGGCTTTTTTAAAAGGTTTGCCTACAGAACGTATTGCTTATGGCCATGTGGCCGGGCATTACCGGCAAAGTGATAGCTTATTAATAGATACCCATGGTGCTGATGTGTCTGATCCGGTTTGGGCCTTATTATCTGAAGCCTATCAGCATCATGGCCTGTTTCCGACTTTGCTGGAGCGGGATTTTAATATTCCGGATATGCAACAGCTGCAACTGGAACTGGCGCATATTCGTGGCTTGCAGCAGGTTAAGCAAAACAACTTGAGGGCCTGAGATGAAATTCCAACAGATTCAACAGGGCTTTGTCGCTTATTTACGCTCGCCAGAGCAACACAAAAAACCTCTGGATGTAGAGCAGGAGCGTCTGGATGTTTATCGGGAATTGTTGTTTAACAATGTTTCAGCTTTTGTTTGCAGCGCTTTCCCTGTGTTGAAATCTTTGTATACAGAGCAGGCATGGCAGCAGCGCTTACAGCTATTTTTTGCGGATTATCGCTGCAACAATCCGTTTTTTTTATCCATAGCCCAAAGTTTTTTAGATTTTTTACAACACCAGTATCAATTACAAGCTGATGATCCGGTGTTTCTACTGGAGCTGGCGCATTATGAATGGCTGGAGCTTGAACTGGCGACCCGTAAGGCTGAGCCGGGGCTTGTAGTCACTAACCTGCACTATGAGCGATTGCAACTCTCAGATTTAGCTGCAGTGCAGGCCTATCAGTATCCGGTGCAGCAAATTTGCGCTGAGTTTCAACCGACAGAACCTCAAGCCAGCTTTTTGTTGATCTACCGGGATCCGCAGGATGAGGTAAAGTTTATTGCGTTAAACCAGCTGACGACTTTATTGCTGCAGTTGCTGGAGCAGCAACCTGGCCTTAGCTTTGCAACGCTTATCAATTTGGTATCACCTTACGTACCTCAGTTGGACTATGCCCATTTGTCGGCAGGAGCTGAGACCCTGCTGACGGATTTTGTGCAGAAAGGCATAGTGCATGCTTTTCAAGCTGGCTAAAATTCATTACCATGTCCGGCCTTTTTAGTGAATGAGCTCAGATCATGGCAGACGAAAATTTTAAAGAATCTTTTGGCATCGGCCAGTTAGTGCTGTTAGTCACAGCCTTTGTGGTTTTATTGTGTCTGGCACCCATAGTCAGTTGGCTGCGGATCATTGCTTAAACTTTTTCGAGCGTGATGTAACCGCCTGCTGGCGGTTTTTTTATCTGTGACATATCGACACCCAATGTCGATATACCCTTTTTGAATTTTATAATCAGGATAGTGATGATGAATGCACAATCTCTTTCCGCTTTATTAAGTCAGGTGATTAAAGCTGTACCTGACTACCCAAAGCCAGGTATTTTATTTCGTGATGTGACCAGCCTGATGCTGGATGCTGATGCTTTTGCAAAGGTGATTGATGCCTTTAAACAACAGTATCAGGGCAAAGGTTTTACCAAGATTGTGGGTACTGAATCCCGTGGTTTTATTTTTGGTGCACCATTAGCTTATGCCATGGGTTTACCTTTTGTGCCAGTGCGTAAACCGGGGAAATTGCCACGTGAACGTATTGCCCAGTCTTATCAGTTGGAATACGGTGAAGACACGCTGGAAATTCATAAAGACGCTATAGTTGCCGGAGATAAGGTGCTGTTAGTGGATGACTTATTGGCTACAGGTGGTACTATTGCTGCAACAACCAGTTTAGTCGAACGTTTAGGTGGCAAAGCCACAGACGCTGCTTTTGTGGTAAATCTGCCGGATTTAGGTGGACAAAAGCGTTTAGAGAAATTGGGCTTAAACCTCTATAGTCTGGTTGAATTTGCAGGCGATTAATTCCAATAAAACACAGGCACAGGTGGCATGAGTTATCAGGTACTGGCAAGAAAATGGCGACCTCAACATTTTGGTCAATTGGTCGGTCAGGATCATGTGAAAACAGCGCTGACCAATGCGCTCAATCACAACAGATTACATCATGCCTACTTGTTTACCGGCACCCGGGGTGTAGGTAAAACCACCATAGCCCGTATTTTCGCCAAAAGCTTAAACTGTGAAACAGGCGTGACTTCCACACCTTGTGGTGTTTGCAGTGCTTGCGTTGAAATTGATCAGGGCTTTTTTGTTGATCTGCTGGAAATAGACGCTGCATCCCGCACTAAAGTAGAAGATACCCGTGATTTGCTGGATAACGTGCAATACGCGCCTAGCCGTGGCCGTTATAAAGTCTACTTAATAGACGAAGTGCATATGCTGTCGCGCCACAGCTTTAATGCGCTTTTAAAAACTCTGGAAGAACCACCACCCCATGTGAAGTTTTTGCTGGCGACGACCGATCCACAAAAACTGCCAGTCACAGTGCTGTCGCGTTGTTTGCAGTTCAGCTTAAAGGCGTTAAGCCCGGAGCAAATTAAGCATCATTTATCTTATGTGTTAGCACAGGAAGGTATTCCGGCTGCCGAAGATGCTTTGGCTTTATTAGCTCGTGCAGCCAAAGGCAGTTTACGCGATTCATTAAGTCTGACTGACCAGGCCATAGCTCAGAGTAACTCCAACATCACTGTGCCTCTGGTGCGCGATATGCTGGGCTATCTGGAACAGCAATGGGCTGAGCTTCTGTTAGCTGCTGTGATTAACCGGGATTTGGCCGCGCTGAAACAACATTTAGATCAACTGGTACAGCAGCATAGTCATTTTGCTCATGTACTGGATGATATGCTGGCCTTGTTGCATTTAGCCGCTTTAAGTCAGTTTAACTGGCAGGCGGCCGATTTAGTCACAGATCACAGTGCTTTTGTGCAGCAATTAGCAGAACAACAAAGCCCTGAGCAGTTGCAGCTGTTTTACCAGTTACTGATCTCTGGCAAAAAAGAATTAGCTTTTGCACCAGAGCCACGTATTGGCCTGGAGATGGCGTTATTACGAGCTGTGGCTTTTGTGCCTGGCGCTGCTGATACTACACCGGCCATGCGCGCTTCTGCTCCTGTGTCTCATGCGGCTGAGCTCAAAGCAAAATTCAATTTGCCGGAAACAACAGTGGCCCAGGTTCCGGCGAAAGAGCTGTCGCCTGACACAGCCTTAGCAGAAGAGCCTGCTGTTGAAATAGCAGCGGCAGAACAACCCGCTGCTGTACTGGCTCCTGCATCAACGCCGGCAGGTATAGCTGCTTCTATTCTGGCGCGCCGTGGAATTAAAGCCGATGCAGTTAGCGCGGATAGGGCGGCGGAGACTCAGACTGAAAAAAAGTCTGAGCCAGTTCCTGCTGCAGCCAGGGCTGCAGAACCTGTTGCTATACAAAAAGCTCAGCTTGCCGCTGTTCTTCCGACAGAAATTCAGCCAAAACCTCAGCCTTTTGTTACACAGCCAGCAACTGTGCCAGTTCAAACCCAGGTTCAGCCAATAGAACAGCCAGAACCTGTACTGTCGGTTTATCCGGATGGATCTGATGCTTTGGATATACCAACAGAGGATGCAGATTTGGCTGCCGACTGGGCCTGGCAGGAGTTTCAGCAACAACATCAATCTGAGCCTGAACCAGAATCACAGCCCATGGCTGGGGAACCAGAACCTAAAGCGCAGTATCGTTTTGATGGTGTGATTACCGCAGAAAACTTCTCTGTGCGCCTTGCGGCTCAGGTCGATGAGTGGGCCGCTTTGGTTGATAGTCTGAATTTAGGTGGTTTATTGCGTTTGTATCTGTTGCACAGTGCTATCAGTTGGGCAGGGGATACAGTGCAGTTGCTGGTTTGTCAAAGTCAGCAGCATCTGGATAAAGAAAAATTCCGCGCTGAAATTATTAAAGAGCTGAGTCAGGCTTTTAATAAAGCAGTTCAGTTAGACATTCAATACCAGCCTTGGGTCGAAACTTGTCCTGTGGCTATTCAGCAGCGCATTGAACAGGAACGTTTTGTCTATGTACAGCAGTTGCTGCAGCAAGACCCTTGGGTAGTGCAGCTACAAAAAGATTTTGGGGCGGAAATAGTCGCTGACAGTATTATCGTCAACTAATTCGTCTTGTATTTTGGGGCTCAAGTCATTATCTTGTCGCCAGTT
Source organism: Gammaproteobacteria bacterium (assembly GCA_018825965.1). GTDB lineage: Bacteria > Pseudomonadota > Gammaproteobacteria > Enterobacterales > Alteromonadaceae > Pararheinheimera. The sequence goes on from JAHKAA010000038.1 coordinate 68,304, forward strand.
TAATAGAGTCATTTTTAAAGAGAGTACAGTTATGTTCAAAGGTGGTGGTGGCGGTTTAGGCAATATCATGAAGCAGGCGCAAGCCATGCAGGATAAAATGCAAAAGGCCCAGCAGGAATTGGCTAATCTGGAAGTTACAGGCGAGTCGGGTGCAGGTTTGGTGAAAGTCACCATGACAGGCAACCACAATGTGCGCCGTGTCAGCATAGACGACAGTCTGATGCAGGATGACAAAGAAATGGTGGAAGACTTAGTAGCTGCAGCTATCAACGACGCTGTACGCCGTGTTGAAGAAACCAATAAAGCCAAAATGGCTGCTGTGACCGGTGGTATGCAATTACCTCCTGGTTTTAAGATGCCGTTTTAAGCTGTTGTTTGATTTATTATGAGCAAATTTAGCCCATTGTTGCAGCAACTGATCGACGCCTTGCGTATTTTGCCTGGCGTAGGTCCGAAGTCGGCACAACGTATTGCCCTGCAGTTGCTGGAACGCAACCGTTCTGGTGCTGTACAGTTGTCGAAGGCTTTGGCTGTGGCTATGGAGAAAGTAGGTCATTGCCAGCAGTGCCGTACTTTTTGCGAAACTGATTTATGCGCTATTTGCTCAGATCCGCGACGTAGCGACAGTCAAAGCTTGTGTATTGTTGCTTCGTCTTCTGATCAGTTTGCGATAGAGCAAACAGGTCAATTTAAAGGCCGTTATTTTGTCTTGCAGGGCCAGTTATCACCGCTTGATGGCATAGGTCCTTCAGAACTTGGCCTGGATTTACTGCAAAAGCAGCTGGGTACAGGTTCAGTACAAGAAGTCATATTGGCCACCAATCCGACTGTGGAAGGTGATGCCACAGCCTATTACATTGCTGAGCAATGTAAAAAATATCAGGTGAATGTCTCCCGTATTGCTCATGGTGTGCCTGTGGGTGGTGATCTGGAGTATGTAGACGGGACTACCCTGTCACACGCCTTTAGTGGCCGTAAACCCATCTGACCTGCATCCTTGAAGCCGCAGCTTTGTTGGCTGCGCTCTTCGTGCCACTTGTATAGAACTGCAAACGGGCGCGGATAAACCACGCCCCTACAATTCCGCCTTGCTACAACTCCAATGCTTTTGGTCAGAGCCGAAGCCATTGTCTATTCTTTATCCAATTGCCTGTTCCTCCATTTTGTTTTTTGTTTTGCCACTATTACCCCCTTGATATTTGTGGCTATTAAACCCATATCCCTGACAACCTTATTTAAAGTCATTCCATTAAAGAGAAGGAGCTGTATATGACTGAGACAGTACAAAAACAAAAGCACGGCTTTCAGGCCGAGGTCAAACAACTTCTACAGCTGATGATCCATTCGCTGTATTCCAATAAAGAAATTTTTCTGCGCGAGCTGGTCTCCAACGCGTCCGACGCGGCGGATAAACTGCGCTTTTTAGCTTTGTCCGACAGCAGCCTGTATGACAATGACGGCGAATTAAGAGTTCGTATCAGTCTGGATGAAGCCGCTAAAACCATTAGCATCAGCGACAACGGTATTGGTATGACGCAGGATGAAGTGATTAGCCACTTAGGCACTATCGCAAAATCCGGCACTAAAGAATTTTTTGGTCAGCTCTCTGGCGATCAAAGCAAAGACTCTCAGCTGATTGGTCAGTTTGGTGTGGGTTTCTACTCTGCCTTTATTGTCGCCGACAAAGTGACAGTCAAAACCCGTAAAGCAGGTGCTCCAGCTGATTCTGCTGTGGAGTGGGAATCCAATGGGGAAGGCGAATACAGCATTGCGCCTATTGTAAAAAATAGCCGTGGTACTGAAATCACGCTGCATTTACGCGATGAAGAAACTGAATTTTTAAGTCAGTGGAAAGTGGAATCTATTGTCACTAAATACTCTGACCATATCAGCATTCCTGTGGAAATGTATCAGGAAGGCACTCCAGAGCAGGACGGCGAAGAAGGCGAAAAAATCCCTGCCACTGAAGGCTTCTGGAAAGCCGTCAACAAAGCCACTGCACTGTGGATGCGTGATAAGTCTGAAGTGACCGAAAACGAATATCAGGAATTCTATAAGCATATTTCGCACGACTGGACTGAACCCTTAAGCTGGACTCACAACAAAGTGGAAGGTAATACCAACTACACCAGTTTATTGTTTGTGCCGAAAAAAGCACCTTTTGATATGTGGAACCGTGAAGCCCGTCATGGCCTGAAGTTGTATGTGCAGCGCGTATTTATTATGGATGACGCTGAACAGTTTATGCCAAGTTACCTGCGCTTTATCAAAGGTGTTTTGGATTCCAGTGATTTACCGCTGAACGTGTCCCGCGAAATTTTGCAGGATACCAAAGTGACACAAAGCTTACGTAAAGGCTGTACGTCGCGCGTATTAAAAATGCTGGAGAAAATGTCTAAAGCTGAAGATCAAAGTGAGTACCAGACCTTCTGGAACGAGTTTGGCCAGGTGATAAAAGAAGGTCCGGCTGAAGACGCTGGCAACAAAGAAAGCATAGCTAAGCTGCTGCGGTTTGCTTCAACTCATAATGACAACTCGGATCAGAATGTCAGCTTAGAAGCTTATGTCAGCCGGATGAAAGAAGGTCAGGACGAAATTTATTTTATCGTTGCTGACAGTTTTGAGGCAGCCAAACACAGCCCGCATTTAGAAGTGTTACGTAAAAAAGGCATTGAAGTGCTGTTGTTATCAGACCGTGTTGACGAATGGTTAATGCAACACCTGACTGACTTTGAAGGCAAAAAGCTGCGTTCTATCGCCAAGGGTGGTCTGGATATCAGCAAGCTGGATGACGAAGAAACCAAAAAAGCTCAGGAAGAAACAGAAAAGCAATTTGCTGCTGTGACTGAACGTTTTAAAACAGCTTTAGGTGATCAGGTCAAAGCGGTAAAAACCAGTCACCGTTTAACCGACAGCCCGGCTTGTGTTGTCACTGACGAGTTTGATATGAGCACGCAGATGATGAAGCTGATGGAATCTGTGGGTCAGAAAGTGCCGGACGTGAAACCTATTTTTGAACTGAACCCGGATCATGCACTGGTGAAACATATTGCCGATGTGCAGGATGAAGTTATGTTTAAACAATGGGCAGAAGTGCTGTTGGATCAGGCGTTATTAGCTGAACGTGGCAGTCTGAAAAATCCTGCCACTTTTGTCAGCCGCTTAAACGCGTTGCTGCTGGATTTATCGAAAAAAGCATAAGCTATCGCTGAAATTGGGGTCAGATCACATTGTTAATTATTCTGTTAACAATGTGATCTGACCCCTTTTTATTTTTTATTTCTGCTGAAAGATTTTCCGTTATTCCACTGTCTCTTATCACAACAGCACGATGCGGAGTCTGATTGTGATACAACAAAGTATTCTTTTTTATCAAAAGCTAGTGACCCAACTACAGCAACTGGACTTTATTCCTCTGCTATTGCTGCGGCTTTATCTGACCCCAGTGATGATGCAGGCTGGCTGGACTAAGCTGCAAAACTTTGACAGTACCCTGAGTTGGTTTGCAGATCCGGACTGGGGTTTAGGTTTGCCTGCACCTGCGCTCTTCTTGTTTTTGGTGATTTTTTTAGAGCTTGGCGGTGGCTTAGCCTTGTTATTGGGTCTATTTACCCGACTCATTGCTTTGGGATTAAGTATCACTATGCTGGTGGCAATGCTGACAGTGCATGCAAAAAACGGCTGGTTGGCTATAGCTGATGCATCCAGCTGGCTTGCTGATGGCACTCTCTTCCTGAATGAAGCTGTGATGACAGCTCCGGACAAGCTGGCCAAAGCCAATGAAATCTTGCAACAACAGCCTGATTACGACTGGTTGATCTCCAGTGGCAAGTTTGTCGTGCTCAATAACGGTATTGAGTTTGCTGCAACTTACTTTGTGATCTTGCTGGTGTTAGTTAGTTATGGAGCAGGGCGCTGGTTAAGTCTGGATTATTGGCTCAGTCGCAGAGCCACTAAAGTGATCACAGAACAGGAGTTTGCGCCTTGAGTTTTCTTCAGTCTATGTCCTATAGTGAGCAGCCAGAACCGACAGAACCGACAGAACAGCCGGACACCGGGCTCTTAGCAACAAGGACAAAAAAACGAATGTGGTGGTCCACTGACAAAGTAGCGGCAAAAAATCAGCTATCGGAGAAAGAACAGCGGCAGCATAGTTATATGCAGCTGGTTCGTCTCTATCATGCCGATTTATATCGCTATAGTTGCTGGATTTGTCGTAGCGCTGATATAGCGCAGGATCTGGTGCAGGACACCTATTTGCGAGCCTGGAAAAGTATTGATCTGTTGCAAGACGAAGCGTCGGCTAAAGCCTGGCTTTTTACTATTTTACGCAATGAAAACGCCAGACGTTTTGAGCGGAAACAGTTTCAGTATCAGGACGTGGAGCAGGATTTGTTACTGGATGAACATCAAATCAGTCCGGAGCAACTCTACTCACAACAGCAGTTGTTGAAGCTAATTGAGAGTTTGGAAGTAGAGTACAGTGAACCTTTAATCTTGCAGATTATCGGCGGTTTTAGCGGTGACGAAATAGCCCGGTTGCTGGAACTGAACCTTAACACTGTGAATACCCGTTTGTTTCGCGCTCGTAAGCAATTACGGGATCTGTTAAACCATGGACATGTCAGGGAGCAAAAAAATGGATGAGTTAGAAGTTCGCCGTCGCTTGCTGACCGACCCATATCAGCTCAACGCCAGGCAATTACAGCAGTTGCAGCAGGACCCGGACAGTCAGCAGTTTCATCAGGATGTACTAAAGCTGGATCAGCAAATCAAACAACTGTTAAGTCCGCCAGTGCCAAAAAATCTGGAAAATGCATTATTGATGCAGCAGCACAAACACAAACAGCAGCAACAAAAACGCTTTTATCAGAATCTGATTGCCTTGGCTGCTTCTGTAGCCTTTTTAGCGGGTTTTGCGCTGAACTGGTCGTTTTTTCTGTATGGCTCACAAAGCCTTGGCGAAAATTCGCTGGCTCATGTGTACCATGAAGAACCTTATATGCAACATATGACGACTGCTTTGTCTTTTTCAGATGTGAACGCCAAACTGGCCGAATTTGACGCCAGTCTTGCTGAGAATAGCCATGCTGTTGTTTATGCCAACTTCTGTAACTTTCGTGGCACCCGTTCTTTGCATCTGGTGCTGGATACTGAACAAGGCCTGATGACAGTTTTTGTGGTACCAAAGCAGAACTCATTAGATTTTGAAGCCGAGTTTCACGATGATAAATATCAGGGGCGTAGTATCAACAGTCATAAAGCTATTCTGGTGATGGTGAGTGATAAAGCAGAAGTGTTGCAACGGGGCGAGCAGCAACTGCTTCAACAGCTGCAATTTAAAGCTTAAGGAATATAAGGCTTCGGTAAGCTTTATGCGCTTCCGAAGCCTTTCTCTATGAAATTCTTTGTTTTATTGATCTCAATCAATTCTGTTCAGTTTATTTAATCTGTTGATGTTGTAAATATGATTTAAATCAGATGGTTAAGTTGATTTTTTGTTGGTTGTTATTTCAGCAGTTATGCAATTTAACCTCAAGAGCTTTATAGCCTTTATTGTGCTGAAACCTAGTAAATATGCACTACCTTAGTCGAATAGCTTACTGTCTTTATTCGACTTTTCTGCCTGTCAGCCCTATTTCCGCTCTATAGATAGCCCAATCGGCTGTTGTAGCAAGTTATCCTACCAAAGTAGGCTTGACTTGGGCCGATCAGGTAAGACAAGCAGACAAATTCCTTGTCTGATGATGCACATTATGTAAAGATTCATCCCTTATAACAAATGGATTAATCCCAGGTTAATTGAGGATCTTTGTATGCGTATTATTTTGTTGGGTGCCCCGGGTGCTGGTAAAGGAACTCAGGCGCAGTTTCTGATGAACAAGTATGGGATCCCACAAATTTCGACTGGTGACATGCTGCGTGCAGCCATCAAAGAGGGAAGTGCTTTAGGTCTGGCTGCTAAGCAAGTGATGGACGCAGGTCAGCTCGTGTCTGACGATTTAATTATTGGCTTAGTGAAAGAACGTATCAGCAAAGAAGATTGTGCCAAAGGCTTCTTACTGGATGGTTTCCCTCGCACTATCCCACAGGCTGACGCGATGAAAGCCAATGGTGTAGTGGTTGATCATGTGATTGAATTTGATGTGCCGGACGATGTGATTGTCGAACGTATGAGTGGCCGTCGTGTGCATCCTGCTTCTGGTCGTGTATACCATGTAACTTACAATCCACCAAAGGTGGAAGGTAAAGATGACTTAACGGGTGAAGATTTAGTGATCCGTGAAGATGATAAAGAAGAAACAGTTCGCAAACGTTTAGGTATTTATCACGAGCAAACTGAACTGCTGGTGGGTTATTACCGTAAAGAAGCTGAACAGGGCCGCACTCAGTACCACTATATGGTGGGGACTTTGCCAGTTGAGCAAGTCAGTGCGAAACTTGAAGCCTTATTAGGTTAATCATTCAAGCTTCAGTAAAGCCCACTTAGAGTGGGCTTTTTTAGGATCATAATGACTAAATTAGCTTTACCCCTATCCGAGTATGCTGTGGTGCTGGTCAATTTAGGAACTCCGGCCGCTCCAGAAGTCCCTGAAATTAAAGCTTATTTAAAGCAGTTTTTGTCTGATAAACGTGTTGTGGATTACCCGGACATTTTATGGCAGCCTTTACTGCGTGGCATTATTTTACCTTTTCGCAGCCGCAAGGTGGCTAAAGCTTATCAGTCGATCTGGTGGCCTGAAGGTTCACCACTGAGGGTTATTACTGAACGTCAGGTAAAAGCGCTGGGAAAACGCCTGGAGCTGACAGAAGCACCAGTTCAGGTCTGTTATGCCATGACCTATGGTCAGCCTTCCATCGGCAATACTTTAGAGCGGCTCTGCAAGTCAGGTGTGAAACGTATTGTTATTTTACCGCTCTATCCACAGTATTCGGCTACGACCACAGCGGCTATTGCTGATCAGGTCGCTGATTTTGTTAAGCAAACCCGTAATTTGCCGGAAATACGTTTTCATAAGCATTATCACCATCACCCGACCTACAGAGCTGCATTAGCGGGTTCTGTACGCAGTCACTGGCAAAAGCAGGGACAAGCAGAAGCGTTGTTATTGTCCTTTCATGGTATTCCGGAACGTTTTGTGCGTTTGGGCGACCCGTACCAGCAACATTGCCGTGAAACCGCAGCTAATCTGGCCGCTGATTTGGGCTGGCCAACGGAAAAAGTCATTGTCAGCTTCCAGTCCAGGGTTGGCAAAGAGCAGTGGCTGACGCCTTATACTGACCAGTTACTGGAAGAATTACCAGGCAAAGGCATTAAAAATCTGCAGGTATTAAGTCCTGCTTTTGCGGCCGACTGTCTGGAAACTCTGGAAGAACTGGCGGTGGAAAATAAAGAAATTTTTATGCACGCAGGCGGTGAAAGTTATCAGTATGTGTCAGCGCTGAATGACTCTCCTTGTCATATCCGTTTATTTGAGCAGATCATTCTGCAACAACTTCAAGGTTGGTAAAACTGTGACTTTAGCTATTACGTCTTTTTATGCTGCTATTCTCGCTTTGATCTATGTGGTTTTAGCTGTACTGGTAATACGGCAACGTTTTAAGTGCCGTGTGGGTCTGGGCACAGGCAAAGAGCCCCAGCTGTTACAAACAGTGCGGATGCACGGTAACTTTGCCGAATATGTGCCATTTCTGCTGATCCTGGTGGCCTTAATGGAACTACAGCAAAGTCCGGTCTGGCAACTGCATCTGGTGGCTGGTTTAACTTTAGCAGGCCGTGTGTTGCATGCTGTTGGCTTATGGCAGAGCAGCGGTACTTCGGTGCCACGTTTTTTAGGCATGATCTCGACTTTCGCTGCACTCATTGTTGGCGCTGTATTTTTGTTGCTGAAGTGAGCTATGCAGACCACTGTGCTGATGTTACATAGCTCTTTATCCAGCGGGAGACAATGGCAGGGCCTTAAAATGGCTCTGAAAGCAGAGTACGAAGTCCTGAACCCGGATCTGATGGGTTACGGCTCCAACACCATCAGCTATCCCAGGCCTATGCGACTCTCTGATGAAGCCAGCCATCTGTGGCCATTGCTGGAAGGTAAACCAGAAGGCTCTGTGATCCTGATAGGCCACTCTTTTGGTGGCGCTGTGGCTTTACATATGGCCCGAACCAGGCCAGAGCTTTTTAAAGCCGTGCTGGTGTTTGAACCTGTGGCTTTTCATTTGCTTAAAGACGCAGAATCAGACTTGTATCAGCAAGTTCAGCACTTAAGCCAACAGATGCTGGAGGTCAGTGCAAAAGATGCGGCAGCGCTTTTTATCGACTATTGGCAAGGCAACGGCTATTTCGCCAATTTACCGCAGGTTATGCAGCACAAGCTGGTTGGACAGGTGGGTAAGGTGGCCGCTGATTTTGAAGCTTTAAGTGGTGAACCAGCCACAATTGCCGATTATGCTAAAGCTATTCGCTGTCCTGTATTGGTATTAAGCGGCGAACACAGCCAATGGTCAGCACAACGTCTGGCCAGAATGCTGGCTGATGCTTTACCTTGTGTTGAGTTTCAGACTATAAAAACGGGCCACATGGGGCCCGTTACAGATGCAGAACTGGTGAACTCTGTTCTGCTTGAGTTTATTCTGCCTTTAGCTTAGCCATTGCTAACCCGGGCTAAAGGTTCATCCAGCAGTTGTGGTGCTACTTTTACTGTTGGCTGTTGATTGATGCTGATTTTGCGTGGTTTTAATGCTTCAGGTACTTCACGCACCAGCTCAATATGCAACAAGCCATGGCTCATCTGCGCGCCTGTCACTTTAATATAGTCAGACAGCTGGAATTTACGTTCAAAGTTACGCTCAGCTATGCCCTGATGCAGGAAACGGCGACCTTCGGTTTTGTCCGCTTTCTGGCCACGCACTACTAAGTTGTTGTGTTCGGTTTCAATGGATAACTCAGCTTCATCAAAGCCGGCAATAGCCATGGTAATGCGGTACTGATCCTCACCTGTCACCTCAATATTGTAAGGTGGATAAGCAGGCTGCTTTTCATTGCGGGCAGCGGCATCCATCAGGTTGGCTAAATGATCAAAACCAATAAATGAGCGGTAAAATGGGCTGAAATCTACGGTATGCATAGTTAAAATCCTCTAAAGCAATTTATCTGTTCTGCTCTTCAATTGAACGAGCAATTTAAGCAGGTGCCGGATGGCCACCTGCTATATAGATAAGTGCGCTTAGAAAATTTTCAAGAGAGGGCAACGCAAAAAATTAAGATTTTTTACCGGTAATTTGTGCAAGTGCAGCCATGCTGTGGGCATAATCTGGTTCCTGTGCCAGAGCTGGTACTAACTGCTGATAAGCCAGATTGCCTTTAGGATCAATAATTAATACTGCGCGAGTCAGGATCCCCATGTCTTTGATCAGCAGGCCGTAGTTGCTGCCAAAATCACGCCAGACAGCGTCAGACAACACCATCAACTGGTCAACCTTTTCCTGAGCACAGTAGCGTTTTTGTGCAAATGGCAGGTCAGTAGAGATAGTCATCATCACCACATCCTCTGAGACTTTGCTGACTTCCTGATTAAATCTTTTGGTTTGCAGTGAACAAATACCAGTGTCCACACTGGGCACTACACTGATCAACACAGTTTTGCCTTTAAAATCACTGAGCTGAATTGTTTTGAATTTGTCGTCTACTACTTTGAAATCAGGAGCTTGTTGCTGCAACTGCACAGTATGACCTTGTAACTCAACCGCTTTATTGCCTGCTTTTACTTCAGATAAACGGCTTGGTAGTTGTGCATTTAAATCGACGGCCCAGACAGCTGGATTAATAGCCAGACAACAAATGATAGTTTTTATCAAATTTAATGACATTAGGATGTCTCCCAGATTGGTAATACGGTTAAAAGTGAAAAAAATAGTAGGTGTTGGTTATTTTTTGTCAGATACTACACTGGGTTAGCGCAGAGCTATCTTTCTGACTACACTGGAAAATAACAATACGTGAAGTGAGCCGTAAATGGTAGCAGCAGTTTTGATATGTGACGATTCCAATCTTGCACGTAAACAAATGGCAAGAGCTTTACCTGCACAGTGGCAGCAAAATATTCAATTTGCGGGGCACGGCGGAGAAGCTTTAGACATTTTGCAGCGTCAACCTATAGATTTACTTTTCCTCGACTTAAATATGCCCATTCTGGATGGTTATCAGGTGCTTGCCGCCATCCAGCAGCAACAGATCCAGGTAAAAACCATAGTGGTATCCGGCGATATTCAGCCTGAAGCGAGGGAACGGGTTTTATCGTACGGCGCTTTGGATTTTATTAAAAAGCCTGTGGATCAACAAAAACTGAATCACGTATTGGGGCTGGTAGAGCAAAAAACTGTAGAGCAACAAGAAGAAGCCAAAACTGAACCTAAGGTTTCTGCGGCCAGGAACTCAGGTTCTTTTATTTTATCCAGTGATTTACGCGACGTGTTTCAGGAATTAAGTAATGTCGCCATGGGGCAGGCCGGTGATTTACTGGCACGTCTGCTGAACGTCTTTGTCAAACTGCCTATTCCCAATGTAAACGTGATTGAAGTCAGCGAGTTACATATGGCGATCGCCTCAGTGGAGCAAAAGGAAAATACCTCAGCTGTCTGTCAGGGCTTTATCGGTGGTGGTGTGGCAGGTGAAGCGTTGCTGATTTTAAATGACTCCAGTTTTGTTGATATAGCGCGGTTAATGCAATATGAGGGTGAGCTGACCACTAAGGTCGAACTTGAACTCTTGATGGACATCGCAAATATTCTGATTGGTGCTGTGCTCAAAGGCCTGGCCGAACAAATTGATATGACCTTCAGTCAGGGCCATCCGGTGGTGTTAGGCCAACATGCCCCTGTCAGCGAGTTGATTAAAGCCAATGCCAGACGATGGCGTCGTACTCTGGCGATAGAAATAAGTTATGGTATTGAAAACTACAATATCAGCTGTGACTTATTACTGCTGTTTACTGAAGACAGCATCAAAACCCTGAATTATAAAGTCGAATTCCTGCTGGAAGATTAAATGTCACAAAACAGCGTAGATGTATCTGAAATCCACTGGTTGATGGACATGCTCCAAACGGTTGATGTTGGCCTGGTGGTGTTGTCTGCTGATTACCGCATCCAGGTGTGGAACGGCTTTATGGAAAATCACAGTGGCCTGACTCCTCGTCAGGTGCGCGACAGATATCTGTTTGATTTATTCTCAGAAATAGATGAAGACTGGTTGCGTCGCAAATGTGATCCGGTCATTTTACTGAAAAACCGCGCTTTTACCATTTGGGAGCAGCGGCCTTATATTTTTAAATTCCGTAATTACCGTCCTATTACCGGCTCTGCTGAATACATGTATCAAAACAGCACTATATTCCCGCTGAGCGATACTATGGGCAAAGTGACTCATCTCTGTCTGATTATTTATGATGTCACAGACGTGGCTGTCAGCCGGTTAGAATTGGAGTCAATGAATGGTCAATTACGCACTTTATCTAAAACAGACTTCCTGACCAATTTAAATAACAGAGGCTTCTGGGAAGAAGCACTGATCAATGAATACAAAAGGATTAAACGCAGTGGTCACCACAGTACATTACTGATGTGTGATATTGACCACTTTAAAAGGGTGAATGACACCTATGGCCATGCGGCTGGTGATGCGGTGATCCAGCAGGTTGCAGTGGCTGTGAAAAAGAATTTACGCAGCACAGATGTGGCAGGGCGTTATGGCGGAGAAGAGTTTGCTGTATTGCTGCTGGACACTACTGTAGATCAGGCGATGTTTTTTGCCGAACGTTTACGTAAAAACGTCGAAGCTATGGCGGTGGAGTTTAATCAACAAGTACTGCGGGTAACAGTCAGTATAGGTTTGGCTGAGTTTCATCAGGAAATGGACGAGTATCGTGACTGGATAGAAGCGGCAGATAAAGCCTTGTATCAATCCAAAGCTGCAGGGCGAAATTGTATTACCAAAGCTGAAAAATAAGCACTAAGCGAGGGCCATTTTGCTGCCATACCCCAGGATGTTGCGAGCTACATTATCGATGTGCGGGTCAAAGCCAGAGCTTTGACCCTGTCTCAGACGGGACAACTGCCTAAGAGTTTTACGCTGCCATCTTCGTTTTGTTGCTCCAGCTGCACATTAAAGCCCCAAAGCCGGTGGACATGCTTCAGTACTTGCTGGAAGTTATCTGCCAGTGGAATACGTTTATTAGGAATAAATCTTAAGGTTAAGCTTCGATCTCCTGTGATATCCGCGCTATACACCTGAATATTAGGTTCAATAGTGCTTAAATTATACTGAGCCGACAAGGTTTGGCGGATCTGCTGATAACCTTCAGCATTATGAATAGCTGCTACTTCCAATGTGCTTTCTTTGTCATCGTCAGTGATGGCAAACAAATGAAAGTCGCGGATAACTTTGGGCGATAAATACTGGCTGATAAAGCTCTCGTCTTTGAAGTTTTGCATGGCAAAATGCAAGGTCTCTAACCAGTCAGAGCCAGCGATATCCGGAAACCATTCTTTATCTTCTTCTGTCGGATGTTCGCAAATACGGCGTAAATCAGTAAACATGGCGTAACCCAAAGCATAGGGGTTAATACCCGAATAATATTTGCTGTGGTACTCCGGTTGAAACACCACATTGGTGTGATTGTGCAGCACTTCCAGGATAAACTTGTCGGTGACTAAATTCTCCTGATACAGATGCTGCAATATGGTGTAGTGCCAAAAGGTCGCCCAGCCTTCATTCATCACCTGGGTTTGTTTTTGCGGATAAAAGTACTGCGAAATTTTCCGCACTATACGCACTACTTCACGTTGCCAGGGTTTGAGCAGCGGTGCATTTTTTTCAATAAAATACAAAATGTTTTCCTGGGGTTCAGATGGAAAACGGTATTCATGTTCGGCAGACAAATCGCCTTTATTCGGAATGGTTTTCCACAGCTGATTGACCTGAGACTGCAGGTAAGCTTCACGGTCTTTCTGGCGTTTTTGCTCTTCATCCATCGAGATTTTTTGTGGTCTTTTGTATCTGTCGACACCGTAATTCATTAAGGCATGGCAGGAATCGAGCATATCTTCTACTTCACTGATACCGTATTTTTCTTCACAGTGACTTAAGTACTGCTTGGCAAAGACCAGATAGTCGATAATGGATGAAGCATCTGTCCAGGTACGAAATAAGTAGTTGTTCTTAAAAAAAGAATTATGACCATAACAGGCATGAGCCATGACCAGCGCCTGCATTGTCATGGTGTTTTCTTCCATCAGATACGCAATACAAGGGTTGGAGTTTATGACAATCTCATAGGCCAGACCCATAAAACCCCTTTTGTAGTTTTGTTCGGTCTGGATAAATTTTTTGCCGTACGACCAGTGGTTATAGCCAATGGGCATACCGACACTGGAGTAAGCGTCCATCATTTGTTCTGCAGTAATAACTTCAATCTGATTGGGGTAGGTATCCAGTTTATAAAGTTTGGCCACCCGTTCAATTTCGGTCTGATACAGCCCCAGTAATTCAAAACTCCAGTCCGGGCCATCGGATAAAGGTTGTTTTTGTTTAGCAGAAGACATAAGCAACTCCCTGAAGTCAGTAGCTAAGCAGCCTGTTTTTTGAAGAGTTCGCGAAATACAGGATAAATGTCCGCTACTTGCCGTATCGGCTGAATTGCAAAGTTATCAAAGCTTTGCTGCAGTTTTTCGTACTCCAGCCACAGGCTTTGGTGGGGGCGTGGCGTAATTTCTATATAAGCGTAATAACGCACAAAAGGCAGGATCTGCTGTGCCAGCAAGTCAGCGCATTGTGGACTATCATCTGCCCAGTTATCACCATCTGAGGCCTGAGCTGCGTAGATATTCCACTGTGCCGGGTCATACCTGTCTTTGACTATATCAGCCATCATTTTCAGAGCACTGGACACTATAGTGCCGCCTGTTTCCTGTGAATAAAAAAACTCTTGCTCGTCTACTTCCTTCGCTTGGGTATGGTGACGGATATAGACCACTTCGACATTTTTATAGCTGCGGCTTAAAAACATATACAGCAGTATATAAAAACGTTTGGCCATGTCTTTTGTGGCCTGATCCATAGAGCCCGATACATCCATCAGGCAAAACATGACGGCTTTGCTGGTGGGTTCTGGTCTTTTCTGAAAATTGCGAAAACGTAAATCAAAGCTGTCTATAAAAGGCACAGCACCTATTCGTTTTACAAGCAGCTCAATTTGTTCCCGCAGCGCCATTAACTGGTGTTGATCCGGCACAGGTTCGGCTTCTACCAAAGCTAATTTGGCTTCCAGTTCATGCAACTCACGTTTTTTACCTGCCGTCATAGCCACACGGCGGGCTAAAGAACCTTGTAAAGAACGTACTATATCTATATTGGTGGGCACGCCTTCAGAGCGAAAACCAGCCCGCACATTTTTGTATTGCACCAGCTTATCCAGCTGATTTTTTTTCAGGTTTGGCAATTCCAAATCTTCAAACAACAAATCAAGGTATTCATCTTTGGATATAGAAAATACAAAGTCGTCTTCGCCTTCACCATCCGCACTGGCATCCCCCTGGCCTGAACCTCCTCCTTGCCCACCTTGAGGACGCTTGATTTTATCCCCCGGGCTGAATTGATCATTACCCGGATGCACACGTTCTCTGTGGCCGCCCTGACCCTGATGAAAAAAAGGTTCTGTAATGTCTTTGCCAGGAATAGAGACTTTTTCACCATTATTGATATCAGTCACACTACGTTTGCTGATGGCATCAGACACAGCTTGTTTAATTTGTTGCTTGTAGCGGCGAATAAAGCGCTGTCGGTTGACAGCACTCTTGTTTTTGCCATTTAAGCGTCGGTCAATAAAATGCGCCATACAACCTCCGGGGCTGACCTTACTGCGATTTGCGAACCCGTAAATACCACTCGCTCAGTAAGCGCACTTGTTTACGGGTGTAGCCTTTCTCCATCATCCGGTCGACAAAATCATCATGTTTTTTCTGATCGTCTGTGGAGGTTTTGGCATTAAATGAAATCACAGGCAACAGCTCTTCGGTGCTGGAGAACATTTTTTTCTCTATTACAGTGCGAAGTTTTTCGTAGCTGGTCCAGGTTGGATTTTTACCATTATTTTTGGCTTTGGCCCGCAGCACAAAATTGACGATTTCATTGCGGAAATCTTTTGGATTGCTGATCCCTGCTGGTTTTTCAATTTTCTCCAGCTCAGCATTCAATGCTGCTCTGTCAAACAGCTGACCGGTTTCAGGGTCACGGTATTCCTGATCCTGGATCCAGAAGTCAGCATAAATCACATAACGGTCAAAAATATTCTGACCATATTCAGAATAAGACTCTAAATAAGCGGTCTGAATCTCTTTGCCAATAAACTCTATGTATTTTGGAATTAAATAACCTTTTAAATGTTCCAGATAACGCTCAGCCACATCGGATGGGAACTGCTCCCGCTCTATTTGTTGTTCCAGCACATAAAACAAATGCACAGGATTGGCTGCCACTTCGGTGGAATCAAAGTTAAACACCCTGGATAAAATTTTAAAGGCAAAACGGGTGGATAAACCTGACATGCCTTCGTCTACGCCAGCATAATCCCGGTATTCCTGATAAGACTTGGCTTTGGGGTCTGTGTCTTTTAAGCTTTCGCCGTCATACACCCGCATTTTGGAATACAAGCTGGAATTTTCAGGCGCTTTTAAACGCGACAACACGGCAAACTGCGCCAGTGAGGTTAAAGTAGCGGGAGAACAAGGTGCAACTTTTAACTCACTGTGTTCCAGCAGTTTTTCGTAAATTTTGACTTCTTCAGATACACGCAGGCAATAAGGCACTTTGACAATATAAACCCTGTCCAAAAAGGCT
The DNA here is from genome assembly GCA_018825965.1 of Gammaproteobacteria bacterium. GTDB lineage: Bacteria > Pseudomonadota > Gammaproteobacteria > Enterobacterales > Alteromonadaceae > Pararheinheimera. The sequence continues at coordinate 84,196 of JAHKAA010000038.1, forward strand.
TCATTGTTTTTGTTGTTGCGAAAGGTCTGCCATTCTGATTCGTTGCTGTGTGCCAGAATAATGCCTTCGAAGGGCAGGGCTGCTAAACCTTCAGTGCCGTTGTAGTTGCCCTCCTGAGTCGCCGTCAGCAGAGGGTGCAGCACCTTAATAGGCGCTTTAAACATCTCGACGAACTCCATCAGCCCTTGATTAGCGCGGCATAAAGCGCCTGAGTAGGCGTAGGCATCCGGATCGTTTTGAGCAAAATGCTCCAGCTGGCGGATATCCACTTTACCTACTAAAGAGGCAATATCCTGATTGTTTTCATCACCAGGCTCAGTTTTAGCAATACAGATTTGATCCAGAATCGAAGGGTATTTTTTTACCACTTTAAACTGGCTGATATCACCGTTAAATTCATGCAGGCGTTTGCTGGCCCATGGCGACATAATGGTTTTCAGGTAACGTTTTGGAATGCCGTATTCCTGCTCCAGAATGTTGCCATCCTCGTTGACATCAAACAGACACAAAGGACTGTCGTAGACTGGAGAGCCTTTGATGTAATACACAGGAACTTGCTGCATCAGTGATTTAAGCTTTTCTGCCAAAGATGATTTACCACCGCCGACAGGGCCTAACAGATACAGAATTTGTTTACGTTCTTCCAGGCCCTGAGCCGAGTGTTTCAGGTAGGAGACAATTTGCTCTATCGCGTCCTCCATGCCATAAAACTCAGCAAAAGCCGGATAACGGCCAATGACACGGTTGGAAAACAGGCGGCTGAGTTTAGAGTCCTGTGCTGTATCTATCAGCTCAGGTTGACCAATCGCCATTAACAAACGCTCTGCAGCGCTTGCATAACAACTTTTGTCATTTTTACAGAGTTCCAGATACTCCTGGATGCTGTATTCCTCTTCTTTGGCTGCTTCGTATCTGGATTTGTAGTGCTCAAAAATGCCCATAGTGCACCTCCGAAACTGGTCTGTGGGAACTGAATGCAAATAAAGCCACTGATGTAAGGTTAGACAGTAAAAAAGCGCTTCGCTCAACTAATTCACAGAAATATATGAATTTTTTTTGTAGAGATCTATGCACAGAACAGGAATGCTGCTGGCTGATGTCGGCAGGGTTTTAAATGGGGACTAATAATAAAGCCCGGAAAACCGGGCTTTATTTTTTACAGCAACAGCGAATTAAGCAGCGAAGTTTGTCGCAGCAAATTCCCAGTTGATTAATGCCCAAAAGGCATTTAAATAAGTTGGGCGTGCATTACGGAAATCGATGTAGTAAGCATGTTCCCACAGATCCACAGTCATCAGTGCAGTCACTGAGCTATCCGTCAATGGTGTGCCGGCATTGCTGGTGTTGACGATATCTAAAGAACCATCTGCTTTTTTCACTAACCAGGTCCAGCTTGAACCGAAGTTGTTCACTGCTTTGTCGTTAAAAGCGGTCTGGAATGTAGTAAAAGAGCCCCACTGAGCTGTAATTGCATCGCCTAAAGCGCCAGTTGGTTCACCGCCACCATTGGGTGATAAGCAGTTCCAGTAAAAGGTGTGATTCCAAATCTGAGCGGCATTGTTAAAAACAGGGCCCTGAGAAGTACGGATAATGTCTTCTAAAGACTTACCGGCGAATTCAGTACCTTCAACCAATGAATTCAGTTTCACAACATAGGCGTTATGGTGTTTGCCATGGTGATAATCCAGAGTTTCAGGAGAGATATGAGGTAATAATGCGTCTTTTGCGAAAGGTAATGCTGGTAATTCGAAAGCCATTGTTGTTCTCCGTAGGCGTTGTTTATGGGGTCTGCATCGCGTAGACTACAAAACCTGACTAAATTACTCAAGTTTTAGTCGTGAGTTTTACAGCTTGTGCTTATTGCAATGCAAGTGTCTGCTCCCCATATTCTTGGGGCATCTTGTGAAATCTCAAGTGCGAAACGAACGAACAGAGCGTAAAATAAGACAAATTTTTAAACCCGTAGTGCCAGAGGCTGAAAATGGAAACCATTGAGAAAATTAAACAACAGTTGGCTGATAATCCGATCATTCTTTATATGAAAGGTTCGCCCAAATTACCGAGTTGCGGTTTTTCAGCTCAGGCTTCTCAAGCCCTGATTGCATGTGGCCAACCTTTTGCGTTTGTCGACATTCTGCAAAATCCGGATATCCGTGCTGAATTACCAAAATATGCCAACTGGCCAACTTTCCCACAGTTGTGGGTTGAAGGTGAGCTGATTGGTGGTTGTGACATTATTCTGGAAATGTTCCAGCGTGGTGAATTGCAGCCGTTGATTAATGAAACAGCAGCTAAATTTAACAGCGAAAGCGCTGAATAAATTCTCGTCTGAAAGAAAAAGGCAGCTTCGGCTGCCTTTTTCTGCTTATTAAAAGTTACGCCGGACTGACTTCAGTGCTTTCTTCCTGCTCTGAATCGTCCATCAGCATAGGAGGCGGCCAGCCGCCAAGTTGATGCCAGCGATTAACTATGTAGCAAAACAGCTCAGCTGTGCGTTCCGTGTCATACAAAGCGCTGTGGGCTTCTTTGTTGTCAAAATCAATACCAGCTTGTTTACAGGCTTTCGCCAGAACGGTCTGACCTAAAGCCAGGGCCGACAACGTAGTGGTATCAAAAGACACAAAAGCGTGAAAAGGTGAGCGTTTTAATTTTATTCGATCAATAGCTGCATTTAAAAAGCCCTGATCAAAAGCAGCGTTATGAGCCACAACCACAGCACGCTGGCAGTCGGCATCTTTCTGTGCCTTACGTACAGCCCTGCAAATTTCAGTCAGGGCTTCCCGCTCTGAAACCGCGCCACGAAGCGGGTTGTAGGGGTCTATACCATTAAAAGCCAAAGAGCTTGCCTCCATATTGGCCCCCTCAAAAGGTTCGATATGAAAATGCAACGTTTGGCTTGGAACAAGCATGCCTTTTTCGTCTATAGTCAACAAAGTTGCAGCGATTTCTAACAATGCATCTGTTTTTGCATTAAAGCCTGCGGTTTCTACGTCGATAACAACAGGGAAGTAGCCACGAAAACGTTGTGCTAACGGATGTAAAGCTTGAGTCATAAGACCTGTGTCCTGATAAGATTGGCAGGTATTATGCCAAATAAATTGCAAAGCGTCTTGTTTGAGTACCTTGTTTGTCTGGGTTGAAGTTGAAAAAACAACGGGTTGTTGAGATGAAAAAAGGGAAACCTATGCGATATAAGCTTTGGCTGCTGCTGTCTTTGCTTTCTGCCACTCAGGCAGAAGCTGGATTACGTCAGTATTCAGCCACACTGGATCAATCCAGTTGGTCTTTGCAACACAACACGCCTTTGTTGTGCGAACTCAGTCATCCTATTCCTCATTTTGGTGAGGCTTATTTTCGAAGTGTCGCTGGCAAAGAGCTGAATATGCAGTTTGAACTCAGTATGCTGCGTTTGCCTGATCATTATGCTTTAGCTGAAGTGTTGTCTGTACCGCCTGTATGGCGTCCGGGCGAGCAGGCCAAAGCCATCAGCAGTATGAAAATACTAAAACAGTTTGATGGTGATTTAGGCAAAGCTGAAAGCTGGACTATGTTGACGGAGCTGGAACAAGGCTACAGCCCAACCTTTTATTTTTCTGACTGGTACAGCCCCTATGACAGAGTCAGTGTGTCACTGAATCCTGTGCATTTTATGGGCGCTATGGATCAGTTCACCCAATGTGTTAGCTCGTTATTACCTTACACTTTTGATGATATAGCTTTTACAGTTCTGACTTACGAATCAGGTGGTGATGAGCTGACCAAAGCCTCGAAAAAACGCTTAGAGCAAATTGCCCAATATTTAAAGCATGATCAAAGTATAGAGAGTATAGATATTCAGGCCTATAGCGACTCCTTTGGTGGGCGTTGGATGAATGAGCAGTTGTCGATAAAACGGGCTGAAGCGATAAAAACCAAGCTGGTGAGTTTTGGTCTGGAAGAAAGCAGAATTCGCACTGAGGGTTTAGGCGAAAAACGTCATGTGGCATCAAACGAAAGTTCTTTGGGTCGTGCGAAAAACCGCCGTGTGGTGATTCAGATGGAAAAGCCCTGATTATTCAGGGCTTGTTTTTAATACTTTGTCGAAGTAACGATCAAATTGCTTTAACACCGCCAGAATTTTATCAGCACTAAAAGGTTTGACGATAAAAGAGGCTGCGCCTGCCGCTATACTGGCTTTGACATTGTCCAGAGTACTAACACCACTGACCATCACTACAAAACAGTCCGGCTTTTGCTGTTTAAAGCGTTTTAGCAGTTCAATGCCGGAGCCGTCCGGCAATTCAATATCCAGAAAGACCAGATCAGGCAGTTGTAGACTGAATGCTTGCAAAGCTGAAGCAGCATTATGAGCCTGAAAATAACTAAAGGCTTTGTGTTTCAAGCTATGTGTAGAGAACAAGGCTGTCAGATTGTGTCTTAATAACTGTCTGTTGTAATCCAGATCATCCACCAGCAAAATCTTCTGATCACGTATTTTCACTTTATATTGCATGCTTGGCATTGCTCCAGAAAATTGGTTGCTCTCGTTTGTTTTTGTTCTTCTGAAAGCGTGGGCCAGGTCTGTTGCAACTTGTCAGCAAGCTGACTTATTTCTTCAAAACCAAAGCTGCCGGCACTGCCTTTTAACTGATGCACAATGGCAGAGAACTCAGCCCATCGAGCGGAGTCTGCAAGCATCTGTAGTTGATGCAAAGACTCTTCGATATGGGCTGCATAGGCACTTTTTAGTTCAGGCGGTACTTGCAAGCTTAACTGAGGGATCACGTCAAACTGTGCCAGGTTCACTTGCACTTGCTCCCAGTGCAGAGGCTTTTTTAACACCAAATCAAAGCCTTCTTCTGTGACCTCTTCTGCAGACATTGCGATGATAGGCCGGTCGTAACCCAGTTGACGGAGCATTTGCATCGCACTGATACCATCAAGAACCGGCATTTGGATATCCATAAAGATCAGGTCAAACTGGTAACTTAATGCCTGTTGCACTGCTATATCACCATTTTCCGCCCAAAATACCTGGTAACCAGCGTCTTGTGCCTGCAGCATAAAAAGCTGAGCCAGTAGTGAATCATCTTCAGCGAAAAGTAAGTTCAAATGACTATTCCTTGGCTAAGGGATGAAGATATCTTTTGATATCAATGCTATCCAGTTGTTGTATGGTTAAAGGTAGAGGCTCTTTAGTGAGCGCGCAAGCTAATATTTCAGCAAGCAGTGGTGCCCAGGTTAAACCCCGTGCGCCCAAAGCGCCAAAACGCCAAAGCTGGTTCTGCTGACCAAGCACAGGCATATGATCCGGCACTGTAGCGCGTAAACCTGCTTTGGCTGATATCAGTTCTACATCGACAAACCAATCGGGCCTGTTTAACGTCTTATTCACCAAATCAAGGTTTTGCTGATCATCTTCTGCCAGCACTTGATTGTGCCCACTGCTGCGATCAAAGGTGGCTCCAACACTATGCAATTGCTGATGAGCAGGAGTGATATAACCCTGATGACAAACCACAGTTTTTAGTGGTGCCATGTTTTGGCTCTGCAGATGACTGACCTGCCCACGGACTTGCCGGAGCGGAAAAGACTCCTGATGATCCAGACTATTTAAAGCTGCGCCTGTTGCCAGCACTACTGTAGTTGCTTGCAAAGTTCCGGCTGAAGTGTCCAGCCTGCAATGCTGCTCGTGCTGAGAGATCTCTTGCACTTGAGTGTGGTAGTGAATGTGGACGCCCTGACTGCCAAGCCATTCTGCCATCTGCTGGCAATACTCCTGGGGGCATAACCAGCCTGCGGTTGGAAAAAATAAGCCGTTATAAGGCAAAGGTAAACCTGCAATCTCAGAAGCCTGCTCTTTGGTGACAGCACTAAAGAGGCCACTTAAGGCAAAAGGCTGTTGTTGAATTTTATGCTGACGTTTGATCAGGTTGTCGTTGCAGGCCAGTGTTAATACACCACACCAGTCGGCAGATACAGCTAATTTTTCAAGCCAGAGCGCATAAAACTGGCGGGCATACAAAAAACTCTGACAACTTAAAGAGGACATCAAGTCGTAAGTCGCATGCAGGTTAGGGTACACAGCGCCCTGACGGTTGTGGGATGCACCCATACCCGCTGCTGCATCTGCACAAAGCAATTGTACCTTCACTCCCTTTTGCCTTAATGCAAAAGCAGCATTGATACCAGCCACGCCTGCACCGACTATAGTCACCTCAGAAGGTTGATGCACACTGAATTCAGCGGCATTTTCCGCACTGGCAATCAACATTTCACGTTTTTGGCCATGGCCTTTGGTCTTTTTCGCCGAAAAGCCTGCGTCACTTAAGCCACGACGGACAAAACCAGCACAGGTAAAAGTTGAGGCTGTGGTGTCCCTATGGCTTAGTCTGAACATCTGTTCAAACAAATTCTGCTGCCACATATCCGGGTTTTTACTGGGCGCAAAGCCATCTAAAAACCAGGCATCTACCTTATTCTGCTCTGGTACTTGAGGTAGCAGTTCATTGACATCACCTAACCATAAATCAAGCACCACAGAGCCGTCATCAAAGGTCATGCGATGCGGGCCGGGCAGGGCCAGAGGGTAGCTGTCTGCCAGCAAGGTTGTGAGTTCTGCCAGCTGTGGCCAGGCAGCTAAGGCTTTGAGCAAGTCGGCTTTACTGAAGGGGTATTTTTCGAAGCTGCTGAAATACAATCGCTGACAGCTTTTGGCCTGGCTTTTGTATTGGCGAAAACGCAGCCAGGTCAGCAGAAAGTTTAAGCCAGTGCCAAAACCAGTTTCAGCGATATGGAAAAAAGCCCGTGGATGAGTACACCAGCGTTCTGGTAGCTGATTTTTATGTAAAAACACATAATCGGTTTCGTCCAGGCCACCAATGTCGGAAAAATAAATATCGCCAAACAGGTCGGAAACCGGTGTGCCAGCGTCGTTGTAGTGAACTTGAGCCTGTTGCAACTTCTGTCGAACCCTATCGAAAAAGAATAAGGTATTGTAACTTAGCCGCAATACAAATAGATAATAGTGTACAACTGTGCGCTGAAAGCGGACCAGTTTCGAAAAGAAACTCCGTACAATGTGGCGCAATTACTAAAAGACATCCGATTTTTTGTTTGGAGCAAGCATGAAAAGAGCAGTGATCACAGGGTTAGGCATAGTGTCCAGTATTGGTAACGATCAACAGCAAGTGCTGGAATCGTTAAAAGCCGGACGCTCCGGTATTAAAGCGTCACAGGAATTTGCCGACATGGGCCTGAGATCACAGGTCTGGGGTCAGATTGAAATTGATACTGCAGCTTTAATTGACCGCAAAGCTTTGCGTTTTATGGGCGATGCAGCAGCTTACGCTTATATCTCTATGCAACAAGCCATTGAAGATGCAGGCTTAACTCCAGAGCAGGTCTCAAATTTCCGCACTGGTTTAGTGGTAGGCTCTGGTGGCGCTTCCTCTAAAACTCAGATTGAAGCGGCAGATATTTTACGTGAAAAAGGCGTCAAACGTGTTGGCCCTTATGCTGTTCCTAAAACCATGTCAAGCACTTGCTCTGCCTGTTTAGCTACTCCTTTTGAAATCAAAGGTGTGAACTACTCCATCAGCTCAGCTTGCGCCACCAGCGCCCATTGTATTGGCCATGCGGTAGAACTTATCCAGTTAGGCAAACAAGACATTATTTTTGCCGGTGGTGGTGAAGAAGTGCATTGGACCTTAGCTATGGAATTTGATGCTATGGGTGCTTTATCTACTAAATACAATGAAACGCCTGAATTGGCGTCCCGCACTTATGATGCCGACCGTGATGGTTTTGTCATCAGTGGTGGTGGCGGTATTTTAGTGGTTGAAGAGCTGGAGCATGCGCTGGCACGTGGCGCAAAAATTTACGCCGAAATCGTTGGCTATGGCGCTACTTCAGATGGCTACGATATGGTTGCTCCAAGTGGTGAAGGCGCAGTACGTTGTATGGAAATGGCTATGAAAGATGTCAAAGGTCCAATCGACTACGTCAATACTCATGGCACCAGTACTCCTGTGGGAGATGTCAAAGAATTAGGGGCTATTCAACAAGTTTTTGGTGGCAAATCCCCAGCGATTAGCGCAACCAAGGCTATGACAGGTCATGCTTTAGGTGCTGCTGGTGTGCACGAAGCTATTTATTCGCTGTTGATGATGGAACATAACTTTATTGCTCCTTCAATCAACATCAATACGCTGGATGACGCCGCAGCAGGTTTAAATATTGTAACTAAAGCGACAGAAGCTCAACTGACCACTGTGATGTCAAACAGTTTTGGTTTTGGTGGCACGAACGCCACTTTAGTGATGCAAAAATACCAGAGTTAATTTTTTCCTGATAAAAAAACGCTGCCTGATGCAGCGTTTTTTTTGGCCGGTCAAAAATTCAGAAATCCGATAGCTCAAAGCACAGAGCGTCGTTACAATACCGCCATTCTGACTGTGGACTGATACAGATGAAGATATACGCCGACGAAAATATGCCGTACGTCAAAGACTTTTTTGCTGATTTAGGCAACGTGACGCTGGTGAATGGCCGCACTTTAACTTCAGAACAAATTATTGATGCTGATGTGTTGCTGGTGCGCTCTGTCACTAAAGTCAATGCACAGTTGCTGGCACAAAGCCCCGGGCTGAAGTTTGTTGGTACAGCGACTATTGGTACTGATCACGTTGATCAGAGCTATCTGCAGCAACGCGGCATAGGTTTTAGCAGTGCGCCTGGTTGTAATGCCCAGTCTGTGGTTGAGTATGTACTGAGTAGCATCTTTGTGCTCTCTGAAAAGTACCAATGGAATTTGCAGCACAAAACTGTGGGTGTGGTCGGGGTGGGTAATATTGGCCGGTTGCTGGTAAGTGCTCTTCAGGCCTTGTCCATCAAGGTGTTGTGCTGTGACCCACTACGCGCTGATGCTGAGCCTGATTTTGCACATATTCCGTTTGAAGAATTATTACCCCAGCTTGATATCGTCAGCTTTCATGTGCCTTTGGTAAAAACCGGGCCAGATGCGACTGTGGATTTATTAAATGCACAAAGCCTGAAGTTATTAAAACCTGAATGTGCGGTGATTAATGCCTGTCGTGGTGAAGTGACCAATAATAATGCTTTATTAAACGAAGCTCAGTCTGGTCATAAAAGAGCGTTGGTGCTGGATGTCTGGGCCAATGAACCAGAGCCAGATGTCCGCTTGATCCCCTTTGCAGATATAGCCACAGCTCATATCGCAGGGCACAGTATTGAAGGCAAAGCCCGTGGTACTGAAATGCTGTATCAGGCCTTGTGTTTACAGCTGGGCGTCACCCCAGCAAAGACTCTGGCGCAGGTGCTGCCGGCAGCACAAGTTTCAGAGGTGAAAATAAATTCAAGTTTTGGACTTTTAGATGTCCAAAATTTAACCCGGCTGTTATATGATGTGCGCCGGGACGATGCTTTGTTTCGTTTCTACATGATGCAAGACAAAAAAACACAAGGTTTTGACTGGCTTAGAAAGTCATATCCACCGCGGCGTGAATACAGCTCGGTGCAGCTGACAGGACAAGAAGTGCCTGAGTTTTTAACAACATTAGGTTTTAGTGGCCAGTAACAAATTAAAGGGGAATAACCATGGCTCAGCAATACGACGTCGCTGTGTTAGGTGCTACAGGTTTAGTAGGCCAGCATTTAATCGAAATTTTAGAACAGCGCGATTTTCCGGTAAATAAACTTTATCCTTTAGCCAGCAGCCGCTCTGCCGGTGGCTTTATCACCTTTAAGGGTAAACAAATCGAAGTACTGGATGCTGAGACCTTTGACTGGACTAAGGTGCAGATTGGTTTGTTTTCTGCAGGCGGCAGCGTGTCTGCAACTTATGCCCCCCGGGCTGCGGATGCAGGTTGTGTGGTGATCGACAACACTTCCCACTACCGCTACGAAGCTGATATTCCATTGGTGGTGCCTGAAGTAAATGCTCATGCTATTGCTGAATTCCGTAACCGTAATATCATTGCTAACCCTAACTGCTCCACTATTCAGATGCTGGTAGCGTTAAAGCCTATTCATGATGCAGTGGGGATCAGCCGTATCAATGTAGCGACTTATCAGTCTGTGGCTGGTGCGGGTCAACAAGGTGTTGAAGCTTTAGCTAAAGAAACGGCGCAGTTACTCAATGGCCGGCCTTTGGAAGAAGGCAGCAAGTTCGCCCGTCAAATTGCCTTTAACTGCATTCCACAAATTGATGTGTTTTTAGATAACGGCTACACCAAAGAAGAAATGAAAATGCACTGGGAAACCCAAAAAATTATGGGCGACGCCAGCATTTCAGTAAACGCTACTGCAGTGCGTGTGCCGGTGTTTTATGGTCATGCCGAAGCTGTGCATCTGGAAACCCGTATGCCTATCAGTGTAGAGCAGGTCAAAGCGCTGTTAGCCAATGCACCTGGTGTGACGTTGATGGAAGACAATGCAGATTACCCGACTCAGGTGGGAAATGCAGCAGGTCAGGATGACGTTTTTGTGGGCCGTATTCGTCAGGACTTTTCACACGAAAATGGCATTAATTTATGGGTTGTTGCTGACAACATTCGTAAAGGTGCCGCCACCAACAGCATTCAAATTGCTGAACATTTGATCCGCGACTATCTGTAACAGCAGATTAAATACCAGTAAAGGCTCCCGTTGGAGCCTTTATTCTTTCTAAAGCAATTGATCCGGCAGCCGATATGCAGATAGTGTTTAAGCGTAGCCAGTGGCATTCATCTGGTTTACTATTCCAGTGTGGAACGATGTTTGCAGTGTTTTTGTGTCACAAATAATCTCCGGCCTTAAAGGATCATCGATGCGTTTAGTTGGGCTTCTTATTTTCAGTATTCTGTTGCAGATCTGCAGTGTTAACGCTACTGCAGAAACCACTGTGCGTCTTAAAGGCCCTAAAAGCAGTGAAAATCCGGACCGTAGCCGGGTAGGACCTTTAACTCCTAACGACACCTTATGGCGTATCGCCGAAGACGTGCGTCCGCACCCGGGCTTAAATATCTATCAGGTGATGTATTCCATCTATCTGAAAAACCCTGAAGCTTTTCTCGATGATAATTTTAACCATTTGAATGTAGGCTCCTTTTTAGCCATTCCTAATGTCGATGAAATTCTGACTGTGGATGCAGTGGATGCCCAGCGTAAGTCGGAAGAGGACGATCGGATCTGGGCCGACAGAGTTCGGGCTGCTGCAGCGGCCAAAGTGAAACAAGGCGTAAATACAGCGCAACAAAAAGATGTCGACAAGGCCAAACAGGAAATTAAGCAGGAGTTGAGCCGTGTTGAAGGGCAGCAAAAAGGACAACTTCTTGATCTGCAGAGTAAACTGGCAGAGTCCCAGGTGACAGTTGAAGCTGTATTGGCAGACAACACAGCCCTGAAGCAGAAACTTGATCAACTGGCTGATCAAATGCTTTTGATGAAATCCCAGGTAGACAAAGACAGCGAAATTCAACAGCAATTACAATTGTTAGTAGCACAGCAGGCTGAAATGCTGGCACAGCAGAAAGCTCAGATTGAACGGGAACAGCAAGGGACAAGTTTTGCCGGGTTGTGGCAAACTATTTCCTCCAGTAGTCTGACCTGGGTGTTATTAGCCTCCTTACCGACCTTATTTGTATTGTTTGCAGTCTTAGGCTGGATTAAACGCCGCACCAAAAAATCAGAGCAAATAGTGAACGCGGCTACAGCTGTGCCTCAACAGGAATCAGGTTATCGTTCGCCCTTACCTCCTTTAGATGAAAGCCTGGATTTTGACGAAAGCAGCCTGATGACGCTGGATGAATCTTTATTGGATACAGGCAGTAACGGCATAAGGCTGGATGACGAACCTATTGATTTACATGATGATATGCTGCTGGATACCAGAGCAGACGAGTTTGACGACATTCTGATGAATGACGACGACTTGCTGGACAGTAAAGATTTACTCGACGCCAGTTCAATGGATGATGAGTTATTGGATGATTTGTTGGATCAACCGGTAAAAGCGCCGGAAAAAGAGTTTGATCCCAATAATATTTTGTCCGGAGCCGACCTGTCCTCTTTATTTGATGAAGAACCCGAACTGGATGCAGATGAAGACGTCTTTGCTCAGGCCGTGGCTGAGCAGTTAGCCGAAGAGCAAAAACAAAAACAAAACGAACAGGCGAACGATAAACAGGATGAATTGATCGAAGAAATTGAACTGATCGAAGAAATTGAGCTGGACGAATTGGATGGAGACACTTTTGAGGTCAGTCCGGTTTCAGCCGAAACAGATGAATTCAGCCTGGATGAGATAGAAGAGGTTGAAGAGGTTGACTTTGATTCGCTGCTGGATGAACTGGTGGTGACAAACGAAGCTCCTCAGGCTGAACAGCGATCAGAGGTTGCTTTGGCTCAGCCCGTGGAGGATACAACTGATGTGCTGGATGTTACGCCGGAACAACCGCATTTTGACAGCTCAGAACTGGACGAATTTGCCGAATCGCTTGCCGATGAAGAATTATCAATCTCAGAGCCATTGTCTATTGAAAACGAAACCGATATTGATATTGACGCTTTGCTTGATGGCACAGCCAGTTGGCCAGACAGTGTAAAAGCTGACAAAGCAGGTGAGCCAGATCATGATGAATTTAATCTGACCGATGGATCGGATCTTGTGGCTGGATCAGAAGAGCATACTGAAACTACTCTGGAATTTGACGAAGACGACTATCCGCTGAGTCCGGATGACGTTGCTTTGTTGTTATCCGACGAGGCATCAGCTGATCCTTTCACCTCCATGCCTGCACATTTCCACGCCGATCATGGTGATTTGGCGGAACTTATTCAGAACTTTGAAGCCGATGCTGACATGTCGGCAGATGAGTTGGCTGCAGATACCGCAGATCCAGATACCGCAGATCAAAGTGCTGAGGCAGTGCCGGATGAGCTGTTAGTCACGGATTGGGATGATGCGTCTCTGGATGACATTGATGTAGCCGATGAATTACAACCAGAGTTAGCTGTGTCAGATGACGACTCAGCAATGCTTGCCGATGAAATGTCAGACGAAGCTGAAGCGAATGAAGCTTGGCAGGAGCTCAGTGATCAGGCTGTGGAGCCATCCTCTGTCGAATCAGTTCCTGATCTTGATTCGCAGGAAGATTTAAGTGTGAGCCGTGTATCTGCTGCCACTTTGTCCGTGGAAAATCCAAGCAAAGTGCTGGAAGAGTATCCGGACCTGGAGTTTTCTGACGAAGCTGGAGCTGTTGAAGAAACAGATGATGAACTTGAACTGGAACAAAATGGTCAGGAGGCTGAAGAGCCGGACGTCATTTCGCATGATAGCCAACAGGCCAATAATGATATAGCGTCAGAACTTGAAGCTTTGGATGAAACTGACTTTGATACCTTGCTGGCTGATTATGCTCAAACTGATACTGAAGCCAGACTGGCAGATGAGCAGGTCGCCGATGCGGTAGCAGCCGAATTAGATTTGGATAAAGCTGAAACAGAGAGTGAGCCATTGCCTGAGTCCGAAACCCCAGCTCAGCAGATGGAGCAGTCTGATGACCTGGAGTTCTCATTGCTGGCGCTGGATAAACTGTTGGATGATTCTGAAGATGAACCACAGCAGAGTCAAAACCTTGTGCCTAATATAGACGTTGGTCTGGAGGATTATCAGGATTTTATTGCCGCGCAGCATGAACCTGAACTGGATCCGGTTGAGCAGGGTTTTGCCGCAGACCTGGATTTAATCCGAGCTTATATTGAGATTGGTGAGCAGGATGGCGCTGAACACCTGATTGACAAAGTACTGAGTTCCACAGCGCCAGAGCATATCAAACAAGAAGCGCAAAGTTTAAAAGACCAGCTTTAAATCACAGGGTCAGAGTCAAAACTCTGGCCCTTTTGTTCTTGAATTTTGTTGAGCTATCCTTTAGCACAAAACTAAATCATGCTTCTGTTCTTGTCTTCAGAGCAGGCTTTTACCGTTAAAACCCGTGAGTTTCCCTCCATGCCTGAGTTATACTTCCGCCCCTAAGTGATGGGAGTCAGAATGCGAATTGCGTTAGGTATCGAATACAACGGTGTAGGTTTATTTGGCTGGCAAAGGCAACGTGAAGTGCCAAGCGTACAAGGTCATCTGGAAGCTGCGTTATCTAAAGTGGCTAATGCGACGATCGAATTGTCCTGTGCTGGTCGTACTGACGCTGGTGTGCACGCAACCGGCCAGGTGGTGCATTTTGATACCGATGCCAACCGTGATATGCGGGCCTGGATCATGGGGGCCAACTCCAATCTACCGGATGGCATAGCCGTGCGCTGGGCAAAACAAGTGTCGGAAGACTTTCATGCGCGTTTTTCTGCCACAGCCCGCCGTTACCGTTATGTGATTTATAACAATAAATTCAGACCCGCCATTTTGGGCGCAGGTTTAAGTCATTATCATCAGGATTTAAATATTGAACTGATGCAACAAGCTGCTGTCCATTTGCTGGGCGAAAATGATTTCACCTCATTTCGTGCTATTCAGTGTCAGTCGCACAGTCCTTTCCGTAATCTGATGCATCTGCATTTAAGTCGGGTAGGGCAATTTATTGTGCTGGATATCAAGGCCAATGCCTTTTTGCACCATATGGTACGTAATATCACCGGCAGCTTGTTGCAGGTGGGCATGGGCTTAAAACAGCCAGAATGGATTGCAGAGTTGCTGGCGGCTAAAGATCGCACTTTAGCGGCGGCAACGGCGAAAGCCGAAGGCTTGTATCTGGTGGATGTGGACTACCCCGAACACTTTGGTATCCCCAAAATGCCACTGGGACCTCTGTTCCTGCCAGACAGTTTTTGCTAACTACTACGACCAGTTAGCTATAGGTTCTATCATGGCTTTGTGCTTTAATAAGCGCCGTTAGCCGCATGATCGGCGCTTTTTCACACAATAAACTAAGTTTGGGCTCAAGCCCTGCTGCGATACCAAGGAACAACTATGAGTTGGTTAGAAAAAATTCTGCCCAGAACTTCGTCTTCATCCCGTCGAAATATTCCTGAAGGGGTCTGGACTAAATGTACCTCTTGTGACGCTGTGTTGTACAAAGCAGAGCTGGATCGGAACTTAGGGGTTTGTCCTAAATGTGACAACCATATGCGTATCAGTGCCAGAGACAGATTAAACAATTTCCTTGATACCGGTGGTATGGTGGAACTGGCTGCCGAGTTAGAACCTCAGGATCTGTTGAAATTCAAAGACAGCAAAAAATACAAAGACCGTATTGTTGCTGCACAAAAAGAAACCAATGAAAAAGACGCCATGGTAGTGATGCGCGGTACTTTATTGGGGATGCCAGTGGTTGTGGCTTCATTTGAATTTGCATTTATGGGCGGCTCTATGGCGTCTGTCGTAGGTGCCAAGTTTGTTAAAGGCGTTGAATACGCCATTGAAAACAAAGTGCCTTTTATCTGTTTCTCAGCCAGTGGTGGCGCCCGTATGCAGGAAGCCTTGATGTCTTTGATGCAAATGGCCAAAACCAGCGCGGCTTTAGCTAAGCTGAGTGAAGCAGGTTTACCTTATATTTCTGTACTGACAGACCCGACTATGGGGGGCGTATCTGCCAGTCTGGCCATGCTGGGCGATTTGAACATTGGTGAGCCAAAAGCTCTGATCGGTTTTGCTGGTCCCCGTGTTATTGAGCAGACAGTACGTGAAAAATTACCTGAAGGTTTCCAGCGCAGCGAATTCCTGCTGGAACACGGTGCTATCGACATGATTGTTGACCGCCGCCAAATGCGCGATACAATTGCCCGACTTGTGGCTAAATTCATGCGATGGCCAGCTCCTGCAAAGGAACACCGCGTCGCCTAATAAGGTGTTATGACCAATCTTTTATCGCCTGCAAGCCAATCCTGTCAGACTCTGACGGATTGGCTTTGTTATATAGAACAAAAACATCCGCAACATCAGATTGAACTGGGGCTTGCTCGTGTGCTGAAGATTGCACAGCGCGCCGATTTACATCTGCTGCCTGGCAAAAAAATTCTGATCGCCGGCACCAACGGCAAAGGCACTACTGCCCGCACTCTTGAACAGCTCTGCGCTGTGCAGGGCTTGTCTGTGGGGGTCTATAGCTCTCCTCATTTGCTTGAATTTAACGAGCGCTTACGTATCAATGGCGAAGATGCAACTGACACTCTTTGGTGTGAAGCTTTTGCTTTTATCGAGCAATTGCGTGGCGACATTGAACTGACTTATTTTGAGTTCACCACACTGGCGTCTTTTTATTTACTGAAGCAACAGCAACCGGACTTATGCCTGATTGAAGTGGGATTAGGCGGTCGTTTAGACGCAACCAATATTATTGAGCCGGATTTAAGTATTCTGACCACAGTCGATTTAGACCATCAGGATTATTTAGGGCCAGACCGAGAAAGCATTGGCCGTGAAAAAGCTGGTGTGTTTCGCGCGGGTAAAGCAGCTGTGATAGGGGAGACAGATATTCCACAGTCGGTACTGAAATACAGTCAGGATATTCAGGCCAAACTGCTTTGTATCAATACGGATTACCAGTACAGCGTCACAGAAGCGAGCTTCAGCTGGCAAGGTGTGCAGAGCCGTTTGGAGGAACTACCTCTGGCAACTGTTCCTTTGCAAAATATTGCGACGGCCTTTACAGCGCTTGAGGCTTTAGCTTTGTTGCCTTCACAGCAACAAGCTAGTCAGGTTTTGGCTGAGTTAAGTCTGCCAGGACGTATGCAATGGCTGAGTAAAACCCCTGGTATTTTATTGGATGTAGCGCACAACCCGCAGTCTGCCGGTTACCTGGCGGCTCAGCTGCAGTCCATCAAAGCAGGTTATGCCAGAGTCCATCTGCTGGTGGGTATGTTAAAAGACAAAGACATTCAGCAAAGTCTGGCGCCTTTTCATCAGCTTGCGGATCACTGGCATCTGGTGGACTTACCTGGTGCTCGTGGTGCTCCGGCAGCTATGCTTGCGGAGCAGTTACCGGTGCAAAGTGGTTATTCCTGTTATTCAGATTTAGAGTCAGGTTACCAACAAGCGCAGCTTTTGTTGCAGGCTAATGATTTATTGGTGATTTTCGGCTCTTTTGTTACAGTGTCGGCAGTTCTAGCGCTGCAAAAGGAGACAGATGTATGACCAGCGCCTTTAAAAACCGCTTAATTGGCAGCAGCATTTTAATTATTGCAGCCATCGTTTTTTTACCTGATCTGCTGGATGGGCAAAAACAGGTAGTAAAAGATGAATTTAAAGCTATTCCAGAGCGGCCTGAATTCGCGACTGTGCAACAGGAACAGGTATTTACGAAGCAGCAATTAGCGGAAAAACAACAGGAATTACTGGCAACTCCGGTAAACGAACCTGCCACTGATGCTGGCTTACCTGATAATAGCTTTGCACAAGTCACAGCAGGAGCTGCCGGCAGCGAAGCCGTTACAGATAGTGCAGCTATGGTGGCTGAGCCTTCAGAGGGCGCAACCACAGATCCAATACCTGTGCCGACTGAAAACCCCTTAGCGCCTGTGACAAGCTCAGCAGCTTCGCCTGTTGCAGAACAACCAGCTGAACCGAAAGGAAATCCGGCTCTGAATGAAACCGCCTGGATAGTGCGGGTAGGCAGTTTTGGTAAAACAGAAAACGCGACTGCTTTAGTGGCTAAATTAAAAGAAGCGGGTTTTACCACTTTTACCCGTTCAACCACCAATGCACAGGGTCAATCCATGGTGAGCGTAGTGGTGGGGCCTGAACTGAAGAAAGAACGCCTGGAACAAAAACTGCCTCAACTACAGGAGCTGACCGGAACTCAAGGTCTGAAGTTGACTGCTTTTAAGCCAATCGAAAATAATTAGGTGTTCAGGCGCGTGTTTTGATAGAATGCGCGCCGTCCTTAAGCATCCTTTGGTAGCAAATGGTTTGGATTGACTATGCCATTCTGGCAATTATCGGCCTGTCGACTGTGATCAGTCTGGTCCGGGGATTTGCCAAAGAAGCGGTTTCACTGATTATCTGGATACTGGCCTTTTTTGTTGCCAGTTATTATTACCCCTATCTGGCAACCTATTTCAACGAATTGCAGGACGCGCTAGTGCGTAATGCGGTCTCCATTGCTGTTCTGTTTGTTTCTACTCTTATTCTTGGTGCCTTAATTAATTACCTGATTGGCCGTTTGGTTGAGTCGACAGGTTTATCCGGCACAGACCGATTATTAGGCCTGATCTTTGGCGCCCTGCGTGGTGTGCTGGTGGTTAGTGCGTTGTTGTTCTTTCTGGATGCTTTTACCACTGCAGATCAAAGCGAGTGGTGGCAGGCGTCCACATTGATACCCGAATTTGGTTTTATCATTGAATGGTTTTTTGAGTACATCAAAGCCCATTCCAGTTTTATGCAGCGACCCTAAGCGTGGCGAGGAAATAATCGATGTGTGGTATTGTTGGAATCGTAGGTAAGTATCCGGTCAATCAGGCGTTGTATGACGGTTTAACTGTGTTGCAGCACCGTGGTCAGGATGCCGCCGGCATAGTGACAGTAGACAACAAAACCTTACGCTTACGCAAAGCCAATGGCTTAGTGAAAGACGTATTTGAAGCCCGCCATATGCAGCGTTTGTCTGGCAATATGGGCATAGGCCATGTGCGTTACCCAACAGCAGGTTCAGCCAGTACGGCCGAAGCTCAGCCCTTTTATACCAATAGTCCTTTTGGTATAGCCTTGGCGCACAACGGAAACCTGACTAACTCTGAAGAGTTAAAAGACGAGTTATTCCGCACGGCCCGTCGTCATGTCAATACCAACTCAGATTCAGAAGCTTTGTTAAACGCTTTTGCCCACGAGCTGGATATTCATGCTGATATGCATGTCAATCCTGACCATATTTTCCGTGCTGTTGCCAATTTACATCGTAAAATCCGTGGTGGTTATGCCGTGGTGGCAGTGGTCATTGGCCATGGTTTAGTGGCGTTTCGTGATCCAAATGGCATTCGCCCACTGGTGATGGGCAAACGTGAAACTGAGCTTGGCACTGAATATATGGTGGCTTCTGAGAGCGTGGCTTTGGATGCCGACGGTTTTACCGTGTTGCGTGACGTAGCACCAGGTGAAGCTGTTTATATCACAGAAGAAGGCGAGCTGTTCAGCCAGCAATGTGCTGAAAACCCTAGCTATGCGCCCTGCATTTTTGAATATGTGTATTTTGCCCGTCCGGACTCGACCATAGACAATGTCTCTGTCTATGCTTCCCGTGTTGCCATGGGTAAAAAGCTCGGTGAAAAAATCAAAAAAGAGTGGGCGCATTTAGATATTGATGTGGTTATTCCAATTCCTGAGACCAGTAACGATGCGGCTTTACAAATTGCCCATGAGTTAGGCCTGCCATACCGTCAGGGTTATGTGAAAAACCGTTACATTGGCCGTACTTTTATTATGCCGGGTCAGGGTGAACGGAAAAAGTCAGTCAAACGTAAACTGAATGCTATTTGGCAGGAATTCAAAGGCAAAAATGTATTGCTGGTCGATGACTCTATAGTGCGCGGTACCACCTCAGAGCAAATCATCGATATGGCGCGTGAAGCGGGTGCGAAGAAAGTATATTTCGCTTCTGCAGCGCCGGAAATTCGTTTCCCGAACGTCTACGGTATTGATATGCCATCAGCCAATGAACTGATTGCACATGGTCACGATGTCGACAGTATCTGTAAAATCATTGGTGCTGATGGTCTGATTTTCCAATCACTGGAAGATTTAGTCGACGCAGTTCGTTCTGAAAACCCAGAGCTGAAGCGATTCGAAACTTCGGTATTCGATGGTGTCTATGTCACAAACGACATTGATCAGGCCTACCTGAACCGTCTGGATGCACAACGTAATGAAGCCTCTAAACGCAAAAAAGAAGCCGAGTTATCTGCAAGTTTAGATTTGCATAACGAAGGCAACTGATAAGTCAGAGCCAATTTTATGAATTAAAAAGGGGCTGGTTTTTAACTGGCCCCTTTTGTTTTTGTAAAATGAGTATCTGCAAAGCAAGCTAATGCGTAAAAGCCGGACCGAAACCGGAGCTCCATAAAATAGCTGTAGCTGTCATCACACAAACCAACAGAATTAAGCCTGTAGTGACCACTGAGCTGGCATAAATAAAGCCTCTTTCTTCAGGAATATGCATCAGAATAGGTACGCCTACATAAAGCAAATACACCGAATAGGTTAAGCCTGCCAAACCCACCAGCATCACAAACCAAAGTTCAGGGAATAACGCAGCAAAACCTACCATAAACAATGGTGTGGAAGTGTAAGAGGCTAATTCCAGTGTCTGGGTATAAGTAGGTTCAGAACCAAAAGTATGAGCCATCCAGTGTGCCAGATAAGCCAGCGCGAAGACTCCGCCTATCAAAGCAATATACATAGCGACAGAAAGCATCAGGGCGCTGTCTGCAGTTAAACGTATTGGTTCACCCACACCTATGCTCCAGCCGATGTGTACTGCCGAATAATAAGCGCAAAGCGAAGGGATTAAGGCAATCAGCAGGATGTGAATTAAACTGTATCTGAAACTTTCGTGACGAGCGTCTATGGTATGCCATTCTTCTTTCGGATGGGCATACAGTCCCCATAAGTGGTTTAGAATCATAGTTGTTATCCTTGGCTACTACGTTGTTCATTACAGGGCATAGAGCAAACCCTTACCTTTGTTATGGCTAATAGAACGAGGTTCGTCAAGTTTAAAGCAGAAAATCTGCAGTAAGCAGAGCAAAGCGTTATCAGAGCTGCAGATACAGAGGTGTAAATGGCAAAAAATTACCACCTTAAATGGCCGTAACAGGGGCGCCGCTATGGAACTTAAAATCCGGATCCGGGCTTGAGATCAGTTCAGCTTCGAGCTTACCAAAAAAGCGTACCCGTTGTGTGATATCGGATTTGGAGATGACTTGAGCCAGTTCCAGATAATCAGCAAAGTGCCTGGCTTCGGAGCGTAGCAAAGAGGTATAAAAGCTGGCTAATTCCGGGTCAACAAATTCAGCGAGTTTAGCGAAGCGCTCACAGGAACGGGCTTCAATATAAGCGCCACATATCAGTTTATCGATCAGAATTTGCGGCTCATGGGTTTTGCAGTTCTGGATCAGGGTTTTAGCGTAACGACTGGCCGTGATATTTTCGTAGGGAATGCCTCTGTCCAGCATAATCTCCAGCACCTGACAAAAATGATGCAACTCTTCGCGTATTAACAGCACCATACGATCGATAATACGATCCGAGTGAGCAAAATCAGAACGGCCTATAATGCTTTTATTCAGTTTTTCAGCTTGCTTTAAACTCTGAATATCACCGTTAAAACGATAAGCGAAGTCTTCAAAAGGCTTTAGCCAGTTTAGTAAAGTTAAAGAGCTGTCTTTATCACAGGCATAACGGCGCAGCAGATACATAGCGGTTTGAGCCGCTTTTAATTCACAGATCAGATGGTCCTGTAATAACACAGCCAAACGCTCTGTTTTTTGCGCCTCCACTAACCAGCTGTCCGGCGTTTCGTACTGTAAAAACTGATGAATGGGCTGAAGTAATTCGGTAAAACTCATAAAAATCTCAGTACGCTGTTTATTCTGAAGCCTGGGCCTGG
Source organism: Gammaproteobacteria bacterium (assembly GCA_018825965.1). Lineage (GTDB taxonomy): Bacteria > Pseudomonadota > Gammaproteobacteria > Enterobacterales > Alteromonadaceae > Pararheinheimera. The sequence goes on from JAHKAA010000038.1 coordinate 105,783, forward strand.
GACAGGGGGTTAAAGTGCAGTTGCCATTTGGAGGCGGAAACGTCCAGATAAGAACTCTGGCTATACCAGTCACCTAACACATAACGTTGTGCGTCTTTGCCATCGGTAAGTTTTAGTTGGTGCACTGCAGGTCTGTGGGTATGGCCATGGATCAAATGCTGCACCTGATACTGAGCCATGACTTGAGGCACTTCATCTGGCGTCACATCCATAATGTCTGATGTTTTGCCTTGTTTATCCATAGCACTGACCCGGCGGGCTTTACGTGCCAGATGTTGCCGGTACCACAGCGGTAAAGACAAAATAAGGGTCTGCCACCATTTCTGATCCCACCAGGCCCGAAACTTCTGATAACCAATATCCAGAGTGCAGAGCGAATCGCCATGCATCAGTAAAGTTGGGGTGCCATATAAATCAACTACAGTCAGAGGGTCAAGCAACTGCATGCCAGATCGCTTAGCAAATTTTTTTCCGAGTAAAAAGTCGCGGTTGCCATGGCAAAAATAAACAGGCACAGCACTAGCTGTTAAAGCGTTGATGGCTGTTGCAACTTCAGCCAGTAAAGGCGAGGGGTTATCATCACCAATCCAGACTTCAAATAAATCACCCAGAATATAAAGCGCATCTGCTTCTGCGGCTTTTTGCTGTAAAAAAAGAAAAAACGCCGCGGTAATATCCGGGCGTTGTTCGCTTAAATGCAGATCGGCAATAAAAAGGCTGTGGCCTTTAGCCATGGATTTCTGCTTTTTCGATGATCACAGCATCGTTTGGTACGTCAGCATGACCAAACTTGCGGCCTGTGGACACAGTTTTGATTTTGTTGATCACATCCATGCCTTCGACTACTTCGCCGAATACACAGTAACCCCAGCCCTGAGAAGTTTCAGAGCTGAAGTCTAAAAAGTCGTTATTGGCCACGTTAATAAAGAACTGGCAAGTCGCAGAATGCGGGTCGCTGGTGCGGGCCATAGCCACTGTACCGGTTTTGTTAGCCACTTTGTTGTTTGCTTCGTTTTTGATTGGATTGCCTGGCTCTTTTTGTTCCATGTCAGGAGTAAAACCACCGCCCTGGATCATAAAGCCATTGATCACACGGTGAAAAATGGTGTTGTCATAAAAACCTTCTTTGACGTAGTTCAGAAAGTTTTCGACTGTTGCAGGGGCTTTGTCGGCAAATAATGCCAGTTTAATAACACCAAAATTGGTATGTAAGCTAACCATGATCATCTCCTGTGGCTTAAAAACGGCGATAGTGTACCGCAGCAGCGTTCTATACCCAAGTAACTTCGGGCATAGCCTTTAGTAAATCACAAAGCAACAAAGCGAGGATAGCTCAAGGCTTTTGCTGATGTTACACTGTTGCACTTTATGATTGCCGTTTTGATGATTTCCCGAGGAGCCCATGCTGCAGATTTTTAACACCCTGACCCGTAAAAAAGAGTCTTTTGTGCCTTTAGTGCCTGGCAAAGTGTCTATGTATGTCTGCGGCATCACAATTTATGATTTCTGTCATGTGGGCCACGCCCGCACTTATGTAGCTTTTGATGTAATGAACCGTTATTTACGCTTCAGCGGTTATGACGTCACTTATGTGCGTAACATCACAGATGTAGACGACAAAATTATCAAACGTGCTAATGAAAACGGCGAAAGCTGTGACGCTTTAACGGCCCGTTATACCGTTGCTATGCATGATGATTTTAATGCACTGGGTTTAATGCCTGCCGATATTGAACCCCGTGTCACTACGCATATGGCTGAAATCATTGAGCTGATAGAAACCTTAGTGGCTAAGGGTTATGCCTATATAGCCTCTGACGGTGATGTGCTGTTTGATGTCAGTAAATATGAAGCTTACGGCCAGCTCAGCCAGCAAAACCTGGACATGCTGCAATCCGGCGCCAGGGTAGAAATTGATCAGGCCAAAGACGATCCGCTGGATTTTGTCTTGTGGAAAATGGCCAAGCCAAACGAGCCAAGCTGGTCATCGCCCTGGGGCCAAGGTCGTCCGGGCTGGCATATTGAATGTTCGGCCATGAGTGCAAAACATTTGGGCAAACATTTTGATATTCATGGCGGTGGGTCAGATTTACAGTTCCCGCACCATGAAAACGAAATTGCTCAATCCTGCTGCGCCCATGACACGCCGTACGTTAATACCTGGATCCATACAGGTATGGTGCAGGTGGATAAAGAAAAAATGTCTAAATCTTTAGGCAACTTCTTTACTGTGAAAGATGTATTGGCTGACTACAACGCTGAAGCTGTGCGTTATTTCCTGATCTCCAGCCATTACCGCAGCCAACTGAACTATTCGGCAGAGAATTTAATGCAGGCGCATTCCGCTTTAGGCCGTTTGTATACCGCCTTGCGTGAAGTCGTACCAGCGACAGAGGTTGATATGAACAATGACTATGTCAAAACCTTCCGTGCTGCTATGGATGATGACTTTAATACAGCTTTGGCTTTGCCTGTGCTGTTTGAACTGGCGCGTGATATCAACAAAGAAAAAGCAACAGACCCGGCCAAAGCTTCACAGCTTGCAGGCTTATTAATTAAACTCGGTAGTGTGATGGGTATTTTGCAGGGTGATGCAGAGACTTTTTTACAGTCGGGCACAGATTCAGATGATGTCGCTGAAATTGAAGCTTTAATAGCACAGCGTAATACTGCTCGCGCCAATAAAGACTGGGCTGCAGCTGATGCTGCCCGTGACGCTTTGGTGGCTAAAGGTATTATTCTGGAAGATAAAGCAGGTGTGACCACCTGGCGCCGGGGTTAATAGTCTCCAATAAAAAAGGGGCAGAGTTGTAGCTCTGCCCCATGTCTGATCCCTGCCGGTAGCTGACTATTGATCGTGAAACTGCTCGCAGGCTTCCAAGGTATTTTCAATCAGGCAGGCCACTGTCATAGGGCCTACACCACCAGGCACTGGCGTAATAAAACGCGCATGCTCTTTGGCTTTGTCAAATTCAACGTCACCGACCAGTTTGCCGGATTCTAAGCGATTAATACCCACATCAATCACCAGCGCACCAGGCTTAATCCAGTCACCTGGAATGAATTCAGGCTTGCCGACAGCCACCACCACTAAATCAGCACGGCGTACATGTTGCTCAAGCTGTTTGGTGAACTTATGACAGACTGTTGTGGTGCAACCTGCCAATAACAGCTCCAGCGCCATAGGGCGGCCAACGATGTTGGATGCGCCTACTACTACTGCATCCATGCCACGGATTTGAATACCGGTGCTTTGCAACAGCTTAATGATGCCTTTGGGTGTGCAAGGGCGCAGCGCAGGCATCCGCTGAGCCAAACGGCCTATATTGTATGGGTGGAAACCATCGACATCTTTCAATGGATGAATACGTTCCAGAATGGCAGAAGCATCTAAACCTGCAGGCAAAGGCAATTGCACTAAAATGCCGTCTACTTTTTTGTCAGCATTTAAAGTATCGATTAAATCAAATAACTCTTGTTGGGTTGTTCCTGATGGTAAATCGTAAGAGAAGGATTCAAAACCTACTTCTTCACAGGCTTTACGTTTACTACCTACATAGACCTGAGAGGCTGCATCCATACCTACCAGTACTACCGCAAGGCCAGGAGCTCTTTTTCCTGCTTCAAGGCGTTGCTGAACTCTTAATGCGACCTGTTGACGGGTAGATTGAGCTACCGCTTTGCCATCTATGATTTGTGCTGCCATAAAACTGCTCTGTTGACCTGAAATCTGAGGATTTGTATTTTCGCACAGCTACGGTAAAGAGGCCAAGCAGATCAGTTTAACTGGCGTAAAAAGTTAAAAAATCAGCATATTTTCACACTATTAGCTGCTTTTATGACAAATAGGTTCAAATATTAAGCAATCAGTTTTTTAGCTGCAAAAAAGGTTTGACGCTCCAGGGGTTGGGCTGTAATATTCCGCCCCGTTGCAGTAGTGTAGCGAAGTCGGTGATTAGCGCAGCTTGGTAGCGCACTTGGTTTGGGTCCAAGGGGTCGCAAGTTCGAATCTTGCATCACCGACCATTTAAGAGAGCCTAGCGGCCTCGAATTTGGCGCCCGTAGCTCAGCTGGATAGAGCAACGGCCTTCTAAGCCGTGGGTCATAGGTTCGAGTCCTATCGGGCGCGCCATTGTAACAAGTACAGTGTTAAAAGTTCTACCGTGGTGGCTGTAGCTCAGTTGGTAGAGTCCCGGATTGTGATTCCGGTTGTCGTGGGTTCGAGCCCCATCAGCCACCCCATTTAGACTAGGTTATATGTCGGTGATTAGCGCAGCTTGGTAGCGCACTTGGTTTGGGTCCAAGGGGTCGCAAGTTCGAATCTTGCATCACCGACCATTCTCCCAGTAAAAACAATAACAGCAGAAATGCTGTTTTTTGCTTTCCGGCGTTCTGAAAAGCTACAAGACCACAAACCACAAACACCCGCTGCTCCCTGTTTAATGCTCCTCCTGTTATTTAAATCTCTGAACCCCGTATTTTCACAGGCATAAAAAAAGCCTGCACAGGGCAGGCTTGATGTGAGCAGTTGCAGCTTAAGCCGCTACAGATTTCGCTTTTGGCTTTTCATCAAACAATGATTTATCAGCAGCCAGTTCCAGTGGATCAAAATCATCCACGTTGATGGTGTGCAGACGGCCTTGTTCAGCCACCCGCAGCTTCTCTGCTTCAGTTTCAGTGATCACACCCAGCTCTAAACCTAGAGCTGCTACTTCGTGTAAGCGGAAGAATGGCAGACGTTTATTGGCTGCATGCACCACTTTATCGAAGATAGGCTCAGCGGCCAGAATGTCGGTCAGAGCTTTTTCAATTAAACCGATCTGATTGTTTGGTTCCTGCGTCATGTACAAGTGAGTTCCCAGTCGGCTACGGGCTTCACAAGGTGTTTGCATAATACGGGACACCTGGTGATCCAGCTGATCCGAAGGTTTACGCAGAGTGCGGCCCCAAGGGAATAGCAGCTTGCCAAGCACTGAACCTACAACACGATTCGGGAAATTATCCAGCATTTCATCCAGAGCGACCTGAGCTTTGTACATATTGTCTTCACAAGCCCATTGCACTAAAGGTAAATCCTGAGCCGGACGGCCGTCATCGTTATAACGCTTCAGTACAGTAGAGGTCAGATACAACATGGACAACATATCGCCTAAACGGGCAGAAATACGTTCACGGCGTTTTAAGTCACCCCCCATAGTACCCATAGCAACGTCAGACATCAGAGCTAAGGCTGCACTGTATCTGTTCATTTGTTTGTAGTATTTAGCTGTGGCATCTGCATAAGGGCTTGAAGAAAAGGCTGAATTGCTTAAGCCTAACCATAAAGCACGGAAGAAATTGCTGATGCTAAAGCCAATATGACCAAATAACGCATGATCAAAGGCAGTGACTGCAGCGCGTTCATCGTCTAAACCAGCAGCCTGTAATTCAGCCAAAACAAAAGGATGGCAACGAATAGCACCCTGGCCATAAATAATCATATTACGGGTCAGAATGTTGGCACCTTCCACAGTGATAGCAACAGGGGCACCCTGATAACCACGGGCTAAATAGTTGTTTGGGCCCATACAGATGCCTTTACCACCATGAATATCCATAGCATCAGTAATGGCCTGACGCATACGCTCTGTCATATGGAATTTGGTAATAGCCGAAATCACAGATGGTTTTTCGCCCAGGTCGATAGAACCTACCGACATAGTAGTAGAAGCTTCTGCCATATAGGCATAACCACCAATACGGGCTAAGGCTTCTTCAATACCTTCCATTTTACCTATAGGCAATTTGAACTGACGGCGAATACGGGCATAAGCACCTGTTAACAAAGCGGCTGCCTTGATGCCACCGGTGCTGTTTGACGGCAGGGTGATAGCACGGCCTACGGACAAACATTCCACCAGCATACGCCAGCCCTGACCAGCCATTTTTGGACCACCTATGATGTAATCCAACGGCACAAACACCTCTTCACCCTGAGTAGGACCATTCTGGAATGGTACGTTCAGTGGGAAGTGACGACGGCCAATTTTAACGCCAGGCGTTGAGACCGGGATCAGAGCACAAGTGATGCCTAAATCTTTTTGGTCGCCTAATAATCCGTCCGGGTCATGCATTTTAAAGGCTAAACCCAATACGGTTGCAATGGGAGCCAAGGTGATATAACGCTTATTCCAGGTCAGGCGCATACCAATAATTTCCTGGCCTTCCCATTCGCCTTTACAGACTATACCCAGGTCCGGAATAGCGCCGGCATCAGAACCTGCTTCCGGGCTTGTTAAGGCAAAACAAGGAATTTCTAAACCTTTGGCTAAACGAGGCAGGTAATGATCCTGCTGCTCTTTAGTTCCATAATGTTGCAGCAGCTCGCCAGGGCCTAAGGAGTTAGGTACGCCAACGACGCTGGATAACACCATGCTTTTGCTGGTTAATTTTTGCAGTACACAAGACTGGGCATAGGCCGAAAATTCCAGACCACCGTATTGTTTTTTGATGATCATCGCAAAGAAGCCATGATCTTTTAAGTACTGATAGACTTCTGGTGATAAGTCGGCACGCTCATGCGTGGTGTGCCAGTCGTCTACTATGGCCAGTAATTCTTCGCAAGGGCCATCTAAAAACGCCTGCTCTTCCGCACTTAAACGTGGCTTCGGATAATTGTGCAGCTTGTGCCAGTCTGGCGTACCACGGAATAAATCACCTTCCCACCAGGTGGTACCTGCATCTATGGCTTCTTTTTCTGTGGTCGACATTTCCGGCATAATTTTGCGGTACAGTTTTAACAAAGGCTTAGTTAAATACTGTTGACGTATGCTGGCTACGTTCAGCGGCACAGCGACCACTAAAAACAGGATCCAGCTAATTACACCCACTGTATCAGTGAAAGTTGCAATAGCGAATAAAGCAGCGATGACTGCCGTAAACATAGTTAAACTTGCTCTGTGGTAGGCGAGCACGGCGACTGTGCCAAGCAAGGCTACCCAAAAAAATAACACATCCATAATTTACTCCTGAGAACTAGAGGTCTGACCACTGTTGGCTTAGAGTAGTGTGCCTGTTGCAAAGATGCAAGTAATTCCTTACTTTGCTGTCTGGTTTACTGTCAACTTTTGTTGCAGCTTCAGTCTGTCGTATTACCGGGTATAGGAAGCGATCTGATTTATGTGTGAATTATTAGGAATGTCAGCCAATGTGCCTACCGATATCTGTTTTAGCTTTAAAGGCTTAAGAGAGCGGGGTGGCAAAACGGGGCCGCATAAAGATGGCTGGGGTGTGGCTTTTTATCAGGGCAAAGGCGTCAGTACTTTTAAAGATGCCGATCCGAGTTATCAGTCTGAAATTGCACGGCTTATCAGCGACTACCCGATCAAGAGTACCACTGTGGTAGCACATATCCGTCAGGCGAACAGCGGCGGAGTGGGGCTTGAAAATACCCATCCTTTTACCCGCACTTTATGGGGGCGTTACTGGACTTATGCCCACAATGGTCAGTTGCATGCTTTTGAAACTTTAGCGACCGGTAAACATCTTGTGGTCGGGCAAACCGACAGTGAGCATGCGTTTTGTTATTTACTCAATGCGCTTGAGCAACAGTTTCCCGTAGCACCTTCTGATATGAAGCAGGCTTTTGATTATCTTGCTAGCTTATGCCCGGCTTTGCAGCAGTTAGGTGTTTTTAATTTGTTGATATCAAATGGCGATTACCTGCTGGCGTATTGCAGCACCAAATTACACTGGATCACCAGAAGAGCGCCTTTTGGGGTAGCTTTGTTATCTGACATGGATGTGGATATAGACTTTTCCAAAGAAACCACAGAAAAGGATGTAGTGACTATTATTGCCACTTTGCCACTGACTTGTAACGAGCAATGGCAGGTGATGGAAAGTGGACAGGCGCAGCTATTCAAAGCGGGAGATCCGCAATAAGCGGCTCTGGTTGAGATGTTTTTATTGCGTTAAAGTCGCCAGTTGAATATCAAACTGTTCGACCTTGTCTTCAGCCTGCCATAAACGCACCAACAAATAATCCAGCTCTGGTGCTACCCAGGCTAATACTTGCTTGTCAGGCCCTGTGCCTGTACGTTCAATCCGTATCGCTTTTACTTTGCCATAGGGCAGAGATAACCATTCTTCTCCTGCCACTTTAAAGCTGTATTTACGTTCTTCACCATGGCGGTTCAGCACCTGATAAACAAATTCAGTTTTCCCGGCTTTTAAATCCAGAGCCAGTTGGCTGTGGTAACTCAAAGGATCAAGCCATTGCTCATTCCACTGCACGGTTTTGAGTTTTTTAGCTTTCTCAACTCTTAACTCTTTAGTATCCCAGTTCAGGTTTAACTCGTAATAGCGGTTTGGGCCTGAGCCAGTGCGCTGCATCACATAACGGCTGGGCTGAATGCGGCCATCTTTGATGTTGAAAAAGGATTGTTCTGAGCGTTTATCTGTGAAAATCAGCCAACTGATATCACTGCTGTAGCCCAACTCGTAACCCTGTTCAGTGGTTTTGACATAACGTTTGGCTTCACCGTGTTTTTTGCCGGAACGCAATACATTGTAGCTGGCTTCAAAAGTTGAAATTTGGTGTGAAGGGGCAGCTGCAGGTTCTTCAGCTGATAAAAGACTCGAAAAGAGTAAAAAAAATGACGCACTAAGGCGCCATTTATTCATCATCCTGGTCATTTGCATATCCATGGTCAGACAATAAAAGGCCGTCTAACAATGCCTTATCTGACTGCTGTTGTAAACGGTTCTGACAAAACCAGCGCACAACTAAGGGATAAATACGGTGTTCCTGCTCGTGTACACGCTCTGCAACAGTGTCCGCGTCATCACCAGGGAACACTGGTACTTTGGCTTGCAGAATCACAGGCCCGCCATCCAGTTCTGCTGTAACAAAGTGCACAGAGCAACCATGTTCAGTATCACCTGCGTCAATAGCGCGCTGATGGGTATTCAACCCCTGATATTTGGGCAATAACGAAGGATGAATATTCAATAAGCGGCCCTGATAATGCTGCACAAATTCAGGCGTTAAGATACGCATAAAACCAGCCAGCACCACTAAATCAGGCTGATGCTGATCAATAGTTTCAATCAAAGCTTTGTCATAAGAAGCCCGGTCTTCATAAGCTTTATGATCCAACACCAGAGCTTTAACTCCGGCTTTTTTTGCCCGCTCCAGGCCATAAACTTTGGCTTTGTTTGATACAACAGCTGTTACTTTACCTGCAATAAAACCGGCACCGCAGGCATCTAATAGAGCCTGCAGATTAGAGCCACTGCCTGAAATCAATACCACAATAGATTTCATGGATGGGTTTAGCCTTCAATCACAACTTGAGCCTGGTCGGCAGCAGCCTGGTTGATTTCACCTAAGTGCCAGGCGTTTTCGCCTGCTGCTTTTAACTGGGCTAAAGCTGCATCTAAATGACTGGCGGGAACTACCACTATCATGCCTACACCGCAGTTAAAGGTGCGGTACATTTCATAACGTTCTACATTGCCTTGCTGTTGTAACCAGCTGAAAATAGCAGGCCACTGCCAGCTGCTTTCAATGATTTTTGCCTGAGTATTTTCTGGCAGTACACGTGGGATATTTTCCCAGAAACCACCGCCTGTGATATGACACAAGGCATGCACTGGCATAGATTTAATCAGCGCCAGTAGGTTTTTCACATAAATGCGGGTCGGTTCTAACAGGTGGTCGGCAATAGTTTTGCCTTCCAGCAGGGTCTGAGGATCCTGACCACTGACTTCAAGCACTTTACGAATGAGCGAAAAACCGTTGGAATGAGGACCAGAAGCGGCTAATGCAATGAGCTGATCACCAGCTTTTACTTTGCTGCCGTCGATAATCTCAGACTTCTCAACCACGCCAACGCTAAAACCTGCAATGTCGTAATCTTCGCCATGGTACATGCCTGGCATTTCAGCAGTTTCACCGCCGACCAGAGCACAACCCGCCAGCTCACAGCCTTTAGCTATGCCTTCAACAACAGTAGCAGCAGTATTTACATCCAGCTTGCCAGTGGCGTAGTAGTCGAGGAAAAATAAAGGTTCAGCACCTGAAACTACGATGTCATTGACACACATAGCCACTAAGTCGATACCTACGCCGTCATGGCGTTTTAAGTCCATCGCCAGACGCAATTTGGTACCTACACCGTCGGTGCCTGAGACCAGTACCGGCTCTTTATAGCCAGCAGGGATTTGACACAAAGCACCAAAGCCGCCTAAACCGCCCATTACTTCTTTACGGGTTGTGCGTTTTACTGCACCTTTAATACGGTCAACCAAGGCCTCACCGGCATCAATATCCACACCAGCGTCTTTGTAACTTAACGACGTTTTTTGCTCGCTCACGGCAATCCCCAAATGGCTAAAAAGTGAAGGTCCAAAAAAATTGGCGGCATTTTACCTTGTAAAGCCGCCAGACAAAAGGATTTACTGCACAGCATCTGTGAATGCGACTGGAACAGCCTCAGAATTTTGCGCCAGAGTCCTGTTATTGCATCACATTGTTCATGGCCTGGCCTACATAATTGCGTAAACTGGCACTAGGGGTTTTGGCAATCTGGTGATAAACCAAAGAAGCAAAAGGAAATTCTTTACCGTTGTAACGGACGCAAATGTAAGGCGCTTCAGGATTTGATTCATCGTGATACCACTGCCCACCTACATGGTGAATAAAAACTTCACCTGTATAAGCACCAAATACGTTGGATAAAGTGAACAGTAAGTCATCTGCATGACGTTGTTCCTGTTGACGTAAGTACAGTTCGCTGAGTATTTCGTCGACCAGGGTTAAGCTGTCCAGGCTGAAATCCAGCAGCACCTGATGCTCTTCTGCGGCATAAACAACAGCATCCTGTGCTGTCACTTTCATTAATTCAGTAACTTCTTGGTGATTCATTATTATCCCCTGACTGGTAGTTTTTATGTTCGGCTAATAGCAGCTCTCGTAACTGACGGCTGCCAGGCCCTAATGTTTCTTCTTTGGGTGTAATTAAAGCTAAAGGCACAACACGGGCTGAACTTAATGGAATACGAAGGCTGACCAGAACGCCGGTTTTCACCAAATCTTCGATCAGAAATACAGGCAACCAGCAAAACCCAATGCCGCTTTTCAGTATATCTATAGCTTCAAAAAAATTATTTACAGTCCAGCGTTGTTCCGCCCGCAGCCAGCCTACATCTTTGGGTTTGCTGGCCGTATCCCGGATCACTATCTGTAAATGTTGACTTAGTTCATTTAAATCCAGTTCTGGCTGCTGCGCCAGCACATGAGAGTGGCCAACTACAGGCAGCATCCGGGTTACTGTTAAGGGTTCACCTATATAACCTTTAGGTACACTGGGCGACCCTGCGATGACTAAATCTGCCTTATGTTCAATAATCATTTCAGTGGAGCCAGTGATCACAGTATCTATGATCTGAATGCGGCTGCCACGGGAAACGGGATGGAACTTTGCCAATGCCTGATACAAATATTTTTTTGGATAAATTAATTCTACTGCAATGCGAATTTCTGGCTCCCATCCCACATTAATATTGGAAGCCAGGAGTTCCAAATCTTCAATTTGTTGGGTTAACAATCTGGAGCGGCGTAACATCACTTCACCCGCTGAAGTTAAAAAAGCTTTACGGCCTTTGACTTCCAGCAGTTCCACTCCCAGCTGATACTGCAACTTAGCGACCGCATGATTGAGTGAAGACTGACTTTTATTCAGTAAATCAGCGGCCTGAGCATAACCCCCCGCATCGACCACAGCTTGTAGTATGCGCCATTGTTCCATGGTTGACTTGGGGCGGTATGGCATCAAAATTCCTTCTGTTTAAGCCTGAGCTGTGATCACAGCACGCAGAGGTGCCGGATAGCCTTCTATGGTTTTACTATGATCAGTTGGGTCAAGAAAATCAATCAGACTTTCATTTTCCATCCAGCCGGTTTTACGTTGTTCATCCAGACTGGTGACAGATAAATCCACCACTTTGGCGTTTTTAAAACCGACCCGCTGTAACCAAAGTAACAATGCCGCTGTACTTGGAATAAACCAGACATTACGCATTTTTGCGTAGCGATCAGTGGGCATTAATACGGCTTGTTCATCGCCTTCAATCACTAAGGTTTCCAGCACCAGTTCACCGCCTGGACGCAGTTGTTGTTTTAACTGAGCTAAGAAGTCGACAGGGGAGCGGCGGTGGTACAACACACCCATAGAAAACACAGTATCAAAAGCTTTCAGCTCTGGCATATCGTCTATGCCAACAGGTAACAGGTGCACTGTTGGATCGGGATTAAAATGTTTGATGGCTTCAAACTGGCAATAAAACAGCTGTGAAGGGTCAATACCTACCACAAATTCTGCACCTTCACCTTTCATCCGCCACAGATGGTAACCACTGCCACAGCCCACATCCAGCACAGTTCTGCTCTGCAAAGGGCTGATATGAGGTAAAACTCTGTCCCATTTCCAATCCGATCGCCATTCAGTATCAATGGTCAATCCATGCAGAGTAAAAGGGCCTTTGCGCCATGGCATCAATTGTCGCAACAGCACTTCAAGCCGCTGTTTCTGGCCGTCATTTAACTCTTCGGGCAGGCCAAATTCGACTTTATTTTTCAGTTCAACACAGCTTTTCGGTGCAACAGGCAAATGGTCCAGTACTTTTTGCCATTGTTTAAAATCGCCATGCAAAGCGTCCCGCTCCCAGTTTTTTAATTGTGCGGGCAGGGTTTCCAGCCAGTGCAGCAGTTTATTGCCGGCTATTTGCTGATAAAAACTTTGAAAACGGCTCATCGCTGCTCCTCTGTTGCTTTTATTGCGACCATAGAGCAAAAGTTAAAACACTGAAACCACAGACTGATATGTTCAAAGCCTGCTCCAGACAACCGTGCTTTATGTTCAGCCAGACTGTCAGGGCGCATTACGTTTTCAAGGGCTGTGCGTTTTTGGCTGATTTCCAGCTCGCTGTAGCCATTGGCGCGTTTAAAGTCGTGGTGTAAATCAATCAGCAGCTCGTGAGTTGTTGTATCTGGTTCGATAATTTTTTCCGACAACACAAAAATACCACCTGGATTGAGCGCCTGATAAATGCGCTCAATCAGGCGTGCTCTGTCTTCTTTAGCCAAAAACTGCAGCGTGAAATTACTCACTATAACAGCAGCGTTTTCCATAGGTACATTGCGGATATCTGCCAATAACACAGTAGCTGGTACATCAGAGCGAAATGCCTGTAAATGACTGGTGCAGCGTTCGACCATAGCAGCGCTGTTATCCACGCCTATTAATTGACAACCTGGTTCAGTGATCTGGCGGCGCATAGCTAAGCTTGCTGCACCTAACGAACAACCTAAGTCGTAATAGTTGCTGTTGGCTTGCTGAAAACGTTGGGTCAGTTTGCCTATGGTCTGAATAATAGTTTGATAACCAGGCACAGAGCGCTGGATCATGTCAGGAAAGACATCAACCACCGCAGAGTCAAAACAAAAATCCTGGATATGGCCCAGAGGGTCGGCGTATATATGATCTTTTTGCATCAATGGAATAACTTCATACCTGTAATTGGCGGCTAGTTTAACGTATTTTGGCTTTGGGCGAAATCAAAGCAGACTAAGCTGGCTTTGGTGTTCAGGCCAGGGCGCCAGCAATGGATGATCGATACCTAAATCCAATACAAACTGCCGCGCTAACTGCGGAGCAGTTAAATTATCCGGACTGTGAAAAAAACAAAAAGGCGTTTTACCTTGATCCAGCCATTGCCGGACTTTTCCGAGCCAGGGTTGATAATAATGCTGATTGATAGCCATATCGTCAGTGCCAACAAAACGCAGCATAGGCTGTTTCGTCAAAGCCACAGCGTGCACTGGTAAATAAGGCTTTTTTCGCTGTGCATCAAGTAATGCTGCAGTAGTAGCTGGCACTGAAAATAAAGCTCTGCTGTCAAAAATCACCCGCTCAGCATCAAAGTCACGCAATAAACGGTTCAAGGTAATTTCATGTTCTGCTTTATCAAAAAACACCGGATGGCGCACTTCTACGGCTACAGAAAAGGATGAACATAAGGGAGTGAGCATTTGTTTGAGCCAGCTTAAGTGCTTTGGCGAAAAATAGGCCGGCAGCTGTAAATGGACCATTGCTAATTTGTCCGCTAATGGCGTTATCAGATCAAGCCAAAGTTGTAACTCGGCATGCTGGAACTGTTGAAACTGATGACTTAACCGCTTAGGAACTTTTAAGGTAAATCGGAAGCCATCGCTACTTTGTTCCTTCCAGCGTATGACGGTCTGGGGGGAAGGATCAGCATAAAAGCTGGTGTTGCCCTCTACAGAATTGAAATACCGACTATAGTTAGCAAGAAAGTCTGACGGATCCAGCTTGCTGTTAAATATCAGGTTTTTCCACTGGGGGTTCGCCCAGACCGGGCAGCCAAGATAAAGCATCTGCGATTTCCGTGGTAAGAAGTTTCAGAAAGATTGAGACGCGCATTATCGCTGCATTCGGGCTGTTAAACCAAGGTGAAAATTCTATCTTCCACATGATGAAAAAGTTGCTGTTGCTGTTTGTGTTACTTATGGGCTGTACTTTGCAGGCGCAAGACTCTGCAGCTGTCAGTTCACTTCCTGCTTCGCTGAAAATAGGCATCTCCAGCGACACTTATCCCTATATGTTTGTTGATGAGCAAGGCCAGCCAGCGGGTTTAGTGGTGGATTACTGGCGGGAAATCGCAAGACAGCAGGGCATTAAAACAGAATTTGTTGCTGCTGACTGGGCCGATACGTTAAGTATGCTGAGCACTGGTGTCATTGATTTACACGGTGGTCTGGGGCGAACTGCACAAAGAGAGCAGGCTTATTTATTAGGCCAAAGTTACCTGGATATTTTCAGCAATGTCTTTGTGCACCGGGACCTGGCCGGAGTTCATAACTTAACTGATTTAAGGCCTCATCTGGTGGGCGTGGTTGAGCGCTCCACTCACATTGACAGCCTGACCCAACAACAACCCGATCTGGTACTTAAACATTACGGCTCAGTGTCTCAAATGTACGACTCTGCGTTAAGGGGCGAAATAAAAGCTTTTACCGGCCTTGATCGATTACCACCCCGTTATGACAGCTACAAAGAGCTGATGGCATTTTATCCTGTCTATAAAAAAGTTCCGGTGCGAAAGATAGAGCTGACGTTTGCGGTCGGACAAAATCAAGCGCTCTTGTTGCAACAGTTAAATGCTGCGGCTGATGCTGTAGATATGGCGTTCAGAGATCAATTGGAACGGAAATGGCTCGGTGTGGATACAGACCCTGATACCTTGTTAGTAGGCGTCTCTATTGGTAACCAGCCTTTTATGCATGTCAGTTCTATAGGGGATGTACAAGGGGTTTTTGTTGATTTATGGCGGTTGTGGTCGGAAAAAACCGGCGTTGCTATCAGCTTTGTACCCAATCAGTCGGAAGATTCTCTGGCTTATTTGCGTAAAGGCCGTATTGATGTGCAAATGGCTCAGGTTGAAAATGCGGAAAAATTCACAGGGCTGAAACCTGCTTACCATTTATACAATATTTACTCCTCTTTGTTTTACAGCAGTAGCTCTGATTTGACTGATCCAGAGCAACTCAAAGGGGCCACATTCGGCTTGTTGCATACAGCCAACCTGGGTCCGCAGTTGCAACAACAGTTTCCGGATGCAAAATTGAAAGTTTTTGATACCGTCGATCAGATGATTGAAGCTGTGTTAAAAAATCAGTTAACCGGCTTTTTAGCCTCTGATGTCATAGTTCGCGGGCGTCTGTTACAAAACAGCAGTCAGGGCAGCCTTAAAGTCTTTCCGGGAATTCGTTATGGATCTGCAGTCTACTCTCTGATCCGCACCGACGATGAGGAGTTGTATAAAAAGATCCAACAAGGTTTTTCACAAATCAGTCTGGATGAAATGGTTGAGATCGAAAGTCGCTGGCTGGACAAAAAAGCAGGGGGCTATTTTCAGGCGTTTCGTGACAAAGTGCCTTTAACTGCAGCTGAGCGACAGTGGTTAAACCAGCATCAGCAAATCAAAGTTGGCGTGATGAGCAACTGGCGTCCGGTGGAATTTGTGGATGAAAAAGGCGAAGTTGTGGGCATTACAGCTGATTTGCTGAAATTGCTGAATCAACGCCTTGGTGTGCATTTTGTGCCGCAGCCCTACAGCAACTGGGAGCTGTTACTGTCAGATTTTAAAGACGGAAAGTTGCATATGGTGGCCAACATTTCAGATTTACCAGAGCGGCGCAACTACAGTGCATTCAGCATGGATTACTGGACTTTGCAATGGATATTGATAGGGAAACACGATGCCAGATTTGACAACAAAGTGGCAGATATGGAAGGAAAACGTATCGCGGTCATGCGTGACTACCAATATGCAAAGCAGCTGAAAAAGGAGTTTAAACAGCATCAGATTATCGCTGTGGATAGCTTAGATGAAGGTCTGGAGATGGTCGTTTCAGGGCAGGCCGATTTTGCACTGGATACTGTGGTGGCTTCAGGCATTGCCATGCGGGATCCCCGCTATGTTAATTTAAGGGCTTATGTACCAACAGATCTGGCTATTTACCCTTCTTATTTTGGTGTGCATAAAGATTTTCCTGAACTTCTGCTGATCCTGAATAAAGGCATAAAAACAATCAACGATGCAGACAGAAAGAGCCTCCAGGACAAATGGCTGCATCTGGAAATCAAACAGGGGTTGGATCAAAGCCGGGTGATCCGGCTTGTGCTGCAAATCGCCGCTGTGTCACTGCTGGTTATTGTTGGTTTTTTAATCTGGAATTTCTCCTTGCGCCGTGAAGTGAGTTTACGCCGTAAAATCGAAGAAAAAATGCGTTTTATGGCAGGTCACGATGATTTAACTCAACTGCCCAATCGCAGTCTGCTGATTGAACGTCTGCAGACAGCATTGCATCAGCATGCCCGCCATAACGAAATGCTGGCGCTGATGTTTATTGATCTGGATGGTTTTAAGCTGGTGAATGATCAGTATGGTCATGATGTGGGCGATGAGATGCTGGTGAAGTTGTCTGCGCTTTTGAGTCATTGTGTCCGGAAAACTGATACTGTGGCTCGTTTTGGTGGCGATGAGTTTGTGATTTTATTAACAGGTCTGGTTGATAAAGATGATGCGGCTATAGTGGCAGAAAAAATATTACTTTATCTGCAGGAACCACTGGCTTTGTCGGTGTGCCAGGCCAGCGTAGGTGCCAGTATTGGCATAGCTATTTACCCGCATGACGGCACAGATGCAGCCACTTTATTAAAGTCAGCCGACAAGCTGATGTATCAGGTCAAACAGCAAGGCAAAAGCCAATATAGGTTTAGCCGCTAATCCTCGTTTTGCGGTTAAAGCACTGCTCAGACGAACAAAATTCAATTTCCAAACCTCAACAGGCCTTAAGAGCAGTGACATTAAGCGTCTTTTCTATATAATTAGCGCTCATTTTCGCAGGCAGATTAAAGTTCGACTGAAAGGATAAGTTAATGCGTAGCCATTATTGCGGTTCATTAAAGGCAGAAAACATAGGTCAACAGGTTTCATTATGTGGTTGGGTAAACCGTCGTCGTGATTTAGGTGGTTTGATTTTTATTGACTTACGCGACCGCGAAGGCCTGGTTCAGGTATTTTTTGATCCGGATTTAACCGACTTATTCTCTCAGGCTGCTGATTTACGCAACGAATTTTGTGTGCAATTAACAGGCGAAGTGCGTGCCCGTCCAGAGTCCCAGGTCAATAGCGAAATGGCCACAGGTGAAGTGGAAGTTTATGCCTCCAGCCTGACTATTCTGAATAAATCAGCCCCTTTGCCGTTGGATTCAAATCAGAATAACAGCGAAGAGCAGCGCTTAAAGTATCGTTATATTGATTTACGTCGTCCTCTGATGAGTGATCGTTTAAAGTTTCGCGCTAAAGTGACCAGCTTTGTGCGTAACTTTATGGATAGTAACGGCTTTTTAGATGTTGAAACGCCAATTCTGACCAAAGCGACGCCTGAAGGTGCCCGTGACTATTTAGTGCCAAGCCGCACGCACAAAGGTCAGTTTTTTGCTTTGCCACAATCACCTCAGCTGTTTAAACAATTGCTGATGATGGCGGGGTTAGACCGTTATTACCAAATCGTGAAATGTTTCCGTGACGAAGATTTACGGGCTGACCGCCAGCCGGAATTTACCCAGATTGATATTGAAACTTCGTTCATGACGTCTGAACAAGTGATGGAAGTGACAGAACAAATGGTTCACCAGATGTTCCTCGAACTTTTGAATGTCGATTTAGGCACAATGCCTCGTATGACGTACAACGAAGCCATGCGTTTATATGGTTCAGACAAACCGGACCTGCGTAACCCTATGCAGTTTGTTGACGTGGCTGACTTATTAAAAGAGGTAGAGTTTAAAGTATTCTCAGGCCCTGCGAACGATAAAAAAGGTCGTGTTGTTGCGCTAAAAGTACCAGGTGCTGCTGAAAAAGTATCCCGTAAAGACATCGACAACTACACAGCTTTTGTCGGCATTTATGGTGCTAAAGGTCTGGCCTGGTTAAAAGTGAACGATATCAATGCGGGCGCTGAGGGGATTCAGTCGCCTGTAGCTAAATTTTTAACGCCTGAAATTATCAGCGAAATTTTAAGCCGTACCCAAGCTACAACGGGCGACCTGATTTTCTTCGGTGCAGACAGCTACAAAGTGGTCTGTGAAGCTATGGGGGCCTTGCGTCTGAAGTTAGGTGAAGACTTGGGTTTAACAGTACAAGGCTGGAAGCCGCTATGGGTTGTTGATTTCCCAATGTTTGAAGAAAACGATGACGGCAGTTTTTCTGCTGTACACCATCCTTTTACCTCACCTTTGGACACGGCAGAGTTTTTGGCGACCGAAATGGACAAACTGGATCACCGTGCGCTGTTATCCAACGCCTACGATATGGTGCTCAACGGGACCGAGTTAGGTGGTGGTTCTGTACGTATTCACACGCCGGATGTACAAGCCAAAGTGTTCCAGTTGCTGGGTATTAGCGATGAAGAAGCCGCTGAGAAGTTTGGTTTCTTATTAGAAGCTTTACGTTATGGCGCGCCTCCACATGCAGGTTTAGCTTTTGGTTTAGACCGTCTGGTGATGTTAATGACAGGAGCTACTTCAATTCGTGATGTAATGGCCTTTCCAAAAACGGCCACTGCTGCTTGTCCATTGACTGACGCACCAGGTGAAGCCAATCCTGCTCAACTGGCAGAACTGGGTATTCAGGTGGTGAAAAAACAGTAAGAATTCTGCTTCACACAACCGAAGCAATGTCGTTCTGATGTTTTAATGCTATTTAACTATCTGGAAGCGGCTTTAGCCGCTTCTTTTTTCATGGAGTATGCACATGGCTGGTCATAGTAAATGGGCTAACATGAAGCACCGCAAGGCTCGTCAGGATGCCAAGCGGGTCAAGATTTTCACCAAACTTATTCGTGAGCTGACCGTCTCAGCCCGTATCAGCGCTGATGTGGATGCTAATCCACGCTTACGCACTGCTGTTGCTAAAGCGCTTTTAAATAATATGACCCGTGATGCAATAGACAGGGCTATTAAACGGGGCGCAGGTGAGCAGGATGGCAGCAATTATGAAGAGCTGGTGTACGAGGGGTATGGTCCTTGTGGTGTGGCTATAGTGGTCGAAACTTTGACCGATAACCATAAACGTACAGTGGCTGACGTGCGTAGTGCTTTTACCAAATACGGCAATATGGGCACTGCAGGTTCGGTCAGCTACTTATTCAGTAAAAAAGGCATGATCTCCTTTGCGCCTGGTTTATCTGAAGATCAAGTGCTGGATGTCGCTTTAGAGGCTGGCGCTGAAGATGTGCTCAGTCATGAGGATGGCAGCATTGAAGTGATCACCAGCCCGGATAGTTTTAACGATGTAAGGGATGCATTAGAAGTTGCCAAACTGGTAGCAGATCATGCTGAAATTACTATGGTGCCTTCCGTCAAAGCTGAAATAGATGCGGAACATGTAGTGAAGTTTTTTAAACTGATCGACATGCTGGAAGATTTCGACGATGTACAAAACGTTTACCACAATGCAGAGATTGCGGATGACGTGATGGCGTTAGTGCCTTAATGGCTGTCATCCTTGGTATTGACCCCGGCAGCCGTTTAACAGGCTACGGGGTGGTGCGCCAGACAGGGCAGAAATTTGAATACATTGCCAGTGGCTGTATTCGTTTAACGCTAAACGATATTCCGGATCGGTTAAAACAAATTTTTGATGGTATCAGCGAAATTATTCAGCAAACCCAGCCTGATGTCTTTGCGATAGAACAGGTGTTTATGGCGCGTAATCCGGACTCCGCTTTAAAGCTGGGCCAAGCCCGTGGTGCTGCTATTGTTGCTGCAAAAAATGCCGGGCTTGAGGTGTTTGAATACTCAGCCCGTCAGGTAAAGCAAGCCGTGGTGGGTACAGGTGCTGCTGACAAAACTCAGGTGCAACATATGATCCGCACCTTATTAAAATTGCCTGGCAATCCGCAGGCGGACGCCGCCGACGCCCTTGCTGTGGCTATGTGTCACGGGCATACTCACCAAAGTTTATTGCACATGGCAGGGCAGGCCACCAAAACAGTACGCGGCCGCCTGCGCTGACTTTCTCTTTATTCTGGATCTTGCGATTATGATTGGATTATTACGTGGTGTTATTTTAGAAAAGCAGGCGCCGGATTTATTAATAGATGTTGCAGGTGTGGGCTACGAAGTACAGCTGCCGCTTACCAGTTTTTATAAATTGCCTGAAGTTGGCAAAGAAGCGGTGATTTACACCCATTTTGTCGTGCGCGAAGATGCACAGCTTTTGTACGGATTTCACACCAGCCCGGAGCGGGCTTTGTTTCGACAGTTAATAAAAGCCAATGGCATAGGGCCGAAGTTAGCTCTTACTATCTTATCTGGCCTTACAGCGCAGCAGTTTGTGCGTTGTGTGCAGCATGACGATATCAGCACCCTGGTCAAATTACCCGGTGTTGGTAAAAAAACAGCAGAACGTTTATTGATTGAAATGCGGGACCGCTTAAAAGACTGGGGGCTGACTCCGGGCACTCCTGTCACTGACCACTTAGTGCTTAGCGGTGATGAAGTCGATTCCTTTGAGCTGGTCGAAAGCGCAGAGCAAGATGCCATCAGCGCTCTGGTGGCTTTGGGTTACAGTCAGTTGCAGGCCAGCAAAGCAGTACAAAAAATTAAGCAGGCCGATATGAGCAGTGAACAACTGATCAAACTGGCTTTGCGTAGTATGATTTAATGCCGTTTTAAGCAGGAATACTCATGATAGAAGCCGATCGTCTGATCGATACCAAAGCCAGTCGTGAAGATGAGCTGATTGACCGCGCCATCCGCCCTAAATCCCTGGCAGATTATACTGGGCAGTCCCACGTCAAAGAGCAGATGGCCATTTTTATCGAAGCAGCCCGTGGTCGTGGGGAACCCTTGGATCATTTGTTGATTTTTGGCCCGCCTGGTCTGGGTAAAACCACACTGGCTATGGTGGTCGCCAATGAAATGGGCGTGAATATTAAAAACACCTCAGGTCCTGTGCTGGAAAAGGCCGGTGATTTAGCGGCGCTTCTGACCAACCTCGAACCCAATGATGTGCTGTTTATTGATGAAATTCATCGCTTAAGTCCTGTAGTTGAAGAGATTTTATATCCGGCAATGGAAGACTATCAGCTGGATATCATGATAGGCGAGGGGCCTGCTGCCCGCTCTATCAAGCTGGAGTTGCCGCCTTTCACCTTAATAGGTGCAACCACCAGAGCCGGTGCTTTAACTTCGCCACTACGTGACCGCTTTGGCATAGTGCAACGACTGGAGTTTTATAAGGTGGATGAGCTGGCGCACATTATTTTACGCTCAGCGCACTATCTGAATTTAGAACTTGAACTGCCAGCAGCGACAGAAATAGCCCGGCGCTCCCGTGGCACACCTCGTATTGCCAATCGTCTTTTACGCCGGGTGCGTGATTATGCTCAGGTCAAATCCAATGGTCTGGTGCCGGTGGAGATAGCTTCTGCTGCATTACATATGGTGGACGTAGATGCCAGTGGTTTTGACTATATGGATCGTAAGTTAATGCTGAGCATCATTGAGAAATTCGGTGGTGGGCCTGTAGGGCTGGATAACCTGGCAGCTGCTATAGGTGAAGAGAAAGAAACCATTGAAGATGTAATAGAACCTTTTTTAATTCAACAAGGTTTTATCCAGCGCACACCACGAGGCCGCATCGTCTCCCCGGCAGCCTACAAACACTTTGGTTTTGATTTACCAGAATCGAATTAAGTAAGGATCAAAACTCATCCTGGCGCACAAATTCGTCAGGAACGAATTTGAACATCGGAGTGAGCGACGATGGCCCGGAGGGTGGAGGGCAGGATGCCCGGAATCATCGAAAATTGCTCCTGCATTTTCGATGTACCGTACTTCCTGTACATAAAAAAAGCCCGCTAAATTAGCGGGCGAATGCAACAAGTTGAAGTAAATCTTCAAAATCCAGGGAACATGTTGAGAAGCAACATAATCATCTTCGAACAGATAATCACATCACCAGTATTCATCACCAAAGTTGGGGCACAGGGGCCGGAACTTTTGCGCTAGCTCAGAACACGCAGGCATTTTAGGGAGTTAGTGTAATTACTTCAAACTAGAAAAATTGAGATTTGACATTAATTTTACTAATCTGAATAAATATCTTCTTTGGGTGAATTTTAATCAAGTTTATCTGGTAATTATTGCCAAGGCCTTGATAATCAAGCGTAGCTAAATAAGTTGCACAGTTGTTGGGAATTATTAATTTTTGCATGAAAAACTTTGGAACGGGAGAAATAACCATTAATCGTGGTTTTTTCCCCATTCACCGCGAAGGCGAAACTTTTCGTGAATATCAGAACCAGAGGTTTTTTAGCTGTCGTGAAATAATTCCGGAATAAAAATATTTAGCGCAGAGCTGGGTCGCCCTGTTGAGTTCAGCTGTGGCCTCCAATATCATAGCGGCCAATTTGGATGACGAAAAAGTATGATGCTTGAGGTGTTTGAATTTCCGGTCAGAGTATATTACGAAGACACCGATGCAGGTGGCGTAGTATATTATGCTAACTATCTGAAATTCTTTGAAAGAGCCAGAACAGAATGGCTTCGGAGTTTAGGTGTCGAACAAGACCTGTTGCTTCGTCAGGATATTGGTTTTGTTGTGAAAAGTGTGCAGATGGAAAACCACAGGCCAGGAAGGTTTAACCAGCTTTTGTTGGTAAAAAGTGAGATTAGACAGTTAAAAAAGGCCAGTTTGGTATTTTGGCAGGAAATCTATAACGCGGATGCAGAATTACTTTGTTCAGCGCAGGTTAGTATTGCCTGCGTAAAACTATCATTAATGAAAGCGAGTGCAATACCTCGCGATGTTTTAGGGGTGTTATCTGGTGACAGGCGGACTATCAGTTCTTGATTTAATTCTTCACGCTAGTGTAGTAGTACAGCTGGTTATGTTGCTGTTAGTGGGCATGTCTGTCATGTCGTGGGCCATGATCATCCAACGCAACAAGGCGCTGAATAGTGCAGTTGATGAAACAAAACAATTCGAAGACAAGTTTTGGTCGGGTATAGACCTGTCGAAACTCTACAATGAAGTCAGCGCTAAAGTCACTGTGACAGGTGTGGAAGCTCTGTTTAAAGCGGGTTTTAAAGAGTTTGCCCGTTTACATAAAAACAGTCGTCAAACCGGTGCTGTGATGGAGGGCACTCAACGGGCTATGCGTGTTGTTTTGTCTCGTGAAGTAGAGCGTCTGGAAATGCATTTACCATTTTTGGCCACTGTGGGCTCTATCAGTCCGTACATAGGTTTGTTTGGTACTGTCTGGGGCATCATGAATTCTTTTATTGCCTTAGGTGCAGTACAACAGGCCACTTTGGCTATGGTTGCGCCAGGTATAGCTGAAGCTTTGATTGCAACAGCTATTGGTTTATTTGCAGCTATTCCGGCTGTTATTGCCTACAACAGGTTTTCTCATAAAGTGGAAATGCTGGAAAGTGCCTACGCAAACTTTGTAGAAGAGTTCGCTAATATTCTGCACCGTCAGGCCATGGCCAACGGAGAAAACAACTAATGTACGTCCGCAAAAAGCGCCGTATGGTGGCCGAAATCAACGTAGTTCCTTATATAGATGTCATGTTGGTACTGTTGATTATTTTTATGGTAACCACACCTATCATCACACAAGGTGTAAAAGTGGAGTTACCTAAATCAGATGCCGAGCCTATAGAACAAATGAAAGATGGTAAAACCCCTTTAGTCGCGACTGTGGATGAAGGCGGTTTGTATTATTTTGAAAAAGATGGCGTGAACAAAGGTCCATTTAACGCTCAGGAAATGCAGCTGGAAGTGGCAGGCACTTTGCAGTTAGAGCCAGGCACCCAGGTCATTATTAAAGGGGATGGCCGCGTTAACTATGCTGCCATTATCCAGTTACTGAACTTGCTGAAAGATGCCGGTGCCCCTTCCGTTGGTTTAATGACTGACGATGTGGAGCAAAACTAAGATGGAGCCAGCGTTTAAGAAGTCGCTGATCATCTCGGGTGGCTTACACCTTTTGGTTGTTGTGTTGTTGTTTGCAAATTTTAATTTCTTTAAAAGCAAAGAAGTTTTAGTCATACCTATGCCTGGTGATTTGAGCGCGCCATTAAACGCTACTGTGATTGACCAGTCACAGTTTGATGAGATGAAGGAAGAAAATCAGCTGAAAAAAAAAGCTGAGGAAAAGCGCTTAAAAGACCTGGAAAGGAAAAAACAGCAGGAAGAGCGTAACAAACGCCTTGAAGAACAGCGTCTGAAAAAGCAGGAGCAAGAGAAAAAACAGGCCGAAATAGCAGAGAAAAAAGCGGCCGAAGAAAAGAAAAAGCAGGCCATAGAAAAAGAGAAACAACAAAAGCTTGCCGCTGAAAAGAAGAAAAAAGAAGAAGAGCAGAAAAAGCTGCAGGAAATAGAGAAAAAGAAAAAAGAACAAGCAGCGAAAGAAAAGGCCGCTAAAGAGAAAGCAGCCAAAGAAAAAGCAGAAAAGGCACAAGCCGAAAAAGAAAAACGTGAACGCGAAGCTGCAGAAGAAATGTTGGCTGAGCAGTTGGAAGAGGAAGCCAATGCACGCCGTGCAGCAAAAGCAGGTCAGATCCTGACCGAAAAGCAGCGCTACCTGGCGATGATTGTGGCGAAAATCCAACAAAATTGGTTTGTAGACGATACAATGCGTGGCAAAGAGTGTCGGGTAAATATTCGTTTGGCCAGCAATGGTTTTGTCACTGCCAGCACCATACTTGGCGGTGACAGAGCGCTTTGTGACTCGGCGATGCGTGCAATACAAAAGGCTGGTAACTTCCCTATGTCACCGGACCCTGATGTATATGACGCATTAAAAGACATCACAACTATTTTACAACCGGAACTGAGATAACAATATGCTGAAGTTGATAGGAAAAAGCCTGATGGCATTTGCACTGGTGTTAAGTGCAAAGTCGTATGCCAGTTTAGAAATTGTCATCACAGATGGTGTGGACAGTGCCCGCCCTGTTGCCATAGTGCCATTTAAATTTGAAGGCACTACAATGCCAAATCAACGTATTGCTGATATTGTGTCTGCGGATTTAATGCGCAGTGGCAAATTTAATCCTATAGCGGCTACCCGTATGCCACAACAGCCGACGAACAGCAAAGAAATCGATTATCAGCGTTGGATGAAACAAGGTGTTGAAGCTGTGGTCACCGGAACTATCCGTGAAGTAGGCATGAACAGATACGCTGTGCGTTTTGAGTTAGTGGACGTATTTAAAGGGGCTTCGGGCGCCGGTTCGTCTTCCGCTATTATTGGTGGCCAACTGACTACTGGCCTGACTCATGTACTGGATGCGCGTGAAACTACCATTAACGGCGATCAGTTCAGACAATATGCCCATCGTATCAGCGACATAGTCTATGAAAAATTAACGGGTGAGCGTGGTGCTTTTTTGACCAAAATAGCCTATGTGTTAGTACGCGACAAAGCAGACTTCAGATATCAATTAGTTGTCGCTGATTACGACGGTGAAAATGAGCAGGTTTTATTAAGAGCAAAAGAGCCTTTAATGTCTCCGGCCTGGTCACCTGATGGTACTAAATTGGCTTATGTGACTTTCGAAAAGCGTCAGTCGCAAATTTACATTCAGGATATTTATACGGGCCGTCGCAGTATATTAACCAGCTTTAAAGGAATTAACAGTGCACCTAAGTGGTCACCTGATGGTCGCAAGATGGCGATGGTATTGTCAAAAGACGGCAATGCTGAAGTTTATGTGATGGATATTGCCACTAAGGCCTTGACAAAGTTAACGAATCATAGACGCATTGATACTGAGCCGTCCTGGTCACCAGACGGTTCTAAAATCGTTTTTAGTTCAGAACGTGGTGGTAATCCACAGATTTATAGCGTAAATGTAGCTTCTGGTGTTACTGAAAGGGTAACATTTGAGGGAGAAATGAATTTAGCTGCATCTTATACTCCAGATGGGCTTGGTATTGTTATGGTCAACAGAACAAATGGCCAGTATAATATCGCCCGCATGGACGTTGAGAGTCGCTATATGCAAGTGTTGACTCGCACTTATCTGGACGAGTCACCAAGCATTGCGCCTAATGGCTCAATGATAATTTATAGTACTTTGTACGGTTCGTCACAAGTACTGGCACTGGTATCCATGGATGGGCGTTTTAAGGCACGGTTACCGGCGACAAACGGCAGAGTTAAATCTCCGGCCTGGTCACCATTTTTATAAAAAACAAAAATTTGGTTAATTGATTTACTAAGGACAACAATTATGAACTTAAACAAAGTTTTAAAAGGCTTGTTAGTTGCGGTGCCAGTGTTAACTTTAGCTGCTTGTAGCTCAACTGATGAAGTAGCTGCTACTGAACCAACTACTACTGCAAACACAACTCAGGTAGTAGAACAGGGTTTATCAGCTGAAGAATTGCTGCGTCAGCAATTGGAAGCTCTGCGTCAGGACAACACTATTTACTTCGACTTCGACAAGTCTGAAATCCGTTCAGAATTCGCTTCTGTTCTGGAAGCTCATGCTGCTTTCTTACGCGCCCGCACTAACATCACTGTCACTGTTGAAGGTCACACTGATGCTCGTGGTACTCCAGAGTACAACATCGCGTTAGGTGAGCGTCGTGGTCAGTCTGTGACTCAATACTTGGCTAACCTGGGCGTTTCTGCTGGCCAGATGTCAGTAGTGAGCTATGGCGAAGAGAAACCAGCTGTTGAAGGTAACGACGAAAGCGCGTTCTCTAAAAACCGTCGCGCTGTTTTAGTTTACTAATAACTGATACGAAGCAAAGCAGTGAAAAAATATTTAGTTACTGCGCTTTCTGTTATCAGCATTGCCTCGTGGGCAGATCCGGCTCCTGTAGCCGATCTGTCCCGCGCTGGCGGTGGCGCTATCCAGACTCCAAAATACGCCTCCACAGCAGATCGTATAGCTGCACTGGAACGTATTGTTGAGGCCAGAGCTAATGCTCAGGTTACCATGCAGCAGCAAGTGTCCGCCTTATTAGACGAAGTGTCTGAATTGCGTGGCGTGACAGAAATGCATTCCTACAAATTAGAAGAAATATTGCAGCAACAACGCAATATTTATCAGGAAATTGACAGAAGATTAGGCTCAGGTGCCACTTCTGGTTCAACGTCAGCCACTCCGGCAACACCAAATACCGTCACTCCAGCTGAACAGGAGCCTATAGGCAATCCTGCGGCTTTAGTGAATGCTGGCGGGACCCAGACTGCTGAAACTATAGATTCAGGCAGTGCTGCGGCATCGTCCAGTCCGTCGGAAAATGATACCTATGAAAGTGCAGTGAATCTGGTTCTCAAGGATCGCAATTACGATGCAGCTATTCCTGCATTTGAAAACTTTGTCCGTTCTTACCCTAATTCCAGCTACGCACCTAATGCTTACTATTGGTTAGGCCAGTTGTTTTTCACCAAAAACGAACTGCTGAAAGCCAAAGCTCAGTTTGAACGTGTAGTAGCTCAGTATCCGCAGTCTGCAAAAGCTGCAGATTCTCTGGCTAAATTGGGTCAACTGGCAGAAAGAGAAGGGGATACAGCTGCAGCCAGGCAGTTTTATCAGCTTTTAGTCAGCAAGTATCCACAGTCTAAGCCTGCAAAAGCAGCGAAGGCAAAGTTAGAAACTCTGTAGGAAAATTGCTGTGCTGAATAAAAAACCTGGTGAATACCAGGTTTTTTTTTGAACTTTTCCGGAAAAAGTACTCTTCATCATTTTTTTCAGCAAGAAAATAGCCACTGTCTGGTTTGCAGATTGAAGCTGAAAATCAAAAAAATGCGATAAATAGACATGAGCGGGCCTTGGTGTGCCTTGGTCATTGCTGGCATTTTTCTGTACAGAAATACGACTGTTCGTTTCTGTTTAACCCAAGCTCAGGATTTTGTGCTGGCATTTTAAGCAGTTGAACAAAGAAAATGACCATTCTGGTAATTTTTGGTTGCGCTGGGAATTTAAATAAGTAAGATATGCGTCCGCGGCAGGGGTCATTAGCTCAGCTGGTAGAGCAGCGGACTTTTAATCCGTTGGTCGATGGTTCGAATCCATCATGACCCACCACTCCCGCGCCAGGTACATTTTGAATTGGGTCATTAGCTCAGCTGGTAGAGCAGCGGACTTTTAATCCGTTGGTCGATGGTTCGAATCCATCATAACCCACCAATTCAAAA
>JAHKAA010000075.1 GCA_018825965.1 Gammaproteobacteria bacterium
AAGAGGCTTGAACTGAAACAGACTGCGGAGAATACCGCTAATCCTGTACAGCGGAAAGCCATTGAAAATGAAATGGGTCAACTAAAGAAGATTTCCGTTGATTTGATGGCGGCTCACAACAAGGCGAATCCTCCGGTGAAACCTGTTGTCGAAAAGCGACCAGCAAAGGTTGCCAAAGGTGAAGTCATCGAAGATCTTTCCCAGCACACTCCGATTTTAAACCTGGTCAGAACCAGGGGAATTAAACCAAAGACACAGGCACAGAAGGAAGGCAAAATCATTGCCGGTGAATACGATAATATCGACGGCATTGAGAACGATGTTTTCAAAAAAGATGGGGAAGCCCCTGATCTTATGGCGCAAATGCTGGCTAATCAGGGTCTAATCCCTGAACCTTCGGTTGATCTTATGTTTGAGGCTATTCGCGGGGAGCAAAGGGCCGCCAAGGCTTTAAAGGACAACGCCAAGATTCAGGGTGAGGATAATATTGCCGAATTCGAACGTCAGAAGCATTGGGAACAGAATGAAAGTGAACCCGTTACGGCCGCCAATCTCGAAGTAGGGGATAGATTCACTATTCAAGGGGAAAAACATAAGGTCTTGGAAGAGGGCGACCAGGGCCTTGTCGTTAAAGACGGGACCGAGTTTGTCATGCCCTACGACGAAACCTTACCCTTGGGTCAGATTCGGGTAGACCAAGGTTCTATCGCAAGAAAGAATCCTTTTCCTGCTCAGGATGAGGAATTTGTAGACGATGACCGACCAAGGGCTGATGGTGGCCCGTTCTTTTCTCAGAAAAGCAAACAACCAGAAACTTTATCCGTTCCGATAAGGTCCGGTCTTTCCGAATTGCCCGCCAAAAAACTTACCGGTCCTGCTAAGGCGCTTTTCGATGAATTGGACCGGTCTTTACCGGCGAAAGAAGAACCGAAGTTTTCGAAAAAAGAAGGCGACGAAAGTACCTATCCGGACACTACGCCGAAGGGTCTGGTGAAAACGACGGGGTTAAAACCTCTTTCTGAGATTAAACGAAGCGGGAATTTTACCCCCAAAAACAAAGGCCGCAACGTAGCGATTGATAATGCTCTTGAGGATTCTGTCCAGGGGAGAACGCTGGGGCTTACGGGTGGAATGGACATTCAGGGGGGGTTTGCGGACGCTACGGACCCCTACCATAGGCAGTGGGTCCGGAGAGCAATTGCCGACCTGAATCTTTCTCCCTTAGAAATCCCTGATTATCTCCGTCAAGATCCGGATGGCGTTTTGCTTAGGGAATTTGGCGATCTTTTCGGAGCAGGTATAGGGCCTTATTGGAAAGGAATTTTAAATAATCTGGCCGATGAATATGAGCGAGAACTAGCCGCCGCCGATAAATCGCCAACGATGAGAACCCCGAAGTTTTCTAAGAAAGAGGAGAAAGAAAAAGATGCCTTGTCTGAGATACCCAGAGGGACCGATACTAAACTTCAAGGAACCGAAGAACAAGGCCGAGGAGGCAGAGTTCAGGATACGGTCGGCAAAGTGCCGGGCGATGTGGGACGAAGCGATCAAGAAAGGCTTAGATCCCTCGAAGAGTCCCTACAGCGGTATCATGGATATGACCTTGCCGGAACCCTTCAGGCAGTCGATCCCGAAGGATTAAGCACAAGCAACAAAATAGTCCGGGATGCCTTCGATGCGGTTCTTGGAAAGAAGGTTGTTTTTTTTCGTGATACTGGCCCGAAGGGCGGAATCGGAATTAACGGGGTTGTTCTTCCAGGCGATCCTAGCACCATTTTTATTGATGTTAGCGCTGAGCATCCTGGAATGGTCGTTGCTGGGCACGAATTGCTTCATCTCATCAAGCAAGAACACCCGGAAATCTATCAGGATCTTCTTAGGGAAATAGGTCCCGAGGTTCAGCGTTTTGGGACTTTCCGTAAAAAGCTGGACCGGATAGATCCGGGGCTTGACATTGACAGCGCGGCGGAAGAGTTGCTAGGGGATTTCCTGGGCGACCAAATGCCTCGTGATGAATTTTGGTCTAATCTTTCGGAGAAAAATCCTACTCTTTTCCAAAAAATTGCAGACACTTTCCGGAAGTTATTCAACATGCTTCGGAGCTTTTTATCTCGCCAGAAGGGGTTTCAGTCGGAACAGTTTTTTCGTGACCTAGATAAAGCCCGAAACGCCATGGAAAACGCCTTTGTGGCGTACGCACAAGCTAGACAGAAAGCCAGAGCCGGGACGGTCAAGGGTGATTTTCTCAACATACTTGAGGACATACGCCCGGCGGCGTCGAAGAAAGAAGGCGACGACGAGTCGATGGTTGGTTTCGGGGAGCCGAGGCAGAGGAACCTGATTCGGACAAAGGGACTTTTACCGTATCGCTTGGAGATCAAGACACAAGCAGAACGAGATGGCCTCGAGCGGCGAAAAGCCCTGGGACCAGAAAACCTAACCGAAATAGAATCTAGGGCGTTTACCCGCGAGGTCATGCAGGGCTCGGAGGAATCAGACCCCGGACGGACTGCTTTACTTAGACGAACATTGCGCCCTTCTATAGAAAGATATTTGGCCGGTGGAGGCACACCAGAGGGTATCCCGGCGTTTTTACGAGGGATGGTAGATAGAAAGGGCCTGGGAATGTTTATCAGCCTTAAAGTTCTTCACAAACTAGCCGATGACTACGAACGCGAGCTTGCTGCCGCCGATAAATCACCAACGGCAAGAACCCCGAAGTTTTCGAAGAAAGAAGAAAAACAACCCATCTTCTATTCCCAGGTCG
>JAHKAA010000098.1 GCA_018825965.1 Gammaproteobacteria bacterium
AACTCGGAGACGTGTCCGACATCACGCCGATGGTGACGGCGGTCGAGGCCATGACTGAGGCAAAAAACGAGGACAAATGACACAGTACCGTCAAGACGTTGTTGGCCGACAGACTCCTCCTGCTGCCGCGCTCAACCGCAATAAGCGCGCGCGCCCGCTTGCATTCGACAGCGTGGCCGCAATGCGCGCGGATGCCCTTATCGACAGCGACGGCAACGCGATCGCCGACGGCGAGGCCATCGAACTGATGGGCTACTATGCCCGCAACGACGATGGGGGCGGCCTGTTCGTGGTCGATCGCACGGATACCATATCGTTCGACGACAGCGGTCTTGTGATCGTGACCACGGCGGGCGTCCGCCTGAAGCGCGTGCGCTACGATGACTACACCAAAGCCGAATGGTGGGGCGCTCGCGGCGATGGCGTCACCGACGACACAGAAGCACTACAGCATGCGTTGGATGAAGGTATCTTACTTCTTGATGTTAAGACATATGTTTTTTCGGATAGATTGCGTCCAATTTCCGGTGGCATTGTAGGAAAAGGCATTGGGCGTAGCGTGTTGAAACTTTCCGATCTGGCCGTTTATGATAATACGCAAACGAAGTTTCGATGTATCGGATCGGCAGGGGAAGAGTCTTACACCGGGATTTTACTGGAAGGATTCAGCCTAGACTGCAACTTCGATAATCAAGGGAAAAAAGCCAATGGCCGTGTGTTAAACACCATTGAGGGTATTGCAATATACGGAGGAGGAATAACCGTACGGCGTGTTGAAGTATATCATTTTGGTGTTGGAGATCGCACAGCGACAGGTCATGCGTGCTTTCCTCTTAATGTTGGGTCAATCGACAATGATGACCTCGCTCCAAATTCCATTACTGAATGTGTCGTTCGCAATGCAGGAACTCCGGCATTGATGAATACGTCGAATATTGAGTGTACGTGCATTGCATGCGGAGATGGAGACACATATAATTGGGTAGCTGGAACAAATAACAGCGGACGAAGGCCGGGGTCAATCGAACGCTGCAATGTATGCGACATTGATTTGTCGAGCGCAGCCGTGGGCGTTACCATCTCGTTGTTCGGTTATCTCGGCGATATTGTGCGCGATAATTATTTGCAGAACTGCTTCGTGAGGCAATCAGGGGAAAGTTCTCTGCGTGCCTATTATCGCGACAGTTGGCGATCGCGAGTAATTCGCGTCAGCGGCAACTACTTTTCCGGCGTAAACGTAGGGATCATGATGGCGTTTTTGCACGATTTGACCTTCATCGCCGATGACGTATTCATTGAAAACAACGTGATTCTGCTCGACACGACTGATGCGCGCCCTGAGTTTGGTATTTATTTTGTGCAGCGATCCGCATTGGATTCTACAATCCAACGAGCATTTATAGCACGTAACACCATCGTTTCAACCGGTTTTCACCATTGGGCAATTCGCATACAGTATGCCTTCGATACGTCAAAGGTCGGTAGAATCACAATCCAAGACAACAGACTCGTCACGACAGAAGACGAACGTATCGTAATTGAAGCTCAAATCGGTCAAGCTGCCGCATTGGTGCGCATGCTTCCTGGGAACGTCGCCCCCAAGATTATATGCCATCACAATCTCGACGGGCAAAGCAGATTGGTAGTTCCATATCTTCGTGAAAACGCCGTGAATATTGCGTCTGCCAATGAGGATGTCCAACAGACCGCTATCGGGTTTTGTAGAGATCAACGGTGGCGAACATGGGCTGGTGCCACGGTGTCTGAAAACCCGTTTGGTTCTATTGGTACTCCGTTGTTTGTTGGCGAAATTGTACTCAATACGACATCGGATTGGTGGTGGCAAGCTATCGACATCACTGGTGCTACGACAGATTGGCATTCGTTGGGGACACGGAGATGCACAAACGGTTGGGTGATTTTGGAGGCAACCGATCAAATCCCCAGCACCGAACCGATGATTATGATAGAAGGTTCTGGTGGACCTATCACGCTGACGAGCGATCCATGTGTTCAAGACGGATTGTACATGGGCCAAGAACTTCAAATCATTGGATTTGGGTGGGTTAATAAAGTTACCATTCCGCACCAATTGGACAAAGTGAATCTGGCAGGTGGAATCAGTTATCAACTCGATCAAAAAGATACGCTTCGGCTTACATGGACAGGCCCAACCGGTGGTGGGTTGAACTTTGGTTGGGTTGAAACCGCGCGTGCTCCGTAACTCGGAATAGTTTATACATGCAAAGGCTCACATATGGCGACGCCAAGGCGCAACTGGCGC
>JAHKAA010000096.1 GCA_018825965.1 Gammaproteobacteria bacterium
CGGCGAAAGACTGGCACAGTATCTTGGCAACGGCAATGCAGCCGGGATGATAGCGTACAACATAGCAGGTATGTCCTATGAGGCTTGGCTGGGCTTGCGTCCTGCGTCAGCAATCAAGAACCTTAGCCAGCATGGGTTGACTCTGGCCGAAGTTGGGCCGAATGCATTCGCACAAGCAATGAGTACCACAGGCGACCTACGTGCCGAACTGCTCGCCCACTCAGACGTTCTGAGAAGCCGCAAACTAGGCTATCTGCCAGGCATTGACGAAACATTCATCAAGAGCCTTGAAAGCAAGCGGCGCAAGATAAGTATGGCTCTATTTAGGGCCGCCGATAGGAAGAATGTATCTGACGCATTTTTGGCTGGCTATTTTGAGGCCAAGGCCAACGGATTGCCGGATGATTGGGCCTATAGGCGCGGTGATGAAGTTGCTGCTAAAACCCAGTACCTTTACACCAAGCTCGCTGGCGCACAACTCATGCAATCTGCCCCTGGCCGAGTTTTAGGAATGCTGACCACTTGGCCGGAGAACTGGGCAGAGCTTATGAATGATTGGATTCAGGCCAAGCCTTCCGAAGTCTATGCCGATTACTACAAAGAAACCGGCCAAAAGCCGCCCAAGGTTAACTGGCTGAAACGGCGCAAGTCTCTATGGATATACCTATCTTTGGTTTCGCTGGCCATGTTGATCCACAAGACAACAGACTTCAAAGCACTATATTATACAGGTTGGTCCTCGATTGGCAGCTTGGTTGATATCGTCTCTGGCAAACTGGCTGGATTGACGATTCCACGCATTATAGGCAATCTGCTTGCAGGAATTACCCTTGGAGACGAGAGGCGACTAAAAGAGGCATGGCGGGAACTCAAAGGCTTTGTGGTTATTACTAGAGAATTGGCCGACATTCTCTCTGGCAAGAAGGATTGGATGAGCTTGTTTATTTACCTTGCAACAGAAGGGGAAAAGAAGAAACGAAAGAAAAAGAAGAAGGGTAGTGGCGGATCAATGTTCGCCAGACCAGAAAACCGCTAACCACACTATCACTCTACAATATCTAGTATAGGCCAATCCATACCACAACATATCGTATTTTGTCAACATGCCCCGCAGGTCTATAAAAGTATCACATCTGACCCTTTTTTATGGATAAAATCTTCCTTATTTACCATACAAATCCTATATTACCCCCTTGTGTTGGTTAACATGCCTTACGTTGTACTCATTATGGGTACGATTGTACTCATTATGGGTACGATCGTGCGCTTATTGCGCTCAATCTGCGATTAGAGATTGCGTGTGCGATTGCGCGTTATCGGCAACTATTCGATAATCCCGAATAGTTGAACTGGTAAGGAATCCTTACAAGTTGACCATTCTAGGGGCAGTCGTAAGTTGGGCCAAACCATTTGGTGATGCTACATTTCGCGTAGCATAGGCTACATTCCGCGTAGCCTGTTAGAAATTGTACCCTATTTCTTCTACCTTGCGTACTGGACAATCTACGCGAAATGGGCTACATTGAAACCGTTACAATCTGAAACGCCTTGGTTGTCAAGAAATCCTTGACTACTGCCAGCGTTCTATATAGTTTTATTATACACATTACTATCCCATGTTAAATATTGTTGTCGGTTAACATGGCTTATCGGACGGCGTTGATTTCCATCCATGTTGATTTTTGTCAACATGCCCCGCAAGTCTATAAACAATAACACCTTATCTCGCATTTGGCCCTTTTGGGTGTGAAGTAAATCAACACGCTCCAAATGGCTCGCGGCTCGCTCCGATAGTGCAACTTGATATTCCAGCGGGGCTTAGGGATTATTGGAAAGATTTTGCTGTCCTGGCACGGTATTTGCAATCATAACAATCAGTGGCAATGTGAAAATAAATTATATTTTTTCTCTTTACAAAACAGAAGTTAGCCGACATGATACTTAATATGACACAAAAAGAATACCATCCTAGCCCTGATGTGTCGATAATAAAAACAGAACAAATACTGCGGATTAGGGCAGCCATTAATAAATTGGGTTATTTTCGGGAACGGGAAATTATGAAACTGCGGTATGGTATAGAGGATGGCACTTTGTATTCTTTGGGGGATGTGGCTAGAATCTACAACGTGACGCGAGAGCGAGTAAGGCAGATAGAGGCCAAGGCTGTGAGAAGAATACAAAGGAAACTCTTGGGCCAAGACGGAAGGTGCGATTAATATGGAAACGAATGGAAAACCAAAAGGCGTGCAGATTACTCCAGACTTGGTTCCTGAAGTGGAAGCGGTTATGCAGAAGATCAAAACTGACCACTACCTTGAACCGAGTTTTGCTGAAGTCGTCAATATGCTGGTACGCGAAGCCCTAGAAGCACGAAAGGCTTTGTCATGACCATCAACGCCCGCAATACTAACTCAAAAGGATAAGACGATGTGCCAATTTATTAGCTTTAAGCACCGGCCCGATAATGGTGATATAGCGGTTTATAATC
>JAHKAA010000039.1 GCA_018825965.1 Gammaproteobacteria bacterium
ATTCCGAACTCAGAAGTGAAACGCAGCCGCGACGATGGTAGTGTGGCAGATGCCATGCGAGAGTAGTTCACCGCCAGGCTCCCAATAAATGGAAAAGCCCTTCGCGCAAGCGAGGGGCTTTTTTATTTACGTTGAAATCGGTGGTGGACCATTCGAGCACGGCATTATCCGGCATCCTCGCAGAGCTCGTCGCGTTCAGTCGGCAAGACGCAAAACTGTTTGCGTCTTGAAACCCCGACTTCACCCATGCGACAAATTGGCCGGGAGCCAATTTGGACCGCACAGCGGGCCGCGAAGCGGCGAACCCCACGGATGGGGTGAGCACTGTAGTTCACCGCCAGGCGGACAAGACGACCTGCAGCCACCTCACAAGTAGTTCACCGCACACGAATTCAGAACCAATCCGCTTTTAAACTAACCAGCGATTGCACCAACGGCGCAATGCCTGCGGCGATTGCACCCTACATTCAAAAGAGATCCCCTCCCCAAAATCACCCAACCGCACCAAAATAATTCATCACTATGCACCAATCTGATACATCTAAATCATTGATTAATTTCACCTATTCACCAAAATAAATTCAGTGGTAAAACCAGCTGCTTTATGTTTTTATAATGCTGTATCCATTTGGGGGCTGTTATGTCTTACATTAAAAATCTATCCATCAAACAAAAACTATTAATAGCGGTAGGTGGTTCAGTCGCTGTGCTGTTGGTTCTCTCTGCACTTTTTACGGTGAATCATTTAAGCCAGTTAACACGCCAGCAAGTTCAGGCTGAAGTGGACTCATTAGTGACTACTGAGTCGGTGAATATAGGCAAATTTTTTGCTGAATACGCCCAGGTTGCCCGTACTTTTCTGGAGGCTCCGCAGTTTCAGGCCTGGTTTCAGGCTTATCCTGGACGCAATGCAGAGCTGGACTCAGTGCCTGGTTATCAGGACATCAATAACAGCTTTATTAAGATCAGTGAACGGGATCCCAATATACTGTCGGCTTTTTTTGCACTGGACCGCAGTGCTGAATACTTCAGGGAAAGCTCCAGAACAGGTGTGGACAAAGAAGGTCCGGATGCCGGGGATATCAGCAAAGGCTATTTTGCAACCCAGCGTCCCTGGTACAAATTAAGTCTTGAGCATAATAAGTTTTTTGTCGGCTCGCCTTCTGCTGATTTCACCACTGGTATTGTGTCTGCTGTAGTGGAAGGGCCAGTGTATTTACCTGGCGGGACTCTATTAGGTGTAGGTGGTCTGGATCTGCATTTGGATAAGCTTGGTGAGCATGTAGAACGTATCCGTTATCAGGGCGAAGGCTTGCCATTTTTGCTTGATAGCGTGGGCCAGGTGGTGCATTTCTCTAAAGCTGCAGGTCTTGAAATTAAAGCCAATGATCCGCTGGAGATGTTAGATAAAACTATCGCCGATACAGCAGGTTTCAGCACATTGGTACAAGCTGCCAAAGAGCAAAAATCTGGTTTTACCAAAGTCAGTTTGTCAGGCAAAAGTTATTATGTGTCCTACCAGCCTGTCAGCCTTGAATTTCCGAAAATGAACTGGCTGGTGGGATTGCTGATCCCCGCTGAATTGATTGAAGCTCCCGTGCAAAAAGCCACTGGCTGGGCATTATTTGCAACCTTGCTCATGCTGGCGGTTATTACGTTGGTTGTCGTACTGACCACACAACGTATTATTCGCCCTCTATCAGATTTAACCGAAGCGATGAAAGATATCGCCAGCGGTGAAGGTGATTTAACCCGCACTCTGGCCATTCAAAGTTCGGATGAAGTCGGGGTTCTGGCTCAGCATTTTAATACCTTTATCAGTAAGTTAAGAAACTCCTTGCAACGTACCTCAGAGCAGTCCGCATTGGTGCATCAATCCAGCCAAAAGTTAAATAAAGTGGCTGGTCAGACTGACACTGAAATTCAGAGTAACAAGCTGCAAATTGACGCAGTTTCTGCCGCAGTGACTGAAATGTCAGCCACTGTGCATGAAATTAGCCGCAACGCTCAGGAAACCAGTGCTGCTGCTTCTGCCGCGCAAAAGCGTGGTGCTGAAGGTTCTGCGTTATCGCAGGCAGCATTACAGGATATGTCCGCTTTGGCGGGCACTATGACAGATGCTGTGGACGTTGTGGTTGGCTTAGCAAAAGAATCCGAAAATATCGGTGCTGTGGTGGATGTGATCAAAGCCATAGCTGAACAGACCAACTTATTGGCATTAAATGCCGCTATCGAAGCTGCACGTGCTGGTGAACAGGGTCGTGGTTTTGCGGTAGTAGCGGATGAGGTTCGTTCTTTAGCCGGACGCACCAGCGAAAGCACAGGGCATATCCGTTTTATGGTGGAAAAACTGCAAGCCATTGCCAAAGAGGCCGAGTTAAAAATGCAGCAAGGCCGTGAACAGACCCAGTTAAGTTCAGAACGGGCAAAAGCTATGCAAGGTGCTTTAGTTGCTATAGGACAGGCGATTGAAGTGGTTCAACAACAAAGCTCACATATCGCGGTAGCCACTCAGCAACAAGGTGTAGTGGCTGAAGAGATTAATCAGAATTTGCACCGTATTACCCAACTGGTTGATACCACTGCAGCCCATGCCGCTGAGTTAACTTCTGAAGCACAGCAATTGGACCAAGCAGCTACAACTTTGAGCTCCGTGGTTTCCCAATTCAGAATTCATAGTTAATGGCCAAATACCAGCAGGTGGCTGAACTATTATTCAGTGCCTGCTGGTGTTACTTCACTGAACACCAGTTGCTGCAACGCAGAGAGTTGACTGACGGGCGGCAGCATCAAAGCATGCTGAGCATCCAGCCGTATCGCTGCATGAAGAGGTAAAGTTGCCAGACCTTGTAAGGCTACTTTTTCTACTTCAGGGGTTTTGATTAAACGTGGCACTGTTCTGCTGCCATGCTGGGCAACTGAAGGTATTAAAGGGCGTAATCTGCTGATCAATTTATCCAGAAACCAGGCGCTGACTTCACCGCCTAAAATGATGGTCTGGCAATTAAAAATGCTTTCAAGTGTATGAATGGCAATACGCATAGGTTCAGCACTTTGTTCAAACCACAACTCCAGTTTGTCGGCTAACAATTCAGCCTCAGACCATTGATTGTCTTCAGTATTTAGCTGTGTTTGCAGTTTTTTCTGTGCAAATTGCTGCAAAGAACTGATAGATACAAAATCATTTAACCGGCCAAATTCGCCGCTGTATTTGTCTTGTTCAGGCGTGACAAAAATCTCGCCTAAAGCACCGGTCAAGCCATTGTGACCCAATAAAATTCTGCGCTCGTAAACTACAGCAGCGTCAACTTGCTGACCTAAATGGATATAACAAAAGCTTTGCAATTGCCGTGCTTCACCATGCAGTAAATGATAGGCGGCGCAAGCTGCTGCGGTTTGTTCTGTCGCAACAGGCATTTTAAGTTGGGCCACCAACTGCTGTTGTAATAACAGCATGTGTTGCTGTCGCTCTGTGATGCTTTGATCCGGCGAGACTTCAATGGTGAGTCCCGCGCCTAATAATTGCAGGGCGGTCAGCTGATTTGCTGCTAACAGTTGCTGCAGCTGCTGTTCAATCACATGCAATAATTGACCAGTCTGAAAAGGAGCAGAGCATTGTGTAACCAGAGCACCGGTCAGATGACATAAAGCCAGTTCTACTTGAGCGGATTTTACCCGCACAGCCAGGCTGTAAGCCGCATCATCGTTCAGAAGTAACTGAGTGGATGGTTTACCTACCCCCTCTTTTTTCACACCGGTTTCTACAACTAATTGTTGTTGTAACAACTCGTCGACCAGATTCGTGATGGTTTGTTTTGTCAGGTAGGTCGCTCTGGCGATATCAGCCCTGGAAACGGGTCCCTGAGTGACAATCTGTGATAACACCAGTCGTAAATTCACTGATTTATTTTGTTTTGAATTCGAACCTTTCACTAACGACTAACCACCTGAATTTTGTGATGTCTTTATTGTACATACTTTACTGATGAACTGCTAAATGCAATGGCAGAAAGCTTTTTTGCTATTAAGTAAAAATGATTGACATATTAGTGCTGCTCGTAATATAAACAACAGTATAGAAAGTAAATAGCATGGAGCAGGGGTTAGATGCGCGGTTTTTTCACTGATATGTTCACTATAAAAGGCCTGATGGTTTTATCTGTTGTTGTCAGCAGTTATGCACTTCAGGCCGTTGAGCTGAAGGATAGCAGAATGGCTGATTCTGTCTTGATAAACCCAGAACAGCAACTGCAGATCCGTCAGATGAAACTGACTGCGGCTATGGTCTGGCATGGTTCCAGCCCCTGGATCCA
This sequence comes from Gammaproteobacteria bacterium, assembly GCA_018825965.1. Lineage (GTDB taxonomy): Bacteria > Pseudomonadota > Gammaproteobacteria > Enterobacterales > Alteromonadaceae > Pararheinheimera. The sequence continues at coordinate 4,314 of JAHKAA010000039.1, forward strand.
GGCTGTGACTGCAGGTGCAAATCAAGAGTTTACTGAGTTAGGTATCAAAGTGCTGGCGGTGACTGACGCGCAGTTTGATCCGGCTCGTCAGGTCGCAGATCTGGAAAACGTCACAGTACTTAATCCTGATTTGATTTTGTCTCTGGTGGTTGACCCAACGAGCGCTAAAGCCAGCTATAGCAAAGTAGTTCAGCAGGGCGCCAAATTGGTGTTGTTAAGTAATCCTATTCCGGGTTTTGTATTGCACAAAGATTATGTCGGCATAGTGACAGACGACATGTTTGGTATGGGGAAGCAGGCAGCTGTCGAGTTGTCGGCGCATTTTAATCATCCTGCCCGTATCGGTATGATTTTTCATGATGCGGATTACTTTATTACCAACAGCAGAGATAAAGCTTTTCGTCAGCAGTTAGCTCACTACCCTCAGTTACAGCTGGTGGCCGAAAAGGGGTTTGTCCGCGAGCAGGAAACCAGCCAGGTTGCTGCGGCTTTAATACTGCAACACCCTGATTTAGATGCAATTTACGTGTCGTGGGATGCGGCAGCTGAAGGGGTGATTGAAGCCTTACGTTTAGCGGGCCGTAAAGATATTAAAGTGATCACTCACGATTTAGGTGTCAACAATCTGCTGGATATGGCGATGAAAGGCAATATGCTGGCGACCATCTCCGATCAGCCTTTTGTCATTGGCAGCACTATGGCGCGCCTTGCCGCTTTAAGTAAATTAGGACAACAGGCTGCACCTTATACGCTAGTGCCTTTTATGACGGTGACTGCCGACAATATAGCGCCAGCCTGGCAGCAATCCTTTCGAAGTGAAGTTCCCGCTTTATTACAACAAGTACTGAAACCTTAACGGAAAAAATTATATGTCTGGACTATTGCTGATGAGAGTACCGCTACGACAGCTGCTATTACGTAAGGAAGCTTATATTTATTACATCTTCCTACTGGTGTTGGTGTTGTTTGCAGTGCTGTTGCACGACACTGCGTTTTTATCTTTTGATAATTTTATGAATATTATCCGCCAGACCACCCCTATTACCGTGATGGCTGTGGCGCTTAGTTTTGCTTTGGCTGTGGGGCATATTGATTTATCCATTGGAGCTGTGGTTGCTGTCAGCGCTTTAGTGTCGGCATTGTTACTGCAGAGCTTTGGTATTTCAGTTGCGGTTTGTGGTGCTTTGGCAGTGGGTTTGCTGGTTGGGCTGGCGAATGGCTTGCTGACAGAAAAGCTGCAGGTGTCGTCTTTGCTGATCACTTTAGGCTCTATGAGTGTGCTGGCGGGGTTTGCCCGTCAACTAACGAATTTAGAGTCTGTGCCCATTATTAATCAGGATTTTAACTTCATTTTTGGCGGCGGCGACTTATTGGGTATTCCGGTGTTATTGCTCTGGACTCTGGGCATCGCTGCTTTGGGTTATCTGGTGTTAAACAAGTTGCGGTTTGGCCGGCATTTGCTGGCGGTAGGGGGCAGTCCGAATGCCGCCCGGGCTATGGGTATACAGTTACAGCGCACCCGTGTTTATGCCTTGATGATCTCCGCCTGTGGTGCTGCTTTGGCTGGGCTTTTATATGCAGGACGTTTGCAAGGTGCCCGCTACACCTTAGGCGAAGCCGATTTATTAACAGTGATAGCAGCTGTGGCTATTGGCGGCACCAGTCTGTTTGGCGGCCGGGCTTGTATTGTCGGCGCAGTTTTAGGCTCCTGGCTGATGGGTATGATTAATAACGGCCTGATTTTAAGTGGTTTTTCCACCAACGAACAAATGGTTGCCCGTGGTGTGATCCTGATTTTGGCTGTGGCTATTGGTGTGAAGGAGTCAAAAAATGGTTAGAACAGGCTTAGCGCAAAAGGCACTGGAACTGAAAGGCATTACCAAGGAGTTTGGTGCAGTAAAAGCGCTGCAGGGCGTTAGCTTCAGTATTCATAAAGGCGAAGTAGTGGCTTTGCTGGGGGATAACGGCGCAGGGAAATCGACACTGGTGCGTTGCATCGCCGGTTTGCATGCGCCGGATCAGGGGGAAATTCATGTGAACGAACAGCAGGTGACTATTCGCACGCCCCAGGATGCCCGTGATCATGGTATTGAAACTGTATTCCAGGATTTAGCCATGATCCCGGATTTTGATATTGCCTCTAATTTATTTCTGAACAGAGAAATGCTCAGCAAAAATCCAATTTTGCGCTGGTTTGGCTGGTTGGATCAGCAGGGAATGCGGAAAAGAGCACGTAAGTCGTTAAACCGGCTGAATAGCCGTTTACCGGATTTTTCTGCCAAAGTCAGCACCTTATCCGGTGGTCAGCGTCAGGCTGTGGCTATTGCCCGCGCCGTGAATTGGGGCGCTGATCTGGTGATTATGGATGAACCTACCGCGGCCTTAGGGGTTGAGCAAAGTGCTCAGGTCAACGAGCTGATTAAGTTGATCAGTTCTCAGGGCGTAGCCGTGTTGTTGATCAGTCACAATATGCAGCATGTGCTGGAAACCTGTGACAGAGCCGTGGTGTTGTATCAGGGCCGTTCAGTGGCCGATGTCGCCGTATCGGATGTCAGCAAAGAAGATCTGGTGGCTCTTATTACCGGTGCCAAAGTGGCAGCCTGAACCAGACTGGAGACAAAGATGGAGTGGAGATCGTTATGGATATGAAACAGCGGGTCAGTCAGCTGATCAGCACCATGCCTCTGGCTGAAAAAGTCGGGCAGCTGTTTATGCTGGCTTTTGCCGGGCCGGATCTGGAGTATGCAAAAAAGCTGATTAAAGACTGGCATATAGGCGGTTTTTACCTGACGGACGACAATAGCCGAAACAGTGTTGAAGCTTTACGTTTAAATCAGCAATTACAGCATGAAGCCGCATTACGGCATTGTGATGCGCCGCTGATTTTGGGAGTGGATCAGGAAGGGGCCTGGGGCATTTTAACCAAAGAAACTGATCTTGGGCCTGGAAATCTGGCGTTGGGCAAAGCAGATGAACCAGCATTGACTGCCCGGATGTATCAGGTGCTGGCCAGTCAAATGCAGCAACTGGGTTATAACACTCTGCTCGCGCCCTGTGCTGATGTGAACACCAATCCGGATAATCCAATTATTGGCCAGCGGTCCTTCGGTGAAGAGCCGGAGCTGGTAAGCCGTCATGTTCAGGCTGCTGTGCGCTCAGTACTGGATACAGGCATGTTGTGCAGTGTGAAGCACTTTCCCGGCCATGGTGATACAGCAACTGACAGTCATAGTGGTTTGCCTTCAGTCGACAGAGGCCTGGCTGAGTTATTACAGACAGATTTACAACCTTTTGTTGCCGCCATTGAAGCAGGTGTGCCGCTGATTATGACCAGCCATATTTTTTACCCCAAACTGGATGCTGTGTATCCGGCGACCTTATCTTCGACTTTGCTGACAGGCCTGCTCAGGAAACAATTAGGTTTTGATGGGGTGATCCTGACCGACAGTATGAATATGGGCGCGATGCGGCGACATTATGGTCCTGCCGAAGCCGCAGTGCTGGCGCTTAAGGCTGGTGCAGATTTGATTATGCTCAGTGAAGAACATTATGAGAATGCCAACACCCCTTATAAAGACTTGCAGCAGCAGACGATACAAGGCGTTATTAATGCTGTGGCATCAGGTGAGGTGACGGAATCACGCATTGATGAAGCGCTACGTCGTGTACTTTGTTTGCGTTATCAGTGGCAATCCACCGCTGTATCCCCGACACCTCTGTCAACGACACAAGCTGCACAAACTGCAAAAGAGTCTGCCCGCAAAGCCTTTAAAGTACTGCGCAATTCGGCTGGGCTATGGCCTTTAGGCAATAAAAGGTTTCAGCTGGCTTTTGTCACCAACCCGCAGTGTTACGACCGAATTTGTAACAGCAGGGGGATAGGACCCAACGATCCAATTCCGGCCAGTCAGTACTTTAGCGAAGGCTTACAGCAAGCCGGAGCTGTGCATCTGCAGTACAGTTTTAATCAGCTTGAACAGATGCTGCAGCAAGGTACTGTGTTGCCAGAACATGGGGCTTTAGTTTTGGTCACGGAAGATTATCCTTTGCCAGGGGAACAAATGGACTTGGCTGAGCAGCAACACAGAGTACAGCGTGCCTGTGAGTTGTGGGGGGAACAGGTGATAGTGCTGGCTTTACGTTCTGATTATGAACTGACACAGTACCCTCACTTAAGCACCTATATCTGTAGTTATTCCAGTCGAAAGGTTAGCGCTTTACTCGCAGCTGAACTACTGGTTTCAAATAATAATTTATAATATTCATTAGGTTAGATTGCATTTTATGCAGGTGAAAAATAGTTTATTTTGTTTAGTCAAAATGATTGACAAATATTTAGTAAAACAAATAGACTAATTTTTAAGCGCTGAGTTGTGGCAGGAATAAAGCAGTACCGCCATGCAAAAGTGATGTTCGTAAAACGATATTTATAACAACAAGCTGCAGCAGTAAACGCAGATAACAACAAGCAACAGCAGAGGGAATGCCATCATGCGGCAAAGCAAAACTTATTTAGGCCTGTGTATTTGTGCTGCGCTGAGCAGCACCACACTTTGGGCCGACCAGCAGCAGGAAAAAGCAAGCACTGAACAACAGAGCACAGAGCAGCAAGTGGCAACGCAGGATACGGATCAACTGGAACGTATTTCAGTCACTGCCACTAAACGCAAAACCTATTTAATGGAAACTCCGGTGGCTGTCACAGCCTTTACGCAGGAGCAATTAACCCGGGGTGGTGTAAAAGAACTACGTGAACTGACGACCGCTATTCCAAATACTCAGTTTGTGGTGTCGGGTACAGACTCCGGTATTCAGGCTTCTATCCGTGGCGTGCGCTCTGGTAACAATACTGAAACGGGCGATCCTGCAGTAGGTATTCATATCGATGGTATTTATTCACCACGGCCACAAGGTGCTTTAGCGCTGATGTATGACGTCTCACAGGTGGAAGTTCTGCGTGGTCCGCAAGGCACTTTGTTTGGCCGTAACTCGACTGGTGGTTCTATCAATGTGATCCCCAACAAACCTGATACCACAGACAGCTACAGCAGTGTGGTAATGGGTTATGGCAAATACGATCATAAACAGTTCAGAGCCATGTCGAATCTGGCTGTGAATGACCGATTTGCCTTACGTTTTGCGCTGATGGCTGATCGTCGTGATGGCTATATTAAACAGGATATGGATGTACGGGACATTAATCGTCCTGATCTGAACGACCCATTTTTAGGCACTCCATTGCTGGCGGACGGCAAGCCGGATACCGACCAGCGTGAAAACCGCCCTGTCTCTGAAAAAGACTACTACACCAACTCAGATAAATGGGCGATGCGTGGTTTAGCCCGCTGGATCCCAACCGATACTATCACCTGGGATCTGACACTCGAGCATTTTGCAGATCAAAGTGCAGGTGAATTGTTTTTTAAAGACTGTGAACAAGCTAAAGGCACAGTCGACGAATGTACCGAACAGCAATTTTACGCCAACATCAACGTACCAGGTGTGATGGATATGACCATAGACTCGATACGTTCGCACCTAAACTGGGCGCTGAATGATGACTGGGCTGTGGATTATCGTTTTAGTCTGGCGCAACAAGAAAGGTATCAGCTGTTTGATGAAGACGCTGGTTTTGCTGCTGATGAATCGCGTTCAGGTTTTAACTTCACTCACCCTGTGTTGTTTGACCGTTATGCCCGCACTAACGCTGAATTTGATTCCACCATTCATGAATTGCAGGCTACTTACAGCTCAGCCGACTGGAAGCTGGTGACTGGCGTGTTCTCGATGCGTGAGAAAAACAAAATTCGTTTTGATGTGGAGCTGGTGCATGGGCTACGTCACCCGGATTTAGGCTTTCACCCAGCTGCTTTTTCCTATCCACAGGATGATCGCCGGGCTAACTCGGATGCCGTATTTGCGCAGGCCGATTACAACCTGACAGAAGACTTGAACCTGACTTTTGGTCTCCGTCAGACCAAAGACAAAAAAATTGATAATGGCGGCGTTGGTTACGAGCTGGTGTTCAGCGACCTTTATTACAACGGTGACTATGACCCAACCACTCAGGGTAGTATTCAGGGCTCAGATTTAACCAAAAATATGGGTACTTATGCACCATTGGGTGAAGTGTTAACCGCTGGCCGACGCACTTACCATACAGAAGAGTGGAATAAAGGCACCTGGAAACTAGGAGCTGATTACCGCCTGGCTTCAGATGATTTGTTGTACGCCTTTGTTGCAACGGGCTACAAAGCTGGTGGATTTTTTGAAGATTTTGATATCTGTGACTGTGGTAAATACTCAAACTTGCCTTACGGTCCTGAAGAAGTTACCAACTTTGAGTTTGGTTACAAAGGCGCTTTACTGGATGGAAAAATGAACCTGTCTGCGGCGCTGTTTTACAGCGACTACAGCGATATGCAGGTGACCAACAACCAAAAAGTGGGTACCCGACCTGATGGTAGTGAGAAGTTCCATAACGTCACCACCAACATAGGTAAGGCAGAGCTGAAAGGCCTGGAACTGGAACTGGATTATATTCCATGGACCAACGGCCGGATCAGCGGTTATGTGGCCTGGCTGAATGCCCGGGTCAAAGAAATTCCTTTTGAAGATGCCTACTATTGTGCTGAACGTCTGGAATACGGCCAGACACCCTGCGCTGGTGTAGTGGATATCAGCGGTAACAGTCTGCCTTATGCACCGGACTATTCCAGCACTTTATCAGTGCGCCACACCTTTGAGTTGCAATCCGGTTTTGCGCTTGAGCCACAGTTGTCAGCGCACTGGCAAAGCAAAATGTACACCTCGTTGAATAACTACGACGGTGCACATTTATCTGATGCTCAGCAGGCGTATTGGAAAGTAGATGCCACTGTCAAACTGATGCCAGCCAGTGGCGACTGGTATGTGGAAGCTTACGGTAGCAACCTGACGGATGAGTATGTGCGTAATGCCAACTACTTCCAATTCAGGGATGGCTTTATCCGCTCAACTTATAACCCACCCCGTATGTACGGTGTGCGCTTTGGTTACGACTTCTAACGGGGTTTTACTGACGACATAGTCAGTACAGCAGCGAACCCCGTAGCCTTGTTACGGGGTGGCTCAACGGATGAGCCAATCCCTTGTCCATCCGGCAATACAGCAGGTAGTTTGTGGTTTCGATGTTGTCGTTGGATCTTGATTGGTACCTTGAATAACACAGGACACAAAGATGAAACAAAAACAAATACAGCGCTTTGGTTTGCATCTGAGTCTGCTTGCAGCCAGTACTGCTCAGTACTCAGGTTTTTGCCAGCGGTAGTTTTCAGAACTTCCTCGATCAAATGCGCTCTTTTGAATCAGGCATCGACCCGGCAAAGGCGAGCTTTTATCAACAGAATCTGGATAATCCGGTATACAACTATGCTCAGGTCACAGCGCCAGGTGAAATAGTCCGCAACCCTGTTACTGGTTCTATGGTGTCTGAACCTACTACTATCCGCGAGTTTTTTACCAAACTGGGTGTGATCAGCCTGTACAACGAAACCGCCACGGATCAGGCAGCGATGTTCAGACAGATGCAGTACAACTCACTGAATGCCTGGGGTTTTATTGGTTATCAACTGGGCGAGGCTGTACTTATTTCTGCCGGCTATTACAGCCCGCGTCAGGTGCAGGACGGCGCTGACTTACTCGATAGCTACTATATTTTTATGCCGGACAGCACCTGGGCTAATGGTGTCAAACAAGCCCGCTCTGAAATCCCGGGGTCGGGTGGTAACTACATTATGGCGACAGACACTAACTTATGGTTAGGTGATTTTGTTGGCAAAAATGATGTGAACAGTTTCAATGATTTACGTGTCCCGGATAAGCAGGAAGTGGTGATCCGCGACGTGATGCGCTTCAACTATGCGGTGATGTCTGAATTGCTGGCTAAAGCCAATATGACCTGGGCTCAGGCGCTGGCCAAATCATGGCCTGGTACAGATGATCTGGGGAATCCTGTCACTGTGCAGGCCACTATGTCTGGTTTATTGGCCGCAGCTCATTTACGTGGTGCCTGGGGTACTGCTGATCTGTTAATTAATAACAATATTACCTGTGATGAACTGGGAACCTGTATAACCACTTATATTCGTAAGTTTGGTGGTTTTGATACCATTTTTGACACGCCGGCCAATGATGTGAACAGCGGTAGTCCTTACAATGAGACCTTAAGTGCTGGTCAGGGCAATGACACTGTTTATCTGGGCGGTGGTCAAAATCTGCTGCAGCTCAATCAATCAGTTGGTGCTGTGACTACAGTCAAAGATTTTGTGGTGGGTTCAGATCGTATTTTATTGCGGGGCTGGACTGGTGGCGCGCCGCTTGCCAACCTGGTCGTCAGTGATGGCCCGAATGGTGCGGTACTGACCTTTGCCAGTCAGAGTCTGGTGCTGGAAAACATCAGCGCCAGCGCTGTTTTAGCCAATACCAGTTCTGTCATAGCTTCAGGCAATATTTATCCTATAGCCTGGAGCGGCACCAGTACTGTCAGCAACTTTAATCCACTGGCGGACCAAATCCGTGGTACTGCAGGTATCGACTTTAAGCATCTGAAAGCCTTCCAGGAGAATGGCAATCTGTTTATTGGTACTCAGGCTGCTGATGGTGGTATTTACTCCTGGATCCAACTGACAGGTTTAAACCGCAGTCAGGTGAACCCGGATATGTTTGTTGACGTCACCGGCAGTTACAGTCGTTTGCAATACACTGTGGTACTGAATTATCCAAGCTGGGGCTGGGGTCAGGCGAAAACAGTCGACTATTTTGTCGCAGCAGATACGGTGCTGAACTTCAGTGCTTTCCCTTATACCTTTGCTGATTTTAAACTGACACAGGATGGCACGACGGCGGTGCTGAGCCTGACAGGCGCAGCGGCTGGTGATACCAAAACTCTGCGACTATTAAATACTCAGATTGCAGACCTCACAGCTGCTAACTTCTTTGGCGTTAAAGGCGGCAGTTTTGCTGATATCACTATTGACGATCCATCTAATGCAGTGTTTTTCACTGTTACAGCATCGGTCAGTGGCGCTGGCGGTACTATCAGTCCATCCGGCGCTGTGCAGGTACAGGAGAACGCTGATCAGCTGTTTACCATCACCCCATCCACTGGTTATCAAATCCAGAGCATCCTTGTTAATGGTGTAGCGCAGCCAGTCAGCAGCAGCTTTAACTTGCTGGATGTAGCAGCGAATCAAAGCCTGGTAGTAACTTTTGAGCCTGGTAGTAGTTCAGGTTGTGTACCTGCAGCATGGTCTGCGACCACAGTCTACCGGGGTAATGACAAGGTCAGTTATCAGGGCTTTGAATACACAGCTAAATGGTGGACTCAGGGTGATACACCGGGCGAGGCAGGTGTCTGGACTAAAGGTGCTGCCTGCCAATAAGCAAGCCTGAGCACGGAAAGCGTGGAGAAAACCTAGTGCAGTACGCAGCGAACTGGTGAAAAGCGATGAGCCAGTTCGCTGCTTTTAGTTTATAAAGCCGTAATTATTGCTTTAAAAACTCAGCAGAAAGTTTTAACTCGTCGTTTAAATTCACACCTACACCACGGCTGATGATGTTTTGTGCAATTTCTTTGGCTTCTTCCAGAGAATGCATCTGAGCAGTACCACATTGATAAATGTTCAGCTCAGGAATTTCAGATTGGTTTTGTACTGTTAACACGTCGGCCATAGCCGCTTGCCATGCGGTAGCAACACGTTGTTCATCCGGCGTACCAATCAGGCTCATATAAAAACCTGTACGGCAACCCATAGGGGAAATGTCGATGATTTCTACGCCATCGCCATTTAAATGATCACGCATAAAGCCAGCAAATAAATGCTCTAGTGTATGAATGCCTTTTTCTGACAGGATTTCTTCGTTAGGCACGCAAAAACGTAAGTCAAATACAGTGATCGCATCACCTTTGGGTGTATTCATTTTTTTAGCCACACGTACAGCAGGAGCTTTCATAATAGTGTGGTCAACGGTAAAGCTGTCTAATAAAGGCATAATGGTTCTCTCTGTTCAGGCTCTGTGTTCGGTAATTATGAAGGATTATACGCCGCAATTGCTTTTTGGGTTAAATGCTTTTCTGTTCTATCGCCTTAGTTTCAGCGCTAACAGGAGGCTGAACCCGCCTTTTTGCTTATTTATCGCACAAACGGTAAATTTTTTTAAAAAAATAACCTTGAATCGAATAGGGGTAAACCCCATTAACCAGTCAACACAATTTTAATTGTAAAGATTAATAAGCGGAGAGTAGTTATGGGTAGAATTATTGGTATTGACTTAGGTACAACAAACAGCTGTGTGGCAATTTTAGATGGCGACCAGCCACGCGTTCTTGAAAACGCTGAAGGTACCAGAACCACTCCTTCCATCATCGCTTATGCTGAAGACGGCGAAGTATTAGTAGGTCAGCCAGCTAAACGTCAGGCTGTAACTAACCCTAAAAATACTTTGTTCGCAATTAAGCGTTTGATTGGTCGTCGTTTTGAAGATGCTGAAGTTCAGCGTGACATCAAAATCATGCCTTACCAGATCGTTAAGGCTGATAATGGTGACGCCTGGGTTGAAGTTAAAGGTAAAAAATTAGCTGCACCACAGATTTCTGCTGAAGTGCTGAAAAAAATGAAGAAAACGGCTGAAGATTACTTGGGCGAGCCAGTGACTGAAGCTGTTATCACAGTTCCTGCTTACTTCAACGATGCACAGCGTCAGGCGACAAAAGATGCCGGCCGTATCGCAGGTTTAGAAGTAAGACGTATCATCAACGAGCCAACAGCAGCTGCTCTGGCTTATGGTATGGATAAGAAAAAAGGCGACACCAAAGTTGCGGTTTATGACTTAGGTGGTGGTACTTTCGATATCTCTATCATTGAAATCGACGATGTAGATGGCGAGCAGACCTTTGAAGTATTAGCAACCAACGGTGACACTCACTTAGGTGGCGAAGACTTTGACTCTCGTGTGATCAACTATTTAGTAGACGAATTCAAAAAAGAGCAGGGCATTGACCTGCGTAACGATCCACTGGCGATGCAGCGCTTAAAAGAGGCGGGCGAAAAAGCCAAAATCGAATTGTCTTCTGCTTCTCAGACTGAAGTGAACCTGCCGTATATCACTGCAGATGCCACTGGTCCTAAGCACTTAAACATCAAAGTAACCCGCGCTAAGCTGGAATCTTTGGTAGACGATTTAATTCAGCGCACTATAGAGCCGCTGAAACAGGCACTAAAAGATGCTGACCTGTCGGTAAGTGATATCAACGATATCATTCTGGTCGGTGGTCAGACTCGTATGCCTAAAGTTCAGGAAGCGGTAACAGCTTTCTTCGGTAAAGAGCCACGTAAAGACGTGAACCCAGACGAAGCTGTGGCTGTAGGTGCTGCGATTCAGGGCGCTGTATTGTCTGGTGACGTGACTGACGTCTTGTTATTAGACGTAACTCCACTGTCTTTAGGTATCGAGACTATGGGTAGCGTCATGACAGCCTTGATTGAGAAGAACACCACTATCCCAACCAAGAAGTCACAGACTTTCTCTACTGCAGATGATAACCAGGCTGCTGTAACTATCCATGTGCTGCAAGGTGAGCGTAAGCAAGCTGCTGCCAACAAGTCACTGGGTCAGTTCAACTTAGAAGGTATTAGGCCTGGTCGTCGTGGTGAACCACAAATCGAAGTGACCTTCGACTTAGACGCCGACGGTATTCTGCATGTGTCTGCCAAAGATAAAGACACAGGTAAAGAGCAGAAGATCACCATCAAAGCTTCTTCAGGCTTAACAGATGAAGAAGTAGAACGTATGGTCCGTGATGCTGAGCTGAATGCTGAAGAAGACAAAAAGTTTGAAGAGTTAGTGCAAACCCGTAACCAGGCTGACGCTTTAGTGCATGCAACCCGCAAGCAAATTGAAGAAGCTGGTAACGACTTAGCCACTAACGACAAGCAAGAGATTGAGGCTGCTGTTGCTGCGCTGGAAACAGCCATCAAAGCAAACGATAAAGCAGAGATCGAAGTGAAGACTCAGGCGCTTATTCAGGCTTCTCAGAAACTGTCTGAAGTGGCTCAGGCGAAAGCGCAACAAGATGGCGCTGAACCTCAGGCCCGTAACGCGGCTGGTGATGACGTCGTCGACGCTGAGTTCGAAGAAGTAAAAGACAACAAATAATCATTGTGTCTGTGGGGTCGCCTCTTTAAGATGCGCCCCATGTAAATTTGAGCGGCCGCCCTGTGCGGTCGCTCCTCTATTAAGATGAGTTGTTATGTCGAAGCGTGATTATTACGAAGTGCTTGGCGTCGAAAAAGGCGCTGACGATAAAGAAATCAAAAAGGCCTATAAACGGCTCGCCATGAAATATCACCCGGATCGTACTCAGGGTGACAAAGCTATGGAAGAGAAGTTTAAAGAAGTGCAAGAAGCCTATGAGATCCTGTCGGATGACCAGAAGCGCGCTGCGTATGATAACTACGGTCACGCTGGCGTAGATCCTAACCGCGGTGCTGGTGGTTTTGGCGGCGGTGGTGGCGACTTTAATGACATCTTCGGTGATGTGTTTGGGGATATTTTTGGTGGCGGTCGCCGTGGTGGTGGCCAATCCCGAGCTCAACGTGGTTCAGACTTACGTTACAACCTGGAGTTAAATCTCGAGGACGCTGTACGTGGTAAGTCGGTTGAAATCAAGGTGCCAACCTGGGTGTCCTGTGATGTCTGTGATGGTTCTGGCGCGAAAAAAGGAACTCAGGCCAAATCCTGTCCAACCTGTCATGGTGCGGGTCAGGTGACTATGCGCCAGGGCTTTTTTGCTGTACAGCAAACCTGTCCGACTTGTAGTGGCCGCGGTAAAATCATTCCGGACCCATGTACTAAGTGCCATGGCGATGGCCGCGTAGAAAAAACCAAAACGCTGTCGGTGAAAATCCCTGCTGGTGTAGATACGGGTGATCGTATCCGTTTAGCGGGTGAAGGTGAAGCAGGGCAGTTTGGCGCGCCGGCCGGTGACTTGTATGTGCAGGTCCATGTCAAAGATCACCCCATCTTTGTCCGTGACGGCAACAATCTGTATTGCGATGTGCCTATCAGTTTCAGCACTGCCGCTTTAGGTGGTGAAATAGATGTGCCCACTTTAGATGGTCGTGTGAAGCTGAAGATCCCGGCAGAAACCCAGACTGAAAAAATGTTCCGTTTACGCGGCAAAGGCGTGCAATCAGTACGGGGTGCTGGTGTCGGTGATTTAGTTTGCAAAGTGGTGGTCGAAACCCCAGTCAACTTAAGTGATAAGCAAAAAGACTTATTACGTCAGTTAGATGAAAGTTGGGGTGGTGAAAGCGAAGCAAAACACAGACCTAAGTCTAAAGGCTTCTTTGATGGTGTGAAGAAGTTTTTTGATGATTTAACTGGCTAACACCAGAGTTAAAGAAAACCACCTGCGGGTGGTTTTCTTTTTTCAGATGCAGCACAATAACTGAACTTATTGGAGTTTTGATAGTTCTATAAGCTGCCGTTTCAAGTACGAAAAGAAGGATCATTTGATGCGTACTAAGTTAGTACTTCCATTGTTAATCGCTAGTGTGCTGCTTTCAAGCTGCACTCAGTCACCTACTGGCCGACGCCAACTGATGTTATTTGATGACCAAAAGCTAAGTAGCCTGGGTATTCAGACCTTTGAAGGCATGAAAGCTGAAATCCCTGTCAGCAAAAATAAAAAAGTAAACCAGTATGTGCAGTGTGTAGCCAGCAGCCTGCTGAAGCATACAGATGCTAAATGGCAGCAAACGCCCTGGGAAATAGTGGTGTTTGAAGATGATCAGGTCAATGCTTTTGCCTTGCCTGGCGGCAAAATGGGTGTGTATACCGGCTTGTTGTTAGTTGCAGACAATCAGTCACAATTGGCGGCGGTGATAGGGCATGAAATTGCTCACGTGATAGCAGGGCACAGCAACGAGCGTTTATCCAGCGACCAGTTTATTTCAACCGCTTTATCTGTGGCTGATGGTGCTATGGCTATGGCTAACTCGCCTTATCAGCAGCAAATGCGAACTGCTTTTGGTCTGGGGGCTCAGGTAGGTATTGTTTTGCCTTTTAGCCGGGCTCATGAAACAGAAGCCGATATTATGGGGTTAGAACTGATGGCTAAAGCGGGTTTTGCTCCTGCTGAATCCGTAAAGTTATGGCAGAACATGGCAGCTAAGGGCAGTGGCTCAACGCCACAGCTGTTATCCAGTCACCCGGTGCCGGATAACAGAATTAAAGAACTGAACAAACATATGGCCGTGGCCGATGGCTACTACCAGCAGCGACGCAGTCAGGGCGCTTTACCGAACTGTAATAAAGCTTAAAATTACAATAACAGGGCCAGCTTAATGCTGGCCTGATTTTTTTACATTTTGCTGTCCTGCAAAATGCCTGTCCAGGTCATCGTCGCTGCGCTCCGATGTTAAAAATCGCTCCGGTCGATTTTTTACATTTTGCTGTCCTGCAAAATGCCTGTCCAGGCCATCGTCGCTGCGCTCCGATGTGTTAAAAATCGTTTTCTACCAGAATACGTGCTGTGGCAAAAGCTGCAAGGAACAGGCAGTAATAACTGTGTGTCACCACATCCCATGGCGATAAGCCAAAACTGGCCCCTAGCAACAGAGCCTGAGCTCCATAAGGCACTAAACCTTGTGCTATACAGGCAAACACATCCAATAAGCTGGCACTGCGTTTAGCTGTGATTTGATGCTGTTGAGCAATATCTTTACTGACTTCACCCACCACGACTATGGCCACTGTATTGTTGGCAATACAGAGGTTGCTGGTAAACGCCAAAGCGGCAATAGCTAACTGCTGAGCTTTATTACCTGCCAATTTCAGTTTTAAAGCCAAAGCTGTGACATGGCTGGATAAATACTGCAGGCCGCCTTGTTGCTTCACAAACTCACCTAAAGCCCCGACCATCATCGATAGCAGGAAAATCTCCTGCATAGAGCCAAAACCTTTGTAGATGTCTTTGCCCAGATTAGCCAGTTGATAATCTGCAAATACCACACCTTGCAATGCAGCCAGAACTATACCCAGCAACAGCACAGCGAATACGTTCATACCTGCGACAGCCAGTATAAGGATAGCTGCATAAGGCAAAACACCAGTCCAGCTAAAGTCTTTCACTGCCACTTCCGTCTGGCTTTGCGCTAAAAACGCAAACAGAAGCAGGGCTACTGCAGCAGCAGGCAAAGCAATTTTCAGATTTTCTCTGAATTTATCTTTCATCTCTGCCCCCTGGGTTCGGGTGGAGGCAATAGTGGTATCAGAAATGATCGACAGGTTATCGCCAAAAATAGCGCCGCTTAGCAGTACGCCAGCCACTAGGGCAGGGTCCAGTTGAGCCTGAGTACTTAAACCTACAGCGATCGGAGCCAGGGCACCAATGGTACCCATAGATGTACCCATAGCAGTTGCAACCAGAGCTGAAATTATAAATAACCCTGGCAATAAAAATTGCGCCGGAACCAAAGACAAACCTGCGTTGACCACTGCGTCAACACCACCAGTTGCCTGAGCCACAGTGGCAAAAGCACCTGCCAACAGGTAAATGATACACATGGTAATAATGTTGCTGTTGCCTGCCCCTCTGACTAATACCTCAATAGATTGTGTCAGCGGCGCTTTATACAGCCAAATGGCTAACACCAAAGCCGGAATAATAGCAACAGGCCCTGGCAACTGATAAAAAGCATAATCAACCCCCTGAGATTGCAGATACAAACCTGTGCCTAAAAACAGAGCGACAAAGAGCAACAAGGGCAGCAAGGACAAACGGGCTTGCTGTTTTTGCGATAACGTCATGATTTTTCCTCTAACCCTAAAAGGTTTTAAAATTTTTCGGAATATAGAGACGTCCAGAAGTCCTGTCAAATAGTAAAATTGACTAAGCTATAGTCTCATTCGCTTAAAACCAGCCTAACTGAATTCCTGTATTTTGCCTATGGCTGAAGAAAGCGCTCAGGGCGCTTGAACTTAAAGCGGTTCAGGCCCATATAAATAGCTGAATTTTGTTTTAAGCACCGGAGCTTTTATGTTTAATTTCTCGTACCAGAACCCAACCCGCATTGTGTTTGGTGATGGTCAAATCAGCCAGTTAGGTCAGTTGATCCCAGCTGGCAGCAAAGTGCTGCTGACCTATGGTGGCGGTTCTATTAAACAAAATGGTGTCTATCAACAAGTGATGGATGCGTTAAAAAGCCATCAGGTTTTGGAGTTTTCCGGTATAGAGCCTAACCCAAGTTATGAAACTTTAAGTAAAGCTGTCGCTTTGGTCAAAGCAGAAAAGATTGATTTTATTCTGGCTGTAGGCGGCGGCTCAGTAGTGGATGGCAGCAAATATATAGCAGCTGCTGCACTTCTTGAGCAGGACGGCTGGGCTATTTTAGAGAAAAAAGTCCGTATCACAGCAGCATTGCCTTTAGGTTGTGTATTGACCTTGCCAGCTACAGGCACTGAAAGTAATGCCAATGCTGTTATCACGCGACGGAGTACTCAGCAAAAGCTGGCGTTTTCGCACCCATCTGTTTATCCGCAATTCGCAATTCTTGATCCGAAAGTGACATACAGCTTGCCGGCTAAACAAATTTCTAATGGTGTAGTGGATGCTTTTGTCCATGTAATGGAGCAATACCTGACTTATCCGGTGAATGCCGCAGTTCAGGACAGATTTGCTGAATCTTTATTACAGGTGCTGATTGAAGAAGGGCCAAAAGCCTTAAATGAACCCGAAAATTATGATGTCAGAGCCAATGTGATGTGGGCTGCCACTATGGCGCTGAATGGCCTGATTGGGGTGGGCGTGCCACAAGATTGGGCGACTCACGGCTTAGGTCATCAGCTAACGGCCTTGTATGCTTTAGACCATGCTCAAACACTTGCCATAGTATTGCCAGCTTTAATGCAGCAGCAACGTGCAACTAAGCGTGACAAGTTATTGCAGTATGCCAGCAGAGTCTGGGGTTTACAGCAGCAGGACCCGGAGCGCCAGATTGATGAAGCTATTAGTCATACCCGTGCCTTCTTTGAACAAATGGGGGTGCCAACCCGTTTAACTGCTTATGGCTTGCCTGCATCTTCAGTGGATGAGCTGATGGCGAAGGTAATGGCACAGGGCATGGCGAAGTTGGGTGAACATGGTGATATTGACTATAACGTCAGTCGCGCAATTTTTACTGCTGCAATCTGATCTATAGCGAGGCAATTAGGGTTGCATATCCATCCGGACTGCCGTTTAATAGCGGCCGTATTACAATAGCCACACAGGAACAACAGATGAGTACAGTAGGTATTTTAGGTGCTAACGGTCGTATGGGCAGAGCTTTAGTCAACGTAGCTAAAGAACATCAACTGCCCATCACTGCTGCTACTGTGCGTGCAGGTTCTGCGTTAACAGGTATGGATGCAGGTGAACTGGCAGGATGTGGCAAACTGGATCTGGCTTTTACACAAACTTCTTTGGCTGCTTTAGCTTTGGCTGATATCTGGATTGATTTCACCATGCCAGAGGCTATGCTTGTGCATCTGGAACTGGCGGTGCAGGCAAAAAAAGCCCTGGTGATTGGTGTAACTGGTTTAACTGACCAGCAATATGCCGCAGTGCAGCAGGCATCCAAACATATTCCTATCGTCTGGGCGCCTAATATGAGTGTTGGCGTGAATTTACTACTGCATCTGGTAGAAACCGCAGCTAAGGTGATGGGCCAGACCGCTGACATTGAAATTATTGAAGCGCACCACAGATTCAAAAAAGATTCACCTTCAGGCACAGCTATGGCGATAGGCCATCAGATTGCCAAAGCTTTGGATCGTAACCTGGCCGATGTGGCTGTTTATGGCCGTGAAGGTATTACTGGCGAGCGTGATCAAAAGACCATTGGTTTTGCGACTGTGCGGGGCGGTGACATTATTGGTGACCATACAGCACTATTTGCTGATTTGGGAGAACGACTGGAGATTACCCATAAAGCCTCCAGCCGCAGTACTTTTGCTCAGGGCGCATGGCGTGCAGCGCTTTGGTTGCAAAATAAACAGCCTGGACTTTATTCTATGCAACAAGTGCTGGGTTTGGCCGACTTAGCTTAACTTTTTGAGCGATATGTTATTAAAATGCGATCAAAGCGTCATTTTCATAAAATATCAAAAAAGAGTTAGACCAAATAGCTTAAATCGCCTAGAATAGTCAGGTTTGCCTAAGCAAACTTGGATACAAAAATTCTGGGTCAAAACGGGTGGTGAACAACAATGTTTTTCCCCCGTTTTCTGCTGTTTGGAGGTTATTTTGACTAAGTCCGCCCTGCTCGTACTGGAAGACGGCACCGTATTTCGCGGTACAGCCATTGGCGCTGAAGGTATTTCTGTTGGAGAGGTGGTATTCAATACCTCGATGACCGGGTATCAGGAAATCCTCACGGATCCTTCCTATGCTGAACAAATCGTCACTCTGACATATCCTCATATTGGAAATACCGGCACAAACGATGAAGATGAGGAATCTGATCAAATCTGGGCCAAGGGCCTGATTATCCGTGACCTTCCATTGTTAGCCAGTAATTTCCGTAATCAAGCCTCTCTTAGTCACTATCTTAGTTCCCGTAATATTTTAGGCATTGCCGATATCGATACCCGTAAGCTGACCCGTATTTTGCGTGAAAAAGGCGCACAAAACGGCTGCTTAATGGCGGGAGACAACTTAGATGAAAGTAAAGCCTTAGAACTGGCACGTGCTTTCCCTGGTTTATCCGGTATGGACTTAGCCAAAGAAGTTTCAGTGAAAGAGCCGTATCAGTGGACAGAGGGTAGCTGGACTTTAGGTCAGGGTTTTGCCAAACCAGATAATTCAGCCTTTCATGTAGTTGCCTACGATTTTGGTGTGAAACGTAATATTTTACGTATGTTGGCTGACCGCGGTTGTCGTTTAACTGTAGTTCCGGCACAAACTCCTGCTGAACACGTATTAGCACTGAACCCTGACGGTATTTTCTTATCCAATGGTCCTGGTGATCCGGCTCCTTGTGATTACGCTATTAAAGCCATCGAAACTTTCTTGACCACTGATATTCCTGTGTTTGGTATTTGTTTAGGCCACCAGTTACTGGCTTTAGCCAGCGGTGCTAAGACGATCAAAATGACAGTGGGTCACCATGGTGGTAACCATCCGGTGAAAAATTTGGATACAAACAAGGTGCTCATCACAGCACAGAACCACGGTTTTGCTGTGGAAGAAGCCACGCTACCTGCCAATTTACGTGCGACTCACAAGTCGTTGTTTGATGGTACTTTGCAGGGCATTCACCGCACCGACAAACCAGCCTTCAGCTTCCAGGGCCACCCTGAAGCCAGCCCTGGTCCACACGAAGCCAGTGAATTGTTTGACCACTTTATCGAATTGATGCAACAGCGTCAGGCTTAATTGAGATAAGAGAGACAGAGAATAGCTATGCCAAAACGTACCGATCTTAAAAGTATTCTTATCCTCGGCGCCGGTCCTATTGTGATTGGTCAGGCTTGTGAGTTCGATTATTCAGGTGCTCAAGCCTGTAAAGCATTAAAGGAAGAGGGTTACCGTGTCATTCTGGTGAACTCTAACCCTGCCACTATCATGACAGACCCGGAAATGGCCGATGCGACCTACATCGAACCTATCCATTGGCAAGTGGTTGAAAAAATTATTGAAAAAGAACGTCCATGTGCGGTGTTACCAACCATGGGCGGTCAGACGGCCTTAAACTGTGCGCTGGATTTAGAGCGTCATGGTGTGTTGGCAAAATACAATGTCGAAATGATTGGCGCTACAGCCGATGCCATCGACAAAGCGGAAGACCGTGGCCGTTTTGATAAAGCCATGCGCTCTATCGGCCTGTCTTGCCCACGCGCAGGCTTTGCCCACTCTATGGAAGAAGCGTACGGCGTGTTGGAAACTATTGGTTTCCCTTGCATCATTCGTCCATCTTTTACTATGGGTGGTTCAGGTGGTGGTATTGCTTACAACCGCGAAGAATTTGAAGAAATCTGTACCCGTGGTCTGGATTTATCTCCAACCAAAGAGTTGCTGATTGATGAATCTTTGATTGGCTGGAAAGAATACGAGATGGAAGTGGTGCGTGATAAAAACGACAACTGCATCATCGTCTGTTCTATCGAAAACTTCGACCCTATGGGTGTGCATACAGGAGATTCTATCACTGTAGCTCCAGCTCAAACCTTAACGGATAAAGAATACCAAATCATGCGTAACGCCTCTTTGGCTGTACTGCGTGAAATTGGGGTCGAAACCGGTGGTTCAAACGTCCAGTTTGGTATCAATCCTGAAGATGGTCGTATGGTCATCATCGAGATGAACCCACGGGTATCACGCTCTTCAGCTTTAGCCTCTAAAGCAACGGGTTTCCCTATCGCTAAGGTAGCAGCCAAGCTGGCTTGTGGTTATACGCTGGACGAATTGGCAAACGATATCACAGGCGGTAAAACACCAGCTTCGTTTGAGCCAAGCATCGACTACGTTGTGACTAAAGTGCCACGTTTTAACTTCGAAAAATTTGCTGGTGCCAATGATCGTTTAACCACACAGATGAAGTCTGTGGGCGAAGTGATGGCCATAGGCCGTAACCAACAAGAATCGCTGCAAAAGGCCTTACGTGGTCTGGAAATTGGTGTCTGTGGTTTAGACCCAATCCTTGATATCCATGCCCCTGAAGCCAAAGAAAAAATCATCCGTGAACTGCGTGAACCTGGTTCGCACCGCATTTGGTACATAGCGGACGCCTTCCGTATGGGCATGAGCATGGATGAAATCTATGCACTGACCAAAATTGATCACTGGTTCCTGGTTCAGATTGAAGATTTACTGAAAGAAGAAGCTGCAGTGCAAGCTGCGGGTTTTGCCGGTTTAGATGAAAAACGCTTAAAAGTATTAAAACGTAAAGGTTTTGCCGACCAGCGTCTGGCTGACTTATTAGGTGTAGCGGAAAGCGAAGTGCGTAAAAAGCGTCACAGCTTTGGTTTGCACCCTGTGTACAAACGTGTAGATACCTGTGCTGCTGAATTTTCATCAAATACAGCTTACATGTACAGCACCTACGATGAAGAATGTGAAGCTGCACCTACTAATCGCGACAAAATCATGATTATTGGTGGTGGTCCAAACCGCATAGGTCAGGGCATAGAATTTGACTACTGTTGTGTGCATGCGGCTTTGGCTTTGCGTGAAGACGGTTATGAGACCATTATGGTCAACTGTAATCCTGAAACCGTATCAACAGATTACGACACTTCAGATCGCCTGTACTTCGAATCTATTACTTTGGAAGACGTACTGGAAATCGTGCTTAAAGAACAACCAAAAGGCGTTATTGTTCAGTACGGCGGCCAGACCCCATTAAAATTAGCCCGCGCATTAGAAGCGAACGGAGTGCCAATTATTGGAACCTCACCAGATGCGATTGACCGCGCTGAAGACCGTGAGCGTTTCCAGCATGCGGTAGAGCGTTTAGGTTTAAAGCAACCACAAAACGCTACTGTTACCAGTCTGGAAGAAGCCATCGCCAAAGCTCCTGGCATTGGATACCCCATGGTGGTACGCCCATCTTATGTTTTAGGTGGCCGCGCTATGGAAATCGTTTATGACGATATCGACTTACGTCGTTATATGACCGAAGCGGTCAGCGTGTCGAACGATTCTCCGGTATTGCTGGACCGTTTCCTTGATGACGCTATTGAAGTCGATATAGACGCCATTTGTGACGGCAAAGAAGTCATCATCGGCGGTATCATGGAACACATTGAGCAAGCTGGTGTACACTCAGGCGACTCAGCCTGTTCTTTACCTCCACACAGCTTATCTGTGGATGTTCAGGACAGAATGCGTGAGCAGGTGAAAAAGCTGGCGCTGGAGCTGGGTGTTGTAGGCTTAATGAACACTCAGTTTGCTGTCAAAGATAACGAAATTTATCTGATTGAAGTAAATCCTCGCGCTGCCCGTACTGTGCCTTTTGTTTCAAAAGCTACAGGTATGGCAGTGGCCAAAGTCGGTGCCCGCTGTATGGCAGGCCAGTCTTTAGCATCCCAGGGTATTACCAAAGAAATCATTCCACCTTATTTCTCTGTGAAAGAAGTGGTGATCCCCTTTAACAAATTCCCTGGTGTAGATCCAATACTCGGCCCTGAAATGCGCTCAACAGGTGAAGTGATGGGCGTGGGTGATACCTTCGCTGAAGCTTTTGCCAAAGCAGAGTTAGGTGCAGGTACAGTGATCCCAACTGGCGGTCGTGCTTTACTTTCAGTGCGTGACAGCGATAAAGTGCGCGTTGTTGAATTAGCCAGAACTATGGTTGAGCTGGGTTTCGAGCTGGATGCAACAGGTGGTACAGCCAAAGCTTTAACTGCAGCGGGCATTGAATGCCGTACTGTCAGTAAAGTATTTGAAGGTCGTCCGCATATTCTGGATCGGATCAAAAACGGCGAATACAGCTATATTGTCAACACCACTGAAGGTCGTCAGGCCATTGAAGACTCTAAAGTGTTACGACGTGGCGCGCTGCAACATAAAGCCAACTACACCACAACTTTAAACGCAGCTTTTGCAACCTGTAAAGCCAACGCAGCCAATGCCTTTGCTACAGTTGCATCAGTGCAGGAACTACATAAGAGAGTATACGGATGAGTCAGATCCCTATGACGGTTCAGGGTGCTCAACGCTTGCGGGATGAACTGCAAGAGCTGAAAACTGTGAAACGTCCGGCTATCGTTTTAGCTATTGCTGAAGCGCGTGCTCATGGTGATTTAAAAGAGAATGCGGAATACCACGCAGCCCGCGAACAGCAGGGCTTTTGTGAAGGCCGTATTCAGGATATTGAAGCTAAGTTATCTAACGCACAGATCATCGATATCACAAAGCTGCCTAATAACGGCAAAGTGATTTTTGGTTCAACTGTGACTATCCTGAACCTGGATACGGAAGAGGAAGTCACCTACCGTATTGTCGGTGATGATGAGGCTGATATTAAAAACTTCAGGATTTCGGTGAATTCACCTATAGCCCGGGGTTTAATTGGTAAAGCAGAAGAAGACGTTGTGACGATCAATACGCCAGCTGGTATGGTGGAGTTTGAGATCACGCAGGTGCAGTATTTATAAGCTGGATCAGCATTAAAAAGGCGGCTTAGGCCGCCTTTTTACTCTAAATCATTCAGCGCACACAGCTAGCAGAGCACAGATATGCAAAGAGGTCAGGCAAAAGCTTATCAACTTCAACTGATGGACCAAGTACTTTGGGTTCAGGTTTTTGGTGTGTCTAGCTTACTGGGTACTGAAGAGTACATCAGGGATTTCCGCGCTTTGGTGGCTCCAATCGTAGCGAAACCTTGGGCTGTGGTATTGGATGTAAGACTGTGGAAAGCCAGTCCGGCTCAATCGCTTGAGTTGATGAAACAAAATTCGGTCTGGGCTTTTATGCATAATTTGCATCACGTCGAACTGCTGTTACCTGCGGATGAAATGCTCACCTGGCAATATTTAAAAGCGACTGAAGTGGAAAAACCAGTGTATCTGACACGGCATATTGCGGAAAACGAAGAGTCGGCCCGCTTGTCGTTGCAGGCCGCAGGTTACTTAAAAGGCGTTGATTAGCCTTTTGGAATATGTAACTTTTTCTCTTTGGCGGCGCGGTAGATCACCAGAATATGGCCAATCACCTGCACTTTTTGTGCTTTGGCTTCACGCACTATGGCATCCATGATGGCAACTTTTTCTTCGCGATCAATGCTTGGAACTTTTACTTTGATCAATTCATGGTGCTCTAACGCCAAATCGATTTCGGCCATCACACCTTCAGTTAATCCGTTTCCACCCAGTAAAATGGTAGGTTTTAATTCATGTGCTTTGGCTTTTAAAAACTGTTTTTGTTTATTACTAAGGTTCATATGTGTAGATTTTCCGTGTTGGAAAGCTTGAAATTGCACTATTGTACCGCCATCTTGCTATGAAGACTATTTAAGAGTACTCAGATGACAAAGAAAAAACGTTCCGCCAGCTCTTCGCGCTGGTTACAGGAACACGTAAGTGACCCTTTTGTGCAAAAAGCACAAAAATTAGGGCTGCGATCCCGCGCCGCTTTTAAGCTGGATGAAATTCAGGACAAAGATAAACTGATCAAAAACGGCATGACGGTCGTAGATCTGGGGTCAGCACCTGGCAGTTGGTCGGCTCGTGCAGCTGAACTGGTAGGTCAGGCTGGTTGTGTAGTGGCTTGTGATATTTTACCAATGGACCCTTTGGCTGGTGTTGCCTTTTTGCAAGGGGACTTTCGTGAAGAGGCTGTGTTAAATGCGTTGTTAGAGCGTATTGGTGGCCGCAATGTGGATGTTGTCTTGTCCGATATGGCTCCGAATATGAGTGGTAACAGCACAGTGGATCAGTCCAGAAGTATGTATCTGGTTGAACTGGCGCTGGAAATGTGTAACAACGTATTGAAGAAAAATGGCAGTTTTGTGGTCAAAGTATTTCATGGAGAAGGCTTCGAGCCCTTTGTACAGCAGGTTCGCAGTGTCTTCACTACGGTACGAATTCGTAAACCTGATTCGTCCCGGGCACGTTCCAGTGAGACATATATCGTAGCGACAGGCTTTAAAGTCTAGTAAAGTAGCGATAGTTTCATTTTAATGTAACTGTTTTTTCGTAACTGTTTTCGTAACTGAGAGGTTCTCACCTTGAGTGACATGGCAAAAAATCTCATCGTATGGCTGGTTATCGCCGTTGTATTGATGTCGGTATTTAATAGTTTTGGTCCTGCTGATAAAGCAGAAAAGCAAATGAGTTATACCCAGTTTCTGAAAGAAGCCAGTCAGGGCCAGATCCGTGAGGTGAAGGAACAGAAAGGCGTCATTACGGGTATAAAACGCTCAGGCGAGCGCTTCGAGACAGTGATCCCCACTGGCTACGATCCAAAACTGATTGATGACATGTACAAAAATGACATCACCTTTTCTGGCACTGCACCGGAAAGCCCAAGTATGCTGGGACAGATTTTTATTTCCTGGTTCCCAATGCTGTTATTAATAGGTGTCTGGATTTTCTTTATGCGCCAGATGCAAGGTGGCGGTGGCAAAGGCGCTATGTCTTTTGGTAAGAGCCGTGCCCGTTTAATGGGTGAAGATCAAATTAAAACTACTTTTGCTGATGTTGCTGGTTGTGACGAAGCGAAAGAAGAAGTAACTGAGCTGGTGGATTATTTAAAAGACCCATCACGTTTCCAGAAGCTTGGCGGTAAAATTCCAAAAGGTATTTTGATGGTCGGCCCACCAGGTACAGGTAAAACCCTGTTAGCCAAGGCTATTGCCGGTGAAGCTAAAGTGCCATTCTTCGCGATATCAGGTTCTGACTTTGTTGAAATGTTTGTGGGTGTGGGTGCCAGCCGTGTGCGTGATATGTTCGAGCAGGCGAAAAAGGCCGCTCCTTGCATTATCTTTATCGATGAAATTGACGCCGTTGGCCGTCAGCGTGGTGCAGGTTTAGGTGGTGGTCACGATGAACGTGAGCAAACCTTAAACCAGATGCTGGTGGAAATGGATGGTTTTGATGGTAACGAAGGGATCATCATTATCGCCGCAACCAACAGACCAGACGTATTAGATGCTGCTTTATTAAGACCAGGTCGTTTCGACCGTCAGGTGGTGGTGGGTTTACCTGATGTACGTGGTCGTGAACAGATCCTGAAAGTACACATGCGTAAAGTTCCGTTAGGCGACGATGTCAAAGCCAGTGTAATCGCTCGTGGTACTCCGGGATTCTCAGGTGCTGATTTAGCCAACCTGGTGAATGAAGCTGCATTGTTTGCCGCCCGTGGTAACAATCGTGTGGTTGGCATGGAAGAGTTTGAAAAAGCCAAAGATAAAATCATGATGGGTGCAGAGCGCCGTTCTATGGTGATGTCGGAAGCAGAAAAAGAAATGACGGCCTATCACGAAGCAGGACACGCTATTGTTGGTTGCCTGGTGCCAGAGCACGACCCTGTGCACAAAGTCACCATCATTCCTCGTGGCCGTGCTTTAGGTGTCACCTTCTTTTTACCCGAAGCCGATGCCATCAGTATCAGTCGTCGTAAGCTGGAAAGTAAAATTTCAGTGGCTTACGGCGGTCGTTTGGCTGAAGAGTTAATTTATGGCACTGACTCAGTATCAACAGGGGCTTCGCAGGACATTAAATACGCTACGTCTATTGCGCGCAATATGGTGACTCAGTGGGGATTCTCGGACAAGTTAGGTCCTCTGTTGTATGCCGAAGAAGAAGGCGAAGTCTTCCTGGGCCGCAGTATGGGCAAAGCGAAAAACATGTCTGATGAAACAGCCAGTATTATTGATTCTGAGATCAAAGCTATTATTGACCGTAACTACAACAGAGCAAAAACTCTGATTGAAGAAAACATGGATATTTTACATGCGATGAAAGAAGCGCTGATGTTGTATGAAACTATTGATTCCAGACAAATTGATGATCTGATGAATCGTCGTACTGTGCGTCAGCCGGAAAACTGGGAACCGAAGGACAAAAACAAAGACTCCAGCAGCGATAATACCAAGCCTGTTGATGCTGTGAGTCCGTCAGAACCATCCACAGAAAACCCTCTGTAAAACTTTAGTTCTGATCAGTCAAACCCTGGGAATTCCCGGGGTTTGTTCTATGTGAAGGAGTATTCTTATGGTGTTGCAATTACCCCGTAATCGTCAGTTGGATTTGTCCCGTCCCAAGGTGATGGGGATTTTAAATATCACCCCGGATTCATTTTCTGATGGTGGCCGTTTTATTGGTAAAGAAGCGGCCATTGCACAAGCCCGGGCCATGCTGGCGGCTGGCGCTGCTATTTTGGATATTGGCGGTGAATCGACCCGACCTGGTGCAGAAGAAGTCTCAGTACAACAAGAACTCGACAGAGTCTTGCCTGTCATTGAAGCCATTCGCTCTGAACTGGATTGTGTGATTTCTATAGATACCTGCAAAGCGCAAGTGATGAAAGCTGCTGTTTCTGCCGGTGCTGATATTATCAATGATATTAAAGCCTTGCTGGACCCAGGTGCTGTTGAAGTGGCTGTTGCCGCCAAAGTGCCTGTCTGTCTGATGCATATGCAAGGACAACCCAGAACTATGCAACAGGCGCCTGTCTATCAGGATGTGGTCAAAGAGGTCAGTGATTTTTTAAAGCAAAGGGCAGAGGTTTGTATCGCCGCAGGTATAGCAAAAAGCCAGATTATTCTCGACCCCGGTTTTGGCTTTGGTAAAAGTTTGCAGCATAACTACCAGCTGTTAAGTCAGCTCTCAGAGGTCATGGCGTTAAATTACCCGCTGTTGGTGGGCATGTCGCGTAAATCTATGATTGGTCAGTTATTGAACATTCAGGCAGATCAACGTTTGGCAGGTAGTTTGGCCTGTGCCACAATAGCTGTCATCAAAGGTGCCCGCATTATCCGCGTGCATGATGTGAAAGAAACTGTACAAGCCGTTGCTGTTGCTTGTGCCACCTTATTTGGAGTAGAGCATGTCTAGGAAGTATTTTGGCACTGATGGTGTACGTGGCAAAGTGGGCGAATTTCCAATTACGCCTGAATTTGCAATGAAGTTAGGCTGGGCTGCTGGCAGGGTGTTATCTCAGCGTGGCACCAAAAAAGTATTGATCGGTAAAGACACCCGTATTTCAGGGTATTTATTAGAAACTGCATTAGAAGCTGGTTTAGTAGCTGCTGGTGTGGATGTGCGCTTATTGGGCCCAATGCCAACGCCGGCAGTGTCTTACCTGACCCGCACTTTCCGTGCTGAAGCCGGCATTGTGATCAGCGCGTCGCACAATCCTTATTATGATAACGGCATTAAGTTTTTTTCTGCCGACGGCACCAAGTTACCTGACGATGTCGAACTGGCGATCGAAGAAGCCATGGAGCAGCCTATGGTCTGTGAATCGTCAGAACGTCTAGGTAAAGCCATGCGTATTGATGATGCCGCTGGCCGATATATCGAATTCTGTAAAAGCCATATGCCAAATCATTTATCCCTGAATGGTTTAAAAATAGTATTGGATTGCGCTCATGGTGCCACTTATCACATAGCCCCTAACGTATTCCGTGAACTGGGCGCTGATGTTGAGGCCATTGGTATTCATCCAAACGGTTTAAACATTAATGATCATTGTGGTGCCACCCATACTGACCTGTTACAGAAAACTGTGATAGAAACAGGTGCTGACTTAGGTATCGCCTATGATGGTGATGGCGACCGCGTGATGATGGTCGATCACACAGGCCGTGTTATTGATGGCGACGAAATTGTTTATATCATTGCCCGCAATGCTCAAAAGCTAAATAAGCTGCAGGGCGGAGTGGTAGGTACTCTGATGAGCAATATGGGGTTAGAGCTGGCCTTGGCCGAGTTAAATATCCCCTTTGCCCGCTCTAATGTCGGTGACCGTTATGTCGTTGAAATGCTGGCACAGAAAAACTGGCGTATCGGCGGTGAAAACTCAGGTCACGTACTGAACCTGGATCACGCAGGCACTGGTGACGGTATTATCGCATCCATCCAGGTTTTAACTGCCATGCTGGAAGCGAAGCTGTCTCTGGCTGATCTGGCGCAGGGCATGACGAAAATGCCACAAGTGCTGGTGAACGTAAAATTTGAAAAAGGTACTGCACCTTTAGAAAACTTACACGTCAAGAAAGTGATACAGCAAGTTGAACAGGATTTGAACGGCCAGGGTCGTGTTTTGATCCGAAAATCCGGTACTGAACCATTAATTCGTGTAATGGTGGAAGGAAGGATACAAGACGAAGTACAACAATTTGCACAAAAAATAGCCGATGCGGTGAAGATCGCCAGCTAAAAACTGCTAATTTAGCCATCAAGTCTTGTTTGAACGGGTGAGGTTCGTTACTATCTCGCCCGTTTTACTACAGAGGCAATAACATGAGACAACGTAAGCCGTTAGTGGTCGCTAACTGGAAAATGAATGGCAACTTAGGTCTGGTTCAACAGATGTCAGAAGCCTTGTCTGTGTTAAAACAGCCCTTACCTGAGATTTTGATCTGCCCACCGGTAATTCTTCTAACTGACTTTCCAAAACATCAAAACTACAAATTGGGTGCTCAGAATATGAGCGAACAGCAATGTGGGGCCTTTACCGGCGAAATTTCAGCAGATATGCTACTGGCCGCTGGTGCGTCTCATGTCATTATTGGTCATTCTGAACGCCGCGCTTTGTATGGTGAATCAGATAGCCTGATTAGTCAGAAAGTGAAAGTGGCTGTAGATGCAGGTTTAACCCCAATATTTTGTGTTGGTGAAACTCTGCAACAAAGAGAAGAAGAAAAAACTTTAGAGGTTCTTGCACGGCAATTAGATGCGGTGTATGCTGCGCAGCCTTATTTACTGGCGCATTCTGTGGTAAGTTACGAACCGGTTTGGGCCATAGGCACGGGGCGGACTGCAACGCCGCAGCAAGCTCAGGACGTGCATCAGTTTATCCGCCAACATCTGGCGCAGTATGATGCACAGGCAGCAGGTCTGTTAAGAATTATTTATGGTGGCAGTGTCACTGCAACCAATTGTCAAGCCCTGTTTGCAGAGGCGGACATAGACGGTGCCCTTATTGGTGGCGCCAGTTTGAAAGTGGCAGATTTTTCTGCGATTTGCACAATGGCAAAGGATTCATAATGTACGAATTGTTTATTGTATTGTATCTGTTAGTCGCATTAGCCCTTATTGTTCTGGTGTTGATCCAGCACGGTAAAGGTGCTGATATGGGCGCATCTTTTGGTGCTGGCGGTTCAGCCACCATTTTTGGTTCTTCAGGTACAGGTAATTTTTTAACTCGTACAACTACTGTACTGGCGACTTTATTTTTCGCTTTGAGTTTGTTATTGGGTAACCTGAGTACAGACCGTGTGAAAGCTGTAGACGAGTGGCAGGATTTATCTGTGCCAGTTGATACTAAAGCAGCTGACGCGGTAGAAGAGAAAAAGCCAGCATCAGATATTCCAGTAGGAAACTGATAGCACCTCTGATTTTTAGCCGAGATGGTGAAATTGGTATACACGCTACCTTGAGGTGGTAGTGCCTTCGGGCGTGCGGGTTCAAGTCCCGCTCTCGGCACCAATATACAAAAGCACAGCAAGCAGTGCTTGCGATAGTCAGACCAGGACTATATAATGTGCGTCGCTTACGGACGCGGGATGGAGCAGCCTGGTAGCTCGTCGGGCTCATAACCCGAAGGTCGTCGGTTCAAATCCGGCTCCCGCAACCAATTCGTACGGTGAAGTTACTATAAAGAAAAAGCCCACGGGCTCCTCTTTATAACCCCGGGCGAAGGGCGTCGGTTCAAATCCGGCTCCCACAACCAACTTGCTCGATGATAAAAGTGTTTAGATACTTTATATGCCAAAGAGTTAGTTCACCGTAAATTGCTTGAATAAGCAAATGTGTGGCCCAGGTCAAACAGTTCGCTGTGAAACCTACAGAATTCAGGATTTTGATTGGCGATATCAAAGTCCAGTCAGCTCTAAAGTCGCCCCGAGATTTCGGGGCGTTTTTATATCTGGCGACAAGGTTGTACTACTATTCCGGGCTCTATGCCCTTTTTTTATTTCTGGAGGTCTCTTTGACTAAACAAGAACAGCAGTTAACTGAGCTGTTAACGCCAACAGTAGAAGCCGCAGGCTTTGAGCTGGTCGGCATAGAGTTCGTTCGTGCTGGACGTCACTCTATTCTGCGGGTTTATATTGACCATCAGGATGGTATTACTGTGGATCACTGTGCCACTGTAAGCCGTGAAGTGAGTGCGTTACTTGATGTTGAAGACCCTATCCCGAATGAATATTTCCTTGAAGTGTCCTCTCCTGGTTTAGACCGCCCACTTTTTACTCCTGCTCATTTCGCCAAAGTTGTTGGCCAGATCATTGAAGTAAAATTGGCTATTCCTCAAGATGGACGCCGCAAATTTAAAGGCCTGCTGACACAAATCGAAGACGATATGTTAGTAGTGGAAGTGGATGGCAAACTCTACCGTTTGCTGATGGATAACGTAGATAAAGCGAACGTAGTGCCTGTGTTCTGATACACGGGTCGAAGCGAGGCAAAATAATATGGCTAAAGAAATTTTATTAGTAGTAGACGCGGTCTCGAACGAAAAATCAGTTCCGCGCGAGAAAATTTTCCAGGCGTTAGAGTACGCGTTAGCGGCTGCCACTAAAAAGAAAAACGAAGGCGACATCGAAGTCCGCGTGACTATTGATCGTAAAACTGGTTCTTATGAAACTTTCCGTCGCTGGATGGTTATTCCGGACGATCAGGTACAAGAACATCCGTACCGCGAAATTACTTTGTCTGCAGCTCAATACGACGAACCTCACTTACAAGTGGGTGATTATGTTGAAGAGCAAATCGACTCTATTACCTTTGACCGTATCACCACCCAAATGGCGAAACAGGTCATAGTACAAAAAGTACGTGAAGCAGAACGTTCACAAGTGGTTGAAGCTTATGTTGACCAGGTTGGTGAGTTAGTCACCGGCGTGGTGAAAAAAGTAAACCGCGACAGCATCATCGTTGATTTAGGTAACAATGCAGAAGCCATGTTAGCTAAAGAAGAAATGTTGCCGCGTGAGACTTTCCGTCCAGGCGATCGTATCCGTACTTTATTGTTTGAAGTAAAACCAGAAGCCCGTGGTGCTCAGCTGTTTTTAAGCCGTACCCGCCCTGAAATGCTGATCGAATTGTTCCGCATTGAAGTGCCGGAAATCGGCGAAGAGATGATTGAAATCCGTGGTGCAGCGCGCGATCCGGGTTCACGCGCTAAAATTGCAGTGAAAACTAATGACCGTCGTATCGACCCTGTAGGTGCTTGCGTAGGTATGCGTGGTTCACGTGTCCAGGCCGTATCCAGCGAATTAACGGGCGAACGTGTTGATATAGTTCTGTACGATGACAACCCGGCTCAGTTTGTGATTAACGCTATGTCTCCGGCAGAAGTGGCTTCTATCATCGTTGATGAAGACAAACACTCTATGGACATAGCTGTAGAAGACAGCAACCTGGCCATGGCCATTGGTCGTGCGGGTCAGAACGTACGTTTAGCCAGCCAGTTAACGGGTTGGGAATTAAACGTGATGACAGTTTCTGCCATGAAAACCAAACACCAGGAAGAAAATGCCAAGGTGTTGGAACTCTTTATGACTGCATTGGAAATCGATGAAGATTTTGCCGGTGTATTAGTAGACGAAGGGTTCTCAACCTTAGAAGAAATCGCCTATGTACCAGTCAGCGAACTGTTGTCTGTTGATGGTTTAGACGAAGATACAGTAGAAGAGTTACGTAAACGTGCTAAAGCCGTGTTAACTACACGTGCTCTGGCCAGCGAAGAATCACTGGAAGGCTCAGCGCCTAGTGAAGCATTAGTTAATCTGCCAGGTGTTGGTACCCACACAGCTTATGTGTTGGCCAGCAAAGGGGTCATCACTCTTGATGATCTGGCAGAGCTTGGGGTAGATGATTTGATTGAAATCGAAAAAATGACTGAAGAAAAAGCGGCAGAGCTGATTATGGCTGCCCGTAATATTGTTTGGTTCAGTGAAGACAAATAAGTGGGTCAACGGAGGTAAAAACTGACATGGCAGATGTAACCATAGAAAAACTGGCCAGTGACGTCAATACGACTGTTGATCGTATAATCCAACAGTTTGCGGATGCAGGCATAACAAAACAAGTCGGCCAGATGGTCAATGAAGAAGAGAAAAAAACTCTTCTGGATCACTTAAGCCGTGCTCACGGCGGTCAGCCAGCTGAACCGTCCAAGCTAACCTTAGTACGTAAAGAAAAAACCACCCTGAGTGTGGCCGGTGGCGCTGGCCGCAACCGTGAAATTCAGGTTGAAGTGCGTAAGCAGAAAACTTTTGTTAAACGCCCCTCAGTCGAAGAAGCTGCAAAGCTGGCTGAAGAAGAACGTGTTGCCGCAGAACAAGCCGCAGAAGCTGCAAAACGTGAACAGGAGCGTTTAGCTGCTGAGCAAAAAATAAAAGAAGAAGCCAATCGTAAAGCAAAAGAAGAAGCTGATCGTAAAGCGGCTGAACAGAAAAAACGTGACGAAGCAAAACATGCCCAGTTAATGAAAGACGATCCGGAAGAAGCGGCTCGTCGTGCAGCGAAAGAAGAAGCCAAGGCTGAAGCTGAACGCATCAAAGCACAACAGGAAGCTGAGCAGTTACGTAAGCTGGAAGCCGAAGCTTTACAACAAGCTGAAGCTGCACGTCGTTTAGCTGAAGAAAATGCTGAACGTTGGGCCAAAGAAGAGACAAAACCAGCCGCAGAAGACGCTGATTATCACTTAACCAGTAATGTCTATGCCAAGGCCGCTGAAGACGAAGTGGACGCCCGTGAAGAACGTGGTGGTCGCCGTACGACGAAAAAAGCACCTGCTGGCAAAGCCAAGAAAAAAGATGACGCTGATGATAAAGACGCCTTTAACCGCGCTAATCGTCACAAGAAAAAGAAAACGCCTGTCAGCATGCAGCATGGTTTTAACAAACCAGCTCAGCCGGTAGAACGTGAAGTCAAAATTGGCGAAACCATCACAGTAGCTGAATTAGCGTCCAAGATGGCCGTTAAAGCGTCTGAAGTGATCAAGGTCATGATGAAAATGGGTGCTATGGCAACCATTAACCAGGTCATTGATCAGGAAACTGCAGCTATAGTCTGTGAAGAGATGGGCCACAAGTTCACTCTGACCAAAGAAAACGAGCTGGAAGAAGCGGTCATGTCTGACCGTCAAGGTGAAGGCGAATTAGAGCCTCGTGCTCCGGTTGTTACCGTTATGGGTCACGTTGACCATGGTAAAACCTCTACACTGGATTACATCCGTAAAGCAAAAGTAGCAGCTGGCGAAGCCGGTGGTATTACTCAGCACATCGGTGCTTACCATGTAGAAACAGAACGCGGTATGGTAACTTTCCTTGATACACCTGGTCACGCAGCCTTTACTTCAATGCGTGCCCGTGGTGCGAAAGCCACAGATATCGTTATCCTGGTGGTTGCAGCAGACGATGGCGTAATGCCACAAACCAAAGAAGCTATTCAACATGCGAAAGCTGCTGGTGTGCCTCTGGTTGTTGCTGTAAACAAAATGGATAAACCGGATGCAGATCCGGATCGTGTCCGTAACGAATTATCTCAGTTTGGCGTTATTTCTGAAGAGTGGGGCGGTGATACTCAGTTCGTGCCTATCTCTGCAAAAACAGGTATGGGTATCGACGACCTGCTGGAAGCCATTCTGAACCAGGCTGAACTGCTTGAGTTAAAAGCTGTACGTAAGGGCTTAGCACGCGGTACTGTGATTGAATCACGTCTGGATAAAGGTCGTGGTCCTGTTGCTTCCATCCTGGTACAGGAAGGTACACTGCAACAAGGCGAAATCGTGCTTTGTGGTTTCGAATACGGTCGTGTTCGTGCTATGCGCGATGAAAACGGTAAAGAAATCAAAGTGGCTGGCCCGTCCATTCCGGTTGAGATCTTAGGTCTGTCCGGTGTGCCTCAGGCTGGTGATGAAGTCACTGTAGTGAAAGATGAGCGTAAAGCCCGTGAAGTTGCTTTGTATCGTCAGGGTAAATTCCGTGACGTCAAACTGGCCCGTCAGCAGAAGTCTAAGCTGGAGAACATGTTTGCGAACCTGGCCGAAGGCGATGTTTCAGAACTGAACATAGTTCTGAAAGCTGACGTACAAGGTTCTGTGGAAGCCATCAGTGAATCACTGAGCCGACTGTCGACTGATGAAGTGAAAATCAAAATCATCGGTAGTGGCGTGGGTGGTATTACTGAAACTGATGCGACGCTTGCCGCTGCATCATCAGCTATCGTTATAGGTTTTAACGTGCGTGCCGAAGGTACAGCCCGTAAGATCATTGAAGACGAGAATCTGGACTTACGTTACTACAGCATCATTTATGAACTGTTAGACGAAGTACGTGCAGCCATGACAGGTATGTTAGCGCCTGAGTTTAAACAGCAGATCATTGGTCTGGCTCAGGTTCGTGCCGTGTTCCGCTCACCGAAGTTTGGTGCTATCGCTGGTTGTATGGTGACCGAAGGTATCATTAAACGTAACGCACCAATTCGCGTACTGCGTGACAACGTCGTTATTTACGAAGGTGAACTGGAGTCCTTGCGTCGTGTGAAAGATGACGTATCCGAAGTACGTAACGGCTTCGAGTGTGGTATCGGCGTGAAGAACTACAACGACGTGCGTGAAGGCGACCAGATTGAAGTGTTTGAAGTGGTTCAGGTTGAACGTACTTTATAAACACTTTGTGCTGGTAGAAATATAGATACAGAGATCAGCAGGGGCTTAGGCCCCTGTTTCTTTCTGCTCAAATGTGTTGGAAAGAGTTATGGCTAAAGAATTTACCCGGGTAGACCGTCTGTCGCAGCAAATGCAGCAGGAAATCGCAGTGATTTTACAACGTGAAATCAAAGACCCACGTTTACACAACATGATTACAGTGTCTGATGTGGATGTGTCGCGTGATTTATCACACGCCAAAATTTTTGTCACTTTTTTAGGCTTAGAAGCTGACAAAGTAAAAGCAAACCTGGATATTTTAAACGACGCCTGTGGTTATATCCGCAGCTTGATCGCTAAGCGTATTCAGGCCCGTATTGTGCCCACTATACGTTTTTACTTTGACCAGTCTCTGGATCAGGGTATTCATATGGCCAATCTGGTTGAACAGGTGCGCCGTGAAGACGAGAAACGTCGTATTGACGCAGGTCAGGAACCTGAGCGTAAACCTAAGGTCGACAAGGACGAGGAAGAGTAATGGCGCGTCGTGCTGTCCACGGCATTCTGTTACTTGATAAGCCGTTAGAAATTTCCAGCAATGGTATTTTGCAGCGCGTGCGTTGGTTGTATCAGGCAGAAAAAGCTGGTCACACCGGTGCTTTAGATCCACTGGCCAGTGGTTTGTTACCTATATGTTTTGGTGAAGCCACTAAGTTTTGTCAGTTCTTATTAGACACAGACAAAACTTATCTGGTGACAGCGCATTTTGGTTTACGTACTGACACCAGCGACGCGGCAGGTGAAATCATTAGCCGTAAGCCTGTGACTTTTGATCAAGCCATGCTTGAGCAGAGGATGCAACAGTTCCGTGGCCCGCAGATGCAAATTCCGACTATGTTTTCGGCGTTAAAGTATCAGGGACAGCCGCTGTACAAATATGCCCGCCAGGGTATTGAAGTACCACGTGAAGCCAGGCCTATTACCATCTTCCGTTTTGAATTGCAGCAGTTTGACGGCGAATACGCTAGTTTCCTTGTGCATTGCAGCAAAGGCACTTATATCCGCACCTTAATCGACGATTTAGGTGAGGCTTTAGGTTCAGGTGCTTATGTCAGCGCCTTGCGTCGTATTCATGTCGGTCCTTTTGATGCTGCACAAATGCTGACGCAGGAACAGCTGGTGCCTTTTAACGACAAGCAAGACTGGGATGGCTTAGACGCTTTATTGTTGCCAATGGATTTAGCCTTAACCGGCTTACCTGAGCTGAAGCTCACTGAAGCGCAGCAAAAACGTTTAGTGCATGGTCAAACTGTGTTGCTAACTGAATCCGAACTGGCAGATTTAGGTACAGAAGCTGCTGATGCTATTAAGTTGTATGGACCAGAACAGCAGTTTATTGGTGTGGCCTCTTTAGAGGCTGGCGTGCTGTCGGTACGACGTTTACTCAATACCAGCATGTGGCAAACACCAGCCTTATAATTTTGCTTGTCAGTTCAACACAAAG
This sequence comes from Gammaproteobacteria bacterium, assembly GCA_018825965.1. GTDB lineage: Bacteria > Pseudomonadota > Gammaproteobacteria > Enterobacterales > Alteromonadaceae > Pararheinheimera. The sequence goes on from JAHKAA010000039.1 coordinate 41,168, forward strand.
CGCATAGAATGCGCGCTCATTTTCGTTGTTGCTGGATTAGTGGCCGGCACAACATATCTCTCTATTGGAGGCTCTATGTCACTAACTACAGCTGAAAAAGCGCAAATCTTAGCAGATTTCGCTGTTAAACAAGGCGATACAGGTTCACCTGAAGTACAAGTTGCATTATTAACTGCAACTATTGCTAAGTTACAACCGCACTTTGCTGACCACAAGCATGACCACCACTCACGTCGTGGCCTGTTACGTATGGTTAGCCAACGTCGTAAGTTATTAGATTACTTAAAAGGCAAAGACGGTCAGCGTTACGCTACTCTGATCGAGCGTTTAGGTCTGCGTCGTTAATTCGTAGCTTATGCCTGAAAAAGCCAGTCCTCGACTGGCTTTTTTTTCGACTTCAAAACAGAAAAATTCATACCAATGCAACTTAATGCCTTCATGATGTTCTTACCGCCCGGACATGCTTAAATTTTATACCCTGCGATTCTGGTGCCCGCTATCTTTTAAGCCTTGTAACAGGCTATACTGTGCCGCGAAAAACAGACCAAAAGACTCCGCGAAAAAACGCGAAAAATAGAAAGGAAATAATCAGTGAACCCCATCGTAAAATCATTCCAGTTTGGCCAACACACTATCACTCTGGAAACCGGCGTTATCGCCCGTCAAGCTGACGCGGCTGTACTTGCAAGCATGGGTGATACCTCTGTGTTAGTCACAGTGGTCGCTAAAAAACAACCAAAACCAGGTCAGGACTTTTTCCCTCTGACCGTGAACTATCAGGAAAAAACTTATGCGGCAGGCCGCATCCCTGGTGGTTTCTTCAAGCGTGAAGGCCGTCCGTCAGAAGGCGAGACTTTAACTTCACGTTTAATCGACCGTCCAATCCGTCCATTATTCCCTGAAGGCTTTACAAACGAAGTTCAGGTGATTGCCACTGTAGTTTCAGTACAACCTGAAATTCAGCCGGACATTATCTCTATCATCGCAACTTCTGCTGCTTTGGCTATATCAGGTATCCCGTTTAGTGGTCCATTAGGTGCGGCCCGTGTTGGTTATGTAAACAGCCAGTACGTGTTAAACCCGTCAGAAACTGAATTAAAAGACAGCAAACTGGATTTAGTGGTTGCAGGTACTGCAAACGCTGTATTGATGGTTGAATCTGAAGCTGGCGTATTGTCAGAGGAAGTGATGTTAGGTGCAGTGGTATTTGGTCACGACCAGATGCAAGCTGTGATCAACGCTATCAATGAATTTGCGGCTGAAGCAGCTAAACCAGTGTGGAACTGGGTTGCTCCGGTTAAAAATGCGACAGTGACCAGCAAAATTGCTGAACTGGCAACAGCGCCAGTGGGCGAAGCTTACCGCATCACTGAAAAAGCAAAACGTTACGAAGCCATTGGCGCTATCAAAGCTGAAGTCTTCGCTCAAATCAAAGCTGAATTAGCGGAAGGCGAAAGCTTTAACGAAACTGAAGCCAACGAAATTTTCCACAACCTGGAAAGCCAAATCGTACGTAGCCGTATCATCAAAGGCGAACCACGTATTGATGGTCGTGACAACGAAATGATCCGTGCTTTAAGTGTAATGACGGGTTTATTGCCACGTACACACGGTTCAGCTTTGTTCACCCGTGGTGAAACTCAGGCTTTAGTCACTTGTACTTTGGGTACAGCCCGTGATGCTCAAACAGTAGATGACTTACTGAGCGAAAAAACGGACAACTTCCTGTTCCATTACAACTTCCCTCCGTACTCAGTAGGTGAGACAGGCATGGTAGGTTCACCAAAGCGTCGTGAAATTGGTCATGGCCGTTTAGCGAAACGTGGTGTAGCTGCTGTAATGCCGGATTTCAATGATTTCCCGTACACAGTACGTATTGTGTCTGAAATCACCGAATCAAACGGTTCTAGCTCTATGGCTTCTGTTTGTGGTTCTTCATTAGCTCTGATGGATGCTGGTGTACCAATCAAAGCTTCTGTTGCTGGTATCGCTATGGGTCTGGTGAAAGAAGGTAATGACTTCGTTGTTCTTTCTGACATTTTAGGTGATGAAGATCACTTAGGTGACATGGACTTTAAAGTAGCCGGTACTACTGAAGGTATCACTGCGCTGCAGATGGATATCAAAATCGAAGGTATCACTCGCGAGATCATGCAGATCGCTCTGAAACAAGCTAAAGCTGCCCGTATTCACATTCTGAACGTGATGGACCAGGCCATCAGCACGCACCGTGAAGAGCTGTCAGAACATGCTCCACGTATCTACACTTTAAAAATCAATCCGGAAAAAATCCGTGACGTGATTGGTAAAGGTGGTGCTGTGATCCGTCAGATCACTGAAGAATCTGGTACTACGATCGAAATCGAAGATGACGGTACAGTGAAAATTGCTGCGACTAACTCGCAAGCTGCCAACATTGCCATCAACCGTATCGAAGCTATCACAGCTGAAATCGAAGTAGGTGCAGTGTATCAGGGTGAAGTAGTACGTATTGTTGACTTCGGTGCTTTTGTTAACGTTCTGCCAGGCAAAGATGGTTTAGTTCACATTTCACAAATCTCTGATGAGCGCGTGAGCAATGTGGCTGACCACTTAGTTATTGGTCAGAAAGTTGCTGTAAAAGTGATGGAAGTGGACAAGCAGGGTCGTGTGCGTTTAAGCATTAAAGAAGCTCAGGACAAACCTGCAGCTGTTGAGTCTGCCGATGCTGTTGAAGCTCAGTAAGGTCTCTGACCTGACCAAAAAAGCAGTGCTGCTTGCAGCACTGTTGGCTCTGGGCGCTTGCGCCCAGAAACCTGCAACTGAAATTGCTGCTGTACTGGTGGAAAATCCACTGGAACCAGAACCAGTAGCTGTTTCTTACCGCACTGAAATTGCCATAGCGCGAATTTCTGAGCTGCTGACCAAAGCTGAAACCACAGACGAACAACGTGCCCGCTTGTTTTACGACCGCGGTGTGATGTACGACAGTGTTGGTTTACGCTCATTAGCCCGTTTTGATTTTTTGCGTGCTTTACGGTTGCAGCCCGATATGGCGGATGCCTATAACTTTATTGGTATTCACCATACCTTAGTGGGCAACTACACCGAAGCTTATGAGTCTTTTGATGCTGCTTTAGAGCTGGCACCAGACTATGACTATGCCTATTTAAACCGGGGTATAGCGCTGCTGTACGACAGTAAAACTGCTTTGGCTGTAGGCGACTTTGAACAGTTTTATCAGGCGAAACCTGACGATCCATACCGTTCATTGTGGTTGTATTTTGCTGACGCCAATTTATCTGTTCCTGAAGCTCAGGCGCGTTTAGCTTTAAATCAGGCTAAATTAGATCCGGACCATTGGGCCAGCAAGATAGTGGCTTTTTATCTGGGAAAAATCTCAGAACAAGAGTTACTGGACGCTGCCGCCACTTTGAATACGGATCCACAGCAACTGGCTGAACGTTTATGTGAAGTTTATTTCTATCTGGCCAAATGGCACCAACAACAAAACCCTACTAAAGCGTTGGATTACTATAAAAAAGTACTGGCAACTAATGTGTATGAGTTTGTTGAACACCGTTATGCCCGTATAGAGATGAACAGATTGCGTGGTTTAGATGCCAGTGTACTTCCTGTTGAATAACAGACAGATGCCATTAAATAAAAAAAGCCGGTTTTCTGGCTTTTTTTTATTACAGAATAGTTTGATGGTTTGGTTGTTTTGCTGTTTAGCCGGCTGTGAACCTGCGCTGGAGCAATTGCCTGAACAGCAGTTGATGAATAAAGCACAACAAGGCCATGGTGCAGCCGCTGTACTACTGGCGAAAAAACGTGAACAGCAAGGCGACTTTCCTGCTGCATTGAACTGGTATCAAAAAGCGCTGGATGCCGGACTGACCGATGAGCTTGCGGCTTTACTCGCATTAAAACAGCGTCAGGATGGCTTTTTAGCGACCGCAAGCTATCTTGACCACCGTCTACAGCAACAACAGACTGTAAACGCAGCAGAGGCTGATTTAGCCGCTGATTATGGACTCTGGCATTATGCTCAGAGCCCTGTTTACTCTGGATCAAACTCAAATTCTTCCTGTAGCTTAACTTTACAGCCTGTAGTGCAATCCAGGGCGGGTAGCCGTCAATTGCAGCTATTACAGCAACAGTGGCAGCAGGACCCTCAGCTCTCCTCTTTACCTGTCTGTTTTTTACCTGAAAAGCGTATAAAAAGTACCGACTTACAATGCAGTTATCAGGTCGGACAACGAATTCAGTGTCAGTATCAGGTATTGACACCTGATGTAGCTCAGGGCGGATTTAGTCAGTTACTGGTAGTTGCAGGTGAAGGCAGGGCAAATTACAACAATGGCATAGTGCAGCTGGCTGAAAGCAGCTCTTTTGAGGTGTTCAGGCACGAGTTTGCCCATGTTCTGGGTTTTATCGATGAATACAGTTTAAGTACACAAGTGGCGCAAGCTGAGTGTCGCAGCGATAAAATCCGGCCCAATTTACTGACTGATAAAACCCGGTTGGATATCTATCTGCAGCATTGGCAATTAGAAAAGACCGATGTTCAGTTACAGCCAGTGGAGAGTTGTGATAATGCCGGTGTGCAAGCTTACGCCCCTGTAAGCAATTTAAGCTTTATGCGCTCACATGAAGCAGAGGTTCCTGATCTGTACTTTAAACTGATGCAGAAGGTGTTGGCGCAGCCAGAATTGATTATGCCGGTACAGTATTTTTATGCTTATTTAGCCAGGCAAGAACAGGATTGGTACCATTGGCGTTTATTGATGGATCAGGCTGCTAAACAAGGTTATCCCGATGCACAGCACTTGTTACATGAGGCTTCGGCTATTCCGACAGCTCCGTAAGCTCGCGGCTTAATAAATCGGCATCCCCTAAATTCAGCTCCAGCAGGCGGCGTAAATGACTGGCAGAGTCGATATCAATTTTATCGCAGCGCACACCGACACAAGAGCCATTCAAATGAGCGACAGTCACATCCATAAACAAATCCACGCCGGATTCATTTAACTGAAACTGCAATTGGAAGCTTTGGCCTGATTGCAATGTTGTTGCTGCATCCAGCTGTAACAAAGCACCTTTAAGCGACAAATCCTGCAATTGACCTGTGTATACAGCGTCAGCGTTTTTTAGTTGTACAGGACCGGAAAATAACACCCGGCTAAAACGTCTGTTGTCCATACCAAATCCTTGAGTTCTTTGCGTTGAGCATAGTTGTTTCCGGCATGAAAAGACAGTGCAGGCGGCTAAATTTAACTGCCTGCACAGTCACTTAGTTATTAGCTGACTTCTTCACCTGCCGCCTGGCGATCAGCGTGATATGAAGATCTCACGAACGGGCCTGAGGCGACATGTTTAAAGCCGAGCTCGTAACCAATACGTTTGATCTCGTCAAACTCGTCCGGAGAAACGTAGCGTTTCACTGGTAAATGGTGTTTGCTTGGCTGCAGGTATTGGCCTACGGTCAGCATATCGACGTTATGAAGACGTAAGTCCCGCATCACTTCGATAATTTCTTCTGTCGTCTCGCCTAAACCGACCATCAGGCCTGACTTAGTGGACACTTCAGGATGGGCTTCTTTATAACGACGCAGCAGTTCAAGTGACCATTTATAGTCAGCACCCGGACGTGCCAGTTTGTATAAACGTGGTGCTGTTTCCAGGTTGTGGTTAAATACGTCTGGTGGGGTTTGCGTCAGAATGTCCAAAGCTGCATCCATACGGCCACGGAAATCCGGTACCAGTACTTCAATTTTTATCGCCGGGCTTTCACGGCGAATAGAGCTGATGCAGTCGGCAAAATGCTGGGCACCGCCATCACGTAAGTCATCACGGTCTACCGAGGTGATCACCACATATTTCAGTGCCATATCTTTGATGGTTAATGCCAGTTTTTCCGGCTCTTCTGCGCTTGGAGGCAAAGGGCGGCCATGAGCCACATCACAGAAAGGGCAACGTCTGGTGCAAATGGCACCTAAAATCATAAAAGTTGCTGTGCCGTGGTTAAAACATTCTGACAGGTTAGGGCAGGAGGCTTCTTCGCACACCGAATGCAAACCGTGTTTACGCATAGCGCCTTTGATTTGTTCAATACGGTCTGTGCTGCGTGGTAATTTGATTTTTAACCAGTCAGGTTTACGTAACAATTCTTCACGTTCAGTTGGCAACACTTTGATTGGGATCAGGGCCATTTTGTCGGCATCACGTAACTTGACGCCTGGTTCCATACGAGCTGTTTTGATGGTCATATTACTCACTTAACCCTGTTTTGTGTTCAGTCTGGCTCACGGCCAACCGGGCAACAAATTGTGACTGCAGCGCCTGTCTGGCTTCATCCACAGATAGTGGACCTGCAATATCTTTGGTTTGGATCATCTGCATGCCGGCATAACCACATGGATTGATCCTGGAAAAAGGTGATAAATCCATGTTCACGTTTAAAGCCAGACCATGAAAGGTACAGCCTTTTCGCACCCGCAATCCAAGCGAAGCGACTTTTTGTTCCTGCACGTACACACCTGGTGCATCGGCTTTGGCGTAGGCTTCAATGCCATAAGGTGCTAAAGCCTGAATGATCACCTGTTCAATCAAGGTCACCAGTTCCCGCACTCCGAGCTTACGTCTTTTAATATCCAGTAAAACATAAGCCACCAACTGACCAGGGCCGTGATAAGTAACCTGGCCGCCTCTGTCTACCTGCACCACAGGAATATCACCTGGCATCAGCAGATGTTCTGCTTTACCGGCCTGACCCTGGGTAAATACCGGGTCATGTTCAACAAACCACAACTCGTCCGGACTTTGTTCAGTCCGCTCATCTGTGTATTTTTGCATGGCCTGCCATACCTGAATATAAGGCTGGCGCCCTAAATTCCGTATCACTAAGCCTTGAGAATCAACCACAACGAACTCCGGTTCAGTTGAAAGTGGCGGCATTATACCTGCACTGCCAACAAAAAGGGCAGTGTCACTCATCAGATCACATAACGAACCAGTTCTAAACGGCCAAGTTCTGTGTACAGCAGTTCCATATGTTCTTTGCTGGTGACAGTTACAGATACTGATACAGAGTGATAACTGCCTTTGCTGCTAGGGCGGATTTGCGGATTGTAGTCGTCCGCTTTGGCGTGTTCCTGCAGCACAACCACTATATGATCGACCAGCTCTGGTACAGCCACACCCAGCACTTTAAAGTTAACAGAGCATGGAAACTCTAAAAATTCATCAAAGCGGGTGTCTTTTACTTCAATTGTCATGATGTTCTGCTCACAAAAATAATCTTTCTCTATTTTAACAAAAAGTCCCGGACTTGCCGGGACTGTTTTTATCTCTGGCTATGTTTCCATACTTACTGGAAGCGCATTTTCACCATATCAACCAAGCGGCTGAATAAGCCAGCTTGCTCGATATCTTCTAATGCGACCAGCGGGAACTCGGCGATGTCTTTGTCACCTAATTTCAGATAAACAGTACCCAGTACCTGGCCTTTTGATATGGGGGCAATCAGTTCCTGATTCAATTTAAAGTCAGCTTTTAAATCTTTACGCTGATTACGTTGCAAGGTAATAGGGGTTTCAGAAAGAACACCTAAAGTAATGATTTCTTTGGTACCTTGCCAAACCCTTTGTTCAGCAAACTTTTCACCTGCTTTATAAGGAGAAAAAGTTTCGAAAAAGCGAAAGCCATAGGTCAGCAATTTTTTGTTTTCGGCTTCACGGGTTTTTGCGCTGTCAGTACCCATGACCACAGAAATCAGCCGCATATCATCTTTAGTGGCCGAGGTCACCAGGCTATAACCAGCCTCTGAGGTATGGCCTGTTTTGATGCCGTCTACGTTCAGGCTTTTATCCCACAATAAGCCGTTACGGTTGTATTGTTTAATGCCGTTAAACACATACTCTTTTTCTGAATAAATTTTATATTCTTCCGGCGTGTCCCGAATTAAAGCGATCGACAGTTTTGCCATATCACGGGCTGTAGTACGCTGATTTTCGTCCGGTAAACCATGACTATTGGTGAAGGTACTGCTGTCCATGCCCAAACGTGCCGCATGGGCGTTCATCAGCTCCACAAAAGCGCCTTCAGTGCCTGCTATATGTTCAGCCATAGCCACACAAGCGTCGTTGCCTGATTGCACAATAATGCCGCGGTTTAACTCTTCTACGCTGATGGTTTCGCCTACTTCGATAAACATTTTGGACGAGTCTGAATACTGTTTAGCCCAGGCGTTTTCAGTAATGGTGACAGGATCAGACGGCTTTATAGTGCCGTTTTTGATTTCTGTGCCAATAATATAACTGGTCATCATTTTAGTCAGGCTGGCTGGGGCCAATAACCCATCTGCATTGCCTTCGGCTAATACAGCTCCTGTATGGTAGTCCATCAGGATATAACCTTTGGCGTTTACTTCAGGAGGTTGTGGCGTCATTTGTGACGCTGTAAGAGGAGCTGTTTGTCCGGCTGCTAAAAAACTGGCAACACCAAAGGAGCAAGCAATAAAAATTCTGGAGTACGTATTCATGAGACCTTTCTTATGTTGTTGAGCTGAGTTCATTTTTAAACGAAATCAACCGTGGTTTTAACCACAGCTTTTTTTATCTGTAATATAAGCCGATGGATAATCAGCACTTTTAAAACGTTCCAGCCAGCTATTAGCTTCGGCCGCTGATGGCATTGGACCCGCCAGTAAACGGAAAATTCCATTGCCATCGTTAATTTGTGTGGATACAGACCATTGTTGCTGTATATCCGAACCTAACTTTTGCAGTTTCTCTTTATTGCTGCTGGCAACCAGTTGAATAAAGCAGCCTGTCACTTTGGAGCCTGCAGCTACCGGCGCTGGTATAGCGGCTGGGGAAGTTATTTTCACTGGTGCAGACACTGCAGCAGGGGAGGCCAGGCTGCCTGGCCTTGGACCCGCAGGGTTAGAAGCTATGGTAGTTTCTTCAAACTGATTGCTTTTATTGCCCAATCCCATGGCATAACTCTCCTGAGCTGTCATGGCAGGAGAGGCTAAAAGTTCGACCTGAACCCGTGCTGTGCCTTTGCCCATCATGCCAATTTTATAGGCTGCAGAATAAGATAAGTCGATCACTCTGTCTTTATGGAAGGGACCACGGTCATTCACTCTGACGACGGCCGATTTCCCATTATCCAGATTAGTCACCCGCACATAAGAGGGCAGAGGTAAGGTTTTATGAGCAGCGGTCATAGAAAACACATTGTAGGTTTCGCCGTTGGAGGTTAAATGGCCATGAAATTTATGACCGTACCAGGAGGCTATACCAGTTTCTTTGTATTCCATCAGATCGGTGCGGGGTGAATAATCTACACCATAAATAGTGTAAGGTTTGTTACCACCACGGCTGAGTGCTTCAGCCCTGGGTTCAGGATCCGTCATTTCCAGCAAGGTAGGTAAACGATCCGGATGGCTGTCAGTAGCTTGTGAATAACGGCCTTTGTTAGGTTCTTCCCAGCCTGATGCTGCTTTAGTTTGGGCTGGTTTTTGTGCCGGTGCCGGACTTTGTGAACAGGAAGCCAGCATCAAAGTACAACACAACGCGCTTAATTTTTTTATCATTCTTTTCTGTATCTTCTACTGCTGAGCTAAAAGTCGTTTATGGGTGCTGATGGACATCAGAATACCAAAACCTGCCATTAGTGTAACCATGGATGTCCCGCCGTAGCTCACTAAAGGCAAGGGTACTCCCACTACAGGTAATAATCCGGACACCATACCAATATTGACAAAAACATACACAAAAAATGTCAGGGTAATACTGCCAGCCAGCAACTTGCTGAAATTATCCTGAGCCCGACTTGCGATAATCAAACCTCGGGCAATGATAAAGGCATACAAGGCCAACAGGAATAATACTCCTATCATGCCAAGCTCTTCGCTGAACACAGAAAATATAAAGTCAGTATGACGTTCCGGTAAAAACTCAAGTTGAGACTGAGTACCATGCATCCAGCCTTTGCCTTCAAAACCACCTGAACCTATAGCTATTTTTGACTGAATAATATGATAGCCAGAACCTAAAGGATCACTTTCCGGATTGATAAAGGTTAACACCCGGCGTTTCTGATAGTCGTGCATCACAAAAAGCCACATAGTGTAACAACCTACAGGGATAATTAACGCCAGTGCTGTGATGATTCTCCAGCTCATACCACCTAAAAACAGGACAAAAATACCAGCGACAAAAATAAGGATAGAAGTGCCTAAATCGGGCTGTTGCTGGATCAGCACAGTTGGAATAGCACACATAATAAAACCTATGATCAAGTGCCGGAATTTTAGCGGTAATGGATGAGAGGATACATACCAGGCCACAGCCATAGGCACGGCCAGTTTCATCACTTCAGAAGGCTGAAACTTCATAAAACCTAAATCCAGCCAACGTTGTGCGCCTTTACCAACATGACCAAAAGCCAATACCATGACGAGCATCGCAGTGCCTGCCAAAAATAACGGCACAGCCCAGAAGCTAAAGGTTTGAGGTTTCACCTGGGCTAAAAACAACATGGCACCAAAAGCCACAACCAACCTTGTACTGTGTGCTGCCATCATATCCCAGTGCTGACCACTGGCGCTGTAGAGTACAAATAACCCTGTAATACACAGCAGTAATAAACCCGCCAGCAAGGGACCGTCTAAATGTAATTTGGCCAGTAACCCCTTATGACCGGGGTCTTTCAGCACATTCATGGTTGGGCTCCCGCTGCACTTTGGCGTGTGAAATAATAGTCCATCATTTTACGGGCTATAGGTGCAGCATTTGCGCCACCGCCACCGACATTTTCAACGGTAACAGTTAAAGATATAGTTGGATTTTCTGCTGGCGCATAACCTATAAACATAGCGTTGTCTCTATGAACTTCTCTGATTGCATTCGCATCGTACTTTTGGTTAGCCGCCATATTAATGACCTGAGCCGTACCTGTTTTACCTCCTGCGCTATAGCTAATGCCTTTAAACGCATTAAATCCGGTTCCGCCTTGTACCATCAGAGTTTGACGCATAGCTTCTTTGGATATGCGCCAGTTGTTGGGGTTTTTCACCTCAATAACACGCTCAAGCGGGGCGATAAGACTGGTATCTTTACTTTGATTGCGAAAATAACGCCCCATATGCGGTGTAGGTTTTAAACCATCGTTCAGCAGAATAGCGGTAGATAAAGCCAGCTGCATAGGGGTTGTACTCCAGTAGCTTTGACCTATCCCCAAAGACACTGTGTCACCAGGAAACCAGTTTTGCTTGTGCCGTGCTCTTTTCCATTCTTTTGATGGCATCAGGCCTGCACTTTCTTCCATGACATCTATACCGGTACGGGAGCCAAAACCAAACTTTTTCATATAATCAGAAATTCGATCTATACCAAGCTTTACCGCTAAGTCATAAAAGTAGGTATCACAACTTTTAGTGATAGCTGTGTACACATCGACCCAACCATGACCCCATTTGACGTGGTCGCGATAAGGCCTGCTGTAATTTGGCAGCTTGTAAAAGCCTGGATCAGCGATACGGCTTTGTTCTGTCACAGTTCCGTTCTCCAAACCTAATATCGCCATATGAGGTTTGACGGTTGAAGCGGGTGGATACACGCCCTGAGTCACCCGGTTTACTAAAGGGCGGTCAGGAGACTCCAGCAATTCGCGGTAGTTTTTACCGCTGATGCCGTGCACAAATAAATTCGGGTCGTAGCTTGGATTACTGTAAAAAGCGATGACGGCACCATCACGCGGATCCATAGCTACTATAGCGCCACGGTTTTCGCCCAGCAGCTCTTTGGCTTTTTGTTGCAGATGCATATCAATGGACAGGATCAGATCATCACCTGAAGTCGCAGGTTTGGAATCCAGAATACGGATCACCCGGCCTCTGTTGTTTACTTCCACCTGCTGAAAACCCACCTGACCATGCAGCTGGCTTTCGTAATAACGTTCAAGACCAATTTTTCCAATATCGCGGCTGGCAGCGTAGTTTGCTGTAACGCCTTCTTCTTCAAGTTTATCCAGCTCTTTGGCGTTAATTTTGCCGATATAACCTATAGCATGGGTAAAGAGTTCACCATAAGGATAGTGACGGGTTAAGCGGGCTTCCAAAGTGACACCAGGCAGTCTGTGTTGATTCACAGCTATGATAGCCACTTCCTGTTCAGTCAGATGCTCTTTGACCGCTATGCTGACAAAACGTCTGTGGTATTTCACTTCTTTTAAAAATTCTTGCTGACGCTCAGGCGTGATCTCAATCAGTTTGGCGAGTTCTGCCAGCATTTCAGGGATGTTTTTCACCTGCTCTGGGATCAATTCTACCGAATGAATAGGGCGGTTTTCGGCCAATAAAATACCGTTGCGATCGTAAATCAGCCCTCTGTTCGGCGGCTGTGGAATAAGTTTGATCCTGTTGCCATCAGCACGGGTCACATAATGGTCGTGCATCACCACTTGTAACTTATATTGGTTAAACACCACCACTAAAAAACAAATCATGACCACCGCAAAACCAAACAAAGCCCTTTGATTAAACATCTGGCTTTCAGCTGCAGGGTCCTGAATGGAGGGGCGTCTTTTAATCATGGCGAGTCGTGGTTACAGATGAAAATAAGGTGAATGCTACTTTCACAAACAAGAGCCTGGCTAAATCAAAAAAAGCTTTTGGGCTTTTGGTTGTAGAGCATTGAATGAACAGGCGTTTTTTTGTCATGGTTATTCGCGGTGGTATGGGTGGTTTGTACTGATGCTCCATGCACGGTACAGGCTTTCTGCCAATACCACACGAACCATAGGGTGGGGCATAGTCAAAGCAGACAATGACCATTTGCCTTCACTGGCCGCTATACAAGCTGGTGCTAAACCCTCCGGGCCTCCCACCAGTAAACAGACATCCCGGCCATCCATTTGCCATTGTGTCAGTTTTTGTGCCAGCTGTGGACTACTCCAGTTGGCACCTTCCACCTCCAGCGTAATAATGCGGGCGCCTTTTGGCACGGCGGCCAGCATTTTTTCGCCTTCGGTTTCCAGAATACGTTTAATGTCCGCATTTTTCCCGCGTTTACCGGCAGGAATTTCAATCAAATCCAGTGGTAAATCACGCGGAAAACGACGGGCATATTCTTCATAAGCCGTAGTGACCCAATCAGGCATTTTAGTGCCGACTGCAATCAACATTAACTTCATGCCGTTAAGCGCTCCAGAGTTTCTCTAACTGGTAAAAACTGCGGCTGTCTTCCTGCATGACATGGGCAATTACATCACCCAAATCAATCAGTACCCACTCACCTGAACCTTCACCTTCAATGCCTAACACACTGATACCGGCTTTTTTCGCTTCTTTGGCCAGATGATCTGCAATAGAACGGGTATGACGGTTTGAGGTGCCTGAGCAGATCACCATTGAATCCGTCACATTGGATTTTTCACTGACATCCAGGCTGACGATATCCTTGGCTTTCATGTCGTCCAGCTTGTCTAGAACGAATGCTAATAACTCTTGTGCTTGCACCTTTTTACTCCGGGATCTAAAAACGCGATATGTTAACACTTCTTGCTGCGATCTTATATGCCGCTGTACAGCCTTTCTGCTTTTATATACTGCAATACTTCGGCTGGTATTAACTGAGTTAGTTCTGCGCTGTGTTGGTTTTTTTCCAATAAGGTTCTGATCCGCGTGGCGCTCAGATCCAGCGGAGGGTTATCCAGCAGTATTATTTTACCCGAATCCAGTAAATGCAGGTCTTGTAAGGCCCTGGTGCCATACTGTTCGAGCAATTCAGGGCAATTGCCATCTGCTGCTGTACTGCCAGGTCGTTGACAGACCACCAGATGCGCCAGTTGCAAAATACTTTGCCACTGATGCCATTGTTTAAAGTACGCCAATGAATCCATACCCATGACAAACAATAAGCCACCCCGTGGATGTTGTTCACGCAATAAACGCAAACTATCCACAGTGTACGAAGGGCTGTGTTTGTTCAGCTCCAGACTCTGAAGATGCAAACCTGGAATATGCTGAATGGCGAGTTGCACCATGGCAGCTCTGTGTTCTGCACTAACACCAGGACTGGCGCGATGAGCAGGCAGGTGGCAAGGCATAAGTTGCACTTCACTGACAGCACACTGCTTTAATACGTACTGAGCGCAGGCTAAATGTGCCTTATGTATAGGGTCAAAAGTGCCGCCAAAGACGGCAAAGGCGCGATCAGGGCGTGAAGTCGGCATAACGCTGCTGCAATGAAAATACTTTGGATATAGGGCTGACCAGTAAGCTGACTAAATGCGCCAAAGCCAGTTCAGGTTTATGTAAAGTACCGGATTTAAAAGCGCGGTCAAAAGCGGCCAGTTCCTGCTGTACATACCCCAGCCATTTTGCCGGTAAACGTGATACCGCAGTTTGATACATAGGTTGACGTTTAGGCCAGATGGCATTTTTTTTGAAAAAATCTGCCAGTGGTTTACCTTGCTGCCGGGCTAAATGCATTTGCATCAAAGTGGCAACTTCTTTTTGCAATTGCCAGGCAATAATCACAGGCTCTGTGTCCTGTTGTAATAAACGGTCAAGCCGGTGCAAGGCTTCGTTGCCCTGGCCTGACAGCAAAGCATCTACCAATTGAAATACTGAAAAATGCGATTGGTCGGCCAAATGCTGCTCTAAAAGCTCTGCATCCACAGTACCGCTCACCAGACTTAAACCGAGTTTTTCCAGCTCCTGCGCTGCTGCCAACAGATTACCGGCGCAGTGATGCTGCATTAAAGTGATGGCATCCGGGGTGAGATGCAGTTTCAATGCAGAGCCACGTTGTTGTAACCAACGGTGAAACTGCTGATCATCCAGTGGATAAAATTGCACCTGTACGGCCTGTTCTGCCAGGGTTTTAAACCAGGCGGACTTAGCGTAGTCATTGGCATTTTTGGCAGCATGTAACACCAAAATTAAGTCCGGATGCAATAAAGAGGGCAGTTGTTTTAACAGGTCTGTGGCACCTGTGGGTAATTTAGCCGGTAGTTCCAGCTCAAATACGCGACGGGGAGAAAATAAGGATAAATTATTCAGTTCCATCAGAAAGTCGTTCCAGCTGAAACTGCTGTCCCAGCTGTAGCTTTGTCGTTCATCAAAGCCGTGTTTTTTCGCAACAGCACGAATTAAATCTATGCTTTCCTGTTTCTGCAGTGGCTCCTCACCAAACACCAGATAAACTGGTGCCAGGTTTTTTTGTAACTGTGCAGCAAGCTGATTGCTATACAGTTTCAGCATCAGTGGATCCGGTTTAACTGACGGATAATACGGCTGGCCGCCTGAGCTCGTAACTCCTGCAACAGCAGATCAAGCTCTTTAGCTTTGGCAAGAGCCAGGTTTGGATCGTCCTGATAATCACGGGTTAATTCAAACTGATACTCCACAGCCTCCTGGTCCGGCAGCAGTAACTGATACTTCACTCTGTAAATCAGCTCGTATTCCGCGACCTGGCCGTTAGGGAATAAGGATAAAGTACGGCGCTCCAGACTATCTTGCTGCAACATCAGGGCTGGTGCTTTTGGATCCAGTTCAGTCAGCAATTTTACTTTGTTGCTTTCCAGTTGATCAGACAACAAAGTGGCCAGTTCCGAATGCTTTTTTGCATCGACAAAAATAGCCGGATAACGCTCCAGCGGCAGGCTGCCACGTAAGTGGAAGCCGCAGCTGGTTAACAGCAGGCTGCCTGCAAGCAGCAGCCCTGTCCATACGACGTGTTTTTTCATTTTATCCTACGGCTAAGCTCAGCAGTTTACCCGGTACATAAATCACTTTACGGATAGTGACGCCTTCCAGGAAACGCTGCACATTTTCTTCAGCATGGGCAAGTTCCAGCACTTGTTGTTCAGTCGCATCAGCTGAGACAGTCACTTTAGCCCGGACTTTACCGTTTATTTGCACCACCACCAGTTTTTCATCTTCGACCATAGCAGCAGCATCAGCGGCTGGCCAGGGGCTTTGTTCAAGGGCTGTGGTAAAGCCTAATTCTTTCCACAGGTGCTGAGACAAGTGAGGGGTGATGGGGTTCAGTAACTGAATTAAGGTCTGAATACCTTCACGTTTCACTTGTTTGTCTGCGTCTGTATCCACCGGCGCTTTTTGCACCTTGTTCGCCAGTTCCATAATGGCAGCAATAGCGGTATTAAAGGTGTAACGACGACCAATATCATCCGATACTTTGGCAATAGTTTTATGAATGTCGCGGCGTAAGGCTTTTTGATCCGCGTTTAATTCAAGCGCAGTGGAAGCCACACCAAACAGCTCTTTGTGCTCTGAAGCTAAAGTCCAGATACGGCGTAAGAAACGGTTTGCACCTTCTACTGCTGAATCCTGCCACTCCAGAGTTTGCTCAGGTGGCGCGGTAAACATCATAAACAAACGCACTGTATCGGCACCGTATTGATCGATCACCAACTGCGGGTCAATACCGTTGTTTTTTGATTTGGACATTTTGCTCATGCCAGCCGACAACACAGGTTGGCCATCTGCTTTTAATACAGCAGCAGTAATGCGGCCTTTGTCGTCACGTTCTGTCGCTACATCAGCAGGGGAGAACCATTCTTTACCGCCGTTTTCAGTTTCACGGTAGAAGGTTTCTGCCAATACCATGCCCTGACACAATAAGCGTTTAAAGGGCTCATCGCACTGGACTAAACCTACGTCACGTAACAGTTTGTGGAAGAAGCGGGCATACAATAAATGCAGGATCGCATGTTCAATACCACCCACGTACTGATCAACCGGCAGCCAGTAGTTGGCTTTGGCCGGGTCCAGCATGGCTTGGTCATGATCCGGGCTGCAGTAACGGGCATAGTACCAGCTCGATTCCATAAAGGTGTCGAAGGTATCAGTTTCATGAAAAGCAGCCTGGCCCTTGTAGGTGGTTTTTGCCCACTGTGGGTCTGCTTTGATAGGCGAGGTGACGCCATTCATCACTACATCTTCAGGCAAACGCACTGGCAGCATCTCTTCCGGTACCGGCACCTGAGTACCATCTTCCAGCGTCAGCATAGGAATAGGTGAACCCCAGTAACGCTGACGGGATACACCCCAGTCACGTAAACGGTAATTCACTTTGACCTGACCAATACCCATGGCGCTTAACTTATCGGCTATGGCTTTAAAAGCAGCTGTGAAATCTAAACCGTTAAATTCGGCAGAATTAACCAGCACACCTTTTTCAGTAAAGGCCGCAGTGCTTAAATCGCAGACTGCAGTGCTGCCAGCTTCAGGCTGAACTACTTGTTTGATCGCCAGACCGTATTTAGTGGCAAATTCATAATCACGCTGATCGTGGCCAGGCACGGCCATCACGGCACCAGAGCCGTAATGCATCAAAACAAAGTTTGCGACCCAAACCGGCACTTGCTCACCTGTTAAGGGGTGAATAGCAAACAAACCTGTTGGCGCGCCTTTTTTCTCCATAGTCGCCATATCGGCTTCGGCCATTTTGCCGCCTTTGCAGTCGTCAATAAAAGCCTGTAATTCAGGGTTATTGACAGCAGCTTGTTGGGCTAATGGATGCTGGGCAGCAACGGCAACGTAAGTCACACCATATAAAGTATCAGGGCGGGTGGTGTAAACCGACATGGTCTGATCAGAATTAGCTACTTTAAACTCGATCTCCACACCTTCTGAGCGGCCGATCCAGTTTTTCTGCATAGTTTTCACTTGCTCAGGCCAGTCGTCTAACTGATCTAAGTCTTGTAACAACTCTTCGGCGTAGTCGGTGATTTTGATAAACCACTGCGCCAGCTCGCGTTGTTCGACTAAAGCACCTGAACGCCAGCCGCGGCCGTCAATGACTTGCTCGTTGGCTAATACGCACTGATCCACAGGGTCCCAGTTCACTGTCGCCATTTTTTTGAACACTAAGCCTTTTTCAAACAGCTTGGTGAAAAACCATTGTTCCCACTTGTAGTATTCAGGCTTACAGGTCGCCACTTCGCGGTCCCAGTCGTAACCAAAACCTAAGCGTTTCAGCTGACCTTTCATATAGTCGATATTGGCATAGGTCCATTTGGCTGGTGCTGTTTTATTGGCAATAGCAGCATTTTCTGCCGGTAAACCAAAAGCATCCCACCCCATAGGTTGCATTACGTTTTTGCCTTGCATGCGCTGGAAGCGGCTGATCACATCACCTATGGTGTAGTTACGCACATGGCCCATATGCAAACGGCCACTTGGGTACGGAAACATGGAGAGGCAGTAGAATTTTTCTTTTGAAGCATCTTCTACTACTTTAAAGGCCTGTGTTTGTTCCCATTCCTGTTGCAGCTGTTGTTCAATCAACTGCGGATTATATTGTTCGTGCATTAAAAACCTTCCAACGTGAAGTCAAAACCAGACCGATAAAACCGGCGGAAAAAATTGCCGCTAGCATACCGCAAGCAGGGGGTCGGCAACAACAGCAACAAGGGACATTCCTTGCTTTGTTTTATTTTGTGTCAAGGCACTTGCCTGCGCCGCTTTGGCTGCATAGAGTGGTGCACTGACTATCTTGGTTTCAAGGAGGAATTGCTTGTGTTTGGTATTGAAAATCTTGTCCTTTTTATCATTTCTGGTTTGCTGCTGAATATTTCACCAGGACCCGATACGGTGCTGATTATAAGCCGCAGTGCAAGCCAGGGCTGGCGCGCTGGTTTGGTGGCAGCTGCAGGTATTGGCTCTGGGGTTTGTCTGCATATTTTTGCTGCGGCTCTGGGCGTATCAGCTTTGCTTGCTACTTCTGCGACTGCCTTTACTCTGGTCAAGCTGGCTGGTGCTGCTTATTTAGTGTATCTGGGAGTCAAAATGCTTCTGGCCAAGCGGCCTTCAGAGGGAGTTAGTGTGCAGCCAGTCTCTGCTGCTACTTTTCATAGCATTTTCCTGCAAGGTTTTGTCACCAATGTATTAAATCCAAAAGTGGCGCTGTTTTTCCTTGCTTTTGTACCGCAGTTTATTGCCGTCGATGCCGCTAATAAAGCTTTGGCTTTCCTTATTTTGGGCTTTATTTTTAATCTGAATGGTATGCTCTGGTGTGCATTTTTGGCGGTAAGCGCTGGCTTTGCCGGGAAAAAAATGAAGGTAAGCCC
Organism: Gammaproteobacteria bacterium; assembly: GCA_018825965.1. Classification (GTDB taxonomy): domain Bacteria; phylum Pseudomonadota; class Gammaproteobacteria; order Enterobacterales; family Alteromonadaceae; genus Pararheinheimera. Next base: position 60,260 of record JAHKAA010000039.1, read on the forward strand.
GCTGGTTGCACATTGGCTGAATAAAAGTATTGGTGCGTTATTTGTCGCTTTGGGTGTAAAGCTAGCGCTGGCCGAGCAACGCTAACTAGATCCGATCAACGGGGCAAAGCAGTTAAGACTTTGCCTACCAGTTGATCCAGCTCATCACCATTACCTATCCAGCGCGTCACCATCAGCAGATCATTTTCCCGGTCTATGTAAATGATATTACGACCAGCGCCCTGAAAGGTGACCGCAGTTTCAGGTGCGTTCGGCAAAGCTTTGCGGCCAGGGTTTAAAAACCAGTTGGCAAAGCCATATTCTGGGTTGGCTGAGCCGCCAGTGCTTGCCATTTTGATCCATTCTTTGCTGACGAGTTGCTTGTCCTGCCATTGACCATCCCGTAAAAACAGATAGCCAAAACGGGCTAAATCCCAGGCATTAATAAAGATACCGCCACCCCAATGGCCGCCACCAGAGACCGACTGCATCTTCTGACCATCCAGTTCAATCCAGCTATTGTCATAACCATACCAGCGCCAGGTGGATGAGGCGCCTATAGGAGTCATAATCTGTTCATTCAGCACTGCAGGCAGCGGTTTACGCCAGACATACAAGGTGGATAACGCCAAAAGGTTTACCCGTACATCATTGTATTTGTAATGACTACCGGGAGTTCGTAATGGACGTTTAGGCCAGTCGGCTGGTGTTTTACCTTCGGGTCTGTCGGCCCAGTCTGGTTTGCCCCATAAGGTACCTTGCCAGTTACTGGTTTGGCGCAGCAGATGATCCCAGCGGATTTGGCTGTTGTGCGCGCCTTGATATAAGTCGACACCATACGGCATGTAGCTATCTACTTTGTCCTGCAGGTTCTGTATTAAACCTTGTTGCCAGGCCAGACCTGTCACAGTAGTTAAAAAGGTTTTGGTGATGCTGTGGGTCATATCTACAGCCTGGGTATCACCCCACTGGGCTATGACTGAACCTTTATAAATGATAATGCCGTTGGCAGCAGCACGGCTTTTCATAGGGCCAATAATTTGATCATAAGGCTCTTTGGCGCCAAAAGTGGTAGCCTGGACTATGGCCTGATCCCGGTCTGCTTTGTTTTCGGAGGCGATAGCGTAGTCGACGGCCTGCTGCAGCAAAGTTGCATCTACTTTTAATTCTGCTGCTGGTTTTTGTTGCCACTGTCCTGCAGGAGGAAAGTAATCCGCCGCACCAGCGGCACTGAATAACAACGTAAAAGCGCTAAAAACAAAATAAAGTTTCATTCACAATCCCTTTTAAAGTTCAGTATGCAGACTGAGCTTCAGAGCAAAAAGCCGCAATAGCCTTGCGACTAAAAAGCCTGGTCATAGGTTGAAAATCCAGCCTGCTGGTTTTGCCCGACTATACTAAGGGAAAGCAGTAAGGAGGTTTTATGGCGGAATTTAAAGATAAATATCAGAAATGGCTCAATGAGTTAGCCACTATGTTCAAAGAAGGGCGGCAGCAGCAATTGGAGCACCTGGTCGAATTTGCCGACACAGTCAAAGCTTATGTCAAAGCGGGCAAAGAGCTGACGGCTTATGAAACACAGCTTTTTATCGAAACCTTTAAACGCCAGGCCACAGAAGCAGAACAAGCGCCATCACTCTGGCCTGAAACTTTGTGGTATGAGCTTTCTTTGATCACCGACAAAACCCAGATTGAATGGCAGGAACTGATGCAGGATTTTGAACATCAGGGTACCTATCAACAAGGTGAAGAAGTAGGTATGGGTTTATACCAATGCCAGCAGTGTCAGCAACAGCAGGCCTTTTATCATCCGGCTGAATTAGGAGCTTGTGTGCATTGCGGCGGCACGCACTTTAGCCGCGAGGGTCTGCCTTTTTAAAACATTCATTTTATTCAATGATTTGTTAAGATGACGTCATTGTAGTTTTCATCTTTCAACACTGAGCAGGTTGCATGACGCACAACAGCCATAAGTATGCTTTATCCGCCGAATATTTAGGTCCACAACTTGATAAAAACCTGATCCAGCAAGCTTTGGATGTGAGTGGTTTATCCAGTACTTTTATAGGCCAGGACAGAGCAAAGGCGGCTCTTAATTTTGCCATCGGCATGGATATGCCGGGTTATAACCTCTATGTGATGGGCGAACCTGCTTTAGGCCGCTACACCTTAGTCCAGGATATTCTGCAGCAAGCCGCCAGCGAAAAAGCCACGCCGGACGACTGGTGTTATATCAATAACTTTGATGATGAGCGTATTCCGGGCACCTTACGTTTAGTGCCTGGTGAAGGCAAAGTGCTGGTGAAAAAAGTCGAAGCCTTAATAGATGAGCTGTTGGACACTTTCCCTGCTGCTTTTGATAACCCGGGTTATCAGCGCAAGAAAAAAGCCATTCATCAGGAATTTGATGATAAATACGAAGCCGCTATAGAGTTAGTGGAGCGTAAAGCCTTAGAGCAGCAAGTGGTGTTGTATGAAGAAAACGGCGCCGTCAGCTTTTCGCCTGTGGTGGATGGCAAAGCGCTGGATGACAACGAATTTGCTAATTTGTCGGAAGAAAAACGCCAGTTTTTTTACGATTTAGTCTCAGAGCTTGAAACCATTCTGAACGAGCAGTTGCTGGAATTACCCCAGTGGAAACGTGAGCTGTCGGAAAACCTGCGCGCGCTGCGTCGTGAGACTATTGAACAAGCCATTAAGCCCTTGCTGAAGCAGTTGGAACATGACTATTCAGCTGAGCTGGGTGTATTACGTTATCTGCGTGAAATGAAACCTGCTTTAATCAAAGCCATGCTGGAACTGCTGCCTGAAGAAGCCGAAAGCGATAAGCTGGAAGAGCTGGATATCCGCGGCATTTTTGTTGGCGACTTTGTGCCTAATGTATTGATGCATCACGAATTGATGGACGGCGCTCCTATTATTTTTGAGCCCAACCCAAGCTATGGCAATTTATTTGGCCGGGTGGAATACAGTTCAATGCAAGGCTCTTTGTATACCAATTACCGCATGATCCGCCCCGGCGCTTTGCATAAAGCCAATGGCGGTTATCTGGTGCTGGATGCCGACCGTTTATTGTCACAGCCAAGCCTCTGGGATGCGCTGAAGCTGGCGTTAAAAACCGGTGAAATTCTGATTGATACCTTAAGCGATCATGCAGTGACTAACTCCACCATTATTACGCCCAAAGCCATACCGCTCAGCGTCAAAATAGTGCTTTTGGGCTCGCGGGATTTGTATTATCTGGTGCAGGATGTGGACGATGAGTTTAACGAACTGTTCCGGGTTTTAGCCGACTTTGAGCATTATTTGCCCTTTAACGAGCAGACAGTTCGTTATATGTCGCTGCAAATTCAGGATCAAATTCAGCAAATGGATATGGAAACTTTATCCGCCTGTGGCTTAAAGCAATTACTGAACTTCAGTTTCCGTCAGGCCGAACATCAACGTAAACTCTCTGCCCGTTTTGCTGAAGTGCTGGAGCTGGTGCGTGAAGCCTGTTTTTACGCAGCTCAGCATGACTCGTCTGAACTGCGCGCTGAGCATGTGCAAATGGCGCTGGAAGGTAAACAATACCGCACAGGCCGCATCAGCGAATCCTTTTTAGAAGATATTCAGGAAGGCCAGATTTTAATAGACACAGACGACTGGGCCGTTGGCAAAATTAACGGTTTAACAGTGCTGGAAATTGGGGATACTGCTTTTGGTACGCCAGCCCGTATCAGTACCACAGTTTTTGCAGGCTCCACCGGTGTGGTTGATATTGAGCGCGAAGTGGAACTGGGTAAATCCATTCACTCCAAAGGTGTGATGCTGCTGACAGGTTATTTAGGTGCTAAATACGCCCAGCATTTCCCGCTGACCTTATCGGCCAATATTGCCATGGAGCAATCCTACGGCTTAATAGACGGCGATAGTGCATCCCTGGCTGAGGTTTGTGCGCTGATTTCAGGCATAGCTGATATTCCTATTACTCAAAGTCTGGCGGTGACCGGTTCTATTAACCAACATGGTCAGGTGCAGGCTATAGGTGGCGTCAACGAAAAAATTGAAGGCTTCTTCCGTTTGTGTCAGTCCCGTGGTTTAACAGGTAAACAGGGCTGTATTATTCCGGCCAGTAACCAGTTGAATCTGGTGCTGAATGATGAAGTGATCAAAGCGGTAGAGCAGGGCCAGTTCCATATTTATGTGGTCAAAGGTGTAGATGAAGCGCTGGAATTGTTAATGGATATGCCGGCAGGTGAGCGTAACAGCAAAGGCCAGTATCCTAAACGCACCATCAACTATCTGGCGCTGCGTCGTTTGGAGGAGATAGCCGAGATAGTGAACGGCTCGTCCGACAGTTAAGCTCCGGGGGCTGAGCTCTCTGCTCTGGCCCTTTTATTTGTCCAGACACATCAAGAGAATATACGTGAAAGCTTTTTCCTGGATTTTATTCGACGCCGATGAAACTTTGTTTCACTTTGATGCTTATGCCGGTTTACAGTTGTTGTTTAGAGACTATGGCGTAGATTTTACGCTTGAGCAGTACGACGTCTATCAGGCGCTGAATCAGCCTTTATGGTTGCAGTATCAAAACGCAGAAATCAGTGCAAAACAGTTACAGGAACAGCGTTTTAGCTATTGGGGGCAGCAATTAAATGTCGCTCCTTCAGTGCTTAATGCTGGATTTTTACAGGCGATGGCAGAGGTCTGTATGCCTTTGCCTGGTGCTGTCAGTTTACTTAATGCGCTGCAAGGCAAAGCCAAATTAGGCATTATCACCAATGGTTTTACCGACTTACAGCAAATCCGTTTAGAGCGCACTGGCTTACATAATCACTTTGATATTTTGGTGATTTCCGAGCAGGTGGGGGCGGCTAAACCTCATCCGCAAATTTTTGCTCACGCCAAAGAGCTGATGGGAAACCCTGATCCAGAGAGCGTGCTGATGGTGGGTGATAACCCTATAGCTGATATTGGTGGCGGTAAACAAGCAGGCTTTTATACCTGCTGGTTAAACCGCTTTGATGCAACTTTACCCGCAGGTATTACCGCTGATCTGGAAGTGCAGTCTCTGGAACAACTGGAAACTGCACTAAGCACCTTTCTCTGATGGAAATATGACAGGTCAGAATATAGAGTTCAGTTTACCGCTGAACCATAAAGCGGCGACAAAAGCCGGTGTTGCCACTAGCTGAACCGCCCACAAGCCGATTTTTTGTGCCTTGCTCAGCGGACCAAAACGATGGATCAGAGTAAACAAACTGATCATTGCCAACAGGTAACAGAGCAGTGGCATAAACCAGCCGGAGCTGTAGCTGCACGCTGCTTGAAAGGCCACTGCAGCAGTAATAGTAGCCGCCAGATGAAGTTTGATTGAAGTGGAAACTGTTGTTGATTTCATAGATGCGTCCTCTGTTTTTTATTGAAGTAACCTGCGTTAAAACAAAGACACGGCAAAAGATAAAACTGTGACAAAATTTTAGGAAAAATAACTTAGCCCGATGAGGGTGAAGGTTGCCATGGTCAATAAAACCAGAGCGGAGTTTTATATCCGCTCTGCCTGCTGAGTGATTTAGCCGGAGAAACGGCTGGCGAGCTGGTTAAGTTGCTGGGCCAGTGTGAACAAGCCTTGTGAGGCTTGTTGCATCTGCTCAGCGCTGCTGACGTTTGCCTTATTCACTGCATTCATCCGGGTAAGCTGGTTGCTGACGTCTGCTGTCACCATAGCTTGTTGTTCTGTGGCTGCGGCAACTTGCAGACTCATACTTTCCAGGCTCTGAATTTGCCCTGCAATAGCGGTCAGACTGTGGCTGACTTGCTGACTGAGTTCAACGCCTTGCTGAGCTTTTGCATCAACCTTAGTGACTGCTGTTACCGCCGCTGAAGTGCTGGCAAGCAGACTGCTGATCACTTCCTGTATTTCTTTGGTGGAGCCTTGGGTGCGAGCTGCCAGATTACGAACTTCATCAGCAACCACGGCAAAACCACGGCCTTGTTCACCCGCTCTGGCGGCTTCTATAGCCGCATTCAGTGCTAATAAATTAGTTTGTTCGGCCACATTCCGGATCACATCAAGAATTTGGCTGATGCTATCGGCTTTTTCTGCCAACAGCCTGATCACCGCTTCCACTTGAGTGACTTCAATGGACAAACTGCTGATATGGGCACTGGCCTGATCAACACAAGATTTACTCTTGGAGCCTAACTGACTGACATTGCTGGTGCTATCGGCGGCCAGCGCGGAGTTTTGTGCTATGTCTGCTACTGTGGCTTCCATTTGATCCATTGCCTCGCGCACATTGTTATAGGATGCCAGCTGCTGTTGATTTTGTTCCAGACTCAGTGAAGATTGTTCTGATAAGGCTTTGGCCTGGGCATTCAGAGTGATGCTGCTCTGCTGAATGTCGCTGATTAAATCGGCAATTTTGCCGATAAATTGGTTAAAGCCATCTGTCAGTTGTTGCAGTTCGGCCCCTTTTTGCTGTTCAATTCTGACCGATAAATTCGCTTCACCCTGACCCATAAGCGCAAAAAGTTCACCCAATTGCTGAATAGGGCGGCTAATGCTGTTACTGAGCAGTATAGAGATAAACGCAAAAATCAGAGTCACCAGAAATGCCGTTACCCAACTGGTTTGTTTGATCTGATCCAACACAGAGAAGACTTCATTTTCCGGGACCTGAGCCACCAAATACCAGTCCATACTGGGTACATAAACCGAGGCCAGAACTAGTTTCTGATCCTTCACTGTTGCAGAAAGTACTTGAATACCTTGTGGTTTTAACAGGGCACTGAGATCGACTTCAGGTAAAACAGCGGATAAGGCTGTGCCAATACTTTGCTCTGGATGCAATTGGATCTGGCCTTGGGGGTTTACCAGATAAACAAAACCCGTTTGTTCTATTTTGTACTGACTGATCATGGTCACCATTTCAGTCAGCGGCTTGGCGATACCAGACAAACCTCTGCCATCCAACTGCTGGTAGTTGACAAAAATCTGGTAACCCACTTCCGGACTGTTGAACACTGACACCTGGCTGGCTTTGCCACTGTCTTTAAATGCAAAAAACCAGCTGTCTTCCTGCTGATTTAACCGGCGTAAAAAGCCAGCTTCGTTCCAGTAGTCACCCAGTTCTCTGTTGCAAAAAGATGCGGCTTGTAAGCCGTGGCGCTCCTTAATATTTTCTAGTTCTGCAACTAAAAGTTGTTCACGCACCGGATCTCTGCTGCTGTCCAAAAAGTCATGAAACTGGGGCGACGTTGCTAATTGCTGTGCAATACGGCTCAGATGGTCAATTTCGGTTTCTATACTGGTTTTAATCTGTTGCAGACTTTTTGGCAGTTCGCTGTTAAGCATTCTGTCGGTTAATACCGTCTGAGTCATAGACTGGCTGATCATACTGATCAGCACACTGGCAATCAGCACCGCACTACTTAAACTGAGCAACAACTTGTGTCTGATAGACAAATGGTTAAATTGCATAACTTCCTCTATTTAACCTGAAATGGGGAACAAAAGCCGGAAATGGCTGACATTTTCTGAGTATAGTCAGTCAATTTTGCCTGTGCTTTGTGTATTTTTTGTGAATGGTATCCTGAGTTAAAACAAGACTCAAATAGTGTTTGGGCTTCGAGCCAGATGATTTCTGCGCTTTAAGCCAGTACTATGGTGTTTTACAACGAATTTTGGAGTGCATGATGCAACAATTAAGTGCTTTACTGCTGCTTGTTTTATGTCTGACGGGCTGCCAACAGGCCTATTACGCCACCATGGAAAAGTTTGGTGTGGAGAAACGTGAAATTCTGGTCGACAGGGTGAAAGATGCCCGTGATGCACAAGTGGAAGGGCAGCAGCAGTTTAAAGACGCGCTGGACGAACTCAGCCAGTTGCTGAAATTTCATGGTGGAGATTTACAGCAGAAATATGAAGAACTGGATGCGGAATACAGACAAAGTGTCAAAGCTGCTGAACTGGTCAGTTCCCGTATCAACAAAGTGGAGTCTGTGGCGGATGCGTTATTCAGCGAGTGGCGCGATGAGCTGGAACAATACCAGAGCGCCAGTTTAAAAGCCCAAAGCAAACAAAAGCTGGTGAGCACGGAAAAACAATTTAGTCAGTTGCTGAAAAAAATGCGTTCTGCTGAAAAGAAAATGCAGCCTGTGCTTAAAATCATGCACGACAATGTATTGTTTTTAAAACATAACTTAAATGCCAAAGCCATTGGTTCTATCCAGACTGATTTTGCTGGTTTACAGCAGGATGTCAGCAGTTTGATCCGTGAAATGAACAAGGCCATAGCAGATTCGGATAAGTTTATTGCTCAGATGCAGTCTGATTCTTAAGCTGGGTTTTCAACACCAGGTTCAGCTGCTGTACGCAAGCTTCAGGCACGGATTTTTTACTCAACATCAAATGAATACTGCTGTGGTGTAACAGAAAAGGCAATAATCTGAGCTCTGACAATTCTTTGTGCTGCCGGATATGATAATGGGCCACATTGTGGTCCACTATTGAATAATGAGCCCGGCCTTGAGCCACCATTTGTAAGCGCCTGAATTCTTCTGCCACATGAAGCAACCGGCCTTGGCCTTCGTTTTGTTTAAAGTGTTCAAATTCGTCACCGTAGTAGCCCGCAGTATTGACAGCACCGGACCAGCGTTTAGCTGCAAGCTGATAAAAGTCGGTACTCTTCTGTAGTTCAGGATGTTGCGCTATTAAGTCGTTACTCAGCACTGCGGTAATATTTTCTTCCCGATAAGGCAACGAAAAATAGGCGTAACCGGCGCGTTCTTTTGTGTAGGAAGCTGCAAAGACCAAATCCAGTTCGCCCTGCCTGAGTTGTTGCAGAGCTCTTTGTTCTGACATTCTGACCAGTTGCAAAACGCTGCCCAGCCTATGAACCAGAGAACGCACCAATTCAATATCTGAACCTGTGACTGTTTCATCCGTCAGTTGGACATAAGGTAGCCAGTTGTTGTTGTACGCCATACGTAGCTGCAATGGACAGGGCGTAGCTGCAGAAACTGTAGAGCACAATAAAACACAGCACAGCAACAGAACCTTCATCTGCCTGACTCCTCACATCTGACTATGCTCTGACTATAGTCAAAAATGAAGCAGATGCCTTGAGCTTATGGATTGCTGACGGCTGGTAGTACAGGAGCAGGTTTTAATAACTCTAACTGGGCTTTGGCTTGCTGCTCTTCATCTTTTTGTTTAATGCGTACCAGCGAAGCATAAAACTGCGCCGCAGTAAAAGAGTGAGTGGACTGGATTAAATCGCTGACGTCAGCTGTGCTTTGTTGCAGCATCTGGCGGAAAATTTCCAGATGACCGTTTTTCTGTAACAAAGGCGCTAAGTTTGTTTCTTCAGCACCATCCCGGATGGTGTAGTACTTCAGCAATAACTCTGCTCTGCTGGCCAGGCTTTGTGCTGGCGCATCTGAAGTGGAGCTGGCTGATGGCGTATTTTGTTGTGCTTCGACCGGGATTTGTTCGGATGCAACTTCATCTTGAGTCAAGGAATTAAACAAGAAAGCGGAGATAATCAAACCACTAAACAGACCCCAGAAATAACTTAACAATGGTGTGGGTTTATACATAACAACCTGCCCGACTACGGCTTAACAACAAAAGACTGCAGCGATTATAACTGGGTAAGCTGCAACCAAGGCAACCTTTTATGGGTTTTTTCCTGGGCTTCAACGAGAAAAAGCCGGATCTCTATCGATCTCCGGCTTTTTATATCAGGACAATTCAACTTTGTGGTTTTAAATCAATTTGCATCCTGCCTGGTACTATATCTAAACGCACCTGATGGGCGCTGCTGTTGTCTTTTAAACCATCCAGATATTGCCAGTACCCCCTGGTTTTTTCGTCTTTGCTGAAGGTTAAGCCAAACACCAAACCATTGCCCTGATGCAGGTAGCTAATGGCCTTACTGGCGGCTTTGTTGTCGGTCAGTTCAAAAGTAATAAAGTCTTTCAGTCGGGTATTGGCACTAAAAACCCCGGACATGACAGGCTGTGGATTGTGACTGTACTCAGCGCCCGTGGTGGTCACTTTGTCCGGATGAGGTAATAGTTGCTGGTTTTGAACATCGTATTTATCGCCACCTTGCAGATAACTTAAGCGGATATTTTCCATTTGAAACCCCAACGGGTTTGTCACTTTTTTAGCCTGACGTAAATCAATCACAGTGACACCGCCTGAACCTAAGGCCTGAAATTGCCTGGTTTTGGCCTGGTAAAACAAAGCTGAATCTTCATCCACACCATAACCTATAGCAGAACCAGACTTTTGTTCTGCCACTGCGACAATCAAACGGCCAAAGCGGGCTCTGCGGTCAAAGTGTTGATCAATCACTCCTTCAGGGAAAAAACCTAAACCGCGGCGTAATTGCAAGGGCTCATCCGCTGCTTCGTCAACTTGTGTATCAGGCTCTGCAATGGCTCTGGCTAAAGCTGTCCAGGACGAGCCTGAGGCAATCATAGCTTCACTCATGATGGCAGCACCTGCACTTGTGCCACCGATAATACCGCCACGTTGATAGACTTGCCATACCGCATCAAGTACAGGGCTGTTTTTTCCTTCCGCTCTTAAGCTATCCACCAGATGATTTTGATCGCCGCCTAAAAACCAGACGGCTGTGGCTTGTTGCACTTGTGTCGCCAGTGTTGCTTCTGCAGCATTGTTACGCCACAAAGACTCATCTTCTGCTGTACTTTTGTCATCTTTTACCGCTATGGGCAACAATTGCACTTGTTGCTCAGGTACACCGTATAAAGCCAAATCCCGCTGGAATTGGCGAAAGTATTTGACCGGCTGGCTGCTGGCCGCTGGTATCACTACGACTCTGGCTTGAGCCACTCCGCCGGCACTCTGAATAAACTGCTTATATACCGCCTGGTTGGAACTGGCTAAAGCGCCACCCACTATCATCAGTTCTCCCGCAAGCTGAGTTTCTGCGTATAAAAAAGGGCTGCCAAGGCTCAGACTAAGAGCCAGCAGGTAAGTTTTTTTCATCAGGTTCAGACTCCATTTTTGCTTTATTGATTTTGATTTATCTGCTTCATCTGTTGTCACATCCGGCATCTTTGGCCAGTTTTTTTATTGATCTTTGTATAACAACAACCCGAGCATAACAAAAGCAGGCATGCTCTCAAAGTGTTGAAGAGGGATAAGGGCTTAAATAACGAACAAACAAAAACCATTACAGCAGATGCGGTTACAGAGCTTGTGTAGCCCTGATATAGTGCTCTGATAAACTCAGAATGTGGTGGCAAGATGAAACAATATGCACTGCTGCTGGCAGTAGTTGCGCTAAATGCGGGAGGTTGTGTGGCACAAACATCAATGGATCAGCAGGAATTACGCCGTCAGATTGGGCAAAAACTGATGATCGATGTACGGCATTTTTGTACTCAAGGCTCATCAGCACAATGCAAAACCGATGTGACAGAGTTACCCAAAGAATTTGCCGAAGCCATACAGCAGCTGCATTTAGGCGGAGTGATTTTATTTGCCAATAACTTAAAAGATAAAGAGCAAATTCGTCGTTTAACTGCTGATTTGCAAAGGGCCAGCAGCGATGGCTTGCCCTTGCTGATAGGTATTGATCAGGAAGGGGGCCGTGTGGCTCGGCTGCCGACTCAGGAGTTTCCGGCTTTTGCCGGCAATATGGCCATAGGTGCCACTTTGCCTGCTGCAGGCAACCGCTATGCCTCAGATATCGGCAGAGCCATAGCGCAGCAATTAAATTCAGTGGGCATCAATTTAAACTTCGCCCCCAGTCTGGATGTAAATAACAATCCGGCCAACCCTGTGATTAATGCCCGCTCTTTTGGCGATAACCCGCAAGCAGTAGCAGCGGCTGGTGGCGCTATGCTCGAGGCTATGCAACAGGCTGGTGTATTAGGCACCATCAAACATTTCCCTGGTCATGGCGACACTCATGTTGATAGCCATACAGGTTTACCTGTAGTGGAACATGACAAAGCCACAGTAGAAGCTGTTGATTTGTATCCATTTCGCCAACTGATTAAACAGCATCAGCCTGCCATGGTGATGACGGCTCATATTCAGTATCCGGCACTGGATAACAGCCGTCTGCTTAGCAAATCCGGTGAATCCCTGATTAAACCCGCTACTTTATCCCGTGCCATTCTGACCGGCTTGTTACGTGAGGACATGGGTTTTAAGGGCATTATCATCACAGATGCGTTGAATATGGCGGGTATCAGTCAGTTTTTTACGCCCGCTGAAGCTGTGATCCACACTTTTGCGGCTGGCGCTGATATAGCGCTGATGCCTTATGAAATGAAAACTCCTGCTGATATAACGGCTTTGACAAAGCTGATTGATCAGGTGGTGCTGGCTGTGCAGCAAGGCCAACTGGACAGCACTGAAATAGCGCAATCTGCCACACGCATTACCAAACTGCGTCAGCAGCTCAAAGCAAGCCCGGCTCAGAAGCTATTACCTGACGACAAGGGTTTAGAGATGGATCTGCAACTGGAGCGGGAACTGGCAGAGGCAAGCCTGACTTTGGTGGGCACTAATAAATTACAGTTACCCTTAAATCTGGCCGCTTTAAAACTACACCTGATTGCCCCTGATCAAACCAAATGCCAAAGCTGGTTGCAGGCGTTAAGCAGCTGGGGGATAAAGCCAAAGGCGGTCAGCTGCAGCGATTTAACTTCTTTTGATCAAAAGCTGGCACTACAGCAAATAACCCAGGCCGATTTGGTGTTAGCTTCGCTGATATCGCCGGCCCAAAGCGCAGCTGAGCTTGGGGTGTTGGCCGACTTGCAGGCTTTACCTGCGATGAAACTCACAGTGGCCGGGCAAAAGACCTTGTTAATGCAGCTGTTACAACAAGCTAAAGCTTCAGGCAAAAAAACTGTGATGGTGTCTTTGCGTACCCCCTACGAGCTGGCTGATTTTGCCAACAGTGCTGACTTACGGCTGGCGACTTATAGCTACAACCAAAAACCTCAAACCGCAGAGCGGCCATTTTCAGGGCCGGCTTATGATGTGGTGATTGGATTTTTACTGGGGAAAGCCAAAGCGCAAGGCCAGTTACCTGTAGTACTCAAAGAACAGAGCGAGGAGCATAAATGACAGTGGCTATTAAAGCTCTGGACCAGTTGCTGAGCACTATGCAGCCAGTACTGGAGCCGGAAGTTTATGTGTATTGTATCTGGCCTTTGGAGCAAAGCTGGCCCGGGCCTTTGCCTTTAGCCACTTTTAAAGAAAAGGAAGGACTGACCTTAGTGCTGACCGAACAACAAGCTGCAGAGTATCAACTGGATATTTTGTTCAGGGCGCGTTGGATCAGCCTGAAAGTACATTCTGACTTAGAAGCTATAGGTTTAACCGCAGCTTTTGCCACGGCTTTAGCTGATGCCGGTTTAAGTTGTAATGTATTTGCCGGCGCTTTTCATGATCATATTCTGGTGCCTGTGCATCAGGCTGAGGTCGCAATGCGGGTGTTACAGCATTTACAACAAAAATCAGCAAAGCAGTAAGAGGGATATTTTATGTCACTACAACAACTATTTGGCTGGGGCACCTTACGACTGGCACTGGCCGGAATCATTGGTGCACACGGCTGGCACAGGGCGTTAACTGGTGGTGTCGAACCTTTTGGCCAGTGGCTGGACAATCAGGGCTGGCCCATGGGGGTCTTAATAGCAGTCGCTATCACTGCTTTTGAAATTATTGGCACTTTATTTCTGGCACTCAACCGTTATGTCCCCCTGGTTTGCCTGGGTTATGTTGGGGTTTATGCCACTGGTATCGCTATTTTGCATGCCAAAGTAGGTTGGTTTGTCGTAGGGCCAGGCCGTAACGGCGCTGAATTCAGTGCCTTACTGATACTGGTCTTGTTATCCGTAGCAGTACACCACTGGCCGTCACGCAGAGCATAAGACGCTGTTGCTGGTCAGTGTTGAATAACAAACTGATGAGCACAAGCATAATGGATAAAAAAAGGGGCTCAACTGAGCCCCTTAGTGTTAAAGAACTATTAAGCTTTTCTGAAACGACGACCTAAAGCTAAAGCAATTAAAGCAAAAACTGAAATCCAGCCTGAGCTACCACCAGAACTTTTTGGTGGTTGAGTTGCGACAAAGCTTAAGGTGGCTTGTGAGCTGGCGCCCGCACTGTCTGTTGCAGAGATCAACACGCTGAAAGAACCTGGTGTAGTCACTTTGCCGGAAATGGTGCTGCCGGACAAAGTTAAACCTGTAGGTAAGTTCATTGCACTGAAACTGATGTTTTGTCCTTCTGCATCCGTGAATAAGCTGACCAGATTAATGGACACAGTTTCCCCGGTAGATATAGTCTGATTGCCAGAACCTGTTAATGCAGGAGCAGTGTTCACATTTAATGGCAGGGTATGGCTACTGATTGCCCCTTTGTTATCTTTTACCACTACGTTTAACTGATGATCTTGTCCTGCAGTGATAGTGCCGCTGACAATACCTTTTGCCGTCACTGTCAGATCTGCGGTAGAGGTGATTTCGTAACTTAATACAGAACCTTCAGGGTCGACAAAAAACTCATTTAAATCCAGTAAAAAGGCTTGGTTTTGGTTCAGTTCTGGCGCAATCCATTCCTGGCTTAATACTGGCGCTTTATTGCTGTCAAAAGTCAGGGTGATATCTGAATACAGGCCAGTATTGTCTGTTGCTCTGACCGTGATTGTACTGACAGCTAAAGCACTACCGTCATAAGTCAGTGTTCCTTGTTCTGACAGCGTTATTCCAGTAACTGCATTGACCAGACTGAATACAACTGTATTACCTGTATCTGCATCTGATACTAAGCCAGCCAGTTCTGTGCTGTAACTTACCCCTTCGTGCAACTCTATTACGGCAGCTGTAGTTGTTAAATCCGGAGCCCTGTCGACCATAAATTGTATAAAGCCAATCGGAGACTCAGAATTGTGCAGATAAAGATAAGGGCCGAACATAAACGCATTTTGTAAATACCAGGAGTCATCAACAGCAATGTCATCTATGACTTCTGGAATACCTGAAGTTTTATCAAATTGCAGTACTTCTATAGCATCTGAATTGTATTGATTTAACGCAAAATTTTTATCAATATAAAACAGTTGGTTAGAGTTAATGTTGCTCAGTGACAACAAGGTAAACTTAGTGTCTATCTGTTGAAAAACATAAAGCGTTGAGCCAGACTTGACATGTAAATGTTGTCCTGCCGCTACAACTTGTGCTGTACCCCAGCCTGAGGATGGCATTTCGAACACTTCTTTTTGCTTTAATCTGTTATTTTCAACACTAATCTCATGAAGAGCATTGTAACCATTGTTATAGATGTAAAGCTTGCCGTTGAATTCAGCGCTCGAAGTCAGCTCTGGAATTGCCGTGACGTCATTTACACCTGCTACCGCTGTATCCAAATAAGACAAAGTGTTATCCAAAACCTGGAACAGATGCAGTTTGGAATTAGCCTGTACCAGTAAATTAGAACCTAACATGCGCATGCTGTCGCTATAGCTAAAGCGGTTTGCTTCAGGTAACAGTTTGTTTAAGTCAATTTCTTTGATCACAGCGAAACGTTCAGTGGTCGCATCAAAGCTCAACAAACGCGCTTTAGCACCTCGTGCAGCTATCAGTGTAGTATCGCTAAGTTTGGCGATAGTACCTTGACCGCTTCCATCTTCCGGCATCATTGCAAAGGCGGAATACGTCCTCACTGTACTGAGTTTACCTGAACTGTCTGCTTTGTATAACTCACTATACTGTAAGGATGACCTTAGTAAGTAGTTGCCTGCCAACTGAATTTGCTGGCCTAATGCAGGCTCATGTTGTAGCCATGCAAGGCCTTGTGCTCCGCGTTGCAACGAGGTTCGCGGTGCATTGAATCCCTGACTGTAATAATGAAGACCTTCATTATGCAGAGTCAGCAGATTACCGCCCAATTGCGCTATGCTTGGGTTGTATTGGTTAGACAAGTTTTCTTTGCCGGTAATTGTTGTACCAGTTAAAGACAAAGCATGAATTTCACTGTTGTAGGATGCAAAGAGTTTATTGGCAGACAATACAAGCTTGCGTGGGTAACTATTAGGTAAATTAAAGCCACTGTTATTAGTAATTTGCTGTAACACCCCATCATCCTGAACATGGAACTGATAGGTTGTGCCTGTAGCAATAAATAAGTTTCCTGAATCACTGGAATAGGCAACATTATCCTGCCCCAGAGAACCTGAAGGCAGCTCAATGGTTGAAATCAAACTAAATTGATTGAATGCATCGCCTTTATAAGTTTTTATTTCATGTCTGTAGGACCTGTATGAAAAACTGCCGACAATCAGCAGGTTTTTGCTTTCGTCGTACACCGCAAAATTCATATTATCAGGCTGGCGGACTAAATCTTTTGACGTAAAACGGTTCGTACTGGCATTAAAACTATTTAAAACCAGGTTGTACCCGGATGGAGAGTATTCAGAGCTGATATAGCTGTTGCCTTCAGAACCGAAATTGTACCTGTAACTATTGCTACTGCTATGGGTTGCCAGTTTGCTCAGGCTACCGTCAGTTGCGATAGAAAAAGCGTTGACTTTATTGTAATCCCGGATAAAAAGCACAGACGCGTCTGAGTTAAAACGCAAAACAGAACCTGAATCCAGATCTAACTCTTTAAAGGTATAATCTTTCAGCAATGTGTATTGGCCGTCAGTAAAACGTACCAGGCTGAACCCTTTGTAGTTAGACGCTGCTATCAGATTGTTGCTTGTCACTATAGTTGAGGCCAGGTGAACAAAGCTTTCTTGTTGCAAGGCTTTGTTGGACAACACCAAAGGTTGTGGGCTTTCTGCCTGCAATGAACTGTTAGGAATTTGTTCGTACAGTGGGATTTCAATAGCGGACAACGGGGTCGATAAAAGCACGGCAATAGCGCATGCCATAGATTTAACACGAAACATCAATACAGTTCCTTGTAGTTTGTATAATTGAGGGATTAAAGGCTGGAAATCATACATTCAGACAGAATATAAAATCAAATTTTTGCGTTGTATATTTCACATCTTTCTTTTGTTTTTCCCCAACTTATTTTATGTAAAACACAATTCTTTGCAGTGCTGTACCTTTAACGGTTTGAAAGGTGCAATTATCTGGAAATTTGTTAACTGTATCGCATGGTTACATCTGTTGTTATTTAAGTATTCTGATTTGCAGTTTCTTGATGTAAGTATATTGTTGCTTGATGGTGCTGGTGTGAATAAAAAGTGCCGCCATTTTGGCTTTTCGTCATAAAAAAATCACTAAAGCAATTTAAAGTGCTCCTCTTTTGGAGGAACTATGTCGAATTTTAGCAGACGAAATTTTCTTAAAAACAGCGCTTTTTTCACCGGAGCCGCCTGGTTAAGTACCGCCGTCTTTGGTTGCAGCAGCTCAGTCAAAACAGCAAAAAACACTAGCCCAATTCAGTTTTTGCATGGAGTTGCCAGTGGTGATCCTTTAACAGATAGTCTGATTTTATGGACTAAAGTGACAACTGAACAAGAGCCGGATTCTGTGCAGCTGTTGCTGGAAGTCAGTGCCAGCGCTGATTTTTCTGTTGTGCAACATCAGCAGCTTTGTCTGGCACGTAAAGAAGCAGATTATAGCTGCAAAGTGGATTTAACAGGCTTGTTGCCCGGCCGCAGTTATTATTATCGTTTTAGTGACAGCAGAACTATGTCTGCAGTTGGCCATGCGAAAACTTTGCCAGCAGGTTCTGTGTCACAAGTACGTTTTGCCGTGTTGTCTTGCTCCAATTATCCGGCTGGTTATTTCCATGTCTATCAGCAGGTAGCGCAGCAGCAACTGGATGCGGTTCTGCATTTAGGTGATTACATTTACGAATACGAGCAAGGTGGTTATGCCACAGAACGCTCTGTTGAACTAGGCCGGGCTTTAGCCGCCGACAATCTGGGCGAAATTATCAGTCTGACGGATTACCGCAACAGATACGCTTTATACCGCAGCGACAAAGATTTACAGCAAGCTCATGCCAGTCATAGCTTTATTTGTGTGTGGGATGATCACGAAATCACCAATGATGCCTGGACAGAAGGCGCTGAAAATCATCAACCCAATGAAGGGGATTATCAGCAGCGTAAGCTTAATGCGCTACAAGCCTATTATGAGTGGATGCCAATACGGCCAGTGGTTGTAGGGCAGCAGCAAAGCTTATGTCGTAGTTTTTCCTTTGGTGATTTAGTCGACTTGCATATGCTCGACACCCGTGTTGAAGGTCGTAACCAGCAACTGGAATACAAGCACTACACAGATGAAAAAACCGGAGCTTTTGATACTCAGCGTTTTATCGGTGATTTAACCCATCCAAACCGTACTTTGCTTGGACAAAAACAGCAGCAATGGTTGCAAACTCAGTTGATGCGCTCTAAAGCTCACTATCAGGTGTTAGGCCAACAGGTATTGATGGCGAAGATGATGTTTCCGTCTGAGCTCTTGTCGGCTTTTTCTAAACCAGGCCCGGAGCTGGTAAAACAGATTGCAGAATTGTCGGCATTAAAGCAGCGTGCACAGCAAGGTGATAGCAGCCTGAGCACACAAGATAGACAACGTATAGAGTCAGTCGTCGCTTACAACCTGGACGCCTGGGATGGTTATCCCTATGAACGCGAACTGATTTATCAAACGGCGCAGCAGCAGAATAAACAACTGGTGGTGCTGGCAGGGGATACCCATAACGCCTGGGCTTCGACTTTACATGATCAGCAAGGTAAAAAAGTAGGCATAGAGCTGGCTACAGCTTCGGTCAGCTCCCCTGGTATTGAGACTTATCTGAAGCTTAATACCACGCAAGTGGAGCAATTGGCCGGCGTGTTGCCGACACTGATTGATGAGCTCGAGTACTGCAATTTACATCAACGGGGTTATTTGCTGGTGTCTTTTAGCAAAGAACAAATAGATGCACAGTGGTTTTTTGTGGATGACATCACCAAAGCGCAGTATCAGACCATTTTGGGACATCAGAAAAGCTATAAGCTTTAAGTTGTGTAGGGTCAGAGCTATCAGCTCTGACCCCAGCGATAACGTCTGAAGCTTAACAGTCCAACACACAACAGGCTGATGGCAAGCAAAGGCCAGTCGCTCCAGCGGCTGTATAAAGTGCGGCCTTGTACCAATGGTACTTCAGCTGTTAACACAGCTTCCTCAAACTGTGCTAAACGGCTGAGCTCTTTGCCATCCGCAGTCACCACTGCTGTGATGCCGTTATTGGTGGCACGAAGCAGCGGGCGGCCTAATTCCAAAGCACGCATCCTGGCTATTTCCAAATGCTGATGAGGGCCAATAGAGGCACCAAACCAGGCGTCGTTGCTGACGGTGAGCAGAAACTGAGTATTGTCGTTGAAATTGGCAATCATCTGACGTGGAAAGGCAATTTCAAAACACAAAGCGGCCAGCAGTGAATAACCATTGGCTTGTAAATTAGGTTGCAGCCAATCACCACGGCTGAATGAACTCATGGGCAGGTTAAACAGCGGTGCTACATACTTCAGTACATCCTGAAAAGGTACAAATTCGCCAACAGGCAATAAATGATGTTTCTGGTAGCGGTTGCTGGTGCTGTATCTGTAATCGCCGCCAGTGGCTTCTTTGCCAAATTTACCCAGCACTATCATGCCGTTATAGGCATCACCGTTTTCTTTGTAATCCAGAATACCTGTGACTACGGCCGTATTGTTTTCTGCCGCCAGCATATCCAGATTAAATAAATAAGCCAAAGCTAAAGGCTCAAGTTGTGGAATAGCAGCTTCAGGCCAAATCATAATGTCGGCATTCAGATGCGGGCGACTGAGTTCCATATACTTACGCATAGTGATGGCTTCCTGATCCGGATCCCAGCGTAAATCCTGCGCTATATTGCCTTGCACTAAGGCTACCTTCACCTGCTCGCCAGTCTCTTGCCAGCCTTTGATGCTGTTTAATGCAGGGCTGACTATCAATACTATGGCCGCAATAGCAGGCCAGACCCAAAGTTTAGATTGCACAGCTATAGCGACAGAGCCTGCAACCAACAGCATTAAAAAGCTGATGCCGGTTTCGCCCAGTACAGCTGCCCAGGGGGCCATCCAGCCATCGGTTTGACTGTAACCCACAGACAACCAGGGGAAACCTGTTAAAAACCAGGAACGGATATTTTCAGCGATAAACCAGCTGGAGGCTAAGACCAATGGAAACCAAAAGTTGCCGCGAAAACGCCAGCTAAACCAAATAGCAAGGGCAGGGAAGAGTGCCAGATAACCTATCAGCACCGCCATAATAGCCAGACTGGCAATCAGCGGCATGCCGCCAAAAGTGGCAATACTGACATGCACCCAACTGACCCCCACACCAAACCAGCCCACACCATAGGCATAACCAAATAAGGCTGCCTGTTTTGGACTTTGAGCCTGCAGCAGGCAATAGGCCAGAACAGACAAGGTCAGCAGCGGTAACATATGGTAAGTAAAAGGGGCAAAAGCTAAGGTATTTAATGCACCCAGCCCTGCTAAAAGCAGGGCTGGAAACCAGGAGGTTTTTGACAACAGCAAAAGTTAGTCCTTCTGTAGCGCTGTAGTTTCTGTGGCAGTTTTAGCACGAATGACCTGCAACTGCACCAGACGTCTGCTATTGGCTTTGCTGACTTTAAAGGTCAGATTTTGCAGTTCAATGGTTTCACCTTTTTCCGGCATATGGCCAAAGGCATGCAACACAATGCCGCCTATAGTACCGGCCTCTTCTTCATCGAAACTGGTGCCGAAACTTTCATTAAACTCATCTACAGGTGTTAAAGCGCTGACCTGATAGACATGGCTGGCCATTTTTTTGATATCCACATCTTCTTCATCGTCGTGTTCGTCTTCTATTTCACCGACAATTTGTTCAAGGATATCTTCAATAGTAATCAAACCTGACACGCCACCGTATTCATCGACCACTATGGCCATATGGTAACGTTTCTGGCGGAACTCTTTGAGTAAGGCGTCCACTCTTTTACTTTCAGGGATAATGACAGCAGGGCGTAATAAATCGCGCAGACTCCATTCGGTATTGCCTTGTAAGCTGTGCTGAAGTAAGTCTTTCACCAGCAAAATGCCTTCGATATGGTCTTTGTCTTCGTTGACCACAGGGTAGCGGCTGTGGTTGTTTTCCAGCAGCAGCGGCATCATTTGTTCAAGGGACTGGTCAATGTTAATGGTCGCCATTTGCGAACGTGGCACCATAATGTCACGGGCGCGCATTTTGGAGACATCCAAAACACCCTGCAACATACTGTGAGTATCGTTATCAATCAGCTTACGCATCGCAGCTTCGTTGATCACTTCAACCAGATCAGATAAATCTTGTGGTTCTGCGGTAAAAATCGCGGCTATACGCTCCAGCCATGATTTGGCGGCAGAACCCCGACTAGAGTGGGAATGGTCGTCACCCATGAGTGAACTTAAGCTCCAAGTAATTAAAAAGACAATGCCCGCAATAATGGGGGCGATTAAGAAACAAAATAACAGTTAATCTTCTAAAACATAAGGGTTCTTTATACCCAGTTGCTGCAAAATCAGAATTTCTTCTGCTTCCATCTGCTCTGCATCTGCGTCATTTATATGGTCAAAGCCTAATAAATGCAAGCAGCCATGCACCACCATATGAGCCCAGTGATGATCTAATTCTTTGCCTTGCTCAGCCGCTTCCGCTGCCACTACCTGAGCACAAATGACTAAATCACCTAATAATGGCAATTCTTCCACACCTGGTGGCAGCTCAAAAGGGAAACTCAGCACGTTAGTGGGTTTATCTTTTTCACGGTAATCAAAGTTTAATTGCTGACTTTCTGCTTCATCCACAATACGTACTGTGACTTCTGCTATCTCCTGAAAAGGCAGAATAGCGGCTTCCAGCCAGTGCTGAAATTGGGCTTCGGATGGAAGGTTTGGCGCTTCGCTTGCCAGCTGTAAATCCAGGGTAATACTCATGTTTTATGCTTTACTCGTGTTGGCTGCATCTTTAGCGGCTTGCTTTGCTTCTTCCTGGGCCTCCAGCTTTTTCTGTTCAAAAGCTTCGTACGCCATCACAATTTTTTGCACCACAGGGTGACGGACCACATCTTTGGCTTTAAAGAAGTTAAAGCTCAGATCCGGTACTTCGGACAACACATCCATCGCATGTTTTAAGCCTGAGTACTGGCCTCGTGGCAAATCCACCTGGGTGATATCGCCTGTGATCACCGCTTTGGCATTAAAACCAATACGGGTCAGGAACATCTTCATTTGTTCAACAGTGGTGTTCTGGCTTTCATCCAGAATAATAAAAGCATCACTTAAAGTACGGCCACGCATATAAGCCAGAGGCGCTATTTCAATCACTCCACGCTCTAAGTACTTTTCCACTTTTTCAAAACCTAACATTTCAAATAAAGCATCGTACAAAGGCCGTAAATAAGGGTCGACTTTCTGCGCTAAATCGCCGGGTAAAAAACCAAGCTTTTCACCGGCTTCTACTGCAGGGCGGGTCAGCACTATACGGCGCACTTCACCTTTTTCCAGCGAGTCTACAGCACAAGCCACAGCTAAATAAGTTTTGCCTGTACCAGCAGGGCCGATACCAAAAGTCACGTCGTGGCGCTGGATATTACGTACATACGCACTTTGATTGGCATTGCGGCCTTTGACAGCACCTTTTTTGGTTTTAATGCTGACCTGTTCTTCATCAAACTGCTGCTCTGTGGGTTCCTGCTGTTGTTGCTGGATCACCAGATGCACCTGCTCCGGGCTTAAAGGCACAGCTTTGCCCTGGGCATTGACGGTTTCGCCATACAGAGATTCGATGATTTGTTTGACCGGCTCAAGTTGTTCAGTTAAGCCAACTAAACGCAACTGGTTATCGCGGTAGGACACCTGCACACGGTAACGGCGTTCAATCTGACGTAAGTTATCGTCAAAGGGGCCCCATAAAAAAGCCAGACGCTGAGGTTCAAAAGGGGAGAGAGAAAATTCTAAACTGGTTATTGGCGTATCCAATGCTTTGTCTCATATTAAATCGCATGCTGAGGCTGATTGTTTGTTGGCCTCAGCATGCTGTTTTAACTAAGGAGTAAAAGTCGCCACTCCCAATTCGTCTGTTTTTGCCGCTTTAGCCGCCAGAATTTGTTGTGGCGATACGTCGCGGCGTAAATCCATCTCTTTTTCAGTGCGGATCACTTTACCTTTTAATGAGTTGGTAAAGACATCAGTCACTAAAATATCTACAAACTGGCCAATCATATCGGGTGAGCCTTCAAAGTTCACCACACGATTGTTTTCTGTACGTCCGGTCAGCTCCATAATGTCTTTTTTCGACGGGCCTTCCACCAGAATACGTTGTTCAGTGCCGAGCATAGCACGGGCAATTTGTAATGACTGCTGGTTAATACGGTCTTGCAGTACATACAGACGTTGTTTTTTTTCATCTTCCGACACATCGTCCGGTAAATCAGCAGCAGGAGTACCAGGGCGGGCGCTGTAAATAAAGCTGAAGCTCATATCAAAGTTCATGGCTTTGATTAAATCCATAGTGGCTTCAAAGTCTTCTGTGGTCTCACCTGGGAAGCCGATAATAAAATCAGACGACATACATAAGTTAGGCCGCACTTTTTTCAGCGCACGGATTTTCGATTTGTACTCTATCGCCGTATGGTTACGTTTCATCAGCGCCAGAATGCGGTCTGAACCTGATTGCACCGGTAAATGCAGATGATCTACCAGCTCAGGCACATCACGGTACACTTCGATAATATCATCTGTAAATTCAACAGGATGCGATGTGGTGTAACGAATACGGTCAATGCCATCAATAGCAGCAACTAAACGCAATAACTCAGAGAAATGGCAGATTTCGCCATCAAAAGTTTCACCACGGTAGGCGTTCACGTTTTGACCCAAGAGGTTCACTTCACGTACACCTTGTTCAGCCAACTGAGCAATTTCCAGCAGTACATCATCCAGTGGACGGCTGACTTCTTCACCACGGGTGTAAGGCACCACGCAGAACGTACAGTACTTAGAACAGCCTTCCATAATGGATACGAAAGCCGTTGGGCCATCGGCTTTTGGCTCTGGCATACGGTCAAACTTCTCGATTTCCGGGAAGGATACGTCGACCACTGGTGATTTGTTGCCATGCACTGAGTTAATCATCTCAGGCAAACGGTGCAGAGTTTGTGGTCCGAATACGATATCGACATAAGGCGCACGCTCACGAATGGCTTTGCCTTCCTGCGACGCCACACAACCACCGACCGCAATAATCAGATTTGGGTTTTTCTTTTTCAGCGGACGCCAGCGACCTAACTGATGGAATACCTTCTCCTGAGCCTTCTCACGAATAGAGCAGGTGTTCAGCAGGATCACGTCCGCTTCAGCAGCATCTTCAGTCAGAGTGTAGCCATGAGTTGCATCCAGCAGGTCTGCCATTTTGGATGAATCGTATTCGTTCATCTGGCAGCCCCAGGTCTTAATGTGCAGCTTTTTGCCCATTTGTGTTGTAGCCCGTAAAAAAGTTAACGCCAAGAAAAAGGACGCGCATTTTATCCTAGTAAGGCCTGAAGTGCCAGCAGTGGATCGGTGTGCGGCCGATTTGTTCATAGGCTAGCTGCTGATAAAGAAAAGACTTTAGAGAAAAGCTTGTTCGATGTTCTAGTTCGCAATAGAGTAGATTTTTCTTATTCAACCAAAGTTGTAATTCATCCATGGTGTTATGCAATTGAAGACAACGATCCTCCCTATTTCAATGGCCTACGCCGAAGGTGGTTATACAGCAGCTGTTGCTGTCGGCAGCCCTGAGGTCCGGGTAAATTTGTTGCTTGATACAGGATCCAGTGCTTTGGCTGTGCGACAAAGTTGTTATCAGCCGGCGCAAGACCAGCAGGTGCAACTAAGCGCTGATATTCAACTGATGAGTTATGGCGCTGGAGGTTGGGCAGGCAGTCTGGTGAGTACTCAGCTGGCTGTGGGGCATTCGTCCGACCAACAGTTGGCGGCCAAAGCTGAACTGACTGTGATAGTGGATGAACCCAGCCATAACTTTTATCAGGCTGATGGCATTTGGGGGCTGGCTTATGCGGAATTGGACTCTGTATATCAGGCAGAGCAGTTTTTGCAGCAGCATCAGGTTTCACCTGCCTTGTCATGGCCCTGGCCAGAGCTGCTGAGGTCCTCTGCGTCGCTCGACACTTTGCGTCAGCAACTGGAAAACTGTCCGCGCCGCACTGTACAGCCTTTATTTGATGCCTTACAACAGCAGAATGCACTGAAAAATAGTTTTGCTCTGCTTACCAGGCGGGCTGTGTATCACCACAGTGGCAATACTGCGACTTCTGAAGCCGATAAATTAGACCCGCTCAATCAGGGGCTGCTGGTACTGGGTGACGCTGAACTTTGCACTGATTTATACGAAGAGCCTTTGCAGTCCATCAGCCTGGTGCACGACAAGTACTACAACACTGAATTGTTGAGTATTCAACTGGAGGGTTTTGCCGCTTTTGCTGTACCAGCTTTGGCACCGCAGGATCAGGCGGCTTATGGCAGTAATAGTATCTTTGATTCAGGTTCGAGTTTTCTTATTCTGGAGCAGAGTTGTTACCAGTATTTAATCCAAAGTTTTTGCAGTGTTAACCCGTTATTTGGTGAGCAGATCAATAAGGCGCTTGACGCCAGAAATAATATGCAGGGTTTGCCGCTAGAACAGTTGCAACTCTCTGACTGGCCAGATATTTTACTAACGCTCAGAGGGAGCGATTGTCATCAATCTGACGTGATTTTGCGGCTAAAATCCAGCGAGTATTGGCAACTAAATGCGCCTACAGAGGGCCTGGCCATGTTTTTACTGGCCAGCCAGTTAGCTGGCTGGGCCAGTCAAAGTATTTTGGGTTTGCCGGTGATGAATAATAAATATTGTATTTTTGACCGAGCTGCCGATAACGGCATGGGCGTGATTAAAGTGGCAAAGGCAAGATGAAACTGGAGCAGCGGCTAATTACCAATGGCGTGATCCAGTTAGTGCCTCTGCAAACCCGACATCAGGATTTATTCGTTACTTTGTATAGTAACGAGAAAATCATGCGTCAGATCGCCGAACCTTTATCGCCATGTGTAGCACAGAGGACCTTTGCAAAGGCGATCAATAATACTGGCGAAACTCGCCGACATTACTATTGGGTCATTCAGAATACGCAAGGGGCTGACAGCGGTATAGCTGCTCTGATCATGTTGCCGGATAACACAGCCGAGGTTGGTGTGATGTTATTGCCAAAGTTTTCCAGGCAGGGGTTGCCTCTTCAGGTTGGGGTCTGTTTATTTAGTTACGCATTTGAATTTAGTTCAATTGAGCGAATAGTCGTGATGCATAAAGCGGGTAACCTGCCTCTGCCTCCTGTTTTGCGTGAGCTCTCTATGCAATGCAGTGTCAACGAAGGTGAACTCTGTTCTTGGTATTTGCCGCGACACCTATGGTATGAGGCGAGAACTCATGCCCCTTATTCAGATATTAAGTTGACTGATTAGTGATGAATTCAAAAAAAGGCAGTTTAGTTTGTGTAGGTACAGGTATGACGATGGCTTCTCATATCACACCTTTAAGCCAAAGTTATATAGAACAAGCCGATGTGGTTTTTTCACTGATGTCGCATGGCGTGGTGGAAAAATGGCTGGAGGCCATGCACCCTGATGTGCACAGCCTGCAGCGCTATTATTCTGAAGGACAGGATAGAAAAATCAGTTATCGTCAGATGGTGGATGCCATGCTGGCTGAAGTGCGTTTAGGTAAAAAGGTTGTAGGGGCTTTTTATGGTCACCCTGGAGTTTTTGCCTGGGTGCCGCATAAAGCTATTGCAGAGGCTAGGCAACAAGGCTACAAAGCTCATATGGAACCTGGGGTTTCAGCCGAGGACTGTTTATTTGCCGATTTAGCCATTGATCCGGGGCGTTATGGTTGTCAGAACTTTGAAACCACTCAGTTGATGATTTATCAACGTAGGATTGATCCAAGCGCGTATTTGATTTTATGGCAAGCCGGAGTCGCAGGCGATTTAACCACAGCCCGTTTTCATACCAATAAACAGCGCTTGGCTTTATTGGTCGAGCTTTTGTCTGAGCATTACCCGGCAAGTCATCCGGTTATTTTGTACGAGGCCTGCACTTTGCCTGTGGGCGAGCCAAGAATGCAGCAGATTGGCTTGGTTGAATTGCCCGATGCAGATATTTATTTGCATACAACGCTGGTGTTGCCACCGGCAGAAAAGCTGAAACCTAACCTGATTATGCAGGAAAAATTAGCTGCTTTGCAGCTTTAATAAATGAAACTTGAGCTCGCTCAAACTGGAACGCTGAATTCGATAGCAAATACGGCTATCGTGTTAACAACAAAAAAGGAAAAACCTATGAGTAATTTACTGAGTTTTATTACCAGTTTTGGTTCAAGCGCACAATTGCGCTCATTAAGCCCTGAACAGCTGCGTGAGCGTATGGAACAACAAGGTCTTAGCTCAGAGGAAATCAGCGTGATTTTGTCTGGCGATCGTGCGGCTATTGCCACTATGGTCAAAACAAGCGGTGATATTGTTTGTTGTATTCTTCCTGATAAGCCGGATGATAAAGAGCCTGATGACGAAGACGAAGAAGAAAAAGATCAAAAACCACAAAGCGTAAGAGTCGCAGTGTAGTGAAAAACTGGCTGTCATGGTTTGAACTATTGTCTATGGCCGTTTTGGCATGCTCTGTTGTGCCTTCAGTTATGGCAGCCAACTCACTTGATGTGAATCAAATAGAGTCATTGTTTACCTCAAACACTAAAGATTTTATCAAGCATGTCAATGAATTAGCAGACGGAAATATGCTAAGGACCTGGCCTGAACAAGATCAAGTTACACTTAACTATTATATTGGTGTTGCGGCCATCGCTCAAAATGACTACCAGAAAGCCGAGTTGTCATTGAACAGAGTGTTGAATGTATCTGATAATTTGGATTTGCAGTATCGTGCTGTTATCGCTCTGGTTAACTTGTATCAGCATAAAGGAAATTTTTATCAGGCTTTTAGTTACGGCTTACAATTTAGCGATGAAAAATTTTCTGAAGTGAAAGATGAAATTAAAGCTGTAGGCCTTATGGCAATGGCCTTGGCATTAATGGATTCAGGTTTATATGACGAATCAGCCAATTTAGTTCGCAAAATACAACTTGATAAAGTGTCTTCAAGAGCTCGTTGTGCTGCATTGTATCTAATCAGCCAAATAGCCTATAAAAGTAATATTTTTGTAAAACCACTGGAGCAGATTAAAGCGGATAACCAGCAATGTGCCGCTGAAAAGCAAACGCTTTATGAGCTGCTCACCGATAGTGCCGTTAGTCTGGTGTACTTAAATCAGGGCGATAGTGAACGGGCTTTGCAACTCCTGCAGGAAAAAAACGCACAGGTTGTACAACTGGGCTATGAGAACTTAACGGTTGGCTGGCAAGCTGTTCTGGTCAACATACTCGCATCGAAAAAGGATCTGAGTTCGTTAGAGACTGAAGCCAGAAAGCTCGAACCTCTGACCCAAACCAAAGCCATAGAGAATTCATTGGAAGTGGCATTGCTGGCTTATCAGGGCCTGGCTTCGAGTTATAAATTGCTGGGTGATCAGCAAAAAGCTATGCATTACCTTGAGCTGTATCAGCAAACTTATCAAAAGGCCAATAACAGACAAATGACAGCTGCTTTGGCCTATTATGCCGCCTTGATGCAGGCGGCAGAGCGTAAACAGGAAATTAGTCAGTTGAATCAGCAAACCCGTCAGCTGCAACTGGAAAACGAATTAGCCAAAGCTGAAACAGTGAATAACAGGCTGTATCTGCTGGTTGCCTTGACAGTGCTATTGCTGCTGACGACTGTGCTTTATCGTACACACCGCTCTGGCATCAAACTGAAAGAGCGCGTTACTTTTGATAAGTTAACCCGGGTCTTTAGTCGGGATCATTTTGAAGATGTATTGGCGACCAGCTTAACTGTGGCCCAAGGTCAACAGCAAAAACTGGGTTTTGTCTTGTTTGACCTGGACCATTTTAAGCAAGTGAACGACAGTTATGGCCACCAAACAGGCGACTGGGTATTGCAACAAGCTGCTAATGCAGCGCAGCAATGCTTGCGTAAAAGTGACGCCATAGGCCGGATTGGTGGCGAAGAGTTTGCTATTTTGCTGCAGGACTGTGATTTGAGTATGAGCTGGGCTTTAGCGGAGTCTGTGCGGTTGGCTATAGCAGATATAGACACCACGCCCACAGGCCATCAGTTTAGTGTCACTGCCAGTTTGGGGGTCAGTACAGCACAGGACTATGGTTACAGTGCCCGTAAATTATTTGCTGTTGCAGATGAAGCTTTGTATCAGGCTAAACAACAAGGCCGTAACAGAGTGATGCCACAAGTGCCCCGGCAGTTTTAGCTCGCAGTCAAAAGGATCAATGATGGAAAACCTGGGTGTGATTCAGTTTTGGACTTTTTTGGCTGGAGTAGTAGTGATTATCCTGATGCCGGGGCCAAATAGCCTCTTTGTGCTGAAAACCAGCATGGTGCAGGGACCAAAACATGCATGGTGCTCACTTACTGCAGTGTTATTGGGTGATGCGACTTTGATTTTACTGTCCTATCTTGGCCTGGCTTCTGTGTTGTTAGCTTCACCAGAATTGTTCCGCTGGATAAGGTACTTAGGTGCCGCCTATTTATTTTATATAGGTGTACAAACTCTACTGAGTCTGTGCAAGTCTAAAGCAGGCGACAGTGTAGAAGCACCGCAGGTTGTTGCTGCTGCGACCTGTGCTTCGGTGTTTCGTAAGTCCTTGTTATTAAGCCTGACCAACCCTAAAGCCATTTTGTTTTTCCTGTCGTTTTTTATCCAGTTTATCGATTCCAGCTTCACCCCAAACTGGGTGCCTTATCTGGTGCTTGCCTTGGTACTGGAAGTTATCAGCTTGATCTACCTGACGACTTTAATCTACGCAGGAGCAGCCATAGCCAGCTTCTTCAAAGGCCAACCCAAAGCAGGGCAAGCAGGCAATCTATTGTTAGGCCTGTTATTTACCGGCTTTGCAGTGAGATTGGCTTTGGCTTAAGGTTTACTGCTTATCCCAGTTGGGCATACACATTGGGTATGGTTACACTGATTTTAATCCTTATCTAAGGCGTGTGACTTTCATTTTGGCTAACGGTTTCGCCGTTGGCGAGATACTTTCTTTTGCGTCGCCAAAAGAAAGTATCCAAAGCAAGAAAGTGCAGGAAGCACCTTCTAATAGCCGAAGGCTGGCCCGCAGGGTGAATTGCATGGATACAATTCATAAAAGGCGACCCCAGGCCGCTGCGACAACGCTTGCGTTGAACAGCTTTAGCTGGCTCCGAAGGGGGACGAACGCAGTGAGTATAAAGCAGCGTCCTAATGGGGGCCCATTCCGATTCAGGTTTCGGTTGCTGTAGATACTTGGATTTTTCAGAGCTAAAAACAAAAATCCCTCAGCCGAAGGTCAAAAAAGCTGAGGGAAAGGTTGGTCACTTTTGACTTACCAGGGAGTAGTTACAAAATTTCTACGCCCGTCCTCTTGTCGCCGTAGCAGGCGAAATCCGCGATGCCACTAAAGCCGGATAACTGACTGCCAGCTGGCCTACGATCAGCAAGGCCACTACACCAATGACCAATAACACAGGGCTTAACGGGCTCATGCTAAAGGTTGAAACCAGCCAGATATTTAGACCCACAGCTCCTGCCGCACCTAATACCACACCGGCAGAACTTATCAGCAGGTTTTCCAGCATAAAGTAACGCATCACTTGCCACTGGCTGGCGCCTAAAGCGCGGCGGGTGCCAATTTGGCGGGTGCGTCTGTTAATGCTGAACATCGCAAGGCCTACAATGCCAAAGCCTGTGATCAGCGTCAGCACAATAATGACCGTCAGCAGGATAGTGTTGGTGGCCTGATGCTCCTGATAACTTTCATCGCGGGTTTGCTCCATGCTGGTCACATTGCGGATGATGCGGCCTCTGTCGCTGTCGGCCAGCATTTTTTCAATCACAGGCATCAGCTCGTCACGACGACCGGCTTCTGTGCGGATAAAATACCTGCTGCCTCTGCCATCCAGTTGTTGAGGTACCAGCATGCTACGTTCCACACCATTCCAGCCATTCCATGGGGCCTGCAAGCCGTTGATAATGCCTGTGATTTGCACTGGTTGGTGGTTGTCGATATAAACAGTTTTACCCAGCGCTTTTTTCCAGTCACCTTCAAACATGGCTTCGGCTAAAGCTTTGGTGATCATAGTTTTAGGTGGCCATTTGGTACTGCCCACTTCACGCCAGACAATATCCGAACTCTGGAAGTTTTCGCCTGCAATAAGCTCAACCCCTAGCGCATCAATGCCTTGCTCGTCCACCATATAAACTGCTGTGCCTGTGCCTTCCAGATCATCGCCCGGTTTGGTTTGTAAGCCCATAGACCAGCCGCCACCACTTAAAGGAATAGCGTTGATTTGTGTGGCGGCTACTACACCTGGTGTCTGGCGGATGCGTTGCAAGTCTTGCTGCAGCGCGGTTTGAGTGTTGTAGTTCTGGGCAAAAATGGTATTGCTCAGATAAAAAGTATTGGTTTCATCCAAACCACTGGGTCTGGCCATTTGCTGACTGCGTTCCTGCATCATAAAGATGGCGTTGACCATAATGGTCAGAGTCAGGGCTATTTGCAGTGCGATCAGTAAAGCACCAATTTTATTTCGCATTAAGGCGCGGAATATAGGTCCTAACTCTAATCCGGAAAACAGATTTAACATGGCAAACTCCTTATTGGCTTTTCAGCTGAACGGACGGCTGAACCTGACAGGCACGCCATGTGGGATACAATCCTGCTAATAACGCACTTGCAATAGCTAAGCCAATCGCCATAGCCACCAGGCTGAAGTCCAATTGGGCCAAATCGCGGATCCAGTCGCCGTACATCACTTTGATGGCTTCAAGCCCCAGAATAGCCAGTACTAAACCTAACAAGCCACCGGCCAAACCTATGCAGCCTGACTCAATCAAATGCTGAATAAACAAATCGTTACGGCTGGCGCCTAAAGCCTGACGCACACCAATTTCTGAAGCTTTGCCTAAAAACTTAGCCAGCAATAAACCTACGGTATTAAGTAAACACACCAAAAGGAACATCAAAGACATAGCCATCATCATGCTGGCATCGTCCGACACGACTTGCTGGTTTTCCAGCCACTGCATCACATCACGTAACTTGTTATTGTCGGTACGTGCAAAGCGGCCATATTGGTGTTGCTCTTTGGCATAGGCGTTCATAAAACTTAAGTAATCTTGTTTGTCCTGCTCTGTCGGCAGTTCCACCCACAATTGCAGCCAGATGCACTCTGAGTCTAAAAAAGCCTGAAAGCCGGATTCTGAAGGTTTCCAGCAGTTGGTGTTACCAGAGCGGTTGAACTTTTGTTCGGTAATTAAGCTAAATGGAACAAAGACTTCTTCCACGTCATTAAAAGCACCAGTGCTGATGTCATAGAACTTAGGCTTAGGGTTCCATCTGTTGATCACCCCTGTCACTTTGTAGTCTTCACCTGCCATACGCACTGTTTGGCCTGTGGAGTCTTTGCCACCAAATAAACGTTCGTTTAATTCAGCGTTGATGACGATGACCCGTTCTTTTTTTAAGTCAGCCTGATGATCCCAGCCGCTGCCAAATAAAAAAGGCACATCAAACATAGAAAAAAAGTCAGCACTGTTAGCGCGGCCCTGCACCATAAAAGGCAACACTTCTTTGTCGGCCGGTTCAATCACAGCCGACATACCGCTTTGAATACTCTGACGTTTAGCTTTTTGCGCCTGCCATAAATAAGTGCCATCACGGTAGGTCAGTTGCTCTGGTGCATCGCCATCGTCGCTGTAGGGGTTGTTGGGCTCCCAGCTGTCCAGTTGCACAAAAAACAGCTGTTCACTTTTGTGCGGAATAGGGTTAGCCGACATCAGGTAGTTGACGGTAATAGTGGTCATAGATGCACCAATACCTAAACCTATGGCGCAGACCATCAACAGCGTCATGCCCCAGGTGCGCTTGCAGCTTAAGTAAGCCAGCTTTATATAATAAGAAAACATAGCGGCTCCTTAAGCTTCGCCAACCAGATGCAGGTTAGAGTTTTTCTGCGTCAGTTCGCTGACATGGCCGTCTTTGATATAGATCTGACGTGTAGCCCGGGCCGCCAGACTTGGATCGTGTGTCACCATTAAAATGGTGGTACCGGCTTTGTTGATGTCCTCTAACAGGCTCATCACACTTTGCGCCATCTGGCTGTCAAGGTTACCTGTAGGCTCATCCGCCAGTAAAAAACGCGGCGAAGTGGCCAAAGCG
The DNA here is from genome assembly GCA_018825965.1 of Gammaproteobacteria bacterium. Lineage (GTDB taxonomy): Bacteria > Pseudomonadota > Gammaproteobacteria > Enterobacterales > Alteromonadaceae > Pararheinheimera. The sequence goes on from JAHKAA010000039.1 coordinate 93,636, forward strand.
CGGGCTATGGCAACACGTTGCTGCTGACCACCGGACAACTGGCTTGGCAGATGCTTCATACGTGAAGCTAAACCCACCTGATCCAGATGGTATTCAATACGTTTTTTGCGCTCGCTGGCGTTCAGGCCACGGTAACGTAAAGGCACATCCACATTGTCAAACAGGTTTAAATCCGGGATCAGGTTAAAACTCTGGAAAATAAAACCTATTTTCTGATTACGCATACGGGAGCGGCCGCTGTCGTTGAGTTTGGTAATGTCTTCACCGTCCAGCAGGTATTCACCGCTGGTGCTGGTTTCCAATAAACCAGCAATATTTAAAAAGGTGGTTTTACCTGAACCTGAAGGGCCTGTCACACTGACAAAGTCACCTTCGTTCACATGCAACTGAATATCCCGCAGTGCATGAGTGACCACATCGTCCGTCATAAAAGATTTACTGATTTTATTCATGGTTAACATAACAAGTCCTCTGGCGCTTTCGCCTTAGTTATTTATTCAGTTATTGAGCTGTACTGTGCTGGCGCCGTTAAAAATATCGGTGCCTGAGGTAATGATTTGATCGCCTGGCTGTAAACCAGCCAGAATTTCCACTGAATTCAGGCTGCGGGCGCCTACCTCAATAGGGGTTTTAATCGCCATGCCATTGCTGACTTTGTAGGCAAATTTGCCATTGCTGCTGTCAAGGAATTGGCCACGGGCGACCTGCATCACAGCTTCGCGGTGTTCCAATAAAATGCGGCTGCTTAATCGTTGGTTTTGACGCAGGGCTGGCGGGGCATCACCGGTAAAACGCACCCGGCCTTTGACCTGGTTTTCGAACACTTCAGGAGAAATAGTCACCAGCTTGCCCATATACAGCTTCTGCTCAGCTGTGACTTCCACTGGTAAGCCAATAATTAAGTCGTTGGCATAACTTTCAGGCACTGCGATTTCCACTTCAAACTGGCTTAAATCCACCACAGATAAAATCAGCTGGTTTTTGCTGATATAGGTTTTATTTTCGACCGCCAGATTGCCCAATAAGCCATCCACAGGAGACCGGACTTGCAAGCCATTGACCTGACGCTGGAAGTCTTCCACCAGTAAACGCTGACGGTCCAGCTGCTGGGCTAAACTCTGCACTTCAAAATCGAGGTTTTCTTTATTCAGGCGGGCATCTTCCACAGCGTGCTGATGCTGCAATTTGGCAGTTTCTAAATCGTCCTGCGCTTTTTCGTGCTCAATTTTGCTGATCACACCTTTTTCAAAACCCTGATCGGCACGGCGTTTCTCACGCTCCGCTGTGGTTAATGTTACTTGTGCTATGTCCACAGCTTTTTTGTCGGTCAGTTGCTGCTTTTTGGCTAATATTTTTTGACGGTTATGACTGGTTTCTAAGCTGTAAAAGGTGGCTTGTTCCTGCAGCAGTTTATTGTTCAGCTCGGGGCTGTCGATAGTCGCCAGCACATCCCCTTGTTTCACTTCAGTACCTGCATCAAGTAATAAGCTGATAGTGCCCTCAGCCGGAGCATAAAGTTTAGGACTGACCGCTGCGACCACCTGACCCTGAGCTGAAATGTCACGGGTAAAATCTGCTGTTTTTACTGTGTCCAGCCGCACGCGCGATAAAGACACTGAGATATCTGACTGCGACCAACTGCGTGCTGCAGGGATAATCTGCCATAACAGCAAGACCAAAAGCAGGCTGACGGAGCCTGCTACCCAGAATTTTTTAGTGGTTTTTTTTGGTGCCAGCCGTTCATCCTGGCTGCTGGTATCCGCTATTTTCATGGTATTTCCTGCACTTTAGCTTTTTGGACAGGCATCAAAAATGCCGCTATTACCAATGAGTCGTCAGCGGCAGGAAAAAGGTTTGAACGAAATGAAAATAAATGTTGGTGATTGAAAACCATGAAGATTGTTTGGTAAGCCGTAGGGGCGACCTTTATGGTCGCCCGTCTATGGTTTCAAATTAATGTGGGGGCGAAAGAACTCAGTCAACAAAGTCCGCAGCTTCAATTACGCAGGGCAGTTACCACAAGCGTTGCCTGGTGCTGATATACCCGGCATAAAAAATAATAGCCACACCGGCAAACCAGCTCATGGTGACAGGTTCTGACCAGAACAAATAACCAAAAAGCCCGGCAAAAATTACAGAACTGTAAGTCCAGATACCAATATCAGAAGCGGGCGCTAAAGCATAAGCTTTGGTCATTGCCATCTGGCCTATAGCGGCCAAAATACCCATAAAAGCAAAGGCCCACCAGGCTATGGCGGGTAATTCCTGCCAATAAAAAGGCACGGGCACAAAAGAGATAATGGCGGTCAGCAAGGAAAAATAAAAGACGATTCGGGCTGCGGGTTCAGTGTCAGACATATAACGAATGGTGGTTTTGGTGACAGCCACTAACACGGCAGATAACAGCGCTATTAAAAACAGATAAAAAGCACCGCCTCCGCTTGCTACAGGTAAAGCCAATAACACGCCACCAAAACCCAAAGCTATGCTGAACAAGGTCAGGCGGCTGGCAGTTTCTTTCAGCCAATATTTGGCAATCAGCGGTACTATAAAAGGTGACATTAAAAGCACCACCATAGCCTGCGCCAGGGGCAACTGACTGATGACATAAAAGAAGCAGTACATCGAAATAATGCCGGTCACAGAGCGGCTTAAATGCAGATACCAGCGCTGGGTATAGAGCAGCTGTTTACCTTGCACCCAAAGCCAGGGCAGCATCACCAACAAAGCAAAAAAGTTGCGGAAGAACACCACCTGAGCATTGCTGGCGCTGTCGCTGGTTAGTTTGACTAAAGCACCTATACCGGCAAAACAAGCTTCAGCCAGTAACAGCAATAACGCGCCTTTCAGCAAATTGGGTTGCATCGGAAATCACATCCATCGAAGAGGGGCGCAGTATACTCTTTAAGGTCTTGATGTTGCAAAGCGGGACGAGGGGGCTTACAGATAGGGACGAATACACAGTGTTATTTGCTATCACCATAAACAGGCACGCGTTGAACAAATCAACAGGCACATTTATTTGTTGCTGAAGAAGAAAAAACACACTAATTTAGAAACTTAGGCTGTGCCAACCTAAAAATAACAGGCCAAACAAAAGTAAGAATGTGCCAGCACGCTTTGAGCCACAGCGTACAGTGGTTGATTGTAATTAATTGCTTTTTATCAATAAGTTAATGCTGGTGCGTTATCTGGTATAACCAGACAAAGCGTGCCAGCACAATATACAAATGTTGGGCGGCAAGGCCAGCAGAGTTAGGCTCTGTTAGTTTTGCTAAAGTTTTTTGCAGATAACTTCCATGAATAGTGAGCTTGATTTGGAAAATCTCAGGTTAAAGGATTGGCTGGAGCCGCCGCAAAACATTGATCGCGTCTGGTTTCAGAAGAGGGGGCGGGTCTTCGAGAAAATCCTTAACGACATGTTGTCTAAGGAGCAAATGGAGCCACGCACGAGCATGCGGCCTTCAGGTGAAGAGATTGATGGTTCCTTTGCTATTGGAGAAAGCTTTTATCTACTTGAAGCCAAATGGCACTCTTCACCGATCCCTGCATCTTCTCTATATGCCTTCAAAGGTAAAGTTGACGGGAAACTCACTGGCACTATCGGTGTATTTTTTTCCATGTCTGACTACAGCAAAGAGGCGGTTGACGCGCTTCTGTACGGAAAGGAACTCAATCTCATTCTTTTTGGCCACGATGATCTTATCCTCATAGATGAAGGAAAGATTAAGATTCGCGAAGCTATGCGGGTGAAACGTCGTTATGCGTCAAACTATGGCCAGCCGTTCTATCCTTTGAAGACGTATTTGTCGGAATTAGAGGCCTCTAGCGAAGACACTACCGCTCGGGATCAGGGAGCGTCGTGGAGCATTCTGGTTGAGGGTGAGAGCGATGTCGGAGCCATTGAAATCTTGCTCGGACGCTGTGGCATAAATGCTCGTTATAACGTTGTAGCAGCAGGTGGGCAGTTAGCGGTTGCGCAACTCGCCGAGCACTTAATGAGCAACAATCAAAGACATGTTGCCGCGATAGTAACGCCTATATCTGACGCGGAGCTTCAGCACGAACAGATTTCAAAGCTAATAGATTTAGGCGTAGAAATAGTCGAGTTAAAGCATGGCGTTGAGGATTGGCTAGATAACTATGTAAGTGCGGAATACCACAACGCCACATTCATGCTCACTAATCGCAATGGAAAAATGGCGCGTCGTTATGCCCGAAATGCTGACATCGAGAAATTGCGATCCGATAACCCAACATTCGAGCGTTTGCTGCAAAAGCTTCAAGGGGATGCGGAAGATAGGCTGTAATAACTGGGCGCGCGCTATAGATAACGCACATTGTAGAACTGTCTATGCATGATGAGTTGCCGCCCAACAATACGTTGCACCAGACATTTGACCCGCTGCCCACTTTTGCTTGTGCAAAAGCAGGCATCGCCGCAAATGCCGGTGAACTCAGGCGTTAAGTTCATTTGGCATCTCGTACCAAGTCGAATAGGGAGGATTTTAGTTGGCAGTTCATTTGGTAAATGGAGAGTTTGTAGCCACTATAAGCGAAGCTGCTGGGTTTAAAACAGGCATTGCATTAGATAAATCTCAGCTAATAGATCTTTTTCCTGATGATTCAGGATTTAGAGATATGCTTTCTATGGGTGATGAAAGTGTAATTCGAATTCATTCTTCAGATATAGATGAACTATTCATGCAAGTTCTATATCACCTAGGCAATGTGGACACCCCAACACCAGTATCCAGCACAATTCGCCTTCTGCATAAATACAAAGATGATGCAAAACTGTACCTGGTTTACATGTCTGTGTTTGAACTATATACAGCGCATTTTAAGCTCATGATGGAAGAGGCTGAAAAGTCTGGTTCAAAGACGCTTAACCCTGAGAATTTCATGAAAGAATGTGCCATGAAATATGGTAAACCCGGCCTCGAAATGAGTTATGAACTTATAAAGGGAAATACAGAAGATATGCATTGTAAGCTTTCTTCTTATAGACGATATGAGTGGTCAGACACGGTTAACTTAGAGGAGCTTTTTAAGTCTGAATCGCTTGAAAGCCAATATGGAGAGTTTATTGATCAAAGGTTCATAGATTTCCTTCATAGGAATAATGACAAACTCGGTGAAATGCACTGGAGAAAATTTGAGGGGTTAACAGCAGAATATTTCGATAGGCAAGGTTATAAGGTTGAGCTTGGCCCCGGAAGAAATGATGGGGGGATAGACGTCAGAGTCTGGAAGGATAATGCAGGCGAAGGGGAAGCCCCCCTTATATTGGTTCAATGTAAAAGATACAAAAGTAAGATAGATCGGACTGTGGTCAAGGCTCTTTGGGCTGATGTGCAATGGGAAAAAGCAGACTCTGGCTTGATTGTTACAACTTCATCAATTGCGCCTGGCGCAAAAAATGACTGTGTTGCAAGAGGGTATAATATCAAGCAAGCCGACAAGGATGTGATCAGCAAGTGGTTGGAACATATGAAAACGCCAGGCGCTGGTATTTTTATGGGGAAATAAAGAGGGTGTTCATTATTCTGTGTCAGCCAAGTCATAAGTTCACAGGTCGATGTGAGCGTCTAAACGCCCCTCGAAGTGGATCGACAGCTGTGACAGCGTCAGATTCCAGTTTTGCACCGGGTGTGTCCAACGCTCAGAGGCTTGCAACATACCTGCATAGAGCAGCTTAAGTAAACTATTTTCGTTAGCGAACCCACCTTTGGTTTTGGTCAGTTTGCGGAACTGCCGATGCACCGCTTCCACCGCATTGGTGGTGTAAATTGCGGTTCTGACATAATCCGGGTATTTAAAATAAGCTGAGAGCGTCAGCCATTTAGTGCGCCAGGATTTAATCACCACCGGGTATTTCTCACCCCATTTCGCTTCCAGCTCGTCCAGAGCGTTTTCTGCGGCACTTAGCGTTGTGGCTTTGTACACGCACTTTAAATCGGCCATAAATGCTTTCTGATTCTTACTGGCAACGTATTTGAGTGAGTTACGGATTTGGTGGACGATGCAGTGCTGCACTTCGGTTTTGGGGTAAATACTTTCAATGGCTTCAGGGAAACCTTTAAGACCATCGACACAGGCAATCAGAATGTCTTTAACGCCGCGATTATGCAGG
>JAHKAA010000040.1 GCA_018825965.1 Gammaproteobacteria bacterium
ACAACCAATGTGATCACCCTGGATAACACAGGCGTAGCTGATGCAGCAGGTAATGCGGGCACCGGCACCACTAATTCAAATAACTACGCTATAGATTCTGTGCGCCCAACTGCGACTGTAGTAGTTGCTGACAACTCATTGGCTGCGGGTGAAACTTCACTGGTGACTATCACGTTCAGTGAAGCTGTGACAGGGTTTAATAACGCAGATTTAACCATAGCCAATGGCAGTTTAACTGCCGTCAGCAGCGCTGATGGCGGCACTACCTGGACTGCCACTTTAACACCTACAGCCAGTGTGACAGATAGCACCAATGTGATTACTTTGGATAATACAGGTGTGGCAGATACAGCAGGTAATGCAGGTACTGGTACAACGAACTCCAATAACTACGCCATAGATACAGTGCGGCCAACAGCCACAATAGTGGTGGCTGATACGGCTTTGCGTGTAGGCGAAACCTCGTTGGTGACTTTCACCTTCAGTGAAGCAGTGACAGGTTTTACCAATGCAGATTTAACCATAGCCAACGGCACTTTAAGTGCGGTCAGCAGCGCTGATGGCGGCATTACCTGGACTGCGACTTTAACGCCCACAGCCAGTGTGGCAGATAGCTCCAATCTGATTACATTGGATAACACTGGTGTGGCCGATGCCGCAGGTAATGCTGGCACCGGTACCACAAACTCCAATAACTACGCTATAGATACGGCCCATCCTACAGCCACTATAGTAGTGGCTGACAGCGCATTGGCTATAGGCGAAACCTCTTTGGTCACCTTCACCTTTAGTGAAGCAGTGGCAGGTTTTACCAATGCGGATTTAAGCATAGCCAACGGTACATTAAGCGCAGTCAGCAGTGCTGATGGTGGCATTACCTGGACGGCTACGTTCACGCCAACAGCCAGTATTACTGACACAACCAATGTGATCACCCTGGATAACACAGGCGTAGTTGATGCAGCAGGTAATGCAGGTACTGGTACTACGAACTCCAATAATTATGTGGTAGATACGGTACGCCCAACAGCTTCTATAGTAGTTGCTGACAACTCATTGGCTGCGGGTGAAACTTCGCTTGTGACTTTCACGTTCAGTGAAGCTGTGACAGGGTTTAATAACGCAGATTTAACCATAGCCAATGGCACTTTAACTGCCGTCAGCAGCGCTGATGGCGGCATTACCTGGACTGCCACTTTAACACCCACAGTTGGTGTGACAGATGCGACCAACCTGATTACTTTAAATAATGCGGGTGTAGCAGATACAGCAGGCAATGCGGGTACGGCCAGCACGGACTCCAATAACTACGCCATAGATACAGTGCTGCCAACAGCCACAATAGTGGTGGCTGATACTGCTCTGAGGATGGGCGAAACCTCGTTGGTGACTTTCACCTTCAGTGAAGCAGTGACAGGTTTTACCAATGCAGATTTAACCATAGCCAACGGTACTTTAAGTGCGGTCAGCAGCGCTGATGGTGGCATTACCTGGACTGCGACTTTAACACCCACAGCCAGTGTGACTGATGCCAGCAATCTGATTACATTGGATAACACTGGTGTGGCCGATGCTTCAGGTAATACGGGGGCAGGTACAACCAACTCCAACAATTACACCATAGATACAGAAGCCCCTAATGCGCCTTCAGTACCAGATCTGGCGGCCGGGTCTGATAGTGGCAGCAGCAGTACAGATAATAGTACCAATCTAACTACTCCAACCTTCACAGGCACAGCCGAAGCAAACAGCACTGTCGAAGTGTTTGCCGGAGCGACCAGTTTGGGTTCTGTAGTGGCAAACGGCAGTGGTATCTGGAGTTTGACTGTCGCAGGTGGTTCAGCCCTGGCTGACGGCACTTACAGTGTTACAGCAACAGCTACTGATGTGGCTGGAAACCAGGCCTTAGCGCCGTCCGCAGCCTTGTCTGTCACTATAGACACCACAGCGCCAGCCAAACCAGCAGCGCCGGATTTAGCTGCGGCTTCGGATACGGGCAGCAGTAACAGCGATAATCTGACCAACGCGACCAGTCTGGTCTTCAACGGCACTGCAGAAGATGGCAGTACAGTCAGCCTGAACTCCAGTGTGAACAATGCGCTGGGATCTGCCACTGCGACAGGCGGCAACTGGAGTTTAACCACTGCAGCTGTCACCAGCGAAGGGGCTCATAACATTACGCTTACCTCTACTGATGTGGCAGGTAATGTCAGTGTGGCTTCAGATCCTCTGGCCATTACGCTGGATAAAACAGTGCCAGCTATTGGCGGTGTGGCTTTTGATCAGGGGTCTGTCACCAGCGCTAATCAAGCCGCATTGAGCTTCACTTTGGCTGGTGCTGAGGTGGGGGCGACGGCAAACTACAGTGTCAGTAGCAGTAATGGTGGTACAGCAGTCACTAATACCTTTGCGGTAGCTTCTGCCGGACAACAAGTGACAGGGCTTAATGTCAGTGGCTTAAATGATGGCACTTTAACTATCAGCCTGACCTTAACTGATGCTGCGGGTAACGTCAGTGCTCCGGCTGTTACAAATACTGTGAATAAAGATGCTAACGTACCCACCATCAGCTCAGTGGCCATAGCCAATGGCAACTACAAAGCCGGAGACACTCTGAGCTTTAGCCTGACCTTTAGTGAGGCTTTGGTGTTATCAGGAGCTAATTCTGACTATAGCCTGGCTGTGGATATAGGGGGCGTGACCCGTCAGGCGCTGTTAACCAGTAATGCCGCCGGGGTTTTAACCTTCAGCTATACAGTACAGGCGGGTGAAAACACAGCAGTTTCCGGTGTAGCCATAGCCAGTAATGCGTTGTCTCTGCTCAATGGAGCCACGATAAAAGATGCGGGCAATAATGATGCCGTATTAAGCTTCAGTGGTATCAATAACAGTGCTGCTAAGGTGGATACCACAGCTCCGCTTCTGACTGTGGTCACAGATCCGGCTCAGGCTGTGTTTGTCAATGCGGCCAACTACCAGATTAAAGGCACTCATTCTGAAATAGGCCTGACCATTAACTTGTATACAGATACAGCGAATGATGGCACTGCAGACGGTGGTATTCTGGTCAGTGCTGTGGTCGATGCCGACGGTAACTGGAGTTTGGTACAGCCTTTAACTGCAGACACTGCACACAACTATGTCGTCATAGCTGAAGATGCGGCTGGTAATGTCTCGGCTGCAGTGGATGTTCCTACTATTACTGAAGATTCCATTGCTCCTGTTGCTCCGGTGGTCACCAGTCCTGCTGCGGCTCTGGCTGTGAATACCCTGACTCAACTGATCAGCGGTACTCATACTGAAGATGGTGTCACAGTAGAATTGTTTGCAGATGCCGACAATGATGGCGTGGCAGATAGCAGCACAGTGCTTGCCAGCGCAGAGGTGGGGGTTGCCACTACTGGCAACTGGTCATTAACGGCGCCTCTGACACAAAATACAGCAAATAACTTTGTGGTGATTGCCAAAGACAAAGCGGCCAACGTATCTGCTGCCGTGGATATGGTGACAGTGACTCAGGATTCTGTGGCTCCTGTAGTGACAGTAACCACACTGGCCACTGCAGACTCAACTCCTGCTTTGGCGGGTACTGTGGATGATGCCACTGCCACTTTAAGTCTGGTGGTGAATGGTCAAACCCATACCCCAACCAATAACGGCAATGGCAGTTGGACTTTAGCTGATAATCAGATTACGGCTCTGCCTGATGGCGTTTATGAAGTGGCTGTCACAGCAACAGATGCTCAGGGTAATGCCGGTACTGATACGTCAGTGAATGAACTGACGGTCGATTTGTTACCTCCTTCAGGCTATAGCGTGCTGATCCAGCAAAACCGTATTGATGCTGCAAATCAGACCGCCATGAGTTTTGTATTTGCTGGTGCAGAGCTGGGATCCACTTACACTTATGTGGTCAGTGACGGTACCAATTCAGTCACCAACACCGGAGTGATCACAGCGGCCAATCAGCAGATTGGATCTATTAACGTGACTGGTCTGGCTGAAGGGACATTACAGCTGAGTGTTATTCTGACAGATACAGTAGGTAATGCTGGTGCAGCTGCCACAGCAACTGTAGTGAAGCTTTATAACGCCACTCCGGTGATTTCCGGCAGCCCTGCAACTTCAGTGAATGAAGACAGTCTGTACAGCTTTACTCCCACAGCAACAGATGCAGATGCGGGTACCACCTTCACCTTTAGCATCAGCAATAAACCAGTGTGGGCAAGCTTTAATAGTGCCACTGGTATGCTGACCGGCACACCAACCAATGAGCATGTTGGCACCACTTCAGGCATAGAGATTAGTGTCAGCGATGGCTTAGCCACAGCTTCACTGACTGCTTTTGCTATTACAGTGGTAAATACCAATGATGCACCTGTGGTTAGTTCTGCTGCTGTGACCTCGGCCACTCAAGGTTCGCCTTACAGCTACAGCTTTACAGCCACTGATGTGGATGCAGGTGATACCTTAACCCGCTCAGTAGTCACTAAACCGGCCTGGCTGAACTTTAATGCGGGCACAGCTGTATTGTCCGGTACTCCGGCTAATAGTGATGTGGGTGCACATGCAGTGACATTAAGAGTGACAGATGCGGCAGGTTTATTTGCAGACCAAAGCTTCACTGTCACTGTAACCAATATCAATGATGCACCTACTATTAGTGGTGCTCCATCGGTCACAGTTGCTCAGGGCGCGGCGTATAGCTTTGTGCCAACAGCTGCCGATATGGACACAGGTAGCACCCTGACCTTTAGCATCGCCAATAAACCCACATGGGCCAGCTTTAATACGGCGACAGGAGCCTTAACAGGTACTCCGGGCAATGCTGATGTGGGTGCTACTGCTGGTATAGTGATTTCAGTCTCAGACGGTGGATTGAGTGCAGCTTTGCCAGCCTTTACACTGACAGTGACCAACACCAACGATGCACCCACTATCAGCGGAACGCCTGCAGTTTCAGTAGCTCAGGGCGCGGCGTATAGCTTTGTGCCAACAGCTGCCGATATGGACACAGGCACCACCCTGACCTTTAGCATCGCCAATAAACCCACATGGGCCAGCTTTAATACAGCGACAGGAGCCTTAACCGGTACTCCGGGCAATGCTGATGTGGGGGCTACTGCTGGTATTGTGATTTCAGTCTCAGACGGTGAGTTGAGTGCAGCTTTGCCAGCCTTTACGCTGACAGTGACTAATATCAATGATGCACCTGTGATTACTGGATCTCCGGCCACTACAGTAGCTCAGGGCGCTGTTTATAATTTCGTGCCAACAGCTACAGATGTAGACACAGGCACCACCCTGACCTTTAGCATCGCCAATAAACCCACATGGGCCAGCTTTAATACGGCGACAGGAGCCTTAACAGGTACTCCGGGCAATGCGGATGTGGGGGCTACTGCTGGTATTGTGATTTCAGTTTCAGATGGTGAGTTGAGTGCGGCTTTGCCAGCCTTTACGCTGACAGTGACCAACACTAATGATGCACCTGTTGTGACCGACAGAACTGCGACTACGCAAGAAGACAAACCGCTGAGCCTGACCTTAACAGCTCAGGATCCGGATCAGGACGAGCTGACCTTTGAGATTGTGACTCAGCCTGAACATGGTACTGCAACACTGCAGGGTGCTGTGTTGGTGTACACACCGAATCAGGACTTTAATGGTACGGACAGCATTGCTTTTGCCGCCAAAGACGCAGAGTTCACTTCAACTGCAGCCATTATTAGTTTGACAGTGACCGCAGTGAATGATGATCCTGAAATCCTGGACGACAGTTACAATCTGCAGCGCACTGATAACAATCAGTATCTGCTGAATGTATTGGCCAATGACACGGACGTAGATGGTGACACCTTAACTATTGATGGTGCCTCAAGCAGTGTCGGAACCGTTATTTTTAACGCCGAAGGCTTAACAGTGACAGTTCCTGATCGTTATGTCGGCCCTGTCAGCCTGAGTTACACAGTCACTGATGGTAAGGGGGGCCGCGCCAATGCCGATGTCAGCCTGATTATTGAAGGTGGTGTAGCTTCAGACTTGCCAGTCATTACAGTGCCTGCCGATATTGAAGTCGATGCAAAAGCCTTGTTTACGCGGGTACCTCTTGGGACTGCCACAGCTGTGGATCGTAATGGTCGTCGTCTGCGGGTGTCCTTAATCAACGGCAGTCTGTTCTTCGCTCCTGGTGAACATATAGTCTACTGGCAAGCTACTGATGCGGACGGTAATACGGCCACTAAAGCACAAAAAGTCAGTGTGAAACCGCTGATCTCGCTGAGCAAAGACCAACTGGTGACAGAAGGCAGTGACGTGGTGGTTGAGGTCATACTCAATGGTCCATCTCCTGTGTATCCTGTGTTAGTGCCTTATAGCGTCAGCGGCAGTGCAAACGGCAACGATCACACCCTGGTATCAGGTGTGGCTGAAATCAGCTCAGGGCTCAGCACCAGTCTGCGCTTTACCGTACTGGAAGATGGTCAGAGTGAAGGTACGGAAGACATAGTGATTAGCCTGGATGCGAGTGTGAATCGCGGAAGTCAGCGCACCAGCCGTCTTGTGGTCACTGAGGCTAATATTGCCCCTATAGTGTCTTTAACTGTGCAGCAGAATGGCGAAAGCCGGTTGACTGTGGGTGAAAATGGCGGTGTGGTGACTGTGACTGCTACTGTCACTGACGCCAACCAGCAAGATCAGGTGAGCGGCGAATGGAACTTTGGCCGGCTGAATAACGTGACCACAGCTCAAACTCAACTGAGTTTTAACCCGGCCGATCAAGGCCCGGGTTTGTATCAGGTCAGCTACACAGCCACAGACAATGGCACTCCTAATTTATCAGACACAACCCGGGTCTTTATTGTGGTTCGGCCAAGTCTGCCTGTTTTAGGAACGCAGGATTCAGATGGCGATTTAGTACCTGATGATCAGGAAGGCTTTGCCGATTCGAATGGCAATGGTATTCCGGACTATCTGGATGCGATCCCCGAATGTAACGTGATGCCAACAGAGCTGCTGGGACAAACTGAATTCCTGGCAGAAGGTGATCCTGGTGTCTGCTTACGTTTAGGTACTATAGCGGCTGAAACTGATGCAGGTGGCCTGCAAATCGAAGAGGAAGCAGTGGAGGCAGATGAAGTTGCTGTCAACATAGGCGGTATCTTTGACTTTATTGCTTATGGTTTACCAGAGAAAGGCCAAAGTTACAGCCTGGTGATACCACAACGTTTACCAGTGCCAGCCAATGCAGTGTACCGTAAATTTAGTGATGTAACAGGCTGGGTCGACTTTGTCAGTAATGAGCGTAACTCAGTATCCAGTGCAGCGGGGGAGCGTGGCTTCTGCCCACCACCTGGTGGCGATGAATGGACTGAAGGTTTAACTGAAGGCCATTGGTGTGTGCAGGTGACGGTGGAAGATGGTGGTCCAAATGATGCAGACGGTATTGCCAACAACGCTATTGTTGACCCTGGTGGTGTAGCGGCGGAGCTTAATGGGAATAACCTGCCCGTTGCTGTAGCTGACCAGGCTTCGACCCGACTGGATACAATGGTGGCAGTGAATGTTCTGGCCAATGACACAGATCCGGATGGTGACGCTTTAACTGTCAGTCAGGCTGTGGGCAGTTTTGGTACCGTAACTATTCTGGGTGATCAGCAACTCAACTACATGCCAAATCCGGACTTTATAGGCACAGATACAGTGATCTACAGCATCACGGACGGAAAAGGAGGCACAGCCAGCAGTGAACTTGTGGTCAGCGTTGTAGGCAACGCAGCCCCTGTGGCGGTGAATGACACAGCTTCTACCGACGATAAAACTGTGTTGCTGATAGCGGTGTTGGCCAATGATAGCGACGAAGATGGCAATACATTGATGGTCAGCAGCGCCAGTGCTGTGCAGGGTACTGTCAGTATCGAAGCGGATCAGCGCTTGCGTTATACACCAAAAACCGGTTTTGATGGGGTAGATACCATCAGCTACACAATAACGGATGGTTTTGGCGGAGAAGCTGCGGCTCAGGTGAGTGTGACTGTGCGTGCTTATCAGGATGTGGTCGTAGATAACAAATCAAGTGGAGGCAGTATGGCGTGGTGGATGGTGATGGTATTAGCAGGAGCTGTGATATTGCGTCGCCGTTCAGTCGTGGGGCTTGCGGCACTGGTGTTGTTGTCTTTTAGCCCTTTTAGTCAAAGCGCTGACTGGTATCTGCAGGGCTCGATTGGGCATAGTAAAGCCGATCAAAAACAAAGCCGTTTAGTGGAGGAATTACCAGATGGAACCATTACTGGTTTTGATGACAGTGATGGCTCTTTTGGTGTCAATCTGGGGTATCAGCTGCACCCTGCTTTTGCACTGGAGCTGGGTTATCTGGATTTAGGCGAAGCCAGTAGTCAAATCACAGCCGAAAGTCTGACACCACAGCAATACCATGAACTGGTGAAAGCTGTGACACCGGTTCTGGTGGATGGTGTGACTGTGGGTGGCCGTTTTACCTTATGGCAAAACGAGCAGTGGGCTGTGGAGGTACCACTTGGACTAATGTTCTGGAAGTCCGATATTGAAAGCCGGATGGATGATTCAGTCATCCGCTCAGACAGTGATGGTGTCGACCTGATGCTTGGGGTTCAGCTGAATTATCAACTGACAGAAAAATGGACGCTGGGTGTGGGCTTTCAGCAATTCAGCCTGAAACCAAACGACGTCAATAGCTGGTTGGTCAGTCTGAGAACTAGTTTCTAGTACCGGATGATTGACGAACAAAGGCGGCTCTGGCCGCCTTTGTTATGTTTTGTCACAAAAAAGTCCGCCAGCCCCCCGCCAGCTTTGTTATGTTAAGCTGAAACTATAGCGAATCGGAGTAAAAATTAATGTCAGGACAAGGATCAGGCGGCAATGTATTGGCCGCGTTATGTAGTTTGTTTATCCCTGGTTTAGGCCAACTGCTACAGGGCCGTTTACTGGCCGCACTGTTGTTTTTTGTCATCACAGTCGTGGGTTATGCGATGTGGTGGTTAATTATTCCAGCGATTATCGGTGCCATTGCCCATTTATTCGCCATACTGGATGCGGCGCGTTTTAAATCTTAGTGAGACGACAGCATTAACTGACGCAATGCGGCTTCCAGTTGAGGTACTAAGGCCGCATGACGTTCATGCACATAATGGAAAATTTCTGTTTTGGCTAAATCAGGTTTTATAGCGTAAATGCCGTGGTTTTCCAGCTGCTTGAGTTGCCATTCGGTTTCATCCCCTAAGGCAACCACCACATCAGTCCGGCCGGACAACAGCCGTTGTATCGCCTGGCTAATGGAATTGACTTCAGTGTACTCCTGCTCCTGCATATTCACTTTGGCCAGATAAATGCCCCGTAATACATCAACACGAAAAGCTGATAAATCCTGCCAGTGATTAACTTTGAGCGCTGGGTTGCGGCTAAAAGCTGTGATGCGGATATGGCCTATAGGCACTTCAACCCTGAGCATATTTGGCAACATTTCGGCCGCCTGGGCTGTGCGGCTTAATTCAGCATCCAGTATTTGACCTTTATTGCTTTCGTGGGCGCTGCGTTCCAGCGGCATCACTATCAGTATCATCTGATAGCCCAACTGCTGGTAGGCTTTATTCATCAATACAATACTGGGGTGATCAGCAGGTAAATTATTTGAAGCGCCGACGGCAATTTCGTGCTCGCTGGCCAGCGCAGCACAAAGACCGAACCAATAAAAATAGAAAGCAAAAAGACGCATTGCAGCCAGAGTCCCCGAAGCTGATTTGTATTGACTATAGCAAAACAGATAAAGTGCAGCTTTTAGTTTTATCAGAGCAGCCGCGCCTGGCACAAGAGATAAAACGACGAGGGACAACAAATGATTTTACCTGTGATTATGGCAGGCGGTTCCGGCAGCAGATTATGGCCTATGTCGCGTGAACTGATGCCAAAACAGTTTCTAAAACTGGATGGTGATTTCACTATGCTGCAGACCACGCTGAATCGTTTGCAAGGCCTGAATACACAAACCGCGCTGGTGATTTGCCATGAAGATCACAGATTTGTCGCCGCCGAGCAGTTAAGGCAAGTCAATCAGCTTTATCACAATATTGTGCTGGAACCTGCTGGCCGTAATACAGCCCCTGCTATTGCGCTGGCCGCATTTACCGCTATTAAAAAAGGTCAGGATCCTTTGTTGCTGGTGCTGGCTGCTGATCATCTGATAGGCGATACCCAAAGTTTTCAGCAGGCTGTTGCAGCGGCAACAGACTTTGCTGAAGCGGATCAGCTAGTCACTTTTGGTATTGTGCCTGTCGCAGCCGAAACAGGTTATGGTTATATCAAAAGAGGGCAAAGCACCAGGTTGAACCAGACCACTGCTTATCAGGTGGCGCAATTTGTCGAAAAACCACAGCTGGACGCTGCACTGGCCTACATCAGCAGCGGCGACTATTACTGGAACAGTGGCATGTTTTTATTTAAGGCCAGTGTTTATCTTAAAGAGCTGAACCAATACAGACCTGACATTTATGCGGCCTGCGAGCAGGCGATGACAGAGGTTAATCCGGACCTGGATTTTATCCGTGTCGATCCACAGGCATTTTTAGCCTGTCCATCTGAGTCTGTGGATTATGCCGTAATGGAAAAAACCAAGGCTGCAGTGGTGGTGCCTTTGGAAACACTTTGGAGTGATGTCGGCACCTGGTCGTCTTTATGGCACAGCAGCGAAAAAAACAGCGAGGGCAATGTGCATAAAGGTGAGGTTCTGAGCCTGGACAGCCAGAATAATTACGTGATGGCTGAAACCGGTCTGGTGGCTACTTTAGGAGTGCATGATATGGTGGTGGTGCAAACCAGAGATGCAGTGCTGGTTGCGGCCAAAGAGCGGGCACAGGACGTAAAAGCCATAGTGCAGCAGTTGAACGAATTGGGCCGCACTGAACATCAGACTCACCGTGAACTCTACCGCCCCTGGGGCAAAAGTGATTCACTGGCTCAAGGCGCGCGGCATCAGGTGAAACACATCACTGTTAATCCAGGCCAAAAATTGTCGGTGCAAATGCATCATCACAGAGCTGAACACTGGATAGTAGTGGCAGGTACAGCTTTGGTCACTATAGATGGCGTCGAAAGCTATCTGTTGGAGAATCAGTCGGTTTATGTGCCTTTAGGGGCAGTGCATTCGCTGGAAAATCCGGGAGAAATAGCGTTGGAGCTGATCGAAGTGCAGTCTGGTACTTACTTAGGCGAAGACGACATAGTGAGGTTTTCGGATTGGTATGGCAGGGCGGGTCAGAACTTTGATTCTGAGCCAAAGCTCTGATACGAGCGCAAAGCAGAGGCAAAGATTGAGTTGATACCTGTTTTAGCAGAGTGTCAGCTTAGGGGACTACTGTCTGTTCAACAATTAACGCCAAATGTTTACTCTTTGTTAAGAAATAAGTTGCAAATGAGAATGGTTCCCATTAAATTGTTCGGAATTGATTCCCAGTACTTTATAGACCATGAATGCCAATCGGATTTTAATCATCGAAGATGACCTGACTCTCAGTGCTCAGGTTGCAGAGTTCTTGCAGGGGAAAGGCTTTAAAATCCAGCAGTGCCAGGATGGGGAGCTGGGTTTAGTGGCTGCACTGGAGCAGCATTTTGATTTGATTTTATTGGGTGTATTGCAGCCCGGCATGAGCGGTTTTTCGATTCTGGAACAGCTGCGTAAAGTGAAACAAACTCCGGTCATGATGGTCACTGCACAAGGTGCCGAACAGGAACGTATACAAGGCTATAACAGTGGCGCAGACGATTGTTTGTCTAAACCTTTTAACTTTACCGAGTTGCTGGTGCGGATTGAGGTTTTACTGCGCCGATTTTTTGGGTACAACACAACTTCAGTTCCGGGTAATAGCCTGAAGGTTGATCAAATTCAGCTGAATCGCAGCACGCAACAGGCTGAATTTGCCGGTATCAGGCTGAGTTTCACGCCAGTGCAATTCAAACTGCTTTGGGTTTTACTGCAGAATAAACAACAGGTACTGAGTAAACCATTGCTCTATCAGACTGTACTGGGCCGTCCTTTTAGCCGTTGTGATCGCAGCCTGGACATGCATATGAGCCGGGTGCGAAAAAAACTGGAGGAAGCAGGTATGCAGCCAGACAGACTGGTCACAGTGCATGGCAAAGGCTATTGCTTTTCATGAATTCGGCCAGCGGTAAATAAGAAGACGCATGGCCGGATTACAGATCAGGATAAGTTGACCTCTGCATTCAGCAACTGCTGTTTGCTGCGACGCTTGTGCAATCTATACCAGCCACGCACAATCAGATCGGACAGTATCAATACGCCCAGCATCGCCAGCAGATTTTGTATCAGGTTCATTTGTTGCAAACCAAACAGCATCAGACCCCAGCCAATCAACAACCATTGCACCAGGTACATTGCTGTGACGCGCTCGCCCCAAAAGCGTATCACAGACAAGCCCGGGTGATGTTGCGGGAGACGTTTTACCAGCACATGACAGATCCATAAAAACACCATGATCAAGCCGGCAAAAAACAGAATCAAACCTGGCCCGCTACGCATATTGTCCACCACATGGTAATCCGGGTTCGTTGTGATCAGTAGTGCTGCCGCGCCCATGAATACCCAGCCAAGGTACATACAAGATTGTAATCCATGATGAATGTCTCCCCTCTGGCGCAGCCAGTGCCCCATAACCATACCCAGCAAAGGGTAAGCCAGCCAGGGAAACAGCGGAAACATAGCCCCCTGATGCTGATTGCCGACAAAAAGTTTCAGTCCCTGATCCAGCAGTTGGTTTCCGCTGCTGGTATCCCAGATCATTGGGGAGACGAGGGCAACGGCCAGTGCCGCTAACAGCCAATAGCCTGGCTGTGGCACATAATGCCGCAGCAATGCACAGATGACTAATGCCAGACCGGCAAACTGAAACACGTCAACGATCAGCAATTCTGACACTGGGGTATGAGGTGCAACATCGGCATAACTAACAAGCCCGATTTCTATCGATAACCACATAGGTATAGTGCTGCGGGTCAGATTAAGCAGATAGCCAAGGGCGAATAAGCCCGCTGCCCGCACCAGGTCCTGGCGCAAACTGCTGTTGCCGGAATAGCTGACAAACAGGCCCATGATAAATACAAACATCGACGCTGCAGGCCAGCCTACGGCAAATTTTAATGTGGCGCCAAAGGTGCCAAAACGCACTTCGGGCAAAGCGTAAAAATCCAGCACATGGATCATAATCATCAGCAACACAGCCACCCCTTTGGCAACGTCAAAAGTGGCAATACGCCCGCTGCCTGTTAAGTGGCAATCAGGCTGCTGCTGGCAGGTAGCAGACATAGGCTTTCCTCGTCATGTTGTTATTGTCCTTGTTGTTGCTGTACGTAGTGGCACTCTGGCAGTCGGCTGGCCGCTAATCGAAATCGAATGGCTATCCACAGCAACAGAGCAGCCAGCAGCGCAAAGCTGACACTGACCGCCAGCACTTCTGCAAAGCCGTTATTGGCCAGCTGCACTATTTCCGTGCCGAACATCAACAGATCGCAGGCCAGGGTGAGCAGCAACAGTACTGCACAAAGCAGCATGCCTTGCATCACGAAGTGTTTTGCCCTTGTGGTAAAGCAGGCCAGCAGCATGGTGCATAACAGGGTGGCCGCAAAGCTGACTTCAATCAGTGGGGTCCGGTTTAACCAGCCAGGAGCCAGGCTGCGCTCCAGCAAAAAACCGACACAGGTAGCCAGTACAATGCCGACACAACCGCCCAGAGTGGTTGCCTGTAATAATCTGCTCACCTTTTTAGATGTAGCCTTGTTTTTACTGTACTTGTTCAGCCACAGCATGTTGCCCGCCACTATGATGGCGCAGACGCCAAGACCTAATAAAAAGTACAGAATACGCAAATCGACGCCGGCAAAATGACCAAAATGCAGGGCATATAAAAAGCGGGTTCCATCGGCAAAGGCGTTGCGTACAGCAGGATTAATATCAGCAGGAAACTGGCCGTCCCTTACCCTATAGGTCATATCAATGCGTTGCACAAAGTTGTTGTTGTGCTGCCCAATCAGTCGGATCAACGCATTTTGGTCGCCATAATGATCAATCCGTAGGGAGTGTGCCTGTGCATTTTGTTGTTTTTCCCATTGGGCGATCAGCTGATCCAGATCAGGCATCTGCTGCCCTACGCCTGAGGCTTGCTCTACGACACGAGCAAATCCGGCATCGGTAAACATACGCTGTCTGTCCCCTTCATAAACCAACGTCAGTGTGACCAGCTGTGAGATCAAACCCAGGTTGAACATCAGCCCGGTCAGGGCAAAGATAAAGCTATAGGGCAGGCTGATCACGCCAATGACATTGTGAATATCTGTCAGCCGGTAGCGCTGGGTTTTGTCGCTGCGATAGAGGAAAAAATTGCTGAACAACTTGTTTAGTTGTACCACCACACCAGTGAAAATGATCACCATCAACAACAGGCTGATCAAACCAACCAGATAGTCACCTGCAGGCAGGTATAAATCAATGTGCAACTTATACAGAAAATCGGCGAAATGGAACTGCTCTGCATCAGTGACCACCTCTCCACTGACCGGGTGGACCAGCAGCTCCAGCATGTCCGTTTTAACGCCTTGTGCATCAGGTAATTGCGGCAGGTAAAACTGATACCAGGGCTGGTTTTCATCCGGCAACACCAGGAACATGGTTTCGCTGCTATCCACAGGATATAGCGCCAGTGTCTGCTGCAAAACCTGATTAACAGGCATGACCTGCTGTGTCGCGTCGATCGGAAACTGTGGCAGTTCAGCCCATTTTTTCAGCTCGGGATAAAACAGGGTTAAGGATCCTGCCCAGAACACGATAAACAAAGGTACTGATATAAAAATCCCCAACCAACCATGGCCGTCTAAAGCTGAGCGTATGGTTTGAGCTTTCATTGGCTTCCTCCCAGTATCAGTAACACATTGCCCGTCACTGACAACAGCAATACAGGTACACAAGGGCGCAGTGCCTGCCGTAGCGAGGGCTGGCAATAAAACCAGGTCATGACAGCGGCCCAGACAATAAAGCCCAGTACAAAACCAAGCAGTAGCAACACATCGATAGGAAGGGGTAACAATAAGGTCAGATTCAGCATCAGACTGGTATTGATCACAAGCCCTACCAGCAAGGCTACGCCAGACTTAAGCCACATCAGCACCTCCCAACCATGCCAGCAGCGTCATCAACAAGGCACCAGATCCCAGTGCAGTAGTGGCTTTTGAACAATGCCCCGACATAAGCGTCAGGAAACACCAGCAAAACATCAGTACCACCAACAGGGTAAAACCGGCACTTAACCAATGGTAAAGCAGGGAAAGTAAAATCATTGAGCATGCTGTGCCCAGCAGAAAAGCAGCGACAGCAAAGGTCCGGGATAAGGGGCGGCTTAATAATTGCTGTTTGTCAGAGCTGCAATAAACTGCGGCACTGCCAAACCAGAGTAATTGCAGTGCCAGAAATTTGATCAACATAAATAAGTTCCTTTTATTACAGCGTCTTGGTTTCGCTTTGGCCGGGTTGTATCTAAAGGACTCATCCGGCTTTACTCTGTATGGGCTGAGCCTGTTGCTGTTGCAACTGCAACAGGTAACGGTCACGTCCCAACACCTTTTTACACTGATTGCCAAACCACTCCAGTGAGGCGTCCATCTGGTGCAATCCCTGATCAGGGTGCTGTTGCAGATAATCAATGAAACCGGCGTAGTCAACGGCCCCTTCAAAGATGGGTACCATGCCCTCCCTTGAGCCGGCTGCAGCATAGACATTATCCGGCGAGAAAACGCTGAGGTAGGTGGCATCACTGATATTTTTGAAATGGAAATGATTGATCAGAGGGCGCAGCGCTTCTAAAGCGGGTATCAATTCGGCACCGGACTCCCATACATGCAGTACGTCAAAGTTCAGTTGCATATTATTGCGGTCTACAGCGGCAAAGAGCTCCAGCGTAGAGGCAACCGAATCAGCATAAGTTCTGGGATGGGTCTCAATCACCAGATTGATCCCATGAGGTGCCAGCCAGTCACACACCAGTTGTAATCTTGCAAAAAGCCTGTCCCTTTGCTGCGCTTTCAGGTCCGCACTGCCATCTGCACCGGCAAAAGTGCGTATTTTTTGAGTGCCCCAGTGACGCGCCAGACGAGCCAATAATTGCACTTTGTGATACAAAACAGCTTGTTCTGCCAGCAAAGGCAGATAATCGCTGAGCATGCTGGTTTTCAGGCCATGGCCTGCTAACCAGTGCTGATCGTATTGCGGCTGCTCTGCAAGGTTTTTCGCATGGGCGCCCCAGAGTTCAATGCCCTGAAAATGATTGCGCTGTGCAAAGGTGGCAATCTCGGCAATGGATATCAACTGATGGCGAAAGGATATGGTGCATACTGACAGATTCACAGGCTCAGCTCCGCTTTGTTAGTTTGGCGCGCTAAAGCACTGAGCTTATGTTTGTCACACCACTGTTCAAATACCTGATACAAACGCGTTTTAATGCGAAACTCTCTGGCGTCCTGTTCATCCAGCAACTGATATATTTGTGCAAAGAGAGTTGCTTGCTCAGGTGTAGAATAGTGCCCTGTTGAGAGTTTCATCGCCCGATATTGTATTTTTTTATAGCTGCTCACCAGCTCTTCGATCACCTCACACCAGGCTTCAAACTCAGGCTCAGGAAAGCCAATATCCAGCCAGAAAAAAGCGAAGCCGTGCTCGTAAGCGTATTTACGGATCGCCAGCACCGGCAAATGATGTAAAGCAGCACCGAGCTGGCTTAAGGCAGGGCCATCCGCTGATTGTGTTTGATGGCGCTGTATCACTTGCCGTACTCTGGCCGTCATGGGGTTACTGTGGCGCTGGATACAAGCCAGAAAATAGTCAGCAATCACCTGATTTTCTGAAGGTTTTATTTGCTTACTGTCAAAGATATAACCTCCGGCTACCGCCTCTGAAGCCACCGCCTCTATTACCTGCTCCTTTGCCTGTGCACCTTCCCAGCGAAAGTCCGGATCGTACATAAACCACTGTGATGGATCGTCGGTCTCGGCCAGCATGACATAATGGGGAAAGGGGTTCTGGTTAAATTTGTTTTCCCGCTCCGGTAGCAAATACATATCCAGCATGACCATCAGTTGCTGAGTGGTGCTTTTTTGCCGCAACAGTGATTGCATAATATCCAGATTTTCGGCTTTGCTCAGCTCAGGCCTATACCAGGAATTCACTGCAACACCGTAGATCCGCTGGAACCAGCTGCGGAAAAAATCATGATTCAAGGTTGGGGCATGATAAGTCAGCCGGCTCTGCTCATCGATCAGCACCTCCGCATCCCATACGCCAAAGTAAAATGGCCTGTGATCGACCCGTTCATCCGCTTTAATGATCTGACACAGACAACTGACAAAACAGTGTACCTTGATGTCGTCAAATTCCTGCGGCGGCTCAGCCGATGCACTGCCAACAGGCTGCGCCTGCGCTGACTGACCCATTAAAAACTGCGCCAGACTATCCACTGTTGCGAGGTCTTCTTTGTTTAAAGCGCTATCGGGCACAGCTATGCCAAGCGACAACTCCAGATGCAGCAATAACTGCATTAACAACACCGAATCCAGATATAAATCTTCATTCAGACGGGCTTCAGCATGAAAGCGATCTAAGTACTGACATTGCAGTTTTTGCTGCAATACCTGGCGTATCGCTGAGATCATCGCATTCTTGTTCATAGTGATTTCTCTTTACTACTCAGTCAGCTGCGTCGACTGTCTGGACTGTGACGCCAGCCAGTTGGCTGTAAGTTGTTTACGGTTGATCTTGCCGTTTGCCAGACGTGCGATTTGAGGTACAGATTCCACCAGCTGTGGTACTTGCCAGTCAGCCAGATGCTGACAACACCAGCGACGCAGTTCATCAGCGCTCAGGGCTGTGTCAGAGCAAAACTGCAAACAGGCGCGTTGCCCGGCCTGAGCATCCGGTACTTTAAACAACACGGCATCCTGTACCTGCGGGTGCGACAGCACCACGTCTTCGACGTCCTGTGGATAGACATTCATGCCGGCCACAATAATGGTATCGTCCTGTCGGGCGACAAAATGCAACAGCAATTCAGCATTCTCTGCCGTGGCAAAATAGCCCAGATCCTGAGTGTGAACAGATGCTGCGTCAGGGTGCTGCAGTGGACTCACGCAAATTTCCTCAGGCTGATCGCATTGCTTCCCCGCGCTGACCTGCAGGTGAGGCAAGATACTGCCTACAGCTGTAGCACTTTGCGTGTCTCTGTTCAGGCTGATACAACCCACTTCAGAACAGCCGTATTGTTGAAACAGATGCGTGACCACAGGCCGTACCCGCTGAAATGCCGGTTCGGACATTAAGGTGCCTGAGATCATGGCGGCATGCAGCTGACTGCCTTTGGGCCAAAACGGCATCAGGGTGCTGAGCATAGCGGGTGAGGTGTAAAGCAGCGGCTTATCCGCAGCCAGAAGTTGTTTCAGTAAAAACTTAGGGTTGATAGTGGTAATAATTCGTGGCTCCAGACCACGGGCCAGCGCGACCAGCACACCACAAATTAATCCATAAGAATGGGTGACAGGACAAGCCACCACTGGGGTCATGCTCTGGGCCTCGGGGAAATGTTGGCAGTAACTCTGGATTTCTATGGCAATGTCTGACCAGCTGCGTTTAATACATTTTGATGCGCCTGTTGTGCCTGAGCTCATCTGAATGAGCCCGGCTTTAGTGGGCTCACTGGCGGCTGGCTGCAGACTGACAGGACTATTAAGGTCGCCATAAAACAGCAGATCACAGCCCGCTTTCACTGCGTAATGTTCAGCCAGAGCCCTGGGGGTGCTGGCATGAACAGGCAACACTGACAGTTGGTGTTCTCTGGCGTAAAGACACAGAGCCAGGCCCTGCAATGTGTCTGGCACACAGATCGCAATGTGGCGACCAGGCACCTGTAGTTGCTCCATGCCGGCAAAATGGGCAAAGTGCTGTTCTACCACCTGATTGGAGTAGAAGGTATCATCAATATATAACATCTGTTGCTCCACGGCGGATCTGATGTAAGGGGTTAGCTATGCTATGGTGAAATTCCATGTTCGGGTGGCCACTGAGTTTTTTGCGGAGCAGTGATTCCGTCTGGATCTGCTCTTGATACAGATCCAGCTGTGCCAGACGGCCCGACCAGTCCTTTGCGGTATCCGCGTAACTGCTTAATGCCTCATCCAGCAGCAACCAAAAGCCTGACTCCGGATAATCAAACTGCTGCTCCAGCAAATAAGCCAGCTCAGTCAGGTTGTAGACAAAGAGGGTGTCCACCAGCAGTTCCCGCAGCGCTTCAACAGAAGACATCCAGTAATAACGATCCGGTGCTGGCCGGACATAGTCAGGATGCAGTGCGGCAAAATCCGGCTGTAGTTCTGGATCCGCCAGAAAGTCACTGACAAACTCCAGGCTTTCGTGAAAATCACGCAGCACCAGCTTTTGCGGCCAGCCATTGTCGTGTAACAAAGTCATGTTTTGTGCATGGGTTTCCAGAGCTATGCCATGGCGCACCAGCAAGTGCCACACCGGCAGCACCACCACCTCTATCAGACGACCTAGCCAGTTCTGAATGCCATAGCGTTGCAGCCAGGGCGCAATAAAGGCTTCGCCGTCTGCTTCCAGCAGAGACAATGCCACAAAGGGTGTTGCCGTGAAGGAGCTGGCATGGATAGCACTGTTGTCGCGAAAAATAACACTTAACGAAGGGGCCAGTTGTCGCAACCAGTCATTTTCGGCCTTTGTGTCGGCCTCACCTGCGACATAGTCTTTCAGCACCATACCGGCGTATTCATGCTGAATGTCCAGAGTGCTGTAGTGTGAAAACCAGGGGTCCTGATTGATTAACCTCTGCAGCCATTGGCTCAACTGCGGCGCTGTGCCCACAGAATGAGGCTCAATAGTACGGAGCGAAGAGCTGTTCACCACATGAAGAGGCAGCTTTATATTCGCTTTATCCGGATGGCTGACATTGAATAAGGTGCGTAATGAAATGCTGGCCTGATAATAATCACCGGCGCTACCCAGTGGGATCAGATGCTTTTGCGCGACAGGGTGTTCTAAGCTCGCCTGCAGCGCTTTGAGCTGCCAGGGATGTACCGGCAACAAGGCGTAATCTGTAAGCCCTATATCCCGTGCTGCCATAGCATCTTGCAGTTGCTGCCAGCTAGCCAGGCCCAGTTCCCGCACCCAAAATTGCTGCTCGTCAGGGCAATCCAGATAAATGGCCAGATAGTGCCGCCGCACCGCCAGCCAGCACAGCTGAAATGAGTTGCCGGCTTCAGGCCCAAATTGGGCATGGTCGGCAAAGTTAAAGCCTGTACGGGACTTAAAGCAGGGGTGATAGGGGTGCCCTTCATGAATGGCCGATTCCAGCGCAATATAGCTCAGGCCACGGCGATTAGCTGAGAGGGTCAGATGTTCCTGGTTCCAGCGGCAAAAAGCTATGGTTTGCTCCAACTCCTGCAGCAGCCGCTCACCAGCCCCTGCACTTGCCGGCAGTGCCTGGACCAGCGAAGCTAAATCCACAGCTTGTTGCTGCCCGTCATTGAGTTGCCAGATATCTTCCACTGCCAGGCGCACCCGACCAAAGCCAGACAGTTTCCCTCTGGCGCGATAAGTCCGGGCACCGGCACGGAAAGTAAAGCAGCTTCCATCGTACTGATAGGGCAACACCAGCTCAAATAGTGCCGCTTCCAGCAGTTGCCGTATCACTCTGGCACTATGAGGGCAGCCGGATTGCGCCTGATGGCTGCAAATGGATTGCTCTGGCGCAACAAACTCAGACAGACTCAAGCGCCACCTCTGCCTGGTTCTGGTTAGTCTGGGTATAGCGGGGTAGTTTGATCCCGCTGTACAAAGGATTGGTGATCCGGGTGTAAACCGCCAGTTCGTTATCCGCCTGCAATTCGTCGACGTCATCGACTCTGGTTAGCAGATTGCCTTTGCAGGGAATGGTCTTGCGATACAGCATAGACTCAATCAGAGCCTTGCCGCGGTCTGACATGCGGGGCAACAGGCTGAGCAATTGGTTGCGTGTCTCTTCCACTAATACAGCTTCAGACAACAGGCCATCCAGACCAAAACGGTTGATGACGGCAAATAACTGATTGATGAGCAAATAATAACTAAAGCGATCAAAGATTTCGGTGTCGGGGTAAAACAGCTTTGGACAGTGCTCCAGACCAGGCTCGAGGTCGATCAGCACAGCCTTATGAGATTCGGCCAGATAATAGCCCTGATTGTCGCGATAGTAATAAACTGCCGGATAACCAGAACTTAAATCCAGTAGTGAGTTTTGCTGGTGTGCTTCAAGCGCAATACCGAATTGATTAAACAATTGAATGGCTGGTGCTATGGCACATTGCCAGTAGCGCGTGAACCAGTCCATGCTGGTTTGCTGCAGCGATGTCCCCTGCTTCTGGCTTAACTGAGTAATGATTTTGGCCAGTCTGGATAGCTCTGCTGGCTGAAGCGGTTCCTGTAGTAAGGCGGCCAACGACTGGACAGCAGCCACCTCTGTGCCTGTGTCTTGCTGACTAAACGGATTATCCCGGATGATCAATTCAAAACCGCTCTCCTGTTGCTGTTGCTGTGGCAGTGCCAGTGACAAGTAGGCAGGATCATGGATAAGACGGAAATTAGCATGACACTGACTAAAGCCGTTGCCGGTCAATAATCTGGCTAATGTCACTCCGGCTTCAAGCTCGTAGTGCAAGTTAATACGTAAAGAATTGGTGATCCTGACCGGAATAGACAGCTTCACCATGTAATCCAACTCGTCACAATACAAGGTACGCACAGACGAAGTGGGTGTAAACAGCGGCCCCAATGGCCCGATGTCAACCAGTTGATGTGCGGCAATCAGTTGTTGAATATGGTCCTGATTCACTAGCCATTGTGCCTGTAACGGGTGAACGGCCAACAACACTTTACCCTGAGCACGAAGCCGTTCAGCATATTGACGTTGATCCTTGTCGGTTTCACGGCTGGCGATGTCTGCCACTATTTGTTCAGCGCTTTGCGCTAACACCGAATTTTGAATCACCAAATTCGCTGCAGCAGCGAAAAAGTGTAACTTAAAGCGCCCTTTCAACTCAGGGGCATAAAGCTCGTGCTGCCAACGATGCATACCCTGTCGGGATTTGGGGGTTGGATGCAGCCAGTGTCCAAACAGGATCGACTGCTCAGAGTCGATAAAACGCGTGCTGTGCAGTGCAGGATCCTGATACCTTGCCAGCAGGTAGTGCGCCATGACCTGGTGACTTTCCAGAGTGCGGGCAGTCAATTCCAGTTGTTGATCACTGACTGCTGTCCGGCCTGAAGGGGCGGCATAGATGTCCTGAATAAGCAACATAATGGCCGATACAGAATCAATAGGTTGCCAGTCCAGACTGCCAGCTTGTAACTGATAACAAGCGGTCAGCCTGTGTCTGCCGGCCAGCGAGCGATAAGCTACGGCAATAGCCAGACTTTGTCCGGTTTTTGCTAATTGTAATTCTGTGATGTACTGGCTCTGTGAGTCTGTTTCCAGGCCGGTACATCTTTGCCATAGGGCAGCTGAATGCCAGACACCTGGCTGAATTTCTCTGAGATAAGCGTTAACAAACGCCTGAAAGGAAGCATGATCTGCCACTTGCCTGGCTTGAAATGCCATGCCTAACTCCTGAAGCTTGCGCTCGTTGCTGAATTCCTTAATATGTTAATGATAATTGTTATCATCCTGCAATTGAATTTACATTTGTTACATTTCAGAGCAGGCGTGCGGGTCGAAAGCGCCAGGCGTAAGCCATGGCCAACAGGAAGGAAAGCCACTCAGCCACAGGTAACCCGATAAGGAATAACCAGTCAGCCGGAGCCGGATCGAACACAGATGAATGATAAAACAACCCATAAAACAGCAATAACATGGCACCAGGCAATACTATGCTGCGGCAAGAAGCCAGAGTGGCTGATACAGCGGGTTGATGCACTGCCGTAAGATAACAACTCAATAATATATTACAGCCATTAACCAGAAACAGCGGCCAAATCAGCAACATAATATCGCCCGACAGCTTGGCGACAGTTTCTGCACCAGCATCCAGAAACCAATTAACTACAGTACTTTGTGCAAAAACCAAAGCGACTGCCAGCACGCTGCCCAAGGTGCAGACGGCCAGCAAAGACAGATTCAGGAACTGACTAATTCTATGCCTTTTGCCGGCACCATAATTCTGGCTGACTAACAGGTGCAGGGCGTCGGCCACGCCATAACTGAGCATGACACTGAGGAACATCAGATAGTTCACCACGCTGAATGCTGCCACCCCTTCTGTGCCTAACTGCATCACAAGTAACCAGTTAAGCAGCAGGAATAACAGACCTACAGAGAGTTCATTGATCAACTCAGAAAAGCCATTGTAGGCCGTTCGCCACAGCAGCCGCCAGTTTTGCTGATACCACGAAAAACGAAGACGTCGGCCTTGACTGAAAAACCAGGTGGACAGCACCGCACATTGTAACAACTGAGCTATTGCTGTGCCGTAAGCCGCTCCAGCCAATCCCATTTGCAGGTGCACAATGAACAGGGCATCAAAAAGAATGTTGGCCAGAGCCCCTGTCAGCAGCGCCAGAGTCCCCAATACGGGATGACCGTCCATCCGCACAAAATAATACAGCACCATAGTGCTCAGTTGCCCGATAAACACCCAGCGGATCACTGCCAGATATTCCTGCATCAGCGGCTGCACCTCAAGTGGGGCCTTGAGTAACCACAATAGCCAGGGTTCAGCCAGGTAACTGCCGATAGCAAAGAGGCTGTTCAGCAGCAGGGTAAGCATCATGACCTTGCTAAACAGTGCTGAAGCCATAGCACTATCGTTTTGCCCAAGATATTTACCAACAGTCACAGCCCCACCTATTGCCAACATCAAGGAAATGGCTATCAGCAAGCTGAAATAGGGCAACAACAAACTAATGGCTGCCAGTGCTCCGGCTCCTACCTGATGACCCACAAATATGCCATCCACCAGGTTTGCAGTGGTGAGGGCTACCAGGCCGATCATAGAGGGCAATACATAGTAAAAAAAAGTACGCAATACGGGGCCTTCAAGAGCCGGGTTGCTGTGGCGTGATTTCATCATTTATGCGCTTTTCCTCTACCAATCACTAATCAATTTTTGCTGACGGAAATGTAACAATTGTAAATTTTATTTCCTTTGTGAAGCTAATTCCTATAATGCCACTGCAAATAGCAACTATTATCATTTATGGTATAACACAGGAAATCTATTGCCAATGGAATACACACGCAAAAAATATGCGGCCCTGCCGCTGGCCATTTCTCTGGCGCTGCTCAGCAACTCTGCTTTAGCGCAAAACGCAGAACAAGCAGCGGACCATCAGAAAATTGAGAAAATTTCTGTGGTGGGTGCGGCGACTAACTTTGAGGTGACTGCCGATGATATCGCCAAAATTCAGGCCAATGACTTAAGTGACATATTCCGCCTTGAACCTTCGGTCACTGTAGGTGGTGGCGGCCTGGGTATCACCCAACTGGTATACATTCGTGGCTTTGAAGACACTATGCTTAACGTCACTGTGGATGGCGCGCCTCAAACCGGCACCTTGTTTCACCATATTGGCCGACTCTCTATTGAGCCTGAGCTGCTTAAAAGCGTTGAAGTACAGGCTGGTGCAGGTGAAGCTACAGCCGGTTCCGGTGCCATTGGTGGTGCTATCCGGTTTAAGACCAAAGATGCCGATGATCTGTTGGGTAAGGATGAGTCTTTTGGCGGCAGGGTGAATATTGGCGGTGGTACCAATGATTTCAACAAATACAGCGCCACAGGTTATGGCCGTATTGGTGACAATTGGAGCATGCTTGCTTCCCACGTAAAAATAGACAGCGACAGCTACAAAGACGGTGACGGCAACGAAATTGCTTACGAATTTACCGATGCAACTGGCAATACTGTGCGTCAAACGACCGAAACCGAACAAGAACTGAACTTTATCAAACTAAGCGGTGAATTAAGCCAGGGGCAGTACCTGTCTCTGAGCCATGAAACACGCGAAGAAGACGGAAGCTTCCCCTCCAAGCCTAATTTCCCGATTTCACCTTCTAACCCTATCTATCCTATTTCAACTGAACGCAACACCACAGTGTTCAACTATGGCATTCATCAAGGGGATTTGCTGGATCTGGCCATCACCCTGTACGACACTGAGCAATCACTGCTGGTGAAGGGGAATCGCGCCTGGCACCCTTACCAGGGGCAAATCGAGACACGGGGCGGTGATATCCGCAATACCCTGGATTTGGGGGCCCATGCGCTCACTGTTGGTGTGGAATACCGCGATCAACGTTCTTCAGCCGGTACCCTGGGGAAGCCGTTGAACGCTGAGGAAACAGGCGAAGTACTGGGTATTTATGCCCAGAATCACTGGGATATCACTGATACTCTGCTGCTTAGCTTTGGTTTGCGTTATGACGATTACAGTCTGAATACTACACATAAGTTTTATGCTGAAAACCAGGCTAATTTTGCGACCGTTGCCGCAAAATTCCCGCAAGTGGCTCAGGCCGGCTTTTTCGCAGTTGCTGATTTTGACAGCCTGACTCCTGTTGGCCGGGTCCTTGGGCCTGATGGTACCTTTAGTTACCTCAGCCGCAGCTCTGAGGAGATCGAAGTCAAGAGTGACGGCTTGAGTGCCAATATAGGCCTTGCCTGGCAACTGACTCAAGACTGGAAATTCACCGCAGGTTACGCCCAGGCATTGCGTGGCAAAGAAGTGGGCGACACCTTTACCATTGACTATAACGGTGTTGAACCAGATATTGTGGCAGAAGAGGCGGAGAATACCGAAGCAGGCCTGGAATATAATCAGGACGGCCTGATGTTCAAGATTGCAGCCTACCAGTCTACTCTGCACGATGCCATGAACCTCGAAGTTGGCGGCACCAACGTGCGTAACATTGGTGACGTTAAATCAGACGGCGTAGAACTAAAGCTTGGTTACCTGAAAGATGATCTGCGTATTGTCGCCAGCTATGTGCATAACAACAGCGAGTTGTATAACTACCAGCCTCATGTGGCCACCAATGCGTTCGACGCCAATGGTGCCCCTATCGTCAATCTGGCGGCCTACAGTGCACAATTCAACGCCTTTGATATTGCCAAAATACAGGCCCCGGCCTTAGTCAATGGTCAGCCACTTATTTATGATGGCATTAAGATTGAAGGCTACGAACAGCGCGCTATAGGGAATTCCCGTGGTGATACCTTTAGCCTGGACGTCAGCTACAGCGTGCTGGAAAGCCTGGAAATCGGCTGGTTTTTTACACATATTCAGGAGCTGGACGGTATAGTCGCGCTGCACAATGCGGTGAGCAGTGGTGACATCAGTGAGGTGGTCACACTACGCAAGCCAGGTTACAGCCTGCATGACTTTTACGCCAACTATGATGTTAACGACGATATCAGATTGCGTCTGATGGTTAAAAATGCCTTTGATAAGGCCTATAGAGATCATTCCAGTTTTGCTGACTACAGCGATATCTGGGAAGGTTTTGCCAGTCACAAAGAACCGGGTCGGGATGTCCGCCTGAGCCTGTCCTGGCAGTTTTAAGCTGTATCATCCAACCAGCGTCCAGGACGCTGGTCGGTCACACTTTTCAGGAACCATAGCATGTCTGAACAACAATCCTCACCTCAACTCACACTTCAGCGCGTAGCTCAGGTTAAGACCCCTCAGGGCAGTAAATATTTGCTAAGGTTGTGCAAGCATTTCGCCCACAGAGTCAGTGCTGACTGGGACGAAAACCGTGGCAATATCTGTTTTGCCGGGGGCACTTGTACCTTGCAGGCTGATGCTTCAGGTTTACAGATGATCTGCAGCGCAGAGTCGGAACAGGAACTGATGGAGATAGTGGATACGATGGACAGGCATTTTATCCGCTTCGCCAAAGCTGAAGCGCCGGAGCTCATCTGGCAATAAAGATATTTTTTACCGTACTTCAAAGTCATCCGATCCGATAAAAAACCATACCAGCGCCATTTTTTGCACGAAGCTAAAAATGAAGCTGGCTGGTTTTCCAGCACTAGTTTTTAAGAGTAACAAACTCTTCAGATGAGGTTGGATGTATAGCCACACAGTTATCAAAGTCGGCTTTGGTGGCGCCCATTTTGATGGCTACGCCAAAACCCTGCAGCATTTCATCAGCACCAAAACCTATCACATGCAAACCTACTACTTTTTCTGTAGGACCAGCGCACACCAGTTTCATCCGGGTGAGCTGACGATGTTGGGTTAAAGCTGTATACATAGCGGCAAATTCGCTGCGATATACTTTCACTTGATCATCACCAAACTGCTGACGGGCTTCGTCTTCAGTTAAACCTATGGTGCCAATAGGAGGGTGCGAAAACACCACAGTGGGCACAGTGCTGTAATCCAGTTTGCTGTCGGGTTTGTTATTAAATAACCGCTCTGACAAACGTCGTCCGGCTGCTACTGCCACAGGGGTCAACGCCAGACGACCTGTGTTATCCCCTACGGCATAAATGCCAGGGACCTTGGTATTCTGAAATTCATCTGTAGGAATAAAACCTTCGTCGTCTAACGCCACACCTGCTTTTTCCAGCTGCAGTTGATCGTTGGCTGGTTCACGGCCTATAGCCCAAATCAGACAATCCACAGTCAGGCTCTGGCCTGTCGATACCTGAACAGTTAAAGAGCCATCGGTATTTTTACTGACAGCAGTGACTTCGGTGTGAGTGTGCAGCTTAGGACCATCTTTGGCCATCAGTTCCACTAAGGTGTCGGATAAAATAGGGTCGAAGCTGCGTAGTGGTTTGTCTTTACGTACCAGTAAATGGGTTTCGCTGCCAAGGGCCTGCATCACACCGGCAATTTCTACGGCTATATAACCAGCACCCACCACGGCCACACGTTTGGGCTGACTTTGTAAGGCAAAAAAGCCATCGCTGTCGATGCCAAGTTCTGCTCCCGGTAAATCAGGGCGTACAGGGCGGCCGCCTGTGGCTATGGTGATATGGTCGGCGCTATACAGCTTGCCATTGACTTCCACAGTGTTTTTATCCACAAAACGGGCAAATCCCTGGATCACAGTCACGCCATTTTTTGCTAATACTCTGTCGTAAGAGCCATGAATACGGGAAATATAAGCGTCGCGGCTTTCTACTAATTTGGCCCAATTTAAAGCAGGCATTTCGACATCTAAACCATAATCCGGCGCGTACTTAAAGGCATCAGCAATTTGCCCGGCAAACCACATGGCTTTTTTCGGCACACAACCTACATTGACGCAGGTGCCGCCTAAAAATCTGGCTTCAATAATGGCGCATTTCTGACCATGGCTGGCTGCTCTGTTGGCGCTGGCTATGCCACCGCTGCCGCCACCTATGGCGATATAGTCAAAATGTTCAGTCATTGCAGGCTCTGTTGTTGCTTTGGTATTTCATGGTTATATGGGGTCAACGGGCTGAACTCAAGGGAATATGCGATAAAGTCCAACCTGAGTGCAGCAAAATGCTTGAGAACACTGAAAAAGCCCCAATAATTGTTTATACCCAAGTGACGTGAAAAACGTACACCTTTTTAAAGGCCAGACAGAGATAAATCATGACCCAAGCCTTACCTGTATTTAGTCAAATCGAACCCAGCCAGATCAAAGCCCGTGTCGAGCAGTTAATAGCCCTTTGTACTGCAGAGATCGAAGCTGTAGTAAAAGAGCCAAACCCAGGCTGGCAGTCTCTGATTGTGGCGCTTGAGGAAAACCAGGATGAGCTGGCTAAATTCTGGTCGCCTGTATCGCATTTAAATTCAGTGAAAAACAGCCCTGAACTTCGTGAAGCTTATGAAAGCTGCCTGCCCTTGTTATCAGATTTCAGCACTTATGAGGGGCAGCACGAAGGTTTGTATCAGGCTTATTTAACGTTGTCGCACAGTACTGAATACACCACTTTAACCACAGCGCAGCAAAAAGTGATTCAAAACGCCTTACGTGATTTTAAGTTGTCCGGTATTGGCTTGTCGGATGAGAAAAAGCAGCGTTATGGTGAAATTCAAAGCCGTGCTTCTGATTTAGCCTCCAGCTTTTCCAACAATACGCTGGACGCCACTCAAGCCTGGTTCAAACATATTGAAGATGAAAGCCTGCTGGCAGGTTTGCCTGAAGATGCCAAATTGGCAGCGGCAGAAGCTGCGGCACAAAAAGAATTATCCGGCTGGGTTTTTACGCTGGAGTTCCCAAGTTACATCGCCATTCTGACCTATGCTGACAATAGTGAATTACGTGCTGAGTTGTATCAGGCTTATTGCACCCGTGCTTCTGATCAAGGCCCAACGGCGGGTCAGTTTGATAACACGGCCATTATTGAAGAAACCTTAGCACTTCGTCACGAACTGGCGCAGCTACTGGATTTTAACAACGCGGCAGAAGAGTCACTGGCGACTAAAATGGCCGAAAGCCCGGCTCAGGTGCTGGAGTTTTTAGCTGATTTAGCCCGTCGTGCCAAGCCTCAGGCGCTGCAGGATCTGGCCGGGCTAAAAGCTTTTGTGAAGGCAGAGTTTGATGTCGATGAATTAAATGCCTGGGATGTCACTTATTACTCAGAGAAGTTAAAGCAAGCCAAATATTCCATTTCTGACGAAGCTTTGCGGCCTTATTTCCCTGAAACTAAAGTAGTGCCGGGTTTATTCAATGTGTTGAACAAGTTGTTTGGCATCAATGTGAAACAAAGAGAAGGCGTTGATGTCTGGCATCCGGATGTCAGCTTCTACGATATTTTTGATGCTAAAGGCGAGCTGCGTGGCAGTTTTTATCTGGATTTATACGCCCGGGCGAAAAAGCGTGGTGGTGCCTGGATGGACGATTGTCAGGGCCGGCGCTGGAAAGCCGATGGCAGCCTGCAACACCCTGTGGCCTATTTAACCTGTAACTTTAATAAACCTGTAGGCGGTAAACCTGCGTTATTTACTCATGACGAAGTCGTCACTTTGTTCCATGAGTTTGGCCATGGTTTACACCATATGCTGACGCAAGTGGATGCATCAGCAGTGGCTGGGATCAGTGGTGTGGCCTGGGATGCAGTGGAATTGCCCAGCCAGTTTTTAGAGAATTGGTGCTGGCAGCCTGAAGCTTTAGCCTTAATCTCCGGTCATTATCAGACAGGTGAAGCTTTGCCACAGGATATGCTGGAGAAAATGCTGGCAGCGAAAAACTTCCAATCTGCGTTGTTTTTAGTGCGTCAGCTGGAATTTGCTTTGTTTGACTTCCGTTTACATGCTGAATACGACCCTGCTTTGGGCGGCCGTGTGCAGCAAATTCTGGATGATGTACGCCAGCAGGTGTGCGTGATACTGCCGCCGCGCTTTAACCGCTTTCAGCATGGTTTCAGCCATATTTTTGCCGGTGGTTATGGTGCTGGTTATTACAGCTATTTATGGGCTGAAGTATTGTCTGCTGATGCCTTTGGCCGCTTTGAAGAAGAAGGTATTTTTAATGCGGCTGTGGGGCAGGATTTTCTGCACTGCATTTTAGAAAAGGGCGGCAGTGCAGAACCTATGGAGCTGTTTAAAGCCTTCCGTGGTCGTGAACCATCCAATGCGGCATTATTGCGGCATATGGGCATCACAGCTTAAAAGGCTTATACCTTTATAAAGAGGCGTTATGAATAAATTTTTTCCTTATGTCCTGTTTGCGGCTATCTGTATCAGTACAGCCGCTTGTTCAGAATCTGAACCGCTTCAGGCTGTTCAGCCACAAGAGGGTGCTATGGATAAAAAAACGCAAATTCAGCAAGAAAGAGAGCAGATCAGGCAACTGATAGGGGATGCCAAAGCTTCAGATCCCTCTCAATGCAGAGTGCTTGCGCTCGGCCACAAAGCGTGTGGCGGGCCTGAAGCTTATGTGGCGTATTCGACTGAGCAGACAGATGAAGCTGAGCTGTTAAAGCTTGCTGAACAGTATAAAAATGCCCAACAGACCATGCAAAAGCAGGAAAGAATGTATTCGGACTGCGCTATTGTGCCGGAACCCAAGGTAGGGTGGGTGAATGGTTATTGTGTACTTGGGGCTGACAATGTTTTATAGAGAAAGCTGATCATGTCCTATGCAGAATCTTTTGCGGTTATTTTTCACAGAGCGGCTGAGCGCAAAGGGGGCAAAGCCGCATTGCAGGCTTTGTTATCTAAACCCCGGACTGCGGCTCAGTTAAGCCAACTGACAGATGCTGAATGTTTAAGTGAATTCAGCAAAAAGATTTTTCAGTCCGGTTTTGTCTGGTCTGTGGTTGAAAAAAAGTGGCCGGGTTTTGAAGAAATATTTTTTGGTTTTGAACCTGAAAAAATGCTGTTGATGAGTGACGAGATGCTGGCAGCTAAAGCCACAGATCCACGTATTATCCGCAACGCCACCAAAGTTTTTGCGATACGCGACAATGCGCTGATGATCCAGCAGGTGGCTGATCAATATGGCAGCTTTGGCGCCTTTTTAGCTCAGTGGCCGGGTGAAGACATTATTGGTTTATGGGGTTATCTGAAAAAACACGGCTGTCGTTTAGGCGGCAATACCGGCGCTTATGCGCTTCGTATGCTGGGCAAAGATACCTTTATTATCAGCCAGGATTTAGAAGCTTACTTGCGTAACTTTGCTGTGATCGAAGGCGGTTTAACCAGCCAGAAAAACCAGAAAGCCATTCAACAGCAGTTTAACCTGTGGCAACAGGAATCTGGCTTAAGCCTGCAGGAAATCAGCAAAGTGGTGGCTTTTAGCTTTGGTGATAACCATGTAGGTCTGAAGATGTAGTGTTAAGGGTCAAGGTCAAAGCATTGCCTCTTTTTGATAACTTGTTACACCACTACGGCCCTGGAAATACCCTGCACATAACTAAAAGTTAAACAATCAACCTTTCTACAGGGACTGACTTGAGCTAAGACTGCCGTAAGTTCAGCTTTGACTGAGCATTTTAAGTATGAATAAAAAATTAGTTTTCGCAGCCTTAACGAGGCAGCACTCTGTGTAGTTCAAAGAAAAAGCTGTTGCTTAGTCACAGTTCAGAGGAACAGGGTCACTAAGGCTGCAAAATACTCAGGGATTAACCCTGACATGCTGTATCAGACCAATCACAAGTGAAGTTGTATGAAAAAACTAAGCATTATTAAAACAATCACACTACTGTTCGTTCTGGTACTGATCTTTTATGGCTGCTTCGGCGGCTATTGGTTTAGCAGTGAACAAGATCAGCAAGCCACTCAAAATCAGATTGAGCCTGAGCTGAACATCAGTAAGTCAGATTCAAAACACCAGTTAAGTGATATAAGTCATAACGCGCCCCTTCAGGCTGCACTGCCAGTGCAAAAAGATGCCGATACCACCAATAAAGGTAAAATGGATTATGATTCTGACTGGTGTATTGCGGCTAAAGACTTAAACCAGCAGGATATCGACTATTATCACCGCGAGCTTGAAGACTGGAATCTATCAAGTGGACGAATTTCTCCTCCGCTGCTCGATGGTTATGGGGCTGATAGAAGTCAATATCTTGTACCTTATATGGCATCGACTTACGATGCACTTTGGCAACAAATTGAGAACGATAATGAATATGCCATGATTGCTGCCTTTGGCCGTTATGATTTTGATATCGAAAGCCAGCGTAAGATTGCACAACGACTGGTTGTTAAAGGCCACACAGGAACAGCGTTGTCGCACTTAGTCCAAATAGAGTTAAACAATGCTGAGATGATATACAAAAAGACAGGCCAAATGAATGCTGACATTGAAGAACATATTTACAAGGCACTGGCTTACACCGCATTCGGTATCAAACGTTTTGATTTAGACGCAGCTTTTACTTATATAATAATGGTCAGTTCAGCGGATTTTCCACCCGAACTGAAACCTCTTTATTCATTGGGTAAAGACAATAAAATCAATAATTATATCAATGAGCTGGAGGAACTCATCGATAAAGCGCGCACCATTGGAAATGTGATTATTGCACCACCAGACGAAGGTCCCAAAGCCGCAAAACATGATTTTGAAACCTCCCTCGCTTATTTATCCCGAGCCTACGGTTATGAACTTCAGGCCCTCAAAGGCGTGCTGCCTGATACCACTGGCGCTATGTTGGAAGCTTCTGAATGTGTACAAAAGCAAATGGAATTTTTTGGTGACTTAGAGCGCGGCCGCTCCAGAGCAAAATAAGGTGTAGCACAAAGCCGCTGGCAGGCTACCTCAGAGTCAGTTACTGAGGGAGGTGCCACACAAATCTGATATAAAGTCCCTATCACCTTTCGCTTTTATTCCAGTCAGCGCAAGGCATAAATCTGAGGGTCTGTTCTGAATGGAGCTATACCTATGCTGCATAGGTATGAAAACATAACCTGTTTTTGAAATTAATCTGATCTGCCCCCATTTTTTATATGCTGTTTGGCAGGTAAACTAGTTACAGTTTTATGATTGAATCGAAAAGTTAAAGTGACGCTATGTCCAGCACCTGTTATTTAGTCCAGCCCGATTTTCCCCCTGAACTGGCTGAAAGCCTGCAACAGCAGTTTGGTTTGCAAGCCACAGATTCGCCCCAGGGCTGGTATTTATGCTGGACTGGCGATGCTTTGGTGTTGCGTAACACTGAACTAAATAAACAAGGCGATATACTGGTCGACTTTGCCAGTGGTGCCGCAACCTACAGACGTAAGTTTGGTGGCGGTAAAAGTGAAGCCATAGCTAAAGCTGTGGGCCTCACCAAAAAGCCGGGTTTAACTGTAGTAGATGCAACAGCAGGTTTAGGCCGTGATGCCTTAGTGCTTGCCAGCTTAGGCGCTAAAGTCACTTTAGTGGAGCGACAGCCTGCTGTGGCGGCTTTATTGGCCGATGGCTTGCGTCGTGCAGCCCTTGATCCTGAATTAGCTCATTGGTTGCCTGAACGTATGCAATTGGTTTTTGCTCCATCGCAGCAGGCATTAACCCAATTACCATCACCGGACGTAGTGTATTTAGACCCAATGTTTCCGGCTCGTGAAAAGTCGGCTTTGGTAAAAAAAGAAATGCAGGCTTTTCATCAGGTGGTAGGCACAGATGACGACGCAGATGCATTGTTTCCTTTGGCCTGGCAACTGGCTAGCAAAAGAGTAGTGGTAAAACGGCCTGGTTATGCTGAATTTTTAGCCGGGCAAAAACCCAGCATGCAAATCGAAGGAAAAAACAACAGATTTGATGTTTATGTCAAAGCAGCTCTCTAATAAATTAAGGATAAATTTATGATCAAAATTGGCGATACCTTACCTGATGTAACCTTTGCGCGTTTAACCGACAATGGTCCTGTGAACCTGACTACGGCTGAAGTCTTTAAAGGCGAAAAAGTGGTGTTATTTGCAGTGCCTGGCGCTTTCACGCCCACCTGCAGTGCAGCTCATTTACCTGGTTTTATAGAACTGGCGCAGCAATTTTTTGATAAAGGTGTGGATCGTATTATCTGTACCTCGGTCAATGATGCTTATGTGATGGATGCCTGGGGCAAAGCTCATAACGCTACCGATATCGTATTTTTAGCTGATGGTGCCGGCAAGTTTGCCAAAGCTATTGGTTTAGATGTGGAGACCGGTGATTTTGGTGGCGTGCGTTCAAAACGTTATGCAATGGTGGTCGACAATGCGGTAGTGACTGCGCTGAATGTCGATGAACCGAAACAGTTTGAAGTTAGTAAAGCTGAAGTGATGGTAGAGCTGGTTTAAGCCAGCTCTTTAGTCAGGCCAGTGAAATACTTTTTGGTAAGGTCACATAGGCCATCACCGCACTATCACGAATGCTTGGATCTTGCTCATAGTGCTTAGCGCGATAGGCCTGACAATACTCAACAGCATCACCTTGCTGGTGCAAAAAATCACTGTGATTGACCTGGGATAGCACCTGTTGCCAGCCAATGACAGCTTGTTTGGGGGGCGCAGGCAGTGTTAATAAAATGCGTTCTGAGGCTGAAAACTGACTTGTTGTGGCGACGGCCAGCATGTTGTCCGTGGCTTCTCCTAGCCAGCAAGTGCCATCTTTTGAGACATATAGCAAAGGCATATAAGGTGCCAAAGCAGGGCAGATATCATTGCGATAGACTTCCACTTCCCAGTAAGTGCGGGCTACCGATATAAACTGCTCAAAACTGGTGACTTCAGCAAAACCAGAGCTGGCTAAAGGTAATACCTCAATGCGTGGCTTATTTGGATTGACTGTGTCATTGGATACATCCAGATACCAGTCCCCAACAGACATAGCGTTTTGAAAATAGACACCCCGCAAAGCGCCCCATATTTTTTTCAGGCTCTTCCCTTTGGCCAACTGGTCGCGGATTAATAGCAGTCCGGGTTCTGTTGCTTGTGGAAGTTGTTGTTGTAGCTGCATAAATACAGCATCCCGTATTTCTTTGCAGCGCCCTAACGGGTAGATCTTAGTGCCGAGATAGGGATAACGTGGAACCAGCTCTAAATCGACCTGCAGACGTAAACGGGCCAAATCTGCCACTACGGCGTTGATCTGCTCATTATCCCATTGCATGTTTTCATTTTGTGTAGGGTTCATATTCTGCTAAGTACCTGATTTTTTAATAAAGCGCCATAGATATAACACAATACAACACTAGTTTGACTATGTTTCAAAGCCAACAAATTGACAGCGCAGATTGATCATGGCAAATACAAGGTACCATTTGCCTTGATGATAGCGAACCACTGCTGTGACAAAGCAAGGGCTTGTTCAATCTGCTCCGGGCTCAGTTCAGAATGGCGGCGTTGCAGAAACCATGAGTATCTGCTTTGCAATTCATTGTCGTCTGTCAGCTCCAGGATCAGATGGTTTAACGCATAGGACTTAGCGCGACCCTGTTCGCCATAGTTTTGTGAGTGAAACATATTCGACAGTCTGATCAGTGCTCTGATGCTGCCGTGCCGGGATGCGGACTCCAATAAAAACAGCTGTAGCTGAATAAAGTCCTCCCGCTTTTGGATATAAGCGTCGCGTTCAAGATCTGTTGCGCCAGCCAATTTCATAAAGAGCTCTGGCGTAATTGTGGCCATCTCCTCCTGAGCTGCTACATAACCGGCTTTGGCGGCACTTTCTAAATAAGCGTAAAACTCATCACGTTGCTGCTGATTTATTCCTGCACAAAACTCATAACGTTCTTTGATGTCAGCTATGGCAACACCATCGTCTTTATACTCATAGGCTTGTTGCAAACGAGCGTCTAAGTCGGTTTCATCCAGTGGAGCCGTGCTACAAAACCTTAAGTTCATTGCCAGCATATAAGCAGCTTGCAGATCGCCTTGGTCTGCCCGATTTTTCAGTCTGGTGTGCTGAGTTTGCAAAGGCTGGTCCAGTTTCCAGTCAGTTCGTTCAATAACGACCATCTGTTCCACTGGTTCCGGCGCCGCAGGACTGGAATTGGGTTTTGTGACTACTTCCGATCCCAGGGCTAAAGGAGTTGGGTTGGGTTCTTGAATATCGGAAATTTGCTGAGGCTGAGTACTGCTGCTATTAGTGGCTATAAAAACCAGGCCGCCACATATCAGCAACACTAAGGACAAAGCTAATAGTTTTCGCATTACATTCCTTGTAAAAGTTCAGGCCCGTAACCTTAGTTCACCACTAATTCCAAAGCCGCTTTTATCGAAGGCCAGACTTCATCTGCGCTAGCCTGGTCTTCTGTTGTCAGGCTTTGACCAGACAACACCAATACTTTACGGCCAACACCAGCAGCTTGGGCTGCCTGCATATCGGCTTTTTTATCGCCCAGCATCAGGCTTTGGCCTGGATCAATCTGATATTTTTCTATAGCTTGCAGCAACATGCCTGGGGCTGGTTTACGGCAATCGCAGTCGGTTTGATAAGGCGGCTGGGCATTCACCGGGTGATGAGGGCAAAAAAATACGTCAGTGATAAAGACACCATGCGACTCAAACTGAGCTTTCATCCAGTCGGTTAACGCATGAAACTGCTGCTCATTGTAATAACCGCGGCCTATACCGGATTGATTAGTCACTACTATCAGTAAATAACCCTGCTGCTGCAAATGGCGGCAAGCGTCAAACACACCCTCGATAAACTCGAATTGCGAAGGCTCACTGACATAACCATGGTCGACATTAATCACGCCATCGCGGTCTAAGAAAGCCGCTTTATGTAGTCCGCTCATAACTGCTGCTCTGCCACTACTTTATCGAACATGGCGGTGACAGCTTCTACAGCTATTTTTTGCATAATATTGCTGCCTTTTACCCGGGTGCCCCACTTGAGTTCTGCTGCCGTTTTGCCCTGCTGTTCCAGTAAGGATTGGTGATAAACCTCAACCACATACTGACGGAATAAATAAGGACCAGTGCGATCCGGATTGCTGTGGCCATACAAACCTATGACCGGAGTGCCAACA
Organism: Gammaproteobacteria bacterium; assembly: GCA_018825965.1. Classification (GTDB taxonomy): domain Bacteria; phylum Pseudomonadota; class Gammaproteobacteria; order Enterobacterales; family Alteromonadaceae; genus Pararheinheimera. Next base: position 37,495 of record JAHKAA010000040.1, read on the forward strand.
GCCACTGCCATATGAGTAGGGCCAGTGTCTGGTGCCAGCACTAGACTGGCATGTTTTAACAAAGCCAGCAGCTGTTTTAAATTGGTTTTGCCGGTCAGATCTGTGATCTGGTGTTGTGCCGATGCCAAAATGGCCTGACTTAAGTTCCGCTCCAGCTCTGTAGGGCCACCAGATAAAATCACCGCAAAACCTTTGGACTGAGCATAATCGGCCAAGGCGGCATAACGTTCTGGCAACCAGTTGCGCTCCGCTTTAGAAGCAGCAGGGCTGATAATCAATACTCTGGAGTTGCCAATAGCTGCAAGTTGCTCTTTAGCCCATAATTCGTCGGCTGCCGGAATTGGTAATTTCCATGTAGGAGTTTTGCCAAGCTCTTGCTCTGATACCCCAATAGCTTTAGCAAACTGGCGAAAACCATCCAGCACATGGCTGCGTGGCGCAGGCTCTATACGATGGCGCATAAAAAGCGCATGTAACTCTTTGGCTGTGTGCCAGTCAAAACCAATTTTTTTGCGCGCTTTGATACAAAGTGAAGCGACATTAGCGCGAAAGGCCACCTGCATATGCAGCAGCACATCAAAATAGTCGTTTTTTAAATCCTGCTTTAGCTGGCTGTAGGCTGCTTTACCCAGCTTTTTATCAAAGACGACAAAACGTACACCAGGCAAGCCTTCCAGCAAGCGGGCTTCCACTTTGCCGATGATCCAGGTTATTTGCGCTTGTGGATGCTGGCGCTGAATAGATTGCACTACAGAGACCGCATTGCAGACATCACCAATAGCGGATAAACGCAGAATACAAATGGACTTCAAGTCTTGTGCTGACAAATCAGTTATTTCCCTGCAAGTCCTGAATTTTCCGTATTACTTTGCTGGTGGAGCGGCCATCGACAAAAGTCAGCACCTGCACTTCACCACCATGAGCTATTACAAGATCCGCACCTACTATGGTGTCAATGCTGTAGTCGCCACCTTTGACTAAGACGTCTGGCAATATAGTGCTGATAAGCTGAAGTGGCGTATCGTTTTCGGCAAGGTCATCGCCAAAAGGCACTACCCAGTCGACACTAGCTAAACTTGCCAGCACTGTGGCGCGGTCTTCCAACGTATTGATAGGGCGCTGCTCGCCTTTTAAACGGCGCACTGAAGCATCTGAATTCAGGCCGACAACTAAACGGTCACCTAAGGCCTTGGCTTGAGCTAAATAACGCACATGGCCGGCGTGTAAAATGTCAAAGCAGCCATTGGTAAAGACAATACGTTCGCCGTTTTGACGGGCAAACTGAACATGCTGCAGCACTTTGTTAAAAGGCGTTTGGTAAAAATCGCCCTGACGGAATAAATCTTTATTCAGCTTAGCGGCCAGCTCTTCAGGAGATACAGTTGCAGCTCCTACTTTGCCTACCACTATGCCTGCCGCTAAGTTTGCCAGCTGAGTGGCATCATGCAACGACATACCTGCACTTAACATCACAGCTAAAGTAGCGATCACTGTATCACCGGCACCAGTCACATCGCTGACTTCCAGCACCACAGCCGGGAAGTGATGATGTTCGGTAGGGGTGATCAGGCTCATGCCTTGTTCGCTGCGGGTTAATAAAATTGAAGCTAAACCTGCTTTTTGCATCAGCTCACGGGCTGAACTCAGCATCTCTTCCACTGACGCTGTTTTGCCGCCTGCGGTTTTAAATTCACCTAAATTTGGCGTAATCACATCAGCACCGGCATAGACCGACAAATCGGCTTGTTTAGGGTCAACCAATACAGTTTTACCGGCCGCTTTGGCCAGTTTGATCATGCCGGATATGTGCTGCAATGAGCCTTTGTTGTAATCACTGAATACAATCACATCGTAGTTCTGATACACAGCGGAAAAACGTTCTGCCAGCAGGGCTGCATCTTCCGCGCTGAACATTTCTTCCTGATCCAGCCGCACTATTTGCTGTTGGCGCGACACCACCCGCATTTTGGCGATAGTAGGTTTGTCATTTTGGCTAAACAATTCTGAGTGTATTTGTTCACCCGCCAGCAATTGTTGCAAAGACTCGCCTGCACTGTCGTTACCAATAATACCTAATAAACCTGCTTTGCCATCCAGATGAGCAATATTACGCGCCACGTTGGCAGCGCCACCGGCTTTGTCTTCTATTTTGCTGATTTTCACTACAGGCACAGGGGCTTCAGGCGATATACGCTGTGAGTCGCCATTAAAATAGCGGTCCAGCATCACATCACCCACCACCAGTACAGAAGCAGAAGACAAATTTTGCAGCAGGCTCAGATTAATCATTAGTTGTTTCCTACAATGGCCAGATGCTCTATCGATAAATCAAGGGCTTCACAGAGCCAGTGGCCAATAAACATATGCACTTCCTGAATACGGGCAGTTTCGTCGTTTTTAACTATGATAGGCAGCCTGGCAATGTCTTTAACTAAACCACCATCACGACCCGTCAGGGCTACAGTAAAAGCGCCTAATTCATTGGCGGCTTTTAAGGCTAAATTGATATTTGGGCTTTTGCCTGACGTTGTCAGGCCAATCACCACGTCTTGTGGCCGCACTAAACCTAACACCTGACGCTCAAACACGCTGTCAAAATGGTAGTCGTTAGCGTGGGCTGTCAGAATAGAAGTGTCTGTGGTTAAAGCAATAGAGGCCAAGGGGCCACGTTCTGCTTTGTAACGCACCATAAACTCAGCGGCTAAATGCTGGCTGTCGGCTGCGCTGCCGCCGTTGCCCATCCATACCACTTTGCCACCTTGTTTTAAGCAGTGTTGCACAGCCTCTAACAGCTGCATGGCTTCATCATGGTAGGCTTCCACTGTGGCAAAAGCGTCACGGTGACGTTTTAAACTATCTAAAAAACTTTGTTTTATGTTGGACATAGGAGGCTCGGCCTGGCTGCATGAATAAAGGCATTTTAACGGATCTGGTTTATTGCAAAAGAACTTTTTCTTGCTTCGGCTTAAAAGTAAGGCTGATTATGCTTATCAGCCTATACCCATGGCTTGACCGTCATTTTTTTGTCTGAAACTCTGTTTTAGCCATTTAGTCGGCCATATGCTTTAGTGCGTGCTGAATATAAGAGTTCGCAGCATAGCTGGCCTGTATTTTTTCATACATGGGCCATTGCTCTACATCCACTTTGGGCTTGGTTTGCAGCAAAAGTTTTATTTTTTTCGCAAAAGTATCAATATCAGACATAGGCACAAGCCAGTCTTCATGGAAATTCTGTAATATTTCTGCAGGACCATGAGGGCAATCGGTTGATAATACCGGAGTTCCACAGATCAAGGCCTCATTTAACACATTAGGTAAGCCTTCATAATCAGATGACAGCAGTAATAACTCGGCATGACGCATCCAGACAAATGGATTTTGTGTAAAGCCAATCACTACCACTTTATCCTCTAAGTCATAGTTTTTAATCAGTTTTCTTAACTTGGTTGAATCTTTGGTCAGCAACACCAGCTTGGTATCTACACCTGACCTTTTGTAGGCATCAAACAATCTGTCATGGCGTTTCTGAGCGCTTACTCTGCCTATATGCAATAAATAAGGCGACTGAGGAAGTGCTGGTTCAGTGGCTTGAGCTGAATGTAAAATAGCCTGAGTATCGAAGGGGTTATAAATAGTGGTCAGGCTGGCGGCCTGTAGCCAATCGATATCCCCCTGTAACTCTGACCCCACGCCTGCAGACACAGTCACCAGATGCTGTTGATGCATCACAGCTTTACGTCTTTTTAAACGCTGATAACCAAAGAAGCCACGTTTTTTGGCATTGCTTAGTTCGGCTTTGCAGGACGCATGCACCACATAGTGTCTTTTTATTTCGCACTGAAGGCAGGCCACTACACTGTGACTAACGTCAAGGTGGCTATAAATAGCAGTCACAGCGCCACTTTGCTCAATGTTGCGGATCACCTTCAGCAGCTCCTGTCTGACTTTACCGACACGATACCAGCTGTCCAGGTTTTTATTGGTGCCAAATGGCAATACAAAACAATTGGTCAGGTGACTGATGTCATAGTCGCTTCTGCGACTCAGAGACACAATGTAAGACTCAGCATTGGGTTGATTGTTAATCGCCTCATGTAAGCGCAAAACTACAGCTTCAGCTCCGCCACCATTAAATGAGTCGATAATATGAATAATGCGAACTGCATGTTCAGACTGCTGTACTTCCGTTGCATTCATTTTTTTGACTCCAGCACCGATTTGAAATAATCCATGACGTAGGTTAAGCCTGGTGTAACATCAAGTTGATGTTTCAGAGGATGTTCCAGGGCTATTCTCGCTTGAGCCACTATGCTCTTTTGTTCAAGACTGGCCTGGTAAATGGCTTTTTGTTCAAGGCACTTGGCGATACGTGGTGGCTGATCTTTGGCTACAGGCACTGCGACAAGGTTTTTACGCAGCACTATGGCCTGACCCATCATGTCGCCACCACCACACACCACTAGTCTGGCATGTTGTATCAATGTCATCAGCTGCTCGTTTGGCAAACTTTTAACCAGCAGCATATTTTCAGTTGCAGTCAGGCTGCCCTGATAATTAGCGCCTGTGACCACAATATGCTGTAGATCCTGGCTATGAAGTTCTTTTGCTGCCTGATAAAACACTTCAATGGCAGGCACACCTTTATGACTATGACCACCGCCGCCAGCTGCCCAAAGCACAAAATCCTGACCATTTAACCGGGCAAACTCCGCAGGTAAATCAGTTGCAGGAGGCGTGAACACAGGGCCTATAAACTGTGGAGCTTTGCCATTGCAGAGTTTGAGTTTAAGTTTTTCCAGCCAGGTTAAATCGCCATCGACAAATTTGAACTGAGTGATCCAGTGAGCGTCAAGAAAAGGCAGGCGACCAAAAGAAAAACCACGTTTGCGTTTCTTTTTATGTTGGCTGATAAACACCACTTTGCTGCCACAGGCTTTGGCATGCCTGACCTGAGAAGCCCGGCCTGAACAATCAAAAATTGTGACATCAGGCTTATATCCAGACACCAACTGATTCACTGCACTGACTTCTTTAGTGGGTGAATTATTCAGCAGAAAATGCGGAAAAGGACAGCTGGACGCATAGGGGGCATCTTTGTTCAGAATAAAACTGATGTCTGATTCTGGCCATTGCCTTTTGATGGCCTGAGCAATAATAAGTGAGCGCATATACTCACCTATACCCTGGGCTGACGATACGGGGATAAACAAAACTTTCAATGAATTAGCCATCTTAATTAAGCACTGTTTTGAGGCGCTGAGTTTAACAAATTGCGGTATAACAAGCTATTCTGCGATAATAGCAGCGCATTTTGCCGCTGGAACACGGGACATCGATGGTAAACCGCTGGATTTATAGTGTATTGCTTGTGCTGTGTTGGCCTCTGGTTATTTTTTATCTGTTGCTGCGCTCGCGCAAAGACCGGGCTTATCGTCAGCGTTTTGCTGAACGTTTTTCCTTGAAGCTACCTGCGGTTTCTGCCAGAGACGGCATAGTGCTGCATACGGTATCGGTGGGGGAATTTAACGCTGCCAAACCTTTGATTAAGCAGCTGTTAGTGCAGTACCCTAACTTACCTCTGACCATTACCTGCACTACACCCACAGCTTCAGCCGCTATTGTCAAACTGATGGCCGAACAGCGTGAATTAGGCCGCAAGGTCGAACATTGTTATCTGCCTTTTGATTACCCTGTGCTGATGCGCCTTTGGCTGAGTTTTATTCAGCCGCAATTGCTGCTGATTCTGGAAACTGAGCTGTGGCCCAATTTGATCGCGAATTGCAAAGCTTTGGCTATTCCCACTTTAATAGTAAATGCCCGTTTGTCGGCGCGCTCTGCCAAAGGGTATCGGCGTTTTAGCGCTTTAACCCAGCCTATGCTGAAAAACATCAGCCAGATATTAACTTTAGATAAACACAGCGCCAGGCGTTTTGCCGCTTTGGGCGCGCCACATGTAGAGGTAGCTGGCAACTTAAAGTTTGAGCTGGATGTGCCAAAAAGCAGCATTCAGTTAGCGCAAAGTTTAAAACCTTTATTACAGGGCCGTATGGTTTGGGTCGCAGGCAGTACTCATGCCGGTGAAGATGAGCTGCTTATTCAGGCTTATCAGCAGTTAGAGCCTCTATTCCCAGAGCTTCTGCTGGTGCTGGTACCAAGGCATCCCGAGCGTTTTGATGCGGTCGCAGAGCTGTTGCAACAACAGCAACTGAAGTTTGTCCGCAGAAGCGTGAATGGTTTGCCCGATGCAAACACTGAAGTCTGGCTTGGCGATTCAATGGGCGAATTATTGGGCTGGTATCAGTTGGCCGATTTTGTCTTTATCGGTGGCAGCCTGATCAACAGGGGAGGCCATAATCCACTCGAAGCCATGGCCTTTGGCAAAGCCGTGTTATCCGGGCCTTATGTGTTTAATTTTCAGCAAGTCTTTCAGATGCTGCAACAGCAGCAGGCTTATTTTCCTGTGACCGATGTTGAAACCCTGGTTGGCACAGTCACTCAACTTATTCAGCAGCCAGAACTGGCGCTTAAGACGGGCGAAAAGGGCTTAAAGCTGTATCAGCAACAGCAAGGTGCTGTGGCTCGCATTATGGCGCAGGTAAATAATTTATTGCCTATGGCTGAAATTAAAAAATTAAATAATGACAATGCTTTAGCCTGGTTTGATCCGCGCTTTTATCCGAACTTTGACATGGCTTATTTTCAGAGCGACTTCTGGGAGAATCAGGGTTTAGTAACAGGTCAGTCGAAAGGTCGCAATACGGTTTGGTTTATCCGGCATCAGGATGGCAAAGAGGCTGTGCTGCGGCATTATTATCGCGGTGGTTTGGTCGGTAAAATCAACAAAGACAAGTTTTGGCCAGAGCCTGCAGCACAAAGCCGGGCTATGGCAGAATTCAGTTTACTCTGGCAAATGCGTTTACGGGGGTTACCTGTGCCAAGGCCTTGTGCTGCTTTGTATCAAAAGCACGGGTTTAGCTATAGCGCTGATATTTTGATTGAACGTATCCCAGGCACCACAGACCTGGCGAATCTGCTGCAACAACGCGCTTTAACCAGCTTAGAATGGCAACAGCTTGGTGCTTTAATCGCCCGCTTCCATCAGCATCAGGTGTATCACTCCGACTTAAACTGCCACAATATTTTGCTTGATGATCAAGGCCAGTTCTGGCTGATTGATTTTGATAAATGCGCTATTCGCACCGCTGCCGACTTTCCGGATCAAAGCTGGAAAGCACAGAATCTGCAGCGTTTATTACGCTCTTTAAACAAAGAACAACTTCAGCTGCCGGTGTTTCACTGGCAAAACGACCAATTTGCAGCGCTTGAGCTGGGTTATCAGCAAGCGGCAAGCCAACACATACAGAGTACAAATTAATGCAGCAGTGGGACGTAATAGTTATAGGTGCTGGCGCAGCCGGTTTATTCAGCGCTATTGAAGCGGCCAAAAGAGGCCGTAAAACCCTGGTGTTGGATAACGGCAAACGTATAGGCCGCAAAATTCTGATGTCTGGTGGCGGCCGCTGCAACTTCACCAATATCTACGCCAGCCCGGCTAATTTTTTATCGCAAAACCCGCATTTTTGTAAATCGGCTTTAAGTCGTTATACCCAATGGGATTTTATCGCTTTAGTGCAGCAATACGGCATTGCCTATCACGAAAAAACTTTGGGCCAGCTGTTTTGTGACGACAGCGCCAAAGATATTGTCGATATGCTGCAACAAGAATGCGACAAGGCTGGTGTGTCTATAGCGCTGCAACAGGATATTCAAAACGTCAGTTTTGCCGATGGGGTTTATACAGTCACGACGCCACAACACAATCGTAGCTGCCAAAGCCTGCTGGTGGCTTCTGGCGGTTTAAGTTTGCCGAATTTAGGCGCCACAGCTTTTGGTTTTCAACTGGCTGAACAATTTGGTTTAAACGTATTGCCAGTGCGCGCTGCGTTAGTGCCTTTAACCTGGCAACCGGCCGATAAAGCCGTATTTGAAGAAATCAGCGGTGTGTCTTTACCTGTCACGGCAGAAGCCAAGGATGTGGTGTTTCCGGAAGATATGCTCTTTACCCACAGGGGTTTAAGTGGCCCTGCTATTTTGCAAATTTCCAGCTATTGGCAACCGGGCGACGAGCTGATTATTAACTTATCGCCACAGCAGGATTTAAATGAGTTCCTGCTGGAACAACAGCAAAAACACCCTGAGCAGGAATTAAAAACCATTCTTTCGCGCCTGCTGCCCAAACGTTTAGTCGAAAAACTGCTGGAGCTGAATGTATTTCAGAATCAGGCCATTAAAGCGCTGCACGCCAAATCCATCCAGCGTTTAGCCGACAGCCTGACGCATTATGTGTTTAAACCCAACGGCACAGAAGGTTATCGCACCGCCGAAGTGACTTTAGGTGGTGTCGACACCAACGAGTTATCCTCCAAAACCATGGAAGCGAAAAAACAACCAGGCCTGTATTTTGTTGGCGAAGTGGTAGACGTTACAGGTTGGTTAGGAGGCTACAATTTTCAATGGGCTTGGGCTTCTGGTTGGGTGGCAGGGCAGTATTGTTAGTGTGTATTCTGTTATTAAAAAATGAGACATTCTATTAGAAAATAAGACAAACAGTTAGAATTTGAGACGTGCATATTAATTGAACAACAATGAGTGAGGTTAGTGATTTGCCCTCTTTAGGAGTTGTATTGGCATTAAGTAAAGAACCGTTTATGGCGAGACACTTACATTTCTCGTTGTCGTTAGCTAATCATCCAATTTTTAGTGGCCGCCTAAATTAGTGCTTTTGACGTCAGTTAATTTAAGGGATCATTGCCCTCAACATACTGGTTAATAAGTACAAAGAATGTGTTGATGGTGACGATATTCACCTGAAAAAATTGGATGAGCTATTGTCCCAATTAGATGACGTAGGCTTTACTCCAAATGAGTAGATAAATTTATTTTGTACACACATATCAAGCAGGTTTTGGCCTGACAATGTATTCACTGTAATTAAGTATCCTCATTTAGGCTGCAAATCACTCAGAATAATCTTTCAAATTACCAACTCGATAAGCTTTTTGGCGGCCATGGCTGGTTAACACGAAAACTGGACAAACTACCTTTAACAAAAAGGTTAATTAGTGCAAAACGTCATCACAATTTACTACAGTGATCTATTGCTTATTACCACGGACAAAGTGAGGACCATGTGGTTTGTCATAGCTGCACAGCCAGTGCCCCTGTTGAGTGCTGGTAAGAGCGTAAATTGGCGTAGAGGAAATAGCAAAGGCTGAACCACAGCGCTATCAGCTGCATGAGTTTTTAACATGCATTATAATGATTATTAATGGTTAGTTCATACAATAATGTATATTATAATGGCGTTTAAGTTGCTTTTCATGATCTTGTCTGGAGTTTTCCATGATTGATTTCAGCTTTGCTACAGCTGAGCAGATTGCTCATGAATTAGCGCAGCGGATTAAAACGAGACGCCTAACTTTGGGGTTCAGCCAGCAGGATATTGCGAACCGGGCCGGGGTATCACTTGGCACAATTCGTAACCTTGAACGGCATGGTGACTGCGGGCTTGTCACGGTAATAACTGTTGCTCAAGTACTTCGCCTGGACAATGACTTTAAAGCTCTCTTTGAAATTGAGGTAGCTTCTATCGCAGAGTTGGCTGCACTAAGTCAAGCGAAGGAATCACGCAAACGGGCTCCTCGCAAGCCTCGCATGAAGAAGGAATAGCCAATGAAGCAGTTAGACGTTTTTTATGAAGGCTGGGGTGAACGTTGGTTGTTGGGTAGACTTGCTCATGCCGGCCCACACTTACTATTCGAGTACTCACCTGAGGCTCTGCTTCAAGGCTTGGAGTTATCACCGCGTTGCCTGCCACTGCAATCGACAGCTTTTAGTGGATTTGAAAAGCACCAATGGCATTTACCAGGCTTGATAGCCGACTCTATGCCTGATGGCTGGGGTTTGCTGCTTATGGACAAGATGTTTCGAAAAAATGGTGTTGATACGCAAAACTTATCCCCTTTGGATAGATTGGCTTTCATTGGTGATCATGCCATCGGAGCCTTGTCGTTCAAGCCATCAACAATGATGGAGTTGGAAGCTAAGGATCTGACACTACTGCAGCTGGCCCAGGAATCACGTAAGATTTTGGAATCCCAGGATAGCTACGAGCTGAAAACACTGGCAAGGCTTGGTGGCTCTCCTCAAGGGGCAAGACCGAAAGTTTTACTGGAAGTGGCAATAGACACCGCCGGCACAGTGAAATGCAGCACCCGGCCATTCACCGGCTCCCGGCCCTGGCTGGTGAAGTTTCCTGCAGAAAATGAACATCCAGAAGTCTGTGCTATTGAGCACTGCTACGCTGCTCTTGCCCGCGATTTCCAGATTGATATGCCGAATACCTGCCTTCTTGCAATGGATAGCCAATTTAGTGCATTTGGCACAGAACGTTTCGACAGAGAGCAAGGTATGCGGGTTCCTGTGCTTAGCATGGCTGGTGCTTTGGATCTAAACTTTCGCCTGCCATCCGTCAGCTATGATGCACTGTTAAAACTAACGCGGATAATGACCCGGAACCAAGCTGAAGTGGATAAAGCCTATAGGCGGGTGGTCTTTAATGTTGCTTTTCACAACAGAGACGATCACACCAAAAACTTTGGTTTTCGCCTGAACCGACAAAGGTACTGGGAATTGTCACCAGGTTACGACTTAACATTCAGCAATGGCCCTGGCGGTGAGCATTCTTTAGATATTTGTGGTGAAGGGAAAGATATAAATAGGTCCCATATGTTGAAGCTCGCCAAAGAGGGTGGCGTGTCAGCTTCTGTTGCTGCAAGCGCATTGGACGAGGTAATAGCGTTAGGTTCGACCATAGAGCAACGAATGGCGCATTACGCCATACGCAGCGCTACAAGGTGCGAGATTATCAAGCTAATTCAGGGCTGCTGTGATGCGTTGCAAAGTTAAGTCAAGATAATAGTCCTTGCAATAGAAACATCTTGTGCAGCAAGCTTCTATTCCTATGACCGAGAGCAATGAATGAAAATGGGCGACACAGTGACCTTTCCCCGGAATTAATACCAATCCCGTGAACTTGGCATGTAATAAAACCCGCAATTAGGTGGCCACGGGTTGGATGAACTCAATACCCCGTATCAGTTTGATTTATCACTGTTTCACTATATAACTAACCCAAGTTTGATTGAGCATATCAGCAGGGCTGGCGTAAAGTTTTATACTGCTTCCAGTTAAACTCTCTGATCTATCCGTTATAGAACAGACCAAGAAACCTGAACCTGAAGCCTCTATATTGTTGGCTAGGCGGTAGAGGTTATTGGCTGGTTAGGAGGCTATTGGGCATCGGATTAAGGTAAGTGCTATCCTATTGTCCGGCTATTTTCTCAGATCTTCTGTATCGCACACTATGTGCCAAAAGCGGATGTAGAAATTGGCTATTGTTGAATCGTTGCTTCTCACTGAAAGCGGACTTTGGGATAAAGTATTTTTCAGTCTCAAAACTTGACTAAACTTGACATGCATCTATAATCACGCGATGCAAAAAATACTAAATGCACAAAACGCTAATTTGGCGATGCAAAACAAAGGCCTGACACAGACTGCTGTGGCAGACAATCTTGCTGTATCCAAAGAAGCTGTGTCTCAGTGGCTTAGCGCGAAGTCGTTCCCACGCCCTAATAAACTACTACAACTTGGTAAATTGCTTGGTCTGTCATTTGATGAGCTTGTCATTAAAGAGGACCCTTTTGCTCCGAAAGTCGCGTTTCGGAAGATGAAGGGAACAAAAACGAAGGACCACCATATTGAAAAAGCTCAGGAAATGGGGCGGTTCTTGAGATATTTGGCCCCATATTTACCATTTGATACGCTTGAAATGCCTCCAGTTTTAAAGTCACCCCACTGTGATTATGAATATCTTCGGAAGGTGACAGCCAAGGTCCGTGAAGATATCAATTTGGGGCCTACAGATCGCGTGAATTTTAGCCACCTTATTCGGCGGTTTGGGGAATTGCAAGCTGTTGTTGTGCCAGTGCTATGGGGCTCGAAGCAGCGTCATGAAAATGCCGTACATATTTATCTGCCTGACTCGCAGAGCACCTGGGTTTATCTAAACCTTGACACCAATATTCACGATTTTAAGTTTTGGATGGCTCATGAGCTTGGGCATTGCCTTTCACCTAGTCTTGAAGGTGATGATGCTGAAGATTTTGCTGATGCATTTGCTGGTAGTTTGTTGTTCCCTCATGAATTGGCAGAGTCTGCATATTTTTCCATAAAGGCTCAGCCTTCAACAGCAGCAAAAGTAGCTCATGTGATCAACTTAGCTGATCCCTTGATGATATCGCCATATACAGTTCTGGGACAGGCCAACAAATATGCCCAAGCCACTCAGCAAAGTGAAATTGAGCTAAGCAAAGCAGTTTTCCCTGGAGCTGTGACTAATTTCAACAAGAAGTTTAAAAATCTCAGTGAAGCATTGTTTGGAGATGCGGCTCTTGACGCAGACGGCAAACCATCAGCTCGGGAATATATTGCAAAAGCAGAAGCTAACTTTGAAACGCCTTTTTTCGAGTTACTCAGAAAGTATCTAAAAGAACAGGATAAAGGCTCTGGTTTTGTTCGAACCGTATTGGATATGCCGATGCTGGATTCGCGGAGTATCTATACAGAGCTAACCTGATGCCTCAATCTAAAATACTTGTTGATACCAATGCCTACCTAAGGTTGGCAAAAACTATACGGCCTCTACTGTTTGTGCCTTTTGGTGATAACGAGTACTGCTTATACATCTTGCCTGAGTTAAATGGCGAGCTGAAAACCAGTAAGTTACAAAACAAATTCAATTGGGTTACTGAACAAGAGTTTGTTGAAAACCGGGTATATTTCCCGAAAATTAGCAAGGCACAGAAAAGTTCTATCAAGCAAACTTATGACTACCTTTGGGACTATGTTCAGGATAATCCAGGTCCGTCGCAAGTGGACACTCTGTACGTAGCCTATGCAATTGAGCTGAACATACCCGTCGTTACGGATGACAGGGATATGGCTGATCTCGCCCTGGCTTTTGATGCACAAGTTCTCTCCACGGTAGAGTTATTAAAAATCATGTTTGATTGTGGCCATGTTGATATGCAAGCCATTAAAGGCTTATGTGAATATTTACGATATTGGGCTGATTTTACGCCAGCTATGGAAGCCGACTACAAGCGACTGTTTACAGATAAATGACCTGTTTACCGCTTTATTGCTTGAACTGCCTTTTCAACACGTTATATTGACACTCTTGTACTTTTTCGACACTCCTGAGCATTTTCGCTATGAGCGACTCTATATTGACGATCAAAGAAGTTGCTGACTACCTCAAGGCCAACGAGCGTACTATTTACCGGCTCGCAGCGGGGGGCGAGTTACCCGGTTTTAAAGTTGGCAATTCCTGGCGATTTAAACAACGGGTCGTAATCAATCAGTGATAGTGGTTGTAAAATCGAATGGCTTTTTGCATCAGGTTTAAGATAATCTTGAGTTACATTGATAGTTTTTTATGTACAAACTTTATTATGCGAAAACATTAGTGTTGTACTAATGCTTGCTAAATTGTTTTATTAAATTCACAGCGAAGTGATGTTGGCTAATCGATAATTTAGTTCATTTTTAGCGTGTCTAAGAATGGCCTCTACCAGCTCATAGCGGCCTTTGGGGTACCAGATCGCGGTAATACCCAGCCGCAACAGTTCGCTGTTGCGAGCAATAAACTCTTCAGGGATTTCAGGTGCTTGCTCTATTGCAAAATGCTGTGGAAACGAATAGTCCCCAGCTTGAGATTTTACCTCTTTAAATACCTGAATAGTCCTGTCATTTCGTAAACTACAGCCAATAAAAAGTAAACTACTGTTTCTAAAGTAGTACCTGAGTGCTTTGGGTATAGGAAGGTTAAAGTCCAAATGCTTGGCACCATAGGCTTGATCATATTGCGCTTTACCAAGAATACACTGCGCTGGGTGCTTAATGTCACCATGAATTTTAATGATAGTAGTTTTGTCTGGTTCCGGCTGTGCCATAGCGGTAACGCCATTAATTACCTGCACAGCAGATGCATTACCGGTATCAAACACTTGTTCAAGTAGCCGATCGTAATTTGTGGTGATAAGCGTGTCTTTAAATAGTTCTGCGATACGAAGCGTAATATCCTGAATGCTACCTGTCCTGGCAAATACATCGCGAATTTCCTGAGCAAACATATCCCGGCCATGGGCTTGTTCAATGTGTTCTATTATCAGCTCATACTCACCTTGTGCTAACCACTGCTCAATTTGTGTTTTGGGGATACCTGCAGTACGGCCTTGCTGTTTGAGGTGGTTTGCCCAGGTAGGAAAGCCACCGCCAACAGAAATTCCAGCGCCAATAAAAGGCACGACAAGCTGTTCAGCTAAACGCTCTATAAGTTGATTAAAGCGTTGCTCATTACGTTCAAACCAATGCTGACCATCCTCGTCGCCGAACTTCTCTATAAAGTACTCCCTGCTCAAAATTTCATGACGTCTTTCTATACGATATGCACGAAGTGCCTGCTCGTAAGCTGCTTTATCACCAGCATAAAAGGCTTTACTTGGCGTGGACAGGCCAACCTCATTTAATTTTTTTAGCAGTTCAAGTTCAGTAGGTGTGTCACCACGGTCAATCCATTCGTTAAAATCACTAAACAGCTCAAATTCATTATGATTGTCATGCTGGCACCAGTTGTCTATTTGCTGAATCACGATATCACCTACACTGCTAGTGTCTGCTCAGCCAAGACGTCGGCTAGCAATAGTTTGGTACTTTGTGAGCGTGTTAGATCTGCTTTAAGTTGGTCGCACAGTCTCATTAATATGTCGACTTTGGCAACGATTCGTTGTTGTTCTTCGAGTGGTGGACAAGGAAAACAGAGCGGTTCAATATCTTTGTTATTAATTTGTGGAACGCTAGTTCCTGAGTTAAGTGAGGCAAGGTCAATATGTTCGAGCCATTTCATTACATATGACAATACCATCGGTTGATATGGCGTAGCAGTCATAACATTTAGATCGACAAATATCTGCTTGGTAATAAACCGTTTTTTATTGGTTGCTATTGCTCCTCCCCTTTTAGGAAATGCGATGCTTCCAGCAGGAATTAAATGAGCAAGCTCTTTATCAGAAGGATTTATAAACCTGCTAGACGTTGTAAGTGTATGAATATTATCAATCATATTCATATCACTAACTTTGCAGTATGGAATTTCGCCAAACTCAAGTTCTTGTTCGCTTGAAAAGTTTGAGCCACTTTTCAAGGAAACACACTCACCAAATCTGATCCACTCCCATGTTTTTGGCAAAGCAAATGGTTTTTCTTCGTCACTAATCGGTGGTAGCGGTTTTTGTTTTTTTAATAGGCCTGTTTTTATGAGCTTGTTTTTCTCAGTCGTAATTTTCTTTATCAGTTCGCTGGCAGGTTCGTCATTGGGATCTTGTGGGGCTAACTTACCCATTACAGCCAGTTGCAAAATACTTTGTTTTAGCTGCTCGATGCTGTGTTCAGTAGTAAATAAACTGTCGAAGTTGGCAAAGAGTAATTCTAGTGCTGTTGTGCTTATTGTAGCTTCTGGTTTTTTTATGGCAGCCAACAGCTGCTCAACCAACACTTGACGAGTGTTTATAGTGGTTTCAGTGTGTTGCTCCAACTGGTCACATAACTGCATTAGCTCATCAACTTTGGAGACGATACGTCGCTGCTCAGCGAGTGGCGCAAGTGGCAATGGATTATAGGAAAAATAATCCGTAGGCACCCGTTTCTGGCCTGCCGAACCTGTCATTTTAGTTTTTCCTTTTTCAAGGAACATTGGCGATTTTAAATACAGCAGGATAAAAAGTGGTTCAATGGTGTTTGCTATAGGGCGTGCTATATGTAATTCAGTAGTGCCAGCTCCAAATCCGTTTTTTAAACCTTTGAATACGGCAGCTTTACTGTTTTCAAAGCAAGGTGTTATTTTTGCCAATCCTATATCGCCATCGGCAAAGTGTGTATAACCCTTTTTAATATCTGCCCATATTTTAACTTCATGATCGTGCTCTCCTTTGTAGCTGGTGCTTACCATTGGCATGGGCACAAAGCTAACTTCAAGATTATCGTGTAAGTTGTTTCGGGGCGCTATTTCTGAAATTTGGTAAAGACAAGTCCATTCCCAACCCTTCGGCAAAGCAAAAGGCTTTTCTTCATCACCAATAGCTGGCAGTGGTTTTTGTCTTTTTAACTCGCCAGCTTTTATTCGTTTGATTTTTTCAGTGGCAATTTTTTTTAGCAAATCCTTGGCAGGCTCGTCACTGGGGTCTTGTGGTACGAGTAAGCCACGTACGGCTAGTTCTAAAATCAGCTCACGCAGCTTTTTAATGCCATAGAGTTCGATCTTTTTGTTACTACCGCGGCCAGCGCTGGATTTACTCTTAATCGCGCTTGACCATAGATCAAGGTTGTCGATGATTAAGTTTTCAACTGCAGACATTTCAATCAGCCTTGTTTTTAGTGTATAGGGCTTCTGCCAAAATGGCCTTTAGCTGGTCGCGTAGGCTCTGAATATTTGCTTGTTGTGTGTTGTATTGGAGCAGTAATTCCTTGGGGTCATGAGTTATTTGCATACCGACATGTGGGTTTTTCATATCTAGGTTGTAGTTACGGGCAATAATATCTTCTAAGCTGACCTTCCAGGCGTGTTCTGTTTCTACTCGGGTTTGAAAACCATCGGCTTCATCACCCCACCAGGCACACTCGTTAGCAAATTCTTCAAACTGCATAGGGCGGTTTTTGTTATAACTACTGATACCTTCTGGATATGGGTGCTCGTAGTACCATACATGCTTTGTCGACGGCCATTCTTGCTCTGGCTTTTTGGTAAAAAACAAAATATTAGTTTTAATGGCTGTATATGGGTTAAACACGCCATTGGGTAAACGTACTATAGTGTGCAGGTGGCACTCTTTTAACAGGCGCTCTTTAAGGCGGGTTTTCATACCCTCGCCAAATAAAAAGCCATCTGGTAAAACTACCGCAGCGCGACCATTATTTTTTAACAGCTTAACAACCAATGCCATAAATAGATCTGCTGTCTCGCGGGTACGTAATGTAGCCGGAAACTGGTTTTCCACGCCGTCTTCTTCCATACCGCCAAATGGAGGGTTGGTAATGATGACATTGACCCTGTCTGCTTCGCCATAGTCTGTATAAGCACGGCGGCTAAGCATATTGTCGTGTTCAATTTGGGTCGGCGTATCAATGCCATGCAAAATCATGTTAGTAGTGCACAACATATGGGGTAGAGCTTTTTTTTCTACACCATGAATGCTGCTAACAAGAATGGCTTCATCTTCGCCGTTTTTTACGTAATTAGCACGTTTATGGTCAATGGCACAAGCCAAAAAGCCGCCCGTACCGCAGGCTGGATCGAGCACGCTTTCCTTTAGCTTCGGATCTATCCGGTCGACGATAAACTTAGTGACGGCACGTGGGGTATAAAACTCACCGGCATTACCTGCACTTTGCAGGTCTTTTAATATTTGCTCGTAAATGCTGCCGAATGTGTGACGGTCTTGGGTGTTATTAAAATTAATTTCACATATTTTATTGATTACCTGACGCATTAATGTGCCAGATTTCATGTAGTTATAGGCGTCTTCAAACACATTACGTACAACCAATGCCCGTTTGCCGGTGTCACCGCTCAATACCAGCTTGTTTTTTAATGTCGGAAATAGCTGTAAGTTAACAAAGTTACTGAGCTCGTCGCCTGTTATACCTTCGGAATTTGAAGCCCAGTTGCGCCAACGTAAATGTTCAGGCAGTGGGGACTTATAGTTATCCTCCAGCAGTTCAATTTCAGCTTCGCGGTCATCATAAATTTTTAAAAAGAACATCCATACCAATTGACTAATACGTTGTGCGTCGCCGTCGACACCTACGTCTTTGCGCATAATGTCTTGAATGGATTTGATAATACCGCTGACGTTACTCATTTTACTTCCTGATTTTTTATTGCGCTTGCTTAAACAGCTCGTTCTCTAAGTCTTGCAGTGCTAGCTCGTAATTTGTTTTTCCGCCAAAAACACCATTAATAATTTCTACCGGTGTCCCAATGCTACTAAAAGGATTTAGTTTTAATACGTTATTATTTTCGATACTGACAATACCTTCGTCAGCATATTTATCCAGCAGCGCTTCCAGCACCGCACGCATTTGTTCACCATATTTAGCGAAGTAGTCGCGTTTTTTTACCTGATTAGCTCGTTCTTTTTTGGTCAGAGGGGGCTGATCAAAAGCAATGTGGCAAATTAAATCAAAATCCCCGTAATCTTTGCCAACTTCTTGTGCCAATTTAGGTAACTCTATACCGTACTCACCGAGAGCTTCAATAATGGCAGCTTTCTTTTTTGCGCTTTGCCATTTTTGTAAAAAGTCATCAAGAGAGCTAAATTCCTTACGGATATTCTTACGGCTATAATCGCGGTAACTTTCGGTCACCATGAAGCCATCTTCGCCTAAATACTCTACTCGTTCAGACAGTATGCTAACTTCCACACCACTGACTCTAATTTTGTAGCGTCCCTCAGTCTCCTGAACTTCACTTTCATCATCTTCATCGCCTATAGGTGTTGGGTCCGGAGGAACAGGGTCGTCATCGTCGGTAGGCTCATATATGACTACTGGTTCACCATCAAACTCTGGATCTTTGAAAAGCTCAGTCGCCTTTTTGAAATCCATAATGGTAAAAAAGTACTTGTTTTGAGATTCTTCAATACGGGTACCACGCCCCACAATTTGTTTGAAGGTGGTCATAGAATTGATGGTTTTATCAAGCACAATAAGTTTGCAGGTTTTAGCGTCAACACCTGTTGTTAGAAGTTCTGAAGTCGTCGCAATCACCGGATACCGACTTTCAGGATCAATAAAATTATCCAGCTCGGCTTTTCCCTCAATGCTATCACCTGTGATGCGCATTACGTATTTACTATTATCAGTGGCAAATTTGCCAGCGGCATTTACTATGGCTTTGCGCATACGTTCTGCATGGTCAATGTCTTCGCAGAAGATAATGGTCTTAGAATATGGATCTGTTGCTTTTAAAAGCTTCATGACTCGCTCAGCAACCAATGTTGTACGTTTGTTCAGCACCAAAATGCGATCCATATCCGCTTGGTTATAAAGGCGTTGTTCGATAGGATTACCAAGATCATCTTTCATTCCAAGTGAAGGTATCCAGCCGAGAATATCTTTATCGATGTCTATACGTACCACTTTGTAAGGTGCAAGAAAGCCATCTTGAATACCTTGCTTTAAAGTGTAAGTGTAAACAGGCTCTCCAAAATAGGTAATATTAGAGGCATATTCGGTTTCCTTAGGGGTTGCGGTTAAGCCTAATTGAACCGCACTGTCAAAATATTCGAGAATCTCTTTCCATGCGGAGTCGGCATTTGCACTTCCACGGTGACATTCGTCTATGACTATCAGGTCAAAGAAATCTCGAGATACTGATTTGAAAATTTTGTCTTCTTCATAGGGGCCGGTTAGCGCCTGATATAAACCAAGATAAATCTCATATGCAGGGTCTATTTTACGATTTTTGATTTTTGTCATCACAGAGCCAAATGGCTTAAAATCGTTAACCAGCGTTTGATCTGCCAAAATATTGCGGTCTACTAAAAATAGTATGCGTTTAACTTTTTTAGCTTGCCATAAACGCCAAATAATTTGAAAGGTGGTATAGGTTTTGCCTGTGCCTGTAGCCATTACTAATAAAAGTCGTTTCTCACCTTGTGCTACTTTTTCAACTACTCGATTTATTGCCTCTGCTTGGTAATAACGTGGCTCTTTTCCGCTTCCGTCATCATAGTAAGGCTGAGTGACCAGTTTTTCCTGTTCATCTTCAATGCCTCTGAAAGCCTTGTAACGCTTCCACAGTTCGTCAGGGGAAGGGAAGTTATCCATCGATAACTCCTTTTCAATATTGTCACCCTCAACAGGCACTTTATTGTGGGAAGCAAAGCCGTCACCATTGGAGCTAAACGCACTCGGCACATCAAGAATGTCTGCATAGCCTAAAGCTTGCTGCAACCCATGGCTTATGCTGTAGTTGTTTTCTTTAGCCTCAACAACTGCGACTGGCACACCTTTTTCTTTTTGTAGTACGTAGTCAGCAAATTTCTTTTTCTTTTTATTCCGCGACGATAAATTACCACGAACAACTACAGGACCTGGAGTCAAGGTAACTTCTCTGCGAATTTGCGTCATTTCGTCCCAGCCTGCTTTTACTATGGCTGGTGTAATAAACTTTGCTTTTATATCGGCTTCGCTGAGTTGCTTTTTTTCTTTGCTATCCATAATCGTCCTTTAAACCAGGTACGGTGGCGAATTTTTGACTGACTTTTAGTTAACGTTTTCGGTCAACATAATGAAAACAGTAGCGTATTTACATGGTGTTGCAGAAGTTTACCTTAAGCTACGGGGTGAGTCTCAGTGTTTTTTGTTTTAAAGCTCTCTAGGTTGATTTTGTTCCGTCACATAAAACCACTTATAAGTGGCTACCCCAATAGTGCCGGAGAGTTGTCTTTGAATATTTTCATCAGGAATCTTAAGCCTTATATGCTTTTGCATCCTGTTTACTTATAGATTCCCAACAAAGCGATAGTAATCGAACAAAAAAAATGACAAAAACCTAAACCCACCCCAATCGCTGTAACTGCAGCCAAGCGGCTTCCACATGAACTGCTTTCATCAACTGATTTTTGCGCGGGTTCCTCGACTGGATTTTCTGCAGAGTTTGTTGTGCATTTTTGGCTCCTTCCTGTTTGGCTACCCAGTGTACGCTGGCGAGTCATTCCATGCCAAAAGGAGATTGGAAGCCTTCAATCAACTGGGCTACACCTTCAACTCTGGTTTTTAAATCAGGCTTTGCTGTGGCTAAAAATGCTTTTGCCAGCGCCTTGAGGTTTGGTGTGTCGATTTACCTTCAGGGCTTAAAAGGTCGTTATGTATCCCTTTGCATCGTTTTGTATTTTGGATGGGTAACTTAACAAGGATAAAGAGGAAAGGCTATTTGCATGGTTTTGCTGCTGATCACTTCGGCTTCAGCCATACAGATCGGATCAAGTGCTATTTGACCTCAATTTGGTTTCAGGGCAGTGTAAAGGTCGCACTGTTCTGAGGGAGAGACTAAGGATGTTCAAACTAAAGTTAGGATTAGTGGCCGGATTGGTTTTGACTTGCCTGAGTATTGGTGCGGCAGAGCCGGATCAGCCGTCGCAAGTTATTCAGCAATCTGAAGCCAAAGCCGAAAAGGGCGATGGTTATGTGTTTTATAGCTATTTTGCCAAGCCGACTTTTGGCACTCAGGATGCACTGACGGGTGTGGCTGTGATTGAGCCTGGTAAAGAAATTCATCCGCCTCATATTCATGCCGAAGAAGAGTATCTGATGGTGGTTGAAGGCGAAGGGGTTTGGTCGCTGAAAGACAAAGAGATCGCAGCCAAAACCGGTGATATCTTGTATGCAGCGCCATGGGATTCTCACGGTATTCGTAATACTGGTAAGGTGCCACTGAAGTTTGTTGTGATGAAATGGCATAGCAAAGGGGTGCCGGTGCCTGTTGATCCAGCTGTAAAGGCTAAACCTTAAGGCCGCAAGCTGAGCAGGCTAAAGTTGCTTTAGCCTGTATTGCTGCAATCTGCTGTTGGGCTTATCCGGCAAGCTCATTTCTATCCATCCGGCCTGCAGCGCTGAATCATTTTTGTTTATTGCTTATCGTCAGTGGCTAATGGTGCCAAACAACAGTGACTGATGAATCATGGCTCCGGCCAGAGAACCATCGCCAACTGCGAGTGCGACTGAGCCTGCCATACGAGCGTTATCACCACAGGCAAATACGCCCGGTATTGTGGTTTCTTTGCTGGCACTGGTTTGAATAAAAGCACCCAGCGGGCCTTGCTCAAACTGACAGCCTAACTGCTCTGCTAATGGGCTCTTGACTCTGGTGGTCGGCTGGGTAAAAAGGCCTGCCATCTGCAGTGTTTTGCCAGTCGATAGCAGCACATTTGCCTTGCCTGAAATCTGCAGCACTTTGCCTGGTTCAATCACAACACCACGGCTATGTAGCTGTGCTTGTTGTTCTGCATCGGGCTCAAAACACTGATTGGTGAATAAAGTGGTTGGTCCCCAATCCGGCAGCATCAGGGCATGATGCAAGGCGAGCGGGCTGGCAGCCAAAACCCCAATGGGGCCTTGATCCAGCTCGTAGCCATGGCAATAAGGGCAATGAAATACACTTTTGCCCCAGCGTTCTGCAAGGCCTTCAATGTCAGGCAGTTGATCTGTCACACCAGTAGCCAGTATTAAAGCTTTGGCCTGAAAACTGTGTTGTTCAGTATTCACCTGAAAACCAGTTGATGTTTTGCTGGCTGCTGTCGCAGAAGCCTCAAGCCATTGTAGGGTCGGATAAGCCAAAAGCTGAGTTTTGGCGGTCGCTGCAATAGCCGCAGGGCTGTTGCCGTCCTGAGTTAAAAAACCATGTGAGCTGTCAGCAAATCTGTTGCGTCTGCTGCCTGCGTCTATCACCAATACAGAGCGTCGGGCACGCACTAACTGCAAAGCTGCAGCCATACCGGCGTAGCTGCCGCCTACGATAATTACATCAAAGTTCATATCCGCTTACCCTTCTTTGTTTTGTGGTGCAGTTGCTACCGGGTTTTCCAATCTGAGCAAATGCTGCTGACGTCTGAGCTCAAAATCAGCTGCTATATCAGAGAGGTTTACTTCATTGAATTTCTGCAGCAGTTGCCGCTCTGCTTCCGCAAAAGCTGAATCCAGCGACGCATTCACGGCCTGCTCGATAAGGCATTGTGGTGCGTCCTGCCGATAACCCTGAGCAAATAAGCGTGGAGATCCAAGCGCCTGATACACGTCCTGCAAGCTGATAGCGGCAAGAGGTTTCGCCATAGTCCAGCCGCCACCATGGCCTTTGACTGAAACAACTAAACCAGCCTGACGTAAACCCGCCATCATACGGCGGATCACCACTGGATTCGTTTTCAGATAAAGCGCCAATGTGTCGGAGGTCATGGCCTGGTTATGTTCAGCCAGATGCAGAATGACATGCAAAATGGATGAGAGTTTATTATCTGTTTTCATGTAACTTACATTATTACGTGATGTGGCAGTGATCAAGTCGCTCTTCATAAAAGGCGATGAATGGCTTAAAAACGCTGATAAAAAGGGCTATTGCAGAAGAGAGGGATAAAGCCAGACCGAAGTGAAAAACAAAAAACGCCGGTCATTCAGACCGGCTGTGGCGCTAAGGCTATTAACCTTCTGACACTGTTAATTTATCTACTACCTTCAGCACATCCTTAGTGTTTTTGGCTTTAGCGACGGCCAGATCTTTTTCAGCATCGGAGTCCACCACGCCACTGAGTGTGACCACGCTGTTTTCAACATCTACATCAATACTGGTGCCGCTGGTTTCCGGCTCAAACAGTAGGCTGGTTTTTACCACTGTCGCTATTTTTGCATCTTTTAATGCGCTGCTCTGTTTTGGATCCGCATTGGTTTTGCCGTCTTTTTTCACCATCAGCTTGTTTTCTACTGAGGCAACGCCGTCCAAACCTTCTACCAGCTCTGCAGCCAGGGCTTTATCCACATCGCTTTCAACTTCACCTGTTAAAGTGATTACTCCGTTTTTCACATGAGTGTCGATAGTAAAAGAATTCAGGTTGCCGTTCAGCAACAGAGTGGTTTCAGCTTTGCCGTCGATCCAGGCGTCTTTTGCTGTATCTTTCCAGTCGTTGGCCGCCATGGCCGAAACTGAAGTAAGAGTTAAAGTGATCATCACTGCTAATGTTGTGCCTTTCATTATGTCGCTCCTGTTGTTAGTGAGACAGAATAGACATTGCCAGTTTGATGCCAGAATTTAAGTTATTGATTTGTATTGACTATATTTTACGGTTCATCTGGTGTTAATTTTATGTTTGTAATTTTGGCTGGCTGCTCGGTAAAAGTTTCATACTTAGCCGGCAGAGCTTCACTTTGTGCCAGCTGATCGGCCGCTATTTGCAGGCTAGCGGTAAAATGCAACAAGCTTTTATGATGCTGGGGTAAATCGCCACTTCTGATCAGTGCTTTTTGCAACTGCAGTTGAGTAGCCAGTTGCTGCTGTATAGCAGACACAGAAAGCGGGTTTGGTGGGGTGTTATACCAGCAGCTAAGCCCGGATAAAGCGTTAGCTTCAGCAGCACTGCTGTCGGCAGGTGGAAACAAATATAAAATGTGCTGGTGCAGTTCTGCCAGCGCTGAAAATTGTCGGCGCAGGTTACCTGGCCCGACAGTTTCTGCAGTATGTTGGTAAAAAATTTTAGCTTGGCTAAATAAACAGCTTAAAGCCGCTAACAGTTTTGTCTGCTGCACTGTTAGATCCTTGTTTAATAATGGTTCTGTCATCAATTGGGTACAGATTCATAATCAATTCATGTACCAAGATGTAAGTTGATGATGTATAAATATTTTTGATTTTTTCTATCCGGGAAGCTGAGTGCAGATCGGTAAGTTTTACTCAGGACCCCTGTTAAATTTACAGTCTTAGAGCGTGTTGACGTTTCGAGATTAAATTTTGTTCGTTCTGGCGGTGCTTTGAGCGCGAAAGGAGGAGCGAAGTTTAGTTATTCTAAATGAGCGACGAGTGACAAAGCTCAGGGCGCCGCCAGACGAACCCGTAGGGCAGCGCCTGGCCGGCCTTTCTGCTGTGTTAGCACTCGTTTATGTAGAATAACTACACTGCACTCGTGCTGCCTTGCATAAAAACCGGCCAGACTGCTGCAAAAATAACCCTGAAACGTCAACACGCTCTCAACTACGGAAAGTATGTATGAGCCAGCCTTTATTATTCCTGCATGTGCAGGATCCAGAGTTAACTACTCAATTATTGCAGTCCGACATTGTCCGGCGTTTTGTTATTTGTAAAAGCCAGCCAGATGAATGCTGGGTCGAACAGATGCTCAGGCAATCCTGCGATTTAGCTATCATAGAAATGGACAATCCAGAGCCAGCTCAATACGAGTTGTTACAACAGAGTAATGCGCTGGCAGAAATGGACTTTATTCTGGTCAGTAAAGGAATACCGGACCTGGCGCTGGATCAACTGATGCACTGTGGTGCTGGTTATCACTTCCGCCAGCCGCTGGATATGAACTCTGTGTTGGATGCAGTGCAGTATTGTTACCGGCAGTTGTCTACTGTGGTGGTGAAGCGCAAAGTTCAAAGCAGTGATCTGGACCAGTTTGGTTTATTGGTGGGCTCGTCTGCTGCCATGCTCCGGCTCTACAAAACTGTACGCAAAGTGGCCGTCACTGAAGCCAATGTTTTTATTATCGGTGAAAGCGGTGCAGGTAAAGAGCTGGTAGCCAATACAGTGCATTTAGCCAGTCGCAGAGCCGATCAACCTTTTATTGCGGTTAATTGTGGCGCTTTGAGTCCGGAACTGATCGACAGTGAGTTGTTTGGTCACGTCAAAGGTTCCTTTACCGGCGCTTTACGTGATCATCAGGGCGTGTTTGCCCAGGCGGAGCAAGGCACTTTGTTTTTGGATGAGGTCACAGAAATGCCGCTTGAGCAACAGGTGAAACTACTGCGGGTGCTGGAAAGTGGTGAATATCGCCCTGTTGGCAGTAACAAAGTGTGTATGGCCAATGTACGGGTGATAGCTGCCACTAACCGTGATCCGCTGCAGGCTGTTGCTGATGGTATGTTGCGGGAAGATTTGTATTTCAGGTTATCGCAGTTTCCGGTGAAAGTGCCGCCACTGCGGGAGCGGGAAGACGATATTACCGGTCTGGCTCAGCATTTTCTTGCCTATTGCAATGCCAGAGAAAAACAACAAAAACAACTGTCTGATGCAGCTTTCTCTCTGGTAGCGCAGCACAAATGGCCAGGTAATGTGCGTGAGCTAAAACATGCTGTTGAGCGGGCTTTTATAATGGCAGATAAACTGATAGAGCCTGAACACTTACTTTTGGAAGTGGCCACTGCTGTGGCCGCTGTTGCAGATATTCCTGCCGGTATGCCGTTAGATGAACTGGAGAAAGCTGCTATTTTTGCAGCATTGGAACGAAACTCTGGTAATAAAACGGACACAGCGCAACAGCTGGGGATCAGTGTCAAAACCCTTTATAACAAACTGGAAAAGTATCAGCAGGAAAGTTAATCGGCTGAACAGGGCCTGATAAAGGCGGGGAAAACCCCGCCTCATTTGTTTAGCAATCTTTGTCTTTGGCGTCGGCTTTTTCTCTGGCCGCTTCACATAACTCTTTGGCTTTTTCTGCTGTTTTGTCTGCAGCCTCTTCCAAAGCATCTGCTGTTTTATCAGCTGCTTCTTCCAGTTTATCTTTCGCTTGTTCAGCTGTTTTCTCAGCCTGAGCCTTTAGTTCTTCCATTCTGTCTTCGGCTTTATCTGTATCACTTTCACTACAAGCGACCACTGAAGCCGCAAGCATTGCAGCAAATAACAGCTTCACTAATGAAGTTTGAGTTTTCATTCCATTCTCCTTCTGCCCATTCCGGCGTTTTACAATGTAAGGGTTTTGCCGCGTAAAGCCTTGGCTAACAGCGAAATCACCAGCAATACAATAAAAATCAGAAAAATGACCTTTGCTATAGCTGTTGCTGCGCCTGCTATACCGCCAAAACCCAGGATCCCGGCCACCAGGGCCACAATAAGAAAAGTTCAGGCCCAGCCTAACATAATAATTGTTCCCTGGTACTTAAGTGCCGCTCCAGAAGTGCTTTAGCACTTGGTTGAACGTAGTGTTTCACTAAGCCAGTATTATGCCAGGGTTGGATTTTATACTCTAAGTTATTGTTATTTCTTATTTTATACTTAAACCTAGAACCCAGGCTGTCTGGGTGTTGTGTGCTTCAGAAGTAAAATTTACAGGCAGATTAGTAACAGTTGCAGGTTTTAAAACCTAAAGCCTGGCCCTGTAACCGCTTAATCCATGGCATAATCCTGCATATCAAAGCCTGGAGCTGAGTGAAGAATGGCAAAAAAATTAAGTGTGGTGCAACAAAAACAACAAGCCAATGTGCTGAAGTCGCTGGAAACAGTAGAGCAAGCTGCGGCAGCTTTGTATGCAGATTTTGTCGGTTGCTGGTTTAGTTTGGAGTACGAAAACTTCCCTGGCTCCTTGCTGGTGCGTTGTCAGTTTAATTCCGAAGCGGCTTTAGCTGCTGCGCTGGAACAAAAGCTGGATCTGTATTTTCAAAAACAAATTCATAAACAGCTATTTAAATGCGGGATCTTAGTGAAAGACATTAAAAGGCATGTGGTGTTAACTACTTTGTCGGCAGATGACTAATAAGCTGCCTCAACTTAATAATTTGAGCTTTTGTGCTTGCATCCAAAACAGCTTTATCGAAAGTTGGATTGTAACTGCCAGGAAAAACAGGTTCTCCGGATAGATAAGGGCGTAACGTTGCTTTACATTGTGTTGAAGTAAAATTAGCTGGAACCTTTTGGTTTAAAACGTCAAGCAACATACCCTCAAGGCAAAGTGGTGTAGATAAAATCAATTCAATGCCAGATTTTCTGGCTAAATCCCAGTCTTGTTGTCGAACAGGTATATCGCTATCCATTAG
Source organism: Gammaproteobacteria bacterium (assembly GCA_018825965.1). GTDB lineage: Bacteria > Pseudomonadota > Gammaproteobacteria > Enterobacterales > Alteromonadaceae > Pararheinheimera. The sequence continues at coordinate 65,194 of JAHKAA010000040.1, forward strand.
TATGAAGCTTCGGTCATAATCAGCATGCAAATATTTGCGCTGAGTAGCTTTGATGATGTCGTTGGGTGAGCCTCCATCGGCTGAATGGATCGTCAGATGTTGGCCATTATTACGGTCATCGTAAAGCGACTTCATATGTTTAATAAAGGCTTTATCTTGTTGTCCTTCTCCAACTATGAGTAGCGTGGCTTGTTGAGCTTTTCGTTTTATTTTTGCCATCAGTCCCTCACAGATCAGGTACAGCGTTCAAAGCACCTGCCATATATTTTGCGTATAAGTTATCGTCAGCTCTGAGCCCGGCAACTTCGTCGAGACGCCACGATTCACTTTGTTGCTGGTCTTTTTGCACTAAATAGACCTGATGCTTCTTTAACAGATTAAGTACTTCCGGCGTGTGGCAAGTAAAAATTAGCTGTGCCTGATGCGGATTGCTATGTTCAAATTTAAACAGGTCCATCAGGTGTGGTAACAAATGAGGATGAAGATCGTTGTCTAATTCGTCGATGATCGCTATACCGCCTTGTTCAAGTACCGGAAGAATTCTGCTTAATAGTACAAAGGCTGATTGAGTACCGCTGGACTCTTCAAAAAAAGGTAATTCGAACGAGGTTTCCCCTAAAAGGTGAATGCCGCTGGGAATATACAGAGTACTTATCTCGCCTGAGTTATTTCTGGCTTCTGCTTCACTGATCCTGACAGAAGCCATACCTAAATCCAACTCACAAATAATTTGCTGCATATGTTGATTTAAGGTCGAGTTTTGATAAAACAGCTCAGCACTGTCAAACAGATCACTTTGGTTAAAATGACGGCGACCCAACACGTTCAGATTAAAAATCATCTTGTGGAAGTAGTTCACAAAATCTGCAGCTTCAGGTACATCGTAGTTATAGGCTGCAGAAAGCAATGATGCATTGCTTCTGATAGCTTTTGCCTGTGCGGATGCAAAGCTGAAACCCTGCTGCTTTATATCAAAACCTGAACCATCAGCTTTCAGGTCACGACTAAAAATATAGCTAAATAAATGACTGGTTTTTTTGTGCAGAGATTCGTGCACTATCTTATTCGTGTTAATTACCAGCCGGTAACGAAACTCTTCATTGCCCAGCAAAAATTGCAATTCAAACTCACTGTTTTTAGCGCTAAACAATGCATGTGGTTGAAAAGGAATAGGATCCTCAGGTTTATTTCCCAAAAAGGAGTGACAGACAAACCAACTAAGAAAGGCTAGTGGTTTAATCAGCTGAGTTTTTCCTGAACCGTTTGCTCCCACTACAGCTGTAACTTTATTCAGGCGACGGCCATTCTCCAGCTTTAGGTCATAGTTGGATAAGGCTGGCTTTTTACCAATTTCAAATGAAATATTCGTTTCCTGAGCAAAGCTGTAAAAATTTGAAAACCGTAGGCTGATAATCATAGTGGCCAGTAATGAACGTAATTTTGTTGATTGTTGATTATTATGCGGGCTTGTTCAAGCGTCTGAAGAGTTTTTTATCAGTAATTTGTCTAATTGTTATGGTGTTTAGCTACAGAAGCGCTCTGTGGTGAAATGCCTGCTTTGGCTGTCTGCCAAATTGAGTTAGCATAAACGCCATTTGGTTTTAAAAAATTTGGCATATGACGGCTGATTTTGTTTTTCCTGTCTCTGCAGAGCAGTTACAACTCTGGTTTCACCCTGCCACCTTTCATAAGGCGAGGGCTTATTTTCTGGCCGGAAAAGTGGTGCAGCTGGATTACGAAGCTGACTTTTCGCAAATTCGTAGTCAGGTGTGGGGCGATGGCTTTAGTCCTTTTAAACAGCTGATTTCGTTATCAGAGCGGGATGGTCAGCTGCAACTGACGGATTCCTGCACCTGCTCTGAAGGCAACAGATGCAAACATGTGCTGGCGGCCTTGTTAAAGCTGAAACATCAGCTGGACCAACTGCAACAAAAGTCAGTGCAGCAGCCAGTGCGTCAGCTCAACCAATGGTTTAGCGAAGCCGAACAATACAATCCGCCAGTTGCAGCCACTAGCCCTGAAGATACAGTTCTGTATGAACTGCGCCCCGGTAGCTTAGGTTTACAGCTGCTACCCAAACGAGTGAAACAAGCCAAAAATGGCAGTTACAGCAAAGGTAAAATCATTGCCCAAAGTGAGCTTTCCGGGCAAGTGAGGCCCTTATGGCTGGCTGAAGATGACTACAGGTTATTGCAGCAGTTTTTTGCTTTTGATTTGCGCCGTCAGGCCTTGCTGGAAGATCAGTGGGGTTATCAGTTGCTATTAAAAATGCTGGAAACAGGCCGTTGTGTATTGGACGAAGAACGCCGTGAACTATTTTGGGCCGATCAACTGCCGCTGCAATTACGCTGGTTAAAAAGTAAAGCCGGCTGGCAGTTATTACAACTGATGCCCAAAGATCGCGAGCTGGAACTGGTGTATACCGATCCGCCTTGTTACCTCGACTTAGTTAATAATCAGCTGGGTTTGCTCGAAAGCGATATCACAGGCCGTGAGCTAAAGCTGTTAATGCGGATGCCACCTGTGCCAGCCGCTGTATTACCAGACAGTATGAAGCGGCTGCAGCAGATTTTCCCCAAACTCAATTTACCCATGCCGGACGACAGTGCGGTACAAAAAATTGAAAGCAAGCCCGTGCCTGTATTACAGCTGAAATTGCTGACGCAAAAAAACAAAGTCAGCAAAGCTGTGGCTGTGTTACAAATGGCGTATGGTCCACATTTGTTGCCTTTGGATTTACAGCAATCCCAAACTCAGTTGCAACTGGATAACCAGACGGTATTTATCCGCCGTGACCGTGACAGCGAAATTAAAGCGCTGGAAACTCTATCTCAGTATGGTTTACGTTCTGTGCCGGTAGAACAATCCGCTCTTTCTATGAGCGGGCCTTATTTTGACTGTGGTGAAGGGCCGGAAAACCCTTTGTTATGGCAGCCGTTATTGCAAGCCATACCCGAACTGAAACAACAAGGCTGGCGCATTGAACAGGACAAAGCTTTTAATCAGGCGGTGATCCACGCCAAAGCTTATCTGGAAGTGACAGACAAAAACACCGGCGGTTTTGGTTTAGCAATACAGGTCGAAATTGATGGTCAGCACATTCCGTTATTGCCTTTAATCACTCAATGGTTACGTAGCTTTGGCTTGCCAGCGGCTGATGAAACCTTATGGCTGAGTTTGCCTCAAGGCAAATTACCTTTGCCGGTTAGTCTTATTCAACCCTTGATCGACACCATAGTTGAACTGCTAAATCTGAAAAAAGCACCCAGCGAAATAGAACTACCGGATTACAAAGCGGCTTTGTTGCCAGGCCCTGGCGCTGAAGAAATTCGTTATCTCAATGCCGGTCGTTTGCAGCAGTTAGTGACTCAGTTGCATCATTTTGATGGTATTGAAGATGTGGCAGCGCCTTTGAGTTTAAAAGCCCAACTGAGGCCATATCAGCAGCAAGGTTTAAGCTGGCTTTGTTTCCTGCGCCGTTTTGGCTTAGGTGGCATTCTGGCTGACGATATGGGTTTGGGGAAAACTGTGCAAACCCTGGCCTTTTTACTGCATCAGCAAGAGCTGGGTGTACTGAAACATCCGGCTTTAATCGTCTGTCCTACCAGTTTGCTGGGCAACTGGGCACAGGAAGCCGCACGTTTTGCACCTTCACTGAAAGTACTGACTTTATACGGCCCTAAACGCCAGGCGCTGTTTGACCAGCTGGAAAAATACGACTTAATAGTCACCAGCTATCCGCTCTTGGTGCGGGATTTAGCTTATTACCAAACACATCACTTTAGCCTGATGGCGCTGGACGAAGCCCAGCATATAAAAAATGCCGGCTCGCAGTCAGCGCAAAGTGCACGACTGGTGAAAGCTGACTTTAAGCTGGCCTTAACAGGCACTCCGCTGGAAAACCATCTGGGTGAACTTAAAGCCTTATTTGATTTTGTCTTGCCGGGTTTATTAGGCACAGAAGCGCGGTTTGCGCAGGTATTTCGCAAGCCAATCGAAAAATCGGCTGATGCGGAAAGGGCTCATGCGCTGCGTCAGCGGATAGCACCTTTTATGTTACGCCGTACTAAAAAACAGGTGGCGACAGAATTACCGGATAAAACCGAAATTCTGCAGCTGCTGGATATGGAGTCGGATCAGCGTAACTTTTATGAAAGTATCCGTTTAATTATGGAAACCAAAGTACGGGAACTATTTTTGCGTAAAGGGGTGGCGGCCAGTCATATTGAGTATCTGGATGCACTGTTAAAACTGCGTCAGGCCTGCTGTGATACACGTTTGGTGCCGATAGAACAGGCTCAGATGGTGCAGAATAATGCCAAGTTGCAGTGGCTGCGTGATACTTTGCCTGAGATGATCGAAGAAGGTCGTAAGGTGCTGATCTTCAGTCAATTTTCCAGCATGCTGAACCTGATAGAGCAGGAGTTGCAGTATATGGATATCAGCTACAGCAAACTGACAGGCCAGACGAAAAAACGCCAGGAACAAATAGACGAATTTCAGCTCGGCGACAATTCTGTATTTTTAATCAGCTTAAAGGCTGGTGGCACAGGATTAAACCTGACAGCTGCTGATACAGTGATCCACTACGATCCATGGTGGAACCCGGCAGCAGAAAATCAGGCGACAGACCGCGCTTACCGTATAGGCCAGGATAAGCAGGTGTTTGTCTATAAGCTGATTATCAGCAAAACTGTGGAAGAAAAAGTACAGCAGTTACAACAGTTTAAACAAGGGCTGGCTGATCAGATTTTCAGTCTGGGCCAAAGTCATATCTGGCAAGGCGAAGCGCAGGATTTATTGGCATTGTTTAGCGAGTAACTCACAAAAGGGAAAAATTTATGAAAATCAAAGGCATATTGTTTTCCCTGTTGTGTTGTATCAGTTCTGCAGTTCTGGCGACTGAGCCCTATGATCGCATAGCGCCTTTAGTAGAAAAGGCGATAGCTGATAAGCAATTGCCTGGTGCTGTGGTCTTAGTGGGGCGTGGCGAGCAGATTTTATATCGCAAAGCTTTTGGTTTTAAAACTTATTCACCTGCGGCTCCTGTGATCACCCCGGATACAGTTTTTGATTTAGCCTCTTTAACCAAGCCTGTAGTAACCACAACCTTAATTATGCAGTTGGTAGAGCAGGGTGGGTTGCGTTTAACAGATCCTGTAGGCAAGTACCTGCAGCAGCTTAACGATGCTGAAGTGAAGAAAATCACAATTTTGCAATTACTGACTCATAGCTCAGGTTTAGCTGATGGTTTTGACCGGCGTGAATTCTGGCAAGGTAAAGCTGGCTTGGATAAACAACTGGCGAAACTGAAGTTAAAAACCAAACCAGATCAGCAGTTTGTGTATTCAGATATAGGCTTTATTTTATTGGGTTTGGTGGTTGAAAAAATCACAAAACAGCCTTTGGATTTAGTCGTTCAGCAGCGCATTTTTCAGCCGCTAAAAATGAAAGACAGCCGCTATTTGCCTTTGGAAAGTCCTTCGCAAGATACTGCTTATTTACAGCGTGTAGCCCCGACCGAACAGCTGCAAGGGGATGCGGATTATCAAAAGCTGCTACCCAATTACGCTCAGCCTTATTTACATGCGGTAGTACATGACCCAACAGCCTTGCGTTTAGGCGGAGTGACGGGTCATGCAGGGGTTTTTGGCACAGCAGACGATTTAGCCTTATTTGCCCAAATGGTGTTAAATGGCGGCGAGCTAAAAGGCCAAAAAGTGTTGTCTCCACTGGCGGTACGACGTTTATTAATGCCTGTGGTTATTGGCAACCAAAGCCGGGCTTTAGGCTGGGATATGCAAACAGCCTACTCTGCGCCCAAAGGTGATTTGTTGCCGTCAGGCTCTTTTGGTCACACAGGTTTTACCGGTACCAGTATCTGGATAGATCCGGCCAGCCGCACCTATATCATTCTGCTGTCCAACAGAGTACACCCAAACCGTACTAGCTCCATCACAGAGCTGCGCGCTAAGCTGGCGAATGTAGTGGCTTCAGGTGTTGGGCTCGCCAAAACGGCTGACTAGAAACCAGTGTTACGCAGTTAATATTTGCTAAATATTAGTTTTCTGGCTATTCCATAAAGTACCTTTTCATTGATAGGTGTAAAGCAATGCTTTACACTTTGGGGAAGCTGAAGGAATAGCTTATGGCCATTAAGAGTTTTAGTCACAAAGGGCTGAAGAACTTGTTTTACAAAGGGGACAGTAGTGGTGTGCAGCCCATACATGCAGCCAAACTTGAAATAATGCTGGATACCATCCATGCATCACATCAGCCAAAAGATTTGCGAGCTATTTTTGGCAGTAAGTTTGCGGAAAAGCTGGGATCGGGCGCTGGTGTTTTTTCAATTGAAGTGAATGGCAACTGGCGGATTACCTTTGAAATTGAAGATGATGGCGCCGTATTACTCGATTACCGCGACTATCATGGTAAACAGATCAGGGCAAAAAAGTAGCGATAGCAGCCTTTGAATTAAACCGGAGTTTAGTATGGAAAAAATGACCAGGTGTCCTACCCATCCCGGAGTTGTTTTTCGGGTTACTATTTTAGAAGAGCATGGCATATCCGTCACTAAAGCAGCCAAAGCTCTGGGGTTGTCACGTACAACTATGAGTAACTTCTGTAACGGTCATACTCCCTGCACGCCAGAAATAGCGCAACGTATCGCATTGTCTATAGAGAGCAATGTGGCTGTATGGATCAATCTGCAAGCTAACTACGATGCATGGTTAGCCGAGAACCGCGAAAAACCTCATGTCGAGAAATTGCTCACTACAGCAGCCTGATCATTTCACCAAACTCAAAAAATAATTCGAGTAATCACTTTAAACGCCAGAGCCATTTAAACTTATTATTTCACTGGTCTGGCCGCCGCATTAGCCTGAAGTTTTAGCTATTTGTTAACAATTGGCGCAGCTCAAAATTCAAACATAATATGAAGCTTTAACTGCTTCATCTGCGCCTTTGGCCACAAATATGCCATTGCATTGTCATTTGGCTGTTCTATCTTGTACTGGGATTTGTAACTTGGCATCACGGAAATGATGCAAATAAAACAATAAATTTACACAGACAAGAACAAGGACAAACGAATGAAACTATTAAAAATGGCGGCAGCCACATTGGCGCTGCTGAGCTTACCGCTTTCTGCTGCTTTGAATGGTCATCCAGTGGTGTTAGTGCATGGTTTTCAGCCTGGTAACTTGGCTGATAAGCCTGTAGGTGCTGATGTCACCAGCAATGGTGCCGACTACTGGGCTGGTTTTTGGTTAAGCCGCGCTGATGCGCGTATCGACTGGCCATCACAGGAGCGTATCACCGGAAAAATTGCCACTGATTATGTCTGGCCAAAACTACAGCAATTATCCCGCGCAGGCACCTGCAACAATGGTTGTATTTTTGTCAGCCACTCTACGGGCGATTTAGTCACCCGTTATATCATCGACAATCAGGCGTTATGGCTGCAAAACGCGGGCTTACAGCCGCTGAATATTATTGCCAGCTTTGACTTTGCCGGAGCCGGTGGTGGTGTTGAGCTGGCTGATTTAGCAGTGAATGTGGCCGGAGGCGGCAGCTGGACAGACGCAGCTTTACGGGCAGCTTTATCTTTATGGTTAGGCCAAATGCCATCACCTTCTAATATAGGTGTGCTAAACGATTTACGTGTTAATACGGCGCGTCAGTTGGCAAGTTTTCCAACCAGTCGTGTGCCACGTTTGCGTTTTGCAGGCGCGGGTTCTGACTTTTTAAATGCCACAGGCCCATTTTTACCTGGCACTGATGATGGTGTAGTCGCTAGTCACTCCAGTTGTGGTGCCTCTGCTGTTGGCTCTTTTGATAGCTGCAGTGCCAATGTGGCTTTTGATGGCAAACTGGCCAGTCAAAGCAGTGGCGTTAAAGGCTTTATGCCGTACCACTACCCTATGCTGATGGGCAATGACTACAGCCACAGCGGTCTGATTGAAGACAGTCGTGATGGTGAAGTAACTGCAGCTAATGCCAGAGCTAATTACTTAAATAACGAAGCTTTGCAGTTCCAGACTTATCAGCAAAAACGCGGCTGGTGGGTATTGGCTTCAAACTATTTATTGGTGACAGGTTCGGATCGCCAGAGCATGTCGTCTTTAGTTAGTCAGGCTGCTGATTAATGCCAAAAAAAGTCTTGGTGATGATGCTGCTGGTGCTGATGGCACTGGCAGCTTTTTGGTTTTGGCCCAAAGCTGAAACTGCTGTGGCTGTGGTGGAGCAACCCCAGCTTGAAGCTATTGCTGAACCCCAGGCAAAAGCCGATGTTCAAACTGCTGCACCAGTGCAGATGGATCAGTATCAGCAGGAAGAATTGCAGCAAAGTTTTAGTCTGTTGTCGCAGGCTTATGCGGCTGAACTAAGTTACCCGCCGTACTCCAGGCCTTTATCGGCTGCCGATCATCAGCTACTCAACCCCAATCATTTTGACACTGTGGCTTTGCCGTTGGAAGGAGGTGCCAGCGCCAGTCTGGTGTTGCCAAAATACCGCTTTAGTTACCCTGAAGCTGTGGTTTTTACTTTGGTGATGGATGGGTTGTCGCCACAAGATGCCAGAGCTGAATTACGTGAACAACAAAGCGGAAAAGTGCTGGCGCAGGCCGATTTAACAGCCACGCCAGACTCCACCGAATGGCCGCATCAGTTTGATGCCAGTGAAAACTGGGATGGTGCCATGGAGCTGGTGGTGTTATTTGAAGCAGAAGGCAAAACCCAACAACTGCAAACAGGGCTGGATTACAGTTTTCCAGTTGCCACTATCACAGGTGTTGGCAGCAGCAGTTCGCGTGGATCTGATGTAGTGATACCTGTTGAACTTGACGTGAAAAAAGCCGGGATGTATCGCTTAAGAGCCAACTTATTTACACAAAACAAACAGCCGCTAGCTGTGCTGACGGCTGAGGGGAAACTGAGCGAAGGTTCTGCAACTTTGGATCTAAAAGCATTTAAACAAGTATTACAGCAACAAGCCGGGCCTTATTGGCTTGGTACTTTTGTGCTGGAACTACGCTCCGCCATGCCAGGTGAAGCCAACCGCTACGGCAACAGCAAAGAGCCAGGTTTTATAGTAGAAGCCATTAACTTTGGCCAACTGAGCGACGAGCCTTTTGTGTTAAGTGATGAAGAAAAGCAGCGTTTGCAGTTTTTACAGCAGTTGGCTGGGGGGAAGTGATCCATTTTTATTTTGTCGAATTCTCCGCCATATCTACATTTTTCTTGAGAATCTGAACATCAGTCTTAATGTTTTGCGTATTAGTCTTTAGGTCTCTTCAAAGGAGGTATTATGAGGAATACTGTTGTTTTTTAGCTGCAACTTCGTAGCTTTTCTGTCCCTTTACCTGAAAAAAACTCACATAATGCGTTGTACAGTCTTTTGAAACTGTTTAACTTGGTCAATTAAATCGAGTTACCTGGTTATCAGGTCATGCAAGTTTTGAATTATTCAGAACTTATAGTCAGTTTCAATAATCATCGGATGTCTTTATGGATACGAAGCAACTAAAAATAACGGCCGACTTTTCTGAACTTACCATCAATCGCTCAAGGCGGATACCGATTGAAGCTATTGGGCTACCTACTCGTGCAATAAGTCTGGTTAAATCCTGCAATGCTAAAAACAGTTATGATGCTATTGCTGTTGTATTGGATGGATTTTCGGGTCTTGCAGGTATAGGAGTCAAAACGATATCTGAAAGTAAGGCCGCGATTCATCAATTCTTAAAGAAGCTAGAAATCGCTACTGAAGAAGAGATAAAAATGCTGATTGATCCGAGGGAAGAATTTTTAGTAGCAGCTAATGGTAATTTGGCTGAAGCTTTCCCTGCAATAGTTAATTTGTACCTATCAAAGAAGAAAAGTAAGAGCAGAGACAGGGATTCAGACGTTTTGAATAAACGGTTTGGGCTTAATGGAAACAAAAAGTATAAACTTGAAGAATTAGGCACGTATTACGATGTTACTCGTGAACGAATTCGACAGATCGAAGATAAATCATTAAAAGAACTTTCACTCTTAATGAAAAATAAACTAAATCAAAAAGGCTGGAAAATATGCCCTGAACTCCAAGCCCAATATTTGGTGGTTGAAGAAAAAATAAATGATTCAGAATGGATTGTCTTGAAAGAAGATGTCGAACGTATTTTTCGCGGTGGTTATGGTGAAGTGCTTACTTCTGAGTATTTAGATCTGTTTATGGAGGTATGTGGCTACATTAAGATGCCAAGTAACATAGCTGGATTTAGAGGCGAAATATCAGAGTCTTGGTGTAAAGCCTCTAACTATAAGAAAAGTGAAATTGAATCAATATTTCAAGCGCTAGACGTGGTTTATGATACACCTAAATCTATTCAGCTTTTTGATCTAATTATCTCAGCCAAGAAAAAAATGAAGTCGAAGGCGAATATATCAAACGAGTCCATAAAAATTGCTCTCTCTGCTACAGGTGATATAAATTTCAACGAAGACCAAATTACTGTGAAGTTTTCAAGGCTACGTAGTGCTGCAGATAAGGCGCTAAGAGTCTTAGAATCACACGGTAAGCCAGTTCATTTCTCAAAAATCACTCAAGAGATAAATGTCCTCGGGGGAAATTCAAGTTCATCTAATCAAGTAAAAGAAACTAATTTGAAAAATCAGCTAGTGGCGGATAACAGATTCACTCCGATTGGAAAGAGCGGCGAATGGGGGCTCACAGAATGGGCTCATCTCAACAACATAACCATTATTGAAGCAATTGAAAAAGTTCTTCATGCGGCTGGACGTCCGCTCCCATTTGCTGATATCGAAATGGGTGTATCTAAAGTGAGGCCGGATGCATCGCCAAAATCTCTTATTGTTTATTTAAATGATCAGACTCTATTTACTAGAGTTGGAAAAGGTGAATTCGCGTTAAGTGCTTGGAGAATGAAAGCTGCTCCTAAGAAAGATAAAAGTAAGGTCGTTTTGAAAAGTGACTTCAATCAAATACTGAAAGGGGTGCTTTTGGTTCAAAATCCAATTAAATTCCCAACCCTGCTCTCTGAAATTGCTCGAATAACTGGATTATCAGAAGTAAGTGTTAGACAGAAAGTGTTAGCTACTGAAGGATTGAAGCTTAGTAGGCGCCCAGGAGAACGTTTTAAAACGGTTTTTTGCCAAGATTTAGAGGCTTTGGTTAGCTTGAGTGAAGAAAAAATACTTCTGCGAGATAAGGTTCAAGTGGAGATCAGAGCAATTCTGTTTGAACAGCCAAATGTCCCATATAAAAAGGGAGATTTATATAAAGAAGTATTAAAGAATGTTAAATGTATTCGTCCCACGTTCTACCAGTATTTAGATAAAATGGACGACATTCATAAATTTAAGAAGGGTAATGATTATTATGCAGTGTATAAGCATGAAGAATGTGTAGAGAAAATAGAAATTGAAGTCGATAAATATACAAGTGACGAAAAAATAAAGGATATTTTAAAGAGACCTTTGGCGCTATTGACTTTAGAAAATGTTGATCTTGCACTGTTCGAGCTGGGGTTGACTTTTGAAAATACGTTGAAGAACTTTTTACTTCAGAAAAAAAATGAAGGTATACTTAATGTTAGTTCAAAAGACACATTAAAGCTGGTCAATATGGTTGATTGTGTTGTCCGAGAGGGAGTGGTAACAAAAGGTCATCACCTGAGCACTTTAAGAGAAGAACGAAATAATAGGGCTCATGGAAACCCTCCCAGCATATTGGAGCGTAGGGAGTTATTTAATAAAGCTCACTATATTTCAGATCTGTTTGTCAGGTACATTTGTTTTTTCCAAGAAAAGATGAGGTAGTGTTCAAAATTCTGTGTCATTTCATTAAACTACGTGAAAAAGAGATGACACATGACTAATCCAACATTCGATATCCAGGTTGCTATTCAGGCATTGCGTGATGGCAAAGGCCTGACGGTGGTAGTGTTCAAAATTCTGTGTCATTTCATTAAACTACGTGAAAAAGAGATGAC
>JAHKAA010000041.1 GCA_018825965.1 Gammaproteobacteria bacterium
CATCTCCGGCTTCCATGGCCTGGTGTCCAGCGGTACTACCTCTAAGCAGCTTGATAAAGAGCCAGACGTACGTTTTGTCGGTTATTTTGGTGCCGTAGGTGAAGGCTCATTAGCGCTGGCCGCCATCATTGCCGCTACCGCCGGTTTTGCTACGCTGGCCGACTGGCAAGCTATCTACAGTGGTTTTGGCAAAGGCGGTGTGTCAGCCTTTATCACCGGCGGTGCTAACATCCTGCAACAAGGTATTGGCCTGGATACCGTGCTGTCGCAAACCCTGCTAACAGTAATGGTAGTGTTGTTTGCCGGCACTACCATGGACACCGGCCTGCGTCTGCAGCGTTATATTTTTCAGGAATGGGGCAGCATTTACAACATCGGTTGGATGCAAAAAGCCGCGCCGGCTACCTTACTTGCCGTCGGCTCTTGTTTATTACTAGCCTTTGGTGCCGGTGGCGATGGCTCCGGCGGTTTAATGATCTGGCCTTTGTTTGGCACCACTAACCAGTTGCTGGCCGGTTTAACCCTGCTGGTAATCACGGTAATGTTAGTTAAGCTGCGCCGCCCTATGTGGTACACGCTGGCACCGTTAATCTTTTTGCTGATCATGACCACCCTGGGTCTGTTAATTCAGTTAAAAAGCTTCTACGACAAAGGCGACTGGTTCCTGTTCACCATGGATCTAGTGGTGCTGGTAGCGGCAATACTGGTGTCACTGGAGTGTAGCTCGGCGTTAACCAAGCAAATTAAAGCCAACAAATCTAACCCTGCTGCCAAAGAAGCATGAGTTTAGACAAGTTTAAGGCTTGGTTTCGCCAAGCCAGCTTTTACGCTGAAGAAGCCTATAACGCGCCCTATCGCAGTGCGATAGCGCGTGCCAAACGTGAGCAGGATGATTTATTTATGCTGCTCATCTTCAGTGAAATGATGGGCGTACCCAACCCCGCCAGTTACTACACCCTCGAGCTGCAACCGTTACTAATGGAACGCTTTCATGACTGGCATATCCGTATGGGTATGGAGCACTCGCCACTGGACAACATTAAATGCTGTTAACTGATAAACGCGTACTGCTTATTGGCGGTAAAGGCGGCGTGGGTAAAACCACCACCTCCTCTGCGCTGGCATTGTTGGCGGCCCGCCGCGGTAAAAAAGTGCTGCTGGTCTCGACAGATCCGGCGCACAGCCTGGCCGATGCGTTTGACCGTGAAATAGGCGATAACATTACCCGCTTAGCACCGAATGTCGACGGCCTGGAGCTAGACCCTGACCGCGAAGTAGAACAACACCTGGCTAAAGTCACCGCACAGTTAAAGCGCTTTACCCGGCCGGAGATGTTCAGCGAAATAGAGCGGCAAATGCGGCTAACCCGCCAGTCACCCGGCGCGCAGGAAGCTGCGATGCTGGAGCGTATCGCCAATGTGATAGAGCTGGGTTTAAAAGATTATGATCTGGTGGTGTTTGATACCGCCCCTACTGGCCACACCCTGCGCCTGTTAAGCCTGCCGGAAGCCATGGCGGCCTGGACACAGGGCTTACTTAATGCCAATAAACGTTCAGAAAAACTCGGTGATGTACTGGGCCACTTAACCCCCAACGCCGGGCGTGATATTGACAGCCCGCTTGCTGATCCTAACCAACATGCTACCTCTGGCATGGATGCACGCAATAAAGCCATTACCGAAACCCTGCTGACACGCCAGCGCTTATTGCAGCGCACCCGAGAGGTATTAACCGATAACAGCCTCACCGCGCTGCTGTTTGTGTTAACGCCGGAAAAACTGCCGATATTAGAAACCGGCCGCGCCGTGCAAAGCCTGCAACAGGAAAAATTGCCACTGGCAGGCTTGGTGGTAAACCGCATTTTACCCGACAGCGCCGATGGCGATTTTCTCGCGGCCAGGCGCAGCCAGGAAAAGGTACATCTGGCACAGATAGAGCAAGATTTTGGCAAACTACCGCGCTACAAAGTGCCGCTGCAAGCCACCGATATTCAGGGGCTAACAGCATTGCAGCATATGGCGGAGTTACTCGAGCAAGCCGGTTTATAGTCAGGATTGAGTCTTGGCTGCGCGCGACCTATCCTTGTTTATTATGTGTTTTAATCCGCTTTAATTAAGTCATAAGCAATTGTTTTATTGTAATTACTGGCAGCGGTAGACATCAGAAGATCACGTAGGGTATGGCCTGTTGGAGAACAGTACCTTGCGACAATAGGAGCTCTTCCTCCTTCCATCCCTATACCGATACTATCGAGTGAAAACTCAACAAGATGATTGGATTTTATTTCTTCACATTCAAATTTAATCTTCGCATTTGGATTATGAAACACATATAAACCATCGAGTAAATCTTCTGGATGATCAGAGCTAACCTCATGAATTTTATAATGTGGTGCTTCTCTGTCATACCTTACATTAAGCACATGAGCTAGATCATATCCTGTAGACTTACTTAGTGAAGATAATTTCCCCAGTGTTAGTACATTGGTAAATATAATCGCTGATATATCCTTCATTTCCTCAGTATTGAAAATGCCAATTTGTATTTTGGAGTCGGTATTTGGTTTTTTAACATAATTTCTTTTCTCATACTGCTCTCTTTCAGGTGAGTAATACAAGCCGTACAATAATGCAAACATTGAGTAAATGTATTCTTTTCCATACTGGATCTGATCGTAGGAAGATAATGCGACAATATAAGGCTTCGAGTCGTTTATCCACTCACAACTTTTATATCCATCGACCCATTTCCCTTTCTTATTTGTATATCCAGTATATTTTTTTAGTTTCGAATATATTGAGTTCGAGTGTCTCACAATAGCTTCATCTATTAGTAGTGAGAACTCTTTGTCAGTTTGAATCGGCTCAAGCATACTTAATGTGTCATCTGGCGACCTCTCTGATTCAGGAGTTCCTCCTTGCTTTATTTCAGAAACAACAGCTTCAACATAAAACTCTCGCTCACCATCTATAATAAAATCTGGTCTGGTGTATTTCTCATTTATATTCAGTCCAAGTTTTTGAAAAACAGCGTGTAGATAAAATTCCCAAAAAGATGAATGAAAAGTTGTTTGGAATTCGAGAGCAATTTTATTATCCCTATCGTGGAAGTCCTGTGTCCACTCTTCAATGATTCTTCTAGCTCCAGCGTAATATGGCTCATCTCTCAATAGCTTAAATTTTTCATGTAACTTATCTTCAGATAGTCCCGAAATATTCGAAAATACATCCATTTGAGTACTCCTCAACTATTTTGTATGACACATAACATTTGTATATTGTGCTGGCTCGTTTCCTCTGGTTTCACCAGATGACAAACCAGCGTTAACTTATTGATAATAAAATCATTCATTACAATCAACTACGGCTAGCTGCGACCAAAAGCGTGCTGGCACATTATTACTTTTATCTGGCCTGTTATTTTTAGGTTGGTCCACGCTAAGAATCTAAATTAGAGTGTTTTTCCTTCTTCAGCAACAGATAAATGTGCCTATTGATGTACTCAAAGCGTGCCTGTTTTATGGTGGAAGAAAATAACACTGTGTATTCGTCCATAACTGCAGCGAGAGTTGGCAGTTGGCACACTGCTAACACTGTCAGATCATCGATAAGCCAGTACATCTAACTCTTAGCACTTAGCTCACGGATTTAGAAGTGATAAAAAAAGGCGCCATCAGGCGCCTTCTTTTTATACAAAATTCGATTAGCTTGCGCTACGGGCCTTGATGGCGTCCAGTATTGGAGAAGCTGCAAAACCATTGCTGGCTGCCCACTCTAAATCACCTGATGCTGCAACCTGGCTGCCTGGTAACTGCTTGATGATAAATTCAGCAGTGTCTGCTGCATTGTGTTTGATGGCATGGCGTACTAAAGGTAAACCATCACAAACAATACCGTCATACACGTTTTTCAAACGTAAACGATTGTCTGACAAAGCTTTACGCAAGTTGTTTTTGTTGTTATCGGCCACATAAGCACAGATAGACTGAACCATTTGATCGTTAGCAGAGGCTGTTGGTGCAACAAATTGAGCAGCAGCGATGGCGATTAAAGCAACAAATTTAAATTTCATAATAAGCTCCGGTGTTGGCTAACACTGATCTGTCGATCAGGCTGATTGGTCTGTATAAACAGGCTGAAACTTCAACAACAGCATCTTTGCTGTTATTTATCAGCGAACACGAAAGGAGGAGCTTTGATACCAGAAAACTGGTGTAGATGCGTCCTACGTAATCATCAGATTACGGCAGCCCAGCCATCATAGGTTTCCCCTTAGATCTGCAGCTTTGCGTGTACTCCCTTTCGGGAGACTTGCCTTTCGAGCGCGCGCATTCTAAGCAGTGACTGATTTTTATGCAAGAAGAATTTTAAGGCTTTTTGATAAAGTTAAAGTATTGACTCTAAAAGCACTATTCATTCGGATCCTAATACTTTTAGCCGTCTGAATTTTGAGTTTCAGCAACAAGCTCCATACCCAGGTTGCTTAATCCTTGTTCACGTACCCAGGCTTTCAGCATTTGCACCTGCTCGCGCTGGAAACCGTCATTTAATGGCGTGACTAATTCGATCAGCTCAGACAGACAGTCCATTTCATATTCCATCAGCTCGTGATCCCTCACCCACTTTTTCAGTTCAGCTTCAGTGGTGATATCAATCTCTTCAGCCTGATATTCAATTAAACGGGCCACTGAAGCCTGTGAAATTTTAGCCACGTTAACAAACTCAGTTGGATCCTGTGACAAAATACCGTTCAGCATAGAGTCCAGCGCTGTCGCTGTATCAATAGCAGGGTACACACCAAACATATCAAACTGGCTTTGATCCGGCGTTGCCAGCTCTAACTCGTTGCATAAGCGCTCAAAGTTAATTTTCACCTTCTTCACAAAAAGCCATTCCCACACCAGATTCAGAATGTCGCGACACAACTTGGCATCGCCAAAACCCGTCACTTCACTAAACAGCTGATAATTGGGCAGCATACGCTCCAGCAAGGTTGCAGCTATAGCCGCTTGCTGATAAAACCCCAGTTCACGCATATTCTGGAAGTTATTTGCTTTTTGTTTCATGTTGAATCCATTTTGGTCTGGCGGTTCTGGCTGCGCATCATACACAACAGACAGCGCTCAGAAAACTCTGTTATTTTTGTCCAGTGTACTATCAGCATGGCACTAATGCGAATATGATCAAAATCTTAGTCCGTCTTTTTCTACTCTGAACACAGGTGACTTTATGTTGATGACCATGACGACTCCCGCTTTGTTATTTCCAGCTATCTCTTTATTGTTATTGGCCTACACCAACAGGTTTTTAGTGCTGGCTCAGCTTATTCGTCAACTCAATACCCGTGAAGGCGGGCAAGTAAGGGATATGGCGAAACGTCAGATAGAAAACTTAAGGCAACGTATGTTTTTAATACGTTCTATGCAGCGCTGGGGCGTGATTAGTTTTGTACTTTGTACTCTGTCGATGTTTTTTCTGTTTATGCAGTGGGCATTGGCTGGCCAGATTGCTTTTGCTGCCAGCCTGGCCAGTTTAATCCTGAGTTTATTGGTGTCTTTGTATGAAATTCAAATCTCCTGCAACGCGATAAAAATAGAACTGGAAAGTATGGAACAGGAGCAGGCTTAACCTGCTCTTAGAGTTGCCAACTGTTGTTCCAAAGCGCTGCAATCGGCTTTTGTATCTTGCTGCTGGATAGACAAAATAATCTCACCCACAGGCAGGCCAAATTTATACAAGGTGGACTGGTTCATCAGTTGTTGTGGCGTCACCAGATACAACCAGTCTTCCACTTTTACTTCAATCACCCCGTCTCCATCCGGTATTTGCAACACATATTCCCAGTACAAGGTATTGCCGGCTTGCTGGCCTGTCGCCTGACCTGTGACATCGGCAGCAAAACCTGTAACTTTTCCATCTTGATCTACTGCTAATTGCCAAATTCGTTGTTCTACCCGGCCATCGCTGAAGTGAAACAATTCAAATAAAGTGCCCGTATTGCCTTGCCACTGGCCGCAAAGCTCCGCCGAAAAGCGGACACTTTGTTTGCCTTGCCAGTTTTTTACTACACCGTAAGCATTTAGTGAACCGCTGAAGTAGTCAGGTAAATTAAACACCGGAGTTTGTTGTTGATAATCCTGAACCTGATGGCTACAACCCCAAAGCAGCAGCGGGGCAAGCAAAGCAATAAAACGCATCATAAAAACTCCTTTATTAATCTAAAGAAGCTATACGTGGTGAACGCTATTCTGGCTCAGTCCTGGGCTAAAGCAAAACAACAATAAAAAGTGGCGCCCTGGCCTTCCACAGATTCAAAACCAATAAAACCATTCATGCCATGCACCAGCTCTTTTGAAATGGCTAAACCCAGGCCAGTACCGCCTGTTTGTCTGGTATCAGAAGCATCGGCCTGTGAAAAACGTTGAAAAATACGGTCGCGGAATGCTTCCGGCACACCAGGCCCCTGATCAATAACGGCAATACGCACCATTTGTTCATTCTGGCTTAACTCCACTACTACTGTGGCTGCTGCAGGCGAAAACTTAATGGCATTACTTAAAAAGTTTGATAACACCTGAATCAAACGTTTGGCATCCACTCTGATGCAAACTTCTGGCGTTATCGCTTTGATACTTAGCCCAATATGCCGATCCTGAGCCATCATTTTATTTGCATCCAGCGCCTGCTGAATAAGTGGCAAAACCAGTTCTGTTTTCAAATCAAACTGCATTTTTCCTGCTGCTATTTTTTCAATATCCAGCAAATCGTTAATTAACAAGGTTAAACGCTGGCAGTTTTTATAGGCAATGCTGATCAGGCTGCTTACTTTGTCCGGCATATCGCCCATTACCCCTGCATGCAGCAAGCCTAAAGCTCCGGTAATAGAAGTTAAAGGCGTACGCAGTTCATGACTGACAGTAGAAACAAATTCGTTTTTCAGCCGCTCCATACGCTTGCGGTCGCTGATATCACGCACAGTACAGATGTAAATCAGTCGCCCTTGTCTGCGGATCACAGATAAGGCCATTTCCATCGCAAAAATACTGCCATCAGCCCTTAAACCATCCAACTCCCTGTTGCTGCCTAACAAAGGTTTTACCCCAGGCGTGGGTAAATAAGCCTGCTGGGATTCCTGATTTTGCCTCAATACAGTGGGTAACAGGTTAGTGGCATAGTGGCCTAAAAAGTCTTCGGCCTTGCAGCGGAATAAATCCTGAGCTGCTGGGTTCATACTGGCAATACGGCCATTTTCATCAATGGTGATAATGCCATCCACCACGTTATTTAAAATGGTTTGAGTATGCTGGGCGTATTCTTTGCTGATTTGTTCTGCATCTTTACGCTGCGCCACCGACAAAGTTTGCGCCATCACAGCCGCAATAGCGCTGACAAAAGCTTCCTCGTCAGAATGCCATTGCCGTTGCGCTCCTATATGCTCAAGACATAAAACCCCAACCACTTTACCGGCAATAATAATACCGGCGTCGAGCATAGAACTAATGCCTAAAGGTTTCAGATAAAGTTCAGCAAACTCACTGGTGGCAGGGTCGTTTATTGCGTCATTGGCACAAATCCAGCCACGTGAAGCAACAGCAGAAAAATACCTTGGGTAATCCGCCCGCCTTAACAACAGCTGGCCTAATTGCTGTTCACCTTCGTTTTGGTGCAAGGCCAGACAAAACATCTCGTCCCCTTGCTCCGACAGCATCCAGACACTGACTCTGTTACAGAGAATGGCCGAAGAGGTCGAACGCACCAGATGTTTAGCAAAAGCCAGGCTGTCTCCGCTGGCAACAGCTTCATCCACAACCAGTTGAGCCAAAGTACTGCGTTGACGCAGAGTGCGATCCTGACTGTCTTTTTCTGCAGACTCCGATTTTTTCCTGCTGCTGATATCCAGACAAATCACCACAAAACCCGTCAACTGGCCTTGCTCGCTGAACACAGCATCACATTCCAGGCTCAGCCAGCAGGCCTGACCTGAAGCGCCATAACACAAGAGTTCCTCAGAAAAACCCGAGCTGCCGCTAATGGCCTGGTGAATACGTTGCAGTACCAAAGCATCGGCTTTTTGATTGGCTAACACCTGAGTAATGGCTTTGCTCTGTAAATAAGTGGCTTTGTAGCCAGACAAACGTTCATAAGCCGGGTTCACCCATTCAATCAAACCTTCAGGGTTTGTCACTATGACGCCATTGCTGGTACGGCTGACCACCAAAGATAAACGATCCAAAGAGGCAGTGCCCTGCTCGACTTTATGTTCAAGCTGCGAAAAAGCGTCGCTGAGTTTGGTCGCCATCAGATCAAAAGATTGGATCAGGCCATTCAGCTCAAAAACCGGCGTCTGATACAGCTCAAAGTCTGTTCTGTCGCCACTGGCCAGTAAGTCAGCCCGTCGATGCAAGGCTTCAATAGGTTGCACCAGCTTACGGCTTAACACAAAAATCAGCAGCGCCCCCACTATCACAGCCAACAGAATTAACCATAAGGCTTGTAAAGAATTTTCATCGACAAAACTCATCAGTGGCTGCTGCGGCAAAACCACAGCTATGTGCAACTTTAAACCTTGTGGATCACTGAACTCGGTGAAGTTCAATAAATAATGCTGATCATCCAGCTCCAGTTGCTGTTGCCCTGCACTGTGTTTTTGCCTGCTCAGGGTAGCGGCTGCCAGCTGAAGTAAAGGGTGCCCGCTTTGGCTGGCCATCACTTGTGTAATGACAGCCCCACTTTTGGTAATCAGTGGCGCCTGAATCGATGAAGCGATCAGGTATCCTCGCCGATCCGTGATAAAAATCATGCCGTTTCCTTCCACAAGCTGAGCTTGCAGATAGAGTTCCAGATGACTCAGGCTTATATCAGCAGCAATAACAGCCTGTAACTGACCACTTTGATCATAAGTAGGCGCAGCCAGCCCTACACCCAAACCATCGTAGGACTGATATTTGTAGATCGGATACCAGCTTGGTTTGCCTTGTTGTACTGCATACTGAAACCAGCTGCGTGTTCTGACATCGTAGGGGATGCCTTGCTCCAAAGCAGCTCCGGGCAAGCCCACTTCCTGCAAGGTATAACGCACCCGGACTAAGTCTTGCTGATTCATTGAACTGATCAGTGTGAGCTGACCATCACCAACATCTCTGTTCACACCAAGATACCGGCCATTGGCGAAACCGGCTGAGACATAAGTTAAATAAGGTGCACTGCGGATTTGCACTGTCATAAAACGCGCCAGATCCTGCTCTGACTGCAGATCCAGAATGCCGCTGTCTATGGATTGCAGAGTCGAATCCAGCACAGTTTTTGGTGCGGCCAGCAAATACTGCAAATGAGAGTTCACACGAAGACTGATTTGGTCCGCCAGTTTCTGGCCATAGTGCAGGGCTGCTTGTTGCCCGTTCAGATAAGAAATCAGACTGACCAAACCCGCAGTCAGTATAAATAGCAATAAAACAGGCACTGTAAAAAAGAGCCGCAGGGACATTCCATTGTGTGAAGGGCGCTTTAACCGCATAAAGACAAAAAACTCCGGATCTGACTTTGTCGACAGTTCCAGTATAGCGATAATAATAAGGATGACGGCACATTAAATCAGTCAATTAGGTAGTGATTTTATTATTTATGCACTAGAGCGTGTTGATCTTTACGGTATGAAAAATAGGCGGCAAATGAGTGCGTTATAATGGTTTCGCCAAAAAACAAAACAAAGCACTCAAATGCCAAGACAAATGTTATCAGATAAAGCCTGGAAATTACTATCACGGGCC
>JAHKAA010000042.1 GCA_018825965.1 Gammaproteobacteria bacterium
GCCTTGCTGATGCAAAATCTGAATTTTCATGAGTTCTTCTTTTGTGATCAAAATGCCTCCGAAAAGGCACCATAGTGAAAACAAGTGGATCAAATTTCAATTGTTGGAGTGGATCAGTTTTGCATTGTTGGTAACAATAATTTCATAATTAAGTCTCCGTTGGGCCCTGCGAGGGGGCTGGGTTATATAGATACTGGCCCCTCCAGGGCTTGCCGTCTGTGCGCTAACGTACTTCTTGCTTGGCGCATTCAGAAAAACTTGCGTCAGTTCAGTGAACTAAGGTAAAACGGCGACATGAGTTTTAATGATTAATAAAGCAGGTCATAGTGAGATCAGAACAACTTAAAGCCTTAACAGATCATCTGATTGCACTGGAATTACAGCTGCATCAGCCAGAAGTAAGGCGAAGTCAAAGCCAGTTAAATCTGTTGATAGCCAACGGTTTTGAGGAAATTGCAGCCTCTGGTGTGCGTTTTGATAAAGCTCATGTGTTGCAGCGATTACCGGAAGAGCAAGCCCCCTCGGTGGAAGCTTTTGAATTTGAAGTCAGGTTGTTGTCTGCCGATTTAGCTCAGGTATTGTATAAAGCCAAATTACGTAAAGCAGGAGAGATGCAAAGCAAGTTGTCGTTACGCAGCTCTTTATGGCAACTCAATAGCTTAGGCTGGCAAATGGTGTTTCATCAGGGCACAGCTGTTTTGCCGTCAACAGGACCAGTGTAAATGTCTGCTTATACAATACGTGCTTTGTTGCCAGATGATGCCGATCTGGTGTTGCAATTTGAGCTGACCCACAAAAACTTTTTTGAGCAAAAAATTGATGCCAGAGCCGGTGAGTTTTACCTGCTTGAAGCTGTACAGCAGCATATCGCCGACTTTTTGTTGTTAAAACAGCAGCTGTTGGCCTGGCCTGCTCTGGTGTTTAACGCTGCAGAGGAGTTAATTGGCAGGGCCAATATCAAAGATATAAACCAGAGCCAGCAATCGGCTTATGTGGGATACCGTATTGCTGAAGACTGGTCGGGCAAAGGTGTTGCTGGCTTTGCTCTGGAGCAGTTGATACAGCAGGCAAAACGGCTGGACCTGAAGACGTTATTTGCCTGTGTTTCAGCCGAAAATCCGGCTTCTGAGCGGGTTTTACAAAAGGCTGGTTTCCGGCAGATAAAGCAGATCCCACAAGTGGCGATAGTGCAAGGCAAGACGGTGCCAGGTTATCTGTTGCAGCTGGACATTTAAAGTATTGAAAATTAGTGTAAACTTCGCTTGACCTCAAGTTAGCTTGAACTTTTACAGTGGCGGCAGATTTTAAGTCTGTGCGCTTCGCACTGTAAAAGGAGAGTCTGCTTATGAGTTCTGTTGTATCCCGTTGGTATGATCCCTGGTTAACCGCTTTAGCCCCGCTGATATGGGGCAGCACCTATTTAGTCACCACAGAGTTTTTGCCTGCCGATGTGCCCTTATTGTCTGCAGCTTTACGTACCTTGCCGGTCGGTCTTTTGATGTTGTTGTGGTTACGCCAGTTACCGCAGTCGGGCTGGTGGGGCAAAATTCTGTTGTTAGGTTTTTTAAATATTGGAGTGTTCCAGGCGCTGCTTTTTGTTGCTGCTTATCGTTTACCTGGTGGTGTAGCTGCGACTGTCGGCGCTATTCAGCCTTTGGTGGTGGTGATATTAAGCTGGGCAGTACTGGGTGGCCGCACCTCATGGCTAAGCTGGATTGCTGCGTTGTTGGGTTTATCGGGGGTGGCTCTGTTGGTGTTAGGGCCAGCAGCTCAGTTGGATGCCATAGGTGTCATAGCAGCTGCAGCCGGTGCTTTGGCAATGGCCTGTGGCACTTTATTAACGAAAAAATGGCAGCCTCCGGTCAGTGCAATGGTACTCACCAGTTGGCAGCTTAGTGTTGGCGGCTTGTTTTTATTGCCGCTTGCTTTAAGTGTTGAAACCCTGCCGCAAAGCCTTAGCCTGACTCATATTCTGGGTTATCTCTGGCTTGGCCTTATTGGTACTGGCCTGACTTACATCTTCTGGCTACGGGGTGTGATGCGAATGTCAGCCAGCGCTGTCACGGGTTTTAGTTTACTCAGCCCTTTAAGTGCGACTGTGCTTGGTATTGTAGTGCTGGATCAGCATCTGACGCTGCTGCAAAGTCTGGGCATGCTGTTGGTGTTAACCGGTGTCTGGCTTGGTCAGCATAAAATGGCCGCTCAGGTCATGCCAGTGAAAGCGGAGGCAAGCCAATGAAGATAGCTATTGTTTATCATTCAGTCACTGGTACCACAGCACAGTTGGCTGAAGCTGTAGCCGCAGGTTGTAGTTCAGTCGAAACTGCACAACCTCAATTACTTCGTATTGAAGGAGGGGATATACAGCAAGGACGTTTTAAAAACTCTTCTGTGCTTGAAGTCATTGATCACTCTGAAGCTGTCATTTTTGGTTCTCCCACTTTTATGGGCTCTGTCTCGGCGCAGTTTAAAGCTTTTGCGGATGCCACAGCTGGCGATTATTGGGTTAAGCAGCTTTGGGCGGACAAAATCGCAGCCGGTTTTACTGTGGGTACTGGCTATTGTGGCGATACCTTACATTGCCTGCATTATTTACAAATTCTGGCAGCGCAGCACGGTATGTTGTGGGCAGGGCTGGATTTAGCTGGTGCTGGTGATGCAAAGGCGCCAAACCGGCTTGGTGCCCAGGCTGGTTTGATTGCCAGAGCTGTGGATGGTGTTATCGAAGCTCCAGATCTGGAAACTGCTTTTTATCTGGGGCAAAGGGTGGCTCGTATGGTCGGTCTATTCAGGCGGTCCGGACTTTAAATAGCGCTGATACTGCAACTCAAAGCTTTTTCAGCTGTACTGGTGTTTTACTGCGCTTTTGGTCATTATCTGAGTTTTATTGCAAGGTAAAGCTCAGATGACAAACAGCAAAAAACAGATCACAGCAGAGCAACTGATACAGCAGCAACTGGATGCTTATAACAGCAAAGATATTTCAGCCTGGCTGGCTTGTTATCACCCTGATGCAGTTCAGCTGGATTTTCACGGTGCAGTGTTGGCGCGGGGTCATGGTGAAATGCAGCAGCGGATCAGCCAGCGTTTTGCTGAAGCTGATTTGCATGCACAGCTATTAAACCGGATAGTGATGGGAGAGTGGGTCATAGACCACGAACTTATTCAGCGTAATTTCCCGGAAGGTCGTGGTCAGGTTGAACTCTTATGCAGTTATCAGGTAAAACAGGGCCTTATCGTCAAGGCCCTGTTTCAGTTCGGAGAAAAAGTGCTGTTTTAAAACCGGCTTGTCAGTTGGATTGAGCGCCATCAGGCACCAGCTTATAAATATCGCCTTTGGGCAAGCCTGCTTTGACATAAAACAGCTGCTGGTTTTCAATGGCGTAATGATGGACAAATCGCTCTGGTGTCGCCAGCAGCAGGCTGTTGTCCTTGCTCTGTAGCTGGTACTGCCGTATGCCCTGATCCGGCTGGTAATAATAAATTTGCCCTTGCGACAAGCTCCAGTTCAGCCAGTTGATTTTGTTAAAGTCGGCGATCAGTAATTGTTCTTCTCCAGTGGTTAAATCCAGCTGAAATAAACCGTCCTGATGAAACTTGCTGAAATACAGTTGATCCTTTAGCAGATAACCGCTGTAACCACCCTGAGTCGTCAGTTGAGTGGTAGCTGCAGTGTTTAAATCCAGTTGCCATAATTGCCAGTCGCCTTTTTGCTGACTGCTGTAGATAATGCCTGAACCATCCGCTATCCAGTTAGCCACTTCCACCTGATGTTCGGGCGCAACCAATACCCGCTGTTGGCCTGAAGCTACAATAAGTTGCCATAAGGCGCCATCTTTGCTGAAAATTAACGACTCGCCATCCGGGGACCACTGCAAACGCACAAAAGCCGGGACGCCAGGTAAATCCGCCAACAGGTATTCGTTTTGGCCAACAGGCTGCAACCAGATCTGATCTTTGCCATGCCGCTGGCTTAAAAAAGCTAAGTCGCCTTTGTGATTCACCCTGGGCATACGGTCAATTTTACTGCTGCCTATACGGATCCTGGCTTTGTGGGTGCTCAAATCCTGCTGCCAGATATCGGCGTCCAGCTCATAATCAGCGTAATAGATCTGTTGATTGGAAACCGCAAGCGACTGCACAGTACGGCCTGTATAAAATAAGAACTCCAGCTGGTCTGTATCGAAACTGTATTGCAGCAATTCAGCGCCTTTACTCAGTAACAACTGATTGCCTAACCAGTCTATCTGCGTGGCTTGCAGCGGCAGAATTTTTTGCTCTAGTACCACAAAACTGCTGCTGTCGAGGATCAGCAGCAGCGTCTGCTGATTTTCCAGATAACGTAAAACCGCCAGCTTTTTGCCATCATCGGACTCAGCAAAAGCCAATTCTCCGGTAGGGCTTTCTGAACTGAGCGGATTGGTGATCTGCTGTTTGGCTGTGGTATCCAAACGATAACGGCTCAAGGCATAAGGCTGGGTTTTTTCGGCTCTGTCGCGCAGGTAAAAGCCTTTGCTATCGTTTTGCCAACTGAGTTTCACCACTGCATCTATAGCGCACTGAGCTACTGTTTTTTTCTGCTCTGGCTTAGCCAGTAAAAACCATTCGACCACACAGCCCTGCGGGTTTTGTTTCACCCATAACAGCTGCAAAGCATCAGGGCTTAAAGCTGCGGTGCTGATGTCATTGTCTTCGGCTAACAGCTGTAGTTGGTCTTTACCTCGTTGTAACAGCAGCTGTTTTTTTTCTGCTTGTAAAGAGAAATACAACAGCACAGCGCCATCGGCACTGAGGCTAAGATCATACTCAACACCCTGAGCATGGCTGACGGGCACTGGGGCTGTCATATAAGGTGTAGTCAGTTGTTCTGGCGCAGGCGCTAAGGTAATAAAAAACCACCAGACAAAAAATAACAAAGGGGATGCCCAAAGTAAGCCTAATCCCAATTTGCTTTTAAAGCCGGAGCTTTTCACTGCAATTACAGCAGGTGCTGCTGTTTGAGTGGTGATGGCGGCTTCTGCAACAAATTCGACGGCTTGCTGTTGTGGCGCTTTAATAGTCAGGGGCTGACAAAGCCGATAACCAACTTTAGGCAGAGTTTCAATATAAGGGTTTGCCGGGTCAAGTTGAGCAAAGGCTTTGCGTAATAAAGACACTGACTTATTAATGGCGCTTTCGCTGACCACACGACCAGCCCACAGCTGTTCAATCATTTGATCGCGGCTCAGTTGGCCTTGATCTGCAGCAATAAACAGCGACAACAGCTGATAGGCCTGGGGCTCCAGGTACAAGCTTTCTGTCGCCGAGCTTAGCTCACGGTTGTTGGGATCAAAGGTCAGTTGACCAATCAAAAATCGCTGATGAGAGTGGTGTTCAGGCATATCAGAAAAAGTCCGGAAAGAAGCTTTGGCCAAGGCTAAGCTTTTTATCATAAAAATGGCGTTCGCTGTTGTATTTGCTATGACTTTCTGTAGTAAACCCACTTTAAATCAAAAGAATGGCTCAGCTTTTTGTTTGCTTGCCGCAGTCAAAATAAATAAAGCAACCGACGGTTACAAAGATAACAGCAGAGGTTAGACTTGGGCCTTATTTTAAGACTGGTGATGGGTTCAGTCACTTATGTTTAAACTTTGCTATTTGCCTTTTTTAGTTTTTTCAGGCTGCACAGCGGCTACTGCATCGACATTATCTGACAGAGATTTTGGTATTTTAACGGCTCAAATCCAGCAGAAAGTTGCAGGCCGACCTGCTTTTCAGGGTTCGGCTTTGTTAATGCGTGGCAAGGAAGTGCTGTGGCAGTATCACCAAGGCCGTGCTGAAGGCCAGGCCTTTGATCAGAACACTGCATTTTTTGTCGGTTCCATCAGTAAAACTCTGGCTGCTATTTTGGTGATGCAACAAGTGCAGTCAGGTGCTGTCGATTTGCAGGCGCCGGTAAAACAGTATTGGCCTGAACTGAAACAGCCTTGGGCTGCATCAGTGCGTGTTGCCGATTTATTGAATCACAGCTCTGGTCTGGTGGATATTAATACCCAGAATCACTATGGCGAGTTCCGTTATAACAATTTAAATTTTCAACTGCTGGGGCAAATTCTGACGGCTGTCACAAAGCGCCCTTATGCTGAGTTAGCAGCGCAATTAGTGCAACAATGCCAGATGCACAGCTCGGGTTTTGCGGACAAGGCAGACAAGGTCAGTCAGGGCTGGTATGAAGAGCAGGGGCAGTTAAAAGCCATCACAGGGTTTATGCCGGTGGAGACCGAGCCCAGTGGTGGCTTGATTGCATCTGCCGCTGATATTGCCGTATTGCCTTTGTGTATGCAGCAACAGCTGAACAAAACCAGTCTGCAGCAAATGACAACCCCGCTGGTAGTACGCCAGCACAGGTGGGGAGAAGTGCATTACGGTTATGGGGTGCAAATCACACAAACTGCGGCAGGTGTTGAATGGAGCCATGGCGGCTATATTCCGGGTTTTGTCTCGGTATTTAATTATTTTCCTCAACATCAACTGAGCTTAGTGGTGCTGGAAAATCAAGCGCTGAACCCGGCAGATTTATCCAGAGCTGCTTATTATCATGACAAGTTAAGAGGCTCAGTTATTCAGATCCTGAGCCAGAGTAAATAAGGACAAGGCATGAAATTTCGTTATTCATTGATCGCTACAGCACTGTTATGCGGAGCAAAAACAGCTGAAGTACAAGCCGTGGATAATTTTGCCACACTGTATCAGCAGCAAGTCCACCCCTTTTGGCAGACTGTGACACCACAGCAACTTAAATTGTCTGATGGCACTGGTTTGCATTACGTATTGATGAAACCGGATCAAGTGAAAGCTACTGTAGTGGTGGTGAATGGCCGCACTGAATCTTATCTGAAATATCAGGAACTGGCTTATCAGCTGACAGAGCAGGGTTATCAGGTGCTGATGTTTGATCACAGAGGGCAGGGTTTATCGGCTCGTTTAACAGATAACCCACACAAAGGTCATATCGAAGATTTTCAGCAGTATATTGATGATATGCACCAGCTTATTAGCCGCGTTGTGTTGGCGGATAAAGTACAAGCTGATCAAAAGCTACCTATGTATCTGATAGGCCACTCTATGGGCGGCGCTATCAGCACTTTGTATTTGCAGCAGCACCCGCAAGTGTTTCAAAAAGCGGCTCTGTCGGCACCCATGCACGGCATCAATGGCAAGCTGGTGTATGACGAGTGGGATGCCTGTCGCCTGGCATCGACAGTCACGCTGTTTTCGACAGAAGGTTACGCAGGTTTTGCTGACAAGCCTTATTCAGCAGTACCTTTTGCAGGCAATGAGTTAACAGGCTCTAAAGAGCGTTATCAATGGATGCAAAGGTTGTATCAGGATAATCCACAGCTGCAATTAGGTGGCGCCACCTGGGGCTGGCTGGAGCAAGCTTGCGCTGTGTTACCCCAAATGCAACAGCAAGCGGATAAGATCAACATTCCTTTGCTGGTGATGCAGGCAGAGCTGGACACTATAGTCTCAGCAGCTGCACAGCAAGAGTTTTGCACTGCATTAGCAGAAAACCCAAATTCAGGTTGTGTCGGTGGTTTACAGCGGATTAAAGGCGCTAAACATGAGTTACTGTTTGAACAGGATGAGATTCGTCAGCTAGCGCTTGAGAAAGTACTGGCGCATTTTGCATCAGAATAAAAGGCTGAGCGGCTCAGCATAAAGCAAACAAAAAGGCCACCTTGCGGTGGCCTCTCTTTTGGTTTTAAACCAGCTTATTCAGCTGAACCAGGTTTTGTCATAGGAGCAACACTCATCTGACGGGCTGAGGCTGAGCCACCTGGACGCTCTGAACTGATGACCAGAGGTCGTTCGCTGTTATCCATGCTTGTTGTCTGAGGTGCTGCTTCAGCAGTAACCGCAGTTTCAGCTTTGGCTACTGGTTTAGTCATATCTGCAGTCACCATTTTTGCGTATCTGTTACCAGTAGCAACAGGAGCTTTTACTTCAGCTACTACTTTTTTCGCAGGCGCTTTACGTGTTTTGGCTTTTGGTGCTTCTTCAACGACTGGCGCAGGTTCAACTGCTTCAACGACAGCAACTGGTGTTGCTTCAACGACAGCAGCTGGTGCAGCTTCTACAACAGGAGCTGGTGTTGCTTCAACGACAGCAGCAGGTTCAGCTTCTACAGCAGGAGCTGGTGTGGCTTCAACGACAGCAGCAGGTTCAGCCTCTACAACAGGAGCTGGTGTGGCTTCAACTACAGCAGCAGGTTCAGCTTCTACAACAGGAGCTGGTGTGGCTTCAACTACAGCAGCAGGTTCAGCTTCTACAGCAGGAGCTGGTGTTGCTTCAACTATTGGCGCTGGTTCAACTGCAGCAGTTTCAGTGGCTGTTTCAGTAATCGGCAAATCCAATTGCTGTTCAGTGCTTACTGTAGCTTGCTGATCTTCAGGGTAACGGGCCGCTAAAGCTTCTTCAGCTTCCTGGTCTTGTTGCTCTTTTTTACGTTTCTGACCAGCAGCACGTAAATGACGAGGAGAACGACGGCTGCGGCTGCGACCTTCAGCGGCTTCTTTTTCCGCATCAGTGCTTTCTGCATCTGCAGTGTCGACAGGTGCAGTTTCAGCTGACTCAGTTTCAACAACTTCGGCTGGAACAGCGACTTGAGTTTCTGTAACAGCTTCTTTTACTTGTGCTGCTACAGCAATTTCAGCCACAGCTGTGTCGATGGCGACTGGCGCAACTACAGCGGTTTCAACCACAGGAGAAGCGGCTACTGCTGCTTCCACTACAGTTGTTGCTGCTACTGCTGCAACGCCTTCTTTCTCATGACGTACAGACTTGCGCATCTGACGACGCTGACGGCGCTCAACAATCTTAGTGCTGTGCTCGTCGTCGTTTTCTAAGGCTTTGACCGGAGCTGGACGTTCTGATACAGGTTTTTTCTGTTCCGGACGTTCAGTACGTTCTGGCCTTTCGGCGCGCTCTGGTCGTTCAGCCCGCTCTGGGCGCTCTCCACGTTCCGGGCGTTCACCACGTTCCTGACGAGGTTTATCCTGTCTTGGGCCTCGTTGTTCCTGATTTCGCTCGTTCGGGCGATCAGCTTTCGCTGGAGCAGCGTTGTCGTCTTTTGCAACTTTTTCATCCCCTTCCTGACGGCGGCGATTCTTGTTGTTACGACGTCTGTTGTTATCACGGTTATTTGTGCGGCGTGGTGCTTCTTCTACTTTTTTCTCTGGAGCAGGAGCTGCAGCGAATAAAGATTTAAACCAACCCACCACAGAATCAACCAGGCCAGGGCCTGCATCTTTTACTTCAGCCACTTCAACTTTACGGGCTGCTGGAGCTGGTGATGCTGCCGCAGAAGCAGAAGCTTCAGCCATATTAATAGCGGACACTGCTGGTTTTTCTTTGACGTTTTCGCCAATAGGGTGATAGACAGCGCTGCTGATAGCAGGAGCTTTCACCATGTTGTAGCTGGACTCTTCAATCTCTTCGTCGATACGGATGCGCGTCACTTCATAGTTTGGCGTTTCCATATGTTCGTTAGGAATGATGTAAATCCGGATCCCGTGACGGCTTTCAATACGACGTACTGAATCACGTTTTTCATTCATCAGATAAGTGGCAACAGAAACCGGTACCTGAGCATGAATTTGACTGGTGTTGTCTTTAATAGCTTCTTCTTCGATTAAACGTAAAATCGACAGAGCGGAAGACTCTGTGCTGCGAATAGTTCCGCGGCCATGACAACGTGGACAGACGTGAGTGGCAGATTCGCCCAGCGAAGGACGTAAACGCTGACGTGACATTTCCAGTAAACCAAAACGTGAAATGCGGCCAATCTGAACGCGGGCACGGTCTTGTTTTACGGCGTCTTTTAAGCGGTTTTCTACTTCACGTTGATGGCGAACCGGCGTCATATCGATGAAGTCGATCACAATCAAACCACCTAAGTCACGTAAACGTAACTGGCGGGCAATTTCATCGGCTGCTTCTAAGTTGGTGTTAAAAGCTGTTTCTTCGATATCACCACCTTTAGTTGCTTTTGACGAGTTGATGTCAATGGCAGTTAAAGCTTCAGTGCTGTCGATCACGATAGAGCCACCAGAAGGTAAACGCACTTCACGACGGAAAGCGGATTCAATCTGAGTTTCAATCTGGAAGTGCATAAAGAGTGGCACTTCGCCCTGATACATTTTGACGCGGTGGGCAAAATCAGGACGGAACTGCTGAATATAAACTTTGGCTTCTTCGAAAATACGTGGGTTGTCGATCAGTATTTCGCCCACATCACGGCGCAGATAATCACGGATAGCACGGAAGACCACGTTGCTTTCCTGATGGATCAGAAATGGTGCAGGGCGGTTTTGGGCTTCGTGCGTAATAGCAGACCAGTGCTTTAATAAGGCTTTTAAGTCGTAATCCAGCTCTTCGTGAGATTTACCCACACCGGCGGTACGAACTATTAAACCCATGCCGTCTGGCAGTTGTAATTGATCCAGCGAGTCTTTTAAATCCTGACGCTCGTCACCTTCAATACGACGGGAAATACCGCCTGCACGAGGGTTATTTGGCATCAGCACTAAATAAGAACCAGCTAAAGAGATGAATGTGGTTAAGGCTGCGCCTTTTTGGCCACGTTCTTCTTTGTCGATCTGGATAATAACTTCCTGACCTTCTTTGACTACTTCTTTAATATTTGGACGACCGTCAAAGGTATAACCGGCTGGGAAATATTCGCGGGAGATTTCTTTCAGAGGTAAAAAGCCATGGCGTTCAGCACCATAATCAACAAAAGCAGCTTCCAGACTGGGCTCAACCCGGGTGATTTTTCCTTTGTAGATATTGGCTTTTTTCTGTTCGTGTCCTGGGCTTTCAATATCCAGGTCGTATAATTTTTGTCCATCGACTAGTGCTACGCGGATTTCTTCTTCCTGCGTGGCGTTAATTAACATTCTTTTCATTGTTTTGTGACTCTGTTACATAGGCCACAACGCAACGACATCCTGCGTCCGCGTTTCAGATGGTCAAACATATCAATGCTGCAGTCTCTCGACTGGGGATGCTTGAGCTAACTCATTTTATACCTTTGCAGTTTGAAGCTACTTCGGGCTGGCTGCATTGGCTCTGCCTTTATCTGAGGGATCTTAGTCCATCATGGCTCGCGTGCTTATCGCCTTACTCTAACTTAAAGCTGTTCGGGTATATTTGGTGCCGCCTTGTCAGGGCCGCACTTAAATGTTTTTTGCTGTGATCTGACACAGAGATCGCGCGATACCGCGCTGCGTTGTCGCAATTTTTTTTTGCCTAAGTGACCGGAAGCTGTGTTTTGTCTCTGTCAGTAATAAATTACGCAGCATTACTTCAGACAAATAGCGTTATTCTCGCCCGCAGAGTATAAATACGTTGGTTTTCCCAACGAATTCGGTATGATCTGCCTCCCGAACGGTGCCTCACATTTTCTCTTACGTCACTTTGAGCGCCCTAATTGCCATTTTTGGCATAATTAGCCCGGTAATTATCCCACTAATTAGCGAACAATAGCAACTTAATTTAAGCTTAGCAGAGTAACTGAAACGCATGACTGAAAATATCAAAACTCCGGTGCAATATATTGATGTAGAAGAAGATTATTCCGGTCAACGCATAGATAACTTCCTAATGGCACGGCTTAGGACCGTACCAAAGAGTGTGATTTACAGGGTTTTGCGCAAAGGTGAAGTGCGGGTTAATAAAAAAAGAATAAAACCTGAGTACAAACTGCAAGCTGGCGATCAGGTGCGGGTACCTCCACTTGTGGTTCACGACGAGCCGGAAAAAGAGCCGGTGTCGACAGGTCTTTCTATGGTGAAAAACCTCGAAAGCCATATTATTTTTGAAGACAACGACTTAATAGTTCTGAACAAACCCACAGGCATGGCAGTGCATGGTGGTAGCGGTTTATCTTTTGGTGTGATTGAAGCATTACGCGCTTTACGTCCGACAGCCCGTCATCTTGAACTGGTGCATCGTTTAGACCGTGATAC
This sequence comes from Gammaproteobacteria bacterium, assembly GCA_018825965.1. Lineage (GTDB taxonomy): Bacteria > Pseudomonadota > Gammaproteobacteria > Enterobacterales > Alteromonadaceae > Pararheinheimera. The sequence continues at coordinate 12,012 of JAHKAA010000042.1, forward strand.
CTCAGGTTGTTTACTGATCGCAAAAAAACGTTCAGTGCTGACCAATCTGCATGAACAGTTGCGCTTAAAAACAGTAGAGAAAAAATACTGGGCTTTAGTGGCAGGGCAATGGGACAGCAAAATTAAAAAAGTCACAGATCCGCTGCGCAAAAACACCTTACAAAGTGGTGAGCGGGTGGTACGGGTCGATGAAGCACAGGGTAAACCTTCTGAAACCCGCTTTAAAATTCTACAGCGTTACGAAGAAGGCACTTTAGTTGAAGCTTTCCCTGTCACAGGTCGTACGCACCAAATTCGGGTGCATACAGCCTGTAAAGGCCATGCTATTGCCTGTGATGATAAATACGGTGATAACGAATTTACCTCACAAATGCAGAAGCTGGGTTTGAACCGTTTGTATTTGCATGCCAAAACTTTGTCTTTTACCCATCCGGGCACAGGCGAGACCTTAACTTGTGAAGCGCCTTTGGATAAAGCCTTAAGCAGCGTGCTTGAAAAACTGAAGAGGAAGTAATGAGCTCGGACATCGCTTTAGTAGTATTTGACTGGGATGGCACAGTGATGGACTCAGTAGGCCGTATTGTTTCCTCGATGCGTTCTGCTGCTGAGCTGTCTGGTTTAGTAGTGCCCACTGAACATCAGGTCAAACAAATTATTGGCCTGAGTCTGGACCCTGTATTTGATATTTTGTTCCCTGGTATCAATGCGACAGAGCGCCAGACCGTATTTGAACATTACCGTGACCAGTATTTGTCGCACGATCATCCGCCGACACCTTTATTTGAAGGCGCTGAGCAAGTGATGCTGGAGCTGAAGCAACAAGGTATTGTATTGGCGGTAGCGACAGGCAAAGCCCGTAAAGGTTTAAAGCGTATGTTTGAAGAGACAGGTTTAGAGCCGTACTTCAGTACCAGTCGCTGCGCCGATGAAGCCGAATCCAAACCCAGCCCTGATATGCTGAAGCAAATTCTGGCAGAGCTGAACTTGCCAGCGCACCGCGCTATTATGGTTGGCGATACTATTCACGATATGGCGATGGCCCAAGCCATAGAGATGCCCCGTATAGGGGTTACTCATGGCGTGCATGGCAGGGAAGAGCTGAGTCGTTATCAGCCCAAAGCTATTATTGATTCGCTGCCAGAGTTGTTAACTGCGCTTTGATTGAAAGTTCAAACTTTAAATATCTATTAAAGAATTGAATAAAACGCTTTCGCCGAAGGCGAGCCTCTTTCTTTTGCGTCGCCAAAAGAAAGAGGCGCAAAGAAAAGGCGACCCTGGCCGCTTCGAAAGCCCGCTCAAAAAAGTGCGCCCAAGGCGACTCGGCAACTCGTTCGTCGCTACCGCTCCTCGCTCAAACACTCCTCGTCTTAAAACCTTGGTCACCCATTTTTGAACGGCTCGCGGCTAAGGGGAGGGTGTTAATAGTTATATGTGCTGCGTTTAAAGGATCTGATCAAGGTTGAGTTAGCAAATCCCTGCCTTCGTTTCTTAGCATCTCTAATAAACGAATTAACGGCAAGCCTATTAAGCTGTTTGGGTCGTCGCCTTCGAGCTTTTCAAACAAACTGATACCCAAACCTTCACTCTTAAAACTACCGGCACAGTTCAGAGGTTGCTCTCTTTCTATATAAGCAAGGATCTCTGCATCCGTGAGTTCACGAAAATGTACTTTAAAAGGCTCAACACACAACTGATGCTGTTTGGTTTGGGCGTTGACTAAAGCTAAGCCTGTTAAAAAGGTCACACTATGGCCGCTGAAGCTTTTTAACTGTGTATAGGCATTTTCGGCGGTATGAGGTTTACCGAGGATTTGACCGTTAAACACCGCCACCTGATCTGAACCTATGACTAAACCTTCAGTCAGCTGATTGGCCACAGCTTGTGCTTTTAATACAGCTAAGCGGCTGACCAGTTGTTCAGGTGTTTCGCCTGGCAGAGCAGTTTCATCCACTTCAGGTTTTGCGGTAGAAAAGTTCGGAGTAAGTTTTTCCAATAAAGCCTTACGATACACAGAAGTAGAGGCTAAATATAAAGCTTGAGTTGACATAAAAGCACCTCGTTGGGACAATGCGCCGCACTATAACGCCAGAACGGCCGTCAGAACAGCGGTTTAGGCGGCAATAATTAACAAAAAAGAGGCAGGAATCCTTTGACAGCTTTAGCCTCAATCTATATGATGCGCGCCTTATGCAAAAGGTAAAAATTCCAATTACCCTTGATCCAACCCGAGCTGCACAGAAACGTGCAACCTTTGATGGTATAGTTCCTCTGGTTACTTTAACCAGATTAACAGACTCGTTAGTAAGCTCTGAGGGTGATGTAGACGTAGTAGTAAATTGTGGAACTGATGAACAGGGTTTGGTCTTCATTGAAGCTCAGGCTCGTTGTCAGGTACAAGTGAAGTGTGAACGCTGTAGCGAACATATGAGCCTGGAACTGAACACCAGTTTTGCATACACTCCTATTCGGAGTGACAAAGATTCGGCTCATGACGATATTCCAGAGCGCTACGAAGTGGTCGAAAAAAACGAACACGGCGAAGTTAACTTGAGGCAATTGGTTGAGGACGAATTAATTCTGGCTTTACCCTTGTTTCCGATGCATGACGAAGGATCTTGTGATCCAACCAAAGTGCAGATGAGCTGGGGAGTCATAGAACCAGAACCAGAAAAACCGAACCCATTTGCAATATTGCAAGAATTGAAGAAAAAATAGTTTTTTTAGGAGAAAGGCAATGGCTGTACAGCAAAACAAAAAATCTCGTGCAAGACGTGACATGCGTCGTTCTCATGATGCGTTGACTGGGCCAACGCTGTCTGTAGACGCAACTTCAGGTGAGACGCACCGTCGTCACCACATCACTGAAGATGGTTACTACAAAGGTCGTAAAGTAATTAAGTAAGGTTGGATGCACTTGTTGCAACCACTACGACTTAAAATAGCTTTAGACATGATGGGGGGCGACCATGGCCCCCAATCAACTATTCCTGCAGCTATAGAAGCGCTGTGCGAATTTCCCCATGTAGATTTAGTCCTCTGCGGCGATTCTGAAATCCTTATCCATGACTTAGAACAGGCCGGATATTTAAATCATCCTCAGCTTTCTGTTCAGCATGCTTCCCAAACTGTTCTGATGACCGACAAACCTTCTGTGGCTTTGCGTAATAAGCGCCAGTCGTCGATGCGTATTGCTCTGGATTTAGTCGAACAAAACAAAGTGGCTGCTTGTGTCAGTGCCGGTAATACCGGGGCTTTGATTGCTATGGCGCATTTTGTATTAAAAATGCTGAATGGTGTTGAACGTCCGGCATTAATAAGTAGCCTGCCCTCTACCGTGGGCAGTCCGGTGTTTATGCTGGATTTAGGCGCAACAGTGAATTGTGATTCAGATACCTTATTCCAGTTTGCCGTGATGGGCGCTGTGATGGCCGAAGAAGTGGAAGGCATAGTCAAACCTAAAGTGGCTTTGCTGAACATGGGCGAAGAAGAAATCAAAGGTTCGGATCAAATCAAAAGAACCTCTTTACTCTTATCTGAATGTGCGGATATCAATTACATTGGCTATATCGAAGGCAATGACATTTTTTCCGGCAAAGCCGACGTCATAGTTTGTGATGGCTTTGTGGGCAATGTAGCGCTGAAAACCTGTGAAGGTGTGGCGAAACTTATCTTAAAACGCTTAGAAACTGCACTGAAAAACTCCATGTCTGCTCAACTTTTCGGCTGGTTAATCAAACCTTTCCTGAAAAGTATGGCTTTAGGTGTGAACCCCGACCAGTATAACGGGGCAAGTCTGATAGGATTGCGCGGAATTGTAGTGAAGAGTCATGGAAATGCGACAAAAGAAGCATTTCTTAGTGCCATCCGTCAGGCCGTGCGCGAGGTTGAACGCCAGGTGCCGGTGAAGATCAAAGACAGGCTGGAACACGTATTAATTGACAAAGCGTAGGGCCCAATGTATTCACGCATTATTGGAACCGGAAGTTACTTTCCGTCTCAGGTCAGAACCAATGCTGACCTTGAAACCATGGTTGAAACCACAGACGAGTGGATCATCGAACGTACTGGTATCAAAGAACGCCGCATTATAGGCGACAATGAAACTGTTGCTACTATGGGTGCTCAGGCTGCACTCAAAGCTATTGAAGCAGCAGGCATCGAAAAAAATTCCATCGATATGATAGTACTGGCCACCACCAGCGCTTCCCGTGCTTTACCAAGCGCAGCCTGCGAAGTGCAGCGTGAACTGGACATTCCGGGCATTCCGGCTTTTGATGTAGCCGCAGCTTGTGCTGGTTTTTGTTATGCGTTAAGTATTGCTGACCAGTATGTAAAAAGTGGTATGGCAAAACGAATACTGGTGATAGGGGCAGATTGTTTATCACGTTTAATGAGCCCTGAAGATCGCAGCATGGTGATTTTATTTGGTGATGCCGCAGGCGCTGTTATTTTAGAAGCCTCTGAAGAGCCGGGTATTTTATCTACTCATATTCATGCTGACGGTAAACATTCCGAATTATTGTATGTCGATAACCCTATCCGTGGTGTAGAAGCTTCAGTGCACAGCTCCTGGGGCGCAATGAAAGGCAACGAAGTATTTAAAGTTGCAGTCACCCGTTTATCTGAAGTGGTTGAGCAAACTCTTGCTGCCAATAAGATGGATAAAACCCAAATCGACTGGTTAGTGCCACATCAGGCCAACCTGCGTATTATTTCAGCCGTGGCCCGTAAACTGGATATGTCGATGGATCAGGTGGTGATTAACCTCGACAGATACGGCAATACCTCGGCGGCGACTGTGCCTACAGCGTTAGATGAAGCTGTGCGTGATGGCCGAATTCAGCGTGGACAAACTATATTGCTCGAAGCCTTTGGCAGTGGTTTTGCCTGGGCTTCGGCTTTAATACGTTATTAACGATAGTACGAGAATCTTGCGAGAAAAATGATGAACAATAAACTTGCATTGGTATTTCCGGGACAAGGCTCACAAAGTGTTGGCATGTTAGCTGAACTTCATGCTGAATTTGCGACTGTTCGTGACACCTTCGCCGAAGCATCTGCTGCTTTAGGTTATGACTTATGGGCGCTGATCGCCAATGGTCCTGACACTGACTTAAACGAAACGCACCGCACTCAGCCTGCTTTATTAACAGCTTCTGTAGCTGTGTATAGAGTATGGCTGGAGCAGGGCGGCGCAACACCTGCTTATTTAGCAGGTCACTCTTTAGGTGAATACTCAGCTTTAGTTTGTGCTGGTGTATTGACTCTTTCTGATGCCGTCAAGCTGGTGGAAAAACGTGGTCAGTATATGCAACTGGCTGTGCCTGCCGGTACTGGTGCTATGTCGGCCATTATTGGCCTGGACAATGCGCTGATTGCCAAAGCCTGTGCTGAGGCAGCCCAGGGTGAAGTAGTGTCTCCTGTCAACTTCAACTCACCTGGGCAGGTGGTGATTGCCGGTAATAAAGCTGCGGTTGAACGAGCGAATGAACTTTGTAAGGCCGCTGGAGCCAAACGTGCGCTGCCTTTACCTGTGTCTGTGCCGTCACATTGCGCTTTAATGAAGCCTGCAGCAGATAAACTGGCCAATGATTTAAACAGTATTGCCTTTCATACAGCTGTCATACCCGTAGTGAACAATGTCGACGTTGTTGCAGCTCTGGATGCTGAAACTATTAAAGATGCCTTAGTGCGTCAGCTGTATAGCCCGGTGCGCTGGACAGAAAGTATCGAATTTTTAGCTGCCCAAGGTGTGGACACAGTGATTGAGCTGGGTGCAGGCAAGGTATTAAGTGGCTTAATTAAACGTATTAACAAAGAACTGAACACAGCTTCAGTGACAGATGTAGCGTCATTAGAAGACGCTTTAGCTGCAAAATAAAAGGCTGAACAGATTATGACGACTCCATTTATTTCTTTAGAAGGTCAGGTAGCTTTAGTCACTGGTGCAAGCCGTGGTATAGGTCGCGCTATTGCTGAACAATTAGCCGCTTTAGGCGCTAAAGTGGTTGGAACTGCAACAACTGAATCAGGTGCTGCTGCTATTTCCGCTTATTTAGGTGACAAAGGTTTAGGCCTGGTGTTAAATGTCAGCGATACGGCTTCTATTGAGCAGTGTTTAGAGACTATTAAAGCTCAGTTTGGCGATATTGATATTCTGGTGAACAACGCTGGTATTACCCGAGATAACCTGTTGATGCGCATGAAAGAAGAAGAATGGTTCGACATCATGCAAACCAATTTGACATCAGTGTACCGTTTAAGTAAAGCTGTGCTACGTAGCATGATGAAAAAGCGTCACGGCCGGATCATCAGCATAGGTTCAGTGGTTGGTTCTATGGGGAATGCGGGTCAGACTAACTATGCTGCAGCGAAAGCGGGCGTGTTAGGTTTTACCAAATCATTAGCTAAAGAAGTGGCCTCCCGTGGTATCACGGTGAACGCTGTTGCACCAGGTTTTATCGACACCGATATGACCAAAGAACTGTCAGAAGAGCAAAAAGAAGCAATTTTCAGCCAGGTCCCGGCAAATCGTCTGGGCCAGCCGGAAGAGATAGCAGCCGCTGTCGCCTTTTTGGCTTCAGGTCCGGCAGCCTATATTACGGGTGAAACCATCCATATCAACGGCGGTATGTATATGGTGTAAGCTTTTGCCGGTGTGATTGAAGTTGCAGTCAATAAAGCTGCGGTTTCAGGAACTAAGGCTATTAGCCAAAGTAATTGGAGTTGCAGCGCGACGACAAGCGAAGAGTCCCCATGAACATAGTTGTCCTATGTGATTGGGGCGACAGAGCGAAGTCAACAAAGCTGCGGCTTCAAAGACGAAGGCTAAATGGTTTGACCAGCAGGAAAAGCTAATTGCTTTGCTTGCAACAAATCAGGCTTACGCATAAACTAGCCGCCACACAAAATTGCACCAATTGTTGCGATTTACATGAGAAAAAGGAAGAAAAGATGAGCAACATCGAAGAACGCGTTAAAAAAATTATCATCGAGCAATTAGGCGTTAAAGAAGAAGAAGTGAAGCACGAATCTTCTTTCGTTGACGATTTAGGCGCTGACTCTCTGGACACAGTAGAATTAGTTATGGCTCTGGAAGAAGAATTCGATACAGAGATCCCAGACGAAGAAGCTGAAAAAATTACAACGGTACAGTCTGCTATCGACTATATCAAAGCCCACGCTGAGTAAGCGTTGAGCTGACAAAACGGGTAGCCTCTGCTACCCGTTTTTGTTTCTGAAGCTGTCTGCTACGTACTAAACGCAGGAGTGGATCAGCAATAAAGAGTAAATCAGACTGCGGAGGATTCTGTGGCAAAACGTCGAGTGGTTGTGACGGGCTTAGGTATGCTAACGCCCCTGGGAAACGATGTAACGTCGACCTGGCAGGCATTATTACAAGGTCAAAGTGGAATAGCGCTGTTTGATCATATTGATCCAGAGGCTTACACCACCAAATTTGCAGGTTTAGTCAAAAATTTTGACGTCGAACAGTTTTTCCCGGCCAAAGAAGCCAAAAAAATGGATTTATTTATCCAGTACGGAGTGGCTGCCGGTGTGCAGGCCTTTCGGGATTCCGGACTGGAAATTAACGAAGAAAACGCCGAACGTATCGGTGTTGCTGTAGGTTCTGGTATTGGTGGTTTAGGTTTAATTGAAGAAAACCACACCAAATTACTGAACAGTGGCCCACGTCGTTTATCGCCGTTTTTTGTGCCTTCTACCATTATCAACATGATTTCAGGTCATTTATCCATCATGTTAGGACTGCAAGGTCCAAATATCAGTATTGTGACCGCTTGTACTACTGGTGTGCATAACATTGGTCAGGCCGCCCGTATGATAGCTTACGGTGATGCGGATGCGATGATTGCCGGTGGTGCAGAAAAAGCATCTACTGCTTTAGGTATGGGTGGCTTTGGTGCAGCCCGTGCTTTATCAACCCGTAACGATGCGCCACAACAGGCCAGTCGTCCATGGGATAAAGACCGTGACGGTTTTGTATTGGGTGACGGCGCTGGTGTGGTGGTACTTGAAGAGTACGAACATGCCAAAGCCCGTGGCGCTAAGATTTATGCAGAGCTGGTTGGTTTTGGTATGAGTGGTGATGCCTATCATATGACATCACCGCCAGAAAACGGTCGCGGCGCAGCGCTTGCAATGAAAAATGCCTTACGTGATGCTGGCGTGAACGCGGAGCAAGTGCAATACATCAACGCTCATGGCACGTCCACACCAGCGGGTGATATAGCGGAAACTATGGCGATTAAATCTATTTTTGGTGCTAAACCAGAAGGATTAATGGTCAGTTCCAGCAAATCGATGATGGGGCACTTATTGGGTGCTGCAGGTTCTGTTGAATCCATCATTACGATTTTGTCCCTGATCGACCAGAAAGTCTCTCCAACCATCAACCTGGATAATCCGGATGAAGGGTGTGACTTAGACTATGTGCCGCATACGGCCCGCGATGCCAAAATGGAATATGCATTATGTAATTCTTTTGGTTTTGGTGGTACTAACGGTTCTATTCTGTTTAAGAAAATCTAAAACTTTGGGATCAGAGCTTCCACTCTGATCCCTTATCTGAGAGATCCATTTTGAGTCTGAACCCTGACTCCGCCTCTGCATTCCCAAAGTCACTGATTTCAGGCATACTTTCGGCCAGAATTTTTCAAATGATGTGGACTGGCATTGATGCATTACCTGCAGGCTCCCAACAGCACAGATCGCAGTTTTCACTATGGTGACGGACTTTTTACCACAGTGCGGGTAAAAAACGGCAAAGCCATGTTGTGGGATTTGCATCTAAAACGTTTGGAGTCGGGTGCCAGACGTTTGCTTATCAATGAATTTGATATCCATGAATTGACAGAACAAGTGCAGCAAGCCATTTCTTCATCTGATCAAGTCATTAAAGTATTGATCAGTCGTGGTCAGGCAGGACGGGGTTATAGCCCACAAGGTATTGAATCGCCTTGCTGTTATATCAGTACTGCAGCTTTACCTGATTACAGCAACTGGCAGCAGCAAGGTGTTCGCCTGGGTGTGGCACAATTTAAACTGGCACAGCAACCCGCTTTGGCTGGCCTGAAGCATAACAACAGGCTGGAGCAGGTACTGATTAAAGCCGAGTTAGCCCAAAGCGGTTTTGATGAACTTGTAGTGCTGGATCAAAGTGAAACTGTGATTGAAGCCTCTGCTGCTAATCTGATGTTTTGTAAAAACGGCCAGTGGTTTACACCGCTACTGGATCAGGCAGGTGTCTGTGGTGTAATGCGTCAACATCTGATGGCTCATCTGTCAGTGACAGAAGGTCGTTATCGCCTGGCGGATCTGCAGCACGCTGATGCCCTGTTGATTTGTAATGCCCTGATGGGTGTAGTGCCGGTGAAAGAATTTGCCGGGCAAACTAAAAATATCGAACTGGTCCCTCAGTTTGTCAGCGGAGTTGAGCTTTGATCCGAACTTTATTTGTAGTCCTCTTCGTTGCGCTGCTTAGTTATCTGGGGTTAAGTCATGTATGGCAGCAGTACAGCCAAAGTACTTTAGCCCTGACTGAGTCTTACATCGAAATTAAAACGGGCGACAGCGCGATGAAGTTGTGTCGCAACTGGCAGCAACAAGATTTGCTGACTGGCGCACAGTGCCGTTGGTTGTCCATTTACTTACGTATGCACCCTGAATTGGCCAAACTACAGCAGGGCGTATATAGGGTACCGCAGGATCAAAAGCCAAACCGCTTATTACCCATGCTGCATTTATTCGCCAGTGGCAAGGTGGCGCAGTTTTCTTTTAGCATCAAAGAAGGGGAAACCTTAAGCCAAAGCTTAAAACGTTTAGCAGTAGCCCAATATTTGAAACACGATCTGACCGAAGATACGGATATGGTGGCTTTGGCAGTCTGGCCAGAGAGCTGGGGTGAAAAACCAACCAATGCCGAAGCGCTGTTTTTTGCTGAAACTTATAATTACACCGCCAACAGCACCAGTACTGAATTATTAAAACGGGCTAACCAGTTGTTGCTGCAACGTGTACAGCAGGCCTGGGATAGTCGTCAGCCCCAATTGCCCTACAAAACCCCCTATGAGCTGTTGATCATGGCTTCTATTATCGAAAAAGAAAGTGGCCATGAACCCGAAAAACCGCTTGTCAGTTCGGTGTTTGTCAATCGTTTAGCACTTCGTATGAGACTACAAACAGACCCAACTGTTATTTATGGTTTGGGGGATAGTTTTAATGGCGATATCACCAGAGCTGATTTACGCAATCCACATCCTTATAATACGTACCAGCATTTTGGTTTACCGCCAGGCCCTATAGCTGCGCCAAGTGGCAGTTCTATTATAGCCGCAGCTCAACCAGCGCAAAGTGACTGGTTGTATTTTGTCTCCAAAGGGGATGGAACTCATCAGTTTTCCCGCACCCTGGCAGAGCATAATGCTGCAGTGCGGAAGTATATTTTAGGAAAGTGAATTTTAAGCAAGTGAATTTTGGAAAAGAAAAAACCATGACAACTTTAGGTCGTTTTATTGTAGTGGAAGGGCTGGAAGGCGCAGGTAAAACCAGTGCTATCCGCACTATCCAGCAATGGCTGAACGAACATCAAATCCCTTTTATCAGCACCAGGGAACCTGGAGGCACGCCTTTAGCTGAACAAATACGCACTCTGGTCAAACAAGTACAGGATGAAAAAGTAGCACCTGAAACCGAACTTTTATTGATGTATGCTTCCCGGGTGCAACTGGTCAAAACAGTGATCCAGCCCGCTTTGCAGCAAGGCAATTGGGTACTGGGCGATCGCCACGATTTATCATCACGGGCTTATCAGGGCGGCGGCCGTCAACTGGATGAAACCCTGATTAACAGCATCCGTCAGGTGGTGTTAGGGAATTTAAAGCCGGATTTAACGCTGTATCTGGATATAGATCCGGCCATCGGCTTACAACGTGCTCAGGCCCGGGGTGAGCTGGACCGCATTGAATTAGAGCAACTGGCGTTTTTCCAGCGCACCCGTGCTAAGTATCAACAAATCGCAGCCACTGAAGCCAATATAGTTACTATTGATGCCAGCCAGTCGATGCAGCAGGTGCAACAGCAAATTCTGGATGCGTTGCAACAGGCTTATCAAAACGGGTCTTTAAGCTGCGATGCAAAGGCGGATCTTAACCCTGATGTCTGATTTTCCCTGGCTGGACTCTTACCAATACAAACTGACTGAATTGGCAGAAGCAGGGCAGTTGCATCATGCGATATTGCTGACAGGCCCTGTAGGTATTGGCAAGTTAGCTCTGGCCAAGCGTCTGGCAGCCTATTTGCTCTGTAAAACACCACAGCAGCAGTTGCCTTGTGGTTTATGCAAAAGTTGCCAGCTCATGGCATCTTGCCATCACCCGGATCTGTGGCAATTGCCCACTGAAGGCAGCAGCAGTATTGGGGTTGATCCTATACGTGCGCTTGGTCAGTTTATGCAGGGCGCTTCACAACAAGGTGGGGTGAAGCTGGCGCTTATTCCGCATGCCGAGTTGATGACGGAAGCCGCAGCCAATGCGTTATTAAAAACACTGGAAGAGCCACCGCAAAACAGTTTTCTGATCGTGCAAAGTGCCCATCCGGCTCAGCTGTTGCCAACTATCTTAAGTCGTTGCCAAAGCTGGGCTTTAGCTCCTGTGTATGGTGAACAGATAGAACACTGGTTGCAGGAGCACAGCAGCAGACCTGTGCCTGATTTTTTGCTGCAATATGTCGGTGGAGCGCCTTTATTAGCGCTGAAGTTGCTGGAAAACGACGAAGCAGCAGCAATTTCTGCACAATTGGTTATGCTGAAGAAGTTCGTGTCTGCTCAACTGGATATGTATGAGCTGCTGGCGCATTTGCCGGATACAGAACAATTAGCTTCCACCTTATTCTGGTTTGTACGACAGGAACTGTGGAACAGAGGCAAAGAGATGCAGCTGAAACACCATCAGTTGTTAGTGTCTTTACAACAATGGGGCCGTGACCGGCAGTTGATCACTGGGCAAAATGCCGCGCTGAATTTATCGGCCTTGTTAGTGCAACTCCGTTCTGCTTTGTTGTAACAGGAGCCTGTTGTGGACGAAATTACACTGGATTTTACCGAGCTGAAAGAGCTGTATCGCTGCTATATGCCGTTTCTGAAAAATGGCGGATTATTTGTACGCACAGCGAGGCCTTATCGTATGGGGCATTCATTGTCTTTGGTTGTCACTTTACCTGATGCGCTCGAACCAGTAAGAGTATCTGGCAAAGTCGCCTGGTTGACACCACAAGGAGCGCAAAGCTCGACACCAGCTGGTATTGGGGTGGCTTTTATTGACGATAAGTTTCAGCTGCAGGATAAAATTGAGAAACTACTGGGTGGTATGCTCGATTCGACTGAGCCTACTTACAGCCTTTAGAGTTCAGTGGCTGTTTAAATTATTTTTTGGAGAAATCTTTTGTTTGTTGATTCACATTGTCACCTCGATCGCCTTGAATGGGATAAATTAGCCCTGACGTTACCAGAAGTTTTACAGCAAGCTAAGGCTGCCAAAGTAGAACATATGCTTTGTGTCTCGGTCAGTCTGAAAGAATTCCCCGCGATGAAACAACTGGTGGCTGCTTATCCGCAAGTGTCAGTATCCTGTGGTGAACACCCGCTGCATCAGGAAGATCAAATTGACGCTGAACTGCTGCGCCGTTATTGCGCTGATCCTGCGGTAGTGGCAGTAGGGGAGACTGGCCTGGATTATTTCTACAGCCCGGACAGCAAAGCTATTCAACAGGACGCTTTTGTTGCTCATATCGCTGTAGGTCGTGAATTAAAAAAGCCTTTGATAGTGCATACCCGCGATGCCAGAGCTGATACCTTAAATTTATTGCGTTCCGGCGGAGCAGCCGATTGTGGTGGTGTTTTGCATTGTTTTACAGAAGACTGGGATACTGCAAAAGCAGCGCTGGATTTAGGTTTTTATATTTCGTTATCCGGCATAGTGACCTTTCGGAATGCCGACGAGCTGCGTGCTGTGGCCCGGCAAATACCAGCGGATCGCCTGCTGATCGAAACCGACTCGCCTTATTTAGCCCCTGTGCCTTATCGTGGAAAAACCAATCAGCCTGCTTATGTCAGCGCTGTTGCAGCTTGTATTGCAGAGCAGCGTAATGTCAGCATTGAACAGCTGGCAGAACAAACAACTGATAATTTTTATCAGCTGTTTCAATGGGTTAAAAGAGTTTAATTGATGAGAAAAGTAGCCCAGAATCAAATGATTCATTCTGGGCTTAGGGGAATGGCTCATCTAAATGAGCCGTGCGCTATACGGAACCAAAGAGGACAAACAGGTTAACTTACTGGTTTTCAGTGTAGACAAAGCTTCTGAAATTTTCCTGTATCTCTTTTTGCTTTTAAGTGATTCAATCCGAAACAGAAGCCAAAACTTATCCTGATCTTATACCTGCGTTATCCCCAGCTTATTCACTCCACCTCAGGACTGGTAAGCTTTTGCTCACTAAAAAAGACAAGTGCCCCACAATAGCTATAGAAGCCAAAGCTTTTACAAAACATTAATGTTAGAAAAAATTAATCTAATAAAAACTGCAAAGTCGTCAGTTAAAGCAGAGGGTAAAACTGCTGTTTTATCAGATGGAGCATGTGAAAGATTGCAGAGGTTTTGTGAGTCGTGATCTTGTCAGTCACGAGAGTTAAACACCGGGCGCTCTGAAACTATTCGGGAGGGCCCGGCTTTTAACTGTGTAGCCTTTTATCTTTGCTGACTTTTATCGTCGCTAAGCTGCTTTTGTTTATGTTCCCAGCGGCGTTTGGCAAAACGCCGCATGTTTGGAATATCGTCTGTTTCATCCATAATAGGCTGACCAATAATAGACTCAATCACATCTTCCATAGTGACCAGACCCATCCAGCTCCCGTATTCATCATAAACCAATGCCATATGCTGACGTTCCCGGATCAACTGCGACATCAGTTGTTCCACATTCAGCATATCTGAAATCACTTTCACAGGTTTCATAATGTCGGCAGCGGTTTGCTCTTCGCTGAATTCCAGCATGTCGTAACGAAAGACTATACCTAAAGGGGCTTCATCATTATCCAGCACCGGATAACGCGAAAAACGGTCTTTTTTAACGCGTTCTACTAAAGATGATAAGGCTTCATCTGGCTTAGCGGATTCACAAACAGTGCGTGGTGTCATAATTTGGCGCACTTTAATGTCATGTAAATCAAGAATATTTGCGATGACCCTTTGTTCATCTTCATCGAGTTTATTGAGCTCGCGGCCTAATATAGTTAGTGCTTTAATTTCCTGACGTAAATCATGATCATGTTGTCCACCGCCAAACAGCTTCATAACCTGATCTGATAACCAGATAAAAGGTTTCAGAATAAAAATCATGCCGTTGAGCAGGCTAGGTAACACCGGAGCTAAACTTGGCCAATAGCGGGCACCAATAGTTTTAGGTAATATTTCTGACAAGACTAATATAAGCAAGGTCATGATGGCTGAGGCAATACCCAGATAACCGTCACCAAAAACTACAGTCACCTGAGCACCAACACCTGTGGCTCCCACTGTATGAGCTACAGTATTTAATGTCAGGATCGCAGCCAGAGGCTGATCAATTTTCTCTTTAAGAGCTTTCAGTTTTTCGTACAGCTTTGGTTGAGTCAGTTTTTGCTGGGCAATGTAGCTGGGCGTGATAGATAACAACGCTGCTTCAAGGATAGAACAGATAAAAGATACTGAAATTGATAAAACCACAAACGCAATTAGTAAACTCATACGGCTTGATTACAACACTCCATTTTGCTTCGACGCAGATATTCAATCACAGCCGTGTCAGAAAATCGAGGACAAAAATAATGTATGACATGTTTTGCTGAACACAGCTTTGTATGCCTGTGGCTTTTTTTATTTGGATCTGCCAGTGTAATCCAAGGTTTTAAACGTCTGGCAGGAACCCCATCTGACTCCGCCCAGGCAGGAGTTATTCTGTAGCTACTCAATGTTATATCAGTCTAAGGCATTCTATGATTTCTTCTTTTGAACGATCTCCCCAGTTTTATGTGCGCCTTGGTGGCCTGCTTTATCTGCTTATTATTGGATTAGGGCTTTTTGGTGAGCTGATGGTCAGAGGGGCCCTGGTTGTGCCAGCAGATGCTGCAGCGACAGCCCTCAATATCGCAGCGTCGCCCACACTCTGGGGCTTAGGCATAGTAGGGGATTTGACAATGCAATCCCTTGATATTCCGATGATAGTGCTGTTTTATTTGTTATTTAAGCGCGTCAGCGTTGCTTTGAATCTGGCTGCGACTTTTTTTAACCTGATCCAAACCGCTATGTTGGTCGCTAATAAGCTATTGTTAGTTATACCTTTAGTATTGTTGGCTGGCGGAGCTGCTACATCGGTGTTTTCAACAGAGCAATTAGCTGCCTGGTCTGTTCTGGCTATTGGGCTACATGGTTATGGTTTTGGCATAGGCCTGATCTTTTTTGCTTTCGCCTGTGTGCTGCGAGGTTATCTGATCATTAAATCCGGTTTTTTTCCTGCTTTTATAGGTGTGATGTTAGCTCTGGCAGGTGTGTGTTATCTGATCAATAGTTTGACCTTATTACTGGCCCCAGCTCTGGCTTCGCTCTTGTTCCCCTGGATCATGCTGCCGGTATTAGTGGGCGAGTTAGCACTGAGCCTGTGGATGATCATCAAAGGCGTGAATATGCAGAAGTGGCAGCAAAATTCGTAGATCGTTTCTTAAGCAGAAACTTTTATGGTTACTGTAGATGCTTAGAATTCCAGTAACCTCAGTTTCACGGAAGGATAAAAGTATTTCCCCAATCCTGTGCATAATTCCATACAACTGCCTCTAGAGCACCATATAGTTTAAAAACTAAGCAGCCATAGCCATGCCGATATGTAGATTGGTGATGGCTGCGGTTCGGTTTAGATCATATTCATTTAATCTTAGTCCGATGTATCTGGCCCTGTGCTTTTTGCGGTTACACAC
>JAHKAA010000002.1 GCA_018825965.1 Gammaproteobacteria bacterium
GAGGTGGTAGTCCGATGCACAGCAATGCAGATTGACAGGCTTGGGTGCCTGCACTGATGATTTGTCGATGTACTGATTGCTCAGAACCGTCATTTCAACCCTGCATAAATTTGCTGAATAAGTGAACATTAATATGAAGCGACGACTCAGCACTGTCAATCTGATGAAACAGGAAATTATGTAAACATAATAATAATTATTTGCAATAAAATAACGTTTTCTCTAAACTATTCCCACCTCAATACTTGTCAGAGCCTTCGAGTTAGCAGGTTTCACTTATCGGAAATCATCTGCTAATCAACAAGATTTACCCCCAGAGCGACTTAGAGTTTTCAATCAAAAAAGGACTTTTTTATGCTTCGAAAAATACTGCTCACCGCTTTGTTACTACAACATAGTGCAGTTTCGGCGGACTTTTTAACTGCACTGCAGGCTTACGAGAAAAAAGACTACGCCACAGCACAATACGAGTTTTCAGCTTTACTGCCACTGGCCAATGAGCAAGCGGCGTTTAATTTAGCGGCGATGGCTTTTAATGGTGAAGGTCAGGCAGTAGATAAAATAAAAGCGTTGGCTTATTTTGAATTCGCAGCAAGCTTTGGCCATCAACAAGCACTAGAGCAGGCGTTGCAAATCAAACAAAGCCTCACTACGGCCGATTTCACCAAGGCGTCAGAATTGCTGGCTCAATTGACCAAAAGTGTTGTGATCCACGACAGCCAGCCTGAGATTGAAAAATCTGAACTGGAAGCTATCAAACGCGTCGCGCCAGAATATCCGTCCACCGCTGCCAGTCGAGGCCTGTTTGGTTATGTCACCATTCGATATGTCGTTGATGAAAAAGGCAACGTTATTGCTGTTGATGCTCTGGATTCATTTCCTGAACATGTGTTTGAACGCTCAGCGATGAACGCTGTTAAAAAATGGCAATATAAACCGACCGGTAAAAAACAACTGGGCACGGTAAAAATGACCTACTCAATGGGGACATTAGATAAGCGCTCAATGGAGAGATGGCTGGATCAGTATCAAGTATGGCCTTACGCCGTAGCCGGCTCACCCCAACATCAGGAAGCCCTTGGCAGCTTCTTGCATTTGATGCATAACAACGCTGGCATCAATTTAGAAGTGGATGAGAACGCCAGTTTTGATCCGAAAAAATTACCATCAGAATTATTTAAGAAAAGAACCTATCACCGGCCGCAAGAAATCGAACACTTCAGTGGTTTTGCGCAAGTCACTGTCAATAAAGATGGCATCGTCACTAAAATTCTGCAGGCAAAGGATCAGAAATCGCATTCAGCTGACGAGATTTTACTGAACAAACCACTCGCCAACATCAGAAAAGCCGGGACTTACAACCTGGTCAGTCAAACGGACAACAAAGTGTCAATCATCCCTGTTGTCAGGGTCAATCCGCTTTACCGATATCAATATTGGTGGACTACCGCGGCCAAAAATGGCGATTTACGGGCGCAACGATTCTTAGCCTCAATGGATAAGCAATGGGAAAACTATTTGCTGGATAAAAATGATCCTCAGACCCAAACCTGGGCAGCCGCCAGAATGTTACTCGAAGGCGACACCGAGCTCGGCAAAGCACTGCTGGCCAAGGCACAACAGCAGAACTACCCGCTGGCGCAAGAATTAAAAGATTCGTTATAACAGGTTATTTTGCCTGATCAAAACAGCGCCGATGGCTCGAAGCTATCGGCGCTTTTTTTATGGTCAGATATACCATCACTGTCGGATCCCGCCAAACATGAACCTCGAGTGGGAAAAAATTAAACGGCAGGGATTTGTTCAGAATAAATTCGAAGAAGATTAAAGATTGAAGATTGAAGATTGAAGATTGAAGATTGAAGATTGAAATTTAAGCCAGCGCCTGCCGCCACAGCAACAACTTTTCGGCAAAGGTTAAGCTGGCGTGAGCCGGGCTGGTGGAAGGTAAAGTTGTTATTTTGAAAGTGGTTATTTTAAATGTATTCGTCGCCAACAGGCCATCAGCGTGCTGACGTTGATATTGACGGAAACTTTGCGCTGCTTTGCCGCCGTTGAGCCAAATATGCTGCAGATCAGGCAGTTGCTGACACAATTGTTCAAGCGGGTTAAAGCGGATACTGTCACCGACAATCGCACTGTCCAAACTACCAGCGCGCTGACAACTGCCAATCACATCCCAAAACGCCACACCAGCCGCCAAAGCTTGCTGACAGCGCAGTGGGTATGGCAGGTTGGCGTCAACACCAAACAACTGCTGTAACAGCGGCCACAACTGATTGCGCGGGTGACCATAATACTGTTGCTGATCCAGTGACGCCTGACCAGGCATACTGCCAAGGATCAGGATCCTGGCATTGCCATTATACAAAGGTGCCAGGCCTTGTAACTGCGGTAACTCGTGATGCAATTCCAGCGACATTTCAGTGCTTGGCTGAACTGCCAATCGCCAGCAATTCAGGTTGATACTGCAACGCCTTTTGCCAGCTTGATGTCGCTTGTTCAGCCTCACCTTCTTGCGCTGCGCAATAACTTAACATCGCATACAAATAGCCATTATTGCTGTGATCACGTAACCAGTGTTGAATTTGTTTGCGAAGCTGTAACACCGAACGTCCGAGTGGAATTTGTTGTAAAACAGGCCAGGCCAGTGGCAGATCTGCTAAAGCTAAACTTTCCAGCAGCATTTTTTCAGCTTGCTCCGGCTGACCACTGAGGGCCTTCGCC
>JAHKAA010000090.1 GCA_018825965.1 Gammaproteobacteria bacterium
CCTCCGCGATGTCTAGAGCCTCCGAGCACGACTCGCAGATTTTGCCTCCATCCTCAGTACAATCGCAGTACCGAACGTGTGCCATTTCCGGTAACTCACTGCGATATCCCCAGCCCGTCGGGACACAAGCTATACGCTCATGCGTCGGAGGCGTCTCTGCGGCTAGGGTGTATCCAGTCTTCTGGCATTTCATTCTGGTTCCTCTCCTTACCCTGGCGGTAGGCATGAAGTCGTGTAGTCCGTCTTTGTGCCGCGTGGCAACCACCGGGCAGTCGAACTACATCTATCCATGCTGCCGGTCAGGTGGCAACGCACGAGCTTCCAAACCCCTTCAACAGCGTCAAACTCATAGTAGTGCCGGTGATTCTTGCCGTAGACGATTACTTTGTATCCCATTTTTCCTCTCCTTTTTCTTTTCTACTATCATCTTAACACACCCTAGCCCAACCTGTCAATAGGTTTTTGGTGGTGATTTGGTACTTTTTTGGTGGGGAAGTGTGCGGATTAGGTGCGGATTAGGTGCGTATTTTGTATTACATGTAATGCAGTCGTGCCTACCTTTTTCCATTATAATACTGCGTAAATGGCTGTTGACAAAACCCTTGACTAGGTATATTATAGTAGACATGGCTACGCAGTTGCCAGTGTATTACACTCCCGCAGAGTGCGCCAGAATCCTCAAGGTGGACGAACAAACCGTCTACCGGTGGCTGTGGGCTGGTAAGCTCATCGGCTATAAAGTCGGCGATAAATGGCACATCAAGGCTGGGGATTTGCCTGGTAACAACCATAAGGACAGCGACTAATGGCGTGGATCGAGAGCCACCAGGCGTTAGCCACGCACCGGAAAACGATGGCGCTTGAGGCTGCTCTTAATCTCGATACACCGACAGCTATTGGACACCTGCACCTGTTATGGTGGTGGGCACTCGATAACGCGCCATCTGGAGACCTCACTGATATACCAGACCCTGTTATCGCTCGCGCTGCCCAATGGCACGGTGACGCATCACAATTTGTATCTGCCCTTGTGCTTTCCCGTTTTGTCGATGAGCACCCTCGATGTCTCCATGACTGGCAGGATTACTCCGGTAGACTCATAACCAAGCGTCAGGCTAACACATTACGCATGAGAGAGCAACGTGCATTGCACGTGCAGCGCACAACCAGCGCATGTGCAGGGGCTACAGTACCCAACAGTACCCAACCCAACAGTACCCAACCCAACAGTACCCCCTCTATCCCCCTTAAAAGGGGGAACTTGTCTCTTCAGGGACAAAACGGGAGTTTACCTGATTGGGTTGACCGGGGCACTTGGGACGCTTTCCTAGAGATGAGGAAAAAACAACGTGCTGCTCCTACGGAGCACGCTAAACAACTTCTAATAGCCAGCCTCGCCCGCCTGCGCGCTGCCGGCAACGATCCGAAACTGGTGCTGGAGCAGTCGATTCAAAACAGTTGGAAGGGCGTGTTCGCCCTCAAGGAGGATATTCGTGGACAAGATAGACAAACTACTCGGCACGGGAGTCCCGGAAACAAGCCGTCCGGCGCGTTCGCAGACTGCGAGACGTGAGAACCTGGAACTTACCTGTCCGGTTTGTCAAAAGCCGTTTACGACATGGCGGGTGACAGAACCGAGTGGCAAGGTACGGACGGGTACAGGAACATGTCCCCCGTGTTTGCAGGTTCAGCGCCAAGCTCAGTACATCGAAAACCAGAAAGAGGCGTTGCCAGCCGAAAGCGACAAAACCCGGGAGAGGTGGTCTGAAACGTGCGGGGTACGTTGCATGTTTGTCCGGTCTACGTTTGGCAACTTCGAGTCAGCACGCCAACCGAAAGCCTTTGCAGCAGTCAAGGGGTATCTTACCAAAGCGCGGTCAATCATACTTGCCAGTCCTAGGGTGTATGGTGTAGGCAAAACACACCTAGTATCAGCGTTGATAAACGAATTGATTGACACAAAGCAGGCTGTCTACATGCGCTCGGACGGAGAATTCAGTCATTATTCTTGCCCGGCGTACTTTACCACGGAAACCGAACTACTAGCACGGATCCGAAATACCTACAACCACGAAGAGGGGGAAGAACACGAGACGGAGGCACACGTATTCCGCTTTCTGTCGCAGTTCCCGTTGTTGGTGATTGACGATGTGGGGAAGGTACGCCCCAGGGACTTGTCGTTTCTTCAGGGGGTCTACTTCAGGATAATTGACGATAGATACTCCCAGGGGTACGGGTCTGACGACTATGAGCTTAATGTCATTCTGACAACGAACCTTACCCTTGATGCGCTGGACGCACACATTGGCGGGGCTTCTGCTGACCGGCTGCGCGAGATGTGCGGGAAGGAAAACATAATCACCATGACGGGCAAGAGTTATCGGGGAAGCAAGTAAGTCCTTCCCTTAAAAAGTAGGAGGTACTGGCACAGAGGAACTAGCTACAGGAGGGAGAGGTTGACATAAGGGTGATAGTGTCGCACTAAGGACTAGACAGACGTGGTATAATAGAATGCAGGTGAGGTATGGTTATCATCTGCGGTAACTCAGCAGGTTTGTACTGCTGCCCTGCACACATAGGGCAGCCTTCTCCTTTCTGACTGGCGGCGCGGGACTTACCCTCCCCCGCCGCCAAACCTATTTCGTGAGGACTGACAGATGGTGACGGCATTGCAGCGGTATCATGAGGTTGTGAGGCGAATCCGGCGAGAGCGCGGTGAGAGGTGCGAGGCTTGCGCTGTTCGGGCCAGGCACCCGCATCACATAATCCCGGTGTCGGAAACCTCTATTGCCAGCGAACTCGTGTATGATCCTGCCAATATGTTGATTCTCTGCGACGAATGTCACGCCCTAATGCACCCGGGTCTACGTAATATCTCAGATTGGGGGCGGGCAAGACGTGAACGGGGGCAGGCGTTGAATGGTTAAGTGCAATCCGGTAAAGCCCCCTGTCGCTGGCGGCAAGGAATTATTGCAGAGATTGTTGGATATTGAATTGGCACGGCTGGATATAGCTGTGAAGATAGAAAAGGAACGGAAAATTGTATTTCCAGAAACATCAATTATCGTGCACGATATACAGCGTTTGCAGAGAGCGGTCGATGGCACGAGCGATAATGATATGTTTCAGTTCGAGGAATTAAATGTCGGTAGCTGAAGGACTCAAGCCTCTGCTAGTGGACATCGGGAAGGTTAAACCCGATTCCCGTAATGCC
>JAHKAA010000043.1 GCA_018825965.1 Gammaproteobacteria bacterium
AGCTCGTCGCGTTCAGTCGGCAAGACGCAAAACTGTTTGCGTCTTGAAACCCCGACTTCACCCATGCGACAAATTGGCCGGGAGCCAATTTGGACCGCACAGCGGGCCGCGAAGCGGCGAACCCCAGGGAGGGGGTGAGCACTGTAGTTCACCGCCAGGCGGACAAGACGGCCCGCTGCCGCCTCACATGTAGTTCACCGCACCCGAATTCAAAGCAAATCCGCTGTTAATGTAGTTCACCGCTCCAAAACACAGAGCCGTTCCGCTTGAATTAAGAACAAAATCCGCTCAACTCTCAGGCAAAAACCAAAGACGGGCGCCCGCAAGGGGCGCCCCTACAGCCGATTACACCCCACGTTTAACGGAATACCCATACAAAGAACGCCCCTGCAGTTAATTCCACCAATCCCCATCCCCAAAATCCCCCCATTAGCCGCATCCCTCTGGCAATAACAATCAAACCCAACCTAGTATCTGCACAACCCATAATCAGAATAACGAGGTCCAGGTGCATTTATTTATTAAAACTGCTGTTTTTGCAGCGATTTCAGGCATCAGTCTGAGCGTAATGGCGGCACAACAACCATTGCAGTATGAAGATGTATTCCAGTTAGAGTTTGTATCAGAACCGCAGATCAGCAGTGATGGTGATCAGGTTGTTTTTGTGCGTAACCGTTTTGATCAGGTGCAGGACAAGCGCATTGGATCTTTATGGCTCAGCGATACTAAAACAGGCCAGCTACGGCCTTTAGTATCAGAACAAGCGGACATCAGCTCGCCATTATGGTCAGAAGACGGCAAAAAGCTGGCTTTTATTTCATCTGCTTCGGGTAAACCTCAGATCCATATCCGCTGGATGGACAATGGTCAAAGTGGTCAAATCAGCCATCTGCCAGCAACACCATCAGGTTTAAGCTGGTCACCAGATGGTAAATGGCTGGTGTTTTCGATGTTTACGCCGAAAAAAGCAGTGAATCCTGTGACTTTGCCCGGCAAGCCTGAAAAAAATGATTGGGCTAAGGCGCCAGTGTATATAGACACTATGCAATACAGAGCCGATGGCAGGGGCTACTTAGCTGCAGGTTATCGGCATATTTATCTGATGGCAGCTGATGGCGGCACCCCTATTCAAATGACCAGCGGTGATTTTGATCATGGCGGTGACATCAGCTGGCAAAACGACAGCAAAGCGTTTTACTTTTCTGCCAATCGTCAATCGGACAAAAGAGCTCAGGCTCAGAATAGTGAAGTGTATAAGCTGACTATCGCCGATAAAAACCTGACTCAAGTAACCGATCGTTTTGGCCCGGATCACTCTCCCGCTTTATCTTCTGATGGCAAATGGCTGGCTTATCTTGGCTATGACGATAAGAAGCTTGCCCATCAGGCTAATCAGCTTTATGTCAAAAATCTGCAATCTGGTGAAGTTAAAGCCCTGACTGCAGATTTAGATCGTGCTATCGATAGCTTTAGTTGGGATGGTGACAGCGATGCACTTTATATTCAGTACGACGATCAGGCTCAGGGAAAAATTGCCTTACAACCTCTGAACGGTAAACGCAAAGTGCTGGTCGATCAGGTCGGTGGTGGCTCCTATAGCCGTCCTTACACAGGCGGTAGTTTTAGCGTTTCTGATGATGGAGATATCGCCTTTACTCAAATGTCTGCTCAGGCGCCGGCTGAACTCGGCTTCTGGCAGAGTGGTAAAAAGAAACAGCTGACCGAACTGAATAAGGATTTGCAGTTGTCCCGTGATATAGGAGAAGTTGAAGAGTTTTGGGTAACCTCTTCTGTTGATCAGCGCAAGTTACACAGCTGGCTGATATTGCCGCCGAACTTCGATAAAACCAAAAAGTACCCTTTAATACTGGAAATTCACGGTGGCCCTCATACCGCTTATGGTGCTGTCTTCGCGATGGAATTGCAGTTGATGGCTGCTCAGGGTTATGTGGTGTTGTATACCAATCCCCGGGGTAGCACTAGTTATGGTATGGAATTCGCCAATCTGATCCATCATAAATTCCCAAGTGAAGACTATAACGATTTGATGGATGTGGTGGACGCTACAGTGGCTAAAGGTTTTATCGACCCGGATCAGCTGTTTGTCACTGGTGGCAGTGGCGGCGGTTTGTTAACCAGTTGGATCGTAGGTCATACCGACAGATTTAAGGCTGCGGTGGCAGTAAACCCTGTGATTAACTGGTTTAGTTTTGTGCTGAATGCTGATATGTACAACTACTTTAGCCAGTACTGGTTCCCTGGTATGCCATGGGAGAAACCAGAGCATTACCTGAAACATTCACCTATCAGCTACGTCGGTAATGTCAAAACCCCAACTATGCTGATGACGGGCGAAGCAGATCACAGAACCCCTATTTCTGAGACTGAACAGTTTTATCAGGCCTTGCAATTAAGGGGTATAGAAACTGCTATGGTACGGATCCCGGGTGCTTCGCATGGTATTCATATCAGACCCAGCAATATGATGGCTAAGCCTGCTTACATCACCTACTGGTTCAATAAATATAAAAAATAGAATTCCGTAGTAGCGAATAAAAAAGGGCCGTCTTTAATAAAGCGGCCCTTCTTTTTAGGGGGTACTCAGATATAAGCAAAAGCGTCAGCAAACATTTGTTCGCGTTTGGCACCTTGTTCAAGGAAAGCATCCCGCACTACACCCACCATAGGGAAAGGGCCTGCAATATAAATATCGTAGGCATCCAGAGAGACAAAATCCTCCAGCACGGCCTGATGCACTAAACCAGATCGGCCTTGCCAGTTATCTGTTGGACTTTGTACTACTGGCATCAAGCAGTAATCATGATGAGTAGCTGCCCATTGTTGTAATTCTGGCATATGGTACAAAGCTTCCTCGTGACGTACGCCCCAATACAAAAACACCGGTCTTTTCACGCCTGCCGCCGCTATAGCCTGCGCTATGCTGTAGATATAAGAAAAACCTGTGCCACCGGCCAGCAATAAAATTGGGTTGTGGCTGTCTTCACGCCAGAATGCCTGACCTAAACCTACTTCTACCGTCACTTCATTATTGCTTTGCAAATGGGCTAACGCCTGACCTGAATATTGATCCGCGACTGAACCGCCAATATGTAGTTCCAGTTGATCCTGTACCGGAATAGAAGCAACAGAAAAAGGCCTTTTGTCTTGATCTGTTAAGCACAGCTGCAAATATTGGCCAGGTTTAAATTTAACCTTTTGTTGTGGCGTCAGCAGTATCTGGTGCACACCTGAAGTTAAGGGGTGAATTTTATCAACGGTACAAATCACTTTGGTCATGAATAATCCTGCGGCTTAGCCACGAATAAAAGGGTGGTGTAAGGTCAGATCTGACTCGGCATAAGCCAGACAACAATAGGTAAATTTTTGCTCTTTATCCAGATCAGACAAAGGTTCGGGTGGCAGATAAGACACAGTACCAGAGCGCAAGCGGCAAACACAGGAAGTACAAACCCCCTGCTTGCAACGAAACGGAAAGTCGATGCCATGGCGTAAAGCCGCTTCGAGAATAGTTTCGTTGCTCTGGACCTGAAAACTCAGGCCGCTGGGTTGTATTGTCACCTGATGGCTCATTTTTGGCCCGGCACTTTTAGCGCAGCAACTATTTGTTCTGCAGGCATTATGCCTAGTTCAGCCCAGATAGTATCTACTTTGGCTTTGACTGCCGGGTCCATCACTATAGGTTCACCCCATTCACGGGTGGTTTCGCCTGGCCATTTATTGGTGGCGTCTAAGCCCATTTTGGAGCCCAGACCCGACACTGGCGAGGCAAAATCCAGATAATCTATGGGGGTGTTTTCAATTAAAGTGGTATCCCGTGCCGGATCCATACGGGTGGTAATAGCCCAAATTACATCCTGCCAGTCACGGGCGTTGATATCGTCGTCACAAACAATGACAAACTTGGTGTACATAAACTGCCGCAGGAAAGACCAGACACCCATCATCACGCGTTTGGCATGACCAGGGTATTGTTTTTTCATGGTCACTACAGCCATACGGTAAGAACAACCTTCAGGCGGCAGATAAAAGTCGACAATTTCCGGAAATTGTTTTTGCAAAATAGGCACGAAAACTTCATTCAGCGCTACACCTAAAATCGCTGGCTCATCTGGTGGACGGCCTGTGTACGTACTGTGGTAAATCGGATTTTCTCTGTGGGTGATATGAGTCACAGTAAAGACTGGAAAGGAATCTACTTCGTTGTAATAACCAGTGTGATCGCCATAAGGACCTTCAGGTGCCATTTCGCCTGGTTCTATATAACCTTCCAATACATATTCTGCTGTGGCGGGCACTTGTAAATCGTTGCTGATGCAGCGGGTTACTTCGGTATTATCACCCCTTAATAAACCGGCAAAAGCGTATTCAGACAAGGTATCAGGCACAGGAGTGACAGCGCCTAAAATAGTGGCGGGGTCTGCACCTAAAGCTACAGCAACCGGAAAACGTTGGCCCGGATTGGCTTTTTGCCATTCTAAAAAGTCTAAAGCACCACCGCGATGCGATAACCAGCGCATAATGACTTTGTTTTTACCCAGCACTTGCTGACGGTAAATACCTAAATTTTGCCGCTCTTTATGTGGTCCTTTAGTCACAGTTAAACCCCAGGTGATCAAAGGCGCAGCGTCCCCTGGCCAGCAGGTCATCACCGGTATTTTGGTTAAATCCACCTGATCGCCAGAGAGCACCACTTGCTGACAAGGCGCACGTTTCACTTCTTTGGCAGGCATATTCAGCACTTGTTTGAAGATAGAAAACTTGCTGAAGGCGTCTTTTAAGCCCTTTGGTGGTTCAGGTTCTTTTAAAAACGCCAGCAACTTGCCAACTTCACGCAGTGCCGCCACATCAGTCTGGCCCATACCTAAAGCGACCCGCTCTGGCGTGCCGAATAAGTTGGCCAGTACCGGAACATTAAAACCTTTAGGGTTTTCAAATAACAAAGCAGGGCCACCGGCACGTAAGGTGCGGTCGGCAATTTCGGTCATTTCCAGATAAGGGTCGATTTCCATCGAAATTCGTTTGAGCAATCCACGTTGCTCCAGCTGACTGATAAAGTCACGCAGGTCTTTGTATTTCATAAGGCTCTGGCTCTGCTAGATATGGGGTTATTATACATGGCTGACATAGGCAAACCAGCCTGTGCTGCTTTGTGGTTCTGACCAATACGAAGCAAAAGACGGATAAGACCACTCTGATATCGTCAGCTGTTCTGTTCATCTGGCCGCAGCTGACTTGCGTTTTACGCACTTCGTTATCTAATGTGGTACATAACAGTGATAATGGAGAGAGGTTTATGGAGTTTCCGGAACAAATTAAACAACAAAGTTGTATGGACTGTTTAAGCGGTCAGTCACTTGGTTTTGAGATCCGCATGGCATTCCAACCTATTATCGACTGGTCTGTTCAAGACATTATTGGCTACGAAGCATTGGTGCGCGGGCCAGAAGGACAGGGCGCTGCCTGGGTTTTTGAACGAATTAACGACAACAACAAATACTATTTTGACCAGGCGTGCAGGGTCAAAGCCATTGAAACTGCCTCTAAATTAGGTTTGAAAAAGCTGTTAAGTATCAACTTTTTACCTAATGCTGTTTATAACCCTGAAACCTGTATCCGCGCCACTATTGAAGCGGGCGATTTATTTGGTTTTGATATCACTCAAATTATGTTTGAAGTGACAGAGGGCGAGCAGATTATCGATCAGGGCAAGCTGAAACGTATTTTCGAAAGTTATGCCAAACGCGGTTTTATCACAGCAATAGATGATTTTGGCTCAGGTTATGCCGGCTTAGCCTGGTTAACCTCGTTACGGCCTGCGGTATTAAAGCTGGATATGAGCTTAATACGGGATATAGATCAGGACAGCGTCAAACAAGCTGTGCTGAAAGGCATTTTAACTGTTTGCGGTGAACTCGGCACTAAAGTGCTGGCTGAAGGTGTTGAGAGTAAAGCTGAACTGGATTATCTGGCCGACGCTGGTATCAATTGGTATCAGGGCTACTACTTCGCCAAACCTCAATTAGAGAAACTGCTGACTCACGCAGAAATCAACGGCTGGCGCTAAGCCGAAAAAAACTGTAGATTATCAGACATCTGGATGTCTAAGGTGTTCCTTATGAAAAAAGCAACTCAACTGATCCATGCTGGTCGTGGCAAAGCATGGACAGGCTCTGCAGTAAACCCGCCTGTGGTACGGGCTTCCACTATAGTCTTTGATACTATGGCTGAATTAAAACATGCCACTGTGCATAAAGGCGACAGAGTGCCTTATTATGGCCGTCGTGGCACAGCCACTCATTTTGCGCTGCAGGATGCCATCTGTGATTTGGAAGGCTCGGCAGGCTGCGCTTTATACCCTTGTGGTGCTGCTGCTATTAACGCTGCCTTACTGAGCTTTTTAAAGCAGGGCGATCACCTCTTAATGGTAGATACGGCCTATGAGCCAACCCGTGCTATTTGCGACAAGTTACTGGCAGGTTTAGGTATTGAAACTACTTACTACGATCCATTAATTGGAGCTGGTATCAGCGCCTTGGTCAAAACCAATACCAAAGTGATTTTTTTAGAATCCCCAGGCTCGCTGACCATGGAGCTACAGGATATTCCTGCCATAAGCGCAGTAGCGAAAGCACATCACATAGTGCTGATGCTGGATAATACCTGGGGCAGCCCTTTGTTATTGGATGCCTATGGCCTCGGAGTAGATGTCTGTATTCAATCCGCCACTAAATACATAGTAGGGCATTCAGATGCGATGCTGGGTATTGCCACAGCCAACGAACAACACTGGCCGCAGCTGCGGGAGCATAGTTATCTGATGGGTTATTGTGCTTCGGCTGACGATGCTTATTTGGCCAGCCGGGGTTTGCGGACTTTAAAAGTACGTTTAGCTCAGCACGAAGCCAATGCGTTAAAAGTGGCGAACTGGTTACAGCAACGGCCTGAAGTCGAAACTGTGCGCCATCCGGCTTTGCCTGAAAACCCTGGGCATGACATTTTCCAGCGTGATTTTAGCGGCAGTAATGGTTTGTTTTCATTTGTGCTGAAGCAGGGGGATGCTAAAGCTGTAGCTGCTTTTATTGAAGGCATGGCGCATTTTAAAATGGGCTTTTCATGGGGCGGTTATGAAAGCCTGATTATTCCAAATTTAAGTATTCAGAAACTCAGAACCGCCAGCAGTTGGTCGTACAGCGGGCCTTTAATTCGTTTACATATAGGCTTGGAAGATACAGAAGATTTAATAGCGGATTTAACTGCGGCCTTTGAGCGTTTTCATCAGGCGCTGTAATTACAGCACCTGATGTTTTTAATTGCTACTGGCGTAAAAAAGACTCGATGCTTTCGCCTGTCACTTTGCCAATTTGGCTGAACAGATACCAAATGGCAATCATCAGCATGATGGTGCAAGGCAAGGCGATCACCGGAAAACTAAGAGCTGTCATTTTTGCCAGTTCTTCGTTAAAGGCGGCTGTGCCTGGTGCACTAACCAGCAAATATTTGGCCAAACCATAGTTCAGAATCGACGACACCACAAAAGAGCTTGCGACCAGATAAGCACAGTTTTGCAATTTAGCGGCGAAAATTTTTTCCGCATTATTCGCCTTTAAACTGGCTTCCAGCTTGGTTAAATCCATCAGCTCGTCATTTAACAGGATCTTTTGTACCAGCGGGTATTTACTGCCTTGACTGATTAAAACGGCCAAAGCAATTAAACCTGGAACAGCAGCTTCTTTTATCGCGATGTAGGCTGGGTCGAGCTGTAATAAGCTGATGCCACCTGTTAACAACACACTGACTACACCCAACACGGATAAGAAGTTCACCTTTTTGCTTTGCTGCAATTCCCACAAACCAAAACTCAAGGGGAAAGCCAAAGCGACCACTAAAGCCCAAACCGGGCCGAGCTGATGTTCTTCACTGAGTTTACTTAAAATCAGCGTAGGGATAACGATGTTAAAAAGCAGGTTTACTAAAAACCCTGATGATTTTTTCTTTTCTGTCTGACTCATAAATGCTACCGATTCTGCCTGTTTTACTATAACCGCTGCTTACTGTGGCCCGAGTATATCTGATTTAACCGCTGTTACGCAGTATCACGCTGAAAAGCGCAGCTGGCTCGATGGAAAGGCTGGCGCAGCAGACTAGATTAGCAAAAGATCTAAACTGCTGATTTGCTGAACATTGTAAAAGCTTAGCAAGAACTCTGGCACTAAAACGAACCATTCTCAATGGCATCTCATTGATTTTATTGGTTTTTTATTGAGTTTGTTCGTTTTTAGACTACAATAAGCACAGTTTTTGAATTTGCAGGTACCAGCTATGAAAGGCCAACCTTTAGTGCTCGCTAAACTTAATGAGGTGTTGACCTCTGAGTTAACGTCCATTAACCAGTATTTTTTACATGCCCGTATTTATAAAAACTGGGGTTTGGCTCAGCTGAATTCGGTTTGTTATAAAAAATCGATCAAAGATATGAAGCAGGCTGACGAGCTGATTGAGCGTATTTTATTTCTTGAAGGCCTGCCTAACCTGCAAGCTTTAGGCAAATTACGTATAGGTGAAGACACCGAAGAAATGCTGCAGTGTGATCTGGATTTCCAGTACGACCAGCTGCCTTTATTACGTGACGCTATCAAACTATGCGAACAGCATCAGGATTACATCAGCCGTGAATTGCTGCAGGAAATTCTGGAGCACGAAGAAGAACATGTGGACTGGATAGACACTCAACAGCAACAAATTACGTTGGTGGGTCTGGAAAATTATCTGCAAAGCCAAATGGGTTCGGGAGACTAAGAATGAAAGGTAATACACAGGTTATTGCAGCTTTAAACGAGCTGCTGTCGAATGAACTCAGCGCTATGGATCAGTATTTTATCCACTCCCGTATGTATCACGATTGGGGATTACACAAACTGTTTGAGCGTATCGACCACGAAGTCACGGATGAAAAAGCTCATGCTGCTGCACTGATTGAACGTATTTTGTTTTTAGAAGGCACACCGGATTTATCCAAACGTGATCCTTTGCAGGTTGGCACTGATGTACCTTCTATGTTGCAGAATGACTTAAATGTTGAATATGCAGTGGGTGCCTTATTGAAAAAGACCATAGCCTTGTGTGAGTCAGTGCAGGACTACGTCACCCGCGATTTACTGATGACCTTACTGGACGACACTGAAAACGATCACGCCCATTGGCTGGAACAACAGTTGCGCCTGATCAAGCTGATTGGTTTACCTAACTATATTCAGTCGCAAATTTAATACTGTTGTATGTGAGCAAAAGCACCTTCGGGTGCTTTTTCTGTTTAAAGCAGCCCGATGCAGGAGATGGGGCTGGAATCGAACTTTCATTCTGCCATTGAACTGCGGCCGCAGGCATCTTAAAGTACAAAACATCTGTGGAAGTTGTGTATCAATGCTTGAAGGACTTATGTTGTGACTCCAGAACAAATTCAACAAGCTGCGGCCTGGCTGGCGTATTATCGCCGCGGTGGTGAAGCTGCGCCTTTATTACCGGCAGAACTGCGTCCTGCGTCATTGGCTGAAGCTTTTGCTATACAGCAATGGCTATTTATTGAGTTGGACTGGCCCGTTGTCGGTTGGAAAGCCGGTCTGCCAGGGCCGGATAAATGGGTGCTGGCGCCTATAGCTAACTTGCAGCAAGGGGAATTGTGTCAGTTTGAACAACAATCCGATCCGTATAGTATTGAGCCTGAACTGGCATTTTTGCTGGCGACAGATTTACCTGCCCGCAATGAAGCTTATAGCGAAGCGGAAATCAAAGCAGCCATTGCTGCCACACATCTGGCGCTTGAACTGATTATCCGGCCTTACAAAGCTGATACGGGCGCACAATTCCTGGATCAGTTAGCAGCCGGTTTATTTAATCAGGGTTTGTATATAGGCCCTGCTTTAGCTGACAATACTTTCCCGGAAAAAGTTGAGCTGGTGCTGGAGTATTCGGGGCAGCAACAGAAGTTTGATGCTCAGCATCCAAATCTGGATCCGTTATCGCCTTTGTATTGGCTGGTGAACCATTTAAGTCAACAGGGTATTGGTTTAAAACAAGGCCAATGGGTGATCACAGGCTCTTATGCTGGCGTAATGCAGGTACCAGCTGATACCTTAGTTAAACTTGAGTTTGGTGCTTTTGGCCAAATCAGTACTCAATGTAGTCACAATGCTGTGATAAGCTAATCGGCTGATTTGGTTTTTTATTTTGCCACGGAGAGTTCTGGATGGAGTTTTTACCGGCCTGGCCACTGACTATTACGCCACTGTCTTCTTTCGGCTTGCTGCTATTAATTGGTAGTTTAGGTGGCTATCTGGCGCATCGTATTTCCTGGTTGCCAAGTATCACAGGTTTTATGCTGGTGGGTTTTTTAGTAGGGCCCAGCGGCTTAGGTTTACTGACAGAGTCAGTATTAAAAGACTCCCGTATATTGATAGACATTACACTGGCATTGATTTTATACCGGCTGGGTTCTTCACTGAATTTGCGTTTTTTACGCCAGTCACCGCGTTTGGTGGTGATTGCTCTGGTAGAAAGTAGTTTAACCTTCAGTGCTGTGTTTACCGTCTTGTGGTTGTTCCAAATCCCATTAGCGCTGGCCGCTTTAATTGCCGCCATTTTAGTGTCGTCTTCCCCTGCCGTATTATTGCACGTGGCTCATGAAGTTGGAGCCAAAGGGCCTGTGACTGAAACAGCTAAGTCTTTAGTTGCATTGAATAATCTGCTGTCTTTCCTTGCTTTTGCTTTTGTAGTGCCAGTGTTATTGGCGGAGCAGGACGCCAGCTGGCAACAAATTCTGCTGCAGCCTTTGTACTTATTGTTGGGTTCGGCTTTGTTTGGTGGGGTTATTGCTTACGGTCTGCATTTTTTAACCAGCAGGACTCAAACGGCCGCCCAATACAAAATGGCTCTGGTCGTAGGGGCTTTGATGTTGTGTCTGGGGTTGGCGCAACAATTAAAACTATCTGCGCTTTTTGCACCTTTAGTCGTGGGGATCATAGTGCGCAGTATGGAACGTGATGAAGTGGTCTCAGCGCTGGAATTTGGCAGCGCCTTCGAGTTATTTTTTATTGTATTGTTTGTGTTTGCTGGTGCCAATTTGCATTTTGCTGAATTGGTAGCCTTTGCTCCTGTCATTATGGCGCTGGTTGCGGTGCGGTGTGCTGCCAAATGGTTTGGGGTCAGTGTCAGTTCCGTATTATTAGGTCAAACAGTACGAACCGGAGCGTCTTCCGGTTTATTACTTATTCCGATGGCGGGGCTTGCCATAGGTTTAGTGCAAAGCTCCGGTCAATTAGTGCCTGAACATGCTGCTGTGATCAGCGCTATAGTGTTGGGGGCTGTGACTGTGTTTGAAACCATAGGACCTCCTATTGCATCTTATGCGTTTCGCCTGGCGGGAGAAACAGAAGTTCAGGCTTCAGCTGCGAAACAAAAAAAACGTCAGCCACAGCATCCATGGCAAGCGCAAGGTACAGTGGATGTGGATCTTTCTGCATTGTATGCACCCGAACCTGCGGACGCAGTGCCGTTGGTGCAGGCTGAACCAAAAAGATTTAAATTCTGGCGCTGGTGATCACCAGTGCCAGCGGCCGCTTTGCATCAGCCCATAAATCAAACCAAATAAACCTGCACTAAAACCTGCAGTCATACCCAGTACACACCAAAGTGCATTTTTTCGCTTTACTCTGGCATGCTCTGCTGCGTCTGGGTATTGCCGCTGCAGCCGTGGGTTGATGATCTGCTGTAAACGCAGTTGGCTATAGATCAATCCGGCTATCAACAGCACAAAAGCGGAGACCGGAGCCCAGGCTCCGCTGGTCAGCTCGTAAGCCGCTGTTAGTAGCAGTCCTGATAACAATACCCAAACAATGGTTTTGTTCCGCAACGCTTTTAATGCAGTTTTTTCATCCTCGTTGTCCGCTTTGTTAAGTACAGCTCTCATACCAAACACTACTCCAGCCACTGCGGCCAAAGCACCTAACATAGCGCCACCCAGCAGCACTGCAATTTTGGCCAGCCAGCCACTTTGTTGTGCGGCAACAGAGACAGAGGTCGCTGCTGCAGGAGGTGCAAGGCTGGTCAAAGCTGCGGCTATCATAGTGCTGAAGCCTAAGCCCGGTGCAGTGCTGAGCACCAACTGACCATAGCGGGCTAACAAGCTGTCTTTTAATTGCTCGCGTACTCTGGAGAGTTTTTTCCGCACATTGGCGTCACTTAACCCCAATAAATCAGCCACTTGTTGACTGGATTGTTCTTCACGGTAATACAATAAAACGATTTCCCGGCTGTCTTCCGGTAACTGACTGATAAAGTCCAACATAATAATTTGCTGCTGTTCACGCTCCAGCAGCTCTTGCATTGAAGCGGCCGGGTCGGCGAAGTTTTCCAACAGGCTTTCCGCTTCGTCACCTAACACTTTTTGTTTTACTTTGTTATCCCGCAGGTAGTTGTAACTGCGGTGTCTGGTCATTTGGCGAACCCAAGGCAAAAAGCTGGCGGGTTCACGCAGCGTTGCTAACTGATGCCAGATATAAATAAACACCTCTTGCGCTACTTCTTCGCTGGCATCTAAATCTTTTACTATCGCCAAAGCTATGCCTGTGACCGTATGACGGCACTGACTGATCAGGCGTTCAAAGGCGATGTGATCGCCTGCTGTGGCTGCAATCACATCAGGTAATAATTTCTGTTCCACTGTAGTTAACATTTTTTATTATTCCTTTATAAAATCAGTGATTTGCGCTAACAGCCACTCCGGCTGATCCCACATAATAAAATGCCGTGCCTGCCAGTTAAAGTCCAGCTTCGCTTGAGGAATAGTGTTAATTTGTTGTTGATATAAAGCCTGAACCGCAGGGTGCATAGCGTCCGAAGGCAAAGCTCCACCAGCTCCTAACAGCAACACAGGTTGTTGAATTTTATGCACTTCGTCGCGTAAATCTGTGGTGAGCAGTTCTGCTATGACCGCACCTACTGTGTCTGGATCGGACTGGCCCGCCATTTCTGTGATTAGTGTGGCATGTTCTGTACTGCTGACCTGAACTGCCATACCTTGTTTGGTGCTTTCAGCCAGTTGGGCCGCCGTCATTTGCTGATAATACTGCTGCATCATTTTTGCCTGCGGGACCATTTGAGCCACAGTGGTGTTGCTGTCGCGGCTAAATACCGGTGCCAGATAAGGCAGTCCATCTACAGCTATAATTTTTCCGGTCAGTTGTGGGGAGGAGCTGGCGAGTTGAAAGGCCAAAAAGGCTCCCATGCTATGGCCAATTAATACAGGTTTTTGTAACTGATGCTGCTGAATATAAGCAGCCAGTTGCTGAGTCACTTGTGTTAGTTTCAGGGGGCTGGTCAAAGCCTTAGTTCCGGCAAAACCTGCGAGGTTGATTTGATGTAACTGGTGATCCGCTTTTAGCTCTGTAACCAGTTGCTGCCATACCCGCTGATCAGACATCAGACCAGGGATCAGAATAATAGCCTTGCCCTGGCCTTCTACCTGCACCTGAAAGCCTGGCTCAGGCATTTCATCAGCGTTAAGGCTTTGACTTGTGACTATAAATGCAGTGGAACACAGCAGAATAAACAGGTACTTTTTAAACATAAGGGTCACTCCTGAAGTGTAGTAAAGCTGCGTATTTATGCAGCACTTCTACCAGGTACCCTGGGCTTTGCAGTTTGTGACAGAGTTTTGCATAAATATTTTAGACTTCTAAACTTCTGGCTTTCTATTTTGTTGGTCGTTTTGTAATCTGTCAGGCTTGAGCACCAAACAAATACCCGTTAGGGTGGATCAGAAGACTACATATCTACCCAAAGTAATTGGAGTTGCAGAGAGGCGACAAATGCGTGAGACCCCAGGAGCATAGTTAACCTATGTGACTGGGGCGAGAGCATGCAGTCAACAAAGCTGCAGCTTCAAGTACGAAGGGTATAGAAAGTGCAGAACAAACTGCAGATAGTGCAACGAGGAGAGTGGGTGATGTCGCAATATGCTGCCTTGAGGGCAAATGTCGGATTGTTGGGCACCCAGCTGGGTGACACCATACGCAATCAGTTAGGTGATGCAGTTTTAGAACGTATTGAACAGATTCGGGCTTTAGCCAAAGAAGCGAGGCAAGGCACAGAACTGCAGGATCAGCAATTAAAACAAGTGCTGGCCAGTTTAACCGATCAGGAAATTCTGCCGGTAGCCCGTGCTTTTGCTCAGTTTTTGAATCTGGCCAATTTAGCTGAGCAGCACCATACCATCAGCAAAGCAGGCCGGGCTTCTATTGAAAAACCAGAACCAGTGGCCGAATTACTGCAACTCTTGCAGGACAAAGAGGTCAGCCAGGCGAAGATTGAACAGGCCGTTGCTGATTTATCCATAGAGCTGGTGCTGACTGCACACCCAACTGAAGTCACCCGCCGTACCCTTATTCATAAACTCACGGAAATAGCCGCCTGCTTAGCAGAGCTGGAGCAGGATTTATTACCAACACAGCAGCAAAAAACAGAAAACCGCTTATATCAGCTGATCACTCAAGCCTGGCATACCAATGAAATTCGTGAACAGCGGCCTACACCAGTGGATGAAGCTAAATCTGGTTTTGCCGTCATTGAAACTTCACTTTGGGACGCAGTGCCTGAATTTATCCGTGAACTTGATACGGCACTGATCCCTGTGTTGGGCCATGGTCTGGCTTTAGATGCCACACCTATTCGTTTTTCATCCTGGATGGGAGGCGACAGAGACGGTAATCCTTTTGTGACTGCCAAAGTCACTCGTCAGGTTTTGCTGTTAAGTCGCTGGAAAGCAGCAGATTTATTCTGTCGTGATCTGGATGTACTGGCCAACGAACTGTCGATGGATCAGGTCAATGATGCCCTGCGTGCAGTAGTTGGAGAGGCATCAGAGCCTTACCGTAAATTACTGAAAGACTTCCGCCATAAGTTGTTGCACACCAGAGACTGGCTGACCGAAGCCTTAAAACACGACAGATTACAACGGCCTGAGGATCTGATTTGGCACAATGAGCAACTGCTGGAACCTTTGCTGCTGTGTTATCAGTCCTTACTCGACTGTAAAATGCAGGTGGTGGCGGAAGGTTTGCTGAAAGATACCATCCGTCGTGCTTATGCTTTTGGCTTAACTTTGCTGAAGCTGGATGTGCGGCAGGAATCGGGCCGCCATACTGCTGTGTTCAGCGAATTTACCCGTTATCTGGGGATAGGTGATTATGCCGATTGGGATGAACCCGCCCGCCAGGCCTTTTTATTGAATGAACTGAGCAGCAAAAGGCCTTTATTCCCGCGTAATTGGCAACCCAGCCCTGAAGTGAAAGAAGTGCTGGATACCTGCGACATAGTGGCTCGTCATGGCGCTGAAGCTTTATCCACTTATGTGATTTCAATGGCAGGCAAACCCTCTGATGTGCTGGCCGTGCAGTTATTGCTGAAAGACGCTGGTATTAGCTTCCCTATGCCAGTTGCACCTTTGTTTGAAACCCTGGCCGATTTAACCAACGCACCGGAATGTATCAGCAAGCTGTTGGCCATCGATTGGTACAGGGGTTATATCAATGGCCGTCAGGAAGTGATGATAGGTTATTCGGATTCTGCCAAAGATGCAGGTGCTTTTGCTGCGGCCTGGGCTCAGTACAGTGCACAGGAAGCTTTAGTGGCTATTTGCCAGCAAGCTAAAGTACAACTAACGCTATTCCACGGTCGTGGCGGTACTATAGGCCGTGGTGGTGGTCCTGCTCATGCTGCTATTTTATCTCAGCCGCCAGGGTCGCTTGCTGGTGGTTTGCGGGTGACAGAACAAGGTGAGATGATCCGCTTTAAATTTGGTTTAACTGGTTTAGCAAAGCGTAGTCTGGCCTTGTATGCCAGTGCTGTATTAGAAGGTGTGTTGTTGCCACCGCCCGTGCCGGAACAAAGCTGGCGTGAACTCATGCAGCAACTGGCTACAGTTTCCTGTGAAGCGTATAGGGCTGTCGTTCGGCATCATCCTGATTTTGTGCCTTATTTCCGCGCTGCTACTCCTGAGCTTGAACTGGGGCAGTTACCGCTGGGCAGCCGTCCGCCAAAACGTAATCCAAATGGTGGGGTTGAGAGTTTACGTGCTATTCCGTGGATTTTTGCCTGGTCACAAAACCGGTTGATGTTACCAGCCTGGTTAGGTGCTGGCAGCGCTTTGGCTGTTGTTGTGGAACAGGGCAAAACAGAACTGCTGGCGCAAATGCGGGCGAAGTGGCCGTTTTTCGCGACCCGCTTGTCGATGCTGGAAATGGTGTATTTAAAGGCCGATGCTGAAATAGCAGCCTACTATGATGAAAAGCTGGTGCCAGAGGCTTTGTTGCCTTTAGGACAGCAATTACGTGATCAACTGGCCGCAGATACAGCCTTGCTGTTGAAGCTGATCCAAAGCGATACGCTGATGGCGAAAGAAGCCTGGATCCGCGAGTCCATTATGCTGCGTAATACCTATGTAGACCCCTTGCATATATTGCAGGTGGAATTGTTAAATAGAGTCAGGCATGAGCCACAAACGGTCAATGACAGCATTAAACGTGCTTTGATGGTGACTATCGCAGGTATTGCAGCCGGGATGCGTAACTCGGGTTAAGCAGGTGATCTTGTGTTTATAAAAAAAGGGCTCAAAGTACTGAGCCCTTTTTTGCTTCAAGAGTTAAAACTTAGAAAAAGCTTTTCTTAAACTCAACACCAATAATACGAGGTTCGTTGACAAAACCTGTCAGGTTGTTGAAGTCTATCGCACCTTTTAAGTTATCTTCGTCCGTGATGTTACGGCCAAATAAAGCCACTTCGTAGTCGTTATCAAAGTTCAGATAACCAATACGTAAGCCAGCCTCAAAATTACCGTTCGTGTGGTATTCCATAGATTCGTACAGGAACAGGTTTGTTTTACCCTGACGTGCTACGTCACCATAAAGATAAATCTCACCTGTGCTGACCGGAATATCGTAACGGGCATTCAGGGTTAGAATGGTTTCAGGAGCTTGTGGGAATGGGTTACCATCAATAAAAACTAAGCCAGCGCCGTTAGGCCGATCTGTGGGTGTACAGGCTTGTGAGCCACAAGGTGCAACCAATAAGTTTTGATCTTTCAGTTCTGTTTTGTTGTAGCTGAAACCACCACCCAGCACCAGACTTTTGGTTGCACGCCATTCAGCGTCCACTTCGAAACCATAACCTACGCCTCTGTCAGCGTTGATCAACTGGTTACCCTGAGTGGCACCACCTATAGCGGATAACTGAATATCGTCAATGTTGTAATAAAACAAAGCACCGTTCAGACGCAAAGAATCATCCAGCAGATCCGATTTTGCACCCACTTCAACAGAAGTGATGGTTTCAGATTCTGCTACTGAAGGAGGGGCTTCAAAAGCAACGTCTCGGCCCTGAATAGACTGGGCGCGGAAACCATTGGCTAAACGACCATAAAGGCTGGTTTTGTCGGTTA
Source organism: Gammaproteobacteria bacterium (assembly GCA_018825965.1). Lineage (GTDB taxonomy): Bacteria > Pseudomonadota > Gammaproteobacteria > Enterobacterales > Alteromonadaceae > Pararheinheimera. The sequence goes on from JAHKAA010000043.1 coordinate 17,510, forward strand.
AGCGGTAGTTGCTGCTTAATTCCCAGCTCACCTGGCCATCATCCACATTGATTGGGTCATAATCCTGTACAAATGGGAAACCGTCGGCCAAACCAGGGCTGCCTATATTTTGCTCACCTACCCAAAAGGATTTTTCATCGTAAGTGTAGCGAATGCCTGCTGTCACATCCAAACGGTCAGTCAAGTTGTAAGTCGTCTGTCCAAATACTGCCCAACTGGTATTTTCATGGTAAACATCTGTTTTACCAAAAAAGCCATCAATACTGGTGACGCCAAAAGAGGAATCAAAGTAGAAAGCACCCACTTGCCATTCTAATGCTTCATTGGTGTCGCTGGCCAAACGGATTTCCTGGGTAAACTGTTTTAAGTCGTTTAACTGATCTTCAGTCACTGCGCCAAAAGGAATAAAACCTGGTCCCATTTCTTCCGGAGTACCGTCAAAATCAACATCAATGCGGACACCGCCATCGATATCGCCCTTGCCGTTACCGTCAGCATTTTCCTGAGCAGTGATCGAAGTGAACGTCATACCATCCAGCTCAAACTCCAGTGTTAACGAAGCACCGAAGTTGTCATATTTTTGGAAGTTGCCGTCACCATCGTCGTAATAAACCGTATCGCGGTCATAATTTTCGTTCAGCTTGTTGCTTCCCGCTGTTAATACGTTGGCTCTGAATAAAGAGGAGGTGCCATCCAGTTTGCGGCCATGCACATTGAACAAAGCGGAGAAACTGTCTGTGTCGTATAAAAACTGCAGGCGACCTGCTTTTTCGTCATGACCACCGGTGAAATCTTTTTCACCGGTAAAACCGTTATCGACATAGTCATCACGGTTCTGGTTCATCAAAGAGATACGGGCTGATAATTCGTCAGTTAAACCACCGCCAACTGCGCCTTCCACATTAATGGTTCCGAAGCTGCCTACCGTTGCTTTGGTGTAGGCTTCAAAGTCCTGAGTTGGCTTTACAGAAGTAAATTTAACTATACCTGCAGTGGTGTTGCGGCCAAACAAGGTACCTTGTGGGCCACGGATCACTTCTGCTTGCGCCACGTCAAATAACGGGAAGCTTTTGAGGATCACGTTTTCCATCACCACCTCATCCATAATCACAGAAACTGGCTGAGATGCGGCCAGATCAAAGTCTGTGTTGCCTAAACCACGAATATAAAAACGTGGTGCAGCACGGCCGTTTGATGATTCAGCGTATAAACCCGGAATTTTGCCAGATAAAGCCTGGATATCCTCGCCACCTGCAAATAAAGCGTCGAATTTTTCACCGCTTAAGGTTGCAATAGAGATAGGAACTTCCTGGGTACTTTGCACACGTTTTTGTGCAGTCACCATAATGCGTTCCAGTTTTGTCTCTTCAGCAGCCTGGTCTTTGTCACTTTCCTGCGCTAATACAGCAGGAGAAAGACCCATGGCTGCAGCGAGCAGACTGGCCTGAATGCTCAATGCCAGAACAGACTTTTTGCATGTTTTCATCAATTTTTTACCTTATTTTTTAGGCTGTTATATATTCTGGTGCGTCCTGCGATTCTATTATCAAAGCGAACCCTACAAACTCTGGAGTGACCACAGTGTTTGCTTTGATAACCTGTGGCTACTATAGCATTTTGCAGCTACTTTTGCCGATTTGGTGGATAAAAGAGCTAATATCACCAGCTTCTCTGAAGTTTATATAAGCAATACCTACTGAAGTGAAGCTGATTCTGGCTGTCGCAGGTTAGAACCCCTCAGGTATCGACGCTCACCAGTGCGGTATAAATGGAGCTGCGGCCCTGATGAGAGGAGTAATAGCTGATTAGCAATTTGTTCTGTTGCAAGACCATACCGGCGTAACTGCAATCTCCGCCTGAAGGTAAAGCCAATATCTCGGTCAGCTTGCCTGTGTGTTGATCCAATGAAACCAGGCTGGTGCGTACTTTTTGATCATAAAGCCTCACTACCGCCAGCATTTGCCCTGATGGTGTGAATATGGCTTGTGGGCCTCCAATACGACAGCCAATATCCTGCCAGGTCCAGTGATCGTAGGGAGGAGTGGCGTAACCCAATTGACCATGGTCTGGATCTTTGCGCAATAAGCACCATGCGGTATCTTTATGATCAAACAACAAAGCGGCTTCATTGGCATAACCTTCCGAATAGATGCTGGGAGTCGCAACGTCAAACTGGCCTGCAGCAGTTTGCTGGTACAAACGAATATGCCGATCGGCACCACATTTATAAGCCACAGCATAAGCCTGATCGCCTAGCCAGCTTAAACGCCATAACCAATAATCAGCTTCACCCACAGCCTGAGGTTCAGACCAGTTTTTACCATCAGTGGAAGACCATAGATAAGATTGATAGGCCTGCTTTGTTTTGTCGTGAAAAGCCGCAGCAGCCAGTAGCTGTATTTTCCCGCCTGGCGTGATAAACAATTTACCATCTCTTAAATCAGCAACAGGGTTGTGCAGCACAGCCACAGTGCGCCACTTTTTACCCTGCACTGAACTCATGATCCTCAGCACCCCATCTTTGGAGTGATGCGTGGATGCCTGACGGAACACCAGATAATAACGTTGGCGGAAGTAACATAAGTCTGTAAAAGCATTATGTTTTCCTGCTTTCCATGCCCGTTGAACCCAAAGCAGTTCTAAGGCTGTTGTACTGTGTTCTGTCGTTCGATTGGACATAGAGCTGCGCCATTTTGTTTTTTTATTGTTAATGGTTTGTGTGTTTTTATGTTTGAGCTACACTTGTTGTTACTTCAGCAACAACTTTTTTAAGTGTGCCGGGTGTATGCCTGTCGGCACAAAGTGGAAAGTCTTTTTGCAGTGTACAAAACTGCATGGAGTTTCACTATGACGACAGAGCAGAGTTTATTCAGACCTAAAGCATTGCAGGCACAACAACAACGACTGGAAGGGCAGGTGAGCATTGTTCAGCCCGTCAGCAGTTCAGTCTTGTGCTTTTGTTTAGTCTTCATCCTCTTCAGTTTACTGCTGCTTCTGCATCAGGCCAGTTTTTCCCGTAAAGAAACAGTGTCAGGTTACCTGAAACCATCCAGCGGCGTTGTTCGTATCCATAGCCAGCGTCCTGCTGTGCTTAAACAGCTTTATATTCAGGACGGCACTTTGGTTCAGGCTGGCCAAAAGCTGGCCTTACTCAGCAGTGACGAATATCTTGCTGCAGGTGAAAGTCTGACCGATCACCTGCAAAGCAGCCTTGCACTTCAATTGGCATTAAATACTCAGAAACAGCATGAACTTTTACAGAGTTTTGCTCAGCAGAGTGAACAATTGTCAGCGCAAATTACTAATATCAAACTGCAACTGGCAGAGAACCAACGCCAGCAGCAGCTCTTGTCTCAGCGTATTGATATACAGAATCAACGCCTGTTGTCTCAGCAAGAATTGGCACTCAAAGGCCATGTGCCAAAACTACAATTGGAGCAGCAGCAAGATCAGCACCTGATGTTGCAGCAGCAGTTGGCTGAGGTGCAAACTCTGGCTCAATCCATCCGGCAGCAACAGATCCAGTGGGAAAATCAACTTCAGGCGTTACCCCTTGAACAACAACGTCAGCTGCAGCAATTACAGGCCGAGCGGCTTAGTTTTGAGCAACAAAAAACTGAACTGCTGGCTCGTAAAGAGGTGGTGCTGACAGCTCCGGTTGCAGGCAGAGTGACAAATTTAGTGGTGAGCACAGGCCAGCATCTGCAAAGCAGCCAGGTGTTGATGCAATTGCTGCCTGAATCAGGATTTTTATACGCTCAATTATTAGTTCCAACCCGGGCTTTTGGTTTTATTCAGCCGGGCCAGACCACCTGGCTGCGTTTTGATGCTTTTCCTTACCAGCGCTTTGGTTTGTATCAGGGGGAAATCAGCCAGCTTTCAAAAGCTGTATTAATGGCGCAAGACCCCGACAGCCCAGTGCAAATTCAGGAACCTGTGTATCAGGTGCAAGTGCAGCTAAATCAGCAATTTATAGAAGCTTATGGTGAGCAAATGCCGCTGCAGGCCGGCATGTTGTTAAGTGCAGACATAGTGCTGGAACAAAGATCGGTGCTGAGCTGGCTGCTGGAACCTTTAGTGAGCCTAAGAGGGCGTTTTCAGATTTGAATCAGGCTGTGTAGCAACAGATACACAGAATGATGGCTCAGGTGAGACCTGAGTTTAACCTATGAAAGGAGATCAAAAATGAAAGAGTTAACAGTTGAGCAAGTAAGTGTGGTTAGCGGTGGCTTTAGACCTCCAAATCAAATTTGGCCAGGTATGTCTGCAAGATTGGCATTGACTACCTTCGCTGGTTGGGGGGCTTTGGGTGGCGCTTTCAGCGCTGGTTGGGCTATCGGGTCTTGGTTGAATAGCAACACTCGTATTCAATCCCACATTGCTAACTTTTTACAATGAGAGGTCGTTTTATAAAGAGGCTTCACTTTGAAGCCTCTTTACATAAAAGGAGATTGTTATGAAAAATGATTCAGCAAACAAAATGATGAGGCAAGTTCTAATCATACTGGCAGTTTGTTCTTTATTAATTGCTATACAAGGAATAAGTAATAACGATCTATGGGGGTTTTTAACTTGGATGGGATTGATGTTTATATTCTTTTTCTTTCCAGTGGATATCGACTTTTTGAACTCAAAGATAGAGCGAATAAGCGATCTAAATAAAATTGCTGTTCCTATCGATATTTATTCTGCAATAGGATTGAAAATGGGAGGGCTGTTATGGCTCATAGGCTTTATTGGGCAGGTTTGGTTTACTGGCTAAGTGTGTAAGTATATGTAGCTGCTATAAGTAGTTATCGTATCTAAACTCATATTCTAAATTTTGTCTCAAGCTGATTGGCTTACAGCCACCACCACTACTGGTGATATGCATTCTGCCTTTCCACGCGAGGTGATAAATATGTCTGTAGATGAAAGGAATCTTTTCCAATCAAAATTGCAAAAAGACTTGTTGTTAAAGTGTGCTTTTGGATCAGGTTTTAAGCGTTTAGGTTCAGCAGCAACCCTTGTTGCGATATTGCCGCTGACTCTTCTTATGAAAGCCACATTAACAGCATTTGAGTTTTTGCTGCATCGCGTAATTAAACCTATGACTGGATTTTCATATTACTCCCTTGTCTGTTGGTGCCAAGCTCACAAAGCTGAAGGTCCTGACCAATGAAAAGGATTAGCGGACGGCAGGGGCTGAGCCTTTTTGTGTTTGTCTCCATGCTTGGATTTGTTCATTCAATTTTTGTTGATGATCTGTGGGGCTTTTTGTTGTGGAGCGGAATGCTGCTGTTTTTTACCACCAGCTATTTTCACAGTGATTTGATGGACGCTCCGGTTTCGTCACTTAAGCAGCTGTTGCAACTCAGGTTTGAACTGGACGTTATTCAGGCATTGTTGCTGTGGATCAGTTACCTGTTGTGGATCACCGGGCTGCTGGGTCCGGTTTATTTTGTATAAGCGGGAATGCTGCGATGCAAACTATCTACCAATCCGAAGCTGCTGAATGCGGATTAGCCTGCCTGGCTATGGTAGCTGGTGCTTATGGCTATAAAACCGATATGGCCAGTTTGCGTCAACGTTATCCTTTGTCGCTTAAAGGCTTAACTCTGCAACATCTGATGCAACTAGCTGACAATCTGGGGCTGGCGGGCCGTGCTTTACGACTGGAGCCTGAAGAGCTGGCGCAGTTGAAGTTACCCTGTATTTTGCATTGGCAAATGAGCCACTTTGTTGTGCTGGTCAAAGTGAAAGGGCAAAAAATTCAGATCCATGACCCCGCTTTTGGCAAAAGAGAACTGGGCTTTGCCGACGTTGATCAGTGTTTTACCGGTATTGCCCTCGAGCTGAGTCCTACCACTGAGTTTAAAAAACAAGATCAACGACAAAAGTTGAGTGTGCGGCAGTTTTGGTCTTCGGCTTCAGGTTTATGGTCTGCCTTATTCAGAATACTCCTGATGTCGCTGGTGCTGCAGTTTTTCTTGCTGGTGGCACCTTATTACATGCAATTGGTAGTGGATGAAGTGCTGGTAAGCAGAGACCTGGATTTATTGCATGTGCTGGCTATAGGTTTTGCCTTATTGCTGTTGTTGCAAATTCTGACCAATATTCTGCGTAGCTGGCTGGTGCTGCATTTAGGGTCGGTACTAAATCTGCAGTTGGCTACGAATCTGTTCCGGCACTTATTGCATTTGCCTATGAGTTTTTTTGAGAAACGCCATATGGGCGATATAGTGTCGCGTTTTGGTTCTTTGCAGCAATTGCGGGACTTGTTGACTAATAGCCTGATTGAGGCGCTGATCGATGGTCTTATGGCTTGTACTGTGCTGGTACTGTTATTTGTTTATCATCCGGTGTTAGCTGCTGTTGTGCTGGCCGCTGTACTGCTTTACGCGCTGCTGCGATATATTTTTTACTCACCATTAAAGCAATGTACTGAACAAGGCATAGTGGCTCAGGCTAAAGAGCAATCCGGTTTTATGGAAAGTGTTCGTGCCATCCAATGTTTGCAGTTGTTCTCAAAACAAAGCCAAAGGTTAAGCCTGTGGCAAAATCAGTACTCAGATGCTGTGGATCAACAGTTCAGGCTGGGACGCTGGCACTTATCATTGCAGGCTGTGCATCAACTGTTATTTGGTATTGAGCATATAGTAGTGATTTATCTGGCGGCTTTGGCCGTAATAGATAATGCCTTTAGTGTCGGAATGTTATTTGCTTTTGCCAGTTACAAAAGCCAGTTTACCCAAAGAGCTGCCGCCTTTATTGATCATTGGATTGAATTCCGCATGCTTGAACTACATCTGCAACGTCTGGCGGATATTGCTCTGACCGATACAGAGAACTTAGGAGAACGTCAGACTTATTTACAGCTGCAAGGTCACATTGAATTACGTGATCTGCACTTTCAGCAGACAGCACAAGACCCCTGGCTGTTTCATCAACTGAGTTTCAGATTATCTCCCGGCGAAAGCGTGGCTATTGTAGGACCATCCGGTTGTGGCAAAACCAGCCTGTTAAAAATTGTGCTTGGACTGGCAACAGCACAACAAGGCAAAGTACTGATCGATGGTATGGAACTGAGCAGCTTTGGTTTGCAGCATTATCGCAGTCAGATTGCTGCAGTGATGCAAAATGATCAGTTGTTATCCGGTTCTGTGATGGACAATATCAGCTTTTTTAGCCCTAAACCTGATGTGCAACATCTGATGCATTGTGCAGAACTTGCAGCCATCCACCAGGATATTATTGCTATGCCTATGGGCTACAACACCTTAATTGGAGATATGGGGTCGGCCTTGTCCGGCGGACAAAAACAACGTTTACTGATCGCCAGAGCTTTATACCACAAGCCCAGGGTATTGCTGTTGGACGAAGCGACCAGTCATCTGGATCTGGCGCTGGAAGTCAGGGTTAATCAGGCTATCCGACAGCTACAGATAGCCCGCATTATAGTAGCGCACAGGCCTGACAGTATTTTAACTGCAGATCGGATCCTGTTGCTGCAGCAAGGTCAACTGACTGATATCAGCTGCGAGTTCCGTCAGTTGCACAGGTCAGCGAAGCCGCTTCAGTATGGACAGGAGCTTTAGGTTTTCGGTGACCAGAGTTCCGGTTTATTCCATAATGTTTGATAATAAATCCTGCAAAGTCATCTGTTTACGCTCTGTGATTAAAGATTGACCTAAGGCCAGTATTTGCTGCTGAGCCTGCTGTTTAAAGGGGCCGTCTTTTAGCTGTGTTAATTCTTCTGCTGCTGCCCAGCCGATAGTGCGGCGGATCAGCTCACAACCTGCGTAGCCTAAGGTATCCTGCCACAATTGCTGCAGGTACCAGTGCTGGTAAGATTCATTCTGAAAGCTCTGATCTGTGGTTTGCTTTTGCATCAGAGTACTGAACACAGAGGAGAATTCTTGCCAGAACAGCTCAATGTGGCTTAATAAGTAGTGGCGCTGAGGGCTTGCTCCGGTTTGTTCCTGAGTCAGCAGGTTTAAAATAACACTGGCCAAAAAAGTTCCGGTATCAAAACCTATGGGGCCATAGCAGCCGAATTCTGCGCCTATTATTTTATGCTGCTGATGATTGACTAACACATTGCCACAATGCAAATCTCCGTGCAGCAAGGCCTGAGGTTTGGCCAGAAAGCCTGCTTTTAGCCGGGCCACTTCGGCTTGCAGAGCTTCATTACGCCATAAGTCCCGGACTTGTGGCTGTTGCGCTAAACTCAGGCTGTTACGCTCATGGTTACAATAAGGGTCAGTAAATACCAAATCCTCAATCACTAAACAAAGTTCCGGATTATTAAATTGTAGCTGTCTGGATTTTTTTACCGGGCCTGTTAAGACAAAGTCACTACTGTAAAAACTGGTATTGGCCAGATAACGGCCCAAATGCAGTCCCATATCTTGTGGGAATAGCCCTGTCCTGATGGCATCTCTCAAACTCATGCAATCAGATAAGTCTTCCAGTAGTAATGCACACAGCTCTGCATCATAAAATAAGACTTCTACCAGATAATCCGGACATACTTTGGCATGGTGTTTTAATAGATCCGCTTCAATTTTGGCCCTGTCTAAGCTGACGAGCCAGTGTTGGGTCAACTCTGAAGGTTCAGGCAAAGCCTGTTTAACAATAAGGCTGGTGCCTCTGTTATTTTTCACCCTGAACACCTGATTCAGGCCATCGTTTTTCAGTAGCTCAGTGGTTAATTGGCTATGGTCACCAAACAAATCGCTGTATTTGTCAGCGAATAATGCCGCTTCTTTTGGGGTTAAGACTTGGTAAGGCATCAGATAAAAGATCCATAAAAAGCAAAAGGCCATCATCGCAAACCCCTTGGGGTAGCACAATGGCCTTTTTGTACTGCTGAACTTCAGTGTATGACGATGGGGCTTAAGGCTGCGCTTGTACTGCAGTAAAACGTGCCAAAGCTGCGGTACGGGCTTTATAAAACGCCAAACCTGAGTCACTCAGACTGTAATTGTCTATGCCCTGAATGGTACTGAGAAATTGATCTTCTACAGAGCCATTCAGACAGGCTTTTTGTGTGGTGGCCATGGGTTTAAACTCTAAGCGTAAACCTTCAGTCTCGTAAGCCCCGGTAAACTGGTTACAGCCTGCAAAACCACTGACTCTGTGATCTGCAGTAAACTCCAGATAAGGCGTCATATCGGGTTCTGTCGCCTGAACCGCTTGCCCCATTAACTCGGTAAGTTTCCAGCGAACTCCAGTCAGTTCGACTTGCGTTTGCTGAGCTTGCTTGTTCAGTTTGTAATTTTCCGCTAAATCACCAGTGATGACCTGACCAGCCATATCCAGTTGAAACAGCTGATTTTCTCCCACTTTGTACAAAGCCGGACCTTCTTTCTGATCCAGCAACTGAATCACTGAACCCTTAGCATCCCATTCAAAAGTACCTTGTTGCTGTATAGCATCGCCTTCTTTCCCCAGATAAGTAGTACTGAGCAGATAGCTGTTATCCATATTCAGTGTTAACAGGGTGTCTATCCCTTCGCAGTCGGCACAAGGCACTACGCCTCTGTATGTTCCTGCCCAGTCCAGAGAATTCTTGCTGTTATGCTGATCGACCAGAGTTTCTGCTTTGGCTGGTTCAGCAGGTGTTGTTGCTGACTGCTCCGTGGGGGCAGGCCCGCACGCTGCCAATACTAACCAGGTGGTCAGACACAATATCAGGGGTTTAGACATAAAAAATCTCCTTATTTCTGGTGATACAAATCTTTGCATTTCGTAGCAGTTTAAAGGTGTTGGGCTTTACCAAAACTGAATTAACCGGAAAAAAACAGCCTCAACCTATATTCACAACCACTGGTCACAGCAGGCTGGAGTGCATTGATGACACTGTTAGACTTTTAGTGAATTGCTATCTTATCCATAAAAAGTAGAGCAGCGGAATGAACTTAACCCGAGCCAGTATAAAAAATCCTGCGGCCATTGTAGTGGTCAGCCTGATTATGGTGTTATTTGGTTTGCTGGCAGTGGCTAAATTGCCCGTTCAGCTTTTGCCTTCCATAGAACAACCACAAATTTTTATCCAGAATGGCTGGCGTGCGGCAGCACCTGAAGAAATGGAGTCCACTATTATTGAACCGCAGGAAGCGGCGCTCCGCACTGTGCCTGGTGTAACAGAAAGCAGCAGCTTTATTGGTGCTGGTTTTGGTTTTATTACCCTGACCTTTGATGTGGGGCAGGATATGCAGCAGGCCATGCTGAATGTGATCAATGCGCTGAATCAGGCACCGCCTCGTCCAAGGGAAGCTGCTGAACCAGTTGTCTCATTGAACAGTGGTACAGGTCCTGTCGCCAGTTTGTTGATCCGTAAGTTAAATGAAGACGCTGATGCAGACTTTACCGCCTTGCAACCTGTGATTGATGATGTGGTTTATCCAAGATTAAAAGCCATAGCTGGTGTGTCACAGGTTGATTTAGCCAGCCGCAGGGCAAAAGAGCTGCATATAGTATTTGACCCTTATCGGCTGGCGGCTATGGGGTTGTCTGTTGATCAATTAAGTTCCCGCATTGGCAGGGCCGGTAATGTGACAGGGGGCTTTGCCGAAGTGGGGCGGCGTGAATACACTGTGCGTTTTGTCGGCCAGTACGAGCCTGCCCACTACGAGCAAATGGTGGTGGCCTATCAGAACGACAGGCCAGTGTATTTGCATGAAGTGGCCGAAGTGCGGGTTGAATACGCCGAACAGGCAGGTTTTACCAAACGTAATGGTTTTCCTGCGTATTATCTGACGTTACAGCGTGCAGCAGGTTCCAATACAGTCGAAATTCTTGACCATGTGAATAGAGAAATCGCTGATTTAAATCAACATGAGCTGAAAAATAAAGGCATTGAAATAGTGCTGAGTTTTGATGCTTCAGTACACATCAAAAGAGCCATAGAGCTGGTGAATGGCAATCTGGTGTTGGGTATAGTGCTGGCGCTGGTTATTCTTTACCTGTTTTTACGCGGCTGGCAAGCAACGCTGCTGATTGGTTTAACTATTCCGGTTTCGTTAATGATGTCCATTATGGCGCTGGATTTATTTGGCCGTTCACTGAATGTAGTGTCTTTGGCTGGTCTGGCTTTTGCGGTAGGTATGGTGTTGGACGCTGCCATCATAGTGCAGGAAAACATAGTGCGGTTGTTACAGCAGGGGCTGGCACTGCAGCAGGCTGTAAAAAAAGGCACAGCTCAGGTCAGCAGTGCGCTTTGGGCTTCCACAGCCACTACAGTCGCTATTTTTGTACCAGTTCTGTTTATGCAAGGCGTCGAAGGTCAGATGTTTTACGATTTGGCGCTTACGCTGGCGGTGGCTGTGATGGCCTCTTTGCTGGTGGCCTTAACTGTATTGCCTGTTGCCTCATTATTCTGGTTAAAACCGCACGCCAGTGCTGTGACTTCTGCTTTTTTCTGGCAAAAACTAGCCAGACGTTTTTGCCGTTTCACTCAGAGCCGCAAGCTGGCATTAGGCTGGGTGCTCCTTTTTGTGCCCGGAGCTGTGTTACTGGCAGCCTTATTGTTACCTAAAGCCGACTTTTTGCCCCAGGCTTCTATTGATACGGTCTTTTCGGGTTTCTCCTTACCACCAGGGGCCAATATGCAGGTATTGGAGCAAGAAATTGGTGATCTACTGGTGGCTCGTCTGCGGCCTTATTACCAGGACAAAAAATACCCGGCAATCAAAGGCTATAACTTGTCGATCAACAGAGGTTTTAATGTCTTGTTTGTTTATGCTGAAGATCCGGACAGTATCGACGATATGATTAAACTGCTGCGCGAAGAGATCCTGGTGGGGCTGCCTGACACCCGTTCTTTTAGTGTGCAGGGGTCGTTGTTTAACTTTGGATTTGGCAGTGGCCGCGAGTTAAATCTGGATTTCCAGGGGCCTGATGTGCCGCAGTTGATGGCGCAAGCTGCGGCAGCTATGCCAAAAATAGAAAAATTATTGCCTGGCGCTACAGTGCGGCCTGTGCCTGATTTAGCCTTAGCTCAGCCTGAATTACGTTTAACGCCTGATGAAAACCGTATAGCCCAGAGTGGAGTAGATCGTTTTACTGTTGCCAATATGGTGCGTGCAGTCACAGACGGTATTTACATAGGTGAATACTTTGATGGCAACGAACGGATGGACATTATTCTTAAAGGCCAGAGCTGGCAAACACCAGAGCAATTAACTGCCATACCTTTATATACACCTGGTGCCGGTGGTCAGACGTTGGGCCAGCTCAGCGAGCTGACTTACACCACAGGACCTACGTCTTTGCAGCGGATCAATGGCCTGCGAACCATCAGTCTGCAAGTAACACCTCCAGCCACTATGCCACTGGATGAAGCAATGCAGATCCTACAGCGCGACTTGATGACTACATTACGTGAATCAATGCCAGCTCAGAGTTCAGTACAATTCCGGGGTAATGCCGATAGGTTGTCTCATGCCATGACAGAAATGGGCAAAAATTTTGCAGTGGCAGTGTTTATTCTGTTCCTGCTGATGGCCGCTTTGTTTCGCTCAGCCAAAGACAGTGTACTGGTGGTTCTGGCTATGCCTATGGCCATTCTGGGTGGTGTAGTAGCGCTGCGTTTATTAAATCTGGTGACTTTTCAGTCGCTGGACCTGCTGACCATGATTGGTTTTGTGATCCTGCTTGGACTGGTAGTGAACAATGCTATTTTATTAGTGGATCAGTGCAGGCAAAGCCAAAGGGAAGGATGTTCTGTGGATCAAGCCTTGTATCAGGCCATTTTAACCCGCGCCAGGCCCATTTTTATGAGCACCTTAACCAGTATATTTGGCATGTTGCCGCTGGTACTGGTACCTGGTGTTGGCTCAGAAATTTACCGGGGTTTAGCTGCGGTCATAGTGGGCGGTATGGCTTTTAGTATGTTGTTCAGTCTGGTGTTGATCCCGGCGTTGTTACGTTTAACCTCGACAGTTCAGCGCACTGAACGTGCGACCCCTTCTTTGGAGATCTCTGATGCAGCTTAATACATTGGTTTTAACCGCAGTTTTGTTTTATTCCACTGCTCTTATAGCGCAAACGCCACCAGAAAAAGTGGTCAGTGTAGCGCAAGTGCAACAACAGGTGATGTTGCCTCATACTATGGTGACAGCTCAGGTGCAAAGCCGTTACCAGGCTGACGTGAGCGCTGGTGTCGAAGGCCGTTTATTATGGTTGGCTGAGCCAGGCGCTCAGATTAAACAGGATGAAGTGATAGCCAGGCTGGACATCACCCCTTTGCAATTGCGGGTGGATGAAATGAATGCCCGTATCAGCAGGGCAGATATTCAGTGGCGGCGTTTGCAAAAAGACACAGCCAGGCTGTCAGAGCTGAGCAAAAACAATAGTGTGGCTTTAACCCAGTTGGATCAAATCAGTGCTGAGCGCGACAGCGCTGAAGCTGAACTGAAATTACTGCGGGCTCAACTGGCGCAACTGCAGGATCAAATCAACCGCAGCTCAGTCAAAGCACCTTTTGCCGGAGTGGTGGCGCAACGTTTTCATCAGCACGGAGAAGATATCAGCAGAACCGACGCTTTGGTGCGGTTGGTGAATTTAAATGATCTGGAAGTTGTTGTGTTTGCGCCGCTGAAATATGCCGCATTTTTACAGCATAATCAGTTGCTGCAGGTATTTCACAGTGGAGGTGAAAGCCAGTTGCCAGTACGTAATCTGATCCCTGTGTCTGATATGCGTTCGCAAACCTTTGAAGCCCGGATTAAAGTGCCGCAACAATTACTGGCGAACTTTCAGGTGGGACAACTTGTTTCTGTCGCAGTACCCACGGCTTTGGCCCGTCAGCAGTTGTTGGTGCCACGGGACGCTGTGGTGGTAAAAAGTGAAGGTCAGTTTGTGTTTGTGGTAGATCACGAACAAAAAGCCCAGCAAAAGGCGGTGTTGTTAGGACAGGGCATGGGCAAACTGATAGCTGTAGATGCAGAGCTGTCGGCCGGTGAACACATAGTGATACGGGGTGGCGACACCTTAACCCAGGGGGACAAAGTTAAGGTGTTAACCGACCAGGAGTTTCCGGTAAAAACCTAAGGTGTTTTTACTGCAGGAGCTTGCCAGGCCGCAGTGCCCCAGAGTGGCACGCTGGTCAGCGAATGTTTGTAGCTTCCGGTTGTTTCTTTGGTGGAGTAAGACAAATACAATAAGGTCTGGCTGCTGCTGTCCAGAATACGGCGGATTTTTAAGTGCTTAAATAAAATACTTTTGGATGTGCTGAAAATCACTTCGCCGTTTTTGGATTTATCGATGTCCTTCAGCATAGCGGCGGTGATTTCACCGGTTTGACGGCAGGCAATAGACATATCGGACGGGTCTGCAAAATCCAGATTGGCTTCAACATGGCTGATATGGCAAGTGACACCAGGGATTTTCGGGTCGTCAAAGGTCTGAATTTTAATATCTTTGGTGGTAAATAAACCTAAGCTGACATCTGCCACTTCTTTATCAGAACATGCCACCAGACCCAAAGCGGTAAAAACCAAAAGCCATTTTTTCATTAGTCAGTCATCCTTTTTAGCCTTGAGAACAAAACGGAGCCTTGCGACTCCGTTGATTCTGTTTAGTGTCCGGCGTGGCCGTCTAAACCATGCACATGGCCATGGGCCAGTTCTTCGTCTGTCGCATCGCGGACTAAAATCACTTCCACATCAAAGGTCAGGTCGATACCTGACAGTGGGTGATTACCGTCTACAACTACTTCGTCTTCTGTTACGTCTAACACAATAACAGATTGCTCACGGCCGTCCGGGCCTGCAGCGCGAAAACGCATGCCAACCTGTACATCCATGCCTTCGAATAAATTACGTGGCACCGCCTGAGTTAACTCATCATGACGCTCGCCGTACGCTTCTGCTGCTGGTACTTCAGCTTTGAACTTGTCGCCGACAGTTTTACCTAATAAAGCCTGCTCTAAACCGTGAATTAAAGCGCCTGTACCAAAAATAAATACCAGCGGTTCTCCGCCAGCTGAACTATCTAATTCGTTGCCTGCTTTGTCAGCCACAGTGTAATGAATGGCGACTACTTTTTCTGCTTGTATGCTCATGCAAACCTCAGTTACGCGAGTGAATAGGGCAAAGGTGATATAACTACAACCGATGCATCCGGAGTTGCTAATCGCAGTGGATCAGCTGGGTTGATATCGTTCGGTAACACCGCCAACACCCAAAGTTGCCCCTGAATATTCACCGCATTAATGACCTGGCCAACCCGACGCCAGTTTTCCGACCATTGTACTTCAATATCTGTGCCGCTGGCCGGAGTTTCCTCAGTTTGACCTTTGAGGATGTACGCAGCTCTTTTATTTTTACCCAGATATTTCATCCGGGCCACAGTTTCCTGCCCTATGTAACAGCCTTTGGTAAAACTAATAGCATCCAGAGCCTGTAAATTCAGCATCTGTGGCACAAATTCGCCAATGACAGCCTGCTCTAAATAGGACAAGCCTTGCTGAATATGCTGAGCTAGCCACAAGGTTGGAGCGGCCAATTCGGCAGATTGTTCCGCCAATAGTTGCCGGGCCTGGTCAAAATCCAGCACTAACAGGTAATGTTCGTCGGCTAAACGCATCAGTTTACCGCCTGGTACTGAACTTAGCTGACCCACAGAGGCCGGCTGCACATAACCCAGTTTATTCAGTAAAGTTGCAGTGTCAGAGCCACTGATACCTAAAATCGCCAGACTGTCATGACCTGCTTCAAAACTGACTTTGGAAAAGACGCCAAACTTTTTCAACTGAGTGGAAGAGGCTTGTAATTCGTCACGAAAGCCGATGTACCATAAGTTTTCGCCATCGGCACA
The DNA here is from genome assembly GCA_018825965.1 of Gammaproteobacteria bacterium. GTDB lineage: Bacteria > Pseudomonadota > Gammaproteobacteria > Enterobacterales > Alteromonadaceae > Pararheinheimera. The sequence goes on from JAHKAA010000043.1 coordinate 33,314, forward strand.
TAAATGAAACTGAGCCCACATTTTACCTTTGGCATCACAATGTGCGCCACGCAGAAAATTTTCCGCTGTCAGCGTATTCAGATCTGCGGTCACCTGACCCTGCAGGTATTTACGACTGTCCGGCCCTGTAATAATCAGGCTTTCAAAGCCGGGTAAGGGGCTGATAAAGGCGCCTTGGACTGAAGTTGATAAAGAGGCGAGTTGATCGGCACTGATCCAGGATGCTTGCATATAGGTAAGTCTCTTAGAATACTAAGAGGATCATTGGGGGATTTGGCCAAAAGCTCAACCCCTCTATGGTTTTTTTGTTAGAATCCGGCCAGTATCATCAAAAGGAAAGCAGTATATGACTGAATTAATGGGCAAACCCCGCCTGCGTTGGGCCTGCCGTCGTGGCATGCTGGAGCTGGATGTTTTGTTGGCGCCTTTTGTTGAAGAAGGCTATGACGCTTTAACAGATACACAAAAATATACCTTTGAAGCTTTGTTGGCCTGTGACGACCCGGATTTGTTCGCCTGGTTTATGGGGCATGGAAAGTCAACGGATCCAGAGCTGCAGGCAATGGTGAATATCATTGTTAACAGAGTACGGGTATAACCTTAGTTTTATTCCATCCCGCATGCGCCGGATAGTTTATCTGGCGCAGAGTGTCCTGATCCTGCTTATTTTTTTACTTCAGCCTTTTTATGCCCTCTGGTGGCTGCTGCTTTGGCCCTGGCTGTTTTTCTGTTTTTATCAGCTGTTACGGCAGTGGCAAGAACCCGTCAAAGCGCGTTTATTGTTTTTAACTGAAAAAGGCCAGCTGAAATGGTGGCAGGATGAACTGCCGGCAGGGCAGTTGTCGGCCGGCTCTTTGGTGTCGCAACTGGGAATCTGGTTACGCTGGCAGGATACAACACAACAACCCAGGCAATTATGGGTCTACCGGGATAATTTATCTGAAGAGCATTTTCGCAGCCTGGCACGGGTATGCCAGACCGTAAAATGGCAGCAACAAACAGGTTCTGTGAACCGGCGTTAGGGTTTCAATATGGTCGGCGTTGGCTCTGTCAATTGCTCCGGGTAATCCAGATTATAATGCAGACCACGGCTTTCTTTACGCTTCAGAGCACTGCGGATAATCAGTTCAGCCACCATGGTTAAATTACGCAGTTCCAGCAAATTATTGCTGACACGGAAGTTGCGGTAATAATCCTGAATTTCACGTTGCAATAACTCTACTCTGTGTAAAGCCCGCTCTAAGCGTTTTTCAGTACGGACTATACCGACATAATCCCACATAAAAAGTCGTAATTCGTGCCAGTTGTGAGTAATCACTACCTCTTCATCAGAGTCAATAACACGGCTTTCATCCCAGCAGGGCAGTTCAGTGACTAAGCGGGTCGACTCAAGCTGCTGCTTAATATGCCGTGCTGCCGATTGGGCAAAAACCACACATTCCAACAAGGAGTTGCTGGCCATACGATTAGCGCCATGCAGCCCTGTATAAGCCACCTCACCAATAGCATAAAGATTTGAAATATCGGTTTGGCCATTGAGGTTCGTCATTACGCCACCACAAGTGTAATGCGCCGCTGGCACCACTGGAATAGGTTGTTTGGTGATGTCGATACCCACACTCAGGCATTTGGCATAAATGGTGGGGAAGTGTTCGATGATAAAGTCTTTTGGTTTGTGGCTGATGTCCAGATACACACACTGAGCGCCGAGCTTTTTCATTTCATAGTCGATAGCCCGTGCTACGATGTCGCGCGGTGCTAATTCGGCGCGTTCGTCAAAGTCCGGCATAAAACGGCTGCCATCCGACCGTCTTAAATACGCACCTTCACCGCGCATGGCTTCAGTGATCAGGTAATTCTGTGCTTCAGGGTGATACAAACTGGTTGGATGGAACTGATTAAACTCCATATTGGCCACGCTGCAGCCAGCGCGCCATGCCATAGCTATGCCGTCACCGCTGGCGACGTCAGGATTACTGGTGTACAGATAGACTTTACTGGCTCCGCCTGTGGCAAGTGCAATACATTTAGCACCTATGACTTCCACATGTTCTTCGTCGCGGTTCCAGACATAAGCGCCATGGCACTTTTGTTCAGCTAAGCCCAGCTTATTGGAAGTGATCAAATCAATAGCGTTGTAGTTTTCCAGCAATTGAATATTAGGGTGGCCTTTGACTTGTTCTACCAAAGTGATTTGCACAGCACGGCCTGTGGCATCTGCTGCGTGTAAAATACGTCTGTGACTATGACCGCCTTCCCGGGTCAGGTGGTATTTCAGTACGCCATCTTCGTCTTTGTACTGATCAAAAGGCACACCCTGAGCAATTAACCATTCCATGGCTTCTTTGGCATGTTCAGCGGTAAACTGCACTGCTGCGGCTTCACATAAGCCAGCGCCTGCAATTAAAGTGTCGTCAACATGGGAGGCAATACTGTCGTTTTCATCAAATACGGCAGCTATACCACCCTGAGCATATAAGGTAGAGCCTTCCCGCAGAGGACCTTTGCTCAGCACTATCACTTTAGCGCTGTCCGCCAGATGCAAAGCCAGCGATAAACCTGCAGCGCCACTGCCTATAATTAATACGTCACAAAGATGTTTTTTTTGTTGTTGCATGGGATACACTTATTCAGTCAAAAACACATAAATGTCTGTAATTTGGGTCTTTATACGCTACTTTCTGGCAGCTGGCCGTGCTATTTGCGGCAAATTGTAACTTTTTTTACTTATTCCAAGAACTATTCATATAGCTTCCAGTCATAAGGGTACGCTTGACGAGCGCCAGTTGCAAAAAGAAAGTAGTATTTAGCATTAGGGGAAAGGCTCGGATGAGCGAGCAAGAATTGGATTGGCAAATTGTCCAGCGGGTACAACAAGGGGATAAAGCAGCTTTTAATGTGTTGGTAAAAAAATACCAGCATCGTATTGCGAACTTAATCTCGCGTTATGTCTCTAACCATGGCGATGTGGCGGATGTAGCTCAGGAAGCCTTTATTAAAGCTTACCGTGCTATTCCCGGTTTTCGTGGCGAGAGTGCATTTTACACCTGGTTGTACCGTATAGCTGTGAACAGCGCTAAAAATTACCTGGTAGCGACAGGACGCAAGCCGCCATCTACAGACGTAGATGCGGACGATGCCGAGTTTTATGATGGCAGCGATGCGTTAAAAGAGCAGGATTCTCCGGAAAAACTTTTGTTATCCGATGAAATCCGTAACGTAGTGTTCGATACCATTGAAAAGTTGCCGGACGAATTACGCACTGCTATTACTTTGCGTGAATTGGATGGCTTAAGTTACGAAGAGATTGCGGAAGTGATGGGCTGCCCTATAGGGACAGTCAGAAGTCGTATTTTCCGTGCACGTGAAGCTATTGACGCACAGTTAAAACCGCTCATTAGCTGAACCTCTACTATACAGGAATCGGTATGTCGTCAGAAAAATCAGATTGGATCTCGGCTGCTAGTGATAACCAAGCAATTAGCCCGGAACAATTAGACAGATTACTGCAAGATGCTGAAGTACAGCAAAGTTTTGCTCGTTATCATTTGATTGGCGCTGCCATTCGCAATGAGTTACCGGCGAAGCTTGATATGCAGTTTGCAGATAACTTTGCCAGCCTGTTGGATCAGGAACCTGCTTATCAGTTAGAAAGCAGCCCTGTAGTGCACCATCAAAAAGCGCCGGTGTCGTTCTGGACAAAACTGGGCGAAGCAGCCAATACCGGCTGGTTCAAAACAGGTTTTCAGGGCACTGTAGCAGCCAGCGTGGCATTAGTTGCTGTGTTGGGTGTACAGCAATTCCAGGGTGCTGGTCAGGATGCAGATCTGAATTCACCTTTGCCTGTGTTACAAACTCAGCCAGTGGCTGGTTTTGCCACTCCGGTCAGCTTAAGCCAGACTTCGGTAAATTCCCGTTTTGAACAGGAACAACGTCAGGCTATGCTGGAACAGCAACAACGTTTGCAGCAATTACTGCAGGCACATCGTCAGCAAATCCGGGTGATGGACACTGCTCAGCAGAAAACTCCGGAAACCCCAGCTGAGAAACCAAGACAAGAGCAATAAATATGGGTTGGAAAGGCTTAAGCAGTGCCTTGATCATCTTGTGTTACTCCAGCCTGAGCTTCGCCGAAGTCTCGGGGTGGGAGTGGTTTGAGCGAAGTCAGAGTTCAGTTCGTCAATATAATTTCGAAGCCTCTTTTGTTGTTATTAAACCCAATCAGGTGGATAGCTACCGTTGGATCCATGGTGTACAGGATGGTTCAGAAATAGAACAACTGATGCCGCTGGAACAAAGTGGCGTCGAAATTTTGCGTCGTGATCAGATGGTGTATTACATTGCACCTGAAAAAACACCGCTCGCTACAAGCAGCAGTACCATCAAAGAATTACCAGCGCTTTTGTACCGTGATATAGAGTCGATCAAAAGTTTGTACGATGCAGTGCCAGGTGGAGTGATGCAACTATCGGGTCGTTCTGCCCAATTATTGCGTTTAACGCCGCTGCAAAATGGCCGTCCAGGTTATTGGTTGTGGTTAGACAGCCAAACAGGTTTTCCGCTGAAAATAGATACCCTGACGGTTCAGAATGAAGTGCTGGAGCGCTGGGTCATCACCCATATTTTGCCCCACGCCACTTTGCCTGAAACATTAAATGTTGCAGCCAGCGCTGAATTGCCAGCTGCCGCAGAAACAATGCCGACACTAGCTTTGCCTGAAACTCCGCTGGAGTTGTCCTGGTTACCACAAGGCTATCAGGAAGTTTCTGTAACTTCTGCCATGGTGCCACAGCAGGTGTTGGAGCAATGGTTGTTGTCCGATGGTTTGCATCAGGTGTCCGTTTTTGTACAGCACAGTGCCAGTTTACCTGCTCAGGCCTTCCGCGATGGCGCCACTACTATTTTTGTTATGCCAAACAACCAGTTTGATGTCACAGTCATAGGCCCTGTCTCTATTGAGACAGCCAGACAAATAGCTGAATCGGTGCGTTAAATGCTGGAAGAAATAGCCACTGTGATGAAAATCCAGGCCGATGGTGTCTGGCTGAAAACTCAAAGTGTCAGCAGCTGCAATGCCTGCCAGTCGAATAACGACTGTGGCACAGGTGTGGTGGCTAAAGCTTTAACCCCACGTGAAAATCTGTTTTTTGTCAAAAGTCAGTTGCAGTTGCTGGAAGGGCAAAAAGTTAAAATTGCCGTCAGCGAACAACATCTGTTATCTGCTGCGGCTTTGTTGTATTTACTCCCCTTGTTTTGCCTGATAGCTGTGGCTGCATTGCTGAGTCGTTTACAACTGGCTGAGACGGCCATAGTGCTGGGTTCTTTAACCGCATTAATTGCAGGTTTTGCCGTTGCCCGACTGATCAGTGGCCCATCAGCACAGCAGGAACAGATAGAGATCCTTGCGGTATTGCCTGAACTGGCCGTACAACATATCCGTATCACAGATTAATACTCTGCTGAAATCCGCTGTAACATCTGAACACATAGCAACCAATGCCGAGATCGAGTACAATTCGCGGCAAATTTATCTGAATCAACTTTGGTGTTCGCCCGGTTTATGACCATAAGGGTCAGAGTGGGGCCACCTGATAGCAGCTTTAGCGGAAAAAATGCCAAACATTACTCATATTCGTAACTTTTCAGTCATAGCCCACATAGACCACGGCAAATCGACGCTGTCGGATCGTCTGATCCAGTTTTGTGGTGGTTTAACCGATCGTGAAATGCAGGCTCAGGTTTTAGATTCTATGGATCTGGAACGTGAGCGTGGTATCACCATTAAAGCGCAAAGCGTGACTTTGCATTACAAAGCCAAAGACGGTGAAATTTACCAGCTGAACTTTATCGACACACCGGGCCATGTTGACTTTACTTATGAAGTCAGCCGTTCTTTAGCGGCTTGTGAAGGTGCTTTATTGGTGGTTGATGCGGGTCAGGGGGTTGAAGCCCAAACTGTAGCCAACTGCTACACAGCTCTGGAAATGAACCTCGAAGTTTTACCCATTCTGAATAAAATCGACTTACCTCAAGCCGACCCGGATCGGGTTGCCGAAGAAATTGAAGACATTATTGGTATCGAAGCCATAGGCGCAGTGCAGTGTTCAGCCAAAACCGGTTTAGGTATTGAAGATGTACTGGAGACTATAGTCGCCAATATTCCATGCCCTGAAGGTAATACCGATGGCCCAACTCAGGCGCTGATTATCGATTCCTGGTTTGACCCTTACCAGGGCGTAGTTTCACTGGTACGTGTAAAACACGGCAAAATTCAGTTAAAAGACAAAATCAAAGTCATGTCGACCGGCATGGTCTACGAAGTGGACAAAGTGGGTGTATTTACCCCTAAAGCCAACAACACAGGTATTTTAAATACAGGTGAAGTAGGTTTTGTCATCTGTGGTATTAAAGAAATTAAAGGCGCGCCAGTGGGCGATACTTTAACTTTAGCGAAAAACTCAGCCACTGAGCCTTTGCCTGGCTTTAAGCGTATTAAGCCTCAGGTGTATGCAGGTGTATTCCCTGTGTCTTCAGATGACTACGAAGATTTCCGCGATGCGCTGGAAAAACTCAGCTTAAACGACTCTTCACTGTTTTATGAACCAGAAAGCTCAGGCGCTTTAGGTTTTGGTTTCCGTATTGGTTTCCTTGGTATGTTACATATGGAAATCATTCAGGAACGTTTAGAGCGTGAATACGATCTGGACTTAATCACCACAGCGCCGACCGTAGTGTACGAAGTGATCACCAAAAATGGTGAAACAGTGATGGTGGATAACCCAAGTGCATTACCGCCAGTGGGCAATATTGATGAAATTCGTGAGCCTATAGTTGAAGCTCATATTCTGGTGCCACAAGAATACTTAGGTAACGTCATTAACCTTTGTATTGAAAAACGTGGTGTGCAGATGAATATGACCTACCACGGCCGTCAGGTGGCAGTGGTCTATGAACTGCCAATGGCTGAAGTGGTGATGGACTTCTTCGACCGCTTAAAGTCGACCAGTCGCGGTTATGCGTCGCTGGATTATGCCTTTAAACGTTTCCAGACCTCTGAGATGTCACGGGTTGATATTCTGATCAACGGTGAGCGGGTAGACGCTTTGGCTATTATCAGCCATAAAGACTTTGCTCAGGGCCGTGGCCGTGAGCTGGCCGAAAAACTGAAAGAGCTGATCCCTCGTCAGATGTTTGATATCGCTATTCAGGCCGCTATAGGTGCACACGTCATTGCCCGTACTACGGTCAAACAATTACGTAAAAACGTATTAGCTAAATGTTATGGCGGCGATATCAGCCGGAAGAAAAAGCTGTTACAGAAACAGAAAGACGGTAAAAAACGTATGAAGCAGGTCGGTAATGTGGAAGTTCCACAGGAAGCCTTCCTTGCCATTCTGAAAGTCGGTAAATAACAACAAGGGTAGTTATGGCAGGTTATTTTGCAATTTTCCTCGTAGTATTGACCTTAGTCAGTGGTTTGATCTGGCTGATTGATATACTGGTATTTGCTCCAAAACGTAAAGTTAAAGTTGCGACCGCTCAGGCGGCTGCAGCCGGTGGCCTGCCATTAAGTGCTATTGAAGAGCTGGAAAAACCTTCTTATCTGGCAGAAACCGCCAAAGAAATTTTCCCGCTGATTTTGGCCATCACCATTATCCGTTCGTTTTTATACGAGCCCTTTCAGATCCCATCAGGTTCTATGATGCCGACCTTATTGGTCGGCGACTTTATTCTGGTGGAAAAGTACTCCTACGACGTGAAGGATCCGGTCTGGCGTAAGCCGCTGATCACCACAGGCCGGCCAGAACGGGGTGATGTGATTGTATTTAAATACCCGGAACAACCTACTATTGATTTCATCAAGCGTACTGTAGGTTTACCTGGTGATCGCATTATCTACAAAAACAAGCAGCTGTTTATCCAGCCCGCTTGTGCTGCAGCCGATAAAAGTACTTGCCCTGGTTTAGAAGCCGTGCCTTTAACCTTGCAGGCTGAAGGCGAGTTTATGGATGGCGAATTGCCCACCAAACGTTACTCCGAACAATTTGGCGAGCGTACACACCACATACTGCAGCATCCGTTTAAAGCCGAAGATTTAATGCAGTACTACAAACAGCCAGGGACTGCCATCGAAGAATTTATTGTGCCTGAAGGCCATTATTTTGCGATGGGCGATAACCGCGATAACAGCCGTGACAGCCGAGCCTGGGGTTTTGTGCCTGAAGAAAATCTGGTGGGTAAAGCTGTATTTATCTGGATGAGTTTTGAATTTAGTGAAGACCCGGACAACTGGTTGCCTTCATGGGTGCCGGTTGGCGTGCGTTTTGAACGTTTAGGCAAAATTAATTAATGCAAAAACCTGTCAGCGGCCTGATGAAAAAGCTGGGTTACCAGTTTCAGCAGGTCGCATTACTCGAACAAGCCCTGACTCACCGCAGTTGCAAAGGTGAGCACAACGAGCGGCTGGAATTTTTAGGCGACGCCATATTAAGTATGGTGATTGCCGAAGCCCTGTATATCCATTTTCCGAAAGCCCGCGAAGGCGACTTAACGCGCATGCGTTCGTCTTTAGTCAAAGGCGTGACTCTGGCTGAAATTGCCAAAGAACTGGAGCTGGCCGAATTCCTGCGCTTAGGCCCTGGTGAAATGAAAAGCGGTGGCTTACGCCGTGAATCCATTCAGGCCGACGCAGTGGAAGCCATTTTAGGTGCTATCTTTTTAGATGCTGGCATTGAAGCCTGTAAAGAGCGGATATTAAGCTGGTATGGCAGCCGTTTAACTGTGATTCAGCCTGGCGTACATAAAGACAGTAAAACCCAGCTGCAGGAATACCTGCAAGGGCGTCGTTTGCCTTTACCTTTGTATGAAGTGATAGATACGCAAGGCGACGATCACGATCAAATATTTACCGTGCGTTGTACTGTGCAGGGCAGAGCGCCTGTTACCGCGTCTGGTAATTCCAGACGTAAAGCTGAACAGGATTCAGCGCGGATTTTGTTGGAACAAGTAAAAAATGACCTCTGAGACTTTTGCCGGACTGGTTGCCATAGTTGGCCGTCCGAACGTGGGTAAATCCACTTTATTAAACCAGCTGATTGGTCAAAAAGTCAGTATTACGTCACGTAAACCCCAGACCACCCGCCACCGTATTGTAGGCATAGACACACAGGATAATTACCAGACTGTGTATGTCGACACCCCGGGTTTACATATCGAAGAAAAGCGCGCCATTAACCGCCTGATGAATAAAGCGGCGGCCAGCACCATACTGGATGTGGAACTGATTATTTTTGTGGTGGAAGGTACCCGCTGGACAGACGACGATCAGATGGTATTAAACCGTCTGATCGCGGCAAAAAAGCCGGTGTTGTTAGTGGTGAATAAAGTCGATTTATACAAAGACAAAGAAGACTTGCTGCCGCATTTACAGTGGCTTGGCAGTCAGCTTGAGTTTCAGCAAATCATCCCTTTATCCGCGGAAAAGGGCACCAATGTGCAGACATTACGCGAACTGGTGCAAAAACAATTACCCCCTTGTGAATTTTTCTTCCCTGAAGAATATGTGACTGACCGCAGCAGCCGCTTTATGGCGTCTGAAATAGTGCGCGAAAAGCTGATGCGTTTTTTAGGCGACGAATTGCCTTATGCAGTGACAGTGGAAATTGAACGCTTTAAATGGGAAGAAAAACATTACCATATCGCTGCCTTAGTGCTGGTTGAACGTGACACACAAAAGCAGATGGTGATAGGTAAAAAAGGCGAACGCATTAAAACCATAGCCACTGAAGCCCGTAAAGATATGGAAACCTTATTTGAACAGCCGGTATTTTTACAGGTGTGGGTCAAAGTGAAATCAGGTTGGGCTGATGACGAGCGCGCTTTACGCAGCTTAGGTTACGGCGAAGACTAAAATGGACAATCGCAGCTGGCCAGCTTTTATTCTGCACAGCCGCGCTTTTAAGGAACAGCAGTTGTTATTGCAGCTGCTGGTGCCTGAACTGGGTCGGGTCAGTGCTGTGATCCGTAAATCCAGCAGTAAAAAACAACAACGTTTGTCATTGCAGCCATTCCAGTTATTGCAGCTGGAACTGCTGGGTCGTTCTGAATTAAAAACTGTCAGTAAAGCTGAAGAAGCAGGCCCGGCCTTTTTGCTGCAAGGTGAAAAGCTGTTTGGTGCCATGTACTTAAACGAGCTGATTTGCCGCTTATGGCCGGAAAACGTTGGCTCAGATGCCTTGTTTGAATTGTATCAACACAGCTTGCAGCAACTGTTAACCGACGAGCTGGAGCCCTGTTTACGTCAGTTTGAGTTTTCTTTACTGACCGAATTAGGACAGCCGGTGGACTGGGATTACGATTCACAAGGTGAAGCTTTACAGGACGGTGCTTTGTATCAGTGGTGGCCCGAGCAAGGCTGGCAAATTGCCGGCAAAGGCTGGAAAGGCGAGGTGCTCAAAGCCATAGGCCAACAGCACTGGCAACAGCACGACGTATTAAAAACCGCCAAGCAGTTAAGCCGTTTATTATTAGCCCCTTTGCTTGGCAGCAAACCTTTAACCAGCAGAGCATTATTTCAACCGATCAGGAACTAGTTATGAGCGCCATTTATTTAGGTATCAATATCGATCACGTCGCCACTTTACGTCAGGCCCGTGGCACTTATTACCCTGAACCTGTGCATGCTGCCTTATTGGCTGAGCAATTTGGCGCTGATGGTATCACTGTGCATTTACGTGAAGACCGCCGCCATATTCAGGACCGCGATTTATTTGTATTGCGCCAAACCATAGCCACCCGCTTAAATTTTGAAATGGCAGTGACGACAGAAATGTTAGGTATTGCCGCTCAGTTAAAACCTGAATTCTGCTGTTTAGTGCCGGAAAAACGCCAGGAACTGACCACAGAAGGTGGCTTAGAAGTGGCAGGTCAGTTCGATAAAATTCAGGATGCTGTGCACCGCCTGCAACAGGACAATATTTTAGTTTCGTTATTTATCGACGCGGATGAAACACAAATAGCAGCGGCGGCTAAAGCGGGTGCTCCTTATATTGAAATTCACACAGGCCAATACGCAGAAGCTACAGAGCCGAAAAAACAAAAAGCGGAGCTGGAGCGTATCACTGAAGCCGCCGCTTATGCCGCTTCTTTGGGGTTAACAGTCAATGCTGGTCATGGCCTGCATTACCATAATGTGCAGCCAATCGCCGCTATTCCTCAGATGTACGAGCTGAATATTGGTCATGCTATAGTCGCCCGCGCCATTTTCTCTGGTTTAGGCCCTGCTGTGGCTGAAATGAAACGCCTGATGGTGGAGGCGCGCCGTTAATGGCTATTGTTGGTTTAGGCACCGACATCATCGAAATTGCGCGTATAGAGCAAAGCCTGGCGCGCTCGCCCCGTTTAGTGCAAAGAGTGCTGACTGAATCTGAGCAGCAAATCCTCGCTGCTCATGGCCAGCCAGCCCGTTATTTCGCCAAACGTTTTGCCGCCAAAGAAGCCGCAGCTAAAGCGCTTGGCACCGGCATAGGCCGTGGTATCTCCTTCCAACATTTTATTGTCAGCAACGACCCTTCAGGTCGCCCTCAACTTGAATTGACAGGCCAGGCCAAAGAGCTGGCTGACTCTATGCAAGTACGTTCAGTCTGGCTCTCCATCAGCGACGAGCAGGCGTATGCCTGTGCTACTGTGATCCTTGAATCCTAAGGATAAATCCCCTCAGAACTAATTCCGAGGGGAAAAGTATATGAAGTTAACTCACTCAGTTATCAGTCGAACTACACCCTCTCCCTTGTGGTTTTATTGAAGAACGTAAGCTACTCACACTCTCTTTGTCAGACTGAAAAAAATAGAGACCTGACTCAAGATCCTCGAAATGTTCTATCGAACACAAGGCTGTGTCCATCTGAAGGTTTGCCACAGATTCAAGATTTTTTCCTTGCATGGCTATATTTGCATAAAGTATCTCTGCTCTGACCGCTTGCAGATGACCTGCCCTTATAAAACTTAAACCTAAATGAGCAGCAAGCAAGGCTGTCACAAGTGTACCTGTGACGGTGCCTAGAATAAACACTTTGACTTTTTCAGCCATCTTATCTGTCCCCATCAATCTGGTAACTACAAACCCGACCTTGCGAGACCATTGAAACACCTAAAGTCCCTGTATATGTTACAACGCAATTGTATGTTATTGAGAAACCAGGCCGCCGTCCGTAAAATCCTCCGCCATAAGAGTTTGAAGCACTTCCTTGGCGTTCATAAGCCTTAACTACCGGCTTCCCAAGCTCATCTACTGCTGTATCCCAGACAAAAACACCGGGAATAGATGAAAAGGGTGTAATTACATCGTACTCTACTTTAGAACCATCAGGAAAATTCAGCACCAATGTTACGGGCTTTATTTTGAACAGGAAGTTGAGAGCAGCACGTCTGGCATATAAATATATTCTAGGTGCCACTACGCTAACTCTTATTCTTTCATGAAGTAGCGTTTGTTGCGCGTCATCATTAATAAGTGTTTTTACTGAACCACTTATATCTCCAGTCACAGGGAAAGGAGTACCACCTTTTACTGCTGCAAAGGTTGCGTTAGGGGATACACTAGTTGAGGAAATTGCGTAACCTGCTCCCTGTGCATGCCATGCGGGAACATAATTCCAGACAATGTTGGTATTTAGCTCACTTCTGAACGAATTATAGTCGGTAACTACTTGCTGGAATTCTGCGGGATTTTGAGTACTCTCAACAAAAGTTTTATTTAATTCACGATCGTATTCGACTATGTACGAATAGAACATCGATGTTTTCAAATTAACGATAGTGATTTTTCTAACATCATAAATATGAGAACTGCTTGGCAGAGGAGCATTTTTTGCCGCAACGCGAAAGCTCGATTCTGTTGAACATGATTCACAATTGAATATTTCATAATTCAAACTTAGATAATCATCTTCATTAGAGTAAGAGAAAAAGGATGTGAATAGTAATATAATTGTTGCATACACCTTCATTTGTTATCACCTTTTTTGTATTTTGTTGGCTTCATTATTTGCTTTTTCAGACTTTGTCATTGTCTGAAACTTTAATGTACCGATAATGTTTTTTTGTGGCAATTTGTTTTTCCACATTGGGAATGTCTGCGTATGTGTTCTTCTATTGTTAGTTTGATAGTAAGCATCTGATAACTTTGGATTGCGCGCAATGCATCTCTCTTGCGAAGATGATCCATGCATCTATGCATGTCCCACCGTATTGGGATATAAAGAGCTTCTATTTGGTCGTTGGTGAATTAAATGCAAAAAGGTAGTTTGGTTTGTGTAGGCACTGGTATGACTTTGGGGTCTCATATCAGCCCTTTATCCCGCAGTTATATTGAACAAGCCGATGTGGTGTTTGTATTAGTGGCAGATGGCACTACTGAGCTGTGGATCCAGGGCATGAATGCCGATGTGCGTAGCTTGCAGCCTTATTATTCTGAAGGCCAGTCCCGTATGATCACCTATAAACAAATGGTGGCTGCTATGCTGGCTGAAGTGCATGCGGGTAAAAAAGTTTGTGGTGCTTTTTATGGCCATCCCGGCGTCTTTGCCTGGGTGCCGCATCAGGCCATTAAAGAAGCTGTAGCTGAAGGTTATATGGCTCATATGGAGCCAGGTATTTCAGCTGAAGACTGTTTATATGCCGATTTAGCCTTAGACCCCGGCACTTATGGTTGCCAGCATTATGAAGCCAGCAACCTGATGTTTTATCAGCGCACTATAGATACTGCTGCTTATTTAATTTTATGGCAACCAGGAGTAGCTGGTGATAAGTCGCTGGCTAAATTCACTACAGGCAGTGCCTATCGCGACGTCTTGGTAGAGCTGTTAAGCCAATGGTATCCGCTGGATCATCAGGTGATTTTATACGAAGCCGTGACTTTACCTATTCAGCAACCTCGTATCGAACGTTTGGCTTTATCTGATTTACCTCAAGCACAAATGGATTTAAAAACGACCTTAGTTATACCGCCGGCCACTGTAGCTAAAGCCAATCAGCTGGTTTTGGATAAACTAAAAGCTGTGGTGGCGCAAGAAGGCCAGCTATGACAGCGGACTGGACCAAAGTTGCTGTTGCAGATCACTTTATGATCCAGACCAGCCGTTTATTGATCCGGCCTTTAACTACGCAGGACCAGCAACTCTATCTGGATTTATACAGCAGCACAGCAGTGATGGCCTTTATTGGCCCGCCACTGCAGCTGGAAAAAGCCAAAAACAGCTTTCAGATTGCGTTGCGCCTCAATGCTAAAGTACCTTTTAAGCGGTTATTTTTGGCCATATGCCGTGATGACCAGCCTATAGGGTTGTGTGCTATTAACCAATGGAATGCTTTGTTGGCTACTGTTGAAGTGGGCTTGATGTTATTGCCCGCCTGGCAAGGTCAGGGCTACGGTACAGAAGCCAAGCTGGCATTAAGTCAGAAAGTGCAACAGCTCTTTAGCGGGGGTCAAGTCTGGACTCAAACCAACCCAAATAACAAAGCCGCAGTTCAGTCGAATATCACAGCAGGTTATCAGGCTGATCCCATTCAATCCGGTATATTCTGGTTTAAACCAGACTAAATTAGCTTATATGTAGCGATAAATGAACCAGGATAATCTTCCGCTCTTGTACTTTTAATTTTATCGTTTTACAGTGGTTTCAGTTGTTGAGCCTGTCTGCGGCAAGTCGCAGATGTTTTGCTTAAATTCAGGGGAGTACCTATGTCTGTTATTATTCAGTTATTAGAAAAAATGGGTCAGAGTTCAGAGTTGCGTTATGCCGATGCAGAGCAATTAGCAAAGCTAATGGCGGATACAGATCCGGCATTAATTGCAGCTGTTAGTGCAGGCGATCAGCAGGCTATTGAAACGCTGTTAGGAGCCAGAACTAATGTGGTTTGTGGAATTCATCCGGCTGATCAGCCACAAGAGGATGAACCTGCTGAACCTGAGCAAGAGCCAGAGCAAGAAAAAATCAGCCTTTTGAATGTGGGCTAAACTTTGTTTGCAAGGGCAAATACAGTGTTGATTAACGTTGGGCGGGTCATTTTGATTCTGCTCATTTTTATGCTGTCTCCCGTAAATGCCTTTGCTACAGTTTGGGTCGATAGCCTCTTGCATTTAGATAAATTGAAGAGCAGTGACTTCAAGAGCTTTTCGATAAAACTAGATGAGCTGATAGCCGAAGAAAATAAGTTGTCAGACTTTGAGCAAGACTACTTAACCCTTATGAAAGCCTATAGGGAAGCATATAGAGGCAATACCCAATCAACACTTTCGATTTTAACCCCATTAATTGAAAACTCCGATCTTGTGATTTCATTCAGAGCAAAAGCTTTGGCGATCAACAGCTTGGTGGTAGCTCGCCGATATCTTGATGCCTTTGTTTATCTTGAACAACTGATCACTCAGTTAAATAAGGTGTCTCAGCCTGAAGCGCGTGAGCAAGGGCTGCGAGTCATTGCGCTGATGTATAATCTGATTGGTAAATATGATTTTTCATTAAGTTTTATTGAACAGTTAATTGATGAAAGTCCAAGTTCAAATGCTGTGTGTGCTGCACATCAACTCAGAGCAGAAGCGCTTTATTTATCTGGTCGGACAGATGATTTTAAATTGAAGTCTGTTGAAGGACTGGGCTACTGCACAGAACATAATGAGCCTTTGTGGGCTAATATAATAGTGTCGCTTATCGCTCAGAATATGATGGACGAGAAGGATTACCAAGGTGCGGTCAGTTTGCTGCAGTCTCATAATAATCAGGTTGAATCTACTCGCTATAACTCATTGATACTGAAATTTAATAGTATTCTTGCACAAAGCTACTACGGTCTTGGTGACTTTTCTTTAGCAAAAGAAAATGCTTTGAAAGTTATAGGTGCTGCAAAACAAGACAGAGTTAGCTTGGTCGCAGTGGAAACATTTGCGGTATTGCATCAAATAGCCAAAACCGAAAAAAACTACCAACAAGCTCTGGAGTATCACGAGCAATATATGGCCGCTTTTACCGATTATATGGATGATAAGTCGGCGCAGCAGATGGCTTACCATACGGCTCATTCGGAAATTCTGGCGCAAAATCAAAAAATATCTTTGCTGGATAAAGACAACAGACTGCTGCAACTGGAGCAGGAAGCACTTAAACATCAGGCTGCTTTTAATAAGCTGATGATCACAGCTTTAGTGGCGCTGGTGCTGGGGCTGGCCTTTTTGGCTTATCGCAGTTTTATTGCCCGTCAGCGTTTTAAAGCTTTGGCTGAGTACGACGATTTAACAGCTATCAGCAACAGATATCACTTTTCAGCTTCGGCCAAAGAAGCGCTGACCTTGTGCGAAAAGGGCCAATTACCTGCCGCCCTTATAGTGTTTGATTTGGACCATTTTAAACAAATTAACGACCAGTATGGTCATGCGGCAGGCGACTGGGCTTTGCGGCAGACTGTGGACACCTGTCGCAATTTTATGCGGAATAACGACGTATTTGGCCGTATTGGTGGTGAAGAGTTTGCCATTTTGTTGCCTGGTTGCCAAAGCGATAAAGCCCACTTGCTGGCCGATATTTGTCGGGACGCTATTTGCAATATCGATACTGCAGCTTCGGGTTATGAGTTTAAGTTAAGCGCCAGTTTTGGTGTAACTTCGGCAGAGATCTCCGGTTATCATTTAACCAAACTGATTGAGGATGCAGATACCGCCATGTATCAGGCTAAGCAGTTGGGGCGCAACAGAGTGTATTTTTTCCGGGGCTAAGTGTGTCTGTTTATGGTGACTTTTGTACAGTTTGGAGGCTGGCCACTTTGGATCGACAAAATCCTGCTGAATAAATAGGGAGATGTGTTGAAAGCATTTTTGTGGTCATTGTGTTTGCACATCCTGTTGTTAGGCTTGCTAACCTATCATCATTTTGCGCCTGATGATGCCGCAAAAGTACCAGCAGAACCTCCTATTCTGGCTTACGCTTATCAGCCAGTGAAAGCCAAAGCTGCTCCTGTAGTAGCAACGCCTGCTGCTGTTCCTGCCAAAGTAACCACAGCAAAACCCGCTGTGAAATCCGTGCAAAAAGCAGCAGCAAAAGCAGCCGTTAAAAAGGCTGTAGTCAAGAAGCCGCCAGCGAAAAAACCACCGGAGAAAAAGCCAGCTGTAAAGGCGAAACCTCAAGCTAAAACAAAACCTTCCCCAGCCAAAACAGCAGTTGTTCAGCCGCCGCCCCGTAAACCTTTTGTGCCTGTGCGTAAGCCTGCTATGGTTAAACCTATGCCTGTAGCAGCAAAACCTGTACCAGCACCCAAACCAGCTGAAGTAGTAGCAGCCAGGCCTTTGCCTAAACCAGCGCCAAAACCAGCTGAAGTAGTAGCAGCAAAACCTTTGCCAGCACCTGCGCCCAAACCCGTTGAAGTAATAGCAGCCAAGCCTTTGCCAGCACCTGCGGCCAAACCCGTTGAAGTAATAGCGGCTAAGCCTTTGCCTGAACCTGCGCCAAAACCCGTTGAAGTAGTAGCGGCCAAGCCTTTGCCTGAACCTGCGCCCAAACCCGTTGAAACGGTAGATGCTAAGCCTTTGCCAGCACCTGTGCCCAAACCTGCAGTTGTGATCCCTGAACCCAGGCCTGCCGCTGTAGCCAGCACTGCTGACATCAACAGAGTGGAACAGAAAGCAGCATCAAATGCAGTTTCTGCCAATCTGGATCAACACAAAAGCATGGCAAACAGCGCGCTACGAGCGGCCCGGCAAGGAGATGCTTCAGGTTCTGCCACCTGGAAAGAAAAACAAAAGCAGCTGGCGCTGGAAATTACTGCAACAAAAAGCGAACCAAAACCAGAGGTGGGCAGAAAAGTAAAAACTTTTGCCGACGGCAGTGCATTAATTGATACCAATCCAGGTTGCTGGAAGGTGCCTCCACCTGAATCGCGTAAAGACGCTATCTGGTTACATACCGGCATCCCTTGTAAACCAGATACCACAGTGGAACAAATAGAGGCTATTCTGCAAAAACGCCGCAGTTACAGCAGGGATTAAACTGCAGCAGATTAGCCAGGTACTTTTGTCTCAGCCTGCTCTGTCACCAATACAGGCCAGCTTTTAGCGTCCTGCAACAAGGATTGAACCCTGTCTTGTAACTCAAATAACTCAGGCTCTAGTTGCAAAGGCTGTTTGCCTTTTTTCAGTTCAGTTTCAATCAGTTCTGTCAGTTGTTTGAGTACGGGCAAGCCGGTGTAGCAGCTGGCACCATGTAATTTATGGATATGTTGCAGCAGCTGTTCCGCATCCTGTTGTTGCATGGCCTGCTGAATTAAGGCCAGGCTTTCAGGTAAAGACTGCACCAGCATCCATAACATCTCTTTGGCTAAATCCAGTTTGCCGCCTGCTCTTTGCAAAGCCAGGGTCCAGTCCAGCTGTTTGCTTTGCGGCAGTTGGTGTTCACTGGCTGAGGCAGCTAAAGCTTGCTGGAAATCCGGGCAGCATTCACGCAAGGTATAATGCAGCAGTTTTTCATCCAGGGGTTTAGTTAAAAACTCACAAAAACCTAAAGCCAGCAGCCGGTCTCTTTCGCCGTCTAAGGCGTGAGCTGTGACTGCGATAATAGGGGTAGCTTCGTTTAGCGAACTCTGCTGAATACGCTGACAAGCCTGAATGCCATCCATCACCGGCATATTAATATCCATAAAAATCAGATCGTAATGTTGCTGATTGGCTTTTTGCCATGCTTCAGCACCATTACGGGCTGAATCGACCTGCTCGACCATTTCAGACAGCAGGGTATTAATGAGTTTTAAGTTGGCTTCGTTATCGTCCACCGACAACACCCGTAAGCGGGCTTTGGGTTTGTCCTGCAATGGGTTTTGTTCAGGGAAATCTAAATATGGCTGAGCCAGCGTCATCGCCAGTTTGCGGTAATGTGCAGGTTTGGATAACACAGCTTTGGCGCCTGAGGCCTGTAATACTTCACGTAAATTCGGCGATAAAGTGTTGACCAGTAAATACAGTTGCTCGCTGTGCAGCTGTAACTGCTGCAGCAACTCAATCACCTGATTCACCTGGTTCAGTGAAATAGAGCGGCCAATCAAGGCCATATCAATTTGTGGCTGCAAAGCCAGGGTTTGGCTGAGCTGGCTCATATTGCTGCAACTGATGATATTCAGCCCCCAATGATCCAGCTGGGCCAGCATGGCCTCGCGGGAATACTGTTGAGGTTCAAAATACAACACAGTTTTTTGTTTTAGCTCGGCCAGAGGCAAAGGCTCAGCTATGGATAGATGGTGGCGTTTGCACAGCAAGGTAAACCAGAAGGTCGAACCTTCACCTGCTTTACTGTCAAAGCCAATTTTGCCGCCCATAGCCGAAACTAAACGCTGTGAAATCACTAAACCTAAGCCTGTGCCCCCATAACGGCGGCCTATGCTGTTGTCGGCCTGAGCAAAACCGCCAAATAAACTTTTTTGCTGATCTTCATGAATACCAATGCCGGTATCCTGCACTGAAAAACGCAGTTGCCATTGTTCATCCGGCATAGGGCGACAACTAACACGGATCACTACACTGCCTTGTTCGGTAAATTTAATGGCATTGCCGGCAATATTGGTCAGAATTTGGTTAATCCGCATAGGGTCTGCTATTAAATCGTCCGGACAGCTGTTTTCAATCAGCAAAACCAGTTCCAGCTGTTTATCAAAGGCATTGGACGCCAGCAATTCCACCGAATCGTTTAATAAATCGCGTAATGAAAAAGGCTCGGGGTTAATTGGCATCCGGCCTTCTTCCAGTTTGGCGTAATCCAACACGTCATTGACCAGGCTGAGTAAACTGTTGGCTGATTTTTGAATAGTGGCCAGATAATCCTGTTGGTTATGGGTCAGATTGGTTTTCAGCAGTTGGCGGGCAAAACCAATAACGGCATTCAGCGGTGTGCGTAATTCATGGCTCATTTTGGCGAGGAAGTCAGACTTGCTGCGGTTATCTTCCATGGCTTTTTTACGGGACAGGTCCAGCTCTATATTTTGCATCTCCAGTTGTTCCATACTTTGCTGCAAGTCGCTGGTGGCCTGTTCAATGCTTTGCTGCATTTCTTCGTCATGAGTTTTCAGTGCTGTCGCCAGCGCATTAATACCAGAACGTAATTGTTCCAGCTCACCTAAAAAAGGCTGCTGCAATTGGCTTTGATACTGGCCTTCACGCAGTTGATCAATGACATCACCCATTTGCTGTAAAGGGCGACTGACTCTTTTGAGCAGGCGCAGGCTGAAATACACACAAGCGGCAAGCCCTGCCAAAATAATCAGCAGGCTGCTCAGTAAAGAGGTTTGTTGCGCCAGCATCACTTTGTCTTTGGCCACCTGTACTGAGATATAACCTAAAGGCTGGTCGGCCGGATCTGTGCTGAAATCGGCCTGTTCCGGCAAAATAGGAGTGCGGATCACCAGCCAGTCGCCAAGGTCTGTGATGGTACTTTGCTGCGGAATAGCGCTGTCTGGCGCATATTTCAGCATGGCAAAATCTTTATGATAATTAGTGGTGACAAAGAGCTCGTGGTCGGCGTTAAAAATGGCGATACTTTTGACCAGCGCTGAGTTTTTTCTGTGGCTGACATCCAGCAAACGTTTGACGTCTTGTCTGCTGTTGTGTAATAAGGCATGTTCACTGGCAATAGCTAAAGGGACAGCAATGTTTTCAGCCTGATCTTCCAGATACCTGGCCAAATCATGATGGCGGGCATAGCTAAAATAACCCCCAAGGAATAAACTGACCAACAAGGTCGGTACCAGGGTGGTCAATAAGACCCAATCTCTTAAACCAATTTTCGTCATCTGTAGCGCTGCTTGATAGAATAGTCCGGAGCGAATTTATAATGACACAAGGCTTACCAAAAGCCCACCACAGGTACTAAGTCCAGATGGTCAAAATTTATCAGGCTGCCAAAGGCACCAGAGATAAACCTCAACAGTTAAAACAAATCGAAATACAGATCGAACGTCTGGATCACGAAGCTCAGGGCATTGGTTTTGAGCAAAAGCGTATTGTCTTTGTCAGTGGCGCTTTACCCGGAGAGCGGGTGAAAGTGCAGCTCACTGAACAAAAAGACAAATCGGCCAAAGCCAAAGTGGTGAAAGTGCTGCAGGCTTCGCCATTGCGTCAGGCTCCGCTCTGTAAGCATTTTGCCGACTGCGGTGGTTGTCAGCTGCAGTATCTGTCGGTTGAACACCAACTGGAATTAAAGCAGCAGGGTGTGGATCAACTGATCCGCCATCAAACCGGCTTAACCAGCTTACCCTGGCAGGCAGCGCTGAAAAGTGCTGGTGAAGGTTATCGCCGTAAAGCCCGTATTGGCGTTTGGTTTGATAAAAAAACGCAGCAATTTACTGTAGGTTTTCGCAAAGCCAACGACAAAGTCATTACCTCTATTGAGCACTGTTTAGTGCTCAGTCCGGCTTTGGCTTCAGTTTTTACACTGTTACAGCAGCAATTGCCACAACTGCAACAAGGCTCTGCTATTACTCATGTGGAAGCGCTGGATGCCGATGGTCAGGTGTATTTAATAGTGCGGCATATCCGGCCTTTGCCAGAATCTGATCAACAAGCTTTGATCCAGGCCTGGCCTGAAGCCCTATGGATAGGCGAAGCAGAGCCTGAACTTTATCAGCATTGGCAAGTCGGAACAGCAGAACCTTGTTATGAGTTGCCGGCATTGGGTTTAAAGCTGAAGTTTTCTGCCGCTGATTTTATTCAGGTGAATCAGGGGGTTAATCAGCAAATGGTGCAGCAGGCACTGGATTGGCTCAATCCGCAACCCCAGGATCAGGTGCTGGAGCTTTATTCAGGTATAGGCAATTTCAGTCTGGCTTTAGCGCGACGCGCCAAATGGGTGCATGCGCTGGAAGGTGTCACCACTATGGTGCAACGAGCAGAAAGCAATGCGGTATTAAATGGCCTGAGCAACCTGAGTTTTAGTCAGGCAGATTTGCATTTGTCCTGGCCCAAAGCCGACTGGAATAAGCCGCAGTACCAAAAAGTACTGCTCGATCCAGCCCGCGCTGGTGCTGTGGGGGCAGTAGAGCAAATAGCGGCTTTAAGTCCGGCACAGATATTGTACGTGTCCTGCAATCCGGTCACTTTTGCCCGTGATGCAAAAGTTTTACTGGCTTGTGGTTATCAGCTGGATAAAATCGGTGTGATGGACATGTTTCCACAAACCAGCCATCTGGAGTTGATGGCGTTGTTTCAAAGGAGAAAGTAGCGAATGGTAACGGTAAGGCAATCACATAGCGCCGAATACCACCCAGGCGGCACTCAAAGCTGGTTAAGTGCATTAGGTTTGCCAGAAGCAAAAATTAATGCGCTGCTGGATGCTGAGCTCTGGTTACATCAACAGAATTTAACTGATCAAGAGCCCGAAGTACAAACGGGCTGGGAAATGGTCGAAATTCTGGCTGATTTGCGTATGGACAAAGATGCCTTAACTGCTGCCTTGTTATTCCCTTTGGTCGAAGCAAAGTTGCTGGATTTAGAGCAGGTGGAAGCACAATTTTGCCCTGCTGTGCTGACGATGCTCAATGCAGTGCGCCAGATGGAAGCCATTCGTTCTATTCCTGTAGGGCCAAATCAAAGCAGTAACCCACAACAAGCCGATAACCTGCGTCGTATGTTATTGGCCATGGTGGAAGATGTGCGTGCAGTGGTGTTAAAGCTTGCTGCACAAATTTGTTACCTGCGGGGCGTAAAAAACGCCGACGAAGAAACCCGGGTTTTGGCCGCCAAAGAAACCAACGCTATTTTTGGCCCGCTCGCTAACCGTCTGGGCATAGGCCAGATCAAATGGGAGCTGGAAGATTTAGCTTTTCGTTACCTGCACCCACAAATCTACAAACAAATTGCTACTTTGCTGGAAGAAAAACGCTTAGACCGCGAGCAGTACATGCAGGATTTTGTTGGCTCAGTGCGGCAAAAAATGCAGGACGCTGCTATTTCGGTGGAAGTGTACGGCAGGCCTAAACATATCTTCAGTATCTGGAAAAAGATGCAGAAAAAACAGCTGGCTTTTGATCAGCTGTACGACATTCGTGCCGTGCGTATTGTTACCACCAAAGTGCAGGACTGCTACGCCGCTTTGGGTATAGTGCATACCTCCTGGCGTCATCTGCCCAAAGAATTTGACGACTATATAGCCACGCCAAAACAAAATGGCTATCAGTCTATTCATACAGTGGTACTTGGCCCTGCCGGACGCCCTGTCGAGATTCAAATTCGTACTCATCAGATGCACGACGACGCCGAACTGGGGGTTGCTGCACACTGGCGTTATAAAGAAGGGGCCGGCCATGCGGCTAAAGAAGGCCAACTGGATGAAAAAATCAGCTGGTTACGTAAACTGCTGGCCTGGCAGGAAGAGCTGGTGGATGGCTCTGATTTAGCTGAAGAGTTAAAAAATCAGGTTACCGAAGACAGGGTTTATGTCTTTACCCCTAAAGGCGATATTGTTGATTTGCCAGTAGGCTCCACACCGCTGGATTTTGCTTATTATGTGCATTCCAACGTAGGCCACCGCTGCATAGGCGCCAAAATTTCCGGCCGTATAGTGCCTTTTACCTATCAGCTGAAAACCGGCGATCAAATTGAAATATTAACAGGCCGCGAACCTAACCCAAGCCGCGACTGGTTAAACCCAAACTCAGGTTATTTAAAATCCAGCCGTGCCCGCTCCAAGGTGCAGTACTGGTTCCGCCTGCAGGACAGAGATAAAAACATAGCGGCAGGTAAAGATCTGCTGGATACCGAATTAAACCGGCTGAATTTGAGCATCGACAGTATGCCAAAAGTGCTGGCGCGTTTTAACGTTAACAGCATGGAAGAGTTGCTGGCCGGTATTGGTGGCGGTGAAATTAAAGTCACGCAGGTTGTGCATTATGTGCAAAGCCAGTCGGGCAAAATTCAGCAGCCTGAAATTGACCCACGGCTGATCAGTAAACCCATTTCCACTCAACCAAAAAGTCATGTGGTGGTGCAGGGCGTAGGTAACTTATTAACCCATATGGCCGGTTGCTGCCAGCCGCTGCCTGGTGATGCCATAGTGGGTTATATCACTCAGGGCCGCGGTATAGCTGTGCACCGTGACGACTGCGACCAGTTTAAAGTGTTGCAGGAAGCGCATCGTGAGCGGGTGGTGGAAGCCACCTGGGGCGATAAATATGCCTCAGGTTATGAAGTGACTATTCGTATAGTGGCGCACGACCGCAATGGCTTATTAAGGGATATCACCAGCATTCTGGCCAATGAAAAGGCCAACGTGCTGCGGATGAGCAGTAATTCGGATATCTCCCAGCAAACCGCCACCATCATTATGACGATGGAGCTGTATAACCTGGATTCACTGAACAAACTGCTGACCAAAGTCAGCCAGATTGATGATGTAATAGAAGCTAAACGGTTTCATTAATTTTAAATTCAATAGCGCCGGAGCTGTATGCTCCGGCCTCTGCAGGACAAACCGTGTCACAACCACTTCAGCAACTATTGGCCATCATGGCCAGACTTAGAGACCCACAAAACGGCTGCCCATGGGACAAAGAACAGACTTACCAGACCATAGTGCCTTATACGCTGGAAGAAGCTTATGAAGTGGCCGACGCTATAGCCCGTGAAGACTATGCTGAGCTGAAAGACGAGCTGGGCGACTTATTATTTCAGGTGGTGTTTTACGCCCAGATCGCCAAAGAAGAAGGCCGTTTTGACTTTGACGACTGCGCTGCCGCCATTAACGACAAGCTCATTCGCCGCCACCCTCATGTCTTTGCCGATATGAATTTAGACAGCAGTAAAGCCGTACTGCAAAACTGGGAAGCCATCAAAACCACAGAACGCACCGCCTCTGGCAAAACATCAGTGCTGGATAATATTCCACTAGCCATGCCGGCATTAAGCCGCGCTTACAAACTGCAAAAACGCTGTGCTCAGGTGGGGTTCGACTGGCCTGATGTAGAAGGTGCCTGGGATAAAGTGCAGGAAGAAATTCAGGAAGTGGCTGAATTACCTGCAGGTGCAGCTGAACTGGAAGAAGAGTTAGGTGATTTGATGTTTGCGCTGGTCAATGTAGTGCGTAAACAAGGTTTTGATCCGGAAAAAGTGATGCGGCAGGCCAATCAGAAGTTTGAGCGACGTTTCCGGCAGGTAGAGCAGGCGCTGGTGGAACAAGGCTCCAGCCCGGCGCAAAGTGATCTGGCGGAAATGGATGGGTTGTGGGAGATGGTGAAGCGGCAGGAAAAATCAGGCAATTCATAACTCCTTGCGTTGAACAGCTGTAGGTTGTACTCGACGCGAAGCAGTAGGTTGTACTCGACGCGAAGCAGTAGGTTGTACTCGACGCGAAGCGGCAGTACAACAATAAGGCTATGAACTCAAAGCGTTTCGCCTTTGGCGAACTGACTCGGATTGTTAGCGATTTGCTCCCAACCCGTAGACTTATAAATCCACCCTTTCCATTTCGCCAACTCATCATGCCCCATAATTATTAGAAAACTATTGTTTTCCGACAGCTCACTCTCTTTGCGAGACTTACTTACTATTTTATGTAAATACCCAAGCTCGGACATTTCATAGGCTTCATTGGGCGGATAAGTAACTAATACCTTCAAATCACAGTTCACCTGAAGTAGATGACACACCTCCTGAAACAAACCACTAGTGAAATTATTTTCATGCTCAAACGCGATACGAAGATCAGTTAGGTAGTAAGCCTGTGGATACTCCGGAACCAAGTCCTCAGGTTTGAAGAAAATCGCATCAATATAGTAGTAATCCGCGTTATAACATTTAAAACCTAAAGCCTCAGCTATATCCATTAAAATCGAGCTATCCGAATGGATAATTGTCTTTGTATATGCTTTAGAGTTTCCCCATGTATTTTCAAGCTCTTTCTGACGTGAGTTTACTTTATCACACCACGTAAAATAAAATTTCTCAGCTAAGCCCTCCACCTTACCTCCTTATAGCTAACAATCCGTTTTCAAACTTAGTTCGGTCTTATGTCTCAGGCCAAAGCATTTTTAAAGCGAAAACTAACAGAGTTAGCCAGCACTCAATCTGACGATAACAAAACGCGATTCACTCAGGCAGTCGCGTATGAGCGAACTGTTGCCCAAAGCGTTTCGCCGCTGGCGAGATACTTTGCTTTTGCTTCGCCAAAAGAAAGTATCCAAAGAAAAGGCGACCCCAGGTCGCAGCGAAAGCCCGGCCCAAAATCGTGCGTCCAAGGCGGCTGGGTAACTCGCTCGTCGCTAGCGACTCCTCACTCAAACAGTCCCAGCCTTAAAACCTTGGCCACCCAATTTTGTCCGGCTCGCGCCCCAATGGGGAATTGGTGCCAGTAGTTAGAAATACCTTTTTTCTGGAGGGCCGCAAAGAGCGATAAACGGACATTAACTCTAGGCGCAACATCAACTACGGAGCGGAAAATCGCGTCGTATGCCGCCGCTTGTTAAAAATTTGTCTCCCATGCGTTGTTGTGTTGGAAATAATCAAAAAGAAATACAGCTTGCTCCAAGCCAAATATAAAATGCTTTAATTCTCTAAACTGCATTCGTTCACTAAACTCATAATCCAAGCTACCTATCAAAGCTTGGTTAGCTAATAGTTCATGGGCGACGTGGTTTCGGTCTTTGACCACTTGTTTTAGTAACTCTGTATAATCAACTCGCAACCCAACGGATTCTAGCTTTACTCGCGCCTGTCCGAGTGTAAGTTTTTCTGTTGCCTCTTCAGGTATGCCAAACTTCTTTTCGAGGAGCTTTTTTAAAGCAAACTCTAGGATCTGCGCTGTACCAAGATAAATAGAAAAGCATTCCAGAAAAGACTTTTGTTCGTACTTCTCCATTATCCTGAACACCTCATTTAGTACATCATCGCCTGATAATGATTCATTTTCGTAGATAGAAGTCATTGAGGTTCCTTGAGTGCTTAAAATTCGTCTTAAACGGCGCGAGGAAAGTGAATCCCGAGATCTATAAGAGCGGATTTCATGGCATTTTGATGAGTCTTACTAATCAAGTTTAATGTTAAACTCACGAAGAATATCTACTCTTGCCTTAAATAGCTCATTTTTATCAATACTATAGTATTCCTCTGGATTAGCTACCATCGTAGATAAGCTCATATTAATAATTTGATTATCGCTTGATATAAATTTTGGTGTTTTAGGGATACAACTCCGAAGAGCAGCTATCTCGCCAAGGGCAAGTTTATGTGATGGAAATTCAACATTACTTTCATCTTCATGCCTAACACACTCCCTTAAACGCTCTAGCGATTCACCATTTAAATAATTTTTTGTGAGGTAACCGTCGCAAATGCAGAGTATGAACGTTAATGTACCTATTTTAAGTAAGATACTGCTTGGTTCCACTAGAGTCACCAGATCTGTATTTGTGTTCTTTGTTTTGAAGACATAGAGGCTCGACGGCAATTGAAAACCGTAACCATTCTTATACGACGTTCGAACGAATTCAAAATTTCGGCCTTTAACAATAGATAAACAGATGTCTTTCCACTCCTGATCTTGAGTTGAAATCAAGTCATAGTAGAAGAGTCCATAATAAATTTTCGATAGCCATGTTGTGATAATTGAAGATACTGATTGATCCGGTCCATACATCAGCGGGAGGCCAAGCTCTTCAGACTTTATCGCCTCATAGAGAGATTCAACATCCTCAAGTAAAGCGAGAACTCTGCTTTCATACTCACTCCCAAATTCACTATTGCAGCTGGAATGTGCCGGGACTTTTATTCGACTATATTGAGTTTTCTTACGCCCAGTAATCGTCTCTTCTTTAATAGTCAGCTTTCCCAGAAGACTGTTTGGAATAATATGCTCTAGGGTCTTCTTCTCTTCAATTACTTTGTTGCAAAAGAAACAAACTCTTCTCAAATCGTCCATATTTTTGCTATCCATACGAAGTTGTCACGCTGCTGGTTAACTATGTTTATCTTTCAAAATCTCCATTCCAACATCCATCACTAGCCGTTTGACTGAACAGACTAAAGTGGCTAACTATTAACCAATCAACATCTTTCACTTTAGCGGCCTGCCTTAATTTGATGGTCGCACACAAATTGGATTATCTATTCATGGTTAACCCATACTTTCTTTCACGTTGTTCAAAGGCATAACCACCGCCCTCAAGAATTTCGCAAACCCGAGATCGAATGCTATTCGTAGAACTAATCGGGCCATCTTCAACTGCTCCGGATTGATAGTTGAGAACTTCGCTTTCATTGTTTGCAATCACGATCTGTTCAGCATCACTATTCACGACCAAGTTAGCATTATGAGTGACAATAATTACCTGACGATATTTTTTGATACTTCTAAATAGAGGTACTAACTGTTTCATAATAAAGTCATTGTCCAAATCATCTTCTGGTTGGTCAAAAATGAATGGTGAGCCAAACGGGTCTGTTGCTAATTTGAGACATACGTAGAATGTTCCTCGTTGTCCTACAGAAAGCTTGTCCACGGTTTTACCTTTGTATTTGAACTCAGCATTGACATGAAGATATGTCTGAATTCTTTGTGGCTTATAGAGGTAATCTAGTAGTTCGAACCTGCCAACTTGGTTGAAGTATTCGTTTTTCCAACAAAAATCTTCTAGTGAAATTAGTGTTTGGGCTTCAGGGATCTCAAGCATGGGTTCATTCATTAGTAACTTGAAGAAGTCATGAATAGAGTGGACATTAAATGTTTGCTTGAGCTTATCTAGTGAAGTTTGGTTTGATGTGCCCCGAAACTTACCACCGTTAAGACAGTTCAGTAGACCATTATAAAACACATCTAGATTGAACAATTGTGAACCATAGATGTTGATATCAGTTAGTATGTCTTGTACCAGCTTATTCTGTTCATGGTTCCAAGCATCTTGTTGCTGACCTAGTTTAGCGAAGGCAGTATCCACAGCTAGTTTTTGATTGTTTAAGTAAGTCTGGTACTGTTGAGCAAAAACTTTACGAGCATTCAACATGGCGAAATACTGAGTATTCTTTTCTTGGATCTCCTTTAACTTATTGTTAGCTGCATCAATTTTAGTCTGGCACTCACTAACTTTGTTTAGAAGCGATGAAATATCTTGATTGATACCTTGGTTCTTAAACTCCTCAGTAATCGTTTCGTTCTCTTTAGCTAAAGTTTCCAAATTCTTATCCAAGAGAACAATGTTCCGCTGAAGAGCTGCCGTTGTAGCGGAATGGTCCACACAAGGGATTGGCGTTATTAACAAAGTGTTTAAATTGATTTGAGCAATAGAGTCATTCAAGGGGTCGATTGACTGTTTTATGCTATTTAGCAATTGGTTAGATTGAGCGACGAATTGATTAATCTGATTGATGCTCTGAATGTTACGTTGATACTTTTCTATCAGCCCTTGGTTTTGAGGGTTGGTTAGAGTCTTCATTAGCTCATTGTTGTAATCAATGACACTCTGCTGATGACTCTCATTATTAAGCCAATTTCCCTGAGAGTCAGTAGCGTTTCTGTAATCAATGTACGCTCTGTATCTTGCTAGACAATCTTGAATAAGTTGAGTCTGAGATTGGTCAAATGTAGCTTCATTAAGGCCGAGCATTCGCTTGATTTCGCTACTCAACACATCCGGTTTCTGGCTTACTTGCTGAATGTCTCCCTGACTAACATGCAGGTAAGAATATGAGTTTGATGGTTGATTGAAGAGTATCTCCGAGCCATCCCCTTGGTCTAAAGTTATCGCAAGTCCACTTGCATCAACAGTTCTTGCACTAGGTGATGTTGGGTTATATGGAAACTTAGAGCGGATTGAGTCTAAGAGTATACTTTTACCAGTCCCGCGTCCCCCAATAATAGCGACCATGTTTTTGTTAAGAGGCAAGGTTGCTGTTTGAAATTGAAGTGGTTGGTTCGGGAAAAGTTTGCCTCTCAATGAGATTGATTTGAAATGTGGCTTTTGGAAGCTTCGTTCAACAAATTCATCTACGATTTGTATGCGGTCTTCAGGTTCAATAAGAACTTGTCTCAGCCCTTCAAAGGTAGGTTTTGCTTTGACCCAAGAGTATTTAGTACCGATATTCTGCATGGAATGTGCGTCAGAGCATAAGAATACTGGTTTAGGCGGTAGATTTGAGCCGCGACCGGATAAGAAAAATTCTCTGTCTTTTGCTGTTGACCCAAAGATCAGATCACCAAACTTATCAATTTCTTTTGCTAAAGCAAGAGAACGCCCCTCTTTAATATCTGGCCTAAATCCACCATACCCGTTAGGGCAAACAACCATTAAGTAGTCGATACCTCTCTTAAAATTCTGCGAAAGGTGCTCATTCAGTACGGCATAATCAATCATCAGTTCTTCAACTTTAACTCCATGTAGCTGAAGGTTGTTTCGCTCACAGTAGATAGCACCACCTGTAGTGGTCGTGTTTTTTACCTTGAGCTTGGACATAACAGTGTTGATTCTTGCTGTGCTTAGGTGCTCAGCGAAAAGGCAATGTATGTTGATAAATTCACTATCTTTGTTTGGTTGTGAAATCCGAAACTCTAAGTTTCCAACAACTTTGATATTAAAGCCTTTTTGATTAATAGTTGCACGAATTCGCTCAAGCTCATCCTCAGCGAAGAAGAAATAGTTAGTTATACCAACCAGCGAAAGTTCTACTTCGTTTAACTTATTGGCATAATCATCAAGAGATATGCCATCAAATTGATTATTTTGATGTGTCAATGGGCTATGTAAGTGTAAGTCCCACTTGTTCCAAGTTGAGCCTATCATTTAGATCCATCTGTACCATTTAAAGTACCATCGATTGTATATTAAAAAGTGTTTAGGAATCGACCTAATTGAGCATTTTTCCTCCAAGTGCGCGTATTCAATGATAGCTTATTGAGTAATAGTCATTTTTGGAATCAGGCAAGACCAAAGGTTCGGCGTGCCATATTGATGGCATTTAGAATAAAGTTAAATTAGGCCAAATTACCTTGGCGTCCGCTTTTGGCACAAAGTGACGATAAAGACGGTCTCACAAAACGGCCGGACAACTGCGTTAGCAGACCCTGTCCAGCAGGGAGGCTGGACAGGAGCCTACATGGATGTATTTACGGCGTGTCTGCGTTGTAGTTGACCGCGCCGTTTGAGTCTAAGCTCAGTGGGTCACTTATAGCAATTGCATCAAAGCCAGCCCGCCTTAACAACTTATTCACCAAACTAAACCAATACTCTGTGGTCTGCGTATACTATGGACTATTGATAACAAGCGGCGAGAGCTTTTATGTTAACTGAATCTGCTTTAGTGGTGCGTAGCGCGCTGGAGGTTGCCGGGTTGGAAACTCCTATGCTGGATAATGGTTTGTCGAGTGATCAGAAAAAACAGCGTTTAACTGAATTAATGACGCAAGTGGTGCATACCCTTGGGTTGGATCTGAGCGACGATAGTCTGGCGGAAACGCCTGCCCGTATTGCCAAAATGTATGTGGACGAAGTGTTTTCTGGTTTGGATTACAGCACTTTTCCTAAGATTTCGATGATCGACAATAAAATGCACACTGAAGAAATGGTCAAGGTGCAAAACATTAGTTTTACCAGCACTTGTGAGCATCATTTTGTCACTATAGACGGCACTGCTACTGTGGCTTATATACCGGGCCAGAAAATTATTGGTTTGTCGAAGCTGAACCGTATAGTGCGGTTTTTTGCCCAGCGGCCGCAGGTGCAGGAGCGTTTAACTCAGCAAATTCAGGTGGCTTTGCAGGCTTTGTTGGGTGTGAAGGATGTGGCTGTCAGCATTGATGCTGTGCATTATTGTGTGAAGTCCCGTGGTGTGATGGATACCAGTTCCAGCACGAAGACTATGGCTTTGGGTGGTGTCTTTAAAACCGATGCCGCAACACGTTCTGAGTTTTTATCCCGGTTTTAAGTTGGCTGATCCCTTCTTCAACTGGCACACTGGTAAGCAGTATTCTTACCTGAGACTAAAAGCATGTTAGCCGGTATTCATCATGTGGCGCTGATTTGTAGTGACTATCAGCGCTCAAAACATTTTTACACTGAAATTCTGGGCCTCAAAGTTCTGGCTGAACATTACAGAGCTGAACGTTTGTCTTACAAACTGGACTTGTTGTTGCCTGATGGTTGTCAGCTTGAGTTGTTTTCTTTTCCCAATCCACCGCCTCGCCCCAGCACTCCTGAAGCTCAGGGTTTACGCCATCTGGCCTTTCAGGTGCTGGACGTCGCTCAAATCGTCACACATTTAGAGCAGCATGGCATTGCAGTAGAGCCAGTGCGGATAGACCCTTACACAGAGCGGGCTTATACCTTTTTTAAAGACCCTGACGGTTTGCCGTTGGAGTTGTATCAGATACTGCCAGCTGAGCTGAGGCGTTAAACTCAAAAGCAGGTGCAGCTTTAGGTTGTACTGCCTGATAATCAAAACCCAGAGCTGCCGCCATAGTGGCGGCCATCTGGCCTTGTTGCCAGCTTTGTGTGGTACCTATTAAACCTGCGGCCGGAATGCCTGGCCCTAGAGCCGCCAGCCACACCTGTTCTGAACCTGCAATTTGAGGTTTTGGGCCTTTGTAACCAGGTACTGCAGCAGCTTTACCATGAGATCGCCACTGGGCTGCTTCGCCACTGCCATGATCAGTGCTTATTAATAAAGTGGTTTGGTCACGGTAATAAGGGTCGTTTTGTAATTCCTGCCATAAGTCGGCAATAAACTGATCACTACGATGAATAGCAGCCAGATACTGATCGTATTGGCCTAAATGAGCAAAATCATCGGCCTCACCCAGGGCTATATACAGCAGTTTAGGTTTATGTAAGCGTAAATGCTCCAGTGCAAATTCCTGAGTAAACACATCCAGCCGCACAGTCGCAAAAGGGCTGGGGGTTTTGGCCTGCAACTGGTTCAGGTACTGTTGTTTTTCGCTGAGTTTGCCTTGCTCTGGCATAAAACCGGCATTCACCGTCAGGCCTGAGCGCTCTGTATTCAAAATATAAGGGAATAACTCCCATGAACCAAAAGCCGCCACTTTATGCTGTAGTTGTGGCTGTTGGTTTAGCCATTCCAGCACTGTGACATTGGGGTTAGCTATTTTGTGGTTGCTGCGAATAGCAGGGTCGGCAAAACCGGCCAGTAATTCCTGATAACCGGGGTAAGAAATCTGATAGGGGTTGCTGATATTGATCTGTGAACCCTGAGTACGGTCGCCTACAGTAATGCCTTGTTGCCTGACTGTGTTATGCAAAAAGGGCATTAGAAGCTCTGCTTTGCCTGGTGTAAAGGGGCGGATCAGCTCTGGTGTTTTGACCCACTCCGGCTGCTGATAAAGTTTTGGGTCTGCTCCGGCAAAAACTTCCTGCCAGCGCACACCATCTATGCTCACCAGTACTACTTTAGGTTCTGCTTTGACACTCAGAGGTAACAGGACCAGCAAGCCGATAAGCCAGTTTAACTTCATCAGAAAGCCCCCAACAGCTGTGGATTGGGGCCGATACTGCCAGCAGAAGATGACAAGAAAGCGTTAAAGCCATGGCAATTCGGTGACAGGATGCCTGGCGGGGTTAAAAAAGCTTGCGTTGCTTCTGTTCTGCGCTGAAGATGGGGGTTAATAAAAATAGCCGTCTGGAAGTGTATCAGGCGGTAATAAATCCAGATCCCAAGGTGCGTGTCTATGTCCGATTTTAGTTTCCAGCAGGCCTTTGAATGGCTGAGTTCCGCCATAGCCTCACTAGTGTTTTATGCCATTCCTGTGAATGGTGCTGCTTTGCCTGTCACGGTGTTGTGGCTGGTGCTGGGCGCTGTGGTCTTTACCTGTTATTTAGGTTTTATCAATATCCGTGGTTTTCGCCATGCCATTCGTGTACTGCGGGGCGATTACGCCGATAAAAGCGCTAAAGGTGATATTACTCAGTTTCAAGCCTTGTCAGCGGCTTTATCCGGCACAGTGGGCACAGGCAATATTGCTGGTGTGGCTGTGGCCATTGCTTTGGGTGGGCCAGGTGCTACCTTCTGGATGATAGTGGCTGGCTTTTTGGGCATGACCACCAAATTTGTGGAATGTACGCTGGCGGTGAAATACAGGGTTTATAACGCCGATGGTTCGACCTCTGGTGGCCCTATGTATTACATCAAAGCGGCTTTGGATAAATATGGCCTGCCACGGCTGGGCAGTTTTTTGGCTGCGTTTTTTGCTATCGCCTGCGTCTTTGGCTCTGCCGGTTTTGTCCATGTGAATCAGGGTTTTTCTCAGGTTAAATTAGTGACTGGTTTCGACAATGCCTGGGTCTTTGGTCTGGTGTATTCGTTTTTAGTGGGGCTGGTGATAGTAGGTGGCATTCAAAGCATAGCCCGTGTTACCAGTAAATTAGTGCCTTTAATGTGCGCTATTTATTTGTCGGCTGCTTTTGTATTTTTGGTGCTGCACTTTGATGCTATTCCGGCTGCAGTCTGGACCATATTACACAGTGCTTTTGCACCCGAAGCTGCTTATGGTGGTGTGATAGGTGTGATTATTCAGGGCTTTCGCCGTGCTGCTTATTCCAACGAAGCAGGTATAGGTTCATCCCCTATAGCGCATTCGGCGGCCCGTACTAAAGATCCGGTGTCTGAAGGTTTTGTGGGTTTGCTGGAACCTTTTATCGATACAGTAGTGATTTGTACTATATCGGCGCTGGTGATCGTAGTCAGTGGTGTGTATTTGCAGCCTGGTTTAGATGGGGTGCAAATGACCTCCGCTGCTTTTGGCTCTGTGTTTGACTGGTTTCCGCTGGTGCTGATGGTGGCGCTGTTGTTATTTGGCTATTCGACTGTGGTGAGCTGGTCTTTTTATGGTTTAAAGTCCTGGACTTACCTCTTTGGCCACAGCGATTTTACCCAGCGCAGCTTTAAACTGCTGTTTTGTTCAGTAGTGGCTATTGGCGCTGTGCCTAATATGCTGGCCGTGTTTGATTTTATCGACTCAATGATTTTTTTAATGGCGGTGCCGAATATTCTGGCTTTGTATTTGTTATTGCCTGAAGTGAAGCAGGATTTAAAAGCTTACCTTTTAAAACATAAGGGTTAAGCAATAAAAAAGGCAGCAAGAGAGTGCTGCCTTTTCGTCTTTCAAAACAGATCATTTAGCCAGATAAGCATAAGCCGTTATAAAAGCCGTTTCCTGAAAACCTTTTAAACCCGTTTCTTTAAATACGATAGGCACAGGATGACGCGCCAGTTGCTCTTTGATAAAAGAGCTGGTCAGAATTTCGGTTTTAACGTCAGGTAACAACTGCAGCGCTGCTTCCATTTTAAAGCCTATAGCACCACCGGCAAACTTGCCTTTTTGTGGCCGTTCACGGATCACAAAAGTGTCGATTTTGTAGTCTTCTGCCAGCTTGGCAAAGACAAACTGAAATTTTTTCATCTGTTCGCTGTCCTGATCTTTTAACAGCGGCAAACGCACAGTGCGGCAATCCGGAATATCAAACAGACCGCTATCTACAGCCAATAAACACAAAATGGCTTCACTGCCTTTCATTTCAACACCACAAACGCGCATAAGGATTTCTCTGACTAACTCAAGTTGGGGATATTATGACAGCTTACTAAGGAAAAACTATAGCCAAATATTTGGCGTTTAAACCAATGCCAATTGTAGGGGCTCGGGTTTATCCCGCCTGTATGGCTGCTGTAGGGGCGCGGGCTTGTCCCCGCCCGTCGCGTGTTCAAACCAATGTCAATTGTAGGGGCGCAGGCTTATCTCGCCTGTGTGGCTGCTGTAGGGGCGCGGGCTTGTCCCCGCCCGTGCGGCTGAATACATACCCTAAGTAATTGCTGTTGCAGCTAGGCGACAAGGGATTGAGACCCCAGGAGCATAGTTGTCCTATGTGACTGGGGCGAAAGCACGCAGTCAACAACGCTGCGGCTGCAAGTACGACGGGTATAATAAAAAAGCAGACAAACCTGACAGGGGGGCGGTTTGTCTGCTCACAGTGATTTCAGACAGCAACTGCAATTCAGGCCGGGGAGCCACGTGAATTGCAATCACAGTCTTTTACTGCTGAAAATCTTCGTTTTCGATATCCCACTGGCTTACCGAAAGCTGTCGGTAAAAAGACCAGTGCTGTAACAACCAATTTAACCAATGCTCATAAACATCATGATCTTGCGGTATATGGAATGACATAACAGTCTCCTTCTAAAGCCGGGCGCTTAAGTGAACGGCGCCCAGTTTAGTGTCTTTAGATGACAATACCTTTTCAGTCTGTCACTTTTAAGGTTGACGCTGTGTACACAGGGCTGACGGCTTTAATCTTTTCATTTAAAAGCGCCAGGTTGTGCTGATTGATTTCGCTTTGCTCTAATGTGGTGGCCTGTTGAAAATCAGCTAAAGCTGCAACAGGATCCTGACCCATCAAACGGGCCACACCACGGTTAGTGTGAGCAAAAGAGCGCATTTCGCGTTTGTAGCTGCTGTCTGTGCCTTCGGCGCGACGGGCGGCATAAATGGCGGAACTGCATGCCTGCTCTGCCTGTTTAAACTCCGCCATATGAGTGTATGCCACACATAAGCTCATATGTTTGCTGAACGCATCAGCCTGCTTTTCTGTAGCGGCTGCTGCTTCTGCAACACCTTCCTGATACAGACCAGCTTTAATTTTGCTAACGCCCGGGGTGTCTTCAATTAACACCATTTTGAAACCGCCGGTGGTTGCTGTGGCGACAAAAGAACTTGAGGCCAACAGCATCACTGCTACTTTTTTGCCAAAGCTAAAGGATGTCGCTTTCATAATTCACTCTCCAGTAATTTCATTTTAAAGTGCAGGTTATTCACTGCACTGTGCTTACTTTAGAAAGTTACCGGCGAACTGACAAAGGATATAAATCCACCTGACAGATGAGCAGAATTCATCTGTCAGGTGGATGACGGGTTGAATGGAAGCTGACTGTTGCTCAGCCTGTGCGCTGGAAGCTTTGTAAAATCCAATCCACCAGTAACTGGATTTGTGGTTTATTGGGGTCAGTTTCGTGTTGCACCAGGTAATACTTGTCACGACTTTCCAGTTCTTCACTGAACAAACGCTTTAAGCTGCCGCTGGCAAACCAGGAATGACTGATGGGCCAGGGCACCAGAGCTATGCCTAATCCTTGCTGAGCCGCTCTGGCTACGCTGAACATACTGTCGAGCTGGATCACCTGTTTAGGGGTAAATACTTCCATTTCCAGCTGTTCAGCCCATTGATGCCAGGACCAGGGTCTGGCCTGGTGCACCAGACAAGGCACTTTAGTTAAAGCCTCAAAACCCAAACCACTGAGTTGTTGGTATAAAGCCGGGTTACAGGCCGGCACATAGCTTATCGGAAATAACTCGTAGGCTATTTTGTCGCTGGGTTTACTGCTGGCCAATAAAATTTGCAGATCGGTATGTTTAGCCGGGTCCTGCCGCGATTTAATGGTTTCAACTTTCAGGTTGATATCCGGATGTTGTTCTGACCAGCCGACTAAACGTGGTACAAACAGCTCACTGGCAAAAAATTCCGGCATCGAAATGCTGATTTCAGTTGGGTTTTTCTGCTGGCTAAAAGTACGTAAGGTTTGTTCCAGCTCCCGCATCAAAGGCAGCAATGCCTGATAAAAGGCTTTGCCTTGTGCTGTCAGTTCTACAGATCGGGTCTGGCGCAAAAACAAATCCAGCCCAAGCTCAGATTCCAGCTGTTTAATTTGATGACTGACAGCAGAAGGGGTCAGATACAGCTGGCGGGCGGTTTCTTTAAAACTTAAACAGTCGGCGGCGACACAAAAACAGCGCAGACCGCGCATCGAGCTATGGATGGCCATAGGGATTCACAATTGTTACCAAAGACGCAGAACTTAAGCAAAAATGGAACCACAAGTGCATGCCTTTGATTATCATTAAGTTTTTTACCCTGCCGCACAGGGGGTGACCCTGCTGCGGTCAGTGGTGCACCAAAATGAAGCAATGTGGACAATGCAGCTATAAATGGCTTGCAGCTTATGGTGGTGATTAATTCAACAAAGCGCTTGCTTTAATGCGTTCCAGTTCGCAGGCAATTAAAAATTGCCAGGTCTCCAGATGCCGCTTGGCGCTGTCAATACAGTCTCCCCAGACATAAAGGCCGTGGCCCCGGATCAAAAAAGCATAAGCTAAGGTTTCGCGCTCAAAGCGTTGGTGTAATTCCTGCAGAGTCAGTTCTGTACTTTGCGGATCCAAAATAGCCAGAGGGCAACAACTGCGTTGTGCTGCAGTGGCCGCAACCAGCTGTTGCAATTCGTAGCCCACAAACAGATGTTGGTCGGCTTTGATTAAGCGGGAAAACACAGTAGTCTGCAGGCCGTGGGTTTGCAGTACCACCTTATGCTGAGGTTTTAGCTGATATAAAAACTGATGTATAGCTGTTGCAGTATCCTGTTCCTTTGGTTTTGCCCAATCGTATGCAATCAAATCAGCAGGGCTTAACTCATTTTTATCTTTGTTCGCAGCAGTAAAAAGCGCGCTATGCTCTGAGGTACGGACAGAAAAAAGTCCGCTGCCACAAGGCAGCCATTGGCGCTGTGTTATCCAGCGGCCTAAAGTGCAAAGCTGGATCGCATAAGGGTTTAACTGTTGTGTTTGGAGAGGTTGATTCATCTTGATGTTTAGACGTCTATACATGAAACTGTCTGGATGATAGCACTCGTTCCCTAATCAGGCCAGTCAGTTTTGTACTGTTTTTGCGCTGTTGTGAGATTAACTTATGAAGTTACAAAGTAAATTACCCGCCTTAGGTACCACTATTTTCAGCCAAATGTCGCAGCTGGCAGCAGAGCATCAGGCTATTAATTTATCTCAGGGGTTTCCTGATTTTCCATCCAATCCACGGCTGATTGAATTATTGGCAGAATCGGCGCGTCAGGGCCTGAATCAGTATGCGCCTATGCCGGGCGTGCTGGCGCTGCGACAACAAATCGCAGCTTTGGTACAAGGTTGTTATCAACGTGAAGTCTGTGCCGATCAGCAAGTGACAGTGACCAGTGGTGCCACTGAAGCTTTGTTTGTGGCTATTCAGGCGCTGGTCCGGGCGGGGGACGAAGTTATAGTTTTTGATCCTGCTTATGACAGTTACCAGCCTGCAGTAGAGCTGGCCGGTGGTTTTACGGTGCATGTGCCTTTGCTGCCGCCTTTGTATCAGGTGGACTGGGCTCAGCTGGAAAAACAAATCAGCAAAAAAACACGGCTGATCATAGTCAACAGCCCACATAACCCAACAGGGGCGGTATTCAGTCATCAGGACTGGTTAGCATTGCAGGCGCTGGTATTAAAACACCGTTTGTATTGCATCAGCGACGAAGTGTATGAACATCTGGTATTTGATGCTCAGCCGCAACACAGTGCCAATCAGTACCCTGAACTGGCTGATCGCACAGTGATAGTGTCGTCTTTTGGTAAAACCTTTCATGTCACTGGCTGGAAGCTGGGTTATGCCGTAGCTCCGGTTGAGCTGACGGCTGAATTTCGCAAAATTCATCAGTACGTCACTTTCTCCAGCTTTACACCAGCTCAGCATGCGATTGCCCAATTACTGCTTGAACAGCCGGAAGAAGTGAAAGGGCTGGCCGCTTTTTATCAACAAAAACGTGATCAGTTCAGTAGCGCTTTGGCGGATTCAGCCTGGAGCTTATTGCCTTGTCGTGGCAGTTATTTTCAACTGGCGGATTACAGTGCATTCAGCGATTTGGATGATGTGGCTTTTTGTCACTGGTTAACCCGCGAGCACAAAGTGGCGGCTATTCCGCTGTCGGTGTTTTACCGACAACCACCCAGTCAGCGTATCATTCGCTTTTGTTTTGCCAAAGAGCCTCAGACTTTAACTTTGGCGTCGGAGATTTTATGTCAGTTATCCAGGTTGCGTTAATTCAGTCCGAACTGGTTTGGCAGAACAGTGCTGCAAACCAAAAGTACTTTGAACAGCAGATCCAAAAGCATAAAGATGTGCAGCTTTTTATCCTGCCAGAGATGTTTAATTCAGGTTTTAGCATGGATTCAACGCGTATTGCTGAAACTATGGAAGGGCTTACAGTAGAATGGATGCGGCGGCAGGCTAAGTTATCAGCTGCTGCTATTTGTGGTTCTGTGGCTATTGCTGCACAAGGCCGGATTTTTAACAGATTTTTGTTTGTTAGCCCTGATGGCGTTGTGCAGTTTTACGATAAACGCCATTTATTCCGGATGGGGGGCGAGCCACAACATTATCAGGCGGGGTCTGAGCGGGTGATTGTTTCTTACCTGGGATTCCGGTTTTGTTTGCAGGTGTGTTATGACTTACGTTTTCCGGTGTTTGCCCGTAATCAGCAGGATTACGATGTGCTGATTTATGTCGCCAACTGGCCGGAGCCACGACGCCAGGTCTGGCGCACTTTATTGCAAGCCAGGGCTATTGAAAATCAGGCTTATGTGTTGGGTTGTAACCGTATTGGTTCAGATGACAACGGCTTAAGTTACAGCGGTGACAGCATGGTGGTGGATTATTTGGGTCAAATTCAGGCTGAGCTGCCCATCAGCCAAAGTGGTGTAGTGGTTACCCAGCTGGATGTGAACGCGTTGCAGCAATTTAAACAGAAATTTCCGGCTTATCTGGACGCAGACCCTTTTGTATTCACGCCTTCATTTTAGGGAGAACCCATGTATCAGCGGCAAGTGACGGTACTGGTGTATTTAAGTTTTATGTTGTTGGGGTTACTCAGTATTTTATGGGGTATTTTGTTGCCCGATATGATGAAACAACTGCAGATGTCGCCTGCTGCCAGCGGGTTGTTTTTTGCTTGTTTGTCGATGGGTTCTATTACCGGCGCCTTTTTAGGTGGCAAATATGTGCAAAAATTTGAATTTGTGCCTTTGTTTGCCCTGTTGTTACTGGCGTTGGTGGTGCTGATTATTGGTGCATCCCTGGTGCAATTCTGGCCTTTGTTATTGGTTTTTGTTTTTGCTTTGGGTTTAACCTGTTCCGGCTTATTTACTATAGGCCACACTCTGATTGCCCGGCTTTATATAGCAAAACGCGCCCGCATGATGGGCTTTATGGATTTTATGTTCAGCCTGGGCACCTTAGCTGCACCTTTGTATGTGGTGGTGTTGTATTGGGGCATTGAAGACTGGCGCTGGCCGCTGCGTTTATTAGCTCTGATGCTGGCTGGCACAGCGGCTTATGCCTGGTATCTGGGCCGTACCCATCAAAGCCCTGCTCATATGACCTATACCAAAGGCAGTTTGTCTTACCGTCAGGTGATGAAAAAACCGGTGTTTTTTGCTTTAGCTTTAATGATGTTTGGTTATGGTGCAGTGGAATGGGGCCATGGCAACTGGTTTGTCACTTACGCCAGCCAGGGCTTAGCTTTAAGTACTGAACAGTCGCGCTTAATTTTTGCCTTTTTTACCGGCGGTATGGTGCTGAGCAGGTTAAGTTTTTCATTGTTTTTGCGTTGGTTCAGCAGCGCTCAGCTACTGATGATACTGGTGATCTGTGCTTTTTGTGGTGCTCTGTTGGTCAAAATGACAGCTGAACCTGCTTTATTGCAATTAGGTAACTTTGCTTTGGGTTTTGGCTTAGGGGCTATATTTCCGCTGATGTTAACTGCAGCTATGGATTTGGATAGTGACAACGGTCCTGTATTGTCTGGTCTTGCCAATATTGGCGGCGCCATTGGTTATCAGGCTGCAGCTTTAGGCACCGGTTTAGCGGCCCAACAAGTAGGCATAGCCACAGCCTATTGGCTGATCCCTATACTGGCGGTCTGGCTGTTAGGCACTGTCAGTTATTTCAGCTATTTGTTGCATAAAAAACACTCAAAACCAGTGGTGATTTAACTTTTTTGCTGCATTTGTTGGTTTTGTAATCAAGCAGCTCTTGATTCTGAGCGGCTTTAGGCGCATAACCTAAGGCCGTAGACCAGCAAAAATTTAAACTATGACAACAGGTATTCAATGGGCTGAATTAGCCCGCGCTGCTCAGGCAGCATCCGAACAGGCCTATGCGCCTTACAGTAAATTTCCGGTGGGTGTCGCAGTACAGGCCAGCAGTGGCAAAATCTATACGGGCTGCAATGTGGAAAACGCTTCTTATGGTGGCACTATTTGTGCCGAACGTAATGCGATAGCTGCTGCTGTAGTGGCAGGTGAGCGTCAGTTTGTTGGCCTTATGGTGTACACACCACAAGATCAGCTCACACCGCCTTGTGGCATTTGTCGTCAGGTGATCGCTGAGTTTTTTACACCAGACAGCCCGGTACGCAGCTGCAATCATTTAGAACAACAGCAGGAATGGACGCTGGAGCAATTATTACCCAGCGCTTTTACCCCTTTGTTTCTGGCCAATAGCAAAAAAATCTGACTCTGGAGTGCATAGTGTTATTACCTCAGGAAATTATTAAACAAAAACGTAATGGTGGCGCTTTAACAGAAGCAGCTATAGAGCAATTCGTCCGTGGTTTAACGGACCAGAGTTTCAGTGAAGGTCAGACAGCAGCGCTGGCCATGGCGATTTATCTGAACGGTATGAGCACAGCAGAAACTGTGGCTTTAACCCGTGCAATGCAGCATTCAGGTGCTGTGATGAACTGGGCAGAGATGCTGGATGGCCCGGTGGTGGATAAACACAGTACAGGCGGAGTGGGTGACAAAGTCAGTTTAATGCTGGCGCCTATGATTGCAGCCTGTGGGGCTTATGTGCCTATGATTGCAGGCCGTGGTTTAGGCCATACAGGTGGCACTATCGACAAGCTGGAAGCTATTCCGGGTTATCAGTGTCAGCAACCGCTGGATAAAATTCAGCAACTGGTGAAACAACAAGGTTGTGTCATTGTGTCACAAAGTGGCGAGCTGGCCCCTGCTGATCGCCGTTTGTATTTAATTCGTGATGTAACGGCCACAGTCGAATCTATTCCGCTGATCACCGCTTCTATTTTGTCGAAAAAGCTGGCCGCAGGCCTGCAGGCGCTGACTATGGATGTGAAAATTGGCTCTGGCGCCATTATGAAAAATGTCGCTGATGCTTCAGCTTTGGCTAAAAGCATAGTGAACACGGCCAAAGGCGCT
Source organism: Gammaproteobacteria bacterium (assembly GCA_018825965.1). Lineage (GTDB taxonomy): Bacteria > Pseudomonadota > Gammaproteobacteria > Enterobacterales > Alteromonadaceae > Pararheinheimera. The sequence continues at coordinate 76,396 of JAHKAA010000043.1, forward strand.
GGTGTGCCTACTCAGGCTTTACTGACAGATATGAACCAGACCCTGGGCGCTACCGCAGGTAATGCGCTGGAAATACTGGAAACGCTGGATTATTTAACGGGCAAATACCGTGAACCCCGTTTGCATCAGGTGACTTTAGAATTGGGTGCCAGCATGTTGCAGTTAGGCGGCTTGTTTAAAGACAAAGCCAGCGCTATAGCTGCGTTGGAGCAGAGCTTAACTTCAGGCAAAGCTGCAGAAATTTTCAGTAAAATGGTGGCGGCTCAGGGCGGACCAGCAGACTTACTGGAAAAACCAGAGTTGTATCTGGCCAAAGCCAAAGTGGTACTGGATATCACGTCACCTGTGGCTGGTTATCTGAATAAAGCCGACACCACTGCTATTGGTATGGCTGTGGTGCGTTTAGGCGGTGGCCGTGCTCACCCGGATCAGGTGATCAATATGGCTGTGGGTTTCAGCGACGTCAAAGCTTTGGGCGCAAAAGTGGCTGCAGGCGACCTGTTAGCCAGAGTTCATGCCGATACAACCGAAGCCGCAGAACATGCTAAAGCTGAATACCTGGCGGCCTTAACTATTGACACTACAGCAGCGACTATTGATCCAATCATTCATTTAGTGATTGATTAATCATCAGCGTTTTTGTTTATAAAAAAGCCACTTAATGTGGCTTTTTTGCTACTTATCCCGGGTTCAGGTTATGTAGCTTGCGACGAGTGGCCTTGTTGCTGATCAAAGCATTTGCTACTGTACTGGCTGCTTTGCAGGGAGGCTGAATGAAGAAGTTAAGTGGTTGTATCGTATTGATGTTATGGGCATTCTTTGCCTCAGCTCAACCTTCAATGGTCTGGTACACCAGCCATTGGCCACCTTATCGGATCAGCGAAGGGCCTTATGCCGGACAAGGTTCTTTTGATTTGATGCTGAGTCAATTGATGAAAGCTCTGCCGCAGTATCAGCATCAGATCAATCAAATCCATCAGGCCCGTATCGTTAAAGTGTCGGCCACTACCAGCAAAAATCATTGCACCTTTGGCTTACGTTATACGCCAGAGCGGGAGCAGCGTACTTATTTTTCTCAGCCTGCCGGCATGTTACCTAACCTGGCCATCAATAGTTTGCCCAATCACAGCAAACTCAAAAAACTGGACTCTGTTCAGGCTGTACAGATGAAGACTCTGGTCAAAGATCCGGATTTACTTGGCCTGATTGAAAATGACAGAGCTTATCCTGTGGTGATTGCTGAGCAGATCAATAAAGAAGGCAGCAATCTTGGCAGCAGTTCCATGACCACTATGAATCCGGCTCAGTTGTTGGCTGCAAAAAGAGTGGATTATGTAGTGGATTATCCAAACCGTTTACGTTTTTTCAGTACAGAAGCGGGGCAGGATCTTCAACTTGAATTTAAACCTATAGCTGACATTCCGGGCTTTTCTTATACCTATGTCAGTTGTTCAAAATCGGCAACAGGTAAAGGCTGGATTACAGATATTGATCAGGCGCTGAGCGAATTAAAACAAAAAACCGACTACAAAAATGCAATGTACCGCTGGTTTTCGGAGCAGGAACAGCAGCTGTTGGAACCTCACTATGACGGATTTCAGCAAAACAGGCACTTTGTACCTGAGCAAGCTGAAACCCGTTTTAGTGAACTTTAATGTAGTTTCAGCCGTGGTCTGATGATTTTGTTGATTTTACCTATCACCGAAATCACTATAGTGCGGAACCAGCCGTGCAAAGCCACCTGGTGCATACGATAGAGCGAGATATAAGCCAGCCGTGCAATACGGCCTTCTATCATCATGGCGCCACCCACCAGATTGCCCATCAGATTACCCACAGTGCCAAAACGGCTTAACGAAATCAGTGAGCCGTGGTCTTTGTACTGGTAAGCCGATTGCGCTTTTCCGCTTAACGCCGCTGTTAGATTTTTTGCGACATGACTGGCCATCTGATGTGCCGATTGCGCCCGTGGTGGCACCCACTTGTTATCCGGCAACGGACAACCAGCACAATCGCCAATCACATAAATCTGACTGTCTATGCTGCTTTGTAATGTCGGCAATACCATCAGCTGATTAATACGGTTGGTTTCTAAACCATCTAAGTCTTTTAAGAAATCCGGTGCTTTAATACCAGCAGCCCAGACCATCAGCTCAGCTGGTAAATGTTCATCACCTAATTGCAGGCCATCTTCATCTGCTGCTGTAACTTTGGTATTGACCCGGACATCTACACCCAGTTTAAGTAATTCTTTGTGCGCTGCTGCGGCTATACGTTCTGGTAAGGCAGGTAAAATACGAGAGCCGGCTTCAATCACAGAGATTTTTAAGCGGTCCCGTTTCATATCGTTAAAGCCGTACAAATTCAGCTCTGCAGCTGCATGATGCAACTCTGCTGCCAGTTCAACACCAGTAGCGCCTGCGCCTACTATGGCGATATTCAGGTTTTCTTTTGGATGCAAAGGCGAATTCAGTTTTAAATAGGCTTCAAGTAAACGACGATGGAAACGGTTGGCCTGAGCCGGGCTGTCGAGGAAAATACAGTGGTCCTGCACACCTGGGGTATTGAAGTGATTCGACACACTGCCAATAGCCAGCACCAGATAATCGTAATGAATACGGCGCTCTTCCAGCACAACTTCGCCTGCTTCATCCAGCACAGGGGCTAAAGTGACCTGACGTTGTGTTCTGTCTAATCCGGTAAAGGTGCCCAGCTGAAAGTCAAAACCATGAGCTCTGGCATGAGCACGGTAAGTCACCTGATCAATATCCACATCCAGAGTACCGGTAGCGACTTCGTGTAATAAAGGTTTCCAGATATGAGTGGAGTTTCTGTCGATCAGGGTAATAGTTGCTTTGCCTTTGCGGCCAAATTTATTACCAAGGCGGGTTGCCAATTCCAGTCCACCGGCACCACCACCAATGACTACGATCTGCGGGCTTGTCATCTGTTGTGTTCTCACATAAAAAAAACCGGCAAAGATGCCGGTTTTCTGGGGATTAACTATTTTTTTGCCGTTTCATCGAATCAAAAAACTCGTCGTTGGTTTTGGTCATCGACAGTTTATCGATCAGGAATTCCATGCAATCTGTTTCATCCATTGGATGCAGAATTTTGCGCAGGATCCACATTTTTTGCAGCTCTTCCGGAGAGGCCAGCAGTTCTTCACGACGTGTGCCTGAACGGTTAAATTCAATAGCAGGGAAAATACGACGTTCAGCAATTTTACGCGACAGGTGTAATTCCATATTACCTGTACCTTTAAATTCTTCGTAAATTACTTCATCCATCTTCGAGCCGGTATCAACCAAAGCAGTAGCGATAATGGTTAAGCTGCCACCTTCTTCCACGTTACGTGCCGCACCAAAAAAGCGTTTTGGTTTGTGTAAAGCATTGGCATCCACACCACCTGTTAATACCTTGCCTGAGCTTGGGATCACAGTGTTGTAAGCCCGGGCTAAACGAGTGATGGAGTCGAGTAAAATGATCACGTCTTTTTTGTGTTCAACTAAACGCTTGGCTTTTTCGATCACCATTTCAGCAACCTGAACGTGACGGCTGGCAGGTTCGTCGAAGGTAGAAGCAACGACTTCACCTTTCACCAGACGCTGCATCTCTGTCACTTCTTCCGGACGTTCGTCAATCAGCAAGACCATCAGCACACATTCAGGGTGATTGGCTGCTATAGACTGGGCAATGTTTTGCAACAGTATAGTTTTACCGGCTTTTGGCGGTGCCACAATCAAACCACGTTGACCACGGCCAATAGGCGAAGCCAAATCTAATACGCGTGCTGTGATGTCTTCTTTACTGCCGTTACCACGTTCCATCCGTAAACGGGAATTGGCGTGCAGCGGCGTTAAGTTTTCAAACAGAATTTTGTTACGTGCCTGCTCAGGGCGACCGAAGTTCACTTCGTTCACTTTTAGCAAAGCAAAATAACGTTCGCCTTCTTTTGGCGGGCGAATTAAGCCAGAAATGGTGTCACCAGTACGCAGGTTAAAGCGTCTGATTTGACTTGGAGAGACGTAAATGTCGTCCGGGCCAGCCAAATAGGAGCTGTCTGAAGAACGCAGGAAACCGAAGCCATCGGTCAGGATTTCAACAACGCCGTCACCAAAAATCTCTTCGCCGTTTTTGGCGTGGGATTTCAGGATAGCGAAAATAATGTCTTGCTTACGCAAGCGGGCCATGTTTTCCAGGCCCATAGACTCGGCTAAATCAACCAGCTCGTTAATAGGCTTCAGTTTTAGTTCGGTTAAATGCATATGATGGGTTCTTGTTGGTCAAACAGAATTAAATTGCTTACCGCTGATTAAAAGGAAGTTTGCTTAGGTTTAGTCAACGGAAAAGCGTGGTTACAGGGATTTGTTGCTGCGTTACACATTAGCAGGATAATTTTCAGTCGTCCAGCCGTAAAAAAGAAATGGCGCATTTTTTATGCGCCATTTTTTAATCAACTAAATATTGCTGTCTAAAAACTCTTTTAACTGAGTTTTGGACAGAGCACCTACTTTCGTCGCTGCAACCTGACCGTTTTTAAATAACAGTAAAGTTGGGATACCACGAATACCAAATTTTGGTGGTGTGCCAGGGTTATGGTCAATATTGACCTTAGCCACTGTGACTTTACCTGCGTATTCTTGTGCTACTTCGTTGAGGATAGGTGCAATCATTTTGCACGGACCACACCACTCAGCCCAAAAATCGACCAGAACAGGCTCAGCAGCTTTTAACACGTCGGTTTCGAAGCTGTCGTCTGACACCTGCAGAATATGTTCACTCATTTCATTCTCCAATTGCTTTGGGCGTAACTATAAAAAAGTATTGTCAATTTTATCCGGACTGTTTCTTATTGCAAGCGTAACGGTTATGCTAAGCGCGTATGAATAAAACACACTTAACTCAGCATAAATTTGCCGATTTCGCATTGGCTCCACAGGTTCTTGCCGCTTTGGCCGCGCAAGGTTATGACCATTGTACCCCAATCCAGGCTCAATGTTTGCCTCTTGCGTTAGCTGGCAAAGATATTGCGGGCCAGGCCCAAACCGGTACAGGTAAAACGCTCGCCTTTCTGACGGCAACTTTCCATCATTTGTTAACCCACGAGCCTAAAGCCAAAGGTCAACCTCGTGCCATTATTATGGCTCCTACGCGCGAACTGGCGGTTCAGATCCATCACGACGCTCAGGCTTTAGCTAAAACTTCAGGTTTGAAGCTTGCTCTGATTTATGGGGGCGAGGGTTATGATTCTCAACGCCAATTATTGGAACAAGGCCCGGATATTTTAATTGGCACTACAGGTCGCCTGATTGATTACTTAAAACAAGGCCTGTACGACCTGTCACAAATTCAGGTCGTGGTGCTGGATGAAGCCGATCGTATGTTCGATTTAGGTTTTATTAAAGATATCCGTTTTATGTTCCGTCGTATGCCGCCTGTGACTGAACGTTTGAGTTTATTGTTCTCTGCGACTTTGTCTTACAAGGTGCAGGAACTGGCGTTTGAACAGATGAACCAGCCCGTGCATATTCATGTGGCGCCTGAACAAATGACCGGCTCACTTATTTCCGAAGAATTATTTTATCCATCAGACGAACACAAAATGAAACTGTTGCTGACGCTGATGGAAGAAGAATGGCCGGATAAAGCCATTGTTTTTGCCAATACCAAACATTGCTGTGAAGATATTCACGCCTGGCTGGAAGCTGATGGTCACCGTGTTGGTTTGCTGACAGGTGATGTGATCCAGAAAAAACGTTTACGTATTCTGGAAGATTTCACCAGCGGTAAACTGGATATTCTGGTTGCAACAGACGTTGCTGCCCGTGGTTTGCATATTCCTATGGTCAGTCATGTTTTTAACTACGACTTACCAGACGACTGTGAAGACTATGTGCACCGTATTGGCCGTACTGGCCGCGCCGGTGAAAGTGGCAAAGCTATTAGTTTTGCCTGTGAGCGTTATGCACTGAATCTGACGGCTATCGAAGACTATATCCGCCATGTGATCCCAGTGACTCAATACGATACTACTGCCTTGCTGGAAGATTTGACTGTGCCAAAACCACGGGTCAGACGTCGTCCGGGACAAGCCCGCAGTGGTGGACGGCCGAATCAGAATGGGCCAAGAAACCCACGTAGCCGCCCGCGCTAAGTCTATGGACGGCGCAGGAAAACCGACACAGCATAATGATATTTATGCTGTGATTGATCTTGGCTCCAATAGCTTTCACATGTTGATGGTGAAAGTGGTTGGAGGCAGCGTCCAGGTGATAGGCCGGGTTAAACGTAAAGTGCGCCTGGCCGCAGGTTTAAATGATAGTTTAGTCTTAAGCAAACAAGCCATGACCCGGGGTTGGGAATGCCTGGCTTTGTTTGCTGAACGCCTGCAAGATATTCCATCTTCCAACATCCGTATCGTTGGTACTGCCACACTGCGGTTGGCCCGCAACGTCAAAACTTTTTTGACCGAAGCTGAAGCTATTTTAGGTCAGCCTATTGAAGTGATCTCAGGCGAAGACGAAGCCCGTATTATTTATCAGGGTGTGGCTCATACTTCCAATTGTGATTCGAACCGTCTGGTGATCGACATAGGCGGGGCTTCAACCGAAGTTGTGGTTGGGCAGGGCTTTCAGCCGATTTTGTTATCCAGCCTGCATATGGGCTGCGTGACTTTTCTTGAACGTTATTTTGAAAATAACGAATTAAGTGAAGCCAACTTTAATGCTGCTATTGCTGCTGCGGAACATGAAATCCGCACTATCAGCGAGCAGTATCTGGCTCAGGGCTGGCAAAATGCTGTTGGGGCTTCCGGCACAGTGCAGGCAATGCAGGAAATTTTAGTAGGTCAGGGCAAAGATGAGGTCATCACTTTGCCGCGACTGGAAGCCATTATGCAGCAGGCTTTGGCCTGTGGTCATATGGACCAGCTGAATTTGCCGGGTTTGGCGCAGGAACGTAAACAAGTCTTCCCTTCCGGAGTCGCCATTTTAATCGCATTATTCCGGGTGCTGAATATCAGTGGCATGACTTTATCCGGCGGTGCTTTGCGTGAAGGCGTGTTGTATAGCATGTTACCTCAGTTGCAGCATCAGGATGTGCGTGCCCGCACTATGCAAAGCATGATGGTGCGTTATTACATCGACCAGCAACATGCTGAACGGGTGGCCGATATGGCTGCTACTTTGGCAGACCAGCTGCATCAGCAGTGGAATTTGTCTAATTTTGAAGGTTTAGCCATGTTGCGCTCTGGTGCTTTATTGCATGAACTGGGCCTGTTGATCGAATACAAAAACCATCATCATCATGGTGCTTATGTGATCAGTCACGCCGAACTGCCGGGTTTCACCCGCGCTCAGCAACAACTGCTGATGGCGCTGGTGTATAACCACAGAGCGGATATTCACAAAGAAATTTTGTCAAAACAAACCATGACCTCAGTTTTGCTGGCGGTACGGTTAACCCGTTTATTACGCTTGTCGGTGATTTTGTCGATGCGGCGTCGTCACGAAGTATTACCTGAAGTACAAATTACGGCTCAGGCTGAAGCTTTGACTTTAACTTTGCCGTCAGGCTGGCTGGATCATCATCCGTTGATGCGCGCTGAGCTGGAACAGGAAGTCTTGTATCAGCAGCAGGCAGGCTGGCAGCTGACTATAGCATAAAGGGTCAGAGTGTTGGCCCTGACCCTGTGGGTGTTATTGCTGTAACCAAATAGCAGCTTTTTTCGCAAAATACGTCAGAATGCCATCTGCACCTGCACGTTTAAAGGCTAATAACGACTCCATCACTATGGCTTCTTCAGCCAGCCAGCCGTTTTGAATGGCGGCCATATGCATGGCATATTCGCCACTGACCTGGTAGGCAAAAGTAGGTACACCAAATTCGTCTTTAACCCGACGCACTATGTCCAGATAAGGCATACCTGGTTTTACCATCACCATATCGGCGCCTTCTTCCAGATCTAAGGCGACTTCACGTAAAGCTTCGTCACTGTTGGCCGGGTCCATCTGGTACGACTTTTTATTGCCGCCTTTTAAGTTACCGGCAGAGCCTACTGCATCCCGGAAGGGGCCGTAATAAGATGAAGCGTATTTGGCTGAGTAGGCCATGATTTTGGTATTTACATAACCTTCGGCTTCCAGGGCTGAGCGGATAGCGCCAATACGGCCATCCATCATGTCAGAGGGGGCCACTATGTCTGCACCTGCTTCGGCATGGGACAAGGCCTGTTTCACCAGTATGTCAGTGGTGATGTCGTTCAGCACATAACCCTCTTCATCAATAATGCCGTCCTGACCATGAGTAGTAAAAGGGTCTAAGGCGACATCTGTGATCACACCCAGCTCTGGTACATGTTGTTTTAACATTCGCACAGCACGTTGTGCCAGAGCTTCAGGGTTATAAGCTTCTTCTGCCAGCAGCGATTTTTTTTCAGCCGCAGTGACAGGAAAGAGGGCGATAGCAGGAATGCCTAAGGCGACCAGTTCTTTTGCTTCTTCCAGCAACAAATCCAAAGATAAACGTTCAATGCCCGGCATTGAAGCAATGACCTGGCGTTGATTTTCGCCTTCTACAATAAAGATCGGATAAATCAAATCGTCGACAGTAACCCGGTTTTCTGCCATTAAACGGCGGCTGAAATCGGACTGGCGCATACGGCGCAAGCGGCTGGCAGGGAAATATTCGTTAAACTGACTCATCTGGAGTTTCCTGTTCTGAGATCACTGACTGACTCAAGGCAGAACATACCACCTTGTTTCGACCTTCATTTTTTGCCTGATAAAGTGCGGTATCTGCCGCTTGAATATAATCAGCACTGCTGCTGTTAATTTCAGCCACTGCAGCGTAACAGCCAATACTGACGGTGACTGAGAGTTCCAGCTCTTCGTATTGAATGTGCTGATCTGCCAGACTAAGGCGCAGTTGTTCTGCCAGTATCATGGCACCTTCGTGATCGGTATTAGGCAAAATAATGGCAAACTCTTCGCCGCCATAACGGCATAAATGATCGGTGCTACGTTTGAGTTCTTGTTGCAGGCCGTTGGCCACTTCTTTAATGACTAAATCACCCACCAGATGGCCGTGGTTGTCATTGATGGCTTTAAAATGATCAATATCGATCATCAGTAAGCCCAAAGTGCTGCGCTCGCGGCGGCTGCGTTTAAGTTCAGCACTGAACTTTTGATCAAAAAAGGCTCTGTTGCGTACACCAGTTAAGGCATCGCGTGTATTTTGTTGTTCCAGCTGTTTATTTTTATCAGCCAGCTCTGTCAGGGTAATTTGCAGCTCAAGAGTGCGCTGCTGAATACTGTCTTCCAGTTGATCGGCAACATTGAGCTGCCATTTTTTCTGCTGCAGGTAAAACATCAACCAGGCGAATAGAGCAGTCAACACCACGCCACCGCTGAATCCGATCAGTAACTGCTGCCAGTTCAGCTGTAGCCATTGCATCATAGGGAGTGCCCGTCTGGGGTGATCTGAAACAGCTTCAGGCAATTTCTTCTGCTATGCAGGGCTATATCTTCAAGGCTATGTCCTGTCAGACTGGAAAGCTGAGCGGCAATTTCAGGCAAAAACGCTGGTTCATTGCGGCGGGATTTAGGTTTGTTGGTCATAGTTTTAGGCAATAAAAAAGGCGCGTCAGTTTCCAGTATTAACCTGTCCAGCGGCAAGTAGCTGACGGCCTCCATCAGGGCTTGTCCTCTGTTGCTGTCGCATAACCAGCCGGTAATGCCAATATAAAGACCTAAATCCAGATAAGCCTTTAGCTGGCTTGTATCGCCCGTAAAACAATGGGCTATGCCAGTTAAACCAGCATAGCGTTGCAGTAAGGCAATTTGAGTAGAAAAGGCCGCACGTTCATGCAAATAAACTGGCTTTTGGTGCCGGCTTGCCAGTTGTAACTGAGTTTCAAACACCTGAATTTGTTGTTCTGGTGTTGAAAAGTTCCGATCGAAATCTAAACCGCATTCACCTACAGCTACTACTGCAGGCGATCGCAACAAAACTTCAATCTGCTCTTGCCAGTCAGAGCAGACAGCTCCGGCATAATGCGGATGAACACCAGCAGTGCAATAAAGAGCTGGATGATTCAGGCAATAGTCTGTATTCAGAGTGCTTTCAGCAACATCGCTGCTGATCAATAACAACTCTGATACCTGGCTGTTTCTGGCGTGTTGCACTACAGCGTCACGATCACTGTGAAAGCGGTCGCTGAATAAATTGACGCCTGCATCAAACCAGAGCGGCATATTACTTTTCACGTATCACTCTGGTTTTGCGGTTGGTGCCTTCTTTGTTCATAAAAAATGAATTCATCATGCCACGTTCCACTATATAAACGCTGCCTTCAGATGCCTGAAAAACATCTTTGGAAGTTTGGCGCCAAACCTGGCCATTTTCAAAGGTAAACACCATCAGGCCCTGTTTGTTGGTTGTTACTTTTTGCAGAACCAGTGACATTGTATCGGCTGAGGTTTCAGCTTTGGCTTTCTGAATTTTACGTTCAAGACCAAAGTCGTCCGCTGTGTTTGCGACCACAGCAGTCTGAGTACTGATCGCGCTGTCTGCAGCGCTTGTCGTTTTAGCATAAGCTGCAGCAGAGGCTGTATTCATTTTGTCGTAACAAACTAATCGCTGCAGATCATTACTGATGCTGCGGCACTGAGTCAGCTGCACAGATAAATCAGCGGCATACAAAGCAGGGGCAAACAATGCAAATAAGGCGAGCGCTTTTTTCATTCTATTTTTCCTCATAAGAACTGGCCTGGTCTGAGTCAACAGGCACATAAAAACGGCTGAGCCATATGCCCAACTCATACAATAAACACATAGGTACAGCCAGCAATACCTGTGAAAGTACGTCAGGTGGTGTCAGCAGCATACCTATAATAAAAGCAAATACGACAAAATAAGGCCGTTTTTCAGTTAATTGCTGGCGGGTCACTGCGCCTGTCCATACTAATAACAATACAGCGACCGGAATTTCAAAAGATAAACCAAAAGCGAAAAAAAGTTTTAACACAAAATCCAGATAACTGCTGATATCAGTCGCTATGGTGACCCCTTCAGGGGCTACGCTGGTGAAAAAGCCAAAGACGAGTGGAAAGACGATGTAATACGCAAAGGCGATACCGCAGTAAAACAGTACTGTGCTGGAGATAATCAGAGGTGCGACCAGATGTTTTTCTTTTTTGTACAATGCAGGGGCTACAAACAACCAGATTTGCCACAACATATAAGGTACTGTCAGGCAAAGTGCGACTATAAAAGTTAATTTAAAAGGCGCAAAAAACGGTGCGGCCACATCTGTTGCTATCATAGATGCGCCAGCGGGCAATACCGCCATTAAAGGGGATGCCATCAGGTGATAAATATCGGCGGCAAAATAAGCCAGACTGATAAACACCAGCAGCACAGCCATGACTGTGTTTAACAGGCGGCGGCGTAGTTCTATCAGGTGCCCTAACAGGCTGTTAGGATTTGTGGTTTTTGTCATCTGTGACTACTGGATCCGGTGTAGCGGAAGGAAGAGGAGGCATAGTGTCCGCCGCTGTTGTTTGTGGCTCTGTTGTGCTGCTGCTTTTTGCATAAGGGCTAGTCACATCTGCAGCGGCCTGACGCAATTCGGTCATCGCCTGCATCTCTTCAGTGGTCAGGTTTAACAAGCCTTTTTCTTCAGCCTGTTTTAACTTGTCATGTAACTCTTGCACCCGCAGTTCATCATTTAATTCAGCCTGCATTTGCTGACCAAATTGTTTGACGCTGCGAACAAAGCCACTGACGCTGCGAATAGCGCCTGGTAATCGCTCCGGGCCTAATACCAGCAGAGCAACTACGGCAATGATGACTAATTCCCAAAAGCTCATTTAGCGTTGTTCAGGCGTTTTTGTTGCTTCAGTGCTGACTGGTGTTGAGTCTTTCACTTCAGCTTTGATTTGTGGCTGCTGTGGTTGAGCAGCAGGAGCTGCAGATTCAGCAGTCTCTTCCGGATCTTTGACTGAATTGCGGAAACCTTTAATCGCAGAGCCCAAATCAGAGCCTATGCCACGTAAACGCTTAGTGCCAAACAGCAGGACAATAATCACCAGGATGATCAATAACTGCCAAATACTAATGCCGCCAAAACCCATGTTATTCTCCTTCGGTTTTTATACTGTTGAAACGAACCTGCTGGCTCGTTAGTTAATTTTCAGGGCAAAGCCCAATGCGACCAGTGCCAGTCCCGCCGCTGTTATAGACCAGCCAGATGTCAGTAATAAGACAGCTGCTAATAAACTGCAACCTGCCAGTACTGCGTTTGCCAGTTTTTTTGTCTGGTTTTGCTGCTGCAGCTGTACCAGCTGCAATTGGGCTAACAAATTGGCCTGTTGTCGTGGGCCTTGTTGCAAATAGTGATGCAATAGTCCCGGCATTTCCGGCATTTTTTCTGCCCAAAAAGGTAAATTTGCTTTAATTTCGCGCCATAAGGCGGCTGGTCCCATTTGCTGTTGGACCCAGTTTTCCAGAAATGGTTTGGCGGTTTGCCATAAATCCAATTGCGGGTACAACTGACGTCCTAAACCTTCAATATACAGCAGGGTTTTTTGCAACAATACCAGTTGCGGCTGAACCTGCATATTAAAACGACGGGCTGTGTTAAACAGATTAAACAACACCTGACCAAAAGAGATGTCCTGCAGCGGTTTCTGGAAGATAGGTTCACAGACAGTGCGTATCGCACTTTCAAACTCTTCGACACTGGTATCGGCTGGCACCCAGCCTGAATCCACATGCAGTTGGGCCACTCTTAAGTAATCACGGTTAAAAAAGGCGACAAAGTTTTCGGCCAGATAACGTTTATCTTCTTTGTTTAAAGTGCCCACTATGCCGCAGTCTATCCCTATGTATTTAGGATTTTCCGGCGTTTCAAAAGACACAAATATATTGCCCGGGTGCATATCGGCATGGAAAAAGCTGTCGCGGAATACTTGCGTGAAAAATACTTCTACACCACGTTTAGCCAGTAATTCCAGATTCGTACCCTGAGCGCGCAACGCCGCTAAATCCGACACAGGGATGCCGTAAATCCGTTCCATGACCATCACACTGGGTCTGCTGTGGTCGGCATAGACATAAGGCACATAAAGTGAATCTGAGCCTTCAAAATTACGTTTTAACTGAATGGCATTGGCCGCTTCGCGTTGTAAATCCAGTTCATCAAGAATAGTTTTGCGATACTCAGCTACTACCTCTTTGGTACGTAATCTCTTACCGTCAGGCAGGTAACGGGCTACTAAAGCTGCCAGGGCGTCCATCAGCTCTAAATCAGCCAGAATTTGTGGCCTGATGTCCGGGCGTATCACTTTAATCACCACATCGGCCAGGCTGCCATCTGCTTGTTTAAGCTGTGCTGTATGCACCTGAGCAATAGAGGCCGATGCCAGAGGGGTTTCATCAAACTGCTCAAATAAGTCATCAATCTGTTGCAAACCCAGTTGCTGAATAATCAGCTGTCTGGCTTGATCGCCTGGAAAGGCTTCGACCTTGTCTTGTAATTTGGCTAACTCATCGACCCATTGGCCGGGGAATAAATCACGACGGGTGGATAACATCTGACCAAACTTAATCCAGACAGGCCCCAGTTGCTGCAAAGCTAAACGTAAACGTTCACCTTCGGTTTTATCTGAGTGTTGGTTTTTCAGCCAGAACGCAGAATTACGGGCGGCCCGGAAATACCAGGGTTGCCATTGCTGTGGGATCAATTGATCCAGTCCGTACTGCAGCAAGGTTTTTAATATGTGGTAAAAACGGCGCAGACCCAAAATTACTCCTGCCTGAAGGCGTGGTGGCGACTTAATTGCTCCAGTCTGGCTTGCAACTGACTGACGTCACGGCTGAACTGGTTCATTTCTGCTTGTGTTGGGCTTAATGCCAGTTCATCCTGCGCCAATTCAACACTGGCTTGCTCCAGTTGCTGCAACTGTGTCTGGATATAAAGCTGTAATTGCTTAAGGGCAGTTGCCACTTTATGGGCCAAAGCATCACCCAGCCAGGCGGAGAGATGTTGCTCCCAGTCCGGATCCAGTTGCTGCAGCAGGCTGCTAAATTGTTGAGCAACCTGAAGATCGCCTTCAATCTGCAGTTTGTCCTGTTTAATTAAACGGGTCAGCTGGCTCGGATCATTTAGTTTTTGCAAGGTCGCCAGATCGGTGGCAATCACACAATCGGCTTTTTCATTATGCTGATTCAGCAATAAAGTGGTTGCAGTGGCTGACAACACAAAACGCCATGGCAATTCCTGTAACTGCAAAGCCAGCTGTTTACCCTGCACTTTTTGCAATAAAGCGGGTGACGCCGGATCCATAACCACAACTTTGTGCAACACTTTTTCTAAAGTAGCGCAGATCAGTTGTGGCACTAAACTGAGCATCAGAATTTATAGCCTTTATGTAAAGCCACTATACCGCCAGTCAGATTGTGATAGCTGACATGTTCAAAACCTGCGGTTTCCATCATCTGTTTCAGCGTATCCTGATCAGGATGCATGCGGATAGATTCGGCCAGGTACTGATAACTTTCTTTATCGTTCGCTACTAAGCCGCCTATAGCCGGCAGTAACTTAAAAGAATACAGATCGTAGACTTTACTCAGCCACTCGTATTCAGGTTTGGAGAATTCCAGCACTAATAAACGACCACCAGGTTTTAATACTCTGTACATAGAACGCAGCGCTGCGTCTTTGTCGGTGACATTACGTAAACCAAAACCTATGCTGATGATATCAAAGCTGTTGTCGGCAAAAGGCAAGGCTTCGGCGTTGGCCTGGACGTACTCTATATTGTTGACCAAACCTAAATCGCGCAATTTATCGCGGCCCACATTGAGCATAGATTCGTTAATATCGGCCAGTATCACTTTGCCGGTAGGGCCTACTCTTTTGGAGAACAAGGCGGTGATATCACCAGTACCACCCGCTAAATCCAATACCTGATGACCAGGGCGCACGCCGCTGCAGTCGATAGTGAATCTTTTCCACAAACGGTGAATACCCATAGACATCACATCGTTCATCAGGTCGTATTTGGCCGCAACAGAATGAAATACATTGGCCACAAGCGACACTTTTTCAGTCTGCTTTACGGTTTTAAAGCCAAAATGAGTGCTATCAGGTTGCTGGTCAGTCATAAAAAAGCCTTTGGCTGTTCGTGGTGAACTAAAGTGGCGCTAGTGTAAAAGATTCGGCGGCTTACGCCAACTTATCCTGTCGTTTTATGCAGGGCAGAATGTTTTAGATCAACTCAAAAAAACTTTCAGCATAACAATGGCCGTTAAGCATAATTTGCAGATGGTGTTGGCCCGGATAATGTTTGCGGGTGGTTAAATCAATAAAAGACTGGCGGCGTTCAAAACTCAGGTTTTGACCTGACCAGGTTTTATTGCTCAGTTGAAACACCTTGTAATTTAACTGGCCGGATTTTTTCCGGTAACCAATTTTGTATTCCAGCCGTACCTTGGCTTCAAGCTCTGCAGGGCCGGATAAGGTGATCTGAAAATGCAGCGGCTGCTGCGCTGATACTTTGGCATTGTGCATTTCCAACTGAACCTGCAAGGGTAACTGCTGCAGGCCAAACAAGGCGAGTGCCCCAGGGTGTGCTTGTTTTAACAAACCCCGTAACCCATGTTTAATAATCCAGTCGGTGACAGAGTGCTGACCAAACCAACGCTGCGCCAGAGCCACCACCAGTTCCGGATGATCTTTACTGATATCATTTAAATGGTTGGCCACACTGCGCTGTACATAAGGTTCAGTGTCTGTTTTCAGCTGCTCTAAAATGGGTAATAAAGGGGTTGGATCTTCTTTATACGCTTTTAATGCCATACCCCAGGGCAAACGGGGTCTGGTGCCTTCGCTGGCCAGACGGCGTAAATGCACATTGTCAGAATGGGCCCATGTTTTCATTTGAGCCAGAGTTTGCTCAGGGTAAAGCTGTAAAAAAGGCCGGATGGCAAATTCAGCTGTGGAGAAACAGGTAAAATGGGCCAAAGCGCGAAACGAGATCTCCGGGTCTTCCAGACCATAAACTTCAACATAATCTGAAAAAACAAAAGCCGGCACCCCGGAAAAGTGACTGCTGACCGGCATAAGGACGGCAATAGCATCGGGGTAGGCTAAATTCAGGCTCTGGTGTAACGAGTGACTGATCTGACGCACTCTGGCTTTGAGTTCCAGTTGCTCCCAGTCAGGGCCCTGAGTCTGCTGCTGAAATTCTGCCTGATTAAAATCAGGAGAATGCAGCTGACATAAGCTTGCCAGCTGTTGCAAAAATGCCTGACTGAATAGTTCTTTGAGTAAAGTGGCCATATCAGGTGGCCAGCATTAACTCAGTAGCGACCTGATTGCGGCCACGTACTTTGGCTTCCAGCAACACTTTGCTGCTACGGGATAAAAACTGATGCCAGTTTTCTGCAGAGTTATAGATGCTGACCCCTAAAGAAATAGTGATTTTAGGTAAGGTTGTTTTAGTTTTGGCTGAAACAAACCTCAGCTTTTCTACCCCTTTACGCACTTGCTCAGCGATTTCACCAGCGGTGCGTAAATCAACGTCGGGCAATAAAATCAGGAATTCTTCACCACCGGAGCGAACAGGCAAACCACTTTCCTGCACATAACTGGCAATTTTGCGGGCGACCTTGCTTAAAATCACATCACCAACACCAAAACCATAGTCCTGATTAAACTGAGAAAAATGATCTAAATTCACGGCTATAGCGGCAATACGACGTCCGGGGTTTTCGGTCAGCCATAAATCCAGATGTTCCTGCATCGCCAGTCTGTTGTATAAACCTGTTAAAGGGTCCAGTTGGCGCTCTTTTTTCAGATGCTCCAGTTCAGAGCGTAATGCATGACATTGTTCATTGGAAAAATCGAGCTGGTCTTTGAGCTTCTGCTGGCTGGCTTTGATAGCGTAAGTCGCGCTGATGACTTTATTGACGCTTTCACGGCTGCGGTTGGCATTGTTGGGGTCTAAACCCAACAGCGCCTGATCCAGCACATCTAAATAATGCTGCACAGCTTCACTGGCGATATCTGTAGTGCCGGATAACTTGCCCAGCATAGTGGTGACTTGTTGGCTTAGCTCTTCCTGACGTTGATGTTGCGGGCTTAACCACTGGCTGTATAGCTCAGCCAAAACAAAGTCGTCAAAACTACTCTGCACCGCCAGTTTTTGTTCTATCGCCTGACATAAGCCGGCGTTTTGACCATTGATATACTCATAGATCACTGTGTAATTGACCGGATGGGCTGCTAAACGATGCCGCTGCAAAAAAGCTGCGGTCAGCGCTGCCTTTTCACTTGCCTGCTCGATTGAGTCCTGATATTTCATGCCAAACACAACTCCACTAAATACTACTGCTAATTTAGCCTTCAAAGCGCAATGTTACGCGAAACTTACCTTGAGGCAAACAGACTGATATGGTTAAGCTGACATATCTATTAGAAAAAGTCTGCATCTCCAGCTTTATTAATGACTTATTTTTTAACTTTTTTTTCTTATTGTTTAAAAAAACGCAGATTGTCGTCTAAAAAACAGCTTTTTTAACCCTTCCTGTTGCTTTATTGCGGCCAGTCTCCAAAAAGTACAGCTCGTTGCACTGGCCGCCTGAGCTGAACAGAGTAGAATCAAAGAAAAAGCCCGGGGAAGATAAAATGCGTCAGAAGTTTATGTTTTTTTGTATAGCCTTGTTGATCACAGGCTGTAGCAGTTCGTCGGTGAAACCAACAGATTTTGATCAATTCGCCA
This sequence comes from Gammaproteobacteria bacterium, assembly GCA_018825965.1. Taxonomy (GTDB): domain Bacteria; phylum Pseudomonadota; class Gammaproteobacteria; order Enterobacterales; family Alteromonadaceae; genus Pararheinheimera. The sequence continues at coordinate 94,185 of JAHKAA010000043.1, forward strand.
CTCAGTTATGGCAAGCCGAAAAAGAGTTAGATAACCGCAGTAAAACCAGTTTGCCTGATATGTCGGCTGAAAGGCTCTCTGCAGCCCATCAACAAAGGCAACAGTGGCTGAACAGGCTGGAACAGGTGGATATGGCCACTTTGACTGAACAGCAACAAATTAATCACGCCATTTTGCATTACATCCTCACAGACGCTATTTCAGAGTACCAGTATGGTGCCCACCTGATCCCTTTAACTGCAGAATCGGGTTTTCACAGTGACCTGGCTTTTATAGTATCTGGCACTGAATTCAAAACCCCGCAGGATTATCAGGACTACCTGACCAAGTTAAAAACCATTCCCGCTTATATGCAACAACAAACCGACTGGATGAAACAAGGTTTAGCAAAAGGTATGACACAGCCTAAAGTGGTACTGGCTGGTTTTGACCAGGGTATTCTGGCTTTTGTCAGTAAAACGCCGGAGCAAAATGTGTTTTACCGACCTTTCAGCCAGAAACCAGACTTTGTTGATGCAAACAGCTGGATTGCTATGCAGGCAGAAGCAAAACAGATAGTAGAACAGCAACTGAATCCGGCGTATCAGCAGTTTTATCAGTTTATGGTGCAGCAGTATTTACCCGGGGCACGCGACAACATTGCTGCCAGCGAATGGCCGCAAGGCCGGGACTATTATCAGAACCGGCTGGAGCACTACACCACATTAAAACTGACGCCGGAACAAGTTCATCAGACAGGTTTGGATGAAGTGGCCCGGATCCGTGCAGAAATGCAAGGCATCATCAATCAGGTCGGTTTTAAAGGCAGTTTTGCTGACTTTATTCAGTTTTTACGGACAGACCCTCAGTTTTATGCCAAAACACCAACTGACCTGCTAAAAGAAGCCGCTTTTATTGCAAAAAAAGTAGATGCCGAATCTCCTAAATATTTCAAAACCTTACCCCGTACTCCTTTTGGTGTAGTACCTGTGCCTGCAGAGATCGCACCTAAGTACACCACTGGCCGCTATTCAGGGACCAGTCGTGATGACAGAGCTGGTTTTTATTGGGTGAATACTTATGCTTTAGATCGTCGTCCTTTGTATGAAATGGAGGCCTTAACTTTGCATGAAGCTGTACCTGGCCATCATTTGCAAATTTCTTTAGCCCGTGAACAAGCCTCATTGCCTGAGTATCGCCGCAATTTTTACACTTCAGCTTTTGGTGAGGGCTGGGGTTTGTATTCTGAATACCTGGGTATTGAAATGGGTTTTTATCAGGACCCCTACAGTAACTTTGGCCGTCTGACGTATGAAATGTGGCGTGCTGCCCGTTTAGTGGTAGATACAGGTATGCATACCATGGGCTGGAGCCGGCAGAAGGCTATTGATTTCCTTGCCAGCAATACGGCTTTGTCTATGCACAATGTCACCACAGAAATTGATCGTTATATCAGTTGGCCTGCTCAGGCTTTATCGTACAAGCTGGGTGAACTGACCATCAAAAAGTTACGTAAGGAAGCAGAGCAGCAATTAGGCAACAGCTTTGATGTACGTGAGTTCCACGAAGTGGTATTGCGTAATGGCAGTGTGCCTCTGGCTATTTTAGAGCAACAAGTGGCTCACTACATTCAGCAGAAAAAGCAGCCGTAGAACTTTCTGATCCGGGGCTTATGTTTTGTAGTGATTCTGTCATAGGATTCCGCCCCCGGCTCTGTTAAAGTGCCGCTGTTTTTGGCTGTGCTTTTACGGTAAAAGGGAGTGAAATTCAGATGTGGATGTTGTTATTGTTGATCGCTGTGGCACCAATCGTTTTTTTGGCGATGAAGCTGGATCAGTTGAACAAAATGCAAAACAGATTAAAAGTGCAACTACATTTTGCTGAGCAACAGTCGGTTCAATTAGAACATCTGGCATTTTGGCTGGCTGAAGCGCAGAGCCAGCAGCTGTTGGCTAAAGTACAGCAGGTCGGCCGCGCCCATACCAAGGCTCCTGTTTGGTACCTGCACACTGAGTTATTGTGCAAAGCTATTCCGGTATTGTGTAAAGAACAGGCGAATCACAGTACCTTGCCTCGTCAGGCCGTTGCCAAATTTCTGAAACAACAGAATCAGCTGAGTTTTAATGAGATGGAAAACTTTATCCGCCATCATCCGGTGCTGACTGAGTTCTGGCAAAGCAATACCCTGACGTCTTACCTGAAAATGTGTCAGCGTGCTGTGGATATGTTGCAGGAGTACCAGCCTGTGCATTCCGATCGTCTGGCTGGCTGATCTCTGTGGTGTTCCGTTTTGAAGACAGGGCTTAGTCGCGCAGGAAAACTTCTGGTGCCGTGTTAATTTGGCCGTCTTCATCAATAGAGGCCATTTTAGGTCCGGCTTTGAGTACTGCCACTTTTTGTTGTTCCTGCTGCCGGACAAAAGACAATTCATAACCAAAACGTTGCAACTCAGAAACAGAAAACTTCTGAGCCATACTAAGCATTTCCCAAAAGTAGTTTAAGTCCCGTGGTTCACGTCGCCTCTCCTGTTTCATCTATACTGTCCCCTAATTTTTACTCATTGTGAGTATATGCTGCCACTCTGCTGAACTGACAGGCATCACAGACAATCTGTTGCCCTTTTTCACCAGTGCTAATTGCTCTAGCTTAGTTGACTGTTTGAGTTTGTCGAGGGACAAAAGTTGGGGAAATTTTTCGACAAATTGCAGGTCCACAGCAACCCAGGGTGCCTTAGTGCCACTGGATTTCGCATCAAAATAAGGACTTAATGAGTTAAACTGGCTTGGATCGGGGTAACTGCTTTGTACCACTTTCGCCAGACCCGCTATACCAATATCTTTGCAGCTGGAATGATAAATAAACACCAGATCGCCGGCTTTTACCTGATCCCGTAAAAAGTTACGCGCCTGATAGTTGCGTACCCCTTCCCAGACAATGGCTTTGTCCGGTGCTTTAGCAAAATCATCAATGCTGCATTCTTCAGGCTCAGTTTTAAATAACCAATAGTTCATCTGTTTATACTCTGTCGTCTGCGGTAAGGGCGGGGAGACAAACTACTTTAGCCTGAATTACCCTGCCTGAACCAGCCAATTTTGCACTCTGCTCTGGCATGCTGCACAATAGAGTCATCACTATTTTTCAGGAGCTGCTCATGAGTCAGGTTTTGTCCGACTTATTATCCCTTTTAAAACTGGAAACCATAGAACAAGGTTTGTACAGAGGCCAAAGTCAGGATCTGGGGTTTAAAGCTGTGTTTGGTGGTCAGGTGATGGGGCAGGCCTTGTCTGCGTCTAAAGAAACGGTAGACGCTGATCGTAAAGTGCATTCGTTCCACTCTTATTTTTTGCGTCCTGGTGATGCCAGTAAACCTATAGTCTATGAAGTGGAAAATATCCGTGATGGCAAAAGCTTCAGCACCAGAAGAGTCAGCGCTATTCAGTTTGGTAAACCTATTTTTTATATGACGGCGTCTTTTCAGGCTGAAGAACAAGGCTTTGAACATCAGGAGCTGATGCCCAGTGTGCCGGCGCCTGAAGAGCTGGCCTCTGATTTAGAATTCTACCGCGAGCACGCCCATTTAATTCCTGAATCATTGCGTAGCAAGTTTATCTGCGAAAAACCTATTGAAATGCGGCCTGTTGCTTTTCATAACCCTTTTAATCCGCAGATCAGCCAGGCGAAGCGTTATGTCTGGTTTAAAGCCAATGGCGTGATGCCGGATGATTTACGGGTGCATAAATACCTGTTGGCTTATGCTTCAGACTTTAACTTCCTGCCAACAGCTTTGCAGCCCCATGGTAAGTCTTTTATGGCGCCTAATATGCAGGTTGCCACTATAGATCATGCCATGTGGTTCCATCACGATTTCCGTTTTGACGACTGGTTGTTATATGCAGTAGACAGCCCAAGCGCTTCAGGGGCCAGGGGTTTGGTGCGGGGGCAGTTCTTTAACAGAGAAGGCATGCTGGTTGCGTCTACCATACAAGAAGGTGTGATCCGCAGCTACGACAAAGCCCGTGTTTAACTGAGCTTTGGCTTAAAAAAACCACCTGCAATTGAGGTGGTTTTTTTATGGATGAAATTCAGCTACGAGAGCTCGCCAGCCTTATTCAGCCTTCTTTTTCACTATGCTGAGCACAGTTTGTAGTACGTCCGCTCTTAATAAGCCGTTCACTGTTTGCTGCAATGGCAACAAAATGGCTGTGGCTTCCAGCTCGTTTTGTTCATTGTTATGGCAATAACCTGCTTCGCGTAAAGCATTAATTAAGGTCGCAAACAGCTGCTTATCATGGTATTCAGGCGAGCTGATGCCATGTAAAGTACTTAAACGTTGCGCCAGTTCATGGCTTTGCTGCTCCAGATCAGCGCGCGTCAAAGGGCTGTGTAATTGCAGCAGGTTCAGCACCACCGCATAACGTTGCAGCACGTCCTGTGCATTAAAAGCCAGCAGTTCCAGCATAAAATGCCCAACCTGCTGAACCGGTGCTGCCTGTAAAGACTGGCCTTTCGTTTCCACTAACTGATGCTGCTGCAATTGGCCCAACACCTGTTCTATGTAGGAGTTAAACTGATCCAGTTGCAAAAACAACTCGTGCTGCAGCAAAGGTTGTAACAACTGACAGATATTGATCAGCTGCACTTTGCTTAATTGGGCATGCTGCAACAAAGCAGTTGCCAGAATGGCGGGCAGCATAAATAAATGGCAGACATTGTTGCGATAGTAGCTTAATAAAATCGCATTTTCCGGCGTCAACTGGATGATCTGACCAAAGCTGTCCTGGGATACTTCTACCTTTTTCAGCCGAATCGCATGGTCAATCCACTGGCTGACGAAGCCTTCAGGCAGAGTCACACCACTGTGGTAAGGCGCATAGTGTTGTAAATTGCGGTAAAACTCCAGTTGAGTGGTCAGCTCCTGCCGGGTCAGAGAATGCTGTCGGGTTGCCAGTAAGCAAGTGGCAATCAGGTTGATGCTGTTCAGTGCCGCCGCCTGATTAATACGCTGCATAATCACAGTGGAGAGCGTGGCTACCGTTGGATTCAGCCAGGCAGGTTTTTGTGTATCTGCGGTTTCTGCCGCAGCGCGCCAGTCAGGCACTTGCTGAGTTAAAAAGCTATTTAACGAAATAGGCTGACCAAAGTTAACGTAACCATAACCATAGTCCCGCAGTTTCCGTACCGCGCTGAAAACACCACCTATAGATTCTTTTTTCTTGCTGGAGCCTTTGAGCTCTGTCAGGTAAGTATTCACTTCCATCACATGCTCATAGCCCAGATAAACAGGCACCAGGCTGATGGGCCTGTCTATGCCGCGTAGCAGTGCCTGCACTGTCATCGCCAGCATGCCTGTTTTAGGTTGCAATAAACGTCCTGTGCGGCTGCGGCCGCCTTCGGAGTAATACTTGACCGGATAACCTTTGCTGAACAGCTTGCTTAAGTATTCACGAAAGACAGCAGAGTACAGCTTATCGCCACTGAAACTACGGCGGATAAAAAAGGCTCCACCACGACGGAACAAAGTACCCACAGGCCAGAAATTCAGGTTAATACCAGCTGCAATATGAGGAGGCGCCAGGCCCTGATGGTAAATCACATAACTCAGCAGCAGGTAGTCCATATGACTGCGATGACAAGGCACATAAACAATTTCATGGCCTTTTTGCACCAGATCCGTCAGCACCTGACCATTGGTGATTTTTAAACCCGAATAGAGTTTTTTCCATAACCAGCCGAGAAAACGGTCGCCTACTCTTAAGGTCGACTCGCGGTAATCTGCTGCTATTTCCTCCAGTAGCTTTAATGCTTCAGCACGGGCTTCTTTGATGCTGATTTTTTTGCTTTTGGCTTCGTCTTCTATGGCTTTTTTTAAGGCATCTGAAGCGAGCAGGGAGTTAAATAAAGCCGCTCTGTTGGGCAGCTTTGGACCTGTAGCGGCCAGACGTTGGCGGTAAAAGTGGAACCGCGCCACTCTTAATAACTTGTGGGCAGTCTCTTCGTTGACCGTGGAGTTTTCTATAATTTGGCGCACAGACACCGCTTTGCTGAACCGCACTAAGGTATGACGGCCTGAAATCAAGACGATAAACAACTTGGCCAGCCAGCTCGGAGATTCAGATTCGCCCAGTATAGACTTCACACTGTTTTCTTTACCCGGAGCCCGGCCCCAGAGTACAGAAACTGGCAGTAGTTGGGCGGAAAAGTGCGGATCCTGTAAATGAGCCTGTAGCAAAGCCAAGCCCTGCTGTAAGGCGTCGGTTGAAGCACGACTTCCCCAAAGCACACGAGGCTGCTCAAGAAAAATAATACGGGACAGGCTTTGGTGGCCAACAAGCACTGGTTCCATAGGATCAGGCAAACCCAGCTTATGGCAGACGCGGGCTAAAGTGGCTAAGTCGCTGGCCGAAGCTGTTCTGCTGATGTAGAACACGGGTTGTTTGGGATCCAGCGCCAGATTTTCTGCTACAGGTTCTGGCACTATTTTGCATCTGACCAAAGGTTTGAGAGGCCAGTACAGCACTTTGGCTAACCATGTCATTGGTTTTAACATATCAAATCCGTACTTATAAACAGCAGCCAGAATAGCATGGAAGATCTGAGCAGCAAAATTGAGTCTACGACTTGGCAGACCACAAAAGGCTGTATATACTCACAGTATCCACTGTATAGGTATTCAGCATTATGCGCCCATTAACACCAAGACAAGCCGAAATTCTGCAACTGCTTAAAGATTATCAGGCGGCCTCAGGTATGCCGCCAACCCGTGCTGAAATTGCGACTCAGCTGGGGTTTAAGTCAGCCAATGCTGCTGAAGAGCATTTAAAAGCGCTGGCGAAAAAAGGTTTTATCGAAATGATGCCAGGTACCTCCCGCGGCATTCGTCTGGTTGAAGATGATGCAGCCAATGATGTTGAAGCAGAAGAGCCAGGTTTGCCTCTGATTGGTAAAGTGGCTGCTGGTCAGCCTATTCTGGCGGCAGAGCATATTCAGCAACGTTATCAGCTCGATGCCAGCTTATTTAAACCCAATGCTGACTTTTTATTAAAAGTGCAGGGCATGAGCATGAAAGATATCGGCATTCTGGATGGTGACTTATTGGCCGTGCATAAAACAACGGAAGCCCGGCAAGGGCAGATAGTGGTTGCACGGGTGGAAGACGAAGTCACAGTCAAACGTTTTCGCCGTGAAGGTCAGATGGTGTACCTGCATCCGGAAAATGGTGATTTCGATGTGATTAAAGTCGACTTAAGTCAGCAGCATTTTGCGATTGAAGGCCTTGCCGTTGGAGTGATCCGAACCAGCAACTGGTAAAAAATCTGCCTATTCTCAATAGTTTGCTAATATGAAGCACTGGTACGACCATTAGGTTTTATTGGTGCTTTTTCATTTTCCGGGTTTACTTCTGTCTGTTCCTTGACTACTTGTTATATGCAACTGATAACAAAACAAAAAATCAGTGCACCGATTTATGCAAGTTGAGTCGGGACAATAATAATAATGGCAATTGTGGGAAAAGACGCTGCAGTAGGTACCATGTGTCTTTGATCTGCAATTTGCTTTGTGCAAAGACAGAGGAGAAGTCACGTGGCGAGAACCAGTTATCTGTGTTGGTCGCTGCTAACCTTTTTGCTTGCGTTTTCAACGCAGTCTGCAGAAATGCCTTTGAACATGACTCAAGGGGTTACAGAAATCAGTCAGCAGGTTTACAACCTGCATATGAAGATTTTTTACATTTGCTGTGCAATAGGGATAGCGGTATTTGGGGTGATGTTTTGGTCCATCATTCATCATCGTAAATCAAAGGGCGTTGAACCAGCCCAATTCCATGAGAGCACCAAAGTAGAGTTGCTTTGGACTGCCTTTCCTGTACTTATTCTGATTTTAATGGCAATTCCCGCCACCCAAACTCTGATAGCGATGGAAGATACCTCGGAAGCTGATGTCACAGTGTTAATCACGGGATCGCAGTGGAAGTGGCATTACAAATACATGGACCATAAAGTGGAGTATTTCTCTTTATTGGCCACTCCGCGTCAGCAAATCGACAACAAGCTCAGTAAAGGTGAAAACTACTTGTTAGAAGTAGACCGGCCTTTAGTGATCCCCACAGGTAAAAAAGTCCGCTTTTTAGTGACCTCAGATGACGTGATCCATTCCTGGTGGGTACCGGCTTTTGCAGTGAAAAAAGATGCGAATCCGGGTTTTATCAATGAAGCATGGACTCGTGTGGATCAGCCAGGTGTTTACCGCGGCCAGTGTGCAGAGCTTTGTGGTAAAGACCATGGTTTTATGCCTGTGGTGGTGATTGCCAAAGAGCAGGCTGATTTTGATCAGTGGATAGCTCAGGAAGCCGCAACTCAGGCCGCAGCCAAAGAAGCTGAATTAAAACTGTTGGCGATGAATATGAGCAAAGAAGAGCTGATGACCTTAGGCGAAAAAGTCTATATGGGGTATTGCGCTGCTTGCCATCAGCCCAATGGCATGGGTATTCCAGGTGTGTTTCCTGCGCTGAAAGGCAGCAAAATGGCACTGGAAAATTTACCTGGTCATATCGACATAGTGCTCAATGGTAAAACAGGCACTTCAATGCAGGCTTTTGATAAACAACTGACATTAAGCGAAATTGCGGCTGTGGTGACTTACGAGCGCAACGCCTGGGACAATAATACGGGTGATCTGGTGCAAGCTGCAGATATCGCCAAAGCACAGTCGAAATAGGGGGCGCAGATGAGTACTGTTACTACAGATCCGCATGCTCATGCTGAGCACGAGCATCATGGGCCAGCCAAAGGGTTAAAACGCTGGCTCTACACCACCAACCACAAAGACATAGGTACTTTGTATTTGCTGTTTTCACTGCTGATGTTTTTTATCGGTGGTGCCATGGCAATGGTGATCCGGGCCGAATTGTTTCAGCCCGGATTGCAAATTGTCGAGCCGAACTTCTTTAATCAAATGACCACAGTCCATGGTCTGATTATGGTGTTCGGAGCTGTAATGCCTGCCTTCACTGGCCTGGCTAACTGGTTGATCCCTATGATGATAGGGGCGCCGGATATGGCATTGCCACGGATGAACAACTGGAGTTTCTGGATCCTGCCTTTTGCATTTAGCATCTTGTTAGCCTCACTCTTTATGGAAGGTGGCGGACCAAGTTTTGGCTGGACATTCTACGCACCGCTCTCCACCACCTACAGCAATGACAGCACTGCACTTTTTGTGTTTTCAGTTCATATTATGGGCATATCGTCCATTATGGGCGCTATTAACGTCATAGTGACCATTATGAACCTGCGTGCCCCTGGCATGACGTATATGAAAATGCCATTGTTTGTCTGGACCTGGTTTATCACAGCCTACCTGCTGATTGCAGTTATGCCTGTACTGGCTGGTGTTGTCACTATGGTGCTGACCGATAAGTACTTTGGGACCAGTTTCTTTGATGCAGCAGGGGGCGGCGATCCTGTGTTGTTCCAGCATATTTTCTGGTTTTTTGGTCACCCTGAAGTGTACATTATGATATTGCCGGCTTTTGGCATTATCTCCAGCATAGTACCGACCTTCGCACGCAAACCGCTGTTTGGTTATGCCTCTATGGTGTATGCAACCTCCAGTATTGCGCTGCTGTCCTTTTTGGTCTGGGCGCACCATATGTTTACCACCGGTATGCCCGTCGCCGCAGAACTGTTTTTTATGTACTGCACTATGTTGATAGCTGTGCCGACCGGGGTAAAAGTATTTAACTGGGTGGCGACCATGTGGCGGGGGGCCATGACCTTTGAAGTGCCAATGATGTTTTCTCTGGCCTTTATTGTGCTCTTTACCATAGGCGGCTTCTCTGGCTTGATGCTGGCTATTACACCGGCCGACTTTCAATATCATGATACCTACTTTGTTGTCGCGCATTTCCACTATGTACTGGTGACAGGTGCCATCTTCTCCATTATGGCTGCTGCTTATTACTGGCTGCCGAAGTGGACAGGTCATATGTACGATGAAACCTTAGGCCAGTGGCATTTCTGGTGTTCGCTGATTTCTGTCAATGTGCTGTTTTTCCCTATGCATTTTGTCGGTTTAGCTGGTATGCCAAGACGGATCCCGGATTACGCCCTGCAATTTGCTGACTTTAATGCGCTGATAAGCATAGGTGGTTTTGCCTTTGGTTTATCCCAGTTGTTGTTTGTCGCTCTGGTGGTGAAATGTATTAAAGGCGGCGAAAAAGCCACAGATCAGGTATGGGAAGGGGCTGAAGGGTTGGAGTGGACAATACCCTCTCCTGCGCCTTATCACAGCTTTACAACGCCACCTGAAGTGAAATAGGAGCGGCTATGGCACTGAAGCATCAACCTGTTGTGATTAAACTTTGCCTGCTGACCGCAGCCATGTTTGGCTTTGGTTATGCCTTAGTGCCTTTGTACGATGTATTTTGTGATTTAACAGGTTTGAACGGTAAAACCTCCACCATGGCGGCTACTGCTGCCGCTGCTATACCGGATAAACAACGGGAAGTGTTGGTCGAGTTTATTGCCCGTCCAAATAACAACATGCCATGGGTTTTTGAGCCTGTAGTGCATAAACTCCGGGTCCATCCTGGCGAAATTCATCGTATAGATTATCTGGCCCATAATATTACAGGGCGTTCCATGACGGCGCAGGCTGTGCCTTCGGTCTCACCGGGCCAGGCTGCCTTGTATTTTAATAAAATGGAATGTTTCTGTTTTACCCAACAACATCTGACGGCAGGTCAGCAGTTATTAATGCCGTTGCAATTTTATGTCGATCCCGCATTACCGGAACAATTCAGCACTATCACTTTGTCCTACACCTTGTATGAAGTGGATGCTGTAGCCCCGGTCACTGCAGAGACAGCAACAGGGGACAACAATGAGTGACAAATATGAACATTATTATGTGCCAGAGCAAAGTCCCTGGCCGATAGTGGGGGCTGTGGCTCTTTTTATGATTGCTTTTGGTGCTGGCAATTATGTCAACGAAGTCACCAAAGACCAGCCAGGTTATGGCGGTTATTTATTACTGGCTGGCATCGCTACCTTAATTTTCATGTTAGTGGGCTGGTTTCGTAATGTGATTGATGAGTCGATGAACGGCTTATACAGCAAACAAATGGACAGATCCTTCCGGCAATGCATGAGCTGGTTTATCTTTTCCGAAGTGATGTTTTTTGCCGCCTTTTTTGGCGCTTTGTTTTATGCCCGTATTATTGCTATTCCGTGGCTGGATGGCGCAGGCAATAACGCCAGTACAGCCGCAGTGTTATGGCCGGCATTTGAAGCGGCATGGCCTTTGCTGAAAACCCCGGGAGGCACTGAAACTCAGGCTATGCCATGGCAGGGTTTACCTTTATACAACACCATCATCTTATTAGTTTCTTCTGTCACTTTGCATTTTGCTCATACAGCTTTAGAGCAAAACAAAAGAGGTCAGTTGAAGCTGATGTTAGGCCTTACTATTCTGTTAGGTGCAGGTTTTCTCTATTTGCAAGTTGTTGAGTACATCCACGCTTATCAGGATTTGGGATTAAAACTGGACTCAGGTGTTTATGGAAATACCTTCTTTTTGCTAACGGGATTCCATGGTTTACATGTCACTTTAGGTGCAGTGTTTTTGCTGGTGATGTTCCTGCGTATTGTGCTGAAAAATCATTTTACCCCGCACAAGCACTTTGCCTTTCAGGCCGCGGCCTGGTACTGGCATTTTGTGGATGTAGTCTGGTTGTGTTTGTTTGTCTTTGTGTACGTGCTTTAAATAGATGGCGGGCCTGATGGAATGGCCCGCTTTATTGCCACTAATAAGGTCTGTCGTGGGGAGTAATCAAACCAAATTGCAAGGCAAGGATCACAGCTATTAATACAACAGCCGACCACATGACGCGGCGACCTAAAAATTTAGACATACTGGGCTGATTTTCATCATTTTTCAGCATCAGATATAAAGCACGAAATAAATTAAAAACAATAAAGAGCAGTAGTGCAATGAGTAAAAGTTTAATCCACATAAAACCTCACGAAGGCTGGTTGTAAGATGCAAGCTCAGCCGTTTGCCCATTTATCCCGACACTGGCTGCTGGCTTTGTGTACTCTGGCTGCTTTTGTCTTATTGATCAAGTTAAGTTACTGGCAATGGCAACGAGCCGAATATAAACAAACTCAGTTGGATCAATTGCATAGCGCGCAGCAGCAAGGCCCGATTCGTTGGACTGAGTTGCCGGCAATGCCAATAGAACAACTGGATGGTCTGGAGCTGCAAGGCAAAGCAGTGTGGTTAAAACCTGCGGTTTGGTTGTTAGACAATCAACTGATCCAGGGCAAACCGGGTTATGACGTAGTGATCCCTGTGCTGGTATCCAATCAGGGGCCGGCCTTATTGGTGAATTTAGGTTGGATTGAAGCCCCCATGAGCCGCGATCAGTTGCCTGAACTGGATATTCCCACTGAATTTGAGATGACCGGATTGTTACGTACCGAATTACAAGGCTTCAGGCTGGGCCTGAATCTGGAAGAAACCGGTCTTTGGCCGCAACGTATGCAACAAGTAGAACCTGCTGAATTATCCAAAGTATTAGGTCAGGAGCTGTATCCTGCTTTGCTTTATCAATACAAATCCCCTTATCTGTATCACTACAAAGCAGTAGTGATGCCACCGGAAAAACACCGGGCTTATGCATTGCAATGGTTATTACTGGCTGTAGCAGTTGTAGTTGTGGCCTGGTTTATGTCGAAAAAGGAGCTTTAAATGGCCAAGAAGAAGTTTTTAGTGCTGTTTTTGTTGTGTTCTTTATTGCCTTTGGCTTTTGCTCAGGCATTTTTATCTTTGGGTTGGTTTGGCAGCGCCACCACCAACAAAGGCCAGTGGCTGAAAGAAGAAATTATACTGTTACCGGCAGCCAGCGGCGATGTGCACTGGCGACTGGTGTATGTCACCAATGAAACAGAGTGCACCATACGTTGCCAGAACGCACATTATGGCATGCAGCAAGTGTATACAGCCCTTGGCCGCAAGCAGCAGCATCTGGATTTATGGCAAACAGGAGGTCACAAACCTCAAGTCTTGCAGTGGCAGCCTCTGCCTGCTGGTGTAGAGCAGCTGCAGCAACAGCTGGTATTGGTAGATATGCAGGGTTTGGCATTAATGACTTATCCGGTGGCGGAAGACAAAACTCAGATGGTGCAAACAGGCAAAGCTATTCTGACCGATTTAAACAAATTGCTGAAATACGACAGGGGGCTGTAATGATTACCCTGCAACGTCTTGTTACCAGTTCCATCATTCTGGCTATGCTGGTCATTCTGTTGGGTGCTTATACCCGCCTGACCGACGCAGGTTTAGGTTGCCCTGACTGGCCTGGCTGTTACGGTTTTTTAAAGGTGCCACAGCAGGCCCATCATATAGAGCAGGCTCAGGCTTTGTTCCCGGAACGGCCGCTGGAAAGCCATAAAGCCTGGAATGAAATGATCCACCGCTATTTTGCCGGTACTTTGGGTTTACTTATTCTGGCGATTTTCCTGTTTAGTCTGAAACAAAAACGGCTGTTGCTGCCATCTTTATTATTAGGTCTGGTGATCTTTCAGGCGGCTTTAGGTATGTGGACTGTCACCTTAGCTTTGCATCCGGTGATAGTGATGGGGCATTTGCTGGGTGGTTTTACCTTATTGTCTTTGTTGGCAATGTATTGGTGGCAATTACAACCTGCCCCTTTCATAGTAGTTAAACAAAGCCTGAAGCTGCTGTTTTGGCCCGTTTTACTGGTGCTGGTTGCACAAATTGCGTTGGGCGGCTGGACTGCAGCTAATTATGCCGCCTTGTCCTGTATTCAGTTACCTGTCTGTGAGCCAGGCTGGACCAATCAGCTTAATTTTGATGAGGCCTTTTCGTTGCATCTGGGTTATGACAGCTACGAATACGGCGTGATGAGCCAAAGTGCGCGCGCTACAGTGCATGTGATGCACCGCATAGGGGCTGTGATCACCCTGGTGGTGGTGGCTGCTTATGCCATAGCTTTATGGCGCAGCAGCTCAGGTGTGCTGAAAAAGTTAGCTTTAGTTGTACTGGCACTTTTAGTGCTGCAATTTAGTTTGGGGCTTGCCAATGTAGTACTGCATTTGCCTTTGGGTAATGCGGTGGCTCATAACTTTGTGGCGGCCAATTTAGTCATGTGTCTGGTGGTCATTGGGTATCAACTGCACAGAAACAAGGAGTCTGCTTATGCTTAAAGTTCTGGCGTTACCCCAACACTACAGCCAGCAATGGCGAGATTATTACCAACTGACCAAACCTAAAGTGGTGGCGCTGTTAGTGCTGACGGCTTGGGTGGGTATGATGCTGGCACAGCCTGGATTACCTAAGTTAGGCCTGATGATAGCGGCTACTATAGGTATAGGCTTGTTGTCAGCCGCAGCTGCAGCGATGAATCATATAGTGGATCAGCGTATTGATGCACAAATGGCCCGCACCTACAACAGGCCGGTGGCCCGTGGCCGTTTATCCACAACGCAAGCTGTTAAGTTTTCAGTACTGTTGGCTGGGACAGGGTTTCTGCTGCTGTTTATTGCAGTCAATCCACTGACAGCCTGGTTAACCCTCGCCAGCTTGTTTGGGTATGCCGTGGTCTACACCATGTTTCTAAAAAGAGCGACGCCGCAGAATATTGTAATTGGAGGTTTAGCTGGTGCTATGCCGCCGCTGCTGGGTTGGACAGCTATGACGGCTGAAGTGCATGCCCATGCTCTGTTACTGGTGATGATTATTTTTACCTGGACTCCGCCACATTTTTGGGCCTTGGCCATTCATCGCCGTGATGATTATGCCAAAGTGAATATGCCCATGTTGCCTGTGACCCACGGTATCGAATTCACTAAAAGTGCCATCTTTCTTTATACCCTGGTGCTGTTTTTGGTGTGTTTATTGCCTTATTTAGTGGGGATGACAGGGGCTGTGTATCTGGTCGGAAGCACAGTGCTGAATTTAGGCTTTATCTGGTACGCCTGGCAATTAAAGTTTAATGCCAAGTCTGAGACCGCTATGGCCACTTTTAAATTTTCGATTTGGCATCTGATGCTGTTATTTTTGGTATTGTTGCTGGATCATTATTGGTTTATATCAGCGCTTTAACAAAAAGAGGATTGTATGCAGAAGTGGTTATGGGGTCTGGTAGCGGTAATAGCGTTGGCGGCTGGTGTTTGGTTGTCCGCCAGTTTTAAGTCCACTCCGGCGGATCCTGTGGCTGCTTTGGTCTACCCAAGCCCACGAGCCTTAACTGACTTTAATTTGCTGGATGAGCAAAATCAGCCAGTGGGGTTAAAGGATTTGCAGGGGCACTGGACGCTGATTTTTGTCGGCTACACCCATTGCCCTGATATTTGCCCTATGACGATGGCGAAGTTAGCTGGTATGTATCAGGATTTAGTCAAACTGACACCAGAGCCACTGGAAATCTGGTTTGTGTCTGTTGACCCAAAGCGGGACACGCCTGAGCAACTGGCAGAATACATCAGTTATTTTAACCAGGCGCCTATGAAAGCCAGAACAGCAGACCACAAAGACTTATTCCCTTTTATCCGCCAGCTGGGTTTGATGTATGCCATTAATGAAGGTACAGAAGATCGTTACACCGTCGATCACAGTGCCAGCTTAGCCCTGCTCAATCCACAAGGTGCTGTAGTAGCCATGTTTAAACCAGAAATGAAACCAGGCGCAGTGCCACTGATTAACAACCAACAGTTTTTAGCCGATTATCCTTTAGTGATAGCTGCTGCGGTTCGATAACATTGATGCAGTGCCCTTTGGGCGACTGCATCCTACCTTTGTAGGTTGCAATCGCCGCGATTACAACGCTGTGTAATCAGTTCAGGCTCATTTCAATCCGAATACAATCCGTCATTTCCCCCACCAGCCCAATCTGCAGAATAGACGCCTTGTTTAACTAACAAATGGAAGGTTGAATAAGGCCAATCTGATACCTGATGTACCCAACCATGCTTCACTGGATTAAAATGCACATAGTCCATATGAGCGTTAAAGTCTGTTTGGTCACGGATCAGGTGTTCCCAGTATCTGCGTTGCCATATACCGCGTTCTCCGCGTTTTTGTCTGCTGGAGCAGCGAGACTCTGTAGCAGGCAAGGCTCTGGAAAATATCAATTTAATTAGTCTCCAGCGTAGAGCGAAATTCGCATCACCTTCTGGCAATTCAATAATGCAATGCATATGTTCAGGCAAAATCACCCAAGCGTGAATGATAAAAGGATGAGCATCTTTAACCTGTCGTACTGAATGACGTAACAGATCTATATGCTCCGTCAGCAGATGGTTATTGTGTCTTTGCTGCAGGTTGACAGTGAAAAAGTAGGTGCCGCCTTTGCACCACAAACGCCGATAGTCCATAAAGCAAAAGCAAAGTTGGGGAAGGAAGTTATAGGTGTAGATCGGAACAATCTCAGATGCAAGATGCATTGCCCTTCGGGCGAATGCATCCTACCTTTGTAGGTTGCAATCGCCGAAGGCATTGCAACGTTGTGTAATCGAAGGCATTACTCCATCACCCAAGGCTGGGAATACCAGTAGAAATAACCTTTTTTAGTTAAAGACGGCGCTGTGCAGTTATAACGTTTATGGCTGGTTTTTAGCTTCTGACCGGCTTTAGCGCTGAAGGTATCGGGTTTGAGCCAGGTCACTTCGATAGGCTGACCATTGCTAAAACAATTCAGCTGACTGGTTTTAAAATCTGAGCTGTCGATTTGTAATGTCAAAGTGGGTGGATTCGGGCCTTTAACCGGGTCTGCTGCTATATAGTTTTTCACCGGCAAGGCCAGAGTTTTCAGCTTTGGCGCGAAGTGTTTTAAGGCTGCATACTGACTGGAAGACGGATAACGCGGCAAACGGGTCATCAGGCTGTTCAGGCCCACAGCGCCGGATTGCTGGCCTATGCCAATGAAACCCAGTTCTTTAACCATCTGTTCCAGCTCAACACTAAATTCGCCATAAGGGTAAGCCAGCCATTTGTGTTTGATGCCAAGCTGTTGTTCCAACTGAGTTTGCGCCAGCAAAATATCGGTTTTCACCCTTTTCAGCCACTCTGCTTTACTTTCACCTTTATTGGGTTTCGCCAGATGGGCATGGTAAGAGCTGTGGTTGGCGATAATTACACCATCATCATGCAGTTGTTTGATTTGCTGCCAACTCAGTACCGGGCCTTCTTTGCGGTCTATTAAAGCCGGGCTTAAAAACACCGTATAAGGAAAATCAAACTGCTGCAAAATAGGGTGAGCCTGATGGTAGATATTGTCAAAACCATCGTCAAAAGTGATCACTACGGCATTGTCGGCTGGCTCTTTGCCTTGTTGCAATTGATCCAACAAGGTATCGAGGCCAATCACCTGATACTTGTGGTCTTTTAAATACTGCAAATGAACACGGAATTCTTCCGGTGTGACGCTGGTAGAGCGGGGAGTCTGAGTGCTGACATGGTGGTACTGCAAAATAACAGCGGCGAAGCCTGGAAAGCTCAGTAAAACCAACAAACAGGCCAGCAATTTCATTTGTGAACTCCTTTTGAATACAATAAAGGCCACATCAAGTGGCCTCTGTAGCTTATCTATAGCATAAATCAGTAATAAGAATGCTCACCACGCTGGTGATCAGTCACGTCACGTACCGCTGTTAATTCACCGGCAAAACGTTGCAGCAGTTCTTTTTCAATACCTTCTTTTAAGGTTAAATCAACCTGAGAACAACCGTTACAACCGCCACCAAATTGCAGTACCGCAACACCATCCTCTGTTAGTTCAACCACTGAAACACGACCACCATGGTTAGCCAATTGAGGGTTAATTTCGGCATCTATCACGTATTGCACTTTTTCCTTCAGTGAAGCGTCGTCGTTCACCTTACGTACTTTGGCGTTTGGCGCTTTTAACGTCAGCTGAGAACCCATCTGATCGGTAACAAAATCAATTTCGGCGTCCACTAAAAAAGGTTTGCTTTCGGCATCTACTATCGCCATAAAGCCTTCAAATGGCAGCTCTAAATCTGTGCTTTCTACCGCATCGGCAGGGCAGTAAGACACACCACATTCCGCAGAAACAGTGCCCGGGTTGACCACAAATACGCGGATATGAGTACCGGCGGCCTGTTTCTCCAGCAGTTTACGAAAATGGCTCTGCGCCTGTTCTGAAATGGTAATCATGTGGTAGTACCTGACTAAATTACTAGGTTAATGGCTATGATACTCTGACTTCCTGTACCTTGCCAGCCCCGCTTGTCGGGCCTGACTTTTTATTGCTAAGGTAGCTGCCAGAAAGGGAGACAAATAATGTACAAAATAACAACTATCATCAGTGCTTTAGTATTGGGATTGTGCAGCCAGTTCTCAATGGCAACACCACAAAGCCCACAACAATTTTTTGGTTATCCGGTGGGCGAGTGGCATTTGCGCCATGATCAAATTCAAATGTATTTCCAGCAACTGGCCGCAACTTCAGATAAAGCCCGGCTTGAAGTGATAGGTTATACCCATGAACAGAAACCTGTATTGCAGCTTATTGTTTCTTCTGCTGAAAACTTAAAAAAGCTGGAGCAAATCCGTGTACAGCATTTGGCGCAGTTATCTGTGGGCACTGAACTGACAGACGAGTTGCCGCTGGTGATTTGGTTAGGTTATGGCGTACATGGCAATGAATCCAGTGGTCCTAACGCTTCAGTGCAGCTTGCCCATCATTTATTAACCAGTACAGATGCCGAAGTACAGGACTGGCTGAAAAATACAGTGATTCTGATCCAACCCAGCTTAAACCCGGATGGATTAGATCGTTTTGCCCATTGGGCCAATATGCACAAAGGCAAAGCGCCTGTGGCTGACTCACAAAGCCGTGAACATATAGAACCCTGGCCCAATGGCCGTCCTAACCATTATTGGTTTGATTTAAACAGGGACTGGTTACCATTGGAGCATCCTGAAAGCCAGGCCCGTATCCGCCAGTTTTATAAATGGCGTCCGGCTGTAGTGGGCGATTTTCATGAGATGGGGCCTAACACCACCTTTTTTTTCCAACCCGGCATTCCGACCCGTACTTATCCTTTAACGCCAAAAGCCAATCAGCAACTGACGGCCAAAATTGCCGATTACCATGCTGCAGCTTTGGATAAAAAAAGCCGTTTGTATTACACCGAAGAAAGTTTTGATGATTTTTATGTAGGTAAAGGCTCTACTTACCCTGACGTCAATGCCAGTGTAGGGATTTTATTTGAACAGGCCAGTAGTCGCGGTCACCTGCAGGACAGTATCAATGGTCCTTTGTCTTTTAGTAAAACCATTGAAAACCAATATATTGTGTCGCTATCGACCTTGCGGGGTTCTGTAGCACAAAAGAAGGCACTGCAAAGTTATCAAAAAGCTTTTGTCATGGAATCACAACGTTTGGCTGCGGATGACTCTGTGGCGGGTTATGTGATTGCAGAGGCTGAAGATAAAACCAGATTAGCCGGCTTATTAAATGTATTAAAACAGCATCAGATCAAAGCCTATCCAATCAATGAACGCTGGCAGCATAAAGGCCAGACCTACCAAAAAGGTCAGGCTTATTATATTCCGTTGCAACAGAGCCAGTATTTGTTATTAAAAGCGGCGTTCAGCACCCAGACCAACTTCCGGGACAACACCTTTTATGACGTTTCAGCCTGGACTTTGCCTTATGCTTTTAATATTGAATTTAGTGCTGTGGCCCGCAAACCAGCAGGAGTGGCTAAAGATCCATGGCAGCCCCAGTCAGACTCCGCACTGATGCCATCAGCTGGTGCTTATGCTTACGCTTTTGACTGGGCTGATCAAAAAGCACCTTTGTTAACTCAGGCGCTGTTAGACCAAGGTGTGGTAATACGTGCCGCCAGTAAAGCCTTTTTTGCCAAAACCGCTGATGGTGAGCAGGCTTTTAGTGCCGGAGCTATTGTTATTGCTGCAGGTTTGCAACAACACAATAACTGGTTTGAACGACTGGGCAAAGCGCAACAGCAGGTTGGGTTGAACATCACAGCTTTAACTTCTGGTTTAACGGCCAAGGGCCAGGATTTAGGCAGCAATGGTTTTGTGCCAGTGACCAAGCCGAATGTATTAGTGGTGGCCGGTCCTGATGTGAATTCCACCGAAGCGGGTGAAGTCTGGTTTAATCTGGAAAAACTGGCGGGTATTTCCCCTAGCTTGATTGAACCTCAACGTTTAGGTCGGGTCGATTTATCCCGTTACACTCACATTATTCTGCCGGACGGCAGTTACAACAGCCTGCAGCAAAAAGAGCAACAGCAACTTAGTCAGTGGGCAAAAAAAGGCGGCGTATTGTGGGGGCATAAAGGGGGCGCCGCATTCCTGGTGCGGGCAGGTTTGCTCAAAGCAAAAGCCTGGACTGCGGCTGACATGGCGATGCTGATTTCAGATCAGCAATTAAGTTATGCCGATAAAGAAAGTCTGGCCGGTCAGCGCCGTATTGCCGGTGCTATCTACCAGACCGCATTGGATTTAAGCCATCCTTTAACTTTTGGTATCAACCGCAAAGACTTAGCTGTATTTAAAAATAGCACTTTTTTACTGGCCCCCAGTGGAGAGCCCTTTATCAACGTGGCTTTGTACACAGATAAACCTCAATTAGCAGGTTATACAGCGCCTGAATACGTCAGTCGCATCGCTGAAGGTGCTGCCTTAATGGCGCATAATCACGGGGATGGCAGAGTGATAGGTATGACAGATAATCCGGTGTTTCGTGGTTATTTTGTCGGTTCCAGTCGTTTGTTAGTCAATGCGTTGTTTTTTGGCAAAATGTTCAGTGCCGAATCGTCCGATGGCGAAGGTGAAGAGGCAAATAACGACGAAGAGGAAGCCCACTAAAAGGCCCTGGTAATAGCCAGAGTCCAGACACTGACAGTCTGGACTCCTTTGGCTTTGAGCAAACTGCTGAGATAATCCAGAGTGGCTCCTGTGGTGATCACATCGTCTACCAGTACCACATGTTTGGGTAAAATACCTTCCTTCAGTTGAATTTTCCCTTTTAAGTTATCCAGTCGTTGCCTGCGGTTTAATCCTGTCTGATGAGGCACTAAATCAGGGCTTTGAAACAAACTCAGGCAAGGTTTCTGCCAGGCTTTAGCCAGTTCTAACGCCAGTAACTTTGCCTGATTAAAACCCCGTTCCTGCAGTCTTTTCACCGAGATAGGGGTGTAGCTGATGCAATCCGGCAATTCCCCAGCCAGCTGTTGATACAGCTGTGCCTGTTGGCAAAACAGCTGGCATAACAATTCGCCCGCAGCATGCTGTTGCTGAAACTTCCAGCTGCTGATCCAGTGTTTGTAAGGTTGTTTGTACCAGCTCAGGCTATAGAGTCTGT
This sequence comes from Gammaproteobacteria bacterium, assembly GCA_018825965.1. Classification (GTDB taxonomy): domain Bacteria; phylum Pseudomonadota; class Gammaproteobacteria; order Enterobacterales; family Alteromonadaceae; genus Pararheinheimera. Next base: position 115,546 of record JAHKAA010000043.1, read on the forward strand.
CAAACTTCACTCTGGGCAAACCTTTGGCGACATCAGGCAATAACAAGGCATTGTGATCCACCCAGCTTAAATCCAACTGGGGTAAATGACCGTGGCAATGGTCACAGAGCTGAGCTTGTGGTTGTTGCACCTGCATCTGGCACCATAAACAACAGTTGGGAGCCAGCAGATGTACCAACTGCTGCAATAAAGTCGCTTGCATCTGCATCCCTGCTTTGATAAAAGGCCAGACATAACACTAAGTATGGCCGAGCTGATGACAGAACAAACAAAATTTACCCAAAACCCGCTGGTGTTATTGCATGGCTGGGGTTTAAACCATCAGGTCTGGTCGCAGTTGATCTTGGCTTTGCCGACAGAGTTAGATATTCATACACCCGATTTGCCTGGCTTTGGTTTATCTCCTTGTCCGGTTTCTTATGATATCGATAGCGTCTTGGCCCAACTGGCCGACCAAATTCCGGATCAAAGTATCGTCATCGGCTGGTCTTTAGGTGGCTTGCTGGCTGTAGCTTTGGCCGGCCGATACCCGCATAAAGTGAAAAAACTGGGCTTAATAGCCAGTTCGCCTTGTTTTATGGCCAAAGACAATTGGCCAGGCATGGAAAGCAGGGTGATGCAGCAGTTTGCCGTGCAATTGCAGCAGGATCTGGCTTTAACAGTGGAGCGTTTTCTGGCGATTCAGGCAATGGGTAGCAGTACGGCACGACAGGATATTAAACTGTTAAAACAGGCCGTGCTGAGTGTGCCTTTGCCTTCAGCTTTCGCCTTGCAAGGCGGCCTGGAATTATTGGCGAGTTTAGACTTGCGGCAGGAATTTGCCGCCTTAACTCAGTCCGTTTTTATCATTTTGGGTCGTTTAGATTCGTTAGTGCCTGTTACTATAGCCCCTTTATTGCAAAATTTGCGGCCAGGATTGCAACTGGAGATACAACAAAAAGCCTCACACGCGCCTTTTATTTCGCATCAGGAGGAGTTTGTTTCCCTGTTATCCCCACATATATTGGCATAAAACTTCACTAAATTAGAAAAAACTGCATTTTGGCGGCAAATACTTGCCGCTGGCCTTTCGTTTTTCCAAAAAATGGCTAATAATCACTCAGTTCAATGGGTCAGTTTAATTAGTCAACGAGGTCATGATGGAAATCAGTTCTGCCTTTGCGAGCGGTTTTCAGGGCTTTCAGCGTGCATCTGACGCTGTGACTGAAGCAACCGTCAATATAAATCAGCAAGCTGCCCAAAGCAGCAATCAACGGGCACTGGAAACTCCGGTTGAGCCAACTACTGGCCCATCGATAGAGCAAAGTCTGGTGACTTTAAGTAATGAACAAATTAACGCTGAAGCCAATCTGAAGTCGGTAAAAACTGCTGACGAAATGTTGGGTTCCATTATTGATTTAAGGGTGTAAAAAGGCTTTTATGTTACTCACTTCGAATTATCCAAATGTGCCATTGCACACTGGTAATCCGGCCATGGATATGGCCCGGCGCGATAACCTGCGCCGTGAAGTGATAGAACCTGTAGCAGCTATGGAGCGCTCTGCTGCTGAAAAAGGCCTGATGGCAGATGAAAAAAGCCGCAACGGCAATACAGCCTCCACTTATGAAGACGTTAAAACCAAAGGCCTGGAGTACCGTCAGGCGGTAGTGGAAAAAGAACCGCAGTCTGATTCAGAGCAAAACAAACAAAATTCCTCCGGCCAGCAAGAAGATGACCCACAGCAGCAAAAAGAAGAACAGGCTGAACAAAAACGTATTGCTGAATTAAAGGCCCGTGATCGGGAAGTAAAAATTCATGAACAGGCGCATGCTGCTATTGGCGGCCAATATGCCAGTGCTCCAAGCTACGAATACGAAACAGGCCCTGATGGCCAGCAGTATGCGGTAGGCGGTGAAGTCCGTATTGATATCTCCGAAATTCCGAATGACCCCCGCGCTACCATCCAGAAAATGCAGCAGGTGAAAGCCGCAGCTTTGGCGCCAGCTGAACCTTCAGGTGCAGATCGCTCGGTAGCAGCACAAGCCAGCCGGACTTTAATGGAAGCTCAGGCTGAGTTGACCGCAGAAATTGCAGAAATGGTCAGAACGAGATCAGAGCAGGTATCTCAAAGTCCGGTGTTGTCGGACGCTGAATGGGAGCCTTTTGAAGCTTTGGCGAATAATGAGTCCAATGATTTTGCTGTGCCCCAGTTTGAGTCTTTGCAACGTGATCCACTGATGACATTAAGATCAGATGTGATTTCAGGTTTTTATGCCAAAGCCACTATGCCGGCAGAGCGGCCTTTGTTGCAAATGGCATAACAGCAAATACAGATAAAACAAAGGCCGGGAATTCCCGGCCTTTGTTTTATGACGGTAAAAAAACTACTTTTTAAACTTGGCAAAAGCCTGAGCAAAAGCATCACCCATAGCTGCATTCGGCACTTCAGCTGCTTTAGCTGGCTTAGCAGCTTTAGATTGAGATGAGCGTGACGCCTCTTTACCCGCTCCACCAGCGCCTTTTACCGCAGGTTGTTCGTCCATCCGCATCGTCAGCGCAATACGTTTACGGTCCAGTTCTACTTCCAGCACTTTGACTTTGACAATATCTCCTGCTTTGACCACCTGATGCGGGTCTGAGACAAACTTGTCGGTTAAAGAGGAGATATGCACTAAACCATCCTGATGCACACCTATATCCACAAAAGCGCCAAAGTTGGTGACGTTGGTGACCACACCTTCCAGTAACATGCCAGGTTTTAAATCGGCCATGGTTTCAACGCCATCTTTAAACACTGCTGTTTTAAATTCAGGGCGAGGGTCACGGCCTGGTTTATCCAGCTCTTTAATGACGTCTTCTACTGTAGGCAAACCAAAATGCTCGTCGACAAATTCAGCCGGGTTCAGACCTTTTAAGAAAGCGCTGTTGCCCAGTAGTTGCTCTATCGGCTGGCCAAATTTCGCCAGAATTTTTTCCACTAAAGGATAAGCTTCAGGGTGAACAGAAGACGAATCCAGCGGATCAGAACCTTTGTTAATACGCAGGAAACCGGCGGCCTGTTCATAGGCTTTAGGGCCTAAACGGGCTACTTTGAGTAAATCTTTACGTTGCTGGAAACGACCATGGGTATCACGGTACACCACAATGTTTTGTGCCAGCGTTTTGTTTAAACCCGCTACCCTTGCCAGTAAAGGCACTGAAGCCATATTTAAATCCACACCTACGGCGTTTACACAGTCTTCCACTACCGCATCCAGTGACTTAGCCAGCAGGCTTTGGTTGACATCGTGTTGGTACTGGCCCACACCTATAGCTTTAGGTTCCACTTTCACCAGTTCAGCTAAAGGGTCCTGCAAACGGCGGCCTATAGACACAGCTCCACGTAAAGACACATCCAGATCCGGGAATTCCTGTGATGCCAGCTCTGAGGCTGAATAGACCGAAGCGCCAGCTTCTGACACCATTATTTTGCTGATATTTTGTCCTGGCAGCTGTTTGATCACATCGGCGGCTAACTTGTCGGTTTCGCGCGAAGCAGTACCGTTGCCAATAGCAATCAGCTCAATTTTATGTTGTTTGGCTAAAGCCGCTAAAGTGCGGACTGATTTGTCCCAGTGATTTTGTGGCGCATGCGGGAATATAGTGGTTTGATCCACCAGCTTGCCGGTTTCATCAATAGCCGTCACTTTCACACCTGTGCGTAAGCCAGGGTCCAGCGCTAATGTCGCGCGCATACCGGCAGGGGCGGCCATTAATAAATCTTTTAAGTTACGGGCAAATACCTTTATGGCTTCTTCTTCGGCCTGCTCCCGTAATTCGCCTAATAAATCGTTTTCTAAATGCAGGTGTAATTTTACTTTCCAGGTCCACTGCACAGCGGTACGCAGGAAATCGTCTGCGGCGCGGCCTTGCTGACGTACATCAAAATGATTGGCAATCATTTGCTCACAGACCGCATGAGCGGAAGCATCGTCGGCATCTGGTTGTAATTGCAGGTTTAAAATACCTTCGTTACGGCCACGGAACATGGCCAGAGCGCGGTGTGACGGCACTGTTTTAAAAGATTCTTTGTGCTCAAAGTAATCGCGGAACTTAGCACCTTCCTGCTCTTTGCCTGCCACCATACTGCTTTTGAGTACAGCGTTTTGGCTTAAATGACGGCGTAATTTTGCCAGCAAAGCTGCATCTTCAGCAAAACGTTCCATCAGAATATATTTCACGCCATCCAGCACAGCTTTGGCGTCAGCAAAACCTGCTTCTGCATTAAAGTAATTGGCGGCTTGTTGCTCTGGTACTAAGTTCGGGTCGTTAAATAAAGCGTCGGCTAAAGGCTCTAAACCTGCTTCAATGGCAATCTGGCCTTTGGTGCGGCGTTTGGCTTTGTAAGGTAAATACAAATCTTCTAAACGGGTTTTATTGTCCGCTGCTAATAATTCCTGCTTCAGCTCCGGAGTCAGCTTGCCTTGTTCGTCTATGGTTTTGATAATGACCTGACGTCTGTCTTCCAGTTCACGTAAATAAGTTAAACGCACATCCAGGTTACGCAACTGGGTATCGTCCAGGCCACCTGTCACTTCTTTACGGTAACGGGCAATAAAAGGCACAGTAGCGCCTTCGTCCATCAGTTGAATAGCGGCGGCAACCTGCTCAGGGCGTGCTGAAATTTCCAGAGCAATTTGTTTAATGATCATAGACATAACTTAAAGCTTCCTTAGCAGCTGGCAGCTTTACCTGAAGTAAAAGCCAGACTGGTTCTTATCAATTGCGGCAATTGTCCACTGTTAGGGCCAAAAAATCCAATAGCAAAACGCTGAGCGCTTAACTTAGCCAGCCCAACACCTTACGTTTCCACTCTGCGTAAGGGGCAAAACGTACCGGCGGTTCAGGCCAAAGCGGGCGTTTCAGCACCGACTTCAGATGACTGAACTGCTCAAAACCTGCTTTGCCTGAATATTGCCCCATACCACTGGGACCTACGCCACCAAAAGGCAGTTCAGACACCGCCATAAACATCAGTACATCATTAATGCACTGACTGCCACTGCTGATCTGTTCTACCCATTGTTGTTGCTGAGCGCTGTTACTGCTGAACAAATAGGCAGACAGCGGCTTATCGCGTTTTTGCACAAAACGTACTGCGGCGTCAAAACTGTGGATAGAAAGTATGGGTAACACAGGGCCAAAAATTTCATCTGTCATCAGGCGGCTATCAAGCGGTGGATCCAACACTAGCGTAGGGCTGAAATACAGCTGCTCTGCATCAGTCACACCACCACAATAGACCTCAATGCCTTCCAGATAACCTTGCACCCGTTGCAGATGACGTCTGTTGATCATGCGGCCATAATCCGGGCTGAGCTGAGGATCCGCGCCATACATCTGGTGCAGCTGCGCCTTAATTTCTTCAGCCAGCGCCCGACAGATATCTTTATGCGCCAGAATATAATCCGGTGCTATACAGGTTTGTCCTGCATTCAGCCATTTGCCCCAGGCAATACGCTGGGCTGTCAGCTTTAAATCGGCGCTGTTGTCGACATAAACCGGGCTTTTCCCCCCCAACTCTAAGGTCACAGGCGTTAAATGTTCGGCTGCAGCGCGTAATACAATTTTGCCAACCTGCCCATTGCCAGTGTACATAATATGATCAAAAGGAAGTTTCAAAAGTTCTGTGGTTTCAGGCACACCACCTTCCACCACCACCACAGCTTGTGGAGCCAGATACAAAGGCAGCAGGCGGGCCATAATGGCCGATGTCGCAGGGGCTAACTCAGAAGGTTTCACCACAGCGCAGTTACCAGCTGATAACACAGCCACTAAAGGCGCTAAAGCCAGCTGTAGCGGGTAGTTCCAGGCGCTGATGATAAGCACAGAGCCATAAGGTTCAGGCTGCACAAATGCCATCGAAGGAAAGGTACGTAAGCCTGTACTCACCCGGCGTGGTCTGGCCCAGCTGTTTAGCTTGTTCAGACAATGTTTGATATCGCTGTGCAGATAGTTGATTTCACTCAACAGCGCTTCAAAGGCTGGTTTGGCTAAATCCTGCTGCAACGCCTGCAATAACTCAGTTTCGTGTGTAGTCAGTAACAACTGCAGTTGCTTTAATTGCTGCTTACGCCAACTCAGGCTTTTAGTGACGCCGCTGGCAAAAAATTTTTGTTGTTGGCTTAATAACTCTTGATACATAACACACCTTAGCCTTTGGCTTGTGGATACCAGATTTTGTTAATCCACCATTCTTTGATACCGGTGGGAGTGGGCACTTGCACTTCATCATCCACTTGTTTTTTGATCAAAGCGCGCGCCATAGGCGCATCGATAGAGATATAGTCATTGCGGCCATAAATTTCATCAGGCCCCACTATCCGGAAGGTCAGTTGCTCACCTTCATTATTTTCAATCTCGACCCAGGCACCAAAAAACACACGGCCTTCCTGCTGAGGCGCATAATCCACCACTTTAATCACTTCAAGGCGCTTGCGTAAATATCTGATCCTTCTGTCTATTTCTCGCAGAAGCTGTTTATTGTATTTGTAGTCTGCGTTCTCCGATCTATCGCCCAGGCTGGCCGCCCATGCCACTTTGGCTGTGGTATCGGGGCGTTTTTCCCGCCATAAATGGTTTAATTCCTGTTGCAAGGCTTCATAACCTTCGCGGGTGACTAATTCTGTTTTACTCATGCTATCCGGTGTTGATCGTAAGAAAAGGATCTCTGTTCTGGTTCGACTTTATAACCATTTAACGGCGAAGTGGAAAGAGAAGGTGATGAATTTCAGCAGGTAAGCTCGCCGCTTAAAAAATACTATTTTTTCATGCAATTAAATAAACCAATTAAAAATATTAAAAATCAGATGTTTACGCGGTTTCTGGAAAATAATTGAAAATATTTATTCACTGTCATTTAGATGTAACAAAAATATGTTAGGCGAATTTGACTGGGCCAACTATAGTGAAAATGTGCTTAATAAAGGAGGCCAACAATGAAAGCAAAATTAACAGGTCTGATAGTCCTTGCTATGGCTCTTGTGATGACAGGGTGCAGCTCTACAGCAGATTACGCTTATGTGATTGATCAAAAGACCTTAGAAAAACAGGAAAACTCAACCCGTCTTGGGGCTCATACTGGTCATGTGGTTTGGATGAATCCACCACTGCGTAAAGTTGAGAAGGTGCAACCTGAATAAGCTGCCTGAACCGAATCAGACAAACTTTGTAACAACTGAACCCGGCGCATGCCCTCCATGCTCCGGGTTTTTCGTTTATAGTGCTCTTCATTTTGTGGAGGGATTTCTATGCTCGGACAAGAAACAACAAAAATTTTAGTCGTAGATGACGATATGAGATTACGTTCGTTATTAGAACGTTATCTGGTAGAGCAAGGTTATATTGTCCGTACCTCCGCCAACTTCGAACAGATGCAACGTTTAATGGAACGCGAAAACTTCCATTTAGTAGTGCTGGATCTGATGTTGCCGGGCGAAGATGGTTTATCCATTTGCCGTAAACTGCGCCAGCAGGAAAACGAAATTCCTATCATTATGCTGACGGCCAAAGGCGACGAAGTAGACCGTATTATCGGTTTGGAAATGGGTGCAGACGATTATCTGCCTAAACCTTTTAATCCCCGTGAATTATTAGCCCGTATTCGTGCTGTATTACGCCGTAAATCCAAAGAGTTACCTGGCGCGCCAGCGATTGAAGAAAGTCAGGTGAAGTTTGGTCCTTTTGTGTTTAATCTGGCGACCCGCGAAATGCGTAAAGGTGAAGAGCTGATGCCCTTAACCAGCGGTGAATTTGCTGTGCTTAAAGTGCTGGTCAGTCATGCCCGTGAACCTTTGTCGCGTGATAAATTAATGAACATGGCCAGGGGCCGTGATTATTCCGCCATGGAACGCAGCATAGATGTTCAGGTATCGCGTTTGCGCCGTATGCTGGAAGACGACCCGACTAACCCTCGTTATATTCAAACCGTTTGGGGTTTGGGTTATGTCTTTGTGCCTGATGGTGCTGTCAGCTAAATGCGTTTGTTTCCGCGCAGCGCTTTTGGTCAGACGGTTTTTCTGATTGGGATTTTATTGCTGATCAATCAGCTGGTGTCTTATTTATCCGTGGTGTATTACGTGATTAAGCCCAGCTATCAGCAAATTAACCATCTGATCGCCAAACAAATTAAAGTGGTGTTTATCGACGTAGAGCACAACGAAGTGTTGCTGTCGGAAGAGCTGACCAAAAGATTCCAGCAAGCCACAGGCATAGAAGTTTATACCGATGCGACTGCGCCTTTAAATGGCTTAAACGAAGCCAGCTTTTACCAGTATTTTTCTGAGGAAATGTCACTGGAACTGGGGGGGCCCGCTGAAGTACGTATAGCTCAGCAAAGCAGTTATGCCTTTTGGGTGAAACCACCGCAGGCTCCGCAGTATTGGGTCAAAGTGCCTTTAAGTGGTTTGGACGAAACCGATTTTTCGCCACTGAAGATCTATGTTTTTGTGATCGGCTTTTTAAGTGTGGCTGGTGGCTGGTTATTTGCACGGCAACTGAACAGGCCTTTACAGGGGTTGCAGCAGGCGGCTCTCAAAGTAGGGCGGGGCGAAATGCCAGAGCCTTTACCTGAACATGGCTCTACCGAAATTATCGCTGTAACTCAGGCTTTTAACCGCATGGCCAAGGGCATCAGCCAACTGGAAAAAGACCGGGCTTTGTTAATGGCTGGCGTGTCGCACGACTTACGTACTCCGTTAACCCGTATTCGCTTAGCCAGTGAGATGGTAAGTCCACAGGACAGCTGGATCAAAGACGGTATTGTCAGTGATATCGAAGATATGAACGCTATTATTGATCAGTTTATTGACTACATTCGCCATCACAAAGAAGAAGCGCTGGATGAAGAAGATTTAAACTTGCTGGTACAGGAGCAAATCAGTGCAGACCGGCTGCAAAAACGTGAAATTATTGCCAATCTGAATGAGCAAATACCGCTGGTGCCGCTGCGCCGTATTGCCATCAAGCGGGTGCTGAATAACCTGATAGAGAATGCACTAAAGTATTCTGATGGCGATATAGAAGTCAGCACAGGTGTAGAACGCGCCAGCCGTAAGGTCTATGTGCAGGTACGGGATCATGGTCCTGGTATTCCTGAACATGAAATGCAGCGTATGTTTGAGCCTTTTGCCCAGGGGGATATAGCACGCGGCAGCGGAGGTTCAGGTTTAGGTTTAGCTATTATCAAGAAGATTGTAGATATGCACCATGGCCAAATCAGTATGCATAACCATGCTTATGGTGGCTTGGTGGTGACAGTGTATTTGCCGGTGAATCAAACTAAAACTGCATAAAAAAGGCTCCAATCTGGAGCCTTTTTAATCAAATCAAAGTATTAAGCTACTTTTGGACCTGCATTGCGAATTGCATCAGATACATCGTATTTCTTAAAGTTATTGGCAAACTCTGCGGCCAGTTTAGCGGCGTACTGATCATAAGCTGCTTTATCAGCCCAGGTGTCTCTTGGATTCAGCAAGTTGCTGTCCACGCCTGTGACTTTCAACGGCACATTCAGATTTAACTCTGGTAAATGCACAGTTTCAGCAGTGGCTAATTCGCCGGATACTATGGCGTCGATAATGCCGCGTGTTGTTGGAATATCAAAACGTGTACCCACACCATGTGGGCCACCTGTCCAGCCTGTGTTAACTAAATACACTTTGCTGCCGAACTCACGTACACGTTTGATCAACAGTTCTGCATATACACCAGCTGGGCGTGGGAAAAACGGCGCACCAAAACAGGTAGAGAAAGTGGATTCAATAGCAGATGTTGAACCAATCTCGGTTGAGCCTACTTTGGCCGTGTAACCACTTAAGAAGTGATAAGCAGCAGCTTCTTCTGACAGTATAGAGACAGGTGGTAATACACCACTGACGTCACAGGTCAGGAAAACAACAGCTTTAGGTTCACCGGCACGGTTTTCCAGTACACGTTTTTCCACATGAGCTAACGGATAAGCAGCGCGGCTGTTTTGTGTCAGGCTGGCGTCTTTGTAATCCGGAGTACGGTTAGCATCTAATACCACGTTTTCCAGAATGGTACCGAAGCGGATCGCATCCCAAATCACAGGCTCGTTTTTCTTCGACAAGTCGATACATTTAGCGTAGCAACCGCCTTCTATGTTAAACACAGAGTTTGGTGCCCAGCCGTGTTCGTCATCACCAATCAGGAAACGTTTAGGATCAGCAGATAAGGTTGTTTTCCCAGTGCCAGACAAACCAAAGAACAAGGTGGTGTCGCCAGCTTCGCCTACGTTGGCCGAGCAGTGCATTGGCAATACACCTTTGGCTGGCAACAGGAAGTTTTGTACTGAGAACATGGCTTTTTTCATTTCGCCGGCATAACGCATGCCAGCTAATAACACTTTGCGCTCTGCAAAGTTGATCATCACAGTACCGTCACTGTTGGTGCCGTCACGTTCAGGGTTACATTCAAACGAAGGTACGTTCAGAATTTGCCAGGTTTCTTTGCCTGATGTGTTCCACTGAGCAGGAGTAATAAACATGTTTTTGGCAAAAATATGCTGCCATGCGGTTTCAGTGGTCACTGTCATCGGAATGTAGTGTTCCGGATCTGCACCTACTTCAAGGTGAGAGACAAAATGTTCTTTGGTCGCAATAAAATCGCTGACACGAGCCCAAAGCGCAGAAAATTGCACCGGATCAAAAGGACGATTGACGTTGCCCCATTGAATATCCTGCTCTGTGCTGGCTTCTTTAACGATAAAACGATCAGTAGGTGAGCGACCAGTTCTGTGACCGGTTTTAACCACCAAAGCGCCGTTATCCGCTAATACACCTTCGTTGCGACGAATAGCGTGTTCAACTAAATCGGCCACTGTTAAATCCATGTGGCGGGTGATTGTAGAGGTCATTGTAGGGTGACTCCTTGAGGTACGTAGGTCAGTAAATTTATGGTTTTTAATAGGGTTCAGCCCGATTGTACTCCATTTGGTTGGGGCAAAACACCCTGCAAGAGGGCCTTTTGTCGGAAATTTGCTGAAAAAATGAAAGCTTACAGGCTGGGTTACAGAATGGGGTTCTGTGCTGTGAGGCGCCGTTTAGACGGCGCCTGCAGTAGTTTTTAGATCAGAACTTCTTCAGCAAGAAGGATAATTCAGCGCTGTCGAATTGATAAGTGCTGTTGCAGTAGTCACAACTGATCTCCAGTTTGCCTTCTGCTATATGCTCTTCAATGGCTGTTTTACCCAGGCTGATGATGGCTGATTCACATTTTTCCCGTGAGCAACCACAGACAAAACGTATCGCCTGATGCGGAAATACCTCAACTTCTTCATCATGGTACAAACGGTGCAGCATTTGTTCTGTAGGTAAGTTCAGCAATTCATTGGCTGTGATGGTGTCTGTGACTATCACCAGATCACTGAAGTCCTGTTTGGCTTTTTCCGGATCAACAGGCAGCACCTGTAACAACAAACCAGCTGCGCGGCTCTGGTTTTCGGTCAGATCAGTGAACAAATATAAACGGGTGGGCAGTTGTTCAGACTGTGCAAAATAAGCTTCTAAGGTGTCGGTCAGGCTGTCGCCGGTCAAAGGAATAATGCCCTGATAACGTTCGCCTTGTTTAGGCGTAATAGTCACCAGCATATAACCTTCACCTATCAGATCACGAAAACCTGTGGCACCAATTTCCGCTTGCAGCCGCGCTACGCCGCGGAACTCCTGCTCTGCTGTGCCATTCACAGCCGCAAAACGTACAGGACCATCCCCTTGCAGCTGCACCGCTATATCGCCGTCCAGCTTGAGAGTGGCGGTCAGTAAACTGGTTGCAACCACCAGTTCAGCCAGTAATTGTTTCACCGGGTAAGGGTAATCATGATTTTGCAGCATTTGCTGCAAACTGTCAGAGACATAGGCGATTTCGCCGCGCATATCGCGTTGATTAAATAAAAAACGTACTAAAACATCTTGATTCATAACTTTACCTTAGGGCCTAAGATTGCTGTGACTTGATCAACAACAACTGACGACGCATTTTTTTGTCAGGTTTGGTGTCCGGATGAGGCGCAAACAGCAAATTCATTTTACGCAATTCAGCTCGTTCCAGTTTCAGCTTCTGACTTTCTTCTGTTTCCTGATACAGGGCTTGTGCCAAAGGCGCAGCCAGCCTTTTATCAGACAAGGCCATCACAATCACAGTTCTTTCGTCTGTGCCTTGTGTCAGTTTAATGCTGGCTCCAACGTCCACTGTTCTGCTGGCTTTACAGCGCTGACCATTATAATGAACTTTTCCGCCTTCGATCATGTCTTTTGCCAGTGCTCTGGTTTTGTAAAAGCGACAAGCCCACAGCCATTTATCTAAACGTAATATAAGTGTGGTAGGCTGGTTTACCGATTTATCCATGCCTTTTCTCCGCTGCTGTTGCCTATCTTAAGTATAGTCTGAGACCCTTTGAACAGACTAAGGGTTCTGAATTCTGATATGTAGGCTTGTTGAGGACAAAACAACTGGGTAAGATGCAATGAGTTATGTAACAGAATTATTAAAGAATGAATTGGTCTGCTTCCACCCAACCTGCCATTGAATGGCTGAACCGTTTGCCGCAACAGCGCCTGAACTTCTGGCTGTCAGGGCTTTTTGTTGTGCTGTTTTGCTGGTTATTGGCGAAGTTAAGCTGGCAACTATTACCTGTTCCTCAAGCCGAAGCCATTAGTGCTGCTGTGACTGTAACAGGCCAGACTGCTCCTGATCTGAAAGCCTTGTTAGACGCCAGTTTGTTTGGTAAAGCATCAGAACAAGCAGAAGTTGCTCCTGTTGCTGCGCCCACTACAGCGCCTAAAACGACGTTAAATGTCAAACTGACCGGCGTAGTGGCTATCGCTGGCAAACCTGACCAAGGTTCAGCTGTCATAGAAAGTCAGGGTTCAGAGCAAACTTATGGTGTGGATGACAAAATTGAAGGCACCAGTGCCAGTTTAAGCCAGGTGTTTGAAGACAGAGTGCTGTTAAAAGTATCGTCCCGCTTTGAAACTCTGATGCTGGATGGCATCGAATTCCAACACATGGTGGCTGACAATGGTTCTTTGCAGGAAGTGGATTACCGGCCGCAACCTGAGCCTATGATGGACGGGCCTCAGCCTCCTATGGAAGAGTTAGCGGATGTACGTCAGGAAATGATGTCGGAGCCGATGAAGTTTTTCGACTATATTCGTGCTTCGCCTCAATACCGCAACGGTCAGCTTTATGGTTACCGTGTCATGCCGGGTAAAGATCCGGCGTTGTTTGAACGCATGGGCTTAAAAGCCAATGACGTGGCTGTTGAAATTAACGGTACGCCGTTAAATGATATGCAGCAGGCCATGATGGTCATGAATGAATTACGTGAAGCGACTCAGGCTTCGATTAAAGTTGAACGTGACGGCCAGACCAGAGACATTGTCTTTAGTCTGTCACAATAATAATTAATTAAGATGGTTAAACTCTAATGAAGTCAGTGACATCTTCTCGTTTGCATATTTCCCGTTGGTTTGGTGTGGGCGCTATAGCGCTGCTGAGCTTTTTTGCAACTGCAACTGAATATCAGCCAAACTTTAAAGGCACAGATATCAACGAATTTATTAATATCGTTGGTAAAAACCTGAACAAAACCATCATTGTTGACCCTCAGGTCCGTGGTCGCATTAATGTGCGCAGCTATGAAATGCTGAACGAAAAACAGTATTACCAGTTTTTCTTAAACGTACTGGAAGTCTATGACTTCTCCGTCGTTGAGATGAAAAGTGGCGTATTAAAAGTGGTTCGGCAAAAAGATGCCAAAACGTCCAACATTCCTGTGGTCAGTGACAATGCTGGCGCCATTGGCGATGAAATGGTCACCCGTGTAGTACAGGTTAAAAACGTCTCAGTGCGTGAATTAGCGCCTTTGTTACGCCAGTTTGTGGATCAAAGTGGCGGCGGCAGCGTGGTGAACTATGACCCGTCCAACGTTATTATGATGACGGGCCAGGCCGAAACAGTGAACCGTTTAGTTGACATTATTTCCCGTGTCGACAAAGCCGGTGATCAGGATTTAGAAATTATTAAACTCAGTTACGCTTCTTCGGCTGAAGTGGTACGTATTCTGGAAAATATTTATAAAAATCAGGGCAAAGCTGAACAACCTGAGTTTTTAATTCCAAAAATTGTCGCCGACGAACGCACCAACAGCGTCATTGTCAGTGGTGAACGTCAGGCGCGTGAACGTGTTGTGGCTTTAGTGCAGCGTTTAGATGCTGAACTGGAAAGTCAGGGCAATACCAGGGTGTATTACCTGAAATACGCCAAAGCTGAAGATTTAGTCAAAGTATTGCAAGGGGTCAGTGCCACTATAGCGGCTGAAGTTCAGGGCGCAGCCACTCAGGCTCAGGGTGCCCGTGCCGGAGGCAAAAGCCGTGATGTCAGTATTGAAGCTCATGCTGAAAGTAACTCCTTAGTTATTACCGCTCAGCCTGACGTCATGCGTTCACTGGAAGATGTGATTCGTCAGGTCGATATCCGCCGCGCTCAGGTATTGGTTGAAGCCATTATTGTGGAAGTGGCCGATAACGCCGGTGCTAATTTAGGGGTGCAATGGATTAGTGCTACTGGGGGGTTGACCCAGTTTAATAATGGTGTAGTACCTGTCAGCGCTATAGCTGCTGGTGCTGCAGCTGCAAGAACAGTAAAAGGTAACACTGTGACCACTGAAAACGGCACTACAGTGAATCCGGACCAAAATGGTGACTATACAAAACTAGGCGAAGCCCTGGGCGGCGTAACAGGCATGATGCTGGGTGTGGTGAAAAACGATTGGGGCGCTATTTTACAGGCCGTCACTACAGACAGTAACTCCAATATACTGGCCACTCCTTCTCTGACCACCCTGGATAACCAGGAATCCTCTTTTATTGTCGGTGAAGAAGTGCCGGTGAAAACCACCACAAGCCCTGGTTCAGGTGGCACTAATCCTTTTACCACCTTAGACCGTATTGAAGTAGGTATTAAGTTAAAAGTCACGCCTCAGATTAACGAAGGCAACGCGGTTAAACTGACCATAGAGCAGGAAGTGTCTGGCCGTAACGGTGACATTGAGGGCAACCCTATTATCGCCAAAAGGGAAATTAAAACCACAGTTCTGGCTGACAATGGCGCTACCGTGGTTTTGGGTGGTTTAATTGATGAAGATGTGCAGCAAAGTGAATCTAAAGTACCGCTTTTAGGTGATATTCCTGTGTTAGGTGCTTTATTCCGCTCTACCTCCTCCAGCAAACGTAAACGTAACCTGATGATCTTTATCAGAGCCACTATTATGCGTGACGATGGCCTGCTCAGCGAAGTCAGCCAGCGTAAGTATAACTATGTGCGGGCGCAGCAACTGGCTCAGGGTGAAAAAGGCATTAACCTGATGCCTGGCGCTGAAACACCAGCTATGCCGGAATTTGACGATACGTTAATTATTCCGCCAACTTTTGATGAGTACCTGCAGAAAAAAGAAAATCAGGATAAAGACGTTGTGAAGCCTGCAGAGCAGGAGACGAACTAATGTCTGCTGTTGATCTGAACGAGATGCAACCGGCCGCGGCCAAAGTGCGTTTGCCTTTTGGTTTTGCCAAACGTTTTGGTGTCTTGTTGCAGGCTCAGGCGGATGGCTGGTTGTTGTATGTCAATCCACAGACACCACCGGCCGCTTTACTGGAAGTGCGGCGTTTATTGTCTGTTTCTTTTAAAGTGCAGAAACTGCAACAAACTGAATTTGATGCGTTATTAGAAGCTTCTTATCAGCGTGATTCGTCCGAAGCTCAGCAAATCATGCAGGACATTGGCAATGAAGTGGATTTAGCTTCACTGGCCGATGAAATTCCTGAAACCGAAGATTTGTTAGAAAACGAAGACGATGCGCCCATTATTAAACTGATCAACGCTATGCTCGGCGAAGCTATCAAGTTAGGTGCTTCAGATATACATGTCGAAACCTTCGAAAAAAATCTGGTGGTGCGTTTTCGGGTGGACGGCGTATTACGTGAGGTATTAAAACCCAACCGTAAATTATCCAGTTTGCTGGTGTCCCGTATCAAAGTGATGGCCAAACTGGATATAGCAGAAAAACGTGTGCCACAAGATGGCCGTATCAGTTTGCGTATCGCGGGCCGTGCTGTGGATGTGCGGGTATCCACTATGCCATCCAGCCATGGTGAGCGGGTGGTTTTACGTTTACTCGACAAAAATAATTCTCATCTGGATTTAAATAAGCTGGGTATGACGCCTGCTGTGCAGACGATGTTTTCGCAACTTATTTTAAAACCGCATGGCATTATTCTGGTTACAGGCCCTACAGGTTCAGGTAAAAGTACCACCTTGTATGCCGGCTTGACCGAAATCAACACCAAAGACCGTAATATTCTGACGGTAGAAGACCCTATTGAATATGAGCTGGAAGGCATAGGTCAGACGCAGGTTAATACCAAGGTCAATATGACCTTTGCCCGTGGTTTACGCGCCATTTTGCGTCAGGATCCTGATGTGGTGATGGTGGGTGAAATCCGTGACTTAGAAACAGCACAAATTGCGGTGCAGGCCAGTTTAACAGGCCACTTAGTGTTAAGTACTTTGCACACCAATACTGCCGCCGGTGCTATTACCCGTCTGGAAGATATGGGGGTTGAACCCTTTTTATTATCCTCCAGTTTATTGGGTGTATTAGCGCAGCGTCTGGTCCGGACTTTATGTGTGCACTGTAAACAGGCGCACGAGCCGGACAAAGAAGAGCGGGCTTTACTTGGTGTAGCGAAAAAAGAAGGTACCGTCATTTACCGTGCTACCGGCTGTGAGCATTGTAATCAGACAGGTTACCGTGGCCGTACCGGTATCCATGAATTACTGGTGGTTGATGAACACACCCGCGAATTGATCCACAACGGCAAAGGCGAGCAGTCGATTGAGAAATACATTCGCACTCAAAGCCCCAGTATCCGTCAGGATGGTTTCAGTAAAGTATTAACAGGTGAAACCACACTGGAAGAAGTGTTGCGTGTGACCCGAGAGGACTTGTAGTGCCAGCTTTTGAATACCAGGCCATGGACGCCAGAGGGCGTCGTAGTAAAGGTGTACTGGAAGCCGACAATGCGCGTCAGGCCAGACAATTATTGCGTGAGCAAAAACTGACACCTCTGAGTTTAGAGTTGGCTTCGCGGCAGGAAAAACTGCTGGCTTCTGGTAAAAAGTGGTTTCAATCCGGCATCAGTGCCAGTGAACTGGCCTTGATCACCCGTCAGATGTCGACCTTAATTGAAGCAGGTTTACCTATAGAAAGTGCTCTGCTGGCTGTGTCTGAGCAATGTGATAAAGCCCGTCTGCAAAGCATGATGATGTCAGTGCGATCTAAAGTCGTAGAAGGCTATAGTCTGGCCGAAGGCCTGGCTGAGTTTCCTTATGTGTTTGACCATCTGTTTACCTCTATGGTGGCTGCGGGCGAAAAATCAGGCCATTTAGATGCGGTATTAAACCGTCTGGCTGATTACACCGAACAACGTCAGCATATGCGTAGCCAGATTATGCAAGCGCTGCTTTATCCCGCCATTCTGACCTTTTTTGCAGTGGCAGTGATCAGTATTTTGCTGGCCGCTGTGGTGCCGCAAATAGTGGGGCAGTTTGAGCATATGGGGCAAAGTTTACCCGGCTCTACCTTGTTTTTAATTGCCGCCAGTGAATTTTTACGTTCCTACGGTTTGCTGGTGCTGCTGGCTATTATTCTTGCGATAGCGGCCTTTAAACGTGCACTGAAAAAACCGGCTTTTAAACTGAAAATAGATACTCATCAGTTAAAACTTGGCCTGATTGGTAAAGTCAGCCGGGGTTTAAACACGGCCCGTTTTGCCCGTACTTTAAGTATTTTAAATGCCAGCGCCGTGCCTTTGCTCGAAGCGATGCGGATCAGTGCTGATGTGCTGGATAACAGCTTTATGCGTCAGTCTATTGCCGAAGCGACGCTGAAAGTGCGCGAAGGTTCCTCGCTGAAAAATGCGCTGGAGCAAACCAAATTATTCCCGCCTATGATGCTGCATATGATTGCCAGCGGTGAAAAAAGTGGACAACTCGATGGCATGTTAGAGCGTGCTGCCAATACACAGGACAGGGAATTTGAAAGCCTGGTGACTGTCTCTCTGAAAGTATTTGAACCTGTTTTAGTTGCCGCTATGGCTGGCATAGTTTTATTTATTGTGATGGCGATTCTGCAGCCTATTTTGGCATTAAACAATTTAGTCGGAGGTTAAAAAATGCAACAACAAAAAGGTTTTACCTTATTAGAAGTGATGGTGGTTATTGTTATTTTGGGTGTCATCGCCAGTATGGTAGTACCTAACTTAATGGGCAATCAGGAAAAAGCCGCACGGCAAAAAGTGGTAGTGGATATTCAGCAGCTGGAAAACGCGCTGGATTTATACAAGCTGGATAACGGCTTTTATCCAACCACAGAACAAGGTTTGCAGGCGTTAGTGACGCAGCCTACCTCTGAACCTATGCCACGCTCTTTTCCCGAAGGTGGTTTTATTAAACGTCTGCAAAGAGACCCATGGGATAACGAATATCAGTTAGTCAGCCCGGGCGAAATGGGCCGTATTGATGTGTATTCTATGGGGCCAGACCGTGTTGCTGGTACAGACGATGACATTGGCAACTGGAACCTGGATGCGCCGGACGCGCAGCAAAACTAAATATGAAACACCACCGCGGTTTTACCTTGCTTGAAATCATGTTAGTGATGCTGTTATTGGGTTTAATGGCATCTTACGTGGTGGTGAACTTTGTCAGCGAATCCCGTACTGCCCGTCTTCAGAAAGAAAGCAACCGCCTGCAGCAACTGGTGCAGGTGGTGTCCGAAACGGCCATTTTAAAGCAGCAGGATTTTGGCCTGCTGCTGAGCGACAAAGGTTATCAGTTTCTGGTGCATAACGGTGTGAAGTGGCTGGAAGTGGGAGAACCTAAATTTATGCAGTTTCACCCCTGGCCAGAATCAGTGCAGGCCGAACTCGAACTGGAAGGCTTAAGCTGGGCAGAAGACAGTATTTTAGGTCAGGAAGAGTTCCGCGAATTGCAGCAGGATTTGCAGGAACAATTAGCCGCAGCTGAGGCAGAAGAAAGCAAAGACGGCAAAGTCAAAGATCCAACCAAGGCGCGTGAAAAACCATTGTTGCCCAATATCTATATTTTGTCTTCAGGTGACATCAGCCCTTTTCAACTTGTACTGGCGGATGAAACAGAGCGTCCTTTTTGGCATCAGACATTGATAGGTGAATACAGTATTCCGCTGATCAAATCTGATGTGGAAAACAGCAGACCATGAAAAGCAAAGGTTTTACCCTGATAGAGTTGTTGATTGCGATGGCCGTGTTTGCCACAGCCGGCGCTGCTGTGATGAAAACAGCGTCTGAGCATATGAATTCTATCTCTCATCTGGAAAATATGACCTTTGCATCCTATGTGGCAGAAAATCAGCTGAATGCGGTATTTCTGGAAAAAGTCTGGCCATTAAAAAGTGAACAGAAAACCATGGAATTTGCCAACCGTAACTGGCTGTGGCAGCAAGAAATTAAGAAAACACCTGACGCTAATTTTAGTGCTGTAGTGGTGAAAGTCAGTCTGGCCGATAACCCGGAAAAAGTGCTGTATCAGTTGCAAACTTATGTAGGTAAACCTGATGCTGAACGTTAACACCGGCCGTGGTTTTACTTTTATTGAAATGTTATTGGCTATGGCAATTTTTGCCTTAGTAGGTTTAGCTTCTGCCAGCGTATTGTCCAGCGTGACTGAGTCCGATGCTGCCTCACAAAAAGCCGCTGAACGGCTGGCACAAATACAACGTTTTTTTCTGATTTTAGAGCGCGATTTAGCGCAAATCAGTGCACGGCAGATCAGGGTAGAAGGTGAAGATCCTCTACGTTCGCCTTTGATAGGTGAAAAGCTGATGCTGGAAAGTGACGAAGGGGCTTTTGCTTTTGTACACAGCGGCTGGCGTAACCCGGGTATGGTGTTACCCCGCAGCGAAATTCAGGCTGTGGCTTATCGTTTACGTGAAGGTAAAATTGAGCGGCTTTTTAGTTTGTTTCCTGATGCAGTCACGGGCACTGAACCTAAAGTACAACCTTTGCTGGATAGAGTGACTGGTTTTAAAGTGGAGTTTTTAAAAGACGAAGAGTGGCAGGAAAACTGGAATGAAGAGAAGTTACCTAAAGCTATTCGTTTAACTATCAGTCATGAGCAATTGGGTGAAATGCAGCGCTTTTATACACTGATGAATGGGTTGAGCTGATGCGGCGTCAGGCAGGTGTGGCTTTAGTGGTTGTGATGATGATTGTCGCCTTTGTGGTGGTGATTGCCGTGAGCATGAGTGGACGTTTGCAGCTGCAGTTGCAGCGCCAGCTGAATTTACAGCAACAACAACAAGCCTATTGGTATGGTATAGCGGCAGAGCAGGCTAGTATTCAGTTGTTGAAAAGCACAGTAGCGGGTAAAGAAACTGTGAATCTGTCACAGGACTGGGCGCAGTTAGGGGCCACTTTTCCGGTCGACGACGGCAGCATTACCGGCAAGCTGATTGATTTACAAAGTTGCTTTAACTTAAATAATTTACAACGACCTGCCGGGCAGCAGCAGGTGGGGGCGGGTCAGACAACCAACCAAAAAGCTTTTCAGCGTTTGCTGGAGTTAAAGGCAACAGATTTGTCGATGCCGGCTGAGTATTTAACAGCACGGGTCAGCGACTGGCTGGATGCAGACAGTTTATTGCAAACTGCAGGTGGCGCAGAACAGGACGATTATGCTGGTTTGCAAATGCCTTTTTATACGGCCAATAGCTTGATGGGCTCGACCTCAGAATTGCGGGTCATGCTGGATTTAACTCCGGCAGATTATGAACTGGTGCGGCCCTGGGTTTGTGTGATCCCAAAAAACAGCAACAGTAAACTGAACCTTAATACTATTACGGTAGAAAATGCAGCCTTATTAGCGGCTTATATTCCTGAACTGGATGAAGGGACAGCGTCAGATTTAATTAGTAGCAGACCAGAAGAAGGTTTTGCCACTATAGATGAAGTATGGGCCAGTCCTCAGTTGGCGAATATCAGCGTCACGGATGAGGTTAAAGCCATGATGACAATAAATTCTAATTATTTTGTGCTCGAAACCACGGTGAAATATATGGATACCATCTTTAATCTGGCCTCTGTATTGGTGATTGATGAGCAACAAAAAGTAAAAGTGATAGCTCGGCGGTTTGGAGGCCAGTGGTGAACGAACAATTAATAATAAGACTGGGCAGTCAGCCACAGCAGCCAATCAGTTGGTTGGTATGGTCCGCCATCAATAAAGAGATCATCGCCAGCGGTCAGTTGGCATCTGCCGACGAGCTGGCTGCGTTGTCAGAACGTTTAGGCCGTCGTCCCGTGGTGGCTTTGGTGCCAGCTGCTGACGTGGTGTTAAGCGAAGTGTTATTACCGGCCAAACCCAACCGGCAAATTATCCAGGCCTTGCCTTATATGCTCGAAGAAGAGCATGCAGAGGATATTGAGCAGTTGTATCTGGCTTTGGGTCTATGCCAGCAGCGTGGTAAAGAATACTGGCAACAAGTGGCTTTATGTAAAAAAACTCAATTGGAACAGTGGGTCGGATCACTGGTGGGCGCTGGTTTTCAGCCGATACAGTTAGTGCCTGATGCCTTGTTATTACCAGAACATCAGGACGGTGCTTCAGCTATTGAGTTATCTGGTCAGTGGTTATTACGGCAGGGTCCGTGGCAGGCATCCAGTATTGAACCAAACTGGTGGCCTGATTTTTTAAGCCTGGCCAATATCGAACTCATCTACAGCTACAGCCCATGGCCGGCAGAGATACTGCAAAATGTCCAGGCGGCCGAACCAGAATTGCCTCTGGCTTTGTTAGCGCAGCAACTGCCAGAACAACGTTTTAGTTTGTTGCAAGGCCAGTACGCGCCGAAAAAAGCGAAGAATAAAGTCTGGTCATTATGGCAAAGCTCTATAGTGCTGGGTGCCGGTTGTTTAGCTTTGTATCTGCTTGTCTTAGGTGCTCAGGTGTGGCAACAAGGTCAACTGCTGCAGCAACAAAGAGCAGAGCTTGTGACTCTGTATAAAAGCCGCTTCCCTGCTGAATCAACCCGGGATATTTCCCGCCAGCTGGCCCGTAAGTTACAAGGCGCAGGCAGTGGTCAGGACGCCAGTTTATTCAGCTTACTGAATGAATTGCAGCAGGAATTGGCTGCGACCACTAATATGCGTTTAGATAACTTACGCTACGACCAAAAAAACAGTGAATTGCGCTTTCAGGCTGAAGCGGACAGCTTCCAGCGTTTTGATCACTTAAAAACCCGATTGGAACAAAAAGGTTTTGAAGTGAAACAAGGGGCTTTGAGTAACGAAGGCGGCAAAGTGCAGGGTACTGTGGCTATGAAGGTGAAAGTATGAAAAATTGGCAGGATAGACAATTTTCACAGCCGCAGGCTGCCCGTCAGTGCACGGCACATGGAGGTAGCTTATGATCCGAATGCAACAACTACAAAGCTGGTGGCAATCGCTACAAAAACGTGAACAACAGTTGGTGCTGGGGGCTGGTGTCACTTTAGCTCTGGCGACTTTTTATTGGCTGCTGTGGGCACCTCTACACCTCAATTACCAGAGTCAGCAAGTGCAGTTGCAACAGGTCAGTCAGCAGTTGCTGCAGGTCAGCACTTTTCCTGTGGTATCCACACAGACCAAAGTGCAGGGTAGTCTGACCGATATCATCAGCTCCAGTGCCCGTGCTCATCAGATCCAGGTCAGCCGGATGCAGCCACAAAACGAACAGATGCAGGTGATGCTGAACGATATTAGTTTTGATCAACTGCTGACCTGGCTGCATGCTTTGCAGTACCAGCATAATGTCAGCATAGTGCAACTGGATCTGGCCGTGGCCGATGCCCCCGGCATGGTGCGTGTCCGTCGTTTATTAGTTGAGTCCTAAATGAATTATAAAAAAATAATACCTGCTGCTATTGGCTTTTATCTGGTGTTTTTAGTGCTGCTGGCACCAGCGGCCTGGTGGCTAAAGTTAGTGTCTTTACCAGCACAAGTGCAATTGGGTCCTGTGACCGGCACTTTATGGCAAGGTCAGGTGCAGGCTGTGTCGCTGAATGGTTATGTGCTCCCCCAGGTCAACTGGCAATTGAAGCCCTGGGCTTTCTTGATGGGAAAAGTGGCGTTGGACCTGGACATAGGCCAAATCCGGCAAACCACTTTGCCTTATGCCAAAGCTCAGTTGTCTTATGGTTTCTCAGGTCTGCAGCTGCAATCCAGTCAGTTACGTTTACCTGTAGAGCCCATAGTGCCTTTACTGAAATTACGTTTGCCATTTCAGGTGGCGGCCAGTGGCAATATGTTGCTGAATATTCAGGATTTCAGTATGGGTCAACCCTGGTGTGAACAGCTGGCAGGCAAAGCCAGCTGGCTGGAAGCAAAGTTTCAGGCGCCATCGGGCTGGATCGATTTAAAAGCCATAGATGCCAACTTAAGTTGTGAACAAGGCCAGTTGCAACTGGTGACTGAACCCGGTAATCCGTTGGCGCTGAATGTCACAGCTTTAATAGGTGAACAGGGTAAATATCAACTTAATGGCACTATGAAACCGGACGCCAGCTTGCCAAAAGAAGTGCATCAGGCGATGCAGTTTGTTGGCCAGCCGGACGCTGAAGGGCGTTTTACTCTGAAGTTACAGAGCAACTAGCTGTACCGTTAATATCCGCCAATAACACCGAATAATCTTCTATTGCCGGAAACTCAGTGATAGCTCTGCTGGGTTTCTGGCTGTCAGGATTGGCGACAGCCAATAAATGGCCAATACCAAAACGTTGAGCAGACTGCAAAATAGGCAGGCTGTCATCGACAAACAAAGTGCGCTTCGGGTCAAAACCAAAACGTTGTTGCAGTTGCTGCCAGAGTTCCTGTTGTTCTTTAGTCACACCAAATTCATGAGTCGACACCAGTATATCTATATAGCTGGCAAGCTCAGTACGCTCTATTTTTAGTGACAACGAATCCGGGTGGGCATTGGTAACCAGTATTACCTGGCGGCCCGAGTTTTTTAACGCAGTCAAAAAAGCCGGTGAGTCAGCGCGCATCTGGATTTTATCCATTACTTCACGTTTTAATTCAGTGATAGGCAGCGCCAGTCTTTTGGTCCAGTAATCCAGGCAATACCATTCAATTTTACCATTGAGTTCATGGTATTCTGCCTCCAGCTGTTGTTTGGCGTCCGTCAGATTAATGCCACTGAGTTCTGCCCAGCGTTTTGGTAAGTGCTCCAGCCAGAAGTAGTTATCAAAGTGTAAATCCAGCAAAGTACCGTCCATATCCAGCAAAACGGTATCAATTTGTCTCCAGTCCAGCATAGGTTTTTCCAGTTAATCCATTTATAGTAAGGCGATGGTCCATTGTAGCAGAGGCAGTTTTATGGCGCAGCGCGACAGCGACAAAGAAAAACCACAGATTTTAGAGCAAAAACTGGTCGCACAAAGCCGGCTGTTTAAAATTGAACAACTGGATCTGCAATTCAGCAACGGCGAAAAGCGTACTTACGAGCGAATGAAAGGCGGTGGCCGTGGTGCCGTGATGGTGGTGGCTTGCCCTGATCCCGACAGCTTTTATTTAATATATGAATATTGCGCCGGTACCCATGATTACCAGTTGGGTTTCCCTAAAGGTTTGATCGACCCGGGTGAAACTGTAGCTGAAGCAGCCAACCGCGAACTGCAGGAAGAAACAGGTTTTAAAGCGGCCCGCTTAATTCCGTTAAAAACCGTGGCCTTAGCTCCGGGTTACTTTAGTGCTACAATGCATATTGTACTGGCGTTGGATTTAACAGCGTCCAGCCTGCCAGGTGATGAACCCGAACCTTTAGAACTGGTTCCCTGGCAGTGGCAACAGCAGTTTGAGTTATTAGATCAAAGCGATTTCACTGAGGCCCGCAGTGTAGCTGCTTTGTTTTTAGCCCGGGATTATCTGGACAAGCATCAGGATGTTTTTAAGTAGGTTATTAGAACCAGTCAAAGACGCAGCTCGTGCAGCTGGGGATACCTTGTGGTCTATGTACCAGAGTGGCGACTTTGAATCCAAACATAAAGCGGATGAGAGCCCTGTCACCAGCGCTGACTTAGCTGCCAATGCGCTGATTTTAAACGCCTTAACTGAACTTGCTCCGGAAATTCCTGTTGTCTCGGAAGAAATGCATTTACTGCCGCTGCGCCAGCGTCAGGATTGGCCACGCTATTGGCTGATTGACCCTATGGATGGCACTCAGGAGTTTATTGCCCGCAGTGGCGATTTTGCCGTCAGTATAGCGCTGGTGGAACATGGATGGCCTGTCTTAGGGGTTATTTACTGGCCGAAAGAAAAAATCTGGTATTACGCTACCCGTGGTAATGGCGCTTTTAAACAGCAGCAACATTTGATCAATCGTATTCAGGTCAATCAGCATCAGCCTGGTGATGTACTTAAAATAGCAGTCAGCCGTCGTCAACCCATTGAGCATATTCATCAGTTGCTCAACACTCCGGCCAGTTCAGAATTTATTGCTTTAGGCAGTTGCTCACTAAAAAGCTGTTTAGTGGCTGAAGGTGGCGCCGATTGTTACTTACGTTTAGGCCCAACAGGCGAATGGGATACGGCTGCTGTGCACGTAATAGTTGAAGAAGCGGGTGGAAAAATTCTGGATAGTCAGTTTGCGCCTTTAAGTTACAACCAGCGTGAAACCTTGTCTAACCCTGACTTTATGGTGATAGGCCGCTCTGAAGTGCCATGGACAGAGCTGATCCGGGCTCATAGCGCCACCCGGACTTTAGGTTAGTTTCAGAACTGATCGCTCTCTATCTCGCCTTGCTTTACCAGTTGTCGCCATTGCTGTCTGGTGATGATGTCCACACTTTCATGTAACTCTGAATACAAGATCACCAACTGGTCGGCTTGAAGCTGATGTTTCACCTGAGCCACTTTATCGCTCAGGCTTATATCCTGTTCGCCATACTCAGTGCCCTCACGTAATACAAAAGCTTCGATCAGGCCATCGAGCGTATCTGCGGACAACTCCTGGTAGGGGATCAGTAACATCAGTGCTTTCCTAAAAATTGGCTAAGGTAAGGTGGCAGCTGTTGCTCCAGATAATACTCTGCCTTAAAAGGTGTATTGCCGGTAACAAAACCAACATGACCACCATGTCGGGATAACAACAACTGCACATAAGGTGGCATTTCATCCGCCTTAGGCAAAACAGCTGGTGATAAAAACGGATCATCTTTGGCATGCACCAGTAACAAAGGCACACGTACTTGTTTTAAAAAGGCTTTGCCACTGGATTTCTGGTAGTAGTCATCGGCATTTTGAAAACCGTGCAAGGGTGCTGTCAGCAAATCATCAAAGTCACGAATGGTTTTTAACGCCAGAATTTGGGCTTTACTGACGGGTAAAGGAAAATCTCTGTGTCTTTCCAGCTTACGCAGCATAGTGGCTTTTAAGCGGCCCAAAAGATACTGCTGATAGACTTTGCTGCCGCCTTGATTGATCCGCTGTGCACTGGGCGCTAAGGCCAGAGGGGCAGATACAGCCACAGCAGCTTTCAGCACACACTGTGCTCCCTGTTCGCCACAATACTTCACCAACACATTGCCACCTAAAGAAAAGCCAACAGCGGCCAGCTGACGACCCGGATAACGCAGCTGAAGCTGAGCAACCAAGTAGGCCAGATCTGCTGTATCTCCTGAATGATAGGCTCGCGGCAGTCGGTTGGCGACACCATTGCAACCACGGAAATGCATCAGTACTGCTATAAAACCCTGCTGTTGCAAAGCGTACAACATACCAGCAGCATAGTGGCTATGAATATTACCTTCCAGACCATGTAATACCAGCACTATTGGTTTATTTGCCGCCAGCTCCGGGTTTTCTGTCCAGTTCAGTTGAATATGATCGCCATCCGGTAACGCCAGCATTTCTGTTTCTGTCGCCAAAGCGCGACGAGGCGCCAGATATTTGGCCACTATAGTTTGCAGATGGCAGTTACGTAACCACCATGCAGGCTTAAAAGCCGGGGGAAGTTTTACAATTTCAGGGGCTTGCAAAATCAACAGTCCTACTTAACAATCAAAGTCACTTTCTCTGGCCGGACCACAACAGCAATGAACAGACGCCAGTTTATTTTCCGCTCTCTTGCGCTGACTTTAGCTGCCAGCACAGGGTACGCAGTATATCAGTATCAAAGTCTGCACGGCAGTGACAATGCGGCTGTTCTGGTATTGGATGCGTTATTACCTGCTGTGCTGATGGGGGCTTTGCCTGCTGACGCCAAAGCACAACAATTATCGTTGCAGCAAAGCCGGGATGCGCTCTTAGACTTTCTGGCCTATTTACCTCAACATCAGCAACAACAACTCAATCAGTTGTTTCAGTTGTTGCAGCAGGATCTGGCGCGGCTGGCATTAACGGGGCAATGGTTGCAGCTGGCAGATTTACCGCTGTCGCAGCGTCTGGATTTGTTATTAAGCTGGCGCGACAGTTATTTTTCTTTGTTACAACAAGCTTTTAGCGGTTTACGCGAACTGATTTACGGCGCTTTTTATGGGCAGCCGCAGCATTGGTTGGCTTTGGGGTATAGCGCGCCGGAGTTTAATCCATGAAAAATCTGATTGCCGATGGTGTGGCTACTGGCTGGTCTTATCTGGATGCTTCCACTTTAACCTCAGACAAGCAGTTTGAAGCAGACGTGGTGATAGTGGGTTCTGGTGCCGGTGGTGCTATGGCGGCTGAACAGCTGAGTTTAGCCGGCCTTAAAGTGATTATTCTGGAAATGGGCGCTTTGTATGAAGGCAAAGACTTTCAACAGCAGGAGCGCTGGGCTTATCCTGCTTTGTATCAGGATGGAGCTGGCCGGAAAACCCTGGATCAAAGCATAGGTATATTGCAAGGCCGCACTGTAGGAGGTTCCACTACGGTCAACTGGACTACTTCTATTCGCACCCCGGAAAAAACATTGGAGTATTGGCGTACTGAATTTGGCTCTGATTTTAACTCAGACAACTTAGCGCCTTATTTTCAACAGGCCGAGCAGCGGCTGAATATCCATCCATGGCCAGTGCCACCTAATGCCAATAACGATAAGCTCAAGCAAGGCTGTGAAGCTTTAGGCTGGCAATACACTGTGATTCACCGCAATGTCAGCGGCTGCGCCAATCTGGGCTATTGTGGTATGGGCTGCCCCATTAATGCTAAACAATCCATGTTGGTCAGCACTATTCCGTCTGCTATGCAGGCAGGCGCTATGCTGATAAGCCGGGTATCTGCCCGTGAACTGAAATGGCACAATGGGCAAGTGCAGTTTTTGCATGCTGTGCCTGTAGACCCGCATTTTCAGCCTGATTTCAGAATAAAACTGCGCTTTAAAGCAAAACATTACATAGTAGCCGCTGGTGCTATAGGTTCACCCGCTTTGCTGCTGCGCTCCAAAGTGCCCAATCCTTCAGGTCGTTTAGGTAAACATACGTACCTGCACCCCAGTGTGATTTCCGGTGCTTTGTTTGATGAGGTAATAGCCGGGCATAGTGGCGCGCCCCAGTCTATTTATTCCGACCAGTTTGTCTGGCCTTCGAACGGGCAGATGGGCTTTAAGCTGGAAGTGCCGCCACTGCATCCTGTGTTAATGGCAACCAAATTAACAGGCTTGGCGCAGTCCCATGCTGCTTTGATGCAGCAGTTTAATCAGTTGCAGGTGCTGATTGCGTTATTACGCGATGGTTTTCATTCTGACAGTCAGGGGGGCACTGTGTTGTTGTCTGATCAGGGCGAGCCCATGCTGGATTACTCTATTTCAGATTATCTATGGCAAGGCGTACAGGATGCTTATCTGGCTATGGCCGAGTTGCAGTTTGCGGCTGGTGCTAAGTCGGTATTACCCATTCATCAGGATGCTGTTTTATATTCCGGCTGGGCTCAGGCCCGCGAGGCTATTAAAGCGCTGCCACTGCAAAAATACCGCGCTACTCTGGCATCGGCTCATGTGATGGGAGGCTGTAATATGAGTGCCAACCCGGGCAAAGGGGTAGTCAACCTGCAGGGCCGCCATCATCAGCTGGAAAACTTGTCTGTATTTGATGGTTCTGTTTTGCCCTCCAGTCTGGGTGCGAATCCGCAATTGACTATTTATGCTTTGGTGTCTTTGTTCACTGAAAAGCTGCTTGCTGAATGGTCTGTTTAACCAGCACGCATTGAATTGGGTCCAGCCTGTCCATAAATCTGTACGATTGTTATGCGGATCACTTGATCTGAATGTTGATTTGTGTGAAAAAAGTGATTTAATTGTTTATTGAGAGTTAATTGAAGGTGCCCTGTATGCCTGAACTGATACAGAGCGCCTCACAGCTTGTGCTGAACGACGTAGTGATAAGTGTCTGGCTGTATCAGCTGGCCGCAATCCGGAAACGGATTGCTAAACTTAGTGAATCTCAAGGAGAGATACTATGCGTGAATTAACATTTGAGCAGGTGGAGGAAGTAAGTGGTGGTGGACTGAGCAGCGCAGAAGCAGTTGGCATTTTAGGCGGTATGGGCGTTGCTAAGTTCGGTCTTGGTTGGGCTACCATGGGGGTAGGTGCTGCTTTTGCCGCTGGCCCTCTGATTGTTATTGGGATGTCTGGGTTGGCATTTTATGCAGGGTACAAAATGTTTATCCAGTAGTACTATCACTGAAGAGAACCTTTTCCAGGTTCTCTTCTATCGCACAACAAAGCTTTTTAATCCAATGAAAGGATTGGAGGCCTTATGGAAAGTAACATAGGAAATACATTTTTAGTTATCTATCTACTTTACATGCTTCACCTTGTTTACGATATTCGGGAAAGAATTCTTTTAGGTCAAAAGACTAAAGCTATGGGGGGCTCACAATCGCTCTCTGATTTCTTGGTATCGATTTGTAGTGATGACGTAGACAAGGCAGTGAATACTTATAAGGCGGCTACGGGCTGTGATACTGAGGAGGCGAGAGAATTTGTCCACTCATTGAGAAAGCAATTATCGGAGAGGCTTTCCACCTAGAGTTAGGTTCAAACCCTCTATGGCTATATGCGTTAAAAACCACCGTTTCCATTTGCCCTAATAGATGATCTTGCAAACTGATTAAGTCGAATGCGAAACATGCTCTGTATTAACACGTTCTCACAGAGCATGTTTTTTACTTCTCACTATTCTGAATGTGCAGTCTTATATAAAAAGTAGCCAGCGTAGAACAGGCACAAACCAATCACCAACGCCAGACCGGTAAAAGAGATAAAAATAACCGGATCGTTAATAAATTCCTGCCATAAGTTCATGATCTAGCCCTCGCTGTTGTCTGATAGGCTAAGTCTAGAGGCAACAACACAAGCTAAACCTGATATAGATCAAAGTTGGATTTTACAGGCTTTCCAACTGCTGGCTTTGTTGATACAGATCAATAATTTCAGCGTCCAGCTGCTCAACAGGGGCCTGAAGCAACACTAAATAGTGATCCAGTAGCTGGCTGTAAGGCAACAGATCATCACCCAAAGCCAGCTGATTAAATTGCTGCACCAATAGCTGCTGTTCCAGTTTTTCTGCTGCAAGCTCCGTATTAAGCAACTGCTGGCGTAAAGGCTGCTGCATCTCTGATTCCAGCCAGGGCGAAGGCAAAGTGCGGCGTAAGGCACGGATAGACTGGGTGACCTCAGTGCTGAAGTGCTGCAGTAAATCTTCCAGTTGTAGCAGTTGAGCTTCGCTTACACTTTGCTGTTGTTTGTCCAGATAGAGTAAAAACAGCAGCAGGTTAATATTCACACCATAGTTGTCCTGCCATTGCAGGCTCAAGTCTTGAATGGCCGGATACAAGCTCAGGCTGTACTGCCAGAACTGCTCAGAACTAAGAATTTTTTTGCCAGAATTCTGCACTTTGTTGCTCCCATGCTTCCTGAGCTTCGAACCATTGTTCTTCCACTTCAGATAATTCCTTTTGGACTTTTGTTTGATCGGCCAATGTTTTGGTCAGTTCAGCTTTACGAACCGCGTCGTAAATACCGGCATCGGCCAGAGTGGTTTCAATCAACTGTTGTTGCTGGTGCAGCTTTTCTTGTTGTTGCTCCAGTTTTTCAATTTTTTGCTTTAATGGCCGCTGTAAAGTACGTAGCTCTGCTTCCTGCCGTTTTTGATCTTTACGATTTTGGGCACTGTTTGCTGCTACGCTGTCGTCAGAAGCTGAAGCTGCATTACTGGCGCGTTGATCCTGTTGCAACCACTGATAATAATCCGATAAATCACCGGCAAAAGGCGCAACTTTGCCATGGGCCACCAGATAAAATTCATCTGTGGTGCTGCTCAGTAGATGTCTGTCATGCGATACCACCACAATAGCCCCTTCAAAGCTTTGCAACGCCATGACGATGGCTTCACGCATGTCCAGATCTAAGTGGTTGGTTGGTTCATCCAGCAGCAGCAGGTTAGGGCGCTGATACACCAGTAACGCCAGTACCAGACGGGCTTTTTCTCCGCCTGAAAAAGGCGCACAGGCAGCAAGCGCTTTGTCGCCATGAAAGCCAAAACCACCAATATAATCACGCAGTTGTTGTTCAGTGGCATCCGGCGCTAAACGCACTAAATGCTGTAAAGGCGAATCCTGTGGTCTTAAGGTTTCGAGCTGGTGCTGGGCAAAATAACCAATACTGACACCATTGGCATACCAGATTTCACCTGCTTGTGGTGTTAAAGAACCGGATAATAGTTTGATCAGCGTCGATTTACCGGCGCCGTTGCGCCCCAGCAAACCTATACGGCTGCCAGGTAGCAACTGAAAATTAATTTGCTGCAGAATAGGGGTATCACCATAACCTGCTTTAACGTTTTCCATCTTCAGCAAAGGGTTAGGTAAAGAACGTGGGTCTAAAAACTCAAACTGAAAAGGCGAGTCGGCATGAGCAGGAGCCAACAACGTCATGCGTTCCAGTGCTTTGATCCGGCTTTGTGCCTGTTTGGCTTTAGTCGCCTGAGCACGGAAGCGGTCAATATACTTTTGCAGATGCGCCACCTGCCGTTGTTGTTTTTCAAACATCGACTGGTGTTGTGACAAATGTTCAGCGCGCTGACGTTCAAACTGGCTGTAGTTGCCTTTGTATAAAGTTAAAGTCTGATTGTCGATATGCACCGTATTATCAATCACGGCGTCCAGAAAGTCGCGGTCATGGCTGATCAGTAACAAAGTACCAGTGTAAGAAGCCAGATATTTTTCCAGCCAGAGTACGGCGTCTAAATCTAAGTGGTTGGTAGGTTCATCCAGTAACAACAGCTCGGCAGGTTGCATCAGGGCTTTGGCCAGGTTTAAGCGCATACGCCAGCCACCTGAAAACGACTTCACACTCTGTTGTTGTGCTGCACCACTAAAACCCAGGCCATCCAATAAAACACCGGCTTTGGCTTCAGCTCTGTAGCCGTCTAAAGCGTCAATCTGATGATGCACTGCTGCCAAATCAACACTGCCGTCGGTAATTTTTAATTGCTGTAACAATGGATAGAGCTTTTCGTCACCTTGCAGCACATAGTCCATGGCCGACATATCCAAAGCCGGGGTTTCCTGCGCTACTGTGGAGATAGTCCAACTGGATGGAATAGAGACAGAACCAGCGTCTGGTTGCAGTTTTTGTTGCAACAAAGCAAAAAGACTGGATTTGCCGCAACCGTTGGCGCCAATTATTCCGACCTTTTGCCCCGGAAATACGGTAAGATCGGCCTGTTGCAGTAAGCAATTAATACCGCGTCGCAGTTCGACGTTTTGCAGTTGGATCATGGTGTTTTAGCCCGGACGAAAATTGGTTGCTACTCTAATCGCAAAGTGGCGACAAACCAAGAGTGAATGCGGTATTGATGCGATAAAAGCCCGGTTTGGAGAGTAAAAATATGACAGAAAGAAAGAAAAAACGTTTTATCGCCGGTGCAACCTGCCCTCAGTGCAAGGCCATGGATACCTTGATGTTGTTTATTGAAAACAACGTGGAAAAAGTAGAATGCGTGCAATGTGGCCATCATATGGCACAACCCGAACAGCAGGTGGCAAAAGCCTCCCGTGCTGCTGAACAGGTAATAGGTGTGTTTAAACCTGATTAATAATGCGGTGGTGGTGGCTCTTCGTCTACGCGCAAAATGCCACTGTCGTTGCCCTTGCTGATTTTTTCCGCCAGCAGCATCACTTGCCGTTGCAGTTTTTCGATGCTTTTCTGGTGTTCATGTAACTCGTCATTCAGCGTTTGCACCACATCTTCCTGAAAAGCCAGTTTGCTTTCCAGATCAATAAGTTGTTGCTGCAACTCCACTACTTTTTCTGTCATTGTTTAATCTCCCATACTTCGGCTACGCCACTGGAACTTTCACTGATAATCTGGCTGTCATTTAAAAATGCCACTGCATGGATCACAGCGCTGGCTGGCCTGCTATTAAGAATAGCTCTGACTTGCCACTGCTGTAATTTTTTCCCCGTTGCCACATCCCATAAAATTAAGGCTCTGGATGGCGAACCTGTGACCAGCCATTTGCCGTTTGGACTAAAGCGGGCTGCGGTAATAATTTGTGCTCTGGCTAGTTCCAACTGACTGAGTTGTTTACCTGTTTTCAAATCCCAGATAAATCCCTGCAGTTCGCTGCCTGCACTAAAGGCATAACGACCTTGCTGATCCAGGGTCACCTTAGTGACCCGGTTTGGATGCGGGAAGCTATGAATAATCTGCGCCGTTTCTGTATCCCATAAATAGGCATAATGATCGTTAGAGGCAGTTAAAGCAAAACGGCCATTGGCGGATAGATCAACAGAATTCACATTTTCAGTGTGACCTAAAAACTCAATACGGCGCCCCGAACTTAAAGTGATATGTTGTACCTTACCATCGCTTTGGCCTATCAGCAGATGACGACCAAAGTCAGACACAGCTAAATCGCGGATAGTGGCGTCTTTCACAGACCAAAAACCAATGTTCCGGCCATCATTCATTTGCCATAAGGCAAAATCCTTGCTGTCACCTGTTAATAAATGACTGCCATCCGGGCTTAATGACAAGGATAAAATCTGGTTATTGGCTTTTTCCTGATGACCCAGCGAATACAAAGCTGTATCTTTTTTCAGGTCCCAAACCGTGACGCCTGCGTCTAAAGCCGAGACAGCAACCAGTGTTGTTTTGTCGTTAATAGCTGCGCCATAAGAGGGCGTTTCGCTATGCAGCACTTGTCGCACAGATTTGGGTTGAACTTCTGAGCAGGCAAAGAGACAAAGTGCCAGAAAAATTATCAGATATTTACCGCTATGGGTTAACGTCATTAGCACAAACCGTTAGTATAGGGACGTTGCATAAAACCTTTAAACTTATTAAAACACAATTTTGCAGCCAAACCTGCTTATTTATTGGAGAAATACATGCGTTTATTAACTAAGGTGTCGCTGATTGCGGCTACCGTTTTAACTTTGTCTGCTTGTAATAAAGAAGCTGAGCAGGCAAAACCTCTGGTTTTAGATACTGACACTGCAAAACAATCTTACAGCTTAGGTGTATCTGCTGGTCGTTTTATCGACACTACCATTAAAGAACATGAAAAATTAGGTTTACCTTTAGTTTCTGAAACTATAGTACGTGGTATTCAGGATCAGTTAGCTGGTAAAGCTCAGCTGACCGAAGAAGAAGTTCAGAAAGTGATGATGGCGCTGGAACAAACTGCCCGTGAAAAACAAGTTGAAGTGGCGAAAGCTCAGGCTGAACAAAACGTGGCCGCTGGTAAAGCATTTTTAGAAACGAACGCTAAGAAAGAAGGCGTAAAAGTCACTGAGTCAGGTTTACAGTATGAAGTAGTTCAGGCGGCTGAGGGTCCAAAACCAGCTGCAACTGACGTAGTTCGTGTGCACTACACTGGTACTCTGGTCGATGGCACTGAATTCGACAGCTCAAAAGAACGTGGTCCTGCTCAGTTCCCGTTAAACCAGGTGATCAAAGGCTGGACTGAAGGCGTGCAGTTGATGAGCGTTGGTTCTAAGTTCAAATTCACTATCCCTAGCGAATTAGCTTACGGTGAGCGTGACATGGGTACTATCCCTGCAAACAGCGTTTTAGTATTTGACGTTGAATTATTAGGCATTGGCGAAGAAGCCCCGGCAGAAGAAGCTCCTGCTGAAGCTAAGTAATACGTAGCCAGATAAAAAAGCGACCATCAGGTCGCTTTTTGCTTGTTACTACAAGGGAAACTAAATTAACTCAGGCAGAGACAGCGCTGGAATGCTTGTTATGTAAAGTCTGAATCAGCTCATCTTCGAAATCAAAACGTTCTACCAGAGCCTGGCCTAAAATAGACAAATCACGGTCAAAGTTCTTTGATAAAGTTTGACCATCGGTTTCGGCATATTTGTCATTAAACTCAAGTGCCATATCAGTAGATTTTGCAATTTTTGGATACAAGGCATCGGCCAGCTTGCGGCTATCATGACCATTCACTGCACATTGCGACACAATTTGTTCATAGACTTCAAAATGACCTGCGGATAAATAATCCATCAGCAACTGGCAAAAGTGCTGAATATCGGCCAAATCAGGCAAAGAATTCCCACTTTTTTTGTCAAAAGGAGGCAATGCAGCCAGCTCACAATAGCGGACAATCAGGCGCTGCCTTTCATCCAGCCAGTTATCTATAGCTGTCAGGCTGCCACCCCATTTCTGCTGTGCTGACTCTAAACGGGTGTACATATACTTCCCCTTACTCAAGTGACTTACTGCTCAGAACCTCTAATTAAAAGAATTCTTGGATAAAGATCAACTACTTTTTTATTGGTCGGTTCAGTCTTTGGCTCTATCATACGCTTGTTTACACGAATAAGTGGTGGAGTAAAACAAAAAATGATCAAGCACAATGTGCCTGCTACAGCTGACTTGTATGGTCACTGGTATATTGTCAGTCAGGGCAAAATCTGGCTGCATTCTGTTGATGCGCCACCACCACTGTGTCGTTATGAGCAGTTGCCTGATTTTTTAGATGGCAGTGAACCTTTGAGTTTGCTTGGTGCTATTGATGGCGTGGATTGTTATCTGCTCAATTACACCGACAGACCAGAAACAGAAGAGCAATGGCATAGTGCACGGGTGTTATTGCAACAGTCCGCAGCTATCTTTGAACACGCAGCCAGAGCCTGTCAGGTGGCTCTGTTTGTACAAACGCACCGATACTGTGGTCAGTGTGGCAGTTCCATGCATCTGGTGAACTGGGAGCTTGCAGCGCTTTGTCACAAGTGTGGCCACCGTTGTTACCCCAGAATTAATCCTTGTGTGCTGATTGCTGTAGTTAATGACAAAAATCAATTGCTGCTCGCCCGCTCGGCCCGGCATAAAACAGGCTTCTTTTCGATTCTGGCCGGTTTTGTTGAGTCTGCCGAAACGCTGGAACAAGCTGCTGTTCGGGAAGTAAAAGAAGAAGTAGGCATTGAGATCACGAACTTACGTTATATGGGCAGCCAGCCCTGGCCTTTTCCGCATTCGCTGATGACGGCTTTTATCGCAGATTACCAATCAGGTGAGCTGGTATGTCAGCCTGATGAAATAGAAGAAGCACACTGGTTTGATATGGATCAGTTACCTGAAGTACCAATGCTGGCAACCTTATCAGGTCAGGTGATTCAATATATTGCTAAGGGTGGTCGATAATTGGTTGCAGTAGGAATTACACAAAATAAAAAAGCCACTAATGTGGCTTAAATGAGGTGTAACTTGCGTTACCAGGACTCGTTGAAACGAGTTTCTTTATTCTTGTTCTTTACTAGCGCAAGTAGTTTATAACAGATGTATTTGGGCAGGGCAACAGCTTTTTTTGTTGTGGGCAAATAGCTTTTGGTAAAAAATGGTGACTGATCGGACATCGGTGATAAACTAGTGATAAATCAAAAGATGGCAGATGATAGATGCAATTAAAAAATGATCGTTATTTAAGGGCCTTGATGAAACAACCAGTCGACCGCACTCCAATCTGGATGATGCGTCAGGCGGGTCGTTATCTTCCTGAATACAGAGCAACACGAGCTATTGCCGGCGATTTTATGTCGTTGTGCAAAAATCCTGAACTGGCTTGTGAAGTCACTTTACAGCCGTTAAAACGTTATCCTTTAGATGCTGCCATCTTGTTCAGTGATATTTTAACTATACCGGATGCCATGGGCATGGGGTTGTATTTTGGCGAAGGCGAAGGCCCACGTTTTACCAAACAACTGACCGACTTTATGGATGTGATGCAGTTGCCTGTGCCGGATCCTGAAGTTGAGCTGCGTTATGTGATGGATGCTGTACGTACCATTCGCCGTGAACTGAATGGTGATGTTCCCCTGATTGGTTTTGCTGGCAGTCCATGGACTTTAGCCACTTATATGTTTGAAGGTGGCAGCAGCAAGACGTTCTCTAAGATCAAAAAGCTGATGTACACAGAACCAGAAGTGGTGCATATCCTGTTGGATAAGCTGACCCAAAGTGTGATCTTGTATCTGAACGCGCAAATTGCTGCTGGTGCTCAGTCTGTGATGATTTTTGATACCTGGGGTGGGGTGTTAACTCCTCATGATTACCGTGAATATTCACTGAGCTACATGCAGCAAATTGTTTCAGGTTTAACCCGTTTTGCGGATGGCCGTCCTGTGCCTGTGACACTCTTTACCAAAAACGGTGGTTTATGGCTGGAAGAAATCGCAGCTACTGGTTGTGATGGTGTCGGCTTAGACTGGACCATTGATATTCGTCATGCCCGGGCCCGTATCGGCGATAAAGTGGCGTTGCAAGGTAATATGGACCCTTCCATCCTGTTAGGAACGCCAGAGCGCATCCGTCAGGAAGTTCAGGCCATTTTAGATGGTTATGGTATGGGGTCAGGTCATGTGTTTAATCTGGGCCACGGCATTACGCCTGATGTGGATCCGGAAAAGGCCGGTGTCTTTATTGATGCAGTGCAGTCGTTCAGCCGCACTTATCATATGAATACCGAGATTGCTGAAGACGACGAGTAGAATTTTTTTGTTCTGCTCAACAACAACGCCAGCTTAATGCTGGCGTTGTTGTTTTAGCTGACAGTTCAAAATAAGCGGTTTAACCCATTCATCGCTGCCACCCTGTAGGCTTCGGCCATAGTAGGGTAGTTAAAGGTGGTATGAACAAAATACTCTATGGTATTGCCGCCATTTTTTTGCATCATAATAGCCTGACCTATGTGCACAATTTCTGCCGCTCTTTCACCAAAGCAATGAATGCCCAAAATCTCTTTGGTGTCACGGTGAAATAATAACTTCAAACTTCCCACACTGGTATTGGCTATCTGAGCCCGGGCAAGATGTTTAAACTGAGCGCGACCTACTTCATAAGGAATGCGGGCAGCGGTGAGCTCTTGCTCGTTTTTACCTACAGAACTCATCTCAGGTATGGTGTAAATACCTACCGGTATATCGTCAATCAGGTAGGTGCTGCAGTTGCCATGAATGATGGAATTCGCGGCAATGCGGCCCTGATCATAAGCCGCGCTGGCAAGGCTTGGATAACCAATCACATCCCCTACGGCGTATACATTAGGGATTTCAGTCTGGTAGTTGTCATTGACCTTTAACTGACCACGGCTATCTGCTTTTAAGCCTATGGAGCTCAGATTAAGTTTGTCTGTGTTACCTGTACGACCGTTGGCAAACAAGATGCAGTCAGCCTTCATTTTTTTGCCGGATTGCAAATGCAAAATCACGCCATCGTCACAGCCTTCAATCCGATCAAACTCTTCGCCATGGCGAATAGTGACCCCTGAATTCCAGAAGTGGTAACTCAAAGCATCTGATATTTCAGCGTCCATAAAAGACAGCAGCCTGTCTCTGGTGTTAACCAAATCAACCCGAACCCCTAAACCACGGAAAATCGACGCATACTCACAACCAATCACGCCTGCACCAAAAATGATGATATGACGAGGGTCGTCTTTTAAGGACAAGATAGTGTCGCTATCAAAAATCCTGCTGTGGGTAAAATCAACATTCTGTGGC
Source organism: Gammaproteobacteria bacterium (assembly GCA_018825965.1). Classification (GTDB taxonomy): domain Bacteria; phylum Pseudomonadota; class Gammaproteobacteria; order Enterobacterales; family Alteromonadaceae; genus Pararheinheimera. The sequence continues at coordinate 154,648 of JAHKAA010000043.1, forward strand.
CGATAAGGGCGGGAACCTGTCGCCAAAATAATATGTTCAGCAGAAATAATCTGATCCGGCGCTCCATCCTGCTCAATACGAATATGATGAACATCAACAAAAGAGGCATCACCTTGCAGTACTTTGACTCTGTTGCGGTCATAAAAACTGCTGCGTAACTGTACCTGCTTACGAATAACACCAGCGGCGTGTTTTAAAATATGCGGGAAGGTCAGGTTAGAGGATTGATCATCCATCTGAAACAGTGGGTTTTCTTTGTATTCAATATAACGGCTAACCGAATGACGTAAAGCTTTAGAAGGAATAGTGCCCCAATGTGTACAACCGCCACCTACTTGTTGATGGCGCTCGATTACCGCCACAGTTTTGCCACTTTTCGCCAGGTTCATGGCCGCCCCTTCGCCACCTGGACCTGTGCCTATAATAATTGCATCAAAATCATATGTTTTGCTTTGAGTTGCTTTGACCACTGGGTTTTTCCTTCGCTGACTGCACTCGTTATATTTAATCAGAAATCCTGAATTAAAGGCGATAAAAAAGGCGGCAAATGCCACCTTTCGTAAGTTTTTATCAAATGCTTAGGCAAATTGTGCTGTTAACTGCCGCCAGCGTTTTTGCTGCAGCTGCAGATTATGCCGTACTTCCAGCATTTGCTGTTTTAAATCAAATTCATTGTATTGCTGCATCAGCTGTTGTTTTTTCTGCTGCAGTAATACTTTTTTCACATCGTAATACGCATGCATTTTTTCCATCAGCAATTCGTATTCATGCTCCAGGCGTTGCATCACCAGCTCTGCGTCTGGCAAATGCGATACTTTGGCTTGTGCACGTTTAAGCTGCATCTGTACTTTGGCTTTTTCGATACGATCCGGTGGGCAAACGCGTAAATTGCGGGTTAAACCCAACCAGGAACAACTTTTGATGAGCCATTTGGTTGGATCAAATTGCCACCATTTAATGCCGTTGCGGTAATCGTATTCAAAAATGTGGTGGAAGTTATGATAACCCTCACCATAAGTTAAAAAAGCCAGTATGCCGTTATCCCGTGCGCTGTTTTGATCGGTATAAGGCTGGTTGCCCCAGATATGAGCTAAAGAGTTAATAAAAAACGTAAAATGGTGGCTCAGTACTAAACGTAAAACCCCCACACTTAATAACATGCCGATGTAGCTGTCCGTCAGCCAGCCTAAAAACAGAGGTATACCAAAGTTAGTAGCGACTGTCAGTACCAGATAGTTTTTGTGCTGCCACATCACTATTTTATTGTTCTGTAAATCGCGGGCATTGCTGTAATCCGCATAGGTATTGCTTTGATACTCACGTAACATCCAGCCGATATGGCTGAACCAAAAGCCACGTTGGGCTGAGTAGGGGTCTTTGTCGTTTTGATCGACAAACTTATGATGCACACGGTGATCAGAAGACCAGTGCAAGGCGCTGTTTTGCAAAGCAAAAGCGCCGCCTATGGCATAAAACCACTGCAGTATAGGGTGAGCGTCATAGGTTTTATGCGCCCAAAGCCTGTGGTAACCGGCTGTGATCGACATACCGCAATAACCCAGGCATAAAATAGTGGCAATAATCTCTGTCCAGCTAAAACCAACAGCTATGGCGTACCAGGGCACAAGAATGGCGGCAACAAGAAAAGTGGACGCAAACAAGATCACGTTGGTCCAGATAATAGGGGGTTTATTCATTTTAGGAACTTTAAGCTTACAACTGTAAGCTAATTTAGCCGTGCAAAGTTGCAGGGTCAAGCGTTAAAATGAGGAAGTAGCAAAAAGGAGTGAGCCGTGACCCGCGCCCAGCAAAAAGAAAAAACCAGACGCGCCATTATAGACGCAGCTTTTCAGCAGCTTAGCGCTGACAAGGGCTACTCAAGTTTAAGCTTACGTGAAGTAGCCCGGGAAGCAGGCATTGCTCCCACTTCGTTTTACCGCCATTTTACCGATATGGATGAATTAGGTTTAACCCTGGTCGATGAAGCTGGTCTGATGCTTCGTCAGTTATTGCGCCAGGCCCGGCATCGTATCGAAAGCAATGGCAGTGTGATCCGCACCTCTATTGAAACCTTTATGGAGTTTGTCACAGGCCACAGCAACGTCTTTCGTTTGTTGTTGCGCGAACGTTCAGGCACATCTGCGGCTTTTCGCAGTGCTGTGGCCAGGGAGATTTATCATTTTGGTGCTGAGTTAGCAGATTATCTGCGTAAAGAAACAGACTGCCCGGCTGAGCGAGCGCAAATGCAGGCAGAAGCTATGGTGATCTTAGTCTTTCATGCCGGTGCTGATGCCTTAGATGCTTCAGCAGAGCAGCGGAAACAAATCACCCAGCGCACTATTATGCAGTTACGCTGGATGGCGCACGGTGCAGCCAGTTATGGCCGTAAAACCCAGTTATCGCAAAACTAGGGATTAAGTTTGCGTAACCAGACACCAGATTCAATATGATGGGTGTAGGGGAACTGATCAAACAAAGCAAAAGCTTTGATTTCGTGGGTTTTACTCAGCTGCTGTAAGTTCTGCTCTAAAGTCACAGGATTACAGGAGATGTAAATAATATCGTTAAACTGGCTGACAAAAGCTTCAGTGGCTGGATCTAAACCAGCCCGTGGTGGGTCAACCAAAATAGTGTCCAGCTGTAACTCTGATAAATCCAATGTCTTTAATTGTTTGCCTGTGGCCATAGCCGCGCTGACATCCTCAGCCGACATCTGCAACACCTGCAAATTTGTTACCTGGTTCATTTCAATATTCAGCTGGGCTGATTTAATAGAACTGCGGGCAATCTCAGTGGCGACGACCTGACGGAAATAAGGTGTCAGGGCCAGCGAGAAGTTGCCGTTACCACAATAAAGTTCCAGTAAGTCACCTTTGAGCTGGCTGGAAATATCACAGGCCCATTCCAGCATCTGCTGATTTACCCTGGCATTTGGCTGGGTAAAGCTGTTTTCAATTTGCTGGTAACTTAAAGTCCGGTCTTTTACCGTCAGTTTTTCAATAATATGATCGCGATGCACCAATACTTTTTGTTTACGCGAACGGCCAATAAAGTCCAGTGGCCATTGCCCTGCTAAATCAGCTTTTAATAAGGCGGCTTGTTCAGCCCAATCTTCACTCAGCGGTTTCTTATAAATAAGAGAAACCAACAGCTCGCCACTTAAACCACTCAGGTAGTCAATCTGATATAACTTGTTCCGCAGCGCTGGACGCTTTTTCAGTTCTTCCAGCAGTACAGGCATAAAGTCGGCTATTTGTTTGCAGGCAACAGGGAAGTAATCAATGCGCTGTTTTTGTTTGGTTTCAGAGTCAAACATAATGTGGAACAAATCGTCCCCTTCATGCCAGACCCGAAATTCAGCACGTTGACGGTAATGGCTGGGTTCGGAGCTGAACAACTCTAATTCTGGCAAGGTATAGGACGCAAAAAGCTGCTGTATGCCAGCTTGCTTTTCTGCCAGTTGAGTTTCATATAAATCCGGAAATACTTGCCCTAAAGCCATTGCCTGTCACCTGTTGTCGAAAAAGCGGCCTATTCTAAGGGCTTTTGCCTGAATGTCTATCAGCAAAAGCAGACTGCAGATAAAAGTAGCAGAGCAACTGCCTTAGCGGATGAATGTCTGGCAAAATAGCGCCAGAGCTTTTAAGACGGTTTTTTTCAGAAGATATGGCATGCGCATAGGTTTTATCGACAGTGGAGTGGGTGGTCTTTCTATACTTGAGGCGGTACGTGCTTTAGTGCATGCTGACTACTTCTATATGATGGATAACAGATACCTGCCGTATGGCACTAAGTCTGAGCTATTTATCCGCCAGCGCTTAAAGCAACTGACAGAACATCTGCTGACTCATCAGGTAGATCTCATTGTTATCGCCTGCAACACTGCGACTACTCAGGCTGTTGATTGGTTACGCCAGCAGTTTGATCTGCCTTTTGTTGGTGTAGTACCAGCGATAAAACCCGCTGCTCTATACTGTGCCGGTGAAAAGATGGCGTTGCTTGCGACCCCGGCTACAGTCAAAGGCCACTATATACAGAAGCTGGTCGCCGATTATGCGGGTGAGAGCAAGGTGCAATTGGTCGGCAGCAGTGAACTGGTGATGCTGGCTGAGCAAAAAATCTGGGCAGATGCTGATGTGAAAGCGGAAGTGACCACAGTGATTAAAAACAGTGGCTTAACTGAGTTCGCACCGCACGCTATTATTCTGGGCTGTACTCATTTCCCGTTTTTGGCTGAAGAGATCCGTTCTGCTTTTACTGCAGCTCCGAAACTTTTTGATACAGCTGACGCAATAGCCAGACGAGTGCAGCATTTAGTAGCAGGGATCACTCCTCTATATAAAGAGAAGAGTCAGGATTGCTTTATTGCAACACAAGAACTGACGGAACAGCAAAAACGAAGAGTCAAAGAAATGGGATTTGGCCAGCAGAGCTGCTGGCCAGATTTATATCAGAACTAGTTTATTCGTCGTTATCGTCACCATCCTGACGTTCTTTGGCTTCACGCACTTTGAGAGTACGTTCCTGGAACGCAAAGTCATTTAACTTCTGGATCATCTTGTTGGCATCTTTTGCTGCCACTTCAACAAAACCAAAACCACGGCGACGACCCGTCTGGCGATCTTTCATCAAACGTACGTTGACGACTACACCAAACTTCTGGAACAACTCACGCACAGCATCTTCATTTGCACGGTAAGGTAGGTTACCTACATATAAAGTGGCAGTTTCGCCGTCGTAGTTTGTTTTGGCCGCTGCAGGAGCACCAGTGCTATCTAGTGTGGCACCTTTGACTTCTACCAGAATAGGCACCAACACACCACCCAGCACTATACCAATGGCTATTGATACAGAAGCACTTAAAGCAAGATCAGGGATTAACAATAAAAGCAGATAAACGATGATGGCTAACGCCAGAGTAAAAGGTAAGGATCGTTGTAAATTAGCTAACATAAAGATTTCCTAAGTAATAAAGATGAAAGAGTCAGAGTAAATACATATAAATACTTAAAGCTCTTTCATATTAGCGACTAGTTCTTAAGCAGCCAACTACTAAATGCATGCTTACTGATATTGTTTTTGGAGCTATTTTGCCCATATTGACGGTTTAACCAGCAAACGATCACCAAAGCCTCAAAAAACTAAGATTTGGTATTGCGCGCCGCCAAAAACTCCCTATAATGCGCGCCATGCCAACGGGGTGATGCGAAAGCAGCTCTGAGGTGGTTTTAAGTTGAAGTGAAAAATGATGCAAAACATCGCTTGACACGACGATGAAAATCACTAAAATGGCCGCCTCGCAGCGCGACCGAGTCGAAAGGCTCAAAAGTGAAGCGAAGCAGTTTAAGTGGTGAGTTTGAGAAATAAAATCAAACTACTTGCTTGACACAAATTCTGGGAAGTGTAAGATACGCCTCCCGCTGAACGAGGTCTTAACCGGTTCAGCACTGCTCTTTAACAATAAGCAATCAATCATCTGTGTGGGCACTCACGGTTTAGATTCTGCAGCGAGCAATCGCACAAAGAATATATATCAGTGAAGTGACTAACAGATACTCTTTCCGAAAGGATAG
>JAHKAA010000044.1 GCA_018825965.1 Gammaproteobacteria bacterium
AGCTCGTCGCGTTCAGTCGGCAAGACGCAAAACTGTTTGCGTCTTGAAACCCCGACTTCACCCATGCGACAAATTGGCCGGGAGCCAATTTGGACCGCACAGCGGGCCGCGAAGCGGCGAACCCCAGGGAGGGGGTGAGCAAAGTAGTTCACCGCCAGGCGGACAAGACGACCTGCAGCCACCTCACAAGTAGTTCACCGCACACGAATTCAGAACCAATCCGCTTTTAAACTAACCAGCGATTGCTCCCTACAGACAACAAAACTACCAGATTTAACCCAGAAATTTAAGCAACCTGCATAACTCAGGCAGTTTTTGCTTCGCAGAAGCTAATGAGACTTGCTGCCAGTCCTGTTTTTGCCAAAGCCGTTGTACTAATAATAGGGCGGTTTGATGCTCCACTTTGGCATGATTGATATTAAACCAACACAACAGATGGGTTTCTATCAGCTCATAAGGACGCAAGCCTGCCTGAAACAGCTCTAATTCAGTGTTTTGCAGTGATGTGATGTCTATAGAAGGAGGCTCTGCCCACAATAACGCCAAAGCTGGATCCAGAATGCGTTGTTTATCAGCAAGTTGCCAATAGAGTTGTCTGGAAAACTGCTGTTGCAAAGGCCTGAACTGCTCACCATAGAGCATCAGAACAGAGGCTTCGTTACTGGCTTGTTCGTTTTGATGGCTGAGTTTTACAGGGCTAAACCCAGCCTTTTGCCAGAACTTTACTAAAGCTAAAGTAGCGCCAAAACTGGTGCCAATCAGATACTGTTGACTCAATAGATCTTGTAAAACAAAGCCTAATAACTGACTGCCCAGCCCCTGAATTTGCACTGACGGATGCACCACAATACGTTGAATTCTGGCCATTTTTTGCTCTGCCAGTTGTGGCTGCAGGCAGTGAAACGCCAGGCTTTGCGCTAATAAATGCCCTTGCACTCTGCGTTTTCCATGCGCTACCGCTAGAGCAAGTTCCTGGTCCAGCTCACCTTCAAAACTGATTAAAGCACAGGCGATCACCTGCTTAGCCTGCTCCAGCGTATAGATCTTCAGCGCCGGGTTATCCAATAGAGCCCAAAGATCCATCACATCAGTCTGATAATGCGCCAGGCTTAATAAGCTAAAGATTTGCTGTAGCTTTTGAGGTTGTAGCAGTAGCTCTTTGACTGGATAGCTGACGACTTTGGGTTGCTGCAATGCAGTTACACCAGAGTCAGTTTGCTCCAGTAAAAAACCTTTAAAAATCAGCTGCTCCAGCGGATCGTTTGCCTGATAGCGTATTGGCTGATGCAAATGAAGTTTCTGAAAACCAGGGCAATGCTGCTGCAAATAACTTTGGAATCGCAACTGAAAACCACGGCCTGTGCCTTCGTAACCATGTTCTGTAGTGGCGAAAACTAAACGGCTATACAGATCTGCCAATTGCTGCAATTGAGGTGTTGGAATAGCTGCCGCTTCATCCACCAGAATCACTGTGTTCTGCTGCTTTTCTGCAAGTAAAACATCCACAGGCACAAAACGAATAACGCCCTTTAGCAGCTGATTTTGACCTGGTTGATAGGGCTCATTTAAAAGATTAGCAGCGATAAAAAATGCAGTTTGCACTGCCACGGGCGAAGGGCCTGTCAGCAGAATATCGGTTTTACCTTGTTGCGCTAATTGGGCTGCAGCTAAACCCAACGCACTGGATTTACCACGGCCACGATGAGCCGTCAGCACCAAAGGGCGACGTCTGTGACCTGTCACTACCTTATAAATAGCTGCGACTGCGTGTTGTTGTTCAGTTGTGCGAAAGGGGTGTTCTGCTTTTGATGAGACCATTACTTCGGGTAATAACGGAATTACAGCAGAGTTTCCTTCGATAAGCTTCACCCAGCGCTGTTCTGATAACTGCTCTAACCAAAACTGTTTAAATAAACCTGTATAAATAGCTGCATCAAGCGGATAAGGCAAGACTCTTTTGGCTGCTGGGTTAGGCTGTTGTCGCCATATATCAGGTGTTTCAGTGACAAATAACCAAAGCCCACCTGCTTTTAAGCAACCACTGCTGGCCGCTACTAAATCCCAGTCGACGGAATGACGTGCATCCACCACCAGCAGATCACATTCTGTGCCCAGCCATTGCTGCTTTTGTTTGGCTGACAATAGCGTAAAACCAGCAGGGGCTTCATGGCCTAACCAATAACTTTTTCCTTCAGGCTTTAAAGCCGAAAGTTGCTGCTGAGTATAAGCCTCTGAACCTGCTAACCAGATGGGTAAACGCCAGCCACGCTCCTGATAAGCGCTTTGTTGCTGACGGATGATCTGCAGCAGGTTTGTCATAGACTAAACTGGTTCTAACCTGGCATAAGCTGTCACCAGCCATTTACTGCCCAGCTCATCAAAGTTCACCTGAATACGGGATTGCGGCCCTGTGCCTTCATAATTCAGCACTGTACCTTCACCAAACTTATCGTGTAATACCCGTTGACCCAGCTTAAAGCCGGTATTTTCAAAAGCACTATGGCTGGCGGCGCTACCAAAACGATTCATTTGAGTAGGTTTGCTGACATTAGTGGTCAGGCGGATTTCCTCTAAACAATCCGCCGGAATTTCGCGAATAAAACGTGATGGTCTGTTGTATTGCTCCTGACCATATAAACGGCGGCTTTCGGCATGGGTTAAATACAGCTTCTGCATAGCCCTGGTCATACCGACATAACATAAACGGCGTTCTTCTTCCAAACGCTCGCTATCGTCACCACTTTGTTGGCTGGGGAACATACCTTCTTCCAGACCACAGATAAATACCAGCGGGAATTCCAAACCTTTGGCACTGTGTAAGGTCATCAACTGCACTGCGTCTGAATGTTCTTCAGCCTGATATTCACCTGCTTCCAAAGCGGCCTGAGATAAAAAGGCGGACAGTGGTGTCATCTCTTCGGTATTAACATAAGTGGCGTTGGCGCAGGCGTTCACTAACTCGTTTAAGTTCTCTACCCTCGTCTGAGCTTTTTCACCTTTTTCGGCTTTGTACATCGCCATCAAGCCTGATAATTGGATCACATGATCAGCTTGCTCATCCAGACTTAAGTCTTTGCTGTCAGCTTCGAGCTTGTCAATCATCTGCACAAAGGTGCTGATGGCATTGGCGGCACGGCCAGTCAGTTGTTTATTAGCCAGCATTTGTTGCAGGCTTTGCCACAAGGTCACTTGCAGAGAACGGGCATTTTCCCGCACTTTGTCCATAGTGGTATCGCCTATACCACGCACAGGGGTATTAATAATACGTTCCAGCGCGGCGTCATCTTGTCTGTTATTGATCAGACGCAGATAAGCCAAAGCATCTTTGATTTCCTGACGTTCGTAGAAACGTAAGCCGCCATAAATACGGTAGTTTATGCCATCCTGAATTAAGGCTTCTTCCAGCACACGCGACTGGGCGTTGTTTCGATACAAAACTGCAGCTTCAATCAGTTTGCCGCCTTCACGTTTCCACTCCCGAATACGGCCGACAATAAAACGTGCTTCGTCCAGCTCATTAAACGCCGTGTAGAGGGAAATGGCTTCGCCTTGTTCGCCGTCCGTCCATAAGTCTTTACCCAAACGGTCACTGTTGTGCGAAATCACACAGTTGGCGGCTTTTAAGATAGTGCCTGTGGAGCGGTAGTTTTGCTCCAACCGGATAGTGACAGGGTTTGGATAGTCTTCTAAAAACTGCTGAATGTTTTCTACTTTAGCGCCACGCCAGCCGTAAATGGACTGGTCATCGTCGCCTACTATCATCACTTTACTGTCAGTGCCTGCCAATAATCGCAACCATTCATACTGAATAGAGTTGGTATCCTGGAACTCGTCGACCAGAATATGACGGAAACGCTGCTGATAATGAGCGCGGATCTGTGGCTGCTGTTTAATCAGTTCGAAGCTGCGCAATAAAATTTCAGCAAAGTCGACCAAACCCGAACGGTCACACATTTCCTGATAGGCGGCGTAAATTTTGATCATGGTTTGCAGGCTGAAATCGCCATGTGCATCCATAGTGCTGGGGCGTTGGCCTTCGTCTTTACGAGCGTTGATAAACCATTGGATTTGTTTAGGTGGCCAGTGTTTTTCGTCTAAATTCAGCGCTTTTAATACCCGACGCACTAAACGGTATTGATCGTCTGAGTCGATGATCTGAAAACCCTGAGGTAAACCTGCTTCCAGATAATGGGCCCGCAACATGCGGTGCGACAAGCCGTGGAAGGTGCCCATCCACAGATTATTTAAACTGACACCTATGGTCTGTTCTATACGGTTACGCATTTCCTGTGATGCTTTATTGGTAAAAGTCACAGCCAATAAACTATAAGGAGCAACCCGTTCCACCTGCATCAACCAGGCTAAGCGATGCACCAGTACCCGGGTTTTACCCGAGCCGGCGCCGGCTAATACCAGCATATGCTGAGGAGGAGCGGCTACCGCATCACGTTGTTTATCGTTTAAGCCATCCAGTAAAGAAGAGACATCCATTAGCAGTAAGTACCTGTCGCAAAATTTGCAGCATTATACACCCTACAGCTTTGTTGCCCCAGCTTTGTGAACTTAAAGCAAAGCTTGCAGCTGCTCTAACGAATCAATTTCCAGATGAGGCAGCACTGCAGTTTGAAAATGGGCTTCATGCTTCAGCCACACCGCCTGGCAACCGGCATTTAGCGCACCCCGTACATCGGCTTTGCTGTTATCCCCTATATGCAGCAGTTCATGGGGCGCAATAGCCAGCTGCTGACAGGCTTTATCAAACATATCAGGGTAAGGCTTCATTTTACCGCTGGGGCCAGCGTGATAGGCGTACTTGAAATACTGGCTGATACGCAGCAATTTTAAATCTGCATTGCCATTGGTAATAGCCACCAGTGGATAACGTGCTGCTAAGCCTTTGAGCAACTGATGGCTGGAGTCCGGCACTATTAAATTACTGCGGGCAGTATAAAAAGCACTAAAAGCCAGTTCTGCAATTTCCCCCGCTTCACAGCGACCAATACCAAGCTCTGTTAAACCCTGTTCCACCGACAATAAGCGCCAGCGGCTGACATCGTGCCGAACTTCCGGGTTAAGTTGTGCCAGTTCTTTGCGTTTTTGCCACCAGAACTCAGGATCAATCAGCCCAAGCTTGGGAGCTAGTTGCAGTAGTTTTTGCTGCATAGCCAGTTCAGCCAACTCAATCACAGGGCCGTTGTTATACAGCGTATCGTCCAAATCAAAAGAGATCGCTTTAAAAGGCAAAAGGGCTTTATAAACACGCATAATTGAGTTCGTTTTGTTCGCTATAAGTTGCAGTGTACTGCTTTTACGCCGGGGAGTAGCAAAAAGGATCTGTTGTTTGGCGTCAAAGAATGCCGTTCAGCTGATCTTTAAAAGCCGGGCCAATTTTAATCTGCATCTGATTACTCAAGCGGATTAACGTGCTGTCGAGGCCAATCACATGCTGTTTATTCACCAGAAAAGACTTTTGCACCTGAACAAAATCAGCCGATGCCGCCTGCTGATAAACCTGTTTTAAAGTTGCATTTACTAACACCATCTGTTGGCCTTGCCAGACTTTGACATAATTGCCATAGGCCTCAAAACAACACACTTCTGAAAGACTAAACTTGCGCAGTTCACGCTCTACTTTCAGCAGGATAGAAGCTGGTTTTTCTGGCTCCAAAACCAGCCGGCGTCTGACTTTCTGTAGTGCTGTAGCAAAACGTTCAGCACTGATGGGTTTGAGCAGGTAATCGGCCACGTCCAGTTCAAAGCCATCCAGCGCATACTGGGGGTACGCTGTGCTGATAATAACCTGTGGTTTGTTTTGCATCACTTTCAGCATATCAAGGCCAGTTAACACCGGCATCTGGATATCCAAAATCAGCAGATCCACCTGTTGTCTGGCCAATACAGCCAATGCTTCGGCAGCACTGTAACAAGAGCCGGTAATGGTGATATCCGCATAAGCTTTGCAGTGATAACTGATCACCTGATGGGCTAGCGGTTCATCATCTACGATCAGCAGTTTCAGCATGGGGTTGGCTCCAGCTCCATTTTAAGCTCAGCACGCCAACCAGATGCAGCGGCAGCGCTGCTTAAGCTGTAGTTGTTACCATACCAAAGCTGCAGACGGCGGCGCAGATTTTCCAGCCCTATACCTGCAGGCACATCAGGCTGCTGTGTTGGCACTGTATTGTCACAGATAAAGATCAGTGAGTTACCCTCGAGTTGCAGTTGGATATTCACTTTGCTGGCTTCTGCTGTGTTTTCTACGCCATGTTTATAGGCGTTTTCCACCAGCATAATCAACAGCAAAGGCGGTAGCAGATGCTGGTCGGCCTGCTCTGGCAGGCAAAGTGTAAGTTCTGTTTTATTACTGACACGCAATTGCTGTAAGGCCAGATAATCCTGCAGATAGTTAATCTCCTGCTGCAAAGTCACCGATGGCTGGCTGCCCTGGTAGACCACATATCTTAATAAATCGGCCAGCCGCAGTATCAGCGTGGGGGCTTGTTCAGACTGCACCAGGCAAAGCGCATACAGGTTGTTTAAGGTATTAAATAAAAAATGCGGATTAATCTGTTGTTGCAACAATAAAAGTTCAGTCTGAATTTGTCTGTGCTGAATTTGCGCCAGATTTTTTTCCTGCTGTTGCCGGTCAAAGGCCAGGATCAGCGGCGTACTGACCAGCCAAATGCCCAGCACAAATTTAAAGTTATACCAATCAAAAGCATTGTGATTGCCCGACGCCAGCGCTGTCACTTCATAGCTATTGATGGGCAAGTATAACAACAAGCTGGCCAGCAGCGGATAACTCAATAGCAGTAAACAGAGGCTGCTCAGCACAAAGGGCAAGAGCCCATGTTGTGCCAGTAAACGACGGATCAGCAGATAACGGTTCAGCCAGTAATAACCATAGATCAGACTGGCAATCAGCCCAAACTGTAGCAGGTAGCCCATGAATTCAAAGGGGTAATGCAGCAGTCTGCCGAGGTGAACTTGCAAAGGTATAGGCTGGTTTGCCATAGGATCCTGGTGCGAGCCAAGCAATACAGCCATAAACAGCACCCAGCCTGTCAGCAACAGGATCACTACGGTGTCCAGCGACCAGAGTTTTCGCAACCAGCTGTTTTTACTGCCTGGCGAGAGTTTTTGCTGATAAAACTGCTCCAACCAATACAATAGGCTGCCGCAGAGGGCAATTAACCAGCAGCTTAGATCCAGCAACAGCACTGAGTTTTCTGGCCTGAGATTTATACTGAGCAGTGGATACAGCACCATAGCGGCAAGCCATAACAACAAGAAGGCAGCTCGTACCGGCTTTTGTAGTGTGGTAAGCAACAGCTGCGCCAGCAATAGCGGTGATAATTCCAGCAGCAACTGACCAAGCAAAAGACAAGCGCTACTCCAACTGGCCATTTGTTCGTTCTGCAGCAGGCTCCAGGCCGACCTGCATAATGCAAACAACACCGGCAACAGCGAAAATAAGTCTTTGAGTTTGAACGCCAGCTTCATAGTTATTCCGGAGTTTTTATCTGCGGACAATCTTGCCTGTACTGACTCACCTTGTCACCCGTCTGCTGACAAAACCTTAGTTTTGACTGATGAAAGCCATTTTCCCCGTTCAAAACAGCTTTATTTAGCCTGCTCCGCGTCTTGGTCATCTGCTTTGACTCTCTGGTCATTTCATAGTTGAGCCACCACTGCTGCAACCGCTAGTCTGCGCTGAATGAAAATACAACAGGACTCGGTACTGATGTTACAGATCAACGCCTTATGCAAAACCTATCCGGATGGCACTGCAGCCTTACAGCAACTGAACTTAACTGCGGACCGTGGCATGTTTGGTTTGTTGGGCCCAAATGGGGCTGGTAAATCATCTTTGTTACGAACTATAGCGACCTTGCAGCAGCCCGATAGCGGTGAGCTTCAATTTGATGGCGTTGATCTGCGGCAACAACCCACAAAGCTCAGGCAGCAGCTAGGCTATTTGCCACAACAATTTGGTGTTTATCCGCATATGTCCTGCCGTGCTTTGCTAGAGCATATGGCCATTCTGAAGGGGGTTGTGCATAAAACATACCGCCAGCAGCAAATAAACCAGTTACTGGAGCTAACCAACTTAACAGCCTTTGCCCATAAGACCGTGGCCCATTTTTCTGGTGGTATGCGCCAACGTTTTGGTATAGCTCAGGCCTTGTTGGGCGATCCGGCCCTTATTATTCTGGATGAACCCACTGCAGGTTTAGATCCTGAAGAACGTCAGCGTTTGCACAATCTGCTGGTTGGCGTCAGTAAAAGCCGTTTGGTGTTGTTGTCGACCCATATAGTGGAAGACATAGAGCAACTCTGTTCACAAGTGGCCATTTTGCAGGCCGGACGCATTCTGGTGCAGGGCGATACCGAAGCCTTGATCCAACCACTACAGGGCAAGGTATGGTTGGCCTATGGTGAAGAGAGTGCTTTGCCTGCCGCGGCTACCTTATTGAGCAGCACTTATCAGCGTGGGGTGTTGCTGCAGCGTTTTTATCATGAAAAGCCGCTGCTACAGTTCCAAAATGCTGTGGCCAGTTTACAGGACAGATACTTTCTGGAGTTGCAGCAGCATCGGGAGGAGCAGCAATGATCTGGCCTCTGATGGTGAATGAACTGAAGTTTTATGTACGTCAGCCCTTGTGCTGGCTGGCAGTGGTGCTCAGTTGCGCTTTTGTTTTTCTGTTGGCGGCAGGTTTACCCGGCAGCGCTGAACAAAACCCGCTCAAACAACTGCTGTTTGCCTGTTCTGCTGTCGCCATGCTGGTGCTGCCGCTACTGACCGGGGTTTTAGCGCCTTTGGCTTTTTTACGTGAACAGCAAAGTGGTATGACGGAATTAATAAGGGCCACACCAGTCAGCCATTTTGGCTGGTGTCTCAGCCGAACTGCGGGTCTTCTGTTGCTGTGCATCGTTATGACTCTGTTGTTGTCTGGCGTCTTGCTGTTTGGGCTCTGGCGTGCCGATGCTGTGCCTTTTGACCAAGAGTTGATCGGAACTTTTCTGGCTATTTTTCTGTTGCAGTATATGCCTGCATTGTTGCTGCTGTGCCTGTTGCAGTTATGGCTCAGCTTAAAATTTGGCTCTGTTGTTCTGCTTTATGTGGCGGCCCTGTTGCTGTGGGCAGGTTATATGGCCTTGGCTGCAGGTACAGGTTCACCTTTAATGGCCAATAGCCAGATTGTAACGCCCTGGTTATGGCAACTGATGTTGTATAGCGATTTCTATGCAATTACTCCGCTTTTGCAACAATTTATGACAGGGCAGCAGACTTTGCAGCTGGATCTGACCTTCATATTAAACAGGCTGGTACTGCTTTGCGCCTGCGCCCTACTGTGGTGGTGTTCGATTCGGATCAAAATATCAGATGCAGCAGCGGCCAAAAGTGCAATGAAGCCTGTTGTAACCAGTGAAAATTCTGCTTCAACATCCAGCTTGTTTCGGGCTGTGCCGGTACAACACTCTGCTTTTTATGCCTTGTGGCAACTAACAACACTGAACATACGCCAGTTAATGCTGCATCCCGGCAGTTGGCTGAGCTTAGTTGGACTGGCGGCTTTAGCCTTTAGCGAAGTGGTGTCAGGTGCGGATTATGCCGAAGTGATGTCGGTGCTCACTCCCACTAGCCGTGACGCCTTAAATCAGGTGATGTGGGACCTGGTTCCCCGTTGTGGAGCTTTGTTGCTGCTGTTCTGGACCACCAAACTCAGCTGGTTGAACAAAAGCTGCGATATGCATGAGCTGGTTGCCAGCACTGCGGTGTCAGGGCGGATGTTATTGTTCAGCCAGTTGTTATGTATGACCGTGATGTTGTCGGTTTTTATTGCTCTGATGCTGACTGCTGTGATGGCGGCGCAATTGTGCGTTACATCAGCGCCGTTGTTATGGTCTGAATATCTGCTGCAGGCTGGTTATCAGTGGGGTCCGCTCTGGTTGCTGATGCTGTTGTGTGTATCACTACATAGCCTGTGTCGTCATGCTCTGCTGGCTTTGGTGCTGATCGTTTTGGTGCTGGCGCTGCATATGTCTCCTTTGCCCATGATGCTTGGGCTGGAACACCCACTGTGGCTGTTGTTCGCTACACCTTTGCATGCCGCGGACGAGCTCTGGGGTTATCAGAGCAGCAGTGCAGGTTTCTGGCCTTTTATTGTGTTCTGGTTTTTGCTGGTGTTGATTCCGCTGACTCTTGCGTTGGTTTTTTATCATAGAGGCACTGGTTTTAGCGGCCCGGTTTTGCGCGCCGGATTCACGCCAAAACTCATCTCTGCTTTGCTGTTCGTACTGATAGGGGGGAGCTGGCAAGGCTGGCAGCTGGATCATCAGCTCAGTGCAGAGCAACCTTTAATACATTCCTTTGAGCGGTTGCAGTGGCGGGCCAACTACGAAACAGAGTATCAGCACTGGCAACATAAACCACAGCCAGTGGTGACAGCTGTTTACTCTGAAGTGGACTTTGAACCAGCAGAACAGAGCGCCCGGTTAAAACTGGTATTCACCTTAAGCAACACAACTACAGAGCCTATTCAGCAGGTGTTAGTAGGGCAGCATTGGGCTTACCCGCTGCAGCAGATTGAACTAACAGGGGCGAAACTTAGCCGCGAAAACAGGCAACTTGGGCAGCGGGAGTTCACTTTCACCAGTCCGCTGTTACCTGGGCAAAACCGCAGTTTAACTGTGCAGCTGCAACTAAAACAAAGCGGACTTTGGCCAGCTGCTATGCATCAGTTGATCCGCCCCGACTTTAGTTATTTACGTTCTGTACCTTTATTTCCGACTGTGGGTTTTGTGCCTGAATATCGGATCAGAGACAACAACACCAGAACCGAATATGGCCTGCCCAAACTGACAGCGCAGAAGCCGTCTGAAGCTTCCACTGAAAATGCTGCTTATCAATGGGTCAAGATGGAATCTGTGATTTCAGTACCTGTTGGCCAAGAGGCGATAACACAGGGCGCCTTAGTCAAACAATGGCAGCAGCATGGCCGCAGTTTTTTCCACTACAGAACCAGTCGACCTCTTCGTGCTATCAGCGCTTTTGTGGTGGTGCCATGGCAAAAAAAGCAGCTTCAACATGGCAAAGTCCTGCTGGAGATCTACGCGCCAGAGCAGAATCAGTCGACCGAGCTAACCATGCTGGCGATGCAGCAGACCTTAAGCTGGTTTGAACAACAGATCAGCCCCTATAGGGGTGACGTATTGCGGCTGGTCAGTATGCCGGAGCTGGATTCAGGCGGCACTGGTTATGCCTTGCCGCAGCTGGTGCTGATCAATCACAGAGTAGGAGTGCGGGCAACACAAGCTGCGGATGCTGGCTTTAGTCAGGTGTATCGCCGTGCTGTGCATGAAGTGGCTCACCAGTGGTTTGGCCATGATATGGGCAATGGTGTACCAGGTGATGGTGTTTTTTTGGTGGAGTCTTTAGCTAAGTATGTTGAGCTGGTGCTGATTGAACAACACTTTGGTCGCGATGCTATGGTGGCGCTTGTGGGCTATGAAAAAGAGCGATTTGCCCGGGCGCAGGCTCGCAGCAAATCACAACCCTCATCCTTGATCGACTCGGATGAATCTTATGATCAGTATTCCCGCGCCACTTTAGTGTTTGCCAGGCTAAGAGCAGAGCTGGGTGATCAACTAATCACGGCTGCTTTACGCCAACTCTGGTCGAGGCATGGTTACCCAAACACACCAGCCAGCTCGATGGATTTTGTCCGGCAGTTAAAGGCGGTCAGTCCTGTGGAGAAGCATGGGCTGATAGAGCAGTTGTTATTAGGGGAAAGTATTGAGGGGTTGTTGTAAGGTCTGGACCTGATCAGTGTTGTTAAGTTTGTGATTTTCCGGAATAGAAAAATGATTTGTAAGATTTTGGATTTGAGGGTAGTGTCAGAATATGTGAGGCTATAAGTATTAGGTTGTTGAAGACCAAAGCTGTTAACTTTTTGCAAAGCTTATAATAAAAGGATTTGAAATGAGTGAGTTGATCGCATCCGAAATGCCAGAAAGTAGTAACGTCATCGTTGGTGAAGAGAATTCTAATCAAGCTATTAGTTTTAAACTGGCTCAGGCTTTTTACAATGAGATTACAGGAAAATCAGAAAGAATAGCTGAAGAGTTCAATACATCTTTCATTTTAACAATGGAAAATATAAATCAGCTTCATTTACGAATAGTGCAGTCAACAGCACAATATAACGTGATTTCTGCAAATGCATCATTTTCTGTTGAGTATGTTAACGACTCTAGCGAGCGGTTTAGCTCAATCGAAAGATTTATGATGCACGCGGGAGCCAAAGGTCGAGCAGTAGAAGAGGTTGCGATTAGTTACAACATACTTGTAGTTTTGCCTCAAACTAGGAAGCCACAAGAATATCGTCTAAACATACTATTTGCTTCTAGGACCGCAAAAATTGAGGGAATGAAGAAGCAAATTGATGATATGCCTTTTTCTATTCCTTTGTGGCAATTCGAAAATAAATTTACCTGCCGAGCTTCGATAAACTTCGTTGATATAACAGTTGCAAACTCATTTATGTCGGTGGTGAAGAATTGGTTAGATTGCCTTGAGGTTACCAGCTTAAATCCAATTTTAAAATTTATTAGGTATCTGTCTGGTTACCTGCCATTGTTGGGACAATATGGGTTGCTTATGATTGGTGCGATTTATACCAACAGTCAAATGAACCAATATTTTCAAGAGCCTGCGGCCTCTACAACGGCTTCTTTCATTCTTTTGGCATTCATTTTTAATTTTCTAATGTTTAGGTTGGGGCGGTTTATTGGTGTTAAATCGGAGAGACATTTAGACTTTATTTATCAAATTTCATACATCAATTTTTCGGGAGCAGATAAAAAGCTAGCAACGGAATCATCTACTAGTGTCAGAACGCATGTAGCCAAATCCATTGTATACATCGTATTTTCTATTGGATTAGCGGTTGCTGCAAATTGGCTCTCCAAATATGTATTTGGCATTTGAATATATGGTAGCAATCACCCCTTCTTCTTAGCCCTCGGATGTGCATTATCATACACCTTAGCGAGTTGCTGGAAATCCAGGTGGGTGTAGACTTGGGTGGTATTGAGATTGGCGTGGCCCAGTAGTTCTTGCACTGCGCGCAGGTCTGAGCTGGATTCGAGCATATGAGTGGCGAAGGAGTGGCGTAGCATATGCGGGTGCAAATGCTGGGCTAACCCCTGACGTTCAGACCAGAGTTTGACTCTTTGTTGCACTTGTCTGTGGCTGATGCGGCTTTTTTGTTTGCTTAAAAACAAGGCGTCCGGCTCTGTGCCTACATAAGCGCCCCGTACTTTTAGCCAGTCTTTAATAGCAGCGACCGCCATACGGCCTATAGGTAATACTCTTTGTTTATTGCCTTTGCCGCGCACCCGTATTAAAGCTTCGGACCAGTCAATATCCAGCAGGTTGGCGCTGACCAGTTCATCCAGCCGTAAACCTGAGGAGTAAAACAACTCCAACATGGCTTTGTCACGGCAGGCGAGGGCGTCTTCGCTGGTATCAAAATCCAGCAGGTGATTCACTTGATCCACATCGAGGTTTTTTGGCAAAGGTTTGTCGAATTTGGGCACCTGTAGATAAGACGCCGGGTTTTCTTTCAGCTTGCCTTGTTGCACCAGATAACGGTAAAAGCTGCGTAAAGAGGCCACTCTAAGCGCTAAGCTGCGGGCTTTTAAGCTTTTGCGGCAGGACGAGATATGCAGTTGCAGCTGGGTTTCTGTCAGGTCGACCCAATGCTCCGCTTGTTCTGCCACCTGACTGGCGACAGCACAAAGCTGCAACTGATAGCTGCTTAAGGTTTTTTTGCTGTAACCCCGTTCATCTTTCAGATAAGCCAGAAAAGCCGACAAGTCGGCTTGCCAATGGGCTAATTCAGGCTGCAGTTCCATCATTTAAACAGCAGAAGGTAAAACGGCTAACACCAGTTTTGCCAGATGGTCCAAAAATAAGGTGTCCATGCCTGGCTGGAAATGCTCATCTGAGTCGCTGCCAAAGGCCAGCAGAAACTGTTGCTCTTCCGATAACTTTAACAGTTGTAGTGATACCGAGTGAATATGAGGTTCAAACAAAGCGGCCATCTCGTCGCGGTTCATCCGGCCAAAATAATAAGTTTTGCCACTTAAACGGCGCTGTAAAATCAGTTGTAATTGCGCCACCTGATCGGTTTTTTGCTGCAAATCAACCAACACACAACTTTGCACATGCGGCATTTGGGCGGTAAAAGCCTGAAGCGCTGCTAACAAAGCCGTTTGATCGGCGGCTTTTAATAACTGTAAGTGCAGATCGTTCAGCGCATAAAAAATTTGCTCGTTCTGGCGGGCTATGCCCATCAGGCGGGTGATATCGTCTTCTAAAGAACGGATTTTTTCACGTTGTAATTCCAACTGGCGTTCCACTAAAGACACCACACCCCGCTGCTGATGCGGTAAACGCAAGCGGCTTAGCAGTTCAGGATGTTGCAGAAAAAACTCAGGATGATCATAGAGATAATCCACAATCAGGCTGGCTTCGGCCAGTTCAGGGTTTACCAGTGCTGTATCGAGAGGAAGGTCGCTCATAAGAATAATTGTCCATCAAAAACATGTTCGGCTGGTCCAGTCATTTTGACGGGTTGGCCAGGCCCTTGCCAGCGGATCTGCAAAGAACCGCCCGGTAAATCGACCCTTACCTGGGTTTGTAATTTTTTCTGCATCTGACCAATAACAGCAGCAGCGCAAGCACCTGTGCCACAGGCCATAGTTTCGCCAGCGCCTCTTTCCCATACTCTTAATTTGACATGAGAAGGGGACAATACCTGCATAAAACCTATATTAGCGCGCTCAGGGAAACGTTCATGATTTTCAAACACCGGTCCCCACTGATGCACTGGAGCCGTCTGAATATCATCCACCAGTATCACCGCATGCGGATTACCCATAGACACCACACCACATAAAGTGGTGGCGTCTTCGCTGTGCAAAATATAGTTCAGCTCTTGTTTTTGTGCTTTAAAAGGCACTTTAGCCGGATCAAACTGCGGCACGCCCATATTGACAGTCACCTGACCATCCTGCTCTATATACAAAGTGATTTTGCCCGACTTGGTGCTGACGGCAATTTTGTATTTATTGGTCAGGCCTTTATGCCGGACAAACTTGGCAAAACAGCGTGCACCATTGCCACATTGTTCTACTTCTGAGCCGTCGGCATTAAAAATGCGGTAATGAAAATCCAGCTCAGGATCGTAAGGCGGTTCCACCATCAGTAGCTGGTCAAAACCTACACCAAAGTTACGGTCGGCCAGCTTCTTAATTTGTTCTTTGGTTAAAAACACATTCTGGCTGACGGCGTCTATCACCATAAAGTCATTGCCCAAACCGTGCATTTTTGAGAATTGCACTAAGCTTTGGTGGGGACGATCTTTAAATTTATTGTCTGGGATCATTCAGGGTACCAACTGTTCACCGCGCCACAGGTCCTGCCATTGTTCACGCTGGCGGACTAAATAGCTGCGGTCGCCATCCACCAGCACTTCTGCGGCTCTGGGTCTGCTGTTGTAGTTGGAACTCATGGTAAAACCATAAGCGCCGGCTGAGCGCACCACCAGTAAATCACCTGGTTCCAGCGCTAAAGCACGATCTTTACCAAGGAAATCGCCGGTTTCACAAACTGGGCCTACCACATCGTAAGTCACGGCCGTAATTTCAGGCTTTTGTTTTACCGGAATAATAGCCTGCCATGCACTGTAAAGCGCCGGGCGAATTAAGTCGTTCATAGCGGCGTCAACAATAGCAAAATGCTTTTCCTGGCCTGGCTTTAAATACTCTACTTTGGTCAGCAGTACACCGGCGTTAGCCATAATGGCGCGACCCGGTTCAAAAATAATGGACAGCTGTGGATAAGCCTCCAGCTTTTCTACCACTTTGGCAGCATATTCAGCTGGATGGGGTGGCGTTTCACCATCGTAAGGCACACCTAAACCGCCACCAATATCAATATGACTTAAGTGGATACCTAGCGTGGCTAATTTGTCTATCAAGGCCAGTAACTTATCTAAGGCATCTAAAAACGGCTGAGTTTCAGTCAGTTGTGAGCCTATATGACAATCCACACCACAGACTTTTAAATGCGAAGCGGCATCCGCTTGCTGGTACATAGCCACAGCGTCGTTAATATCAATGCCAAACTTATTGGCTTTTAAGCCGGTAGAAATATAAGGATGGGTTTTGGCGTCAATATCCGGGTTCACCCGAATAGAGATAGGCGCAATGATATTCAATCGGCTGGCCACTTGCTGAATACGCTCCAGCTCAGGAATAGATTCCACGTTAAAACACTTGATGCCGGTTTGCAGTGCAAACTCAATTTCAGTCACAGATTTACCTACACCTGAGAACACCACTTTTTTCGCGTCGCCACCGGCCTGCAATACGCGGCGTAGTTCACCTTCAGAGACTATATCAAAACCACTGCCAAGGCGGGCCAGCAGGTTTAACAGCGCTATATTGCTGTTGGCTTTCACGGCGTAACAAACGAGTAAATCGCGGCCTGGCGCTGCTTCAGCAAAAGCTTTGTAATGGCGCTCAATAGTAGCGCGGGAATAGACATAAGTTGGCGTGCCAAATTCTGCGGCAATATCGGCTAATGCAACACCTTCGGCAAATAAATTCTGATCCTGATAATTAAAGTAATCCACTACTGTTCCTTTGAAACTACTGGCTGATCGGCTGGCGCGACTTGTTCTGGCTGCGCCTTATTAGGTTGTGGGGTTTGAGGCAATGTTAAAGGACCTTTTTGGCCACAGGCCAGTAACCATTGGCTGAGCAACAGGATGCACACCAGTCTTTGTCGCTTTGTATTCATGGTTTTTATTTCATTAATTATTTTGCGCTCTATAATCGCATCCTTAACAGCAAAAGCAAACAGGTGAAACCGATGAATGACGTAGAATATGACGAACTGACCGATCAGGTGCTGCTTGCGGTGGAAGACGCTATCGAAGCATTAGACCTGGATTTGGATTATGAGTCGCACGGTGGCTTGTTAAGTATCAGCTTTCCTGACGGCAGTAAGGTGATTATTAATAAACAACCTCCACTGCATCAGCTCTGGGTCGCGACTAAATTTAATGGCCACCATTTTGAATTAAAAGACGGTGTCTGGATTGATAACAGAACAGGTTCTGAGTTTTGGGCATTAATTTCTGATGCCTTTAGTAAACAGTCTGGCCAAGACGTGGTACTTACCGATAATTCCTGAATGATAGAGAAATAGAATGGCGTTACTTCCTTTTGTAGATGTAAAACCCGCAGGTCAGGCTGATGCTGCTGTGATCTGGTTGCATGGTTTAGGTGATTCGGGTGATGGTTTTGCCCCTATAGTGCCGGAATTGCGTTTGCCCAAGACGTCGGGCATCCGGTTTTTATTCCCTCACGCTCCTGTACGCCCTATTACTATTAATGGTGGCATGCAAATGCGTGGTTGGTACGATATAAAAACCTGGGATTTAAACGACAGAGCAGATGAAACAGGTGTGCGTGAATCTGCGGCTGCAGTAACAGCCCTAATCGACAAACTGATAGAGCAGGGCATTGCGGCCAATCGCATTTTATTGGCAGGTTTTAGTCAGGGCGGCGTTATTGCGCTACATTTATTACCCCGCCTGCCTTATAAACTAGCTGGTGTGATGGCACTTTCTACTTATATGGCTGTGCCAGGCAAGCTGAAAGAAGAAATGACCACGGCCAATAAAAGCACAGCTGTGCTGGTGAACCACGGCACTCATGATGAAGTGGTGCCTTACAGCGCAGGTCAGGCGGCTTATAACGCACTGAAATTTGCTGGCTTTCATGTCAATTGGGCCGAGTACCGAATGGGCCATAGTGTGTGCCCACAACAAATTGCCGATGTCAGTCGTTTTATTCAGCAGCAATTACCCGCACTTTAAAGTGGAAAAAAAAGTGACAACAGCACAGGAAAAACTGGTGGTTCGGGTCAGTCTGGGCGCTGCAGCAGCGGCGTCTGGTGATTTGCCAGAACCAGCAATAGAGCAACAGTGGCACTGGCGTCGTATTAGCGGTGCTGCTCTGACGCTTTGTGCTGCGGCTTTGTTGTTGTATGGCTGGTTACATCTGGATTCAGCTGATATTGAAGCAACTCCTGTGGCTGCCACAGCTCCTGTTGTCATGACCTCTGAATCTATTGAAGTGGCGACTCCAGAGCTGGTGCTTGAAGCTGTACCACAAAACCCTGAACCCGAACAGGTTAAAACTGAAGCGGCTGAAACCGGGGTCGTGGCTAGTGCAACAACAACTGCAGAAGCTGCTGTAGTGGAACATAAGAGTGCGGCAGAACAGCCAGTGGTTGCTGAAACCGATCTGGTTGCAGTGGAAACAGCTGCGCCCTTATTTGAAGCCGATTCAGGTGTATTAAGGTTAGTGTTGCTGACGAACGAGCCCCCTTCAGCTAAAGCCCGCAGTTTAGGTGAACAGATTGATGCCACAGCTGCACCGCAGCTGGCTTTGTACTCTGAAATCAAAGGTTTAAATGGTCAGAGCATTGAACATTTGTGGTACTACGAAGGTAAACTGATGACCCGGGTTAAACTGCCGGTCAAACTGGATTACTGGCGTACCTACAGCAGAAAAGAATTCGACAGCAGTCAAAAAGGCGAATGGCGGGTCGAAATCCTTGATCCACAACAAAATCTGCTGTTCAGTCATCACTTTCATTACCATTAGCGACTATACTAGGCGGCATTTTCAGGCAGTCCAGCCTTTATCATCATTTCGCTGCTGCTGTTTTTCCGCTGCTTTAAGGAGTACCTATGAACCTTGTCCGCATTGCCACCCGTAAAAGTGCTTTAGCCTTGTGGCAAGCCAATTTTGTCAAAGCCGGACTGGAAGCCGCTCACCCTGGTTTACAGGTTGAGCTTGTGCCTATGTCGACTCAGGGCGATAAAATTCTGGACACGCCTTTAGCCAAAATCGGTGGTAAAGGTTTATTCGTAAAAGAGTTAGAAACCGCCATGCTGGAAGGTCGTGCTGATATAGCAGTACACAGTATGAAAGATGTGCCTGTCGATTTTCCTGAAGGTTTGATGCTGCACACCATTTGTCAACGCGAAGACCCCCGTGATGCTTTTGTCTCCACTCGCTACCAACAACTGGCTGATTTACCCCAGGGCGCTGTGGTGGGAACCTCAAGTTTACGCCGTCAGTGTCAAATCAAAGCCATCAGGCCGGATTTACAAATTAAAGACTTGCGTGGCAACGTTAATACCCGTCTGGCGAAACTGGACGCGGGTGAGTTTGATGCCATTATTCTAGCTTCGGCCGGTTTAATACGTTTAGGTTTTGAAGCCCGTATTGCCAGCTTTTTAGACGTTGGCATCAGTTTACCGGCCAATGGTCAGGGCGCCGTAGGTATTGAATGCCGCACCGACGATTTAGTGGTGCAACAACTCTTAGCACCGCTGGAACATAAAGACACCCGCATATGCGTGTTGGCCGAACGTGCGATGAACCGTAAGCTACAGGGCGGTTGTCAGGTGCCTATTGGTGCTTTTGCTGTGCTTCAGCAGAATGAACTTTGGTTGCGTGGTTTGGTCGGACAGCTGGATGGTTCTGAAATTTTACGTTCAGAAATCAAAGGCTCTGCAGAGCAAGCCGAGCAGTTGGGGCTGCAACTGGCGGAACAGTTATTAGCATTAGGCGCAGATCGCATTCTGGATGCGGTCTACCGTCAGGCCTGATTGGCGTGACGACTCCACTGCTGGATCCGTTAAGCCAGGTGCTGATCACCAGACCAGCGGGCAAGGCGGATCAGTTGCTGGCCAGTTTAGATGAACTGGAGATTCCGTATTTATATCAGCCTTTGATCACCACTCAGTTAGTGCCGTTAAAAGCCAAAGCAGGCACTTTGCTGGAGCAGGCTGATCAGGTTATTTTTGTCAGTGTTAGTGCTGTTAGTTGCCTGCAGCAACAATATGACTGCAAAAAAATCACCGCACCTTTAATAGCTGTAGGCACCACTACAGCCACAGTGCTGGAAAAATGCAGTGGGCGCTCTGTTATAGTCCCGCAGGATCAGCGCAGTGAAGGGCTGCTGGCGTTACCACAGCTACAGGATGTAGCTGGCAAACATATTGTGATAGTGCGGGGAAACGCTGGCCGTGAGCTGATCAAAAAAGGCTTAGTGGAACGGGGTGCCCATATTCATTACCTGCAAAGTTATCGCAGAGTACCTTTGCCGCTGGACGGGCAAAGCTTGTCAGACCAGTGGCATCATCAACATATTCAATGTATTGTGGTGACCAGCAACGAAATTTTACAGCTTATTTTTGAGTTATTACCTAAAGAGCAACATAGCTGGTTACAGCAACAGCTGTGGATTATGGTCAGCCCGCGGATGAAAGAAGCCGCTTTAGAACTTGGGATCGTTGAATCCCGTATTTATTTGTCAGCCAGTGCCAATGATCAGGCGTTACTGGAGGCTATTTGCCAGTTAAGAGGAACTTGTCATGACTGATACCCCGGTGGCTGTTACTGCCTCTGAATCTCCACTTCCTAATGAAACTATTAAAAAAGAACCGATAAAAAATGAGAGGCCAAAAAGTGAAAGTCCAAAGCCGGCTAAAACGGGTCGTGCTGTTGCCTGGTTTTCTTTATTGCTGAATCTATTGTTGGTTGCCGTAATTGCCACTGCTGTCTGGTGGTTATGGCCACAATGGTCAGCAGTGCAGCAACAACAGCTGCAACTTCAACAGCAGCAACAGCAACAAACTGAGCAAGCTAAGCAGCAACTGCAACAACTGACTGATCAGGTACAGCAGCAGCTGGCGCTGGTTGTTGATCAGCAAAAACAACAGGAAAGTCTGGATCTACAGCAACAACAGGCTTTAGTGCAGTTGCAACTGGAGAGCAAAAAGCAATTAAGCAATGGCCGCACCTGGCAGTTGTGGCAATTGCAGCAACTGTTGCAGTTGGCAGGACAAAAGATTTGGTTAGAGCAAGATATGCCAGCAGCGTTACGTTTATTGCAAGGTGCTGAACAGCAACTG
The DNA here is from genome assembly GCA_018825965.1 of Gammaproteobacteria bacterium. Taxonomy (GTDB): domain Bacteria; phylum Pseudomonadota; class Gammaproteobacteria; order Enterobacterales; family Alteromonadaceae; genus Pararheinheimera. The sequence continues at coordinate 21,075 of JAHKAA010000044.1, forward strand.
GCGTTGTTGCAGGACAGTAGCATGCAGCCGTTGCGTCAGGCTATTCAAACCGATTTAGCTGAACTGCAAAAAAGCACAGTGCCGGATTTAGCCAAAATTCAGCTGGCTTTAACCAGCTTACGCAAAACTGTGAATAATTTACCTTTGCGCCAAAGTGAACGGGTATTGGATGAAACACCAGTTGCAGTTACTGCGACAGAGGCTGACTGGCAAGCCACTCTGATCCACCACTGGAATTCGTTCTGGAGTTCATTGGTGCATGTGCGCCCGACTCAGCCGGAAGATTTATCTGTGTTAACTGCAGGTCAACAACTGAGTTTACGTAACACCTTACAACAGCAGTTGTTGCTGGCCGAGCTGGCTGCCATGAAATATCAGCCAGAGTTGTATCAGACTGCATTGCAGCAGGCCATGGATACCTTGCAGCGTTATTTTGCTGCTGCAGATCCACAGGTCAGTTCTGCATCTGAGCAACTGGTACAACTGGCTGGTTTAGCAGTGGCTTTTCCGGCTCCTGCTGCACTGGAATCCACAGCTGTGCTTGATCAGGTGATGCGTCAAAGCATGGTGGAGAGTAGCCAATGATCCGTTTGCTGATAGTGGTTTTACTGCTGGCTGCTGCCATGTGGGTGGGGCCCTGGCTGACGCAGAATCCGGGTTACCTGATGCTGGTGCTGGGTCCATGGACAGTGGAAATGACGCTGATAGGTTTTGTCATTATTCTGTTGTTAAGCCTGAGTTTGTTGTGGTTGAGCTTACGAATTTTACGACCCGTGTTAGGTTTTCGTAACTGGACCTTAAACCCCTTCCGTGGTCGTCAGCAACGCAAAGCCCGTTTGGCTTTTGAGCAAGCGGCTTTGGCTTTGGCGGCTGGCCGTTTTCAGGATGCTGAGCAGTATTTTGATCGCTCTGACGCTATGCCTGAATTCACTATATTGCGCCAGAGTATGGCTTGTTACGCTGCGTTGCAGGCCGGACATGCGACCAAAGCTATGCAACTGGCAGAGCAACTGGATGCAACCCAGGCTCAGAGTTGTTATGTCAAAGCAGATTTATTGCTACGTCAGAATCAGGCTAAAGCGGCTATGGAGTTATTGCGACCTTATATGCTGTTGCCTGCTGATGCCCCTTTATTAGCGCCTTTGTATTTCCAGGCCCTGTTAGCCGCTGGTCATAATATTGAAGTTTTTCATACGGTACTGAAAGCCATAGAGCAAAAATGGTTTACCAAAGTACAGTGGCAGGCGCAGCGTTACCAAATTTATCCTCAGGCCATCCGTCATCTGGCAGCCCAGGGTGTGTTTGACGAAAGCAGTGACTATTGGTTGGCTTTACCCTCGAAAGAGCGTAAGTCGATGGCTGCCGTACTGGGGAGAGTGTGGGCTAAAGTGAAAGCGGGTCAGGTAGAGCAGGCTGAAAAGTTGCTGGTTGATCACCTGGCTTATAGTGACTTGCCCTTGGTATGGCCTGTGCTTAGACAGATTCCGTTAAAACGTCATGTGGTATTGCTGCGTAAACAACTACAGCACTGGTTACGTGATCACAAGGAAGATGCAGTGCTTTATGCCACTTTGGCTTATTGTGCCGAGCAAGATGGCGAACCTATGCAAGCTGAGCTGGCCTGGCAAAAGGCGATGCAGTATCAGCCGGGTTTAAAAATTTAGTTTATGTCGTCTGAGTTATTAACAGGCCTGGCTCCGATTTTAGGTGTCAGGCCTCGTATCTTGTTACTGGGTAGTATGCCAGGCGCAGCTTCGCTGACTGAGCAACGTTATTACGCTCATCCGCGCAATTTATTCTGGTCTTTTATGCAGCAGCTGTTTGCTATTCCGACAGAACTTGATTACCAGCAGCGTTGCCAGTTACTGACGGAACAAGGTATAGCTTTATGGGATGTGGTCGCTCACTGTGAAAGAGCCGGCAGCCTGGATAGTGCCATTAAAAAAAGCAGCGTGATTTGTAATGCGATACCGCACTTGCTTGATGCTGAACCGCAGATCCTAAAGATTTGTTTTAACGGTGCCAAAGCAGCAGAAGAGTTTAAACGTCACCTGCTGCCACTTTTGAAACACCGCACTGAGCTGGAGTATATTCAACTGCCATCCAGCAGCCCTGCTCATGCCAGTCAAAGCAAAGAGCAAAAGCTGGCGGTATGGGCTAAAGCTTTATTGGAATAATTCTTCCAATTCTGATGTGGTTTTGAAGCCGGCCTCTTTGGCAGTAGCTAAAGCAGCTTTAGCCTGCGGGCTGTTTTGTGTCATCAGCTCGATGGCATACCAGCCTAAAGCTGTTGGCTCTTTTTGTTGTTGCAGATAAGTGGCCCAATAAGGTTGCTGCATTGCCCGGACTTTTTGTGCTGTCGTCATGCCATTACGGGCGGCTTGATCCAGCCAGTAGGCGCTGGTCCACTCTTGGGGCAAAGCATGCAAAGGCTTTACATACATTTTATCAGTGGCAAAACTTTGGGGTTTTCCCGAGCCAAAATACTCATCAAAAGGCTCGATACGATAGCTGCCTTGCTGTAATCCGGGAATTATTGTGCCAGCAAGTGCTGGTACAGTGCCTAGCAGTGGTTGAACAGTCTCTATCTGTGAATTTGTATTAACCTGGATCAGCGCTTTGCCAGAGAAAGCCTGCATTGGCAGTCCGAATCCGGTTTTTTTGGTGGCTAAATCGGCTACGGTGGGAGGCTGAACTGCAGCTGTGCTTGCTGTCGCATAAACATCATCTTCGCTCTGCAGATAGTCAAAGACCGCAGCTGCATGATACTGATGTTCCGCCGAACCATTTAAAGCTGCAGGCCAAGCGGACTGCTGTAGTGAATTGATTAGTCTCACACTCGGCACTTCTGTGTCATCTGTCTCTTTTAGAGGACGCAAGCTGTAGTCGAGCCGGACTGTCTGAATACTGGCTGCTGGGCCAGGTTTAAATTTCCATTTTCTAATAGCTTTCTCCGATGTTGCAGCAAATACCCCTTCCGGCAGACCTCTTTGTGTTTGTGCAAAGACCACCTCTCCTTCTTTGTCGATTACAAACTGAACAACTGAAAAGCCCGTGATCCCTCTTTTGGCTGCGCCTATAGGATAGTCGGGCTCTGTTTTTTTATGGGCTATTCTCAGAGGAGAAAGTGGTCTGGGGCCAAGTTCGTTGGCGCTGTAAGGAGGTAGTGTGTTGTTCTGGATCTGAACCAGTAGCAGCATCGCTTGTTGCTTTTGCTCTGGTGTGATTAAAGTTTCTATGTGCTGCAGTGCCTTATCTGTTCCGGATTGCTTCAAATATTTAGCTAGCGAAAAATAAGCATAAGCACGGACTAAATCCTGCGGTTCACCTTGGCCATACAATGCCATCACAGCTAAATTAAAAGCAGCGCCACTATTGCCCAGAGGGAGCAAAGATTCAAACTCTGTTTTTGCCTTATCGTAGTTTTTATTTTTGTAAAACTTAAGCCCTTGCAATAAATCGGCTTGCGCCATGGCCGATGCTATAAGAAACAGGCTCAGCAATAACTTTCTTAACATTCTTCATTCCAGTATGTTGATGTTTTGATAGCTATGTTATCTGCCGTGCGTGTAATGGTAAATCTATTGTTAGGATAATTTACTGCCATTCTGCACAGCTTGTTCAGGTATTGCCAAAACTACAGCGCCATCAGGCCGGTAAAAGCCTGTGATCAGACATTCGGAGCGAAAAGGACCTATTTGTTTGGTGGGGAAGTTGACTACCCCAATCACTTGTTTGCCCAGCAACTGTTCTTTGCTGTACAAGACTGTGATTTGAGCACTGGATTGTTTCACGCCGATGTCAGGGCCAAAATCTACTTTGAGTTTATAAGCTGGCTTTCGTGCTTCCGGAAAATCTGTCACTTCGATCACTGTGCCTGTGCGCAATTCAACAACTGCAAATTCTTCCCAACTAATACTATCCACTTTGATGACTCCCCTATTAAACAACGACTTAGCTTTGCACACCAAGATAGTGTTGTCATGAGTTTTGCGGTCAGTGACCTGTCCTATGAAAGGAACTTAACAAGAGTATAAAATTTCGCCTTGACAGAAAAAGCAAATGCATAAATATTAAGTGACATCGCTTATTTAGTTTTGACCCTATATGGCTTCAATTCACGCTTGCTTTATCACATTTGCCCGGACAGCAGCTCCGGCAAATCTGCATGCGTGCTCCACTGATTACCACTTGTCCGAGTGGTTCGACGAATAAATATCCGCAATTAATCTGACCCAATTTTATATGCAGCTTTGCGGCTGCCTGTAAAACCATGGCCTTTGGCCGTTTTAAAATCATAAAAAGAAGCAGGAAAATAAAAATGAAAGCACCTCTCTTAGGCGTGTTGGCGTTGCTATTCAGCAGCCACAGCTTCGCCTGTTTGCAACAAGAAAGCGAAAATAATAATACTGAAAGCAAGGCCGATGGCGCCTTATGCAGTGGCACAACAGTAGCCGCCAGCATTGGTAGCAGTTCGGATCTGGACTGGTATTATTTTGATACGACGGCAACCGGAGATATCAGTGTCAGTTTAAGTCATGGCTCAGGCAAAGACTTTGACTGGTTTTTGTATCGCAGCTCTGGTAGTTACATTATGTCGGGCCAAAGCAGTGCTAATCCTGACAGTGGTACTTATACCGCGTCTCCGGCAGGACGGCATTACATCAAAGTGACCCGTTATAGCGGTACTGGTACTTATCAATTAAACGCTAACTTTGTCGGTAGTACGGGCGGTGGTGGAGGAGAAGAACCGCCTCCGGCTGAAGGCTGCAGCTATGGATCGCGACCGTCAAAACCAAGTAACTTAACCAGCTATATCACAGGCTCAGCCACTGACACTTGTGTCACTTTATCCAACCCCGCTTTGTTGTTGATGGGCGGTGGTACAGATGTGGACAATGCCTTTAGCTTAAGGGTGGGGCCGCATATTCAGGGCGGCAATATTGTTGTTCTGCGTACTGCGGGTACCAACGCGTACAACAGTTATCTGCAGGGTTTAACCAATGCAGCTTCTGTCGAAACTATTATTGTGGATACAGTGACCAAAGCCAATATGGATTATGTCGACTGGGCTATCCGCTCTGCTGAGTTTGTCTGGCTGGCAGGTGGTGATCAGTCGGCTTATCTGAATGCCTGGCAAGGTACTAAGGTTCAGGCTGCTATTCAGCATGTGTATGACAAAGGCGGTGTAGTGGGTGGTACTTCGGCTGGCGACCATGTGTTGAGTCAGCATATTTATGATCCTGATGGTGTAGCTGGTGCTATCAGTGCTGAAGCAGTGACAGATTTCTGCCATGAAACTATCAATATCAGTACAGGTTTCCTGAACTTCCCTGCGATGCAAGGGGTGATTAATGATACCCACTTCCGTCAACGCGATCGGATGGGGCGCTCTATGGTGTTTCAGGCCAAAGTGGGCGCTGCCAGTCGTGTAGTGGCGATTTCAGAAGCAACGTCCTTGTTTGTAAACAGTGCGGGTCAGGGCATAGTGGATGGAACCAATGAAGTTTATGTTCTGAGATCAGATGCTCAAACTCAATATGCTCAAACCAGCTGTGGTTTACCTGTGAAGGTCAATAACCTGCTGCGGTATAAACTGGTGAGCGGCGATCAGTACAACCTGATCAATAACACAACTTCTATAGTGCCAAGCCGTATCAGTCTGGATGGCAGTAAAGCAAGTTTCTACACACCAACCAGTCCGTATTAGTCTGGATAGCAGTAAAGCAAGTTTCTATACATGCAGCAGCCCGTATTAACGGATACGAGTTGGTGTCATCAATAAAAAGCCAAAGGACTGGCTTTTCCTGTTGTGATTCAGATGTCGATTTGGTTTGTCAGGCGAGGCTCAAGACGATTTTTTAAATCGCCTTCAATCACCACAGCCCGGCCGGTTTTTTTATCTAAACAGACAAAAGTAATATTGGCGTCGGCCACTAAAATGTCAGTGCCATCCAGCCAGATTTTCTGGTGGATCACAGAGCTTTTGGTATTAATAGCACTGAATTCGGTATCAATACGCAGTTGCTGGCCCATGGTGGTCTGAGCTCTGTAGTTAATATTGATATTGACGATCACCCAGGCCAGACCCAGCTGTTCAAAATGTTCTATATCGCCATGTTGTTCCAGATAACCCCAGCGTGCTTCTTCCAAGAACTCCAGGTAGCGGGCGTTATTGACGTGCTGATAGCCATCCAAATGATAACCCCGGACTTTAATAAAAGTGTGATGTAACATAAAACTCTCTGGTTGGACCTGTTTAGGCCATGATGCCATAAATTTTGCTTTGGGTTAATGACGTTTTTCGGCCCAACACTGAGATTTTTTTGGTCTGCTGCTCTGGATTCAGTAGAATAAGCCCACTTTGGTTTTTTGGTGCTTTTATGCGTCTGTTACAGCAGCTCTCTGCGAAATCCTATTCCACTTTTGCTTTGGATACACAGCTCGCCGAATTGGTCGAGCTGGACTCATTGGCTGAACTCATGACTTATCAGCCTGCAGTCCCGCCTTTGGTATTGGGCGAGGGTAGCAATAGTATTTTCCTGACTGACCAAAACCGCACTGTATTACGTTATTTAGCCAAAAGCCGGATTGTGCTGTCAGAAGACGAACAACAAGTGCAACTGCATGTAGAAGCAGGAGATAACTGGCATCAACTGGTCAGTTGGACAGTCGCTCAGGGCTGGTGGGGATTAGAAAATCTGTCCTTAATCCCCGGCAGCGTAGGTGCAGCTCCGGTGCAAAATATTGGCGCTTATGGTGTCGAGCTGGCCGACTGCTGTGATTATGTCGATTTTTATCATTGGCAAAGCCGTGAGGTTCAGCGGTTAAACAAAAGTGATTGTACTTTTGCTTACCGGGACAGTATGTTCAAAACGACACTTGCCGGTCAGGGGTTGATTGTTGCTGTGGGGCTGACGCTGAACAAACAAGGTCAGCCAAAATTAGGCTACAAAGGCCTGGAGCATTTAAATCAGCACAGCAGTGTTGCTGCAGTGGCAGAAGCCGTTATTGCGGTGCGTCAGTCCAAATTACCAGACCCTGCCGTATTGCCAAACTGTGGCAGCTTTTTTAAAAACCCTGTGGTCAGTCCGTCTGTATTTGAAACTATTCAGCATAGTTATCCTGCAATGCCGTTTTATCCACAAGCTGATGGTCAGGTCAAATTGGCGGCTGGTTGGCTGATAGAGCAAACAGGTTTAAAAGGTCAGCGTATTGGCGATGTCGGCTGTTATGAAAAACAAGCGCTGGTGCTGGTGAATTTTGGCCAGGGCACAGCCGCAGATTTACAGCAAATGATTGCCCTGATCCAGCACAAAGTCCTGACACAATTTGCGGTTCAACTGGAGCCTGAGGTGCGCTTACTTGACCAGTGAACAGCGTAAAACTTTACCCCATAGCCTGATCGTGCAGCGGCAACTGGTGATTTATTTAGCCGACGGTGCTTTGTGTTCTGGCCAATGGCTGGGAGAACAACTGGGTATCAGTCGCACTGCTGTGGCTAAACACTTAGCGCAATTGCAGCACTATGGTCTGGATTTATACAAAATTAAAGGCAAAGGCTATCGCCTGGCCCAGCCTGTGCAGTTGCTTGACGCCGCGCTGATTAAACAACGACAGCAACAACAGGCGCCGGTGTGGGTGCAGTCCGTAACAGATTCCACCAACAGCCAGCTGATGCAAAAGCTCAAAGATGGGGTAGTGCTGGAAAAAGGCGCTGTGCTGGTGGCTGAAGCTCAGACGGCAGGGCGTGGTCGACGGGGTAAGCAGTGGTTTTCACCTTTTGGCTGCAATTTGTATTTTTCAATGTACTGGCAACTGGAGCAAGGTATTCAGGCCGCTATGGGCTTAAGTTTAGTGGTAGGTCTGGCTGTGGCGAAGGTATTGCAACAACAATGGCAATTGCCGGTGCGGTTAAAATGGCCCAATGATTTATACCTGGAGCATAAAAAACTCGGTGGCATTTTAGTAGAGTTGGCGGGTCAGACGCATGCCCAGTGCGATGTGGTGATAGGTTTGGGCTTAAATATCAGGATGCCGGATCAGACGGATAAAGCCGTCGATCAACCCTGGGCTGATTTAACTTCGGCTATAGGCCAGCACATCGATCGAAATTTGCTGGTGGCTTTGTTGCAGCATCAGTTGGTGCAGGAATTACAGCAGTTCAGTCAACAGGGGTTTGCCGGTTATGTGCAGGCTTTTAATCTGTTGGATCAATTTGCCGGTGAGCAAGTGACCTTATCCAGCGGCAGTCAAAGCATCACTGGGTTTTGTGCTGGTGTGGATGCACAGGGCGGGCTGGTGCTGGATATCAATGGCCAAAAGCAAAGCTTTTATGGCGGTGAACTTAGCTTAAGAAAGGCGCTTTGATGGAATTATTACTGGATATAGGCAATAGCCGCAGTAAAGCCCGTTTACATGATGTTGGTCTGCTTACGGAAATACAGCTGGAAAGCATCACTGCAGAACAGTGGTCTTCAATACATGCAGTGTATTGCGCCAGTGTGGCGGCGGACAGCAGGGTATTGGCAATACGCCAACAGATCCCTTCTGCTATTCCTTTTATGCAGATCCGCAGTGAAGCTCAGGCTTTTGGCGTGACTAACAGTTATCAGCAGCCGCATTTATTGGGGGTGGACCGCTGGTTGGCGTTAGTTGCAGCCGCAGAGTTATACCCCAATACCGATCTATTAATAGCAGACGCTGGCACTGCCTTAACTATTGATTGGTTAAGTAGCAAAGGAACACATCAGGGCGGCTGGATATTAGCCGGACAAAAACTGCAGCAAGAAGCTGTATTAAGTAAAACTGCCAAAGTATTTTCAGCAGAGCTGGAAACAGAGCAGTTATGCCCTGCAACTGATACAGCCACAGCTTTGTATCAGGGCGCTATTGCTGCATTAGTGGGGGCTATTCGTCAGGCATGGGCAATGAAGCCGGCACAGCTGATTATTTTAACCGGCGGTGATGCGTTGCTTTTGCAAAAATACCTGGCCGATCTGCCCATTCAGCTTGAATCTCAACTGATCTTTCAGGGATTAGCCCGTTATATTCAGCAGAATTGACCATTTTGTGTACTTATTGAGCATTCAGGCCAGAATTTATAAGTTTTTTTTTATTTCCTGTTGCGTGGGGTGGGGCATTCCACTAGAATTCGCACCCACTGACGTAGTGCCGCTTTAGCTCAGTTGGTAGAGCAACTGACTTGTAATCAGTAGGTCATCCGTTCGACTCGGATAAGCGGCACCATTAGTATAGTGGAGGGGTTCCCGAGTGGCCAAAGGGATCAGACTGTAAATCTGCCGGCACTGCCTTCGAAGGTTCGAATCCTTCCCCCTCCACCATTTTCAGTGCAATAGCTACGAGTAGGCCGCGGGCATCGTATAATGGCTATTACCTCAGCCTTCCAAGCTGATGATGCGGGTTCGATTCCCGCTGCCCGCTCCAAACAGATCAAG
>JAHKAA010000092.1 GCA_018825965.1 Gammaproteobacteria bacterium
ACATTCTATGTCTACTGCTGGTCGATCTGAAAGCCGGCGTGTCTCGGGTTTTCGCAAAAGATTTGATACGCAACATCCATAAACAGCGTCATCACATTGTGCTTTTTGCTATCCCTTGTCTTGGTAATTTTGAAGTTCCAGTTTTTAAGGATAACAGGATAGAGCAGACTGTGATTTATCCCGATAACGGGGTCGGTTCCATAGACGGATGTATTAGCCGTATCCAGAGGCGGCGTATGAATCATCGGGATACCGTTAAATGTCGGAGTCCCGAAGTGCGAATCCCTGCGATAGCCCATCTGGTCATCGCTTTTAGCGTAGAACAGATTTAATTTCTGCCGAACGTTCTTAGTTGTGTATATTGCGAACTTGCATTTGTCTATCGGCAGAGTTTCCGGTACGGTCGGGCCTTCAAAGCCCAAGTCCATCGTAGCGCCGTCGAGGATAGTCAACAGGCTGTCATCCAGATTGCCATCGTGGTCGGCGTACCAGCTTGCCCAGCGGGCATTACTCGAAGCCGATGAAGCGATTCCGCCTCTATCAAACGTAGCCCCAGGTGTCGAGCCATCGTTGTAATGACCGCTGTAGCCTACCCAGCTACCGGCAGTACCGTTAGCCCCTCTGGTCAGCCAGTCGTTGATTGCATAAGGTCTATCGACATCAGATGACGAGGTCGGGCCGGTGAATATCACACCGAAAATATGCTCGATAAGGTCTCTTACGCAGGCGTTGTACTGCTGCTGCCATACGTTATAAATTCGAGCGGGGCTGTTGTTAATATCAAATTCAACAAGATTCCACGACATCGAGTTTTCAGCGTGTACCCAATCAAGTGTGTACTTTCGGTTGATATTCTTTTTTACGGTCGCATCATCAGCCCACCAATCGCTGTGTCGGGCGTTACCTTCGGTATCAAGCGTTATATGTCCTTCGAGTTCATCTCCGACAGTTTTAACGCCGCCGCGCCAAAACGTATTCCAGAATCTAAACGTGCTGTAAGCGTATGTCAAAGGCGGTGTCTTTCTGCGGATGTCCTGCAACGTGCCGTAACAAACATCGAGTGCTTGGTCAATATGTGCCATTTTTTATCCTTTCAATAATTAACTTAATCAAACTTCTTCAAGCCAGCCTGTTCTGCCGCGACTCTAACAATATCCGCGCGTCTGTCTTCTTCTGATTCATAAACCGGTTCGGTTATCTTGTTGTATCGCTGCGGAGACAGACGTTTTTGACTGGCTTTCAACTTTTTAATAACTTTCCTTTCCGTTTCCGCTTCCAGATGTAAACCTTTATACCAGGCAGCAGCGTTCTTTAACGCCTTGTCAAACGATTGGCCTTTGCTTGTGAGCAGAAGGGCCATATCGTACATCTGACTTCGTGCCTTGAATCGCGGGTCAGTTGGAACGTACCGGCCATCTGGAAACTTCGGCAGTTCCTTCGTTTTCCCGATTTGGTCGGAACCCATCGCGTCAAAGAAATCATTGGCTGTATTTTCAAACTGAATGAGTTCCTTCATACTGCTATCTTCCTGGACTTGACTTAGTCTTTTTTCTAAGCTGTCCGTTCTTGCTTTTATTTGGGCGTCAATATAGGCATTGATTTGGGCTGCGGCGTCCGCGTCCACCTTAATAGGCACGACGGGCGCTTCGGCGGCAGGTTTTTCAGGCTCTTTTTTAATAGCCGATTCTTCGGGTTCTTCTTTTTTGTCCTGAGCCTTTAAGTGAGGAATCATCTCTATAAGCTGCTCGTCCGAATAGTCATTTTCAGAAACAAAGTCGACTATTTGTTCATCGCTCCAGTTTACGGCCTTGGCCGCAGTGGTAAATTCATCCGGAATTTGTTCGCCCTTCTCTTCGGCTTCTCTGGTTGGTGCTTCTTCTCCATCGCCGGTTTTTTCCGGCACTTCTTCTATTCCGTCTCCGGCTTCTTTTTCAAATTCGGCAACTTCCCGTTCTATGCTGGTAGCCGGTTCAATCGTTATTGTCGTATCGTCAACTTCGCTGCCGTCATCTGGGATAACTGTTTGCAGTTGGCCCGATTCCTGTTCGGCATCTGGCGTTGTTTCGATGTCTTCATATTCGTTAGTCATAATTATTTCATCTCCTTTTTACAAGATTCA
>JAHKAA010000074.1 GCA_018825965.1 Gammaproteobacteria bacterium
CAGCCAACTGACTGGCGACTATAAAGGCAAGCCGGTTGACGTTATCAGTAAAGAAACGCTGGTGCTGGTAGATACAGGCGCCGGTTGGAAGATCGTGCATGTGCACTGGTCGCACTAAGACAACAGCAGGAGATCACTATGAAGCTAACTCTGGCAGCGGTTGTGTTGGTAGCTACTGCGTTACTGGCCGGCTGTAAAGACGCCGGCCCGGCTAAACCGGAAACTACAGCTGTGCCCGACAGTGCAGCAGCACTAACCCTCACGGTATACAAAACGCCAAGCTGCGGTTGCTGTAAAAAGTGGGTATTGCACCTTGAACAGCAGGGAGTGGTTGCACACACGAAAAATTATGATGATTTAAGTGGCATTAAAGCCCGCTACGGTATCTCACCACAGTATTATTCCTGTCACACCGCCGTATCGGAGCAGGGCTATGCTTTTGAAGGCCATATCCCTGCTAAATACATCCGGCAATTCCTCGCTGAGTCGCATCCGGATGCGATTGGCCTGAGTGTACCGGCGATGCCGCTCGGCTCACCGGGCATGGAGGTCGAAGACCGCTTTATGCCGTACGACATTCTGCTGCTAAACAAAGATGGCAGCGCCAGCGTCTACGCCCACATCAGCGATGCTTCGATGCAGTAGCCAATAATAGGCGCTTAAAAAAACACCACTTTTAAAGTGGTGTTTTTTTATTTTCAGCCCCAAAACCACCTACTTCAGTAGGTGGTTATCATCCAAAAGGCTTTGCCTGTAAAGACCTACTCATGCTAATTGCCGCTTTGATTTTTCGCAGAGTCAAAGAGGTAAAAAGCATGAGTAGATATCAGCAAGCATCGCATGTGTTCTGGCGGTGTCAATACCATATAGTCTGGACGCCGAAGTACAGATTCAGGATATTGAAAGATAATGTAGGCAAGGAGGTCTGGCGTTGTATTCAGGTATACAGTGCTCAGTTGGGTTGTGAAGTCGTAGAACTTAATGTGCAGATAGACCATGTGCATCTGGTGATAAAAGTCCCACCGAAGATATCAATATCGAAGTTAATGGGTGCATTGAAGGGAAAAATAGCGTTGAAATTGTTCAGTAAATTCCCGCATTTGAGAAAGAACAAGATGTGGGGTAATCGATTCTGGCAACGTGGTTATTTCGTAGATTCAGTGGGGATCAACGAGGATATAATTAGGCGCTATGTAAGACATCAGGAAAAAATGGAACGTCAGGAACAGGCGGAACTAGCACTGGACTAGACAAAAGGCCCCTTTGAGGGGCTTCACGCAAAGCCACCTTCTTCAGAAGGTGGATTCTTTACTGAAGCACGATAATGTCAGCCGGGTTTCTCCAGTTGCTGCAAGATATGGCAATGTGGGCTGCCATCGCCCCGGCAGCTGTCGGCCAGCGCCGTCAGCACCTGCTGCATATGCTGCAGCTCGGCAATTTTGCCGGCAATTTCATCCAGGTGTTGCTGAGCCAGCTGTTTTACCACCCGGCTTTCACGCTGTGGGTCTTGCCATAATGCCAGCAGCGACTGGATATCGTGTAACGAAAACCCCAGGTTGCGTGCCTGACGAATAAAACGTAGCTGGTTAATTTGCTCACTGTTGTAAAGCCGGTAACCGGAATCAGTGCGTGGTGATTTTCTCAGCAAACCGGATTGCTCATAGTGCCGGATCATTTTGGCGCTTAAGCCACTCTCTTTTGCCGCATCACCAATGGTTAGTAAGGTCGCCATTTGCTGCTCCTTGTTAAAAAGACATGCGTTGCAAACGCAGGGCATTGGTTACCACCAGCACACTGCTACAGGCCATCGCTGCGCCGGCAATCACCGGGTTTAAAAAGCCCAGCGCCGCCAGCGGTATACCGATAGTATTGAAGGCAAAGGCCCAGAACAGATTTTGCTGAATATTACGGTAGGTTGCACTGGCGAGCAGCAGTGCTGTCGCAACCAGTTCCGGGTCGCCACGCATCAGCGTAAATGCAGACGCACTGACCGCAACATCGGTACCTGTTGCCATCGCGATACCTAAATCAGCTTGAGCCAAAGCAGGGGCATCATTAATGCCATCGCCCACCATCGCTACTTTATAGCCTTGCTGCTGATAGGCCGCTACGGCTTGTGCTTTACCCTGCGGCAGCACTTCGGCGTTAAAGTTATCCAGCCCCAGCTCTTTGGCAACATACTCGGCGCTGGCCGCTGAATCACCCGTTAACATGGCAACCTGAATACCGGCAGCTTGTAATTTATGTACCGCATTTTTTGCCTGGGCTTTGGCTTTATCGGCAAAACACAGCAAACCGAGCAATGTCGTGCCCTGAGCAGTTTTCTCTGCCAGCCAGGATACCGAGGCGCCCGGCACTGCGATAAGGTCTTGCGGTAATGTCAGCCCCATCTCTCTCATCCAGCTACCTGAGCCCAGCATTACCGCACGGCCTTTGACGTTAGCTTTCACGCCTTTTCCGGCCACTACAGCAAAATCCGATACTGCCAATAAATCGACATTGTGGTTGATAGCATAGCTAACAATTGCTTTGGCCAGTGGGTGTTCGCTGTACTGTGATAACGCATAGGCCAGTGCGGCCAACTCAGTTTCGTTGTTAAGCGCATTCAGCTGCGTTAATACGGGTTTACCCTCGGTGAGGGTGCCGGTTTTATCAAACACCACATAATCAATTTTTGTCGCCTGCTCCAGCGCGACAGCATCTTTCACCAAAATACCCTGGCGCGCCGCTGTGCCGGTACCGGCCATAATGGCCGCCGGAGTGGCCAGACCCAAAGCACAGGGACAGGCTATAACCAATACCGCTACTGCATTAAGAATACCTTGCTGCCAATCGGCAAACGCCAGACCCCAAATCAGCACGGTGGCTAAGGCGACCAGTAATACTACCGGTACAAAGATACTGCTTATCTTATCCACCAGGGCTTGCACTGGTGCTTTCGCGCCCTGAGCCTGCTCTACCAGGCGGATAATTTTTGACAAGGTGGATTCTGCACCTAAGGCGCTGGCCTCGAACTCCAGCCGACCATCGAGATTAACCGAGCCGCCCGTCACTTTATCGCCAGAGGTTTTATGCAGCGGCACACTTTCGCCGCTGATTAGTGCCTCATCCACGTGGCTGCTGCCCTCTGTCACTATGCCGTCGGCCGGTATCCGTTCTCCTGGCAGCACCTGAATGCGATCACCTTTGAGCAGCTCAGCCGCTGCAATACTGTGCCAGCTATTATTGCGCCAGACCCTTGCTGATGTCGGTTTTAAGTTTTCCAGTGCTTGCAGCGCATCGGTCGTACGCCGCTTGGCGCGTTTCTCCAGTAACTTACCCAGCAGTACCAGGGTTAATACTGCCGCGCCACTTTCAAAGTACAGGTGTGGTGCGCCATGATGCCCATCAAAGCTGTACCACAGATAGAGCGATAAGCCATAAGCGGCACTGGTACCCATTGATACCAGCAGGTCCATATTGCCGGTGCCCGCTTTCAGTGCATGCCAGCCGGCTTTGTAAAAGCGCGCGCCAAAGTAAAATTGTACCGGTGTTGCTAACAGCCATTGCCACAAGGCAGGCAACATCCAGTCGGCACCGAACAGCATGCCCACCATCGGCAATACTAACGGCAGGGTGAGTAAGGCAGCACCGATCACTGGCCAGCTGTCACGCTGATAAAAACGTCGTGGTTGAGCAGGGGAATTTTGAGCCTCAGGCGAAGCCTGGCTGAGGATCAGCTCATACCCGGCATCGGCAACGGCCTGTTTCAGGGCGCGGTCTTCTGTGGCGGGTAACAGGGTCAGGCTTACCTGCTCTGTAGCCAGGTTTACTGACGCGCTTAGCACACCAGGCACCTTTAACAGGCTTTTTTCCACCCGGCCGGCGCAAGACGCACAGGTCATACCCTTTACCGCATATTGCCGGTTAGCCGTGTCCAGTTCATAGCCGGCACGGGTTACCGCTGCACTAAGCTCGTCAAAGCGGGCATCGCCTGCTACCGTTGCGATGTCTGTTGCCAGGTTGACGCTGGCTGAGGTCACGCCGGCCACAGCGCGCAGTGCATTTTCAATCCGATTCGCGCAGGACGCACAGGTCATGCCCTTTATTGCAAGTTGTATTGTTGCTGCCATATCCGTAACTCCAGGTTGAGAAATGTTATCAGGCATAACAAGACTAAACCTTACCATTATGGCAAGGTCAAACAACTTTCAAAAAAACTTAAAATAGCGGCTTGACTGTACCACAGTGGCAAGCATTAGCTTGTGTCATGAACACACCACAGGAGAGAAACACTATGAAGTTCCATATCGCTGACATGACATGTGGCCACTGCGTTAGCATGGTTACCAAAGCCATCCTCACAGCAGATGGTGATGCAAAAATACAGACTAACCTGACCGACAAAACGCTGCAGCTCAGCACGGAACTGAGCTCTGCAGAGGTAATGGAGGTCTTAACAGAGGCGGGATATCCGGCGACAGAAGTCAAAGCCAGCTGCTGTAATCCGGCGAACACCTGCCACAGCGCCTAACGAAAAAGCCACCTTAAGGTGGCTTCAGATTAATGACAAACCCCGGTTTTTAACACTGGGGTTTGCTTTTTTAAGACTGTGATCTTTACCCTGCCGCTTTTTGTCTTTTTACCACCATCCACTCAGTTTTCAAGTTATCGACCTCAACCGGACTCGTCAAAGCCACTTTAAGCGCGATTAAAGTGCAATTTAGGCAGTAAAAAAGCGACAAAAAGGCCAGTAAGAGAGCTTAATGAAAAAATCGGCTTGGAGTTTATTGGCTTCCGACAGTCTTTAGTACCGCCATCATTCGTCAGGCATGGTGTTTATCACGCGCGTTAAATTCCCAGCAGCTAAGATCTGTTCATCAGTTAATGTCTGGTCTGTATGCTTTACCATCCTCATTTCTGAGCGGTCTTTATTCATCTCACAAACCAAAATATCTCCTACGGAAAAACCTAGCTCAGTACACAGCTCATCAGGCAGAGGCAGAAGGTTATTATTGATAATTTCAACGGAGTAGCTCATGGTATCCCTCTGTGTAACAGCTTTTACTAAATGATTAAACTTAACTCGAATGGTATGTTTTTAAAAGCTAGCTGCAAAACGTCAATCAGGGAAGAAATGAACTCTGTCAATGTGGCTCAGGACTAAAGTTTAAGCGTTGTTGTGCTTTGACAGTTGGAAAGTCGTAATTGTTAACTTGATGGATCGTATGGTTTTAAACACTTGTTTCATGAAGCAACAAATGAATAAATAACTCACTTTTTAACGTTATGGTAAGAGGTGCGTCTCGAAATTTTCGAGAGCTGACATTTTTTGTTTCCAGTAATGTCCGCTTTCAGTGAAAAGCACG
>JAHKAA010000085.1 GCA_018825965.1 Gammaproteobacteria bacterium
GGCGACGATGCCCCGATTGCGCCCGCCCGCCTCTCAAAGCGATTCACCATCCTGCCCGCTTCCTGGGCGGCGATGGACACCGCCCTGGACGCCATACGCAAAGTGGCCGGGCAGGGGCGGCAGCTCCTGAAAATCGAGATGCGAGATGCCACTATACGGCAGACCTGGGCCAAAATGTCTGTCAGGCATCCCCAGCGCCCGGAGCATCACAGCTTTCTCCCGGTGACGGTGGATTTTGAGGTAGCCTGGCCTTTCTGGGAAGATGCCGCCGATAGAAGCTACCTGGGCATCCACGCCGGGACTTTGGGGAGCGGCAACCTGACCAATGCCAACGCCACGACGCGGGCCTTCGCTGGCAGCCCGGACACCTTTACCATAACCTACAGCGGTACGAAAGCGTGTTCCTGGGGCTATATAGAGATTCTGGATGCCGTGACCAACCCGAAGCTGACCAACTTGACAAATGGTTATTGGTGGCAATGGACAGGCGCTTTGGTAGCCGGAGACCGGCTTTTCATATATCTGGGCACGGCCAGGGCCTTGAAAAACGGCGTCCCTGCGACCTACGCGTTTACGAAGGCCGCCGACCAGGTGCCCCTGATGCTTTTGGAGATCGGAGCCAACAGCATGAAGCTGGAAGGCGCCGGGCCGGACTGCACTTTCATTTATTATTGGTCAAAATGGTACGCGTGAGGTGACACATGGGAATAAATTTTACTGATATTTCCGCTACGGCAGCCATGATAGCGGCGACCTGGAATAATCCCCTGGATGAGCTTGACCAGGAAATCGAGGACATGAAAGACGGCACGGCTACTCTGTCCGCGCCTGCCATTACCAGTTTTGCCAGTGCCGCCCACGATCATGCCGACGCCGCCGGGGGCGGGCAGTTGGATTGGGATGATATTTGGTCTGATGCCGTTCACGACCATTCTAGCGCGGCCGAGGGCGGGGAGAATTTGGGGCAGGGCGGGCCGGTATTCATAAACGAAACCGCCAACGCTCAAATGACCCTGGGGCTGACCATAAACCAGGACGCAAATGATAATGAGATATTAGCCGTTAAATCCAGTGATGTTGCACATGGCATGACCTCTGTGACCGAAACTGATACTTACGGCTTTTTAGCGAAGGGCCACGCTACCGGCGGCGGCCTGGCTATCACCGGCTTGACAGATACCGAAGTAACGAATGCACAAGCGCTAGTCCTGGCTGGCTTTTTAGGCGAAGCTGCCGCTACTGGCAAAACGTCAGCGAATTATGGCATTATCCGGCTCAAAACGGGTATCAAATCTGGCACGTCGGCGGGGGCAGTCGGCGCTGACGGGGATTTAGTGACTATAGATAACGCAGGTACTACCGTCTTTATTTTTGATACTGAAGGATCGGCCCATGCTGAAATTGAATGGGTGGCTTTTGATGATTTCGATGATATAGCGCTCCTGTCTGATTTGGAGGCAGCGGTCACGCACCCTGACCCCATCACTGCTGAATTTGGCGAGTTTCTCAAGTATAGTCCACAGGAATTGACAGCCGCCAAGATCGCCTATTTCGACCCTGCCAGGCCGGGCCGGGCAATGGTTAATTTTACCCGCCTGGCGATGCTCCACACCGGGGCAATTCGCCAACTGGCAGCCAGGGCACGAAGAGCTGAACATGCCCTGCTCTCCCTGGGCGCAAATCCTGAATTATTGGAGGTGACATAATGACTTTTCCACCAGCGGTAGTAAAGACGCCGATAGACATTGGAAATGTTGTAATTATCCTGAAAGACGGTGAGGTAGAGGGCGCGCCGTTTCAAACGGCCCATTTCCATCTCGACGTGAAATATAATGATGGCAGCACCGCCCATAGACGCGGCGATTTAGCGCCCCACCTTACCCCGGCCCAAATCAGCGCCCTTCAGGATTTCATGTCTGACATGCGGATAAAAGCAGAAGAGGAGTTGTTGCCAGGTGGATAGGCCCTTAACTGAAGAGCAATTGAAAATACTGTTGCAACTCATCGACCAGGCCCAATTCAAGGGGACAATGGCCGAGGTGGTGGCCGAACTTAAAGCCGCTGTCAAGGCGGAGCTAGAGACTGTAATGAAAGATGAGTGACCCGCTTTTTTACATCGAAATCCAGGACGCCAGCGGCAACGCCGTCGGCGACCGCCCCATCCGCTCTGCCATCAGGGTATCCAGAAGTCGCAGCCTGGACAAGATCGGCGGATTGCAATTTTCATTGCCTGCCGTTGACCCCGCGACCGAGCACATCAGGACCGGACGGCGCTTCATGGTCACGCATCGGCACCTGGGGAACCTGGGGACATTCATCTATAAAAACGAGCGCCTATCCGTTGCCGAAACGCCTATCCTCAATGTGGATTGTTGGGACGATCTAAAAGAGCTCGTGGATACCAACGTCTTGCTCTTTCGGGAATACAGCAATACGGCGGTCAATACTGTGGTA
>JAHKAA010000003.1 GCA_018825965.1 Gammaproteobacteria bacterium
TCTAAACGTTAACCGGCGACACGATGCACGAAACAGACTCATGTATTGAATACGTTCAATACAGACAGGAACCGCCGTATGCGGAACCGCATGTACGGTGGTGTGAGAGGACGGCGGGAGCGATCCCGCCTCCTACTCGATCAGCATTAGCTACAGATGCTGAGTTGATTCGTGGTGTAAAAGTCCGGCGCAGGGCTGGCAGTACCTTCCCAGGAAAAAAGTAAAACTTAAACTAAGTTTATCTGCCAGTGGCAGTGCTTTGGTTGCGCTAACAATGCTACATTGTTGCTTTTCTACCCCAATAAAGGTGACAAGGATGCGACATAGTGTAACGCTGCTTTTTTTTGTGTCTTCTCTGGCTTTTGCCAATCCATCTCCTATTCCGGCCAACCCGGTACAACAACTAAAACCAGAGCTTGCTCAGGTGATTGCTGCCGATGCTCAGTTAGAGATATTAGCTGAAGGGTTTCGCTGGTCTGAAGGCCCTGTGGCTGAGCCGAAAACCGGTGATATTTTATTTTCCGATGTGCCGGAAAACAAAGTCTGGCGCTGGAATGCAAAAGACGGTTTAACTTTGTATCTCAGCCCCTCGGGCCATACGGGGTTTGTCGATGAACCATCGATCAAACAAGGCTCCAATGGGTTGATTTTTAACAAGAATAATCAGCTGGTGCTGGCGCAGCATGGCGACAGAAGGCTGGCAGTGCTGACATCAGTTGACGTCAAAGGCCCGGTTTACCAAAGCCTGATCAGCAGTTATCAGGGTAAAGTATTGAATAGCCCAAATGATCTGATACAACACAGCAATGGCAGCTATCTGTTTACCGACCCACCTTATGGTTTAAAAGATGGCGATGACTCCAAACAAAAGCAGCTGGCTTTTAATGGGGTGTATTGGCTTAAAGGCAGCGATCTAAGTCTGATCACCGACCAACTGAGCCGTCCTAATGGTTTGGCGTTATCACCTGATGAACAATGGCTTTATGTCGCCAACTCGGATCCACAAGCCGCACAGTGGTGGAAATACCCTATTGCTGCCGATGGCACTGTGGGTGAAGGTCAGCTGTTTTTTGATGCTACAGCCTGGGTAAAAAGCAAACCCGGCTTACCAGATGGTTTAAAAGTATTGCCTTCTGGTCATTTGCTGGCGACTGGTCCAGGTGGTGTGCTGGTGTTTAACGCTAAAGGTGAACATTTAGGCACTATTCAAACCGGAGTAGCAGCCGCCAATGTGGCGCTAAGTTTGGATCAACAGTATTTGTACATTACCGCATCCAGCTATTTATTACGCATTAAGCTAAAAACGCAGCTTTAAGCCAAGGGCGGAAATTTTAAGCTGCTCTGATACTGAGCAGCTTAAGAGTAAACTGCTCTCACAGCTTTACTATATTCCGGGGGGCTCACTGGCTTGTCGCCTGGCTGCAACTTCAAGTCACTTGGTATAGAGTGTGGTTTTCAGGCGGTGATTAAATGACCGCTGCAGTAAGATAAAAAAGCCTGCTCAAGGCAGGCTAATTCAAACTTAAGGTACAGTGACATTGATTGCCAGTGTATTGCCCCCTGATGTGCTTAAAGAGACAGTTGCTGTATCGTCGCTATTGCCCCCTGAAACAGTGATTGGCAGACTGCACAGACCGTTGGTGTTTGTTCTATTGTTTGTTCCTGAATTGCAGTTTCCTACAGTTACAGAAAGACCACCTGTATTGGCTGAACCATAACTGACGCTGCTTGATATATTCAAAAAAGGTAAGCGTATGGAAGAGGCGTCTTCAACCTCAAGCTGCAATACTGTAGAGCCTCTGATTGCACTTTGCCCTGTAGTCTCAGTGATAGTTGCAGGGGCCATATAATCGAAACATTCCTGGTTATCTATGGTCGTTGCGCTGCTGCCGCTTGCTTCTGCCACTACCCAAACCTGCGCCGATCCTTGTGGTAAAAAACGCGTCTCTACGGAAGGATCAACACAACCTGCTCTGATGGTGTTTTGATTCGCCGGATAAGTCAGATAAAAAGTAGCAGCGCCGTCAGTAGTTACCGCCTGACCACTGACTAATTCTTCTTTTGCCGGATCTACGCCTGCAATCTGAGCACCCAGCAAAGAGGCCCCTACCATATACTCCAGTTGGCTTGCCGTATTCACATAAGCTTTGTTGGTTGTCAGACTGATATCTTGATCAGGTAATGCCGCCACAAAGCGGCTCTTATCTTCGGCCTGAGCGTTCAGGAGCAGCACCCTGTCCTGTGCTTCGATAAAACGGCTGGTGTTATTTCTGGTCAGCACAGCGCTTTTAAACAGTGCATTACTCAGATCCGTTAACAAAGCAGTGTTTGCAGTGGTTGAAGCATTGCCATCTATAACAGTGCTGCTGAAGCCATAGTTAATTTGTGGTGCGCGGTTAGATAACAAGACACTGTCTATGATACCCAGATTCACCACAGTGCCATCAGCCACCGGGTTACCGTATCTGTCTGTTGCCAGCAAACCACCAATTCGTCTGTAGATACCATTTCCCATATCTTCAATCGCATTTTCTCTTGGGTAGCTCAGCACAATAGAATGGGTGGGTCCTGACGCTATACTTAAGGCTGAAATTGTGGCCTCAATGACAGGGTTGTAGCTGGTTCCATCGTTCGTTAAAGCCTCAGCTTTTAACTCAATTACACCAGGTAACCGGCCTGAACTTAAAGTTAAGGTGGCAACCCCATTGCTGGTGGCTACATCCACCGTTTTATCATGCTGAACCAATTGACCTGAAGCCTGAGTACCAAATAACAGTTCACCACCATTAGGCTGGGTGGCGAAACTAACCCGCACATTATTGACCCCTGCAGGAGCATCCTGTGCTGCGCCACCAGTAGAGGTGAGCAAACGCACTGTAATAGTGCTGCTTTCCATCTGGCCTACACCAGCCACAAAAATAGCCCGCTCACTTGTTGTAATGCTAATACTGGCAGGAGCTGGCCGTTCAGGTTCAGGTGCTGTACCAGCAACTGTTATCGTAGTAGTGGTCTGAACCCCATTGACATAAGCAGTAACAGTAGCTGTACCGGCACTTTGGCCCGGATATAAGCGAACAGCTGCTACGCCTTCCCCTGCGTCATTCGAACCGCCACGGCCTGTTTCTTCCGTAGTGCGTGTTAAGACTTCAGTCGCACTAAAGCTACCTAAGCTGGTACTGAATTGCACTGTGGCATTGCGTAACAGCGTACCGTCCGTATCTCTGACTGTGGCGGAGATCGTGGTGAAACGTTCTGGAAAGGCAATATCCAAACTGCTGGTGCTGGCGCTGACAGTCACTGCTGTCGCATCTTCGGTTTTATCTGAACCACCACAGGCTGCCAATAGCAGCAGAGGTAAGACTAAAAACAGATTATGAAAAAAACGAGGCAACACTGTCATACTTCTTCCTTGTAACCAGATCGTTAGCTTATGTAAAATTTTGCAGATTTTACTGAATTCTAAAGAGGTAGAGCGCTTTTGTATAGCCATCAGTTGGGTTCAGCAAACAATAACCTGCAGTTGGCTTGTGGTTTACCACAGAACGGCGCATGCTGAAGCTTCATTCATCCGGAATATCATATTGTTATGTTAATTACTTTTAAATCCATAGCCGCAGCGCCGGTACAGATGTTTGGCAATGTCGCTTTGAAGTTACTGGAACTGATGGGGCGTTTACCTAAAGCACCAGGTGCTTTATTTGCAGAAGATGTAGCTGAAGCTTTAGCTCTGCTACAACAAGGTTTAGCAGAACAGGAAGCCCTGGAGCAGGCTGAACAACCTGAAGATTCAGCAGATAAAGACCTGGAAAAACCCAATGCGATTCCGCTAAAACACCGCGCAGTGCCTTTAATTGCACTGATGCAGGCGGCTATACGCGAGAAAAAAGGCGTAAGCTGGGAATAACCTTTTCCCCGTTGTACTTGAAGCCGCAGCTTTGTTGACCAGACTCTTTCGCTGGCCGTCGCGCTGCAGCTTCAATGGCTGAAAAGAAGCTTTGTCCTGTTTGAATGCGAGTTTAACCAACTACTGCAGCAGGGTCCATCCAGAAAAACTCCCAGATATGACCATCTAAATCCAGCGCAGAGCGGCCATACATAAA
This sequence comes from Gammaproteobacteria bacterium, assembly GCA_018825965.1. GTDB lineage: Bacteria > Pseudomonadota > Gammaproteobacteria > Enterobacterales > Alteromonadaceae > Pararheinheimera. The sequence continues at coordinate 4,101 of JAHKAA010000003.1, forward strand.
ACCTAAATCCTGTTTGGCATTAATATCAGCTGTGCCACCTGCTGCTGCCGCCGCACTACAGATCTGATCGACCGCTTCTTTATTGTCGCAACTTAAAGCCAGCATCACTTCGCTGCTGCCCTGGTCTGGTATTGGCCTTTGGGTAAAGCTCTGCCATTTGGCATGGGTTAACAACATGACAAAAATATGCTCGCTCCAGACCATACAAGCCGCTGTGTCGTCGCTGAACTGCATGTTTTGGCTAAAGCCCAGCGTCTGATAAAATTCGATAGCTGCGCTTAAGTTGCTGCAGGGTAAATTCACAAAAATCATTTTGGCCATGGGGCCCTCCTGTTGGCTGTTATTCACACTCTATTTCAGTGGTTCACAGCTTAGTCGGTTGTGCTTCTGTAAAATCGACAACAGATGCGGAATTTTTTAATTTCAGCGCGTCTGATGTTTTTTCCAAAAGAAAAAGGGCAGCTAAAGCTACCCTTTCATTCGAACACTAAATCAATTCGCTATTACCAGCCGCATTGTCTGTCTTTGTTTTGCTCATCCAGCCAGGTTTTTAACGGGGCAAAATAAGCCAGAATGGCACTGGAATCCATCTCTGGTTTGCCTGTTAATTTGGCTAAAGCTTCCTGCCAAGGCCGGCTGGAACCCATTTCCAGCATGTCGTTTAATGCTGCACCTGCTTCTTTGCTGTTGTAAATTGAACAGCGGTGAATAGCGCCTGTGTCACCGGCTTTTTCACATAAAGCTTTATGGAACTGGAACTGCAGAATATGAGCCAGGAAATAACGGGTATAAGGCGTGTTGCCTGGCACATGGTATTTAGCTCCAGCGTCAAAATCGGCTTCAGTACGGGCAATAGGCGCAGCCACACCCTGATATTGTTCACGTAATTTCCACCAGGCTGCGTTGTATTGCTCTGGGGTCACCTGGCCTGAAAATACCTGCCAGCGCCATTGGTCTACTAATAAACCAAAAGGCAGGAAAGCCACTTTATCCAGTGCCAGTTTCAGCAATAAGCCAATGTCTTTTGACTCGTCCGGAATTTGCTCCAGTAAGCCAATTTGTTGCAGATATTTTGGAGTAACAGATAAAGCTATAGTGTCACCTATGGCTTCATGGAAACCATCATTGGCACTTTCCTGATAAAACACCGGCTGATCTTTGTACGCTCTTTGGTAGAAGTTATGCCCCAGTTCGTGGTGGATCACCGAGAATTCTTCGCCAGTACGCTGAATACACATTTTAATGCGTAAATCGTCTTTGGCGTCTAAATCCCAGGCTGAAGCATGGCATACCACATCTCTGTCTCTGGGTTTTACAAATAACGAGCGGGTCCAGAAGGTTTCAGGTAAAGGTGCAAAACCTAATGAAGTGAAAAAGCCTTCAGCCCCTTTGACCATTTTTAGTTCGTCGTAGCCTTTATCGGCCAGCAGTTGAGTCACGTCATAACCCGGGTCTGCATCTGCTGGTGCTACTAAATCATAAATATTGCCCCAGCTTTGAGCCCACATATTGCCAAGTAAATGTGCCGGAATAGGTTTGTTGAGCGGTACTTTGTCGGCGCCGTATTTTTCCGATAATTTGGCCCGCACATGGCAATGCAACGCATCGTACAAAGGCTTGACTGCGCCCCATTGTTTATCCAGTTCCAGCGCAAAAGCATTGGGTTCCATATCGTATTTAGAGCGCCACAACACGCCTGTATCGGCATAACCCAGCTCTTTGGCACCTTCATTGGCCAGCTCTACCTGACGCGCATAAATAGGCTTCATAGGTGCTGCTGTATTATGCCAGCCGGTCCACATTTCCAGTTGTTCGTCGTAGTTGCGGGAGCTTGCCATAGTGCTGGACATCTGGCCTAAATCCAGACAATTATCAGGCGTTTTGCAGTATTTACCTTTGCCATACATGGCATTCAGTTTGGCCACTATGCCGGATAATTCTTCAGTTTTTGCTTTGTCAGAAGGAGCCGCTAAGGTCAGGGCTTGTTTGAGTTTTTCCAGTTGGCGGCGGGTGTCGTAATCTACATCAACATCATTAAAACGGGCGGCTTTATTGGCCAAACGCACCACAGTTTCCGTCAGCTTCTGGCCTGCTGCTGCAGACAAAGCTTCGGTATCTTCGGTAATGAAATTCGACGCAATCCAGTCGGCGCGGTTTACTTCGAGCAATAAAGTACTGAGTTCATCTCCTGCCGTTTTGACAAAAGCTTTGGCTTGCTCTGCATTCACCTCTGTGGTGACAGAGGTTGATTCAGTGACAGTCACCACTTTTTCGCCACAGGCGCCCAGCGCTAAAGCTGAACTGACCAAGGCTGCGGTCAGACTGAGTTTGTATAAATCTTTCATGGATTTACCTTCTGGTTATGTTTTTACATGGGTACGGCGGTTGAGTATAAACAAGCTTTTTAATCCTGTACTGAGCTTTTTCCATGACGGGTTAATTGCTGATAACAGGGAAAGGTCAGGTTAAAACAGGTGCCTTTGCCCAGCTCTGACTCAAAGTCTATGTTGCCTTGCATCATCTCAACCAGGGTTTTACTGATATTTAAACCTAAACCAGATCCCTGGTTACTGCGGCTGTCTGAGCTGTCGGCCTGAGCAAATTTCTGAAAAATTTTGCTGCGAAAGGACTCAGCTATACCAGTGCCCTGATCTTTCACTTTAATCACAAGGTAGTGATCATGCAGCTGATAACTTAACTTCACCACAGAGTGGCTGGGTGAAAACTTAATGGCATTAGAGATTAAATTCGACAAAATTTGCAGCAGGCGGAATTTATCCTGATACAGATAGACAGGAGTTTCGTCAATAGGCGCCACTAAATCCAGACGCACAGAGTATTTGTCGGCATAAGCCTGATTTTGTTGTTTGGCTTCCTGCAGCAACTGCAATACGTCCACTTCTGCTGGTTGTAGTTTTAACTGGCCAAATTCCAGTTTTTCAATATCCAGAATGTCGTTCACTAACCTTGCGAGCCGGTCTGTGTTGGTTTTAGCAATGTGCACCAGTTGCTGGGCTTGTGGCGGTAATTCGCCTGTCACACCTCCAGCCAATAAACCTAAGGAACCGTTAATTGAGGTCAGAGGTGTGCGTAATTCATGACTGACAGTGGATATAAACTCACTTTTCATCCGATCGATTTTTTTGCGTTCACGTAAATCGTGCAACATCAGGGTATACAAATGTTTATCTGCAATATCCACCCGGCTTAAGCCCATTTCCAGCGGAATTTGCTGGCCCTCTTCACTTAAACCTGTCACTTCTACCGTATGGCCCACCCATAAGTTCAGTTGATCCACTGTTAAAGGTTGCAACAACTGATGGTTTTTATGTTCAGGTAAACAAGCCAATAACTTACTGACAGGTTGGCGTAGCAGGGATGACATAGCGTAACCAAAGAGCAAAGAGGTTTCTTTATTCACCCGCTCAATTAAACCCTGCTGGTCCACTATCACAATAGATTCAATGGCATTGTCCAGAATAGAACTCAGCTCTTTGGTGCGCTGGGTAATTAAATGCTCAATGCGGGCTGAGCGTCCTGTTAAAACCAGCAGGAAAATACCAAGCAGGCTGCATAACACCAGGCCACCGGTTAACACATACCAGCTTTGTTGACCTGAATTGAGATTAAGCAGGGTTTTGCTGGGAACCAGTTGCAGCTCCAGTGAACGTCCTGCATGCGACCACTGACGGGTCCAGGTCAGATAGCTGGCCTGAGCTGCTGCTTCAGGTAACGAGCTGTAATAGGATAGGCCTGTTCCTAAATCTCTGATATGTAAATGAAACTCGGAAGTGTCGTATTGGCTTAAGCTGGTTTGCACTAACTGTTCAGTTTCAAAGATACCGCAGATAAAACCACGGATTTGTTGGCGTTTTTCATCAAGGCTTTTCGGGATCACACCTTGCTGATACACAGGAATAAAAAACATCAAAGCGGCATTACCACTCACCAGCCTTACAGGGGCTGTGATACTGATACTGCCCGAATCCATTGCATAGTCCATGGCTTCTTTTCGCACTGGATCAGATGCTAAATCCAAACCTGCAAAAGATGTATCACCAGAGGCTGAAGCCAGATACCGGATAACACTGTAGTGGGAACGCACTGCGGCAGCTTTTACTCCGGGGTTGGCATACTCTTTAAAACCAGTCTGCAGCTGGGCTTCTACTGCTGCACGCCTGGAGTGGGGCACCAGTTCAACCCAATCAAAAAACAATACGCCAGCTTCTTTCCAGGGATAGTTTTGCAAAAACTGCTGAAACATCTGCTCTGTTACTTCAGGCTGAACAGCAAACAGCCGCTCAAGCATCTGCATTTGTTGCAGCACTTTGCTTACTCTGAATTGAAAAGTGGCACTGATTTGTTCTGCCTGATCAAAAAACTTTTGCTGCAGGCTTTGGTGGTGTTGAAAGCGGGCCAGCACAAATAAAGCCACAACCAAAGCAGTACAGACCAATAAAGGCAGGCCTACGGTCAACCAGCGTGCGCGCCATAAAGGGCGGGGCTTGGCAAACAGCATAAACACCAGAGGAATGGCAATCATCACGCCAATCATGTCGCCAACCCACCAGGTGAACCAGTTGAGTCCGGCATGATTTGGGGTTACTAAACCAAACTGTTCTAACACCAAAGTAGATAAACCAGAACTGATCAAACAGGCAAAAGGACCTGCCAATACAAAAAGCCAGAGTATGCTTTTTTCAAAGGTCAGGGCGCTGTGAAAATGAGCAAAACGGCGCACAGCACCTAAGGCAAAAGCTACTGTTAATGCTGTTATGCCGGCCATGCTTAAGCTGTAAACCACTTTATCTGACCAGGTTAACTCTTGTGGCCAGTCGGGTTGAACCAGTTTAAACAGCAGCGATCCTAAAAATGCGCCTGCCAGCATGGGGTAACCCCACAATAATGCAGCGGCAATGGCTATGCCTAAAGAAGGAAATACGGAAGTCGCCATACCTGGTGCTATGGCCAGCAACATAGACAATTGGCCGAAAGTAAAATAGGCGATAGCCAGCAGAAGGATCCGCAACAAGGTCAAAGCTGTAGTTGAAAATTTAATCAATGCTGACACTTTACCAAAGCAGGCACCGGTTTATCCCGGCAAAACCTTAGCTTACTCCGAGCCCGGCAGAAAACAAATGCTCCAGCCTTTGCTTTTTTGGGAAAACTACGGTTAAATTAACTGTTTTTTCATACAGTGTTTTGTTGAGCTTCTCTTATGCGTCTATTTATTGCCGAAAAACCCAGTATGGCCCGCGCTATTGCCGACGCCTTTGGGCCACACCAAAAGCAGCAGGGGTATCTGCAGCTAACCAATGGCGATAAAGTCAGCTGGTGTCTTGGCCATTTGTTAGAGCAGGCTGAACCTGAAGCTTATGATGCTGTGTTTAAAAGCTGGCGGCTGGAGCATTTGCCCATTGTGCCGCAAGAGTGGAAGCTGGTGCCTAAACCACAAAGCAAAGCTCAGCTTAAAATACTGACCCAACTGATCAAAGAAGCCACAGAACTGGTGCATGCAGGTGACCCGGATCGGGAAGGCCAACTGCTGGTGGATGAAGTGTTGCTGCACAGCAAAGTCAGTCAAACCAAACTGAAGCAAACCAAAAGGCTGCTGTTAAATGACTTAACTCCCACAGCTGTGCGTTTGGCTTTGCAGCAGTTAAAACTGAATGCTGAATTTGCGCCTTTATCCCAAAGTGCCCTGGCGCGCAGCAGAGCCGACTGGTTATACGGTATTAATTTAACCCGCGCTTATACCTTACATGGCCAGAAGCAAGGTTATCAGGGCGTGTTGTCCGTAGGCCGGGTGCAAACTCCGGTCTTGGGCTTGGTAGTGCAGCGCGATTTACTGATAGAGAACTTTGTCAGCCGTGACTTTTATCAGGTGAAAGCCCATTTAACCGGGGCTGACTGGCCTTTTAGCGCCATCTGGCAATCCAGCGAAGCCTGCGAGCCTTATCAGGACGAAGAAGGCCGTGTACTGAACCGTGAGTTGGCCGAACTGGTGCAGCGCAAAACCAGTTTTCAGCCCGCTGTAGTAGAACAAGTGCAACAACAACCGAAAAAACACTATGCGCCTTTGCCTTTTAGTTTGTCGGCTTTGCAAATTGAAGCGGCAAAACTGTATGGCATGACAGCCCAGCAAGTGCTGGATACTTGTCAGCAATTGTATGAACGTCATCAGCTTATTACCTATCCCCGTTCAGATTGCAGGCATTTACCAGAGCAGCAATTTAGCCAGTCTGCTGCGGTTTGCCGCGCTATAGTGGCGAACAGCCCTGAACATGCAGAGATGCAACAACAGGCGAATTTAAGCTTACGCAGCAAAGCCTGGGATGACAGTAAAATTACGGCTCACCACGCCATTATTCCTACCGATAAAGCCTTGAAGTCGGCCAGTTTGAATACCTTTGAAGCCAAACTTTATTGGCTGATAGCGCGGCAGTTTTTATGGCAGTTTTTCCCGCCATACTGCTATCTGGAACAGCAAGCGCTGATTAAAATTGCCGGAGGTTTATTTAAGGCTCAGGCGCGTCAGATGCAGTCTTTGGGTTGGAAAGCTTTTTATAAAGCCAGTCAAAAAGAAGATCAGGACGAAGAGACGGATGAATCGCAGAGGCTGCCTCCTTTAACCAAAGGCCAGCCATTGCAGTCGGGCCAGTCGGAATTGCTGTCAAAACAAACCCAGCCACCGGCTTATTTTACCGATGCCACTTTATTGGCTGCTATGACAGGCATCAGTCGTTTTGTCACAGATCCAGAGTTGAAACGGATCTTAAAAGAAACAGCTGGTTTGGGCACAGAAGCCACCAGGGCCGGTATTCTGGAGTTGTTATTCAAACGTGGTTATTTGCAGCGTCAGGGCAAACAAATTCGGTCCAGTCAGTTAGGCCGGGTTTTTATTCAAAGTTTGCCACAACGTATCACAGCACCGGATTTAACAGCCTTGTGGGAAGCCCAGTTAGAGCAGATTTGCCACCAGCAACAAGATTATCCGCACTTTATGGCGCAATTAGAACCAGAAATTACCAGGCTGGTGCAGCAGGCAAAGGTGTCTGCAGAGATAGCCAAAACTGGCCCAACACAAAAGCCTGCCTATAAAAAGACCAGACGCAAAACAACGCAGAGCAAAGCGGCTTCCTCTGCAAAAGGCACAAAGGTGAACAAAGTTGTTTAGTTCGTAACTAATTGTAATGCCTCTGGATTGCTGCGCCCGACTGAATTAAAGTCGGGGCACTTTGTTTCAGGGATCTTTATGATGTTTAAAAAAACTATAGTCACAACCACTTTAGCCGCCGCTTTAGCATTCAGCAGTCAACAGGCGAACGCCACTATAGTATTGGTTGAAACCAATATGGGTGATTTTGAAATTAACCTGTTTGACCAAACCACGCCAAAAACTGTGACTAACTTTTTGACTTATGTAAAAGATGGCACTTTTGACAATTCGGTGTTTCACAGGTCAATAAAGGACTTTGTAATACAAGGTGGTGGCCAACGCTACAGCGGCAATAACGCAGCGCCTTTTGTTGAGATTTCACCACGAAGCCCGGTTGATAACGAGCCAAAACTGTCGAATGTGCGTGGTACTGTGGCTATGGCAAAAAAAGCCAACAATCCAAATAGTGCAACTACTCATTGGTTTGTGAATATCAAAGATAACTCCAGCCATCTGGACAAAGACAATGCGGGTTATACGGTGTTTGGTGTAGTCACAGGCACTGGCATGTCTGTTGTTGACAGTATTAATAATCTGTATGTACCAGGAGGAGCTGGGGTTTTTAGAGAAGCACCACTGCGTAACTACAGCGCAACAGATTTGGCGAATAATGTGCCGGTTACAGCAGCCAATATAGTGACCATTGAACGCATTACCATTATTAACGACAGCCCTACTACAGCGGCCAACCTGAACCCGAAACCAAATACCCTGGCAGGCCAGGAGACTGACAGCAGTTCAGGTGGTGGCTCTATGGGTTCAGCTTTACTGCTGGCTTTGGCTGGTCTGGCGTTTTGGCGTCGTCGTAAAGTTTAATCTGAATGAATAGGTTGGTAATTCTGTTGGATTAAAGACGGGCGCGGATAAACCGTGCCCCTACAGTATTGTCGAATCAGGCAGGCTGTTGTCGTAAGTGGCTGGTTAATAACTCCCCAGCTTGCTGAATATGCTGTTGTAGTAAAGCTACAGCAGCATCCAGTTGCTGCGCTCGCAGTAATTCCAGCAGTTGCCAGTGTTCCTGATGGCTGGTATTGGCATAATTAAGGCTGATTTCCTGAAAACCTAAATAGCGTTCCACTTGCTGATGCAGGCTATGCAGCAAACGCAGCAAATGTGGGCAATGGCTTGGCTGATACAAGATCAAATGAAACTGCCAATTCAAAGCGCCTCTGTCAGCGGCAGATAAATGCTGATTTTGTTCAAGCTGATGCAATAAATCTTCAGCCTGGCCAAGCAGACTAAAAGTGAGCTGGGGAAAAGCGCGACGCAACGCCATAGGTTCCAGCTGTAAACGAATTTGGTATAACTCTTCGGCTTCTGCTGCTGTTAAAGGTGGCACCATTAAGCTGGCCTTGCCTGCCATGACCAGTAGAGCTTCAGCTTTGAGTTGTTGTAAAGCATCCCGCACCGGAATACGGCTGACCTGATAATAATCCGATAACTTCTGTTGATTCAGTACAACACCTGCAGGCCAGACTCCCTGACGGATATCCTGCTTTAACTGCTGATATAAGCTGGCTTTAGTCATATTAACCGGCCTTTTTTTGTGGCAGTTTCAGCACAAGGGTACACAGCAGGCCTGCCACTAAACCCCAAAAAGCTGAGGCTATACCAAAAAAGCTAACACCAGAAACTGTCACCAGCAAAGTAACGACTGCTGCTTCTCTGTGAGATCCTGCTTGTGTGGTTAAGGCCAGATTGGTGCCTATAGTGCCAAGCAAAGCCAAACCAGCCAAAGCTGTAACTAAAGTAGTTGGAAAGGCGGCAAATACAGCCACTACAGCTGCGCCAGCCAAGCCTGTCAGTAAATAAAAAATACCAGCGGCTACGCCAGCGCTGTATCTTTTGGCCGGATCGGCATGAGCTTCAGGGCTGGCACAAATAGCAGCAGTTATCGCCGCTAAATTAATAGAAAAAGCGCCTAAAGGCGCCAGCACTATAGTAGTTAAAGCGCTGGCGTTAATCAGTGGGGATACTGGCAGCTGGTAACCGCTGCTTTTAAAGACAGCTAAACCCGGAATATTTTGTGAGGTTAAAGTGACAATAAAAAGTGGTAAACCTACGCCCAATAAAGCACTGACTGACCACTGGGGCCAAATCCAGACCGGCGCTGGCCAGTCAAACTGCACCTGGGCAAGATTCAACTGACCTTGCAGGCTGGCATAAAGCACCGCCACTACTAACACCAAAGGAATAGCATACCGGGGCAAGTACTGTTTGCTCACCAGATAAGTCACGCACATTAGCCCCACCAGCCATAAATCCTGCTGCAAGGAGGTGAAAATCGACAAACCAAAGTTAAATAAAATACCGGCCAGCATGGCAGAGGCGATTTGTACCGGAATTTTATTACTGAGTTTTTCAAACCAGCCGGTCAGGCCCAGCAATAAACTTAAAGCGGCAGCGAAAATAAAGACACCCACAGCTTCAGCTAAACTCAGGCCCTGTAAACTGCTGACCAAAAGCGCAGCCCCAGGGGTCGACCAGGCTGTGAGTACAGGCGCTTTAAAATACAAGGACAAACCAATACAGGTGAAGCCCATGCCAAGGCCTAAAGCTAAAATCCAGGACGCCATCACCGCCTGATCGGCGCCAGCCGCAGCTGCAGCCTGAAATACAATAGCTACTGAGCTGGCAAAGCCAACCAATACGGCCACAAAACCAGCAGCTATGGCTGATAAGCTAAAGTCGCGCCACATAAAATTTCACCTAAGGGGTTTTTGCATACATTAAATTAATTTGTATACAAATTTCAAGCGGCTTATAGATCTATTAACGGGCGGGATGGCACATCTCTGTGGTACTGATAAATTTTTTCAGGCATTCACTGCATATACAGCTGCTTTGATCCGGCGCTTGCGCCAGCAATTCAGCCGGAAATTGTTGCTGCATACACCAACATTGGTTTTGTTCTGTAGTGCCTGCTTTACACAAATTGGCTTGCTGGCATAAAGGGCATAGTTGCTCGGACATAAAAATGCTCTGTTTGGGTTTCACTTTACTATACCTCAGCAAGCCAGAAGCAGCGGAAATCATTAAGTGTTGGCGGAGGATTTTTGTTATGCTCTTGCACATTAAATCAAGGAGCTGCAGATGAGCCAGATAGGAACCCCGGGTGCTGCCAATGCCACCAAAGTGCTGTTATTAGGTAGCGGAGAGCTGGGTAAAGAAGTATGTATTGAACTCAAACGTTTAGGCTGTGAAGTGATAGCGGTTGACCGTTACGCCAATGCGCCTGCTATGCAGGTGGCTGACCGTCACTATGTTATTTCCATGCTGGACGGTGCAACCTTACGCCAGATTGTGATCAAAGAAAAACCTGCACTGATAGTGCCTGAACTGGAAGCTATAGCCACCAGCACACTGGTAGAGCTGGAGCAACAAGGTTTTACAGTGATCCCTAGCGCCAAAGCGGCCAATTTAACTATGAACCGCGAAGGCATTCGCCGTTTAGCGGCAGAAGAGTTACAACTGCCTACCTCGCCTTTCCGTTTTGCTGATGACAAAGCCAGTTACTTAGCAGCTGTGGCCCATATTGGTTACCCTTGTGTGGTGAAACCTATTATGTCGTCCTCCGGCAAAGGCCAGTCTGTGCTGAAGTCCGACGCCGATTTAGAAGCCGCCTGGGCTTATGCACAGGAAGGTGGCCGTGCCGGTAAAGGCCGCGTGATAGTGGAAGGTTTTATCGACTTCGATTACGAAATCACGCTGCTGACGGTACGTTCCATTTCCGGCACCCAGTACTGCGAACCTGTGGGCCATCGTCAGGAAAAAGGCGACTACCGCGAATCATGGCAACCCCAGGCTATGTCGGCTGTGGCTTTGGAAAAAGCCCAAAGTTACGCCGCTGTAGTGACTGAGGCTTTAGGTGGTTATGGTTTATTTGGTGTGGAGTTATTCGTGAAGGGCGACGAAGTGTGGTTTAGCGAAGTATCACCACGGCCACACGACACAGGCATGGTGACCTTAATTTCGCAAAACTATTCCGAATTTGCGCTGCATGCCCGCGCCATTTTAGGCCTGCCTATTCCGGTTATTCGCCAATACGGCCCGGCCGCTTCAGCTGTGTTGTTAGTGCCTGGCAATTCACAGCAAATTGGCTACGGCAACTTAGCCCAGGCCTTAATGCAACCCGACACAGAACTGCGTATTTTTGGTAAACCCGAAGTGCAAGGTGAACGCCGTATGGGCGTAGCTTTAGCATTAGGTGACAGCGTAGATCACGCCAAACAAAAAGCACTGGATGTAATAGCAAAAATTAAGGTGGATGTGCTTTAGGTTTTTGTCATTTCAAATTTTCACTGTTCAAAAAATGGGCCTGCGGGCCCTTTTTGCTTATTTTGAGGGAGCTAAGCTCTTGAATACGTTTTTCCACTCTGATATTCGGCAGAGTGATACAACTAGTTACTTCGCTTAGGAGAAGGCGTCAATGAATGAACTGGAAGGTGTTGGCTGTGCAGCTATGCTGCAGGAGCTCTGATTAGTGCCTGGAATGCATTAACTCATACCACAAAGGCTCAGGGTTCTAATCTTTTTTAAACTCTTCCAGCTTCGGATATTGCCTTAATACATCACAAGCTCTGGTCATGGCATCGCCAAATAAGGCCGGGTGAAAATCACCGTTTTGGCAATAGTCGCGGCGAAATTGCAGCAAACTATCTATAGTGCTTGCTGCTTTGGCTAAGGCTTCCTGCTGGCCTGTGCCGTAATCCTGGCCTATAGCATAAAATGCTTTCTGAATTTTACGGGTAACCATTGAATTGGATTGAGCGCCAGGAAGCGAGATGTGCTCAGCCAACCAGTCCAGCACAGGTTCTGAGTAAGGCAGCATTTTTGGATGGTCATAAAATGTCAGGGTGCTGACAATGAGCAAACACAACAGCAAAAAATTGCGCATAACTTGTTACCCCATTTATAACTCTATTGTTTATAACACAGCAATAGCAGCATGGCACTGTCAATCTGGCTACCAAGGCTCCCTGTACTGTAAACAAAGTTTACACACCAAAAGCGGGGGCAAGATAAAAATTCAATATGGATCATGGTGTTATATAATGCCGACCTTTGGTTCAATTATTGCAGTGGCTTATTGGGTTATAACATAAAGCAGTAAAGGTCAGGCTTCAGTGTCAGTGATCACCATACCGTAATGCAGACAGGTATTGTGCACTGTGGTTCGTCAGAATCAGGCTGGGTTTGTCCTGTATCAACAAGCTGTATTAAACAGACTGCTACACTGGATATCGGGTAGCAGCACGAGGTATGGGCGTGGACAACAAGATAGATATTAAAAACATTCCGGTAGAGGTGCATCAACCCAATACGGACAAAAAAGCCAAATACAATCCAAGAGATCGAATTTATATTCGGGCTGTAAAAGGCTTGCATCAAAGCTTAAGGCGCAATATTGGCTTTGTGTTCATGGGATTGTTTATGCTGCTGCCATGGCTGGAATTTAACGGCCAGCAGGCTATTTTGTTCGATTTGGTCGAGCAAAAATTTTATATCTTTGGTATGACCTTGTGGCCACAGGATTTCACTATTCTGGCCTGGATTTTTGTGATTGGCGCTTTTGCGCTGTTTTTTGTCACCACCTTTTATGGCCGGGTCTGGTGTGGTTATTTATGTCCACAAACCGTCTGGACCTTTATTTTTATGTGGTTTGAAGAAAAAATTCAGGGCACCCGTAATCAGCGTATGAAGCTGGATCAGGACCCCTGGAGCTTCACTAAAGTATTCAAAAAAGCCTTAACCCACTTTAGCTGGCTGGCGTTTTCTGTGTTAACCGCCCTGATTTTTGTCGGCTATTTTACTCCTGTTGATCAGTTGTTTATTCAGTTTTTTACCTTTGAAACCAGCTTTTGGGCTGCGGTTTCGGTTTGGTTTTTTGCCTTTTGTACTTACGGCAATGCAGGCTGGATGCGCGAAATTATGTGTACTCACATTTGCCCTTACGCCCGTTTCCAGTCGGCCATGTTTGATAAAGACACTTTTACAGTGACTTACGACGCGAAACGGGGTGAAAACCGGGGTCCACGAGCCCGTAAAGACACAGACTACAAAGCCAAAGGCTTAGGTGATTGTATCGACTGTAATTTATGTGTGCATGTCTGCCCAACCGGCATAGATATTCGTAATGGCCTGCAGTACGAGTGTATTAACTGTGGCGCCTGTATCGATGCCTGTGACGACACTATGGATAAAATGGGTTATGCCAAAGGTTTAATCAGCTATACCACAGAACATAGTCTGGAAGGCAAAACCACCAAAGTAGTGCGTGGCAAGTTAGTGGGTTATTTTATGGTGCTGGTGGCTGTGTGCGCGGCTTTTGCCTGGACCTTAGTGGTGCGTAAACCTGTGGTGATGGACATAGTGCGCGACCGGGGGGCTTTGTACCGTGAAACCGACGAAGGTTTAATTGAAAACACCTACACCTTAAAAGTTATTAACAAATCTCAGTTGGAACAGACCTACCAGTTGTCAGTGCAGGGTTTGGATGACGCGCAGTGGTTGGGCAGCAAAGAGCTGACTATTAAAGGGGGTGAAACGGCTAACCTGCCGATCAGCTTGTCGTTAGACCCTGTGGATGCGAAAAAACCTGTGCTGGATATTGAGTTTGTATTGCAGGACAGCGACGAGCCTGACATTCGCTTAACTCAGGGCAGTAAGTTCTTTTCCGCCCGTTAAATCTGTAAAAGCGTTAGACTAGGGAGCTTCGGCTCCCTATTTTTTGGGGTCTGCATTTTTGGGTACCGTATCGACCAAATGGAATTCCATGAGCACTTTTGATTTTTCTACTTTAAGTCCGGATTTAATGCTGGATGCCTTATTTCATTATGGCTTTGATGTCAGCTCAGGCTTATTGCAACTCAACAGTTTTGAAAACAGGGTCTGTCAATTCAGAGATGACGACCGAAAAAGCTGGGTGGTGAAATTTTACCGGCCAGAACGCTGGAGCTTAGAGCAACTGAATGAAGAGCATCAGTTTGTTGCTGAACTGGCAGAGATTGAAGTGCCGGTTGCCGAAGCTGTAGCGCGGGATGGTCAGCAGGTATTGTCTTATGGTGGCTTTTATTTATCTGTGTTCCCCAGCCGTGGTGGCCGTACTTTAGAGCCGGATAACGATGAGCAAATGCTGCAATTGGGAAGGTTTTTAGGCATGGTGCATCAGGTGGGCGCAGCGCGGCCTTTTGTGCACAGGCCAACCATTAACCATCAAACTTTTTTACTCGACAGCCAGCAAAGCTTGTTGCAGTCGGGGTTAATTCCGCCTTCGCTGCAAAACGATTATCAGGCCATGATGCAACAACTGTGCGATAAGGTTGGTCCTTTGTATAAGCCGGAAAAAGTCCGTCGTGTGCATGGCGACTGTCATATTGGCAATTTGTTGTGGCATGACGACAGGCCCTTGTTGCTGGATTTTGACGACAGCCGTAACGGCCCAGCGGTACAGGATTTGTGGTTATTGCTGAACGGTGACAGAGCGGAGCAAACCTACCAGTTGTCGTTGTTGCTGGAAGAATATGAGCAGTACTGCGATTTTGATCACAAAGAGCTGCGTTTTATTGAGCCGTTACGGGCCATGCGTATTTTGTCTTATATGGCCTGGATAGCAAAAAGATGGAGCGATCCGGCCTTTCCGCAGAACTTTCCATGGTTCAGTACAGACCAATACTGGCAGCAACAATTAAGGGCCCTGGATGAACAGCTTAAATTCTGTGACCAGAGCCCACTTTCTTTGATGCCTCAGTGGTGAGTTTTTGTTAGAGTAGTGGCAGTTTTAATCCAGGGAACATTCGAATAATGAAAAAGTTAACAGCGTTGTTAGTAGGTGCTTTGTTATTACCTGTTGCAGTTTTTGCCGCTCAGTTTGAAGAAGGTAAACACTACGAAGTCATTTCTGAACAGGCCACAGCCAAACCTGAAGTGAAAGAGTACTTTTCTTATTATTGTCCTGCTTGTTTTGGTTTTGAGCCAAAAGTACAAGCCCTGGCCAAACAGTTGCCAGCAGGCGCTGAACTGAAAAAGGTGCACGTCGATTTTTTACAACAAGCTAAACCTGAAATTCAGGCCACTTTAGCCAAAGCTTATCTGGTAGGTAAAAACCTGGGTAAAGGCGACGAGATCTCCGGCGCCTTTTTTAAACATATTCATGTGGATCGTAAAACTTTTGCCAGCGACGACGACATTAAAGCTGTAGTGGTTGCCAAGGGGGTGGACGCTGAAACCTACGATAAAGCCATCAAAAGCTTTACTGTAGCCGGTGCTGCTAAACAAATGAAAAAAGAGCAGGACACTTTGTCTGCCCGCCGGGTGTTAACCAGTGTGCCAACCTTTATCGTCAACGGTAAATACAAAGTTCTGACTCAGGGACTGAGCCGTGAAAATCAGGATGAAGAGTTTAAGCAACTAATTAATTTTTTACTGACTCAATCTTAATAAAAGGCGTTCTTTATGTTGAAACAATTATTGGCCGCTTTGCTGTTTGCTCCTGTTGTGGCTTTTGCTTCTGCAGCTTCCCCAGTGCAATATCAGCAAGGCGTGCATTACGAAGTGGTTGCAGAAAAAGCGACTGAAGCACCAGAAGTACTGGAGTTTTTTTCGTTTTATTGTGGGCACTGCAAGGCTTTCGAACCTTTTGCTCAGGCTCTGAATAAAAACCTGCCAACAGGTATCAGCCTGACCAAACACCATGTCGATTTTTTGCGGGTGGCTCCGCCGCAATTACAGCAGTCTTTAGCTAAGGCTTATGTGGTGGCAAAAAATGCCGGTCAGGGAGACCGTATTTCAAACGCTATTTTTGATTATTTACATAATCAGCGCGGCAGTTTCACTACTGAGCAGGACATTCGTAGCTTATTGGTCGCAAACGATATTCCAGCCATGTTAGTAGACTCAGGTATGGTCAATACGGCAGTGATGGACGAAGTGATTGCTATGAAAAAGAGCCAGGATCACTATTCTGCAGCAAAAATACTGCAAGGTGTGCCTACATTGCTGGTCAATGGCAAATACCAGGTGAAGTTTTCCGGTTTAAGCCAGGAAAATTTCCAGCAGGATTTAAATGCTCTGGTCACTTATCTGTTAGCGAAAAAAGACTGAAATCTCCGCTGTGGCCTGAATTCTGTCAGGCCACTTTCTCCTGCTTGCTCCCCCGCTTTAATTAAATTTTTTGTTGTTTTTATGTTACCTGTTGACGGTTGAATTCAAATGAATACACTTGAGTTCTAACTGAATAATCTGATGCCTGGTGTGTGATGAGCGCAAAAACAGTACCTTTTAGTGCAAGGATCAGCGTCGACGATGCTGAGTTTATAAGCCAGTTGCAATATGACGGCGCTTATACTCCTTCAGATAAACTCAGAGCATTATTGGTTGAAGTGCGGCGGCAGCGTCAGCATGGTGCGAACTACGCCGATAATTTAGCTGTTGTTCAGGAGTGGTTTAGCAGATTAAAAAGGCAATGGCTGCTTCGTGAACAAGAGTTAGGTGTTCATTCCGAACTCATGATCAGAAGTTTAGATCTTCTGCCTGAACTATTGGCTCAGATCCAAACTGCGACCGCAGAAAAAGCAGAAGTGAAATTAAACGGGTTTCTGCAGCACGAGCAGGATTTTGCTCAGGTATTACTTCGTTTTAGCGAACTGATTTTACCTTTGGCGCTGTCGGCAGCGCCGGACGATAGAAACCCGATAAAACAAGGCTTAGTTCGGTTGGCCACTGTAGTGTGTCAGTCTCAAGTAGCAACTCAAGGAGAAAAGTAATGGCAGAAAGTATAGGTCAAAGAGTCGCGCGCCTGGTCAGTGGCAGCGTTAATGCTTTGGTGGACGCTGTCGAGGGACAGGTTCCGGAAGCTGTGATGGAACAAGCGCTGCGAGAGCTGGATAGTGCTATAGATGAAGCTCGTTCAGAACTGGGGAAATTTATTGCACAAAAACATCTGGCCAGCAAAAAGCTGATGGAAGAAAACAGCAGGCACGAAACTTTGTCTGAACAGCTGGAAGCGGCTATCAGCTCTGGCCGTGATGATTTGGCAGAAGTGGGTATCGCCCAACAAATTGATATCGAATCACGTATTCCTGTGTTGGAAGCCAGTATTGCGGAATGCAGTGGAAAAGAAAAAGAGCTGGAAGGTTTTATTCAGGCATTGCAGGCGAAAAAGCGTGACATGAAAGCTGATTTACACCAGTTCAGGCAAGCCAGACAACAAGCTGGTTCAATGAATGCGGCGGCGCAGTCGGGTGGATCTGGCGCTCAACAAAAAGCGGAATCTGCCACTGCCAGTTTTGAACGGGTTCTGGAGAAACAATCAGGCATTGAGGGCCGCTCTACCACAACAGATACCGCCATAAAGCTGGCCGAACTGGAAGAGCTGACACGTAAGAATCGGATTTCAGAACGTTTAGCTGCGCTAAAAGCGGATAAAAACTAATGTGGCAGTTAATGCTCGCTACTGAAAATAAAGTTTTTAGCATAGCTTTAGCCCTGATGTTATTGATTGCTGTGGTTGAATTAGTCGCTGTGGTTCTGGGCGGTGGATTGTCCGCTTCACTGGACTCCATGTTGCCTGATCCTGAAGTGACGCAACCTGAAACAGAAGGCGCGTTAAGCCGCTTGCTGAGCTGGCTTCGGATAGGTGAAGTTCCGCTCTTGATGGTGTTGGTTGTGTTTTTAATGGGTTTTTCCTTGATAGGCTTATTTTCGCAAAAACTCATGATGGCTTTATTTGGTGTTTACAGTCCTGGCTGGTTAGCTGTTTTGTATGTGTTGCCTTTGTCATTGCCTTTTGTCCGGTGGGGCACTGGTGTATTACAGCGGGTTATTCCAAAAGATGAAACCACAGCTATTACAGCCGAAAGTTTAATAGGCCGGGTTGCTCTGATCACTTTAGGTACAGCCAAAGCGGGTTATCCTGCTGAAGCAAAGGTGAAAGATCAGCATAACTACTACCACTATATTCAGGTGGAACCTGATGAAGCTGGTCAGGAGTTTGTGACAGGGACTGAAATATTGTTGTTGTCCAGACAAGGTAATGTGTACAAAGGTATTTTGAATCTGAATCCGCATTTGTCTGAACGACAAAAAGAGCTTAACTAATCGAAGGTTGTCCTGAGCAATGCAGTCTGCAAAGCTGCAGCTTGAGGTACAAAGAGTGTTTTTTTAAAAGGATGTGTTGATGATGCTAACTGATAACTTAATGGATATCGTATTTGTGGCTGGTGTGGTGTTTGCCGGGCTGCTGCTGTTGGGGCTTATTCTGGCCCGGTTGTACAAAAGGGCAACCAAAGAAGTGTCTTTTGTGCGTACAGGTTTTCGTGGTGAAAAAGTGATTATGAATGGTGGTGCTATTGTGCTGCCGGTTTTGCACGAAATTATACCTGTGAATATGAATACCTTAAGGTTGGAAGTTCGCCGTGCTAACGAACAGGCTTTGATCACCAGAGACAGAATGCGGGCCGATGTAACAGCTGAGTTTTATGTTCGGGTGAAACCTACAGTAGATTCTATTGCCAATGCGGCACAGACTCTGGGTTTAAAAACTATGAACCCAAGTGAGTTAAAAGAACTGGTTGAAGGTAAGTTTGTCGATGCATTACGTTCCGTTGCTGCTGAAATGGCGATGGAAGAATTGCATGAAAAACGGGTCGATTTTGTGCAAAAAGTTCAGCAGGTAGTGTCGGAAGACTTATTAAAAAACGGTCTGGAACTGGAGTCTGTATCGCTGACGGGTTTAGACCAAACCGCTTTTGAACACTTTAACCCACAAAATGCCTTTGATGCTGAAGGTTTAACTAAACTGACTCAGGCGATTGAATCACGTCGTAAAATTCGTAACGACATTGAGCAGGAAACTGATTTAGCCATCAAGCAAAAAAACCTTGAAGCAGAGCGGGCTAAACTGCAGATCTCGCGTGAAGAAGAGTACGCAAAGTTAGAGCAGGAGCGTGAAGTTTCGATTCGCCGCGCTTCACAAATGTCGGAAATCGCCCGCGAACAGGCAGAGAAAAAACGAGAAGCAGAAGAAGCACAAATTGCTTCACAACGTGAAGTTGACCTGAAACGTATTTTGTCAGAACGTGATATCGAAAACGAAACTATCCAAAAAGAACGTGCAGTGCGTGAAATGGAAATTTCTAAACAACGTTCGTTAGAGCAGGCTGAAATTGAGCGCCAAAAAGCCATAGAACTGGCGTCTCAGGACAAAGCCATAGCGGTAGCTGAAAAGTCACGGGCTGAATCTGAAGCCAAAGCGCTGGCGGATAAAGCCAGAGCTATAGCGGTAAAAGAAGAAGAAAGTGTCGTAACAGTGCGTGAAACTGAAAGAGCTGAACGGGCTAAACAAGTTGAATTGGTAATGGCGCGGCAGCAGGCAGAAAAAGAAGCGATTCAAATTATTGTTGCCGCTGATGCAGAGAAAAAAGCAGCAGAAGATCAGGCGGAATCGCTGCGGGTTGTGGCCCAGGGTCAGGCGGATAAAGACAGGTTGTCTGCACAAGGCCAGGCCGATGCAGAAATTCTGTTGGCTTCAGCCAAAGAGCGTAGTTATCAGGTTGAAGCAGAAGGTAAAAAAGCCATTAACGCCGCAGCGAACATGCTGTCTGCAGAACAAATTGCCATGCAGGTTCGTTTGGCGTTGATAGAGCAACTGCCAGAAATCATTGCACAAAGCGTTAAACCTATGGAGCAGATCAGCGACATTAAAATTTTGCAGGTGAATGGTTTAAATGGTACTTCGGCTCAATCCGGAGAAGGTGATAGCCAGGGAAGCGCTTCATTACCAGATCAGGTGGTGAACAGCGCTTTGCGTTACAGAGCTCAGGCTCCATTGCTGGACAGTCTGCTCAATGAAATTGGTGTAAAAGCGGGTGACATTAATGGCTTAACAGCTGTGGTGAAAGACCAGCTAAGCTAGTTCTGCCTGCAGAATGTAATGACAGAGAAAAAGAAGGGGCGGGGTTTAACCGCCCCTTCTTAGCTTTAATCCGATAACGGAAAGTGTTTAAAAACTACATTTATTCACGCCAGCATTGGCTAGCACATGGGCTTTTACTTCGTTTGTGGGCAATAAAGCGAAGCTGTACGGCAGATTTAAAACTGCATTCGGCTGTACATTGGGTCCTGCAATCACACCTTCATCCGGCATGGCCTGCCAGGTTGTATTGCTGAACTGATTGCCTCTGGTATCCCAGTAACCCAAAGCGCTGGAATAAAAGGACACTATAGGGTTAGTGGTGTTTTCAAACACATTGTTTTCAATACGGATCACAGCGCCCATTCTGCTGTTAATGCCAGTGTCCTGCACTTCAGTGTAGTAGTTGTTGTAAATATGGCCCTGGCCAAAACGGAATAACGGCAGGCGTGAATTAACTCTTTGCCAGTAGTTATGGTGAAAGGTAATACGGCGGTTGAAGTTGTCAGAATCGCTGTTGCCCCATAAAGAGGTTTTCCAGCTGTCGTGCAGATAGTTGTATGAAATAGTGACTTTATCTACGTCTTTTTTGCCGCTGACTAACTCGTCGTAATAGTCTTTACCCACATCCAGGCTGTTGTAAATTTCGTTGTGATCGATCCAGATATTGCTGGCCGGGCCTTCCAGCGTAATGGCATCTTTATCGCCCGTATTGACATAACGCAGCTTTAAATTGCGCAGAATGACGTTATTGGCGCGGAAGACTTTAATACCTATGCCATCAAATAAGGCATTGTTGCCCACCCCAATAATACTGACGTTATTCATATCTTTAATATCAAACTTACTGACACCCCCTGAGTTGGCGCTGGTAATAGTGCCATTGACTCTGATGGTTAAAGGGCGGTTTAAATCTCTGTTGGCCAAAGCGGCCTGAATTTCAGCTCCTGTGGTTGCTGTGACTGTCACCGCATTGGCACCTGCGCCTCCTGTGGTGCCTCCATCCAGCGACGCAAAACCTTGTGGGCTGGCGCTACAGGCCGTGATTTCACCTGTTGGCGGCGGGTCAGTCGGATCTGTTGGGTCAACTGGGTCTGTTGGATCTGTAGGATCCGGATCTGTGCCGCCTTCTGTATTCAGATAGACTTCAAATTCGGCAATGCGGGGGGCTGAGCTGGCGCTGATAATTTCCAGATTCAGTTTTTTGCTGCTGATGGTGCTTAAGTTCAGCACTTTATTGCTGCCAATATTGCTGCCGCTGGCCAGTTCAGCACCATTGTCGTTATTGACCAGACGCCAGCTAGTGACAGCTGAGCCGGATTCTTTCAGCACCACCTGATTCAATTGAATGGCTGAACTCCATTTCACCGAAACCCGTTGATTTGAGTTACCGGATGGTTGCCAGTAACTTTGCAAATCGTTGTCTCTGACATCTGAATAACTGATACCGCTGGCTTTGCTGGAGCCATCAGCTCCGGCACCAGGGCCTGTGATCGCAAGATTATTGGCATGCACCGCAGCACTGACGGCACAGCTTAAAGCCAGAAGCGGGAATAGCAGATTTTTATGTTGCATCTATTTGTCCTCAAATTACTGTTAGTTTTTTATAGGTGTTCCGGTCCTGATTCCGGTCCTGATTCAGGTCCTGACCGGCACTGCAGAGTGTGGACTAACATTTTAGGGACAGCTATTTCACATCTGGAATTACAGTCTGATTCTGGAGTTGACAAATTTCATTGATATTGTTGCGAACTATTCGCAATTGAAATAGTCTAGATGACATCAATTCTCAATTGGAACCAAAGCATGGATAATTGGCAACAGATCATTGCTCAGGGCAATCAGGCGTTTACCGAACGGCATTTAGCGGCAGCGGCCAGTTTTTATCGCCAGGCTATTTCTGATGTCTGGCCTGTCTGGTATCACTGTGCTTTTGTTTGCTGTCCGCCAGAATTGAGCCGGGAAGAAGCGTCGTTACCCACTTTCTGTTTGTCGATTTCCATTCAGAATCTGGCAGAAACCTATGCGCAGCAGCAAAGATGGCGGCGTTGCCAGACAACGCTAAGGCAGGGTTTAAACTGGTTTGAACAAATGCTGCAGCGTTTGGATGGCGACCATCCGGCCAGTATTGCAGTGCTGCAGGAATCCGCCAAACTCAGAGCTGAATACAAGGAGGTTTGTCAAAGGTACAAAATCTGGCAGTTATCGCGTTTACCAGCCAGCCGTCAGTATGTGCACTAAAACGAAATGGGGGCTACAGCAGTTGCCATGTGCCTTGTTGCAGTTCCAGGCTCTGAAGTTTTTGTTCTTCCTCGCCATTGTGATGATGCAGCCGGATAAATTCAGCTTTCTCCGGACTTACCCAGCGCACGTCCAGCGGGTTCCAGGGTTGTATACCCAAGTGACCTCAAGATGCGAGTTTCAGAGCCGCTGGACGCTTGCAATGCAAGGCAGCCTGGCGAAGCAATGTCGACTACCTTGTGAGACAGGCTAACACCGCAGTGCAATCGCCCAGCGACTCCCTTCGGGCGGGGCTAAAAGCGCTTTATGCCGCGTTAACTGTTGTCGCTTTAGAA
>JAHKAA010000079.1 GCA_018825965.1 Gammaproteobacteria bacterium
CCCTGAAGTCGCACCTATTCTCGATGCGTCTGGTAATTCTAGAGGCATCCGCTACGGATCGAGTGGGGTGGGAAACCCTTTCGTTGAGGGCCAGTCTTTATCTTCCGCTTCAGACTTGGCTGGCCTGACTCCTGAAATAATGTCTAGTGCACTGCAAGGTGCATTAGGTATAGAAGCAATGAAGGTGAAGAGAGAAGAACTAGGGCAGAAGAAAGTCTCAGATGTGATGGATAGTCTTTACAAAGCCTTCACTATTCAGAACACTATAGCATCGGGTAAGAGAGCAGATACTGAAGAGGCTAGAAAGGCTGCGGCAGAGCCAAGTATTAAAGCTAACAGAGAAGCCCTTACTAAAGAATCAGAGACTAGAACTAAAGCTAGTGAAGCTCTTGATAAACCTCATCCTTTTACCGTCTCTAAACCTGATGGAAGTTTAATGACTGTCAGGGAATTCAACACTCTCACACCTGATCAGAAGACGCGACTTGAACTGCTTAATGCAAGGAAGCAAGGGACAGAAGATGCTATGTTAAAAGACATGGAGTCCTTAGCTTCAGCTCAAGCTGTTCCGCCAACTTCACTTAAAGAATTCAATGCAGCTAAGAATGTAGGTGGGTATACAGGATCGTATGAAGAGTGGGTGAAGGATCCTTCCGACTGGTATGAGTTTAAGAAGGTCAAAGCAGGTGGCTATGCTGGAACTTATCCTCAGTGGAAAGAACACTTAGCTACCATCAGCAAGGCAGAGAAAACTCCTGCACCTATGACTTGGACGACTGCCACGAATGAACTCACTAAACGATATGGGAAGTTAGACCCCACTGGCATGTGGGCTGTTACGCCTGAACTCCAAGCCACTCATAGGAAGGCTCAGTCTATTCTTAATGAGCTTAGAGAAGGCAACGTGCATCCTTTAAAGGCTATCAATGATGCGGAGAACATGGCTAACTCTTGGAAGAACCAGATTGAGTCTAAATATTTTGAGTTCATAGACAAAGCAGGGAGTGATAAAGAAGCAGTGCTTAAGATTAAATCTGCTTTCTATAACAAGTATGGTTACTTACCTACTGTAAGGAGATAGTAACAATGCCTATCATTACGATGGAGAATATACTTGATCCGAAGTTAGTTGGTTATATTAAGCCTAACCCAGCTAAGCCTGAGATAGATTTTGATAACCTAGACTTTGAGTCTAAAGCGCCAGCTAATCCTATGGATGTTAGGCAAGAGGCTAAGCCTAGTGACTTTGCTAATATAGACTTTGAAACACCTGACGAGCCAGTTCAAGGACCTTCTATCTCTACCTTTAGGCCTGAAGAGAAAGGTGTGTTTGGTAAAGTATGGGATGAAGTCTCTCAGTTTACTAAGGACACTTCAGCGGAGAATGCTAAGTCTCAGAACGCCTATAATATGGCTGAGTCACTGGGGATAGGCTATAAAGAAGCTTATGATAACTTAAGTACATTGTCGAAGACTATAGTACCTAGAGACCAACCTACATTTCAAGATCTTGTTGAAGGCACTATGATGGCTGGAGTTACGGCTGGGTTAGTAACCCACCCAGTAGGTGTTCTCCTTGGTGTAGGCACTTTCATGGCCCTCAATGAAGTCGAGAATGCAGCTATAGCAAAGTTCACTGATAGGAAATATCAGGCAGGTGCAGGGTTAGGTGCTGCAGATGTGTTACCATCTGATACTCGCCAAGAGATAAAGGATTTAGTTTGGTTAGCTGATACATCCTGGAAGGCGATAGTTTCAGGTGGCTTAGCTAAGAAAGCAACTCCAGGCGTACAGAACTTATACACAAGGTTTGTTAGGGAAGTTTCTGAAACTCAAGGATTTCCTAAATCTGTCTATGTGTCACCAGAAGTTTTCGAATCCTTTAGAGGTAAAGGAAGTGGTGAGTATCAAGGTTCTAGAACAGGTTCGCAGGTAGAGAGTGAAATACTTAAGCACGTAAACTTAACCCGTGACCAAGTTAAACTTGCAAGGGATCAAGGAATAGACATTGAGATTCCAGCTAGTAAGATAGTGACTATGGTTGACAAACCTTGGTGGAGTGCTGCGAAGAAGATGTTTGGGATTGAGCCTTTTAGAAGTGCTCAGCTAGTCCCTGGTGGTGATCCTTCAATCACTCCTCATATGTTAAGACTCCCTCCACCTTTAGAAGGAGTACCTAAACCTACAGGTGCAGCGAAGGTTAGACCAGTAGGTGTAGCGCCTGAGTTTACGTTTACTAGTAAGAAAGGTAGAGTGTATGAGAAGGTTGGTGACTACTGGTATAATGAGAGAGGGGATGTAGTCACTCACAAGTTCGCATTGAAGAGAATTGAGGAGATGAAGAAGGCTCCTGAAGGTGTAGTGGCTGTAAGTCCTAAAGGAGTAGAGAAGGTTGAGGGTAAGGTTGAAAAATCTATCGTTGAAGAAGTTATTGACGAAACAACTGGTGATGAATACTACGATTATAAGTTGGAAGAGCTTGGATATGATGAGAAGGATATTCAAGGGATGGGGAGAGGACAGAAGTTACTTATTGTTGATCAGGAGATTAGTAAAACTCCACTTGATCCGAAGAAAGATAGGCTTAGGAAGCTTCAAGCGGCAGTGGAAAGGGCTAAGAGGAAGAGAGTAGAAGGGAAAGCAATAGATGTAGTACCTGCTTTACAGGAAAAGGTGCAGTCTGACTATCCTAATGTGCCTTTTAAGTTCTCCGCAATATATTATCCTGATGGAACACAAGGTATTAGTCTAGATACTATAAAAATTCCTAAGGATTTAAGACGGCAAGGAGAGGGAACTAAAATCCTAGATCAAATTAGACAGGCTGCAGATCAAAATAATTTACGAATAGAGACAAGTCCTGTTGTAGATGCGGCTGGGTTCTTTGATAGACAGATAGACTTTGTAAAGAGGGAAGATGGTAGATATATCCGTGAGCCGAAAGTTAAGGTGACTGAGAAGGAAGCTGAGCCTGAGTTTGAACTTCCTCAGCCTGAACGAGGTGGGCATCCCTTCAGAAACTCTAACTTATCATCTACTCAACAACTTCGTGATACTTATCTAGAACGAGTTAATAATATTGTTAGTGATCCTGACTTGATGGTAGGGAAACTAATCAACGATGTTAACTTGTGGCTTAATGGAGAGAAAGTTCCGATTGATAAAGTTAGGCTAGGCCTAGATGAATTGAGCAGAAGGGCAGATGAATTAGTTAATGAGTTTGGTAGGCCGGAGGCTTTTAGGAACTTTAAAGCGGTGGTAGGGGAGGCAGCTAAGTGGGCGAGGGAAGCAGGCCGCCCTAAAGAAAAGACAATATCTTATATACAAGAACTTAGAGCACAATATAATGAACTGGTTGCTGCTAATGCTTCAGAAGATGCCTTCTCCCATATATACAGGGGAAGTGGAGAAAGCATTAGATCACTACCACGAAAAGGTGAGACATGGAGGCAAAGGGCTGATAGAGTAATTTCTGAGCTGGAACAAAAAGACCGTTTGAATTTAAAACGAACTGATGGTGGGACACAGTTGAATATGGAAATAGATATAGCTGAAGCAGTTAGGCAGGCTAAGAAGTTTCTATATGGAAATAGAGTTGTTACGTTAACAGGGAGAGAGAAGCAAAGTGGGCCTCATAAAATGCTACAGTATTTTGCTGAGTGGACTAAAGAAGATAATATAGAGTTTAAGAAAGCTTGGGGTGGAAAAGAAAGACCTTCTGAAGATAAGGGGCAGTATGGATATGCTCCAGAAACTGCATTAAAGCCTATTGATAAAGGTGGGACCCAGCTTAACATGATGATCCCTGTTAATGAATTGCCTGAGGTGGTTAAGGGACTGATGAAGAATATTAAGGTAGGATTGAAGAACCTAAGTAAAGATCCTGCTCAACCTTATA
>JAHKAA010000078.1 GCA_018825965.1 Gammaproteobacteria bacterium
GCCAATTCCAGCATTTGTTGCGTAGCATAAAATAAATCAAACTTAGTTGTGAAATTGTTTGCTCTGTAAAGCAAGTCAAGCGCGTCATGCTCTTGCACCTCTTCCACTTTGTTTTTTTTAACTTCAAAGAGCTTCAACTCAATTCCCGCGACCTCTTCCGCAATAACATTTGTGCAAGCATAAACCCAACCTTTTGCCGCTTTTAAATAGTCTCCTGTTTTTCGCAATGGATACGCTCTATCGAGCAAACTATCATGTCCCATTAACAAACTAAAATTATCATTCGCTTTCGCGACCGCTTTTATGTCGATATTATTTTTCTTTGTTTTCTTCATAAAAAAAAACGAAGCCACCAGAGGCTCGCATAGTCCACTTTTTAATCGGTAATTATTATATTTTAACTATAACACAAATCAGAATCCGCGCAAGGGCTAAAATGTGCGTATCTCCGGCGTGCTAGTATCGACATCCTTTAAGTATATTTTATCTTTTTCAACTTTAATCGAAATCAAGTGCCCGCAATGAAAACATTTTACTTTGAGCGAACAGCCGGGGAAAAAGCAAGCGTCTTTTAATAACAGTTTTTGGCAATTCGCATTCGCGCAATGTAAAACAATTCCAATCATAGAATAATTATCGAGGGTTGAGCCGGCTCATTCTCGAAATTAAGAGATAAAGCAATCGACCAAAAACTATCGCCATGTCCCGCCGGAGTTTCAATCGCGTTCAAGTCATTTGTTACCACTAGCATTTGCGCAAGTTGCCGGGAATCATTTATAAACTCAATCGTTCCATTTGTAAGATGCTTATCAAGTTGCGCCGCCATTGAGTTTTTTGTCTTCATGCTAAAAACAATCGGTTTCGCTTTATCACTCAAAGTTCCCTGCTCGACAAAACTTTCAAATTCTCCGCGCGTCGCGTCATAAAATAAAACATCAATTCCCAGATTTTTTATAGCCTCGTTCAAGTATTCAACTTGCCGCACATAATCCCAGCCGTCCATGAACATCGAATGGAGCTGAACAAAATGTCCGTCTATTATCTCAAAAACAGCAAGGTGACTGGGGTGAGATTTTTTCCCGACATCAAAGCCGGCAACAACGCTGTTTTTTGTTTCGCGCCTCATCATCGCGCTATGATTTTTCAAATTTACATTTACTAATTCAAAAAGTCTTTTCTTATCAATGAACGCGTTTGCCGTATATGTCGGCATACAAAGGTATTCCTGCAAAAAAGTTTTCTCTCCGCGCTCTCTTCGTATCTGTTGCAACTGTTCCCAATTTTTCCACTCTCGCCACAAAGGGATTTTATTTTTTTCATCTACAATCGCCGGGCTTATTTTTGTTGCAAAAGACTTCATCAAAGCATTATCGAAAAAAAAATCCTCATTCGTTTGCGGAGTTCCACAAATATGCAATTCATCTTGAACCATATCAAGGATTTGCGAACGGAAAATATCATTTATTTTATAGACAATAGTTGCGACCATTTTATTTGCCGGGTCTTGAAAAGGGTCATCAACATAAATCAATGGCGCATGAATACCGCGTTTAAATTCCAATAATCCGTGCGGTTTTAACGTAATATAGTTTTGCCCGTCCCAAGTATATGAGACAACACTTTCCGCCGTCAGCTTTTTATCTCGCAAGTCATCAAAAAATTCGTTCGTTTTTATTGCCGATTTTATTTTTTCAATATGATATCTTGCCATTGCATTTTGATAACTGAAAAAATGAGCCTCCAAACTTTGCCCGAACGAACAAAGTATTTTCCACATAAAATGCGCATAAAAAGCTGTCGACTTGAAATGGTCTCGCGCCGAGACGCGAACAGTCTTTTTATTATTCTGCAACAGTGCACAAATATCGTTTACGTAAGAACCGCGAATAAAACCATTTGGAAAAAGACCCGTGCTATGTGGAAAAATCTCATTTACAAAAACCTCAAAACTATCCTGCGCCCTGATTATTATTTTGATTTGCTCCCGCGTCAGTTGCATAGTTTTCTTTTTTAACCTCTTTTAATGCTTGCAATACATCGAGCATGGCGACCCCAACAGTGCCAGAATGTCGCAAATCCATTTCGTCCTTAACCTTTCCGATTCCTCGTTCCAAAATTTCCTTTGCGGCCGCAATTTGTATCGCATTTGCCTGCCCCGCAAGCCCCAACCCCAATGTCCTTGCCGCCGGTGACAAATACGATTTCAATAAACTATGCGTCAATTCAATTTCAAATTCCGTTTCTTGTGCGGCAAATTCTTCATAGCAAGTCTTTAAAGGGCCATTTTTATAAAACCAATATTTTATTGTTGATTCACTAACTTCAACATCATATTTTTCGAGTATCTCTTCCACAATTCTTGCATAGGGAATACCCCTATATTTGCGCGTCATCGCAAAATATTGATACACCGGAAGTATAGAAAAGTTAGGTTTCCCTGTTATTTCAGCCATATTTTTATACTCCTTTAATCGGAATATTTATTAACGGATTGATTGAGACATTTCCGTGTTGCGCCTTCCTTTCAATTTTAACAATACGGCTACCCCATTTTTTTTGTAGTGTTTGTGATTGTTCAATTTCTTTTTCTTGATTTCTGTATACCCTACATCCACCGCTGGACGTAATATGTTTCATGACGTAAAAATATTTATTGAATCTCAAAATTTTTCTATATCTATTCAATGCTTGTATTGAATAGTCATAATCCTCTTTCAATCCCAGTCGTTCATCAAAGCGCATTTTTTCATCATAAACAATTCCACAGCACGGTCCCAGAACAATATTTCCAAAAGAAAAAGGCAAATTCTCTCGATAAAATCTTTTATCCCACACAACATTCACCCCCCAGAGCTTCGTTTTCAATTCCTCACACATAAGAAAAGCATTTTGCGCAAAAATCAAAAATCGTTCTTCGTCTAATACATGCCATTTTTCTTTTTGGTAAAAACCAAATTCGCGAATATCATCATCTAGCATTAAAATATTTTTTTCGTTTTTTTCGTGACAATATTCTAGAATAAAATTACGAATCACCGCCATTCCGCGCCCCGCAAGGTCGTCAGGGATTTCCACAACTTCGTTCATAAAATTGTTTCGATATTCTTGTGCCTCGAACGAATGAACAAAAATACTAGCCGATTTCAACCAGTTAGCTGTCTTGCAATCGTCCGCGCGTTTATAACTAGGAATACATATTCGCATATTATTTATTGATAAATTTCAATAAAATTTTTCCGTCCATTACGCGCCCTAATCCGTGTGCAATAGTTTTATTTTTCCC
>JAHKAA010000045.1 GCA_018825965.1 Gammaproteobacteria bacterium
AAAGTCTTCGCTGATGGTCTGGCTCAGTACATGATTCTGGTCATAATAATGGCTGGTTCTGAGTTCCGTTGTGCCTTTATTATCGTAGTCATAGCTCACGTTATAAATTGAAGAGCTGCCCTTAGACACAGTGATGCTGTCGATAAAACCACGGTCTTGATCAAAGGCTGTTGCTCTGCTGGTTCCACCGTATAACTTCTCTTGTGTGACACGGCCTGCAGCGTCCATGCTTTCTACTTCACTTAATAAAGTTCTGGCCGGGTATTCATAAAGACCCTTCTGGTAACCATTTTGATACTCGAGGCTAATGACCCTGCCTAAAGGCAGCACTTGCAGGCTCACCCGGCCATAGGCGTCATAATGGGTGGCTTGCGTAAAGGTTTTACCGCTGTGTTTTTGCTCTGAACTGGCAGGGCGGCCATACAGATCATAACTTTGAGTTTCACTATAGCGGGCTGTAGTTGCGGCCAGAGCAGCACAGGTGTTATCAGCACTAATAGAATATTGTGCTGTTTGTACTAGTTTACCGACGTTTTTCTGCGCTGGATTATTGCCATAGCTATAACAGGTTTTATCAAAACCACCCCCTTCATTCAGGCTGCGTTGCTGCAGTTTTGCAACCAGCTGCCCCAATTGGTTGTATTCCAGTGTGCTGGATTCATTGCGGCCATTGAGCTGTGCAACCTGCTCGCCAAATCCGTTGTAGCCGTAATACCATGTGCCTTTGGTTGCGTCTTGTGTCGATAATTTCCGGCCATAACTGTCATAGCTATGGGTAATAGTAACGACCTGAGACGTGCCCGTCGCAGACTGAGTGCTGTATGCAAAACTCATAAAATCTTGGGCAGGAGGTGTTGGAGGGTCAATACCATCCTCTGGAGGTTTGATGCCGCCAGGCGGAGCAGGATAATTCGCCCCCGCAGAAGTATTTACAGTAACTGACTGAGTAAGCAGATCACCAAAAGCGGAATAACGGAACGTCACAACATTCACAGATGACGAAGATTTATAAGGATCTGTAGTACTGATGGTTCTGCCTGCCACATCTTTATATTCATCACGCCAAAAATCATTCTCATCCACAGTGGACGTTTGTAATCCCCAATATCTTACTTGTGAAGTTACGCCGCCCGGATAAGTCACTTTTGTTGGGCGTTGGAATGTATCAAATGCAAAAATCGTTAGCTTTCTCTCGGCAATATTAAAATAAGGATCAGATTGCTGAGTAAGATTGCCATGCTTGTCATACACAAAGTCAACATAGCTGTAGGAATCCGCAGCAGCAAAAGTCGTGCTGGCCTGCCGAACTTTGCGGCCATATTGATCTGTCACTACAAAAGTGGTTGGCGCACCTGGTGTAACAGTTTTGGATAGCAATAAACCCTGAGTACCACAGATACCGCCATACAGATTGGGGCTGCACAACAAGGTTTCTGTGGTGCTGACATTACCATCCGCAGAGGTGACTTGAAAACCTTGTCCCCAACCATCCATATGAGTGGTCGAACTGACACCATTAGGGCCTGTCGAAGTCACCGAATACACTATGCCTCTGGCAGAGCTATGGCCGTTGTATAAATACTGTTCCTGCTGATTTAATGCATTGGTTTTAGTGACAACAAAACGCCCGTCTGTACTGTAGCTGGTCGTCTCTGCACGGCTGTCGCCTGAAGCGGTAACAGTCAAGGTTTCTATATTACCGTACTTGTCATAGGCATAGGTTTTAGTGCTGATATTCGAGCTATCACAATAGGAGCCAGTTGAAGCTCTGCTTTTCAGGTCAGCCGGCACATCAGTGGACACACAGTCGCTGCCTATAGTCTCAGTTTTTAAATAACCTGAGTCGTCATAGGTAAAAGTGCTGGAACGGCTTTGAGTGGATGAAGGCTGATAATCAGTCGCTGTTTGTTTTTTTGTCACCACAGATGCAGACAAACGGCCATAACGTAAATAATCTGTCACATTTGTTGCTTCATACGTATGAATACTTTCAGTGCTATGCACCTCAGCACCACTTGCGTCATGCAGGCTGACCGTAGACTTAGTTAAATTGCCCCATGCAGCTAACGAAGCTCCTGTTGATGTTTTGTCATAGACATTACTGGTGACTATGTGGCTGACAAAACGCCGCGTATTGGCGCTGTCAATTTGCCAGCCTTTTTCAACTGAGTTGTCCAGATACACATAAGGCCCGCCACTGGCGCTGACTCCCTGAGTCCAGGTAGACGTTGCTTCACTGAGTAACAGAGAACCAAGCGTACTGGTTGTTTTGACTGGTCTTCCGATAAAGGGCCAGTTCTGATCATATTCTGTGGTTGTTTCAATGCCACTTTGCAGATCTTTGGTGGTGAGGCTGGCGAAACCCAAAGCGCCCCAGCCTTTTTTGTGCAGCCTGTAGCCTGCATAGTTGTAACTGACACCCACTGTCTCGACAGAAGAACCGCTGCCGTTCGTTTGAGAAGTCACAGTATCAACCAGCCACATACCGTATTTAGGCGAAATATAGTCAGGGTTCAGTTCTCCTGAGCTATTTATCGTAGGTTCTGCTTTATAAACAGAACTGTCAGTCATTGGTTTGTAGCTAATTTCTGTTTTCACACCAAAGCCATTAGTCACACTTTTTAACTGGTGTTTTGGAATGCCAGCAAAGTCTGCAGCAGGGGAGGCGTTTGATAAAAGCTGCTTGTTCGACATATTGTTATGGTAAGCAGTCCAACTGGCATCCTCAGTTGCTTTACTGTTGGTAAAGAGTAAGTCTGTGTCACCATCTGCGTTAATATCCGCCAGACGAATGACAGTTTCTTTGTTCACAGGAACAAAAGCGGCTAATTCTTGCACCTCACTGAAACCAAAGTTACCTTCAGTATCAAAAGTGCTTGTCAGTATCATCACGCTATTAAAGGTTGAAGGTTCTTGCCTTGCCTGGGAAAGATCCGGACAGACAGGGCCATCATGTTCAAACTCGTTGGGGCCAGCTACTGAGGCACTTTCTGTCATTAATTGACTGTAAGGAATAGCCCCTCCGGTATCACGACAGAAATAGCGGATTATGCTGGTAGACTCGATCGCCAGAATGTCGGCTTTACCATTGTTATCCAGATCGGCCAACTGCACTAAATGCTTGTAGTCTTCTGTTGTACTGACAGCAGATAAACTCAAACTGACAGGCGCAGAAAAAGCTGAAGTTGCAGATCCCATTTGCCCTGTAGATAACTGGTATTTCCAGGCGTTGTTATGGATATACATTAAATCGGATAAACCATCGCCGTTTAGGTCGGCAGTTCTGTGATCGGCTCCAGCCAGGGTAAACTCCTGGTAACCGTAGTCATTTGGACCTTTGCTATAGAATAAAACCGTCTTATTCGTAGGTATACTGCATTGCGCGCCACAACTTGCATAGGTGCTTAGCTTCACAATCATGTCGGATACACCGTCACCATTGAAATCACCAACAGGCACTTTTTCACCGCTAATGACCCGACTGAGAACAGCGGTATTGGCTCCTGCAGGCCAAGCGGCATCTGGGGCGGTGTAAACTACTGTTTGGGTTGGCGAGAAAGTCTTGTCCACATTTAAAAAAGCTATTAATGCTTTGCCTGAGAAACCCGCCCAGTCCATTAAACCATCGCCATTTACATCGGCAAAAAATCTGTTTTTATAGGTCTCCAGAGCAGTGGCATTGTAAGTCCAGCCAGGAACAATCTTTTTAGTGAAGGTATAGCTGTAACTATAACTTTGACCTGGCTTACATACAGCGTCGTCTTTACGCGTGCATCGAATCGGAACATTCTCAGTAGTAGGCTGATAAATAGCAAACTTCCAACTGCTGTCTTCCGGATAAAAAATGTCAATATTGCCATCGCCATTTACATCCACAAAGTTAATCAGTTCAGCAGAAGCAAGTTTTGATGTGATCACCTCTTCACTGCCAAAGCCGCCCTCAGCCTTAGCCATTTTGATATACAAGGTTTTGCCATCCGCAGAGGTATAAACCATGTCAGCCCTGCCATCCCCGTTAATATCAAAAAACTGGCTTGTGCTTTTTAGCTTTGAACTCATGGACTCTGAGGCATTAAACGCCAAAGTATTGCTTTGTTTATGGTAGTCAAAAGTCAACGCATTCCGGCAACTGACTCTGTCTGCAGCAAGGCACTCCTGCACCCAATCCAGATAACCATATTGACTGTTATCGTGCCCCAGATCGTAATAGCGGTATGCTTCACCATCCAGTAAAACACTGATACTTTCCAGCCGGTATTTTTGATAAAAACTGCCACCATAACCAAAACCAGCTCTGGGGGAA
Source organism: Gammaproteobacteria bacterium (assembly GCA_018825965.1). Taxonomy (GTDB): domain Bacteria; phylum Pseudomonadota; class Gammaproteobacteria; order Enterobacterales; family Alteromonadaceae; genus Pararheinheimera. The sequence continues at coordinate 4,304 of JAHKAA010000045.1, forward strand.
GGATGGGTATCGTAATTAAAATTGATCGAAGCAAAAGGTGCTGCACTTGATGTGCCTGTATAACGAATACTGTCGATCACAAAGACGCCAGCAGACTCAACTGCACCAGTTCCCGGAATTATCAAACCGCCTTTACGGTAAACATATTCAATATAATTGCCATAACCGTCTTTGATGCCTTTGAGTGCCCAGCTGCTTGCTACTGAACCTGCTGCTTTACCGCCGGGTTCTACAAAGGCATCTGCATCGGATGTACTAAAGTCAGTGTTGCCAAAATACATAGTTTCTTTGGCTTTGGTTTGAACTTCAAAACCTTGTGGCCCTGAGCCTGAAGTATCCTGGCGGATCGCTGTAATCACTGAAAAATCGTCGATTTCCAGCCGATAGGTGGAGCCGGCTGCACCATAAGTACCAGCTGTCAGTATCAGCCGCTGGCCATCCAGACAATACCCATCATTGGCATTCATGAAAACACCAGAAATAGCTCCGTCCTGCACTATAGATTTTGCACAACGATGAATAGAAGACAGGCCTGAAATATTCCAGCCCATGCCCGCTATACCTTCTCCTGCACCTGAGTTGTAGCTTAAAGAAACACTGGGTTGAACTCCTGCGATACCGGCCGGAATGGCAACAGGGATTTGATAAGTAGCCTGACCCGATTCATCTACCCTGAATTGGGCAGCGGTTAAGCCCGGATTATCACCGTCAGCACTGGTTTTTACTTGCCCCGTAAAAAGCATAGTTCCATTACGCTGTCCCAGAAAAACTGCATTATTGTCCACAATATCCATAATGCCATCTGAGTTCACATCCTGAAGTACAAAGGCCGGACTCAGGTAACCTGTATTTAACGATCGGACAACTGCATTGCCTTTTAAATTCGTCAGTGAGAGAGCAGGATGATGAGAGTTATTCAGCGTCATCACCAGATCCAAGACACCATCGCCATCTATATCGCCGAACCGCATCTGGTCCACCAAAGCATTGCCCGGGCTGAGATTTAACGCATTCCATTGAGACAAAGTTAATTCCTGCACTACCCAGGAGCCGCTTATCCATGAAAGTTTCAGCAAACCGTTTTTAGGAGGGACAAACAAAGGCACTGAAACATCAGAATGGATCAAAACAAATTTTTCTGGCGCCTTTAAATAAATATTACCAGCCGCATCGGTAAATACGCTGTACTGGCTAGCGTCCGCTTTTACAGGAACGGATGTTAATAACACACATAAGGCAATTAAACGAAAAATCGCTTTGATCATCGAGGATTCATCCCTGAGTTTTGAGGCTAATGGTTTAAAAGGCTGGTTGAGTTACAGGATCGTTCACAAAGCGGCCGTTCAGCTCGAGCGCGAAGGAAAATGAAAGGCAGACCTTTTGTGCAAATGGCAACCAAAACCTTAACCACAAGGCAACATAAAAGAAGAAAAGCAGGACAACAAATGATAGGCTCAGCACCCACTTTTTCTTAAAAGGTGAACAGGTGAGGGTAACTACATGAAATTAAATAAATTTATAATAATAGTGGCGAAAACTGAAAAAATTACCGGCTAACCTGGAACAAAATTCAAATTTATTTGTTTTAACAAAACTTACACAACTAAAAGTATCAGGAGTATTTAGTGTGAAAAAAAGGATGTGTTGTTTTATACCTGCGGCATGCTTTCACTGCATTACCGGAAAGCGACTTTACCCATTCTGGTCATGAAGTATCAGGCTGGCCTGCTGTCATTTATTAATCAGCTTTTCATCCTGTAAAAGTAATGCCTTTTAAAGCTCTGGTTCAGATAATACTGACTAATTTTCAGCAAGCCGGAGTTTCACAATGAGCAAAATCTTCCTCTGTTTCATTTATGTAATGATTAGCTGCAACAGCTTGCTGCTGACAGGTTGTGGGGGTAGTACCACTCAGGGAGCTCCGGATCAACGAATTGATCTCAACTTTCCTGTGGGTGCCGAAGTGCCCGACAACCGCTATGTGGATCATTATCAAATTCTGGTATTTGGTAACAGCCATGTACGTTCCCATAACCTAACCGGACTGATCCGGCAGTTTATTTTGGCCGGGCGGCCTGGGGCAGTGGTGGATATTACTCTGGCTGGCGATGGTTCTTATCTGGATGAGCGTTTATACAACAAAGTGGATTTGGCCTTTATGCAATCCCGCAACTGGACTCATGTCATCTTACAGGGCCAGAAATACTCCACTACAGGTTTGAACAGTTATCCAATAGATGACAGTCTGATTTGGCTCAGAGCAGTAAAAGGCCAGGATGCTACCCCAGTGTTATTTCCGGAACATGGTCAGGACGGTAATAGCACAGAAGGCAGCCGCGTGCATCAGTTGCATCAGACTATAGTGGCCGTTGAACCAGGTTGTATTGCACCTGTTGGCCTGGCCTGGGACAAGGTATGGCAGCTGGAACCCAGGATGGTGTTGCATGAAGCGGATGGCAATCATGCGGCTTTGGCCGGTACTTTTCTGACGGCTTTGGTGTTTTATCAAAGCATCACTGGAAACAACGCCGAATCATTGGGGTATTTCCCACAGATCCCCATACCTGCTGAGCAGCAACAGTTTTTACGCCAAATCGCTGCTGCTACTTTACAGCAAAATCCTGCCTGCCCTTTTTAAAGGGCAGGCATTAATATTAATTCACCAAAAAGACATAACAACCCACAAAGATGAATAACAACCAACAGCAGTGCAACAATAAAGCATTGATATATAATGATTTATACAAAAACACCTTCCAGGCACAAATAAACTGTTGGTTATTTATCCAAAATTGTTTAAAGTGCGCGCTCATTTGTGCTGCCTATACTGCGTCAGCTATGGCTTCTGCATTAGTTTGCTATGCTTAAGCTACTGTCGTATTCCTGTCACAAGGCAGCCCTAATCTTATTTTTTGTTTTTGCCAGAAGGAAACAAAACCATAGTGCGCACTACAGAACTCGTTGATGGCTTTCGTCAGTCCGCCCCTTATGTGAATTCTCACCGTGGTAAAACCTTTGTGGTGATGCTGGGTGGTGAAGCCATAGATCAGCCAGGCTTTCGCAGCATTATTAATGACATAGCTTTGCTTAATACCCTCGGCATTAAAATAGTGCTGGTGTATGGTGCCAGGCCGCAAATTAATAAAGCCCTGGAAAAAGCCGGCTTAAATTGCGAGTACCACAATCGCGTCCGGGTCACAGACGACGATGCTTTTTTGGTGATCAAACAAGTCGCGGGTGCTTTGCAGCTGGATATTACCGCTCGTTTGTCGATGAGCTTAAGCAATACACCCATGCACAATGCACAAATTAACGTGGTCAGCGGCAACTTTGTCATAGCCCAACCTTTGGGTGTGGAAGACGGTATCGACTATTTACATAGCGGCCGCGTGCGCCGTATTGATGTTCAGGGTATCCGCCGTCAGCTGGACAATAACGGTATTGTGGTGATGGGTCCTGTTGCAGCTTCAGTGACAGGCGAAAGTTTTAACCTGACAGCCGAAGAAATTGCCACTCAGGTGGCTATTAAACTAAAAGCAGAAAAAATTATCGGCTTTAACGAAGCCGGCGGCATTGTGGCCGACGATGGCGATATTACGGCAGAACTGATGCCCAACTATGCCGAACACTTAATGTGGCAAATGGAACAAAAAGCAGACGCCTGCACTGCTACTGTGGCTTTTTTACATGCGGCTATCACAGCCTGCCGCTCTGGTGTGCCCCGTTGTCACTTAGTCAGTTACGGCGAAAATGGCGCTATGCTGCAGGAATTATTCTCCCGTGATGGTATTGGTACTCAAATTGTCACCGAAGCGGCAGAACGTTTACGTGCCGCCAGCATCACAGATATTGGCGGTATTCTGGATTTGATCCGGCCGCTGGAGCAACAAGGTTTGTTAGTGCGCCGCTCACGCGAACAGCTGGAAATGGAAATTGATCAGTTTGTGGTGATTGAACGTGATGGTTTAATTATTGGTTGTGCTGCGCTATATCCATTCCCGGAAGAAAATGTAGGTGAATTTGCCTGCCTGGCTGTGCATGAACAATACCGTGATGCAGACCGTGGCAGCGCTTTGCTGAAAAACATTATTCAACTGGCGCGGCAGCGTAAGTATTATCGCCTGTTTGCACTGACGACCCGCAGTATTCACTGGTTTCAGGAACATGGTTTTCAACTGGTGACAGTGCAGGACTTGCCCGAGAAAAAACAACAGTTGTACAACTACCAACGCCGTTCAAAAATACTGGCCCTGGATTTATAAAAAAACAACCACAGCTTTGGTGCAAATCAAGGTTGTGGTTTTATTTCTGATCGATCTGACTGGATTCAGCAGATTATTTGTTTTCATCGCAATTTATATGTGCTAAAACAAGCACCAAGGATATTTAATAAACATTGCAAGGATGCGATTTGTCAGTCTCTGTTAGTCATAATTTCTTTACAAAAATACGCTCTGTTGCTTTCACCCTGGCCGCAATTATTTTAACTGTAGGTCAATGGGCTGATTTTCGTGACGTAGTTACTTCAGCATATGAAGGCTTCGTGACACATTTCACTGATCAGGTTGAACTAAAACAACTTTCTCATGTAAGAGTGGGTGCAAACCTGCCCTATTTAGAAAGCATTTTCGGTCCGGCGAAACTGATTAAAGTGAGTCAGACCCATTCAAAATCCCAGTACAGGTATTACAACAACGACAAATTCCTGCTGACCCTTGCTGTGGATAACCAGCGCGTCACTGCTTATCAAATTGTCAGTTTGCTTGACGGTTTTCAACCTGTCATCAGTTTCTCTAAGGCTACTTTAAATCTTACGCCACTTCATACAATGCAGAAATTTGACGGCGTATTTACAACCGATACCGCCAACCTCAGATACTACCTTGAACAAGCAACCTTAGGCCGCGAAGGAATGTTTTTCGCATTGCAACTTGGTTTTGTTGAATATGGAGCCGCGACGCAGGGGTACCCACTGCTGGATCAAATCAATGAAAAAATGATGCAAGGTTCTGACGATGAACAATTGCTTGGCACTATCGAAAATCTTCGGAAAATGCTGATACCTAATGTTTATTCTGTGGGCGAGTTATCCCTGGAACAGGCCGCAGACATGTTATTGACCCGCTATGAGTTTCACGCCTACTTTGCACAAGGAGCGTCTTTATAATGCATATCCGAAGCGCTTTGTTCGTTTTACTGATTGGCCTGTCCGGCTCTTTTCACACTGCGGCTGAACAGTGGTGGGAAAGCCCACCTGAAGATAATGAACAATTTATCTATGGTCTGGGTCAGGGCAATACGTTAGCTGAAGCCCAACAACAGGCTCTGGCTGATATAGCAGGCAAACTAAGCACCCAAATATCATCTTCACTGGACCGTATAACTCAGGACACAGGTGTGGCTTACAGTGATTCAGTTCGCAGGCAAATCCGCAGTGAAATCGGAGACACTGAACTCAGTCAATTTCAATTAGTGAATAGCAAAGTAACCAAATCACAGACTATTGCCCTGATACAGCTGAGCAGGCAGAAGCTGGCCACTTTGTGGCGTAACCAGATTATTGAAACAGCAAGCAAGTTAGATCCTATGCTATCGGCACACACTATCGTCGATTTCCAGCAATGGCTTGCGTTAAAAAAAGCATTACCTCTTGCTGAACAAAACAGAAACCTTAGCGTGAAGCTGTTTGCACTCAATGGCCTGGCACCAGGGAAGGATCTTCATCATTTGCTCAAAAAACGCCTGGAACAACAGCCTATGCGTGTTGCCATCAAAGGGTCACTGCCCAAACTTAACAGAGCCTTATTGCAGCAGTTTAATCAAATCGGCTTTGTCAGCTGTAGTTCAAATTGCCACTTAACTATTAATTATCAGCACAGCATTGAGCACGATCTGATGTTTGGTGAGTATGTAAGCAGCTTAAAGCTTGTTTATGAAGTGCTTGAGAAAAAAAGTTTAATAGCCACAGCTGAAAAAAATGTCCAGGTCACCTCTATTGCAAGTCACAAGTCTGCAGACGAAGGAAGTGTGAGCGCTGTTGTAAGCGATCTGGAAAGTCGCGGCCTTTTTCAGGTAGTAGGGCTGGACATCTAAAAGTAGCCTGAGTGAAACAAACTTCAGGATTATGCACTTTTAGCTCCTTTTGCCTGCAGCATAGCTGTCACTGCGGCAATCAGGACAAAACCAATAAAACAACGGAGATGTAACTATGATCAACCCAAAAATATTATTTGCTTTGCCTCTGGCCATCGGAGTATTAACAGGATGTGTTTCGAATGGCCAGAGCGGGCCAAATTTGGCCGATACACAAGCAGTGAATATTCCCAAAGCTGTGATGGCACCATCCGCCGATGATCTGAAAACAGAACACCGAATTATTATGCTGCCTTTTGAATATGCAGAAGCACATCATGCTTCTGCAGCTTACACCAGCTATAACGAGCTTGAGCAAGCTATGATGAGCGCAGGAAATAGCATGATCGAACGCGACATTGCGCTCAAAATGCGTGACGAACTGCTGGTTGCAGAAAAAACCGGCAAATACCGCACCTCAGGGCTTCAGGCTGCAGATATTGCCGTCATGGCAAAAGTAGTGAAAGGTGGGTATAGCAGTTCCTTTTCTGAACGGGATTCATGGACAGATAAAAAAGGAAAAACACATGTCACCCCTGCAAGCTGCGACTTCCGCGCGGATGTCACTTTACATATCAGAGTATATCGCCTGCCAGAAATGTCTCAAATGGGCACCTTTGAATTTGATGGCCGTAGCAGCAGCGAGACCGAAACCAATAACAGCAAATGCCCCATTTCCGAAGGGCAGGTCGATTCACTCCTGAAAAATGCCAGCAGTGTGGCGGTGCGTGAACATCAATATAAATTGTTGAATACATTAGTCCCACCATTCTTTGTGTTAGAGCGCAGACAAAAACCTGGTCAAAAAGATGAAGCCCTGTTCCGTACCACTCTCAGTAATAGCAAAGGTGCCAAAGCAGGAGCTAAAGTCAATTTTTTCAGACGGGAACTAAAACAAAATCCTTTGACGAATGAGCAAACTGTTGAAGAGATACTGATCACCGAAGGCACTATTACTAAAGACATTGATAACAACGGTTCTTATGTTCTGGTGGAAAAAGAAGCAATGATAAATAAACTGCAGCTAGGTGATGTGGTCAAAATTGAGCATGACCGCTGTCCTGAAGGTTTCTATTGGTTCTTAGGTCGCTGCAATAAAAGTCTGAATGTGTTTTAAGGAACAAAACCATGAAATTTAAACTATCCATCCTTGTTTTATCAGCAGTATTTTCCGGTTGTGCATCCACTACAGAGAAAATCAGTTACCACGACTGCGTATTCCCTGATGCACCAACAAAGTCTGCCCCAACCTGGATTTGTGATCAGCCAGCAGAGGGTTTGTATATGCAAGCTGTTGGCTATTCAGCAAAGCTGGCTTCTGGCCCGGGAATGATGAAAGATATTGCTGCTGCAGAAGCACGTAATCAATTGTCAGCAACCTTCAGTTCAGATGTTGCATCTAAACTGACCCGCGCAACCTCGGAAAAAATAGCCGGTACTCAATCTGTTTCAACAGACACCATTGCCAGAATTCAAAAGAATGTATCTGCAATGGAAATAGTCAATTCAAAGATATTCCGCACACAAATTAGCCCTTTGGGCAATATGTATGTATTGCTGGGAATAGACGCCAAAACCTATCAGCAAAACATTGACAAACTGTTGGATCAATCTGTCGATGCCGAAAACCCTGAACTGTACCGCAAGTTTTTGTTGCAGGAGGCAGAAGCCAGTCTGAATAAAGCGGCGGAGGCTCTGTAATGAAACAAGGCCATTGCCTGATTCTGGCAACCTTGGTCGTCATGGGCTGCTGCAGTAATGCAATGGCCCAATCTGACTATGAAACATGGAAAGCTCAACATCTGCAAAGCTATAAAAGCTTTAGCGAAGCCTACCTGAACAGGTACAAGGAGTATAAAAAACGTTTGGCACCTAAGTGGGGTGATGATCCAGAGTTGCCAAGCCAGGATAGTATTGTCCACTACTCCGAAGATTTGAACCAAAAGACAGTTCTGGATTTTGAGAAACAAGAAATCAGGGTAGAAGTACTGGAGGTAAAACAAAGCCCGGACGAGAAAGCTGTAAAACAGCACATAGTGCAATTTGCTTCGCAATCTGTATCTGCTGTTGCTGCTAAAGATCCGTTGTTATCTGATGTTAAACTGACCGACAGCAGAACTCTGGCAGAGTCTATGGTGCCCGATCAGTCTTTTGCCGCAACAATTGAAAATGCGGTGGTTGATGTCAAAGAAACCACTGTTAAAGTCGCAACACAAAATGAAAATTCGGTGACTGAAAAGCGTGTGAAGCAATTCACATTAAAATTAAGTAACAAAAACCTGCTGCAACACAGGGCTGCCGCCTATAAAAAGTTTGTAGGAGAAACCTCAGCCGAATATAAAATGGATAGTTCGCTGTTACTTGCCATTATGCAAGTTGAATCAAGTTTTAACCCAATGGCCCAGTCTGCTGTGCCTGCTTTTGGATTAATGCAAATAGTGCCGGAAAGCGCTGGAAAAGATGTGAATACCAGAGTATTTAAGATTAAAAAAGCGCCAACACCGGAACAATTATTTGAACCAGGTTTAAATATAAAATTTGGTAGCGCTTATCTGAACATTCTGGATAAAAACTACTTATCCGGCATAACTGATCCCATCAGTCGGCATTATTGCATTATTGCGGCATACAACACTGGTGCTGGAAATGTAGCCAGTGTATTTCATCCAAAACGGAAGAAAGCCTTAGGAGAAGCAGTCAAAGTAATTAACTCGCTGACTCCACAACAAGTGTATGAAAAGTTGATTTCAGACTTACCTTACGACGAAACACGTAAATACCTTCGCAAAGTAACAGAAGCTATTCCAGGCTACACTGCCGGAGAGTAAAACTTTGCAGGGCACAGCTATACCGGTCATGGATTTATAAAACTTTTTTTTGTACTTGCTCCACTACAGTCAGGGCCAAAGCTCTGGCTGTAGTCCATTTCCCACCTGAGACTGTTAATAACTGCTGTTGCCAATTCAGTGCGTATTCACGACTGGCTGTGCTGGCGCTGTCACTACCGCCTAACAAAGGCCGCACTCCGGCAAATTTACTCTGAACATCAGCTTCACACAATTGAGTGTCAAAATAGTGGTTATACAGCTTCAATAAATAGGCCTGCTCTGCCTCACTGCACTCTATAGGTTCTGCCAGACTTTGCCGTACTTCTGTGGTGCCTAATAAAGTTTGCCCCTGATAAGGCAATACAAAGACAATACGGCTCTCGCCCGGCACTTCCAGCATATGACCATAACGGCTGACCGCTGGCAGCAATAAATGACTGCCCCGCACCAGATCTAAAACCTGTTGTACTGGCAGTTCAGACTGCTCCAGCAACTGATTACTCCATGGGCCTGCCACATTCACGACTAAATCAAACAATTGCCAATCAGGGCTATTCCCGGCGAAAACCCCTGCTGTTGCGGTAATCTGACTGACAGGGCAATGCTGATGGATCTGCACTCCGGCTTTGATCGCTTGTTCAGCCACCCACAACCCCAATTTCCTGTCGTCCATCTGACCATCAAAAAACAAATAAGCCCCTGTTAAGCCCTGGGTGTTGATATCAGGTGAACAGCGTTTGGTTTGCTTTGCAGTCAGCCAGCGATGGCGGCCTATGCCTTTTTTGCCGCTAAGCAGATCATACAACCACAAACCCATTTTGATTTGCCAGCGGGGTCTTTGGCCGTTTTGATAAATGGGATACAACAGAGGTAATCTTTTGGTTAAATGTGGTGCTTTTTTCAGCCACCAGCGTCTTTCCTGCAAAGCTTCATGCACCAGCCGAAACTCGCCCTGTTCCAGATAACGCAAACCACCATGTAATAATTTAGAGGAAGACTTGCTGGTGGCCTGCATCAGCTCGTCGCGCTCAAACAACTCCACCTGATGGCCAGCCAACGCCAGTTGCCAGGCGGATGACAAGCCATTAATTCCACCACCTATGACAGCTATTTTCATATACTCATCCATTAAGTCTTTGATCTATCAAAGCAGAATAGAACAGCTTTGTCGAACAACAGGGGCAGATAAGTGGCAGACTAATCCATCAGCATCATGGCTTTTTGTATTTGCTGATCGCTTAAGCCCTGCTCTTGCATTGAGCTGAGTAATTGACTTTTTGCGTCAGCAACAGCCCGCACCAGGTTGCCGATTTCTGCTTGCAGCTGCTTCACTTTTTGTTCTTTTTCTTCGGCTGGCATGGAGTTGTTATTCATCAGCTTTTGCAACTCTTCCCGCTTTTCTTCCAGCTCTTCCTGCTGGTTGCGGATAGCTTTCAGTGAATTTTTCACATCATCAGGCAGTTCACTTTCGTCTATATCTTTATCACGGCCTGTGTTTTTGGACTTTTGCAAACCCAGAGGCGAAATATCCACATGAATACCCACCTCTGCTTTTATACCCATCTTTTTATCTGACGTGCCAGTTGCATCAGTGCTGGCGAAAGTGGAGCGCAGCTCTGAGCTACTGATGCCCCGGTTTAAAACCTGGGTTAAAACATCCATTTTTATCATCAGCTTTTGCACCTGAAACAGAAATTTTTACTGTTATCGGCACAACCTCACAAAACTTGAATCCGCTTTAGCGGGTTTGGCCGTCGCCTATTACTATGTATTTTTCTGTGGTCAGAGATTCCAGCCCCATAGGGCCGTAGGCATGCAGTTTGGACGTAGAAATGCCAATTTCTGCCCCTAACCCCAGCTCGCCGCCGTCACTGAAACGCGAAGAAGCATTAACTATCACGACTGCGCTGTTAATTTGCTTTAAAAACCGTTGTGCTGTGCTGATATCCTGAGTGCAAATGACTTCCGTATGGCCTGAGCTGTGGCGCTGAATATGAGCCACAGCGTCGTCATAACTGGCCACTGTTTTTACCGACATGGCCAAACGTAAATACTCAGTATCAAACTGAGCGTCATCCGCTTTGGCCGCCCCGGCAAAATAAGGCAAAGACAAGTCACAGGCAAACACCTCTACCTGTTGTTCTTCAAAAGCCGCAGACACTAAAGCTAAAAACTCTGGCGCTATCGCCTGATGCACCAATAAAGTTTCCAGCGAATTACAAACCCCTGGCCGCTGAGTTTTGCCGTTTAATAACAACGCCATGGCTTTATCCAAATCCGCAGCTTTATCCACATACAAGTGGCAGATGCCTTTGTAATGCTGAATGACCGGAATTTTGCTGTTGTCGCTGACAAAATGAATTAAACCTTCACCGCCTCGTGGTATCACTAAATCAACACTGTCTTTTTGCTGCAGTAATTCCAGCAATAAAGCCCGATCCGGGTCTGGGATAACACTGATAGCAGCAGGGTTGACGCCCTGTTTTGCCATGGCTTTGTGCAAAGAAGCGGCTATAGCCAGGCTGGACTGCAAAGCTTCACGGCCTCCGCGTAATATCACCGCATTGCCTGATTTTAAACACAAAGCACCAGCGTCTGCCGTGACATTAGGCCTGGCTTCGTAAATCATCGCTATGACGCCAAGCGGAATACGCATTTTACCCACCTGAATGCCGTTAGGCCGTGGCGCCATCTGACGAATCTGGCCAACAGGATCTGGTAAAGCAGCGATATAACGCACTGCATTGGCTAAGGTTTTAATTCGATCTTCAGTCAGCAATAAGCGGTCCAGCATAGCCTCTGCTAACTGCTTTTCCCGCCCTGCCGCCATATCTTTGGCATTGCCTTCCAGAATGAATGCTGTGTCGGCTTCCAATTGATCCGCCATCGCCAGCAGCAACTGGTTTTTATCAGCTTCGGACAACTGTGCCAGCTGCAAGGCCGCGATTTTGGCCTGCTGACAAATGGCTTTAATATTTACGTCGCTCATGCTCAGCCCTCCACTAAAGCTAAATCGTCGCGGTGCACCACCACTTCACTTGGGCAATAACCTAAAATACTTTCAATCTGTTGGCTATGTACACCTCGGATTTTACCAAGCTCAGACACACTGTATTGACTGATGCCTTTCGCCAGTTGTTTACCAGCCTGATCACAGAGCCAAATAGCGTCACCTTTATCAAAGTCGCCATTGATACTGCTGATGCCTTTTGGCAACAAAGATGCGCCTTTATGCAGCAACGCCTGTACAGCTCCACTGTCAAGCTGTAGCTCACCCCGGGTTTTTAAGCTGTGTAATAACCAGTGTTTTTTTGCACTTAAGCGTTCCTGCTGTTTATGAAACAGAGTGCCACAGGCTTTACCTGCCAAGAGTGCCGCAAAACTGTCAGCTTTCTGACCGTTAATAATTAAGGTATCAATGCCTTGTGATGTGGCTTTACTGGCAGCCTGCAATTTGGTGGTCATGCCGCCTGTGCCAATCAAATGATGACTACCACCGGCCATCGCATAAATTTCCGGCGTGATCAGATGCACTTCAGAAATAAGCAAAGCACTGCTGTCGGAGCGTGGATTGGCTGTATATAAACCATCGACATCGGAGCAAATAATCAAGGCATCGGCATCCACCACAGTAGCCACTAAAGCCGCCAGATTGTCGTTGTCCCCCACTTTGAGTTCAGCTGTCGCCACAGTGTCGTTTTCATTGACGATAGGCAGCACAGCGTGGTCCAACAAGGTACGCAGGGTATTGTGGATATTTAAGTAACGGTTACGATGCTGCAAATCATCATGCGTCAGCAGAATTTGCGCGCAATCCACATCCAGTAAATTGCGCCAGCTTTGCATCATGCGGGTTTGGCCTACAGCGGCCATAGCCTGTTTCACATTAATGGGTAAGGGGTGATGGGCAAAGGGAATAGCAGCACGACCTGCAGCCACACTACCTGAAGATACCAATACCACTTCAACCCCTTGTTGCCTGCATTCGCTGATAAAGCCAGCGATAGCCAACAAATAACGGGTGGAGCAACCTTTTGCTTCAGGTGCAATAAGGGCACTGCCCACTTTGAGCACCAAACGTCGCCACTTTAACCCAGCCATAAAACCCATTTATCTCCAGTTAATTTTTAACCACCCGAGCATACCTATTTAGACGTATATATGTCTATAGCCTTCGTACTTGTAACCACAGCGGCCTTGACTGCGCTCCCGCACATTTTCACTGCAAAACAGTTCAGCGCTAATTCAGGTTGAATTGGGTTACAATAGCGCCACAAAAATTCAGGAGATTTCGCATGATAGCCAAACACTTAGGTTTAGTTGCCTTATGCAGCACTTTAGTTTTATCAGGTTGTGCCAGCATGAACATAGCGCCGGAAAACCAAAACACCGCCAAAGGTGCAGCCATTGGTGCTGGTGTGGGTGCTGTGCTGGGTAAAGCCACAGGCAACCATAAAAATAAAAGACTGGCGATAGGTGCTGCTATTGGTGCTTTAGCCGGTGCAGCTGTGGGCCGTTATATGGACAATCAGGAAATGGCCTTGCGTGATCAATTATCAGGCACTGGTGTAAAGGTGCATCGAGATGGCAATATTTTACGTTTAGAAATTCCGTCACAAATTACTTTTGCAGTGAATCAATCTGCCATTCAGCCACAGCTCTATCCGGTATTAAACGACGTGGCTAAAGTGCTGGGCGAATACGACAAAACCTTGCTGGTGATTAGCGGCCATACCGACGATACAGGCACCTACAATTACAACATGCAATTGTCGAAAAAACGTGCTGAAAGCGTGAAAGATTATTTAGTAGCACAGCGCCTGAACCCTATTCGTATTGAAACTCAGGGCTTAGGTCCAAGCTACCCGGCTGTGCCAAACAATTCTGAAAGCAACAGAGCAATGAACCGCCGCGTTGAGATACATATTGAAGCTATAACCCAATAGTTGAAAAAAGCCGGTCTGGACTTGTAATTTGCAGCGGGCTGGGGTGACCCGTTTTGAGATCGAATTGGAATTCGAGACGGGCGGGGACAAGCCCACGCCCCTACATTTTGCAGAAGCAGCCAGCCGGAGTTTTTTTATGGGTTTATTGTGGTTAGTCACGCTGATTTGGGCTTTTAGTTTTTCACTGATTGGCGAATTTCTGGCAGGCCGGGTTGACCCTTATCTGGCCGTCAGCAGCCGCATGCTGTTGGCTCTGTTCTTGTTCCTGCCCTGGTTACTCAAAAGCACCAGTTCTAAACCTCAGGCTATGGCGCTTGCCGCTATAGGTTCAGTGCAACTTGGGCTGATGTATTTGTTTTTGTACCACAGCTTTTTGTATCTGACTGTGGCCGAAGTGCTGCTCTTTACCATTCTGACACCAGTGTATATCTCTGTGCTGGATTACTTCTGGCGTTATAGAAAACTGCATCTGCGCTGGTTAGGCCCTGCTCTGCTGGCCATTTTGGGCGCTTTAGTGATTCGGTATCAAAACTTAAGCTCAGATTTCTGGTGGGGATTGCTGCTGATACAGGCAGCCAACTTATGCTTTGCTTTTGGTCAGGTGGCCTACCGTCAACTGAACTTAGGATCCACAGGCGCACAGAGATACAACTTCGGCTGGTTTTTTGTTGGCGCAACTATCACCAGCCTGATAGCTACCGCTTTATTTGCAGATTGGAACAAAATGCCCACTACCACTCTGGATTACGGCATTTTAGTCTGGCTGGGTGTAGTGGCTTCAGGTTTAGGTTATTGGTTATGGAATGCAGGAGCCAGGCAGGTTAATGCGAATCAGTTGGCCGTGATGAATAACGTCTTAATCCCTGCAGGCTTAGTCGTGAATTTTGTATTCTGGCAACATAACGTCAACTGGTGGACTTTATCCGCAGGTTCGGTATTGATTTTAGCCAGCTTAGTCTGGGCGAGCCGGCAAGAAAATTTGTAGGGGCGGCCTTTAGGGCCGCCCGCAACTTAATCACTTCTCAGCAAAAGCCTTTTTGACAAAATTAGGCAATGCCATAGCGGCCTGATGCACTTCGGCGTTGTAATACAGAGTTTCAAAGGCCGGGTTTTGTGCCGCTTCAACCCGGAAGCTGTCGAATTTGGCCTCTTTACGGGCCAAAGTACAAGTCCACCAGCCGGATGGGTATACCATCTGCGGGAACAGCAGGCTTTGTAAATCAGCAAAACCAGCGTCCGACATCGCATCACGCATAGCTTTTAACAAAGGCATATGAATAAGAGGTGATTCGCTTTGCTGCACTAAAATGCCACCAGGGCGCAGTGCTTTTAAGCAGCTTTCATAAAAAGCGCGGTTAAATAAACCTTCACCAGGGCCTATTGGGTCAGTGGAGTCGACAATCACCACATCCAAAGATTCTGGGGCGGCATCACGCATAAACTGAATGCCGTCAGCAAATTTCAACGTAGCGCGTGGGTCGTTATTCGATGCACAGAGCTCCGGGAAGTATTTTTCCGCCATACGGGTGACTTGCTCGTCTATATCAATTTGAGTCACTTGTTCAATATCAGGGTGTTTTAATACTTCACGCAGCGTACCGCAGTCACCACCACCTATAATCACCACCTGTTTTGGTTCTGGGTGAGTAAATAACACAGGGTGGCTTAACATTTCGTGATACAGGAAATTGTCGCGGCTGCTCAGCATAATGACGCCGTCAATCACCATCAGATTGCCAAAATGTGTGGTTTCAAACATCTCTATATGTTGAAAAGGCGACTGCACCTCATCCAGTTTTTTGGTGATGGCCAAACCAAAAGCACTGCCACTGGCCGCAAAAATTTCGGTGAACCATTTATTGTCGCCCGACATACTTATCTCCTCAAAAATAAACTAAGCTGGGTATTTTGCCAGCCAAGGCAATATGAGACAAACTTTTCATGTTTTTTTCACTGCATTGGCTTTAAAATAGCGCATCATTTTTTTAAGGGCACGACAATGGCAGATTGGGGTATCGAAAAAGCACGATCCATATATAACGTAGCAGTCTGGAGTGAAGGCTATTTTGATGTGAACAACAATGGCGACCTGGTGGCCTATCCGGATCAGGACCATAAAAAACCCGGTATTAATTTCCCGGAACTGACTGCCCGTTTTAAAGAGGAAGGCTTAACCCTTCCCGTATTGGTGCGTTTTACCGATATTCTGCAGCACCGTGTTGGCACCTTAATCAGCTCTTTTGCTCAGGCGAAAAAAGAGCGTGAGTACAAAGGTGAATACACTGCCGTTTACCCTATCAAAGTAAACCAGCAATTTTCTGTAGTGAAAAAGCTGGTGAGCCATGACAGCGGCAAGGTAGGTTTAGAAGCAGGTTCCAAACCTGAGCTGATGGCTATTTTAGGTGTCACCGACAAACCTTTGCGTATTGTCTGTAACGGCTACAAAGATTCTGAGTTCCTGCGTTTAGCCACTATTGGCCAGATGATGGGCCATCAGGTGTATGTGGTGGTAGAAAAAATCACTGAATTAAAAACCTTGATCCGTGAAATCGACAGTTTGGGTCAGGCGCCTATGATTGGTATTCGGATCAAGCTGAACTCTGTGGGTAAAGGCAAATGGCAAAATACAGGTGGTGAAAAAGGCAAGTTTGGTTTAACTGCCACTCAAGTGCTGCAAGCCATCGACATTCTGCGTGACGCCGGCAAACTGGACTTGTTGCAGTTGGTGCATTTCCACATAGGCTCTCAAATTGCCAATATCCGTGATATTCACAATGCCATTCGTGAATGTGCCCGTCACTATGCTGAACTCCGCACTTTAGGTGTGCCTATCACGACTGTTGACGTTGGCGGTGGTTTAGGTGTGGATTACGAAGGCTCGAACTCACGTTCTGCCTGCTCGATGAACTACACCATGCTGGAATACGCCCGTAACGTGGTGTATGGCTTAAAAGAAGTCTGTGACGAATACGACTTACCGCACCCGAATATTATCACTGAGTCTGGCCGTGCTATGACTGCACACCACGCTGTGTTAATTACTGATGCGATTGACGTTGAACGCGCACCAGGCTTAGTCAATATGCCAGAACCAAGCGAAGACTCACCGGCCGTAATTTGGGCTTTGTGGGATTCGTATAAAAACGTGACACCACGCACAGCGGTAGAAGCCTACCACGATGCAGTGCATTATTTTACCGATGCCCATGCTCAGTATGTGCATGGTTTGCTGACGTTAAAAGACTGGTCTTTGCTTGAGCAAATTTACTTTGCCACCATCAACAAAGTGAAAAACAAGCTGGATTTATCCTCGCGTTCACACCGTGATATTCACGATGAGTTAAACGAGAAATTAGCCGACAAGCTGTTTGTAAACTTCTCTTTGTTCCAGTCCATGCCGGATGCCTGGGGTATTGACCAGTTATTCCCTGTAATGCCACTGGAACGTATGGATGAGTCGCTGGAGCACCGCGCTATTATTCAGGACATTACCTGTGACTCTGACGGTGTACTGAAAAGTTATGCCGATGGTAATGGTATTGAATCCAGCCTGCCGCTGCCTTCGTATAAAGAAGACTCTCAGTTTCTGCTGGGTATGTTTATGGTCGGCGCTTACCAGGAAATTCTGGGCGACTTGCATAACCTCTTTGGTGACACAGACTCAGTGCACGTTGAACTGGATGACGAAGGCGGTTATCGTCTGACCAATGCGATTAAAGGCGACACAGTGGCTGACGTTTTACGTTATGTACAGTTTGACGCGAAGAAGCTGCTTGCCTCTTATCAGAAGCAATTAGCGCGGATGGACTTTACCCCAGAAATGCAGACCTCTTATTTAGATGAGCTGAAATCCGGGGTTTATGGTTACACCTACTTCGAAGATTAAGGTAAACTTGCCACTGATCAGATGAGTGAAGGGGTTAGAGCACTTAAGATTGTGCTCTGCCCCTCTAAATTTTAGATGGTGGTGTTATGTTGCATTTCTTACCAGCCCCAATACGTGGCTCGATTTCTTTTCTGCTGTACTTTATCAACACTATTTTTTGGGCCACCCCTATTCTGATTTTGGCCATAGTGAAGTTGCCGCCGGTAAAAATCTGGCAAACCTGGATCACCTATTTACTGGATTTCTGCGCCACCAGTTGGATCACCTTAAACAATGTAACCAGTCGGACTTTCACCCGTATTCGTTGGGATATTAAAGGCATAGATAATTTAAGCGTGAAAGACTGGTATCTGGTGATGGCAAATCATCAGTCATGGGTGGATATTCTGGTGCTGCAAAAAGTATTTAATCATAAAGCGCCGTTTTTAAAGTTTTTTCTGAAAAAAGAACTGATTTATGTGCCTGTGATTGGCTTATGCTGGTGGGCGCTGGATTTCCCTTTTATGCAGCGTTTAACTGCCAAACAGCTGGCAGAAAAACCCGAGCTCAAAGGCACTGACATTGCGACCACCCGTAAAGCCTGCGAAAAATTCCGCTACAAGCCGGTGTCCGTAATGAATTTCCTTGAAGGCACCCGTTTCACAACGCATAAACACGACAAACAACAATCGCCTTTTACCCATTTACTCAAACCTAAAGCCGGTGGCATTTCTTTTGTACTGAACGCTATGGGTGAACATTTGCATAAGCTGCTGGACGTCACCATTTGTTATCCTAAAGGCATCCCCACTTTCTGGGATTATATCTCCGGCAAAGTGCACGACATTAAAGTAAGGGTCAGAGTTCTGCCTATAGATCCAAATCTGATTGGTGATTATGAGGATCCGGTGTTTAAGCAAAAATTCCAGAGCTGGGTGAACCAACTCTGGTTAGACAAAGATCTGTTATTAACAGAGCTGAAGCAAGGAGAGCGAAGCTGATGTTGCACTGGTTACCCGTGGTATTCAAAGCCCCTCTGGCATTTATGCTCTTTAGCCTTAATCTGGCCTTCTGGGGTACTCTTGTTACGCTCGTAGGCATAGCTAAACTGGTATCGCCAAATGCAGCAGCCAGAGCGTTCTGGTCCAAACCTGCTCATTGGTGTTATCGCGGTTGGTCAAAATACAACAAACTACTGATGGAGCTGTTTAATCAAGTGGAATGGCAAGTCAGTGGTGTGGCTGAACTGAAAAAAGACAGCTGGTATTTGCTGATCTCCAACCATAAAAGCTGGCTGGACATTCCGGTACTCAGCCAGTTTGCGTTAAACCGTATTCCTGAGCCCAAGTTCTTTTTAAAAGAAGAATTAAAATGGGTGCCTTTTATTGGTTCAGGCTCCTGGGCTTTGGATATGCCTTTTATGAAACGTTACAGCCAGGCACAAGTCGCGAAGAACCCAGCGCTGAAAGGCAAAGACATAGAAACAACACGCAAATCCTGCGAAAAATTTAAAAATACCCCCACCACTATTATTAATTTTGTTGAAGGCTCACGTTTCACCCCGGAAAAACATAAACAAAAACGTAGTCCGTTCCGGCATTTGTTACCACCTAAAGCCGGTGGTATTGCTTTTACTTTAGCCAGCATGGGGCAGCAATTTCATTCGGTGTTGGATGTCACTATTATGTATCCGGACAACCCGGGCCATGTGGCTATAGATATGCTGTGTGGCCGTTTAAAGCGGGTGGTAGTTCTGGTTGAGATTCTGCCTGTTGACCACGAAATTATTGGCGATTATTTTAATGACGAATCCTTCAGAGTCGCCTTTCAAAACTGGCTGAATCAACGTTGGTTGAAAAAAGACCAGGCTATTGCGACTTATCAACAACCAGAAACTTCAGCTTCGGAAAACGCCTTGTGTTAGACCTGTATTTACAAAAGTGTGTCAGCTACTTTGGCCTGACTATGCCTCCGGAACATTTGGTGATGCTCTCCATCAGGCTTTTGTTGGCTTTGTGCTTATTAGGCCTGCTGTTTACATTAACCAGACGTTATTTGTTACCTGCGATAGCTCATCTGCTGGATAAAGTAGATGGCGAATTAGAACAGCAAACAGAAAAAGAAAGGTTCAAACTGGCCAGTCATGTTGCACATCTGATACCAGCAGTCGTGCTGATTAGCTCGGCCGAAAAATTTTTTCTGCATTGGCCTGATTTTATGTCTGCTGTGCATCTGGGTCTTTGGATCTATTTGTATTGCTTTGCAGGTATGGCTTTTGCCGCACTGATTAATTTTGCTACTGCGATCTACAGCGCAGTGGACCGTCAGAGCAATGTACCCTACCTGGGATTGGCTCAGGTGCTGAAATTACTCGACTTTATCATAGTAGGTATACTGATCCTCAGTACCTTGCTCGGCAAGTCCCCTGTCTATTTGCTTAGTGGCTTAGGGGCTTTAACTGCAGTGCTCTTATTGGTATTCAAAGATACCATTTTAGGTTTAGTCGCCAGTATTCAGTTGGCTACCAATAATATGGTGAACAGAGGTGACTGGATTGAAATGCCCAAATACGGTGCAGATGGCTCTGTGATTGAAGTGGCACTGACCACGGTAAAAATACAAAACTGGGACAACACTATTACCACTATCCCTACCTACGCGCTGATTTCTGACTCCTTTAAAAACTGGCGTGGCATGCAGCAATCCGGTGGCCGCCGTATTAAAAGAGCCATCAAAATTGATATTCACAGCATAGGTTTTCTGGATGAGCAGGAAAAACAGCAGCTGTTGGGCGATCCGATAGTGCAGCCATTTTTCGCCACCGAGCGGGCCAAAGAATTGATGCAGCAGTCTCACCTGACCAATCTGAAGTTGTTTCGTCACTACACCCAGTGGTTACTGGAACAAAACCCGGACATCAATCAGAACATGACCTTGATGGTGCGCCAGCTGGAACCCAATGAAGTAGGGTTACCGCTGGAAATTTATTGCTTTAGTTCAGACAAAATCTGGGGCAATTATGAACAAATTCAGGCTGAGATTTTTGAAACCCTGCTGGCTACCTTGCCACTCTTTACTCTAAGCGCTTTCCAGCGCCTTGGCAGCAAACAAAGTTAATAAGGTTTGCTGGCGCTAATCAGTAAATTGCGGGGACTAAGTTGGTAATTGCAGAATTGTTTCACCTGCACCTGATAACCTTGTTGTTGCAAAAACAAGGCTCTGTCCAGCACCAGCCATTGCTCCAGCAAAGGCCGGAACAAGGAACGGACCAATTGCATTTTTTGCACTAACAGATGACGTTGTTGCCCCTGTTGCAGATAATAGTCCCAGTGAGTGTCCGCAGGGATCTGCCATTGATGTTGTCCGGCCGCCCATTGTGCAAATGCACTGAACTCACCACTAAACCAGTGTTTAGGCACTGAAGACAAAGGCCGGTAGTCTGTCTTTTTTTGCAAAGCCTGATACAGCTCCTGATAAGCCAGACGCCACAGTACTTCGGTCTGGCGCAAACGTGTCACCCGCTCTCCTGCTGTAACCTGAGCCTGCACTGCCAGTTTTAATTCATCCCGGTTTAACTGACCTAATCTGCTGTGCTGTGCCAAACTGGATAAGGCTTGATACTGCTCTGCCGCTATTAAATGATAACAGCAAGGCACTATATCCAGTTGCTCTGTGCCGGCCTGGCTTGCCAATTGCAATAAACGAATATGTAAATCACCACAAGCATGCAAAGCCACTATCTGCAGTTCTTTCCTGAGGTGCTGAGACGCTTCTTCAGACAACAGATCCGCCTGAATAAAAACCTGCGGCAGCTTTAACTTTTCGGCCTGTTGCTGACCTTCGCTACAAAGCTGGGGTTGTAATTCCAGACTGGTCACTTTTCGCCGCAAACTAAAAGAAAGCCAGCGCCCTAAATGACCTTTGCCAGCGCACCATTCCAGTACAGGCAAATCACTTTGTTGCATCTGCAAAGCAAAGGTTTGAATTTGCTCCAGTTTACGGCCTTTAATATCACGGCTGAACCAAAAAGGCACAGCGGTCTGCTCTGTCGCTTTTTCCTGTGTTAAATCAAAAGGGCTGAACTGATTTAATTCGGGGAAAAACTCAGAGAAATAACGACGGCGATGCACTTCATCCTGATCCAGACGTTCTATTTCTGCAGGTTCAATTTGCTGTAAATGCTGACCTAACCTGGTATCAGCCCATGGCAAACTGGTTAAATGAAAAGGGCTAAAACGCCAGAACTGCTGGTACTGACTTAATAACAAATCCAACTGCAAAAACTGTTCGGACAAAAGCTGGGGCATAAGCGAATAAAGTATCTGTGGCACTATCGAATGCCAACACTATACCACTGCAGAGTCAAAAAACCGTGCTGCCATTTTCTGCAGCTTTTTCTGAAACAGAATCCGACTTGAACTGGCATCAGCGCTAAAAATCATGCACACTCAGCTTTATAAGTATGACCCGATAAAGAGATACTCAGGTGACAGAACTCAAACGTATTATGCATGTGGAAGACGATCCTTCCATTCAGGCTGTGGCTAAAGTCGCGCTGGAAGTGGTAGGTGGTTTTACCGTTGAAACCTGTAATGGCGGCGAAGAAGCATTAAATATTTTTCACGCTTTTCAGCCTCAGCTGATCTTACTGGATGTGATGATGCCGGGTATGGACGGCCCCAGCACTTTAAGAAAAATGCAGGCCGATTTTGATTTAAGCCAGATCCCTGTGGTTTTTATGACCGCCAAAGTGCAGGCCAATGAAATTGAATCCTACAAAAATTTGGGCGCAGCTGATGTGGTCGTCAAACCTTTTGATCCTATGACCTTGTCTGATCAAATCCGCGCTATCTGGCAAAAGCTGCAGTAAGCAGGTTTTACTCTGCTTGATGATGCACTGAATGTCTGTTTTTACTCGACATTGAGCTAAAGCCGTCTATAGTCAGTTCATGTTTTACCTGCTTCAGGCACATCATGAACAAGCTCCACTCCCCGGTTATACTGCTGCTGGCTGGCCTGTTATCAGGCTGCGCCATTAATGGCGTGGGTATAGGCTTTAGTCTGGATGAAACTCAAAATCTCTACAGCCAAAGGCGAAGTATTAAAGGCTTTGGTGTGCACCTGGATACCAGCGCATCTCATGGCGGCCTGACTATAGGGGCTTTATCTACTGAGCTGATCTGCCCCAAAGCTCAACCCAGTCATCATTTGCTCACCCAGGCCCCAGCGGCCTCGCCCTGGCAAGTGGCTGCTTTTCAGCCAGAAATATGCCAAAAGGCTCAAATAAGCCACCGTAGCCTGTACGGATTAGCGCTGGATATAAACCCTTATGCGCTGCGATTGGTCGTCGGACTAAACCAGCAGCATCTGATCCGGGTCAAACCGGGCGAAAGCCTGACATTGTGGTATGACAACAAAAAAACCAATCCAGGGGAAATCCGGCTGTATACCCCGCTTACAGGAGTAATATGATGAAACACACAGGTAAAGTATTAAGCCTTTGTCTGCTGGTGTCCGCCTGCACTAATACCAGATTGTTGTATGTGCAGGAAGCGACTATGGGCTTTGATTTGGGATTAAGCAGTTCAGGTAATCAGAAAATATCCTTAGGTTACACTTCAGATACTTTTGCAGCAGTGCCTACAGTGGAAACAAATGGCCTGATGCAAGAGGCCAGTTCAGTCGTGTCAGCAACTTGTGGTGTAGTGCAGACTAGCTTTATGGATATAGAGAAGTTTGATTTCCGCCAGTTTTCCGCCACAGGTGAAGCGGCCGCAGCCCTGGTTCAGGACAATGCCAGCACAGGCCAAATCATTCGTAATATTTACGGCCAGGAGTGCTTATGAAACTTATGCTTCTGATGTGTTTGTTGGTATTGAGTGCCTGCAATAATTTAGTGTTTTATCAGGCTCAGCGGGTGTCTGTCACTTTGGAAGCATCCCCTCAGGATGTAACTAAGCCAATACAAGCCAATATTGGTAGTAAAACCCGCACCTTTATTATTGCACCACAAAGCCAAAATGCTGCCACAGACAATGCTGAGTTAGTGTCAATGTTAGGTTATGGCGCTGCGACTTTGCTCGACTATGGCAAAGGCACAAAGGCACCTGACAACACTGCAGCGGGTTTGGTTGATAGCAATCAAAAGATTACTGCTGAGCTGGGGATGGAACAAATGACCTTTAAAACGGCTTTTGTTTCAGGACAAGCGGCAAAAAATCTGGCGAGAAACCAGACAGAAGCTCAGCCAACCGGAACTACGGGCCAGACTGGCCAACAACTAATCCAGGGCCCGTCTGACAAAACTCTGACCACTCAACCCCCGGCAGGCAATATGGCCGGAGCCTTAGGCCAGCATATGACTAAGGTTAAACACTAGTCACGCTCAGGCAGCAGTAGTTTCTGCTGCCTGACTTTACTGTTACAGCTCTAAAACCTATTCTTGTTGCCGCGCTTCCTGCCGCTGTTGCTCTACTTGCTCAAATAACTGCTGCAAATCCTGCTCATACTGCGGCATAGTTTTGCCCTTCCCCAGATAAAAAGGCAAAGGCAAGATACGAGAATCGTAACGCAAACTGCGATCAAAAGGCGATGGCGGTGTCAGCAAGCTGGCCCACTGACCTGAGGTGACTAATAAAGCCACAGCTAAAGCTACAGCTGTCTGAGCACGCAAAGACCAGTGAGTTGCCAGCCAAAAATTACCACTAAACAAAGCCACTAAGATCAAAGTGTATCCCACCACTTCAACCACCTGAGCTACACCTGAACCATCCAGATTAAAGCCCAGCCAATAACAAAAGGCTCCCCACAAAGTACTACAGGCGACAGCCGCATAGGTCAGGCTTAGCTGAGGTAAAAAATGACTTTCCTGCTGGTTAAACCGGCTCCACAAGGCCAGAATGGCTGGCCAGATACAAAACAACAGCAGATTCCCCGGAATATCCAGCAAACGCGCTGGCCACATCTGTTCCAGTTGTTTTGGCAATGTCAGCCAGATTTCTACCACCTGATCGGCTGCCAGTATCAAAGCAAACAACAGGATAAAAACCCAATGCCCCATAGCCTGTAATTTCTGCCCCATTACGCTGAATGGCAACGTAGCTGCCACAGGGTGAGCATCGTCATACAAACGTAAGGCCTGTTCCCCCAGCCAACAGATTTCACCTGAACGTAACGGCTCTTTAGCCACTACAGCTTTACGTCCGGACACAAAGCTACCATTAACTGAACTTAAATCTTCCAGCCACCAGTAACCCTCTTCATCCTGCTGCAGCGTGGCATGATAAGGGCAAACATGTTTATTAAATAAAATCACATCGTTATCAAAAGCCCGGCCAAGACGCACCTGATGTTGCAAAAACTTGTGCCGCTCAATGACTTTTTGCTGTTTATTCAGTACTTCCACTATTACTGCCATACCACAGCTCCAATAAACTTACGGCTGAACTCTAAAGCGATTTGCTGATCCACACCTGATAAAGTGAAGTGGCTGATCACGCCTTGATGCTGATGGTCCATAGAAGCTGAAATATAAGCGACATCAAATAATTGCGGATAATTACGATAAGCCCTGATACAAACTATGGCTTTAGCATGTTGCCCTTCCTGCGGGCTTAACAGCTGGTTCTGACAGGAAAAAGCGGTCACATCATCCTGAGCTGCTCTGTTATCAGCATTCATCTGGCTGATGCTGAACTGATAACGGCGGAAAAATTGCAGTGGGTGTAAGTCCTTGGCCTGGACCCATTCAAACTGCATTTCAATGCGGCCTGTACTGAATTCTGACGATAAAAAGATTTCTTCCGGTTGATTACAGAAGGCATTCACCCTTTTGATATCGTCTTTGTCTTTTTCTACATTGGACATACCCCAGCAGCGGATAAAAGGCACTATTTCGTCCGGCACTGTAGCAGGGCCAAAGTTTTTCAGTTGCCAGTCGGCCTGCAGAATTTGCTGAAACATGCGTTGCTGGTTGCCGATCAGTTGCTGCTGAATATCCTGTTTTAAGTCAGACACTACTGGTTTTTCCAGCAGCGCTTTTAAGGCAGTTGCAGGGACTAAAAAACCCAAATCATTGCCGGCTGAAGCTACGTTTACGCCTATGACTTCGCCAGCCTCATTGACTGCCGGGCCACCACTCATGCCACTGTTAATAGCGCCGGTAAAATGAATGCGAGGGTAAAAGCTATGTTTTTGCAGGCCGTTGTATGTACCTGGCACCACTATTAAACCTAAGTCATGCGGGTTTCCCAGTGAATAGACTGTCGCGCCCTGCACTGGACTCTGCTGTTGTAACCGGAAACTTTTGGCCGCTTTGTAATTTGTTTTCAGCAAAGCCAAATCGTTCACCACATCCACAGCTACTATTTCAAGTGCGCCTTTTTGCTGGTTTTGTGCCAGAAACTCCAGCTGATACTTTTGCGGAAACAAAACAGCTTCGGACACCACATGGTAATTGGTGACCACCAAATCCGAATCGTGCAATAAAAAACCACTGCCGATCGCAGACTTAGCGCCCGAGGCATGTTCCAGCACTTTAATTTGCAATAAGGCATCAGCGTAATCGGCAAATACTTTTTCGGCCACAGCTGCACTGTAGCTTTGCGCTGACCAACAGCACAGAACCAGCCACACCAGGCTGGTCCATGTTTTTCTCAGCATAGGGAGTCCTTTCAAACAATGAATTAATACAAAAGGCTATAGAGTTTACGTCTGTAGCTGGAGGCTAAAGGCTCACCTTTGGGTAAAGTAGCCAGAATATCCAGATAGAGCTTTTTCGCCTCACCAAAGTTCAGATCCTGCTTCAGTATTTCATAAAGCAAAGCCAAAGCTTCAGCCGAACGTTGCACCTGATGGTACTGCACAGCCAGTTGTTGTTGCAGCTCTTTATTGTCAGGATCTGTAACTAAAGCCTGTTCCAGCGCTTTGACTTCAGGGCTGTCTGAAGCCTGTTGCGCTAATTCCAGACGCGCTTTCACACTCTGATACAACGCATCCTGATCGGCCATCAGCACAGTTGCCAGAGCTTTTTCGGCAGCATCCAACTGACCCAGCTCAACCTGCACCAAAGCAAGCTGTAAACGGATATCCACCCGTTCAGGCACCAGCTCATTCGCCTCTTTTAATAAAGGATAAGCTTCAGTCCAGTTTTGTTGTTCCAGCAAAGGCAAGGCCTGCTGTAATAACTGATCTTCAGGCTTGGGCAAAAAAGCACTCAGGCGCTGCAAAATCGCCTGCTCTGGTTCTTCACCAGCAAAACCATCCACCGGCTGACCTTCTTTAATAAAGAGCACTGTAGGCAATGAACGCACACCAAAATGTGCCGCCAGTTGTTGCTCCTGATCACAATCCACCACGGCCAGCGTCAGGGCATCCGGATAAGTCTGGGCAATACGCTGCAATACAGGGCCTAAATTTAAACAAGCCGGGCTGCGCTCTGAATAAAAATAAAACAGTACAGGCTGGGTAAAGGATAATTCCAACAGTTCACGAACATTTTCAATAGTAACGGGCTTGATATTGGCTGACACAACTCACCTTTATTTATACAAACCGGACAGCTCCGGTTTTATGGAATGCTTTGCATCACTATGTGGCCAGCTCAACGGATTTGCAAGTCAGAGGCTTGCGGCAACCATCTGTACTTTTTGGCTGGTCATCTATGAATGGAAAGCGTGAAGTATCATTAACTCCAGTCAAAGGGGTCAGAAAACATGCGCCTTTTGAATGTACTGTGCTAAATACCATGCTTGCCATCAAGGCCATTCCGTCTGCGGGCGCTGCAACTTTGTTTGATTTGACTGGAGCCTCATTTTTTGACCTGTTACGCCCATTGTAAATCTACGTTAATTTGGGCGCATTCCCTGCGCCTGAAGTTGAGCCGTTGGCGTTACATTATTGTGGACCTATGCCCAGGTTTTTAATTATGTGCATAGCATTTGAATGCGTCACTACACCTTCCCGTAAGCTGTAGTCAAACTGTAACTGCCCGCCATCGAACTCGTCGGTGAAATGCACATTGTGGATCACTGCCTGGTGATATTGCGTAAGCACTAAATCGTGTGTTGTGATCATGCCAAACGCAGCTTTCTCCAAAAAGGCGTCAATGATTAACTCAGCCCCTTTTTTGCGATCAATAGAGTTAGTGCCATGGAGCAGTTCATCCAATAAAAACAATACGCGAGCCCCTGCTTGCTGTGCTTTATCGGTTAAATCAATGATGGATTTAATCTTGCTGATTTCTGCATAAAACCTGGATTTCCCCTCTTGAATGGAGTCCTGAACATCCATTGTTGCACCAAGCCAAACCGGCGATAACCTGAGCGCGTCGGCGAGCACAACAGAGCCTGCTTGTGCTAACACCACATTCACGCCTACAGTGCGCAAATAAGTGCTTTTCCCGGACATGTTCGAGCCACTGACAACCAGTATTTGGCGCTGTTCATCCAAACGAATATCATTGCACACAGCTTTGTGAGCCGACAGCAGGGGATGGCTTAATTGTCGCCCGGACAGGCCTTTAGGGTCATCCACAAACTGCGGAAAGTGCCCCCGGGGGTTTTCATACGCAAAGTTGGCAAGCGCCAATAAGGCTTCGATCTCGCCCACGCTGTCCAGCCACAAGGTGATTTTACTGCCGCATTGAGTGCGCCAATGGTTAATGCGAAGCGCGAATAACGGGCCCCAACCCAGTGCAATGGCGATGGGCAAAAATAACTGGTTTTTCTCGGCATAAAACCATTCTGACAGATTGGCAAGTTGTTTGATTTTTTGGGCAGCGGGCGTGTTGTCCACGGCTAAAGCTGTTTTTAAAGCGTGCAGCTTTTTGTCATGGAATTCATGGTTTTCGACATGCTCAATTAACGCAGAAACTATCGTCAGCGCCTGGTTTTTCTCGAACAGCGGTTCCATGGTTTGCATGATGTAGTTGTTCATGCCTAAACGCACCAGCACCTGTAAAACAAAACAAATGAGCAACGGCGCTACAGTGATGCCCATCAGGGCTAAAGGCAAGCTCGCCAGAAAGGTGATCGTTAACAAAACAACAAAGACAGCAAGCGTTTTGCTTATGCCTGCGCTCAAACCAGACCTGGCTTGGCCCCAGGCTTCAAGCGATTTGGGATGCAGCTCATCTTTAATGTCTTTTCCTATTAAATACAAAGATTCACGAAACGAAACCTGAGGTTTTAATTCGGCAACAGCCCCTTGACGAGCCAGTATTTCCTCTGTGGAGGCAGCCTTTTTTAACCAGCTTGCCAGCGTATGCTTGCCGGATTCCGTGGTCGCTGTACAAAGGAGCTGAAACAAAGAATGTGGCCCGAAAATATCTAAAGCATCAGTGTAGGGGTGGCTTTTGTCTTTGTTGTTTAAGCCACCCGGTTGTTGTTGCCACTCCCCCTGCAAACGATCGAGGCACCCTTGATAATATTGAATGCGTTTTTTGCACAACCTGAGGTTTTTTTTAACTTTTCTGTGCCACAACACTAAGGCTAAAAACCCGATCAGAATAAGGGGCAGAACGGGGTTATCAGTACTTTGCTCCACCAGCAGTATGACAAAAAACAACAGCGCACTAAGGCCCCGGTAGTTGGCAATGTTGTTGGCACGCTTTTCTAATAACTTTTCTTCACTGTGGTATGCATCCCGCCTGGATTGGTATTCTTGGGTGGGAGAGTTGCTTTGTGACGCCGCATTCATTCTGCCAGTATTACTCATATATTGCCGGTGTAGTATTCAGGCGGATCATGCGGTAATTACCTTCAGTCGGCCAGTTGCGGCTATTTATGGTGTTTTTTGACTCAATAGTAAAGCCTAATTTCTCATAAAGGGCGATGGCGGAACTGTTGGCAATGTCGACATCCAATGCAGCTTTGGCAAAGCCTTGCTCTTGCGAAAGCTGAATAGCCCTTTGCATCAGAGCTTTACCTAAACCGCGCCCCCTAAACTCAGGGAGCACACTCATATTACAGATATAAAGTGCATCCCGCGGCGGTGGAGGTGTCGTTTTCGAAAGCTGAATAGCCCGACACAAAGGCCCGAAGCTTCGAACAGGTCCATAAAAAGAGAACAAAGAGCGTAAAAAGCCCCGGGTGAGTTTAGCAAACTCTTTATCAGAGTAAGTCGCAAAGCACCCTACGGTTTGGCAGTCCACACGAATAAAATGATGAATGCCGTAACTAAAGAAGTTAGTGTTGCGCCCGTAAGCATACTCAATAAAGCCCTGCGCTGTTTTATGCTTACTGGTGTAAACACGATCTACGACCTCTTGTGCACTGCCAGCAATAAGCTTTGGGACAACAGCACAGGACTCACCAATACATGCTTTGCGAATTTCCATATGGTATTTCCTTGCATTTGGTATCAGTGAAACCTGATCCCGGTATCAGGAGTTGCTGAATGATGAAAACGCTAAGATTGCGGAATACCTCATTGAGCTTACTGAAGAGTCAGACTGGGGCTTTGGCTAAAACCATAAACGATTCTATCGGATTTACTGTAAGCTGGCGCTGAACCTGCGGATCAAGCCACATAGTCGATTTAAGCGAAGATTCAGTACACGCCTCAATAGTTATGCCTTACGCTGGCTGGATTAAAAGCGAAAGGTGGTGGGGACCTTATATGATATTTGTAAGGATCCCTCAGGACCTGATCATACAACTGTGCACATGCACACAGAAAATTTCACATACTCCCCTACTTGTGATTGTTAGCTGTGATACTCAGTCCCTTCGATTGATTCAAAGTAATACTTCGAGCTGGATCATTGGATGCGGCTCATTTCTATTGCCCCAGGCGCGGAAAACAGCCATTTCAACGTCCCTGGGCCGCCAGTCTATAGATGTTAATGCGTTCAACTGGTTAGCTTTATACTTGCACCACCGAGTCCAGCTAAACACAAAATCAAAATCTGTCAGAGTTAAAACAGTTGCTTGCGTATCTAAGTATCTGGGACGTACAAGCTGCGGCGCGTTGGGATCAGCGGTATTGTGTGCGTCCATATTTTGACCAACCCATTTCGCGATTCTTGTATCAACCATTGGAAATAGATCAGGCCTCAAAAAAGCAGGAAAGGTAGCTGCGACAGCGATTGCTGGACTTGTGAAGCCAAGCGCAATACGGATAGCATTTAAATTGTCACGAGTGTCGTTATGAATATAGGCATCACATGCGTTAAACAAATTTTGTGGAAGAATCCGATTAGCCTGAAAATAATCCGCTACCTGATTGGTTACGTTATTTCTCCGATTCGGTTGGCTGTACATTTTCCAAAAAACCACTTCCAGCCATGCTTCAATACTTGTTAAAGCCCGCTGCCTAAAGTGATTTTCAAAAGAAACCGTGTTATGTCTGTCATTAATAGGAATGGAACCCCTGAACCATTCAGGGTACTGATTGGCATTATCGTAATGTTGCAGTGACACATCATAATGATATTCTTCTAATGATCTTTTCCATTCGTTTGGCATTGGTAATTTCCCACTTTCAGATGCCAGGTATGTTGGCGGTAAACACCTCAATATATGCCGAGCATAGTTTGTACGCAACAGCCCAACCTTGCTGATATTTATAAGATTTATCAGGAGTCAGTGCAGGACTAAATCGAAAATTTCAAGACCATTCCAACTACTTGCCCCAAATCTCCATTGGAGCACTGCTTGATACTCCCTTCGCTCTTACCTCTTCGGATACCTGCCTTCTGGCGAAGTAAGAGAAAGTATCTAGCCAGAGGCGAAACGCCCTAAATGTGCAAATCTTTCCCGAAGATTTTGTATTCGCCGCCATCCATGGCGCTCACCCTCCGGGCCATCGTCGCTACGCTCCAATGTTCAAAAACATTCCTGATGTTTTTGTCGACTTTCGTCTATTATTCCCTTAAATTAGCCATCAAGCCTGCTAAATAAAAAAACGACCAACGAGTCACTTCTAATCAGGCATAGTTTGTTTGACAGACCCCTTACTCTGTCCGTCCACGTAAAAGAAAAATTAGTGCTGTTCTGCTTTGGCAGAGCAGTAGTTTTTGCTTTGAGCTCAATTGCAGCCGCAATTGGGCTTAAAGTTCGCACGTGCAAACTATGAGACCAAACCAATGACAAGCCAAAACACCCAACCAGAACTGCTGTCTGGTGGAGCCATGCTGATCCGCGCCTTAGCTGACGAAGGCGTAGAGTATGTGTATGGTTACCCCGGCGGTGCCGTGTTACACATTTACGATGCTATGTTTCAACAGCATCAGGTGAAACACGTCCTGGTCCGCCATGAGCAAGCCGCGACCCATATGGCGGACGCCTACGCAAGAGCAAGCGGCAAAGCTGGTGTAGTGCTCGTTACCTCCGGCCCTGGTGCTACTAATGCGGTTACCGGCATAGCCACTGCTTATATGGATTCAATTCCTATGGTGGTGATCTGTGGCCAGGTGATGAGCCATCTGATTGGCGACGATGCCTTTCAGGAAACCGATATGCTGGGTATTTCCCGCCCTATCGTCAAACACAATATGTCGGTACGTCGCCCTGAAGATATTCCGTATTTAGTCAAAAAAGCCTTTTATATAGCGCAAAGTGGCCGCCCTGGTCCTGTGGTATTGGATATTCCAAAGGATATGACGATTCCGTCGCAAAAATTCCCTTATGAGTATCCAAAAGACATCAAGCTGCGCTCTTATAACCCTAATGCGAAAGGCCATCCGGGACAGATTAAAAAAGCTTTGGCCACTTTACTGGCCGCTAAACGCCCTGTGTTGTATGCAGGCGGTGGCGTTATTTTGGGCAGGGCTTCAGACGAGCTGACTGTGCTCGCCCGTAAACTGAATTTACCTGTCACCAACACCTTAATGGGCTTGGGTGCTTATCCGGCTTCTGATCCACAATTTATTGGCATGTTGGGCATGCATGGTAGTTATGAAGCCAATCAGGTGATGCATAACGCCGATGTGATTTTTGCCGTAGGTGCGCGTTTTGACGATCGCGTGACCAACGCCACCAAAAAATTCTGCCCTGATGCGACCATTATTCATATCGATATTGACCCGGCCAGTATCTCCAAAACCATCAATGCCCATATTCCTATTGTGGGTCTGGTGAAACCAGTGTTGCAGGAAATGCTGCATCAACTGGAGAAAAACAAAGGCGAACTGGATCAAGACGCTTTAAGCCAGTGGTGGCAACAAATTCAGCAATGGCGTGAAGTACACGGCGGTCGTTATGACACAAGCCCGTCACATTTAAAACCTCAGGCTGTGATTGAGGCCGTGCATCGTCACACTAAAGGTGATGCTTATGTGACGTCCGACGTGGGTCAGCACCAGATGTTTGCCGCTCAGTATTATAAGTTTGATAAACCGAATCGCTGGATTAACTCAGGTGGCCTTGGCACCATGGGTTTTGGTTTACCGGCCGCTATGGGCGTGAAGCTGCATTACCCTGAGGCTGAAGTGGTTTGTGTGACAGGTGAAGGTTCGATTCAGATGAATATTCAGGAGCTGTCTACCTGCAAACAATATGGCCTTGCTGTGAAAATCATTAACCTGAATAACGGGTATTTAGGCATGGTGAAGCAGTGGCAGGATATGAACTACGACAGCCGCTACTCCAGCTCTTATATGGATTCTTTACCTGATTTTGTAAAGCTGGCCGAAGCTTATGGCCATGTAGGTATTCGTGTCACCAAAGCCGAAGAGTTAGAACCGGCTTTAGAGCGTGCTTTTGCCCTGAAAGACAAACTGGTGTTTTTAGATATTCATGTCGACCCGACCGAGCATGTGTATCCAATGCAAATACCAGGTGGTGCTATGAATGACATGTTTTTAAGCAAAACGGAGCGGACTTAAGATGCGGCATATTTTATCTGTATTGCTGGAAAACGAGTCCGGCGCTTTAGCCCGTGTTGTGGGTTTATTTGCCCAGCGTGGTTACAACATTGACTCCTTAACAGTAGCAGCCACAGAAGACCCGACTATTTCCCGTCTGACTTTGGTCACCCGTGGTGATGATCAGGTGATAGAACAAATCACCAAGCAACTGCATAAACTGATTGAAGTAGTGAAACTGGCTGATCTGAGTGAGTCGGCTCATATTGAACGTGAACTGATGATGGTCAAAGTGAAAACTACGGCAGAGCAACGCGAAGAAGTAAAACGTTGCGCTGATATTTTCCGTGGCCAGATTATTGATATCACAGCCAGCACTTACACTATTCAGGTAGTCGGAACCTCAGAGAAACTGGAAGCCTTTATTCAGGCGTTAAACGGCACCCAAATACTGGAAACAGTACGAAGTGGTGTATCTGGTATTTCCCGTGGTGAACGTACTTTAAGTTTGTAAACTCTCAAGGGCCAGCACTCTGGCCCTTAATTCCCCTCAATCCTCAGCACAATTTTGGCAACATAGATAAGTGCCCGCTATGCTTCATAGCAACTGAATGACAGGAACAAGCTCAGATGTCCCGACATCACATCTATGCGAGTACTGTTGCCATATTGTTGCACCTACCGCCGCTGCAATTTGTTAGTAAAGCTACTACTTGATTAGGCTTACACATATCTGGATAGTGAGCACAAAAAGCCTTAAACGCAACCAAACTGAGGGAGGAACTTTTGACATTTATCAGGTTAATCTCTCTGCTGTTGCTGGTGTTTTCCGGTATGAGCAGTGCTGAAGTTATCCCCTATGCAGTCAGCAGCCCCTTAGCCAGAGAACTGGTTCCCCAGAATGGATTAAGCCAGAACATAGTCACCAGTCTGACAGAGGATCAATTTGGCCGCCTCTGGATAGGTACTCAGGATGGCGTCAATGTGGTGGATGGTAATAGCATTGCGCTGCTTAACAAACTGAACAGCAAGGCACAACATATAGGGAAAGTGGTGATCAGTCTGGTCGCTGATCATCAGGAAAATGTCTGGTTAGCCACAACCCAGGGTCTGAATAAAATAAGCAGCAGGGATTTTAGTGTCGAAACTTTGTACTACCAGCATAAACCTTTGCTGGGTATTCAACGGATGCTGTTACTGGATCAGAACCACCTTGCCTTGATCCTGAACCGTCATTTATTAATACTCGATCTGAACTCGGGAGAATTCAGAGATGACCTCTTTGCCACTGAGGTTGAAGGAATGGGTCAGGCTTCTGAGGGTATAGTGCTCAAAACTCAGACCGGACTGGTGCACTACAGAATGGGTCAACAACCCATTGAACTTAAAGTACCGGATAAACAACTGGCAGACTCGTTTCAGTATCTGCTTTATGGCGAAACTTTATGGCTGGTCTCCGCAACGGGGCAGGTGACCAGTTGCCACAAAACAAAGTGTCAGTCATTGGAGCTACCCCAAGCCACTGACACAGCAGGGCAGACGATCTACATGAGGTCGCATCAGGGCTTTTTGTATTTCTTACGTAATGACGACATCATCATCTATGATCTGGCTCATCAGTCTTTCAGATTGATCAAACCTCAGTTGCCGGTAAAAAGTTACACCACAGGCGCGAGCTCAAGTATTAAGGTGCTACGCACAGGCGATATAGTGATCAGCAGACGGCAGGGGCTGTTGTTTGTACCAGATAGCTATCGCAACCTGAGCAGCTACCCAGAATTCAGTCCTTTAACAGGTAACGGAATTTACGCTTTAACCGCAGTACCAGACAGCCAGAATGAGCAGGACAAGCTGCTGATGGCAACGGACAAAGGCCTGCAGTTGTACCAGTTTGGCACTCAGAGTCATCACTTAGTACAACAGATCCACTACCCCAGACAGATAACACCGGCACTGTTTCTCAGCTTTAATCATGAATTACTGCTCAGTACAGTGGACGCAGGAGTCTTCAGTATTGATTTAAATAACAGACTGATGACCCCATGGTTGCCGGAATTGCCACAGCTATCTGACGCTGGCACCCTGATTGATGTACTGAAACTGGATCACAGTCACCAGTTGCTGCTCTATCACCAACAACTGGTGTTACTGCAACAAAAACCACAGGGCTATATACAAGTCTGGTCGAGCCGGATCCCAGCGATACGAACGGCAAAAATGATCTACAGGAACGGACAACTGGTGATTGCAGCTTATCAACAGGGGTTGTTAAGCAGTCAGTGGGCGGATTGGAAGAAAGCACCGGCAAACTGGCAAATTACAGCGGCCGGAAATCCGGTTCTTGATATAAGACCCGCATCTGATGGTCAGTTGCAGTTGCTAACAGCAGAAAAGGGCGTGCAACTGCTGCATATCCATGCTGACTCAGTACAAATAGAAGAGTTCTCTGGTAAACAACAACTGCTCAATACGACAGCAGTGTGCAGCGTCAGCTTATCTGACGGGACCTGGCTGGCAGCGACTCACGATGGCCTGGCCCTCTATGACCAAAACAACCAGTTGGTCCGCCATCTGACACTGTACGACGGACTGGTGCAAAAAGAATTTAACCAGTATCAATGTGGTCGCATCAATGATAAAGCCTATTTTTCCGGCGAATACGGTCTGAACCTGATAGGCAGTGCAGAAGCTGAAACCCAACATAAGTCAAAGCTACAATTCACCCACATAGTAGTGGATGGTCAAAAGATGGCTTTTGACCATAACTCAATTGATTTAACAGCACCTAATACCATAGTGCTGAACTACAGCTATGCCCCCTACCCGGTACTGGCTCCGGTCCGGTTTCAGTACAGGCTTGAACCAGCGAATGACCAGTGGTTTGAAACTACAGCCAACACCTTAAGATACACTCAGCTGTCCACTGGTCAGTATCAGCTGTATTTGCGGGCGCTCGCTTTTGATGGCTCAGTCTCTGAAACTATACAACTGAACTTAGATATTCAACCTGTGTTCTGGCGCAGCCCGCAAGCTTATGTGTTGTATAGCCTGACTCTGGTTTTTTTAGTCTGGTTTTATTTCCGGCAACGCTGGCAAATACAACAAGCCAAGTTGCAGGTGGCCGAAACTCAGCGCCAATTTCAACAGGAATACACAGAGAAACTGGAAGAAGCGGTCCGGCTTCGTACCGTGAAACTGGAGCAGCAACAGCAGGAGTTTTTGTTGATGCAGCAGGAAAAAATCGAGTTTTTAACCACCACCAGCCATGATTTGAAAAACCTGTCTGCTTTAATCCAATTAAATCTGGCCGATTTACACAAATATGTATTACCCACAGGACAAGAGAGCTGGCAAAACGTCCATTCCAGTTGCAGGCTGCTGAACACCCTGGTTGACGATGTGCTTGAACTGTCAAAACTCAAGGCTGGTGCAGTCAAACCTGAGCTGCAGGCTGTCAATCTGCCTTATTTGTTGCAGCAGGTGTATCAGCCCTTCAAACTCATGGCGGAAGAACGTCAGATCAATTTGCAGCTCACTATCAATGAAGAACTGATGGTGTTAACAGACCCTTACCTGTTAGCCCGTTTATTGATGAATTTACTGGATAACGCTTTGAAAAATCTTTCTGCCGGTCATTCAGTGCAGTTAGAACTTAAAAAAAGGTACAGAACCAGTCGTCAGGTGTATTTATTAGTGCGGGACTCCGGGCCTGGTCTGCCAGAACATATGCGTAAACATTGGGGATTAGCCTTTCAACGGGGCGCTTCAGGTTATCAGGGCACGGGATTGGGTTTAAGCATTGTGAAAAAAATTGCTGAGCTCTTAGTCTTACCTGTCAGTTTATATAGTTCTGAGCGCGGTACTTGTTTTGAACTGAGGTTACAACAAACTGAATTGCAGGATGAGCAGTCCGGCACAACTATGGGTCACGCAGCTATCATAGAATCCGACCCACAGGCCAGACAATTTTTGTATTACGAATTAGTGCGGAGAGGGTTTCAGGTGGCGGTATTTAACCATGCCAAAGAATTTGCCCGCTCAGGACAAAGAGACTTCAGAGTGCTGATTTCTGATATACACTTTAATGCATCAGATGACACTATTGCTGATCTGGCTTTGCTTAAATCTTGCCTGGAACCTGAAGGTAAACTTATTTTTCTGTCCTCTGATGCTTCTGTCCGGCACAGACTGCCGGATGAAACTCAACTTTATTTTATGCTCAAGCCAGTGAAACGCTCTCGTCTGGCCTGGTTATTAGCAAAGGAATCCTAGATGGCTTTTCAGATTGTACTTGCAGAAGATCATCCGATATTTCTGGACGCACTGGCCAGTGCGATCAGCGAAGCCATACCAGCAGTGCAGGTATTCAAAGCGGCAGACTACCTGCGTTTGTTTGAGTTACTGGAAGAACACTGTGAACAGTTAGATATGCTGCTGATGGATTTGTCTATGCCAGGCAGTTCAGGCTTAAGTGGTTTGCATTTTATCCGCAGCAGATTTAAAGAACTACCCATAGTAGTGTTAAGTGGTCATGATGATTTAGCCATGCGCCAACAATGTTTATCCGCCGGTGCTTCGGCCTTTTTGTCCAAGTCAGCCGATTATCGTGATGTGATCAAACTAATTAACCAGTTGCTGCATGGGGACTATCAGTTTCAGGCAGCACCCACCCATGCAGCGGAAGTCAACTCAGCACAAAAACTGATCGCCCGCCTGACGCCAGGCCAATACAAGGTGTTTCAGTTACTGGCCGAAGGTTACAGCAATAAACATATAGCCAATAAACTGGGAGTAGCAGAAAAAACAGTGAAAGTTCATGTGTCCGCTATTCTGGAAAAACTGCAGGTGGATAACAGAACTCAGGCTGCCTGCCTGATGACGGAAGCCGCAGCCTCCTGGTTAAATAAACCGTAGAGGCAGGTTGCAATCCATACGCACGTCATAAGACCAAATACCTAGAGTCTGTAGCCCTTGAGGGCAATAGTTTTGTTGCCTGCACCCGCCTACACTTTTAACTATCCTAAAGTCAGTTCCTCCCAATAACAGCAGTACTGTTGGTAACTGACCTGAGCAGATGGTTGAAAGAGGATTAGATTGTGAATCAATTTATGGTAGAGATGCCTGAACAATGTTTTCACCACATCAGGCAGTGGCTGTACCAACAAAGTGGTATTCACTTGTCCGTCGATAAAAAGTCCATGGTCAGTGCCAGGTTGCAAAAAAGATTGCGCCATTTGCAACTGACCTGTTTTGAGCAGTACCTGCATTTACTGAATCAGCATGACCAGACAGAAGAGCGGCAACTGGCGTTAAACAGCCTGACCACAAACGAAACCTATTTTTTCCGTGAACAAGCCCACTTTGAGTTTTTGTGCCAGCACTTAGCTGTATTGAAAAAGCAAGCCTCTCTGCGTATTTGGAGCGCCGCGGCTTCTACAGGCGAAGAGGCTTATAGTCTGGCCATGTTACTGGCTGAGCAATTAGGGCTGCTGCATAACTGGCGTCTGACTGGCACAGACATTAACAATGAGGTACTGGAACAAGCCAAAAAAGGTGTATATGACCTGCGGCAAACTGAACGTATAGCCCGATCCATGCTACAGGCTTATTGCCTCAAAGGCGTGGGAAAAGATCAGGGCAAATTTATGCTGCGGCCAGAACTGCGTGCCAAAGTAGATTTTCGTCAAGCGAATCTAATGGATTTACCTGCACTGTCAGAGAAATTTGACGTAATTTTTCTACGCAACATTCTGATTTATTTCAAGTTAGAAGATAAAAAACACATAGTAAATTCAGTGCTGAAGCAACTCAAACCTGGTGGATTGCTGATCGTCGGCCATACCGAAAGTATCAACGGCTACCACCCGGACATTAAGTTGCTACAACCCAGTTGTTATCGATGGAAATGACAGAACAGTTTCAGGCACCTAAAAGCCGGATTCAGCGCTTTCAGGATAGATGACAGTCAACAAAATCGAGGTCACAGTATGCAAGTCACATCAGCTCTGATTGTTGAAGACTGCAAGTCTTACAGCCAGTATCTGTACAACCTTTGTGCTCAACTGGGCCTGGACCGCATAGAACAGGCTGAAAACGGCAAAGCAGCGCTGGAATCCCTGCAGCACTACTCAGCTTATGATGTATTGATTTGCGACCTGGAAATGCCTGAATGTGATGGCATAGAACTGATCCATCAGCTGTCCAGAGATAAAATAAATGCCGGACTTATTATTGTCAGCGGTAAAGAGCCATTGCTGATTTCTGCAGTAGAAAACATGGCAAGAGCGGGTGGACTAAAGGTGCTGGGCAGTTTGAAAAAACCTTTTCATTCCGGGAAACTCGCCGCTATGTTGTCATCAGCCCACACTGCAGTTCCGGCAAATACCTGCAAAAAATGGCAGGATCTGGCCCCGTTGTATTCATTGCAAAGGGTGAAAGAAGCGCTGGAGCTACACCAGTTGGTGCAGAGTTATCAACCTAAAATTGATATGGCAACAGGTCAACTCCTGAGTGTTGAAACTTTAGCCAGACTACAACTAAGCCCAAACCAACAGATATCCCCTGATCATTTTATTCCTCAATGCGAAGAGTTTCATTTAATAGAGCAACTCAGTTTTGACATGATTAAACAGGCCGCTGAGCAGCAAAAGCTGTGGCAACAAGCAGGTTTAACAGTCAAAGTTGCCATTAATTTATCCGCCAGTTCATTAAGCTGCGATTTGTTTGCCAGTCAATTATTGCAATTAATACGGGAGTCGCAGATCAAGCCGGAACAGCTGATTTTTGAAGTCACAGAAAGTGCAGTGATCCGGGACACGGGCAAAGCCTTGTCTTTGTTAGCACGACTCAGGCTGATGGGGGCCGGATTATCTATTGACGATTACGGCACAGGTTATTCCTCAGTCAAGCAGTTGTCTCAAATTCCTTTTACCGAATTAAAGATGGATCGTAGCCTCATCAGTGGCATAGCCCGGACTCCTCAATTGCAGGTTATTTTTGAAAGCACTCTGAGCATGTGTCAGAGGTTGGGGATCAAAGTTGTGGCTGAGGGCATTGAAACTCAGGCGGACTGGGACTATCTGGTCGCAGCAGGTTGTGACACTGCTCAGGGCTTTTTTATCGCGCCCGCTATGTCGGCTGAACAACTCTACCAATGGTGGCTAAACGGTATGCCTATGGGCAATGGCCCGGATCCAGCAAAAGGGACTCATGTCTATGTCTGAAAAAGAAACAAGTTCTGTGAACCCAGGCTTGTTATCGCTGGATCAACATTTCAGAAAAGCGATCTCTGTGTTTGCTTTGTACCCTTTTGTTTTATTGATGCTGTTCACTGTAGTTGTGGTGATCCTGTCTTCTGTTTACCGCAGCCATGTGCTGAGTCAGTCTATGCTGCAGCAGTTGCGTACCAGCATAGTAGATGTGGCCAGCCGTGAAGCCAGCCTGATTAACCAGCAACTGACCACTGTCAGCGATTTAGTGCGTATAGCCAGGCCCGAGCATGAATATTACCTGGCCCTGCCCAGAACCAGCCAGTTGCCTTTGCAAGGCGCTGAACCGGTTTTTACCATAGCAGAAAACGGCGCTTTCTATAAATCGCAGGACAATGGCGGATCCAGCGTCTATTTCCCACCAGGCCGTGAGATAGAACAGGAACAACTCTGGAAGGCGCGAAATACAGAACGACTGGACGGCTTGTACAAAGCCATAGTCAATGCCAGTGACATTATTGACCAGGCTTACTTTAACAGCTGGGACAATATGACCAGGGTTTACCCTTTTATCGACAAGATCCACACTGTGCTCAGTCAGTCCCCTGTGGTGACAACAAGTAACTTTTATTATCTGGCTGA
Source organism: Gammaproteobacteria bacterium (assembly GCA_018825965.1). Taxonomy (GTDB): domain Bacteria; phylum Pseudomonadota; class Gammaproteobacteria; order Enterobacterales; family Alteromonadaceae; genus Pararheinheimera. The sequence goes on from JAHKAA010000045.1 coordinate 45,730, forward strand.
TGCCACTCACAACCCAGCGCGGGATCTGGTCTGGACTTCGGCCTATCATGATCCATTTGGCATGGGCTGGATGGTGTCGGCAATAATCCCTGTATACAAAAGCGATTTTCTGACTGGTGTTTTTGGTGTTGATATTACGTTAAGCACACTGACTCATACCATGCTGGACAGAGCTTATCTGACAGGTCGCAATGTGCTGCTGCTGGATAAAAACAGCCAGATCATCGCTGTTTCGGACGAAATCGCGCCTATGTTAAAAATGCCTGCTTCAGCTTCAGACAAAGGTCCTGAGGCAGAAGCTGTCGGCAGCTCTTCACTGCTAAACCAACTGATGGAATGGGTGAACACAGAACAAAGTTTGTTGGAGATCACTATTTCCGGACAGGATTTTCTGCTGAGCAAAACTGAAATTGCAGAAACACAGTGGCAATTGGTGGTTTTACAGGAAATTTCGGATGTCATGTCCCCCATACAAAGGCTTGAACGCACCGAAATGGCGGTCAGTCTGGCAGGTTTATTGTTGCTGCTTACTCTGGGGTCTTTGTATTTCCGTTTTGTGTACCAAAGAGCCAAAATCTTTGCCCGGCATTTTGCAGCGCCTATACAGCAACTGACGCTCTGGACATCCAGCTTAGGTGAAGCTGTGCCAGCCAATAAAAGTAATATCGTCAAAAGCAAAGTGGCAGAAATAGCGACACTGGTCGAAAATTTCCGCACTATGTTTACCGAGTTGCATGATCGGAATGAGAAACTAATAGCTGCCCATATATCCAATCAGTTGAGTGAAGAAAAAGCCCGTTTGTATCAGCAAATGGCCAATACCGATCAATTAACTCAACTACACAACAGAAAATATCTGGATACAGCACTCAGGCAATATAGCGACAGCGTTCAGCCTGCACTCTGTATTATGTTAATAGATATCGACCACTTTAAGCAGGTGAACGATCTGTACGGTCACCAGGTCGGTGATTTTGTGCTAAAAAAAGTGGCAGATTGCCTGAAATATAAAAGCCGGACCAAAGACATAGTGGGACGCTGGGGCGGCGAGGAGTTTTTAATTATTTGCCAGGACAGCAGCCTGACTCAAGCTGGTATTCTGGCGGACTCCTTACGGGTGGAGATAGAGCAACTGGATTTAATAGCTAACCACAAAGTGACTATTTCTGTGGGTATAGCTCAAATGAGGAATGAAGAGAGAGCAGAGCAGACCATAGCGCGGGCTGATACTATGCTGTATAGATCAAAGCATAATGGACGTAATCAGGTTAGCCTGGAACTGGCAAGTTAGTTATTAATGGAGGTAGCCACCAATGGTCAAAAAAGTTCTGGTGATGGACGACAGTAAAGTATCACGTTTGTTTGTGGTGAATTACTGGAGTGACGCAAATCCGGACTGGCAATTTATTGAAGCAGATACTGGCGAAAAAGCCATCAGCTTAATTGAACAGCATCAGTTTCACGCCATAATCCTGGATTACAATATGCCGGATATCAATGGTTTACAGGTAGCTGAATTAGTAAAGGCCAAACAACCAGGCTGTTTTATAGCGCTGCTGACGGCCAATATCCAACGCTATATTCAGGATGAAGCTGAACAAGCTCAGTTGTATTACTACCGCAAGCCTATCACTCCGGACTTGATCGCACAGATCATTCAAGATACCGAGGGCTACTATGATGCAGTTCAGTGATTTTGAAAAAGACGCTTTATGTGAAATATTTAACATCAGTGTCAGCCAGGCCGCCGCAGCTATGAGCGAAATAGTGCAGCAAAAAATAACCATGACTGTGCCTAAGGTCGAAATTTGCGACATCAGCAAAGCCATTAGTTTTATTGATCAGGGTTATGATATTTGCGGTATTTCTCAACAGTTTCGCAGCAATTTCAGCGGTAAAGCCATTTTGATTTTCCCTGAACACCGTAGTCTGGAGCTCGTCAGGCTGATGGTGGGGGTAGATACACCACTGACGCAAGTGACAGAGCTGGAACAGGACGCTTTGGCAGAAATTGGCAATATAGTACTGAATGCCTGCCTGGCCTCCTTGTCCACCATGTTTAACCAGCGTTTTGATTTGGATATACCGCAACTGGTGTTTGGTGACAGCGGATCCGTGTTAAATGAATATGATGAAGACCATGTTTTGGTGCTGCTGCAGATCAAGTTTTATCTGGAAGAGCGTGAATTGGAGGGCAGCATAGTTTTTGTGGTCAATTTGCAGTCTTTACTGGAACTGCAAAAATCAGTGCAGTTTTTTGTAAAAGATATCAACTCAGGCTGAATCATCATATACAGCGCTGTTTTTATCCTTCAGGCTGGCTCTGGTCTTGTCCTGAAAAAACCATAGCAGGTTTTGTGGCCAGCTCTGTATACACAGAAGCAAGACCACAGCATCGGTGTTATTTCAGGTAATGCATCCCCCCTTTCCACCAGTCATAAAACTTATCCTGCGGCATAGGGGGCGACACATAATAACCCTGAGCTATATTACAGCCTGCGCCAGCCAGATAATTCCAGTCTGCCTCAGCTTCAATACCTTCGGCCACTACAGTAATACCCAGCTTGCTGCACATATGTAAGGTACTTTCAAAGATAACCTGTAAATGGGACTTGCCTGAAATACCATTAATCAGCGAACGGTCAATTTTCAGTTCAGTAAAAGGGATCTGCGACAACTGCTTGACGGACGAATAACCTGTACCGTAGTCGTCAATCGACAAACCAGCACCAGCTAAACGTAAGCGGGTTAAAATAGCCAGAGCTTTGCCCATATCCTGAATAACAGAGGTTTCTGTTACTTCAAAGGTCAGACGATCGGCGGCAATATCAGCTTGTTTCATCAGATCCATAATGTTTTTTGAAAACTCATCGTTATCAAAAGACACCGCAGATAAATTCACAGCCACTTTGATATCAAAGCCCAGCGCTTGCCACTTTTGTTGCTGTTCTGCAGCCATACGCACCACTTCATAACTCAGCTGGTCAATTAAATGGTATTGCTCACATAAATGAATAAAGTCATTCGGGAAGATAATTTTATCCGGCCCTTGCATCCGCACCAGGGCTTCAGCACCGCTGATTTGCCCTGTAGCCATATCTATTTTTGGCTGATAATGCAAAACAAACTGGCGCTGCTGCAAAGCCAACTCCAAATCAGCCTGAGACAAGCTATATTGCACCGGAGTCCCCAGGCTGCTTTGTTGTTTACTTTCGACCCGGCCTTTATACAGCTGTAACATATCGATCAGCGCATTGCGCTGCACTGGTTTTTGCATAGCACCCAGTACATGCAAACCTTCAGTGGTCGCCATCAGCTCTACAGCAGAGATCAGTGCAGGTTCACGGCCACTGACAATTAAGATGGCGGAACGTTGTTTGCGTGCAGCCAGTAAGTGGATAAGCTCAATGCCATCTATACCCGGCATTTCCAAATCACAAATCAAAATATCAAACTGATTGGATTCCTGTTCAATCATATCCAGAGCCACCTGGCCGTTTTCTGCAGCCATGAGTTCGGTAATACCAAAGTCACGGCATAAACCCAACATGTACTCTCTTTGGGTTTTGCTGTCTTCTACCACTAGCACTGATATATCTTTCATAACCCATGTTCCTTGCTATCTGAAACTGTAACTGGTGACCACAGTGGCAACCTGATCCAAACTGATGATCTGCATAGCAGCATCCCGTTTGATCGCTTCCTTTGGCATACCAAAAACCACTGAACTGGCTTCATCCTGTGCATAAGTCACAGCACCGGTTTCCCGCATCTCCAATAAACCTCTGGCACCATCATCCCCCATGCCGGTCAGAATAATACCCACAGAGTTTTTCCCGGCGCATTTAGCCACGGAACGAAATAACACATCTACAGAAGGGCAATGCCGGTTCACTGCAGGGCCAGCTTTCACCTGCACCTGATAAAAAGCACCACTGCGAAGCAAGGACATATGTTTGCCCCCCGGAGCTATTAACGCTAAACCCGGCCGCACCTTGTCGCCATCTTCCGCCTCTTTCACTTCGATGCTGCAAAGCTGATTTAACCTGCTGGCAAAAGCGGCCGTAAATTTTTCCGGCATATGCTGCACTATCACTATGCCGGGGCAACCCGGGGTTAAGCTGGTTAAAATTTGTTCCAGCGCTATAGTGCCGCCGGTCGAGGTGCCTATAGCTACTACTTTTTCTGTGGTTTTACTCATAGCGGTCTGGGCGGCTGACACAGAAGCCGTTGCTTCGGCATTGTTCACTGCAGCACGAGGTGCAGCTCTGCGGCCCAGAGCTGCAATGTTCGAGCGGGCAGCTTCACGTATGGCTTCCAGCAATTCGGCTTTACTTTGTTCCAGAAAACCTTTGACGCCGATCTGAGGTTTGGTAAAGATGGCGACAGCTCCGGCGCTCATGGCTTCCATTGTGGTTTCAGCGCCTTTTTCAGTCAGAGAGGAGCAAATAACCACAGGAGTGGGTTTGCCTTGCATTATTTTTTTCAGAAAAGTAATGCCATCCATACGCGGCATTTCTACATCCAGTGTAATCACATCCGGCCATTCATCTCTCATTTTTGCTACCGCAAAAATAGGGTCTGCCGCTGTGGCTATCACTTCAATATCAGGCTGATTCGCCATCATGTCGGACAAAACCTGCCTGACCACAGCTGAATCATCCACAATTAATACTTTGATTTTTTTCGTTTTACTCATAGCTGCTGGTCCTTGTATACACTGTCACCACTTCCAGCTCGCCCGTATTGCTGTCAAACCTCAGCCTGCGTGCCAACTGCCCCCCGGTATCTTCCAGTTTTATCTGCCACTGATTCTTCCGGATAAATTCATGCGCTACTTCAATATTTAATCTGGCGATCTGGTAGTGCCTGGCCAACGAATCAGCAGCTGCACTGCTGGCCCCGCCACAAAGGGTTAACTCAAGCTCTGCCGGATTGATCTGATGTTTCAGCACCTGTTTTTCTAAGTAAGGTAACACCTGATCGGCATACCTGCCTTTGACCAGGCTGCAACTGCTTTCACCAGGCGGTGTCTGCGGATTAATGTAATGGCACATAGCGTAAAAGCGGCTGGCCGGGTGCCACAACACCAAAGAAATACAAGAACCAAGTACGGTAAAGTATTTCTGTTTACCTCTAATCCCATAGACAAAATCACCAGGAGCTAAATTTAAAAAGCTGCTTTGCTGTGCAGTCATAGATTAAACCTGTAACAACTGGGTTTGATTTGCTGCAAACGAGCATCGTAACCATGAATACTTTCGGAATGCCCGACTAATAAATGTCCACCTGGCTTGAGGTACTGCAGCACGTTATTGACTACTTTTTGTTTGTCCGGCAACTCAAAATAAATCAGCACGTTACGCAGAAAGATCACATCAAATTTGTATTTAAAACCTGTTGGGTTCATCAGATTCAGTTGTTCAAAACTGACTCTCTGGCTCAGCTCAGGCCGCATTTTAAACCAGCCTTCATCTTTACCTTTGCCACGCTGACAGTAGTTTTTTAACAACTGTTGCGGAATTTTCCGGCAGGCTTCAATTGGATAAATGGCATTTCTGGCAGTATTGAGCACGCTGGTATTAATATCTGTGCCCACCACAGTCCAGTTTTGATAACCACTGTATTGAGCAGCCAGAGTCATGGCTATTGAATAGGCCTCCTGCCCCGTAGAGGAAGCCGCACTCCAGACTGAAAATGAACCGGATTGTGCACTGCTGCGGTTTTGTTGGATCAGTTGTTCTAAAAAACTGAAATGTTTCTCTTCACGAAAAAAATAGGTTTCGTTGGTGGTCAGAATATTCACCGCAACTTGCTGTTCGTCCTGAGCTTTAGGATGCAGCAGCAGTGCTATATAGTCTTCAAAGCTGGTCAGCTCTAAGTCTTTGATGCGTTTTTGCAAGCGACCGCATACCAGGCTGCGCTTGGTATCATTTAAAAAGATACCACTGCGCTGATACAGCCAGTCTCTGACCTTTCTGAAGTTTTGCTCCGAAATCGTGCTGGTTAGCTGCACCGGTCGCTCCTTACACTTAAGTTACAAAGCACTGAACATCAGTTAAAAGTTTTCAAAATCAAAGTCTGTTTCATCATGGCTGGCTTTTTGAGCTTTGGTTTTAGCCGCTACTTTGACTGTAGCTGCTGCTTTTGGCTGAGTTTTTTTATGGCGATTCACAGCGGTCAGTTGGGCTGTAGTGAAGAACTCCATCAGTTGCTGTAATTGCACTGCTTGTTGCGTCAGCTCTTCTGAGGTAGACGACAATTCTTCCGAGGCAGCCGCATTTTGTTGGGTGGCCTGAGTGATTTGTAAAATAGCATCGTTGATTTCAGCAGCCCCAGTTGACTGCTCATTACTGGCCGCTGAAATTTCCTGTACCAGCTCAGCTGTACGCTGAATCGAAGGCACTATTTCAACCAATAAAGAACCGGCCTGCTCGGCAAGCGTGACAGAACTGCTGGCCACTTCACCTATTTCTTTGGCAGCAGTCTGGCTACGAGCCGCCAGTTTACGCACTTCTGCAGCGACCACTGCAAAACCACGACCATGTTCACCTGCCCTGCCTGCTTCAATAGCGGCATTTAATGCCAACAAATTCGTTTGGTAAGCAATGTCGTCGATAATGCCAATCTTCTGGGCGATTTGACGCATAGCTGACACAGTTTCATTCACGGCTTTACCACCACTGATGGCTTGCACCGCACTTTTTGATGCTATGCCTTCGGTGATTTTTGAGTTGTCATTGTTTTGGGCTATGGAAGACGTCATTTCTTCCATGGCAGCCGAGGTTTCTTCAATACTGGCCGCCTGCTCAGAAGAAGACTGGCTTAACGATTGTGCCGTTGCGTTCATTTGCTCAGCCGCAGAAGATAAGGTATCTGTGGAAGAGCGCACTTCACCGATAATTTCTGACAGTTTCAGTATCATCTGGCTGATGGCGTACAACATGCTGTTTTGATCACCATGCTGCAGTTTGACTTCTACTGTTAAATCACCATTAGATACTTTAGAAACCACTTCCTCTGCATAAGCGGGCTCACCGCCTAACTGCGACGTCAGGCTGCGGGTGATTAGTACACCTAACACCAGACTGGCGACAATACTTAACAGAATGCAGATTAAGTTTACCCAAAGCGCTTCCGTATAGCTGGTCTCTGAGGCATTAAAAGACTGTTCAGCCACCGCCAGTTGCACATCAACCAGCTTAGCGAAGCTGTCTGATACAGGCTCAATTTTTGGATACAGCTGTTGCAACACAAAGTTATCAAGCGCAGCTTCGTTGTTGGTTTTAAACATTTCTTTTAAATCAGCCACTGCTTTATCTGCTTCAGCTAATTGTGGCTTAATCAAAGCAACCAGGTTTTGCTCTTCAGCGACTAATTCGGTTGCAAGGTAGGCTTCCCAACGTTGATGGATCAGCGCGTCAGCCTTTTCGACATTACTCAGGCCTTCCGCCATCGACATACCTTTATTACGGACTTTATGTGCCGTATCAACAATATTGACCGCATACATATCGGCGATGAGTTTTAAGTCTTTCAGCGGTATCACCCTGTCTTTATACACAGAGGCCATAGCGCGATTAGAGTCCTGCATGGCAAAAATACCCAGCACCCCAACCACCAGAATTAACGCAATCATCACACCAGCCAGTGTGGCTAAACGGGTTGCTACTTTCATCGTTCTAAACATAAGGCACCTTTCTCCTGAGTGAAGCCTTAGGTTAATAAGGCTCGGATCCCAACACTGACATCATTCAGCTGCTTTCTCACAAGCCTTAAAAATAAAAGGCTTGCAGGCCAATACAGCGCTTTAACTTGTTCTGAAATAATCCATCATTTGCTGTAAATGCTCTGCCTGCACCGTCAGTTCTTCAGAGGTGGAAGACAGCTCTTCTGAGGCCGCCGCATTTTGTTGGGTGGCCTGCGAAATTTGGGTGATCGCATCGTTGATACCATGGGCACCTGAGGACTGTTCATTGCTGGCCGCGGCAATTTCCTGCACCAGCTCTGAAGTGCGCTGAATAGCCGGCACTATGTCACGCAATAAGGCTCCTGCATGCTCAGCCAAAGTCACTGAACTATTGGCGACTTCGCCTATTTCTTTGGCTGCAACCTGACTGCGGGCCGCTAATTTGCGAACTTCTGCAGCGACCACCGCAAAACCACGGCCATGCTCACCGGCACGGCCAGCTTCAATAGCGGCATTTAACGCCAATAAATTGGTTTGATAGGCGATGTCGTCTACGATGCGGATTTTTTGTGCAATCTGACGCATAGCCTCAACAGTTTCGCCTACAGCCACACCGCCGTTTTGGGCTTGCATTGCGGATTTTGCTGCTATTCCTTCAGTCACCTTAGCGCTGTCACTGTTTTGCGCTATAGATGCACTCATTTGTTCCATAGCGGCAGATGTTTCTTCCACACTGGCGGCTTGCTGTGAAGACGACTCACTTAATGTCAGAGCTGTTGCATTCATTTGTTCTGAAGCAGCCAACAAGCTGTGGGTCGAGGCTCTGACTTCCGCAATAATAGTGGCCAGTTTGGTCACCATTTGGGCTATGCCATACAACATGCTGCTTTGATCCCCAGCTTTGAGCTGAACATTCACGCTCAGATCACCGGCAGCCACTTTGGCAATCAGCTGCTCCGCATAGGTTGGCTCGCCCCCCAGTTTTTGCAGCAGGATACGGTAGCTAAACCAGAGCGCAGCACAAAGCACAATTAACACTGCAAACAACATCAGATAAATCACTGTTTTCATAGTGTCCGCATCAGCTTCAGCCGCAGCAACAGCAGCTGAGGTGCGCTGATCCAGCAACACAAAAAAGTCATCAATAGGGCGCATAATGCGGGCTTTATTGGCATGGTAGGCTTCGTCATGCATCAGGCTTCTGGCCAGTTCCAGGTCGGCTTTTCCCGGCACAAACTGACCCGAAGCATCAGGCTCCAGCCCTTTGACTGCATTCATTGCCATCACTTCGGTATTAACTAAGTCGTTGGAGTTTCTGTTCGCTTCCGCCAGTTTTTCCAGTTCCTGCACTGTAAAGCCGGCTTGTTTCATTAAATCCAGCAAGGCTATGTGCTGCTCGCTGTCAGGATGTGGCGGACGGCCTTCAGCGGCGTAAAAGTCCCAATAAATACGCTGATAATGCTCTGGTCTTGGAGCCTCGCCACTGCGGATCGCCAGAATCTGATTGTAGAAAGCTTCGTATTTTTGTTCAGCTGTCAGTACATAAGTGCGGGCCAGCCTGGTCAGATCGTCTGAGCTTTGGCGTAATTCATCCGCCAGAATATAAGACTGATAACGTTTGATATGAGTATCACTTAGTTGTTGATTCAAAGCCGATAAACGCATTTGGGCCAAAGCAAGCCCGGCCATCAGCACCATCAGTACTATAAATAAGCCACTAAAAAGTTTTTTTAACGTTAACGAGCTACCCATTGCTGCTTCCCATCACTGTTAAAGTACTCATTCCCTTTAGAAGGCCCGGAATGACCACTGCAAAAACAGACCCCTTATACCTCACTGACTTTCTCCACCAAGGACGCCAGTTCTTCGACCGACAGCGCTTTTTCACCACGTAATAAGATGACAAACTGACCATCGACATTGACCACACCCTGAATAAATTGCGCTTTGATGCGGGCACCAAAAGTAGGAGCTGGTTCTATAGTAGAGGTATCAATATCAATGACTTCGGTGACGCTATCGACCAAAGCTCCCAGGGTAACCACATCCTGCTCATAAGGGATTTCCAGTACCACTATGCAGGTACGCTCTTTGACTTCAGTCACCCCTTTGCCAAGGCGTAAAGACAAGTCAATTACAGGCACTACTTCGCCACGCAGGTTGAGTACCCCTTTAACAAAGTCAGGCATCAGCGGAATAGCAGTAACGTTGCTGTATTCCAGAATTTCTTTGACGGTATCAATGCTGATGCCGAAATATTCATCCCGGATGCCAAAGGTCAGGTACTGTCGTTCTTTATCGGATCCGGTTTTCAGCTTTTCCATACAGTCTTTGCTCCCACTGTTATCACGAGGCAACACAGCTTTCGTTCTGTATTGCAAAGTCTATGAGTTGTGGTACGTCCAAAATAAAGCCCACATCACCGCTGCCCAATATGGTTGATCCACTCAGCCCTTTGGCTGATTTCACGACAGCATGCAGGGGTTTAATCACCGCCTGTAATTCACCATGCAAAGCATCCACAATCAGGCCAGCACGTTGGGTGCCATACTGGACTACCACTATATTTTCACGCAGCGCTGTTTCACTGCTCTGCAGCCGGAATAACTCGCTAAGCCGGACAAAAGGCAAGACTTCGCCACGTAAATTAAAATAGTCACGTTTTTCGGCCTGCCCGGCCTGATCTTCTGCTGAAAACTCAATGCATTCCTGCACCATATTTAACGGCACCACAAAATGGGTGTCTGTCACACTGACCTCAAAACCATCAATAATGGCCAGAGTTAATGGCAAACGAATACGGAATAAAGTGCCTTTACCAAGTTCAGACTCAATAAAAATCTGACCACGCAGCTCTTCCAGATTCCGTTTCACCACGTCCATGCCAACACCCCGGCCGGACAAGTTGGTGACAGCAGAAGCGGTTGAAAAGCCAGCGGCGAAGATCAACTTAAAACAGTCTTCCTCGGACAGTTGCTGCTCTGCGGAAATCAGCCCTTTTTCAATAGCTTTTTGCCGCAGTTTGGCCGCATCAAGGCCTTGACCATCGTCCTGAATTTCCAGCACTACGGCACCAGCTTCATGGTAGGCATTCAGCCGCAATAAACCCTGAGCGGGCTTGCCTTTGTAAAGCCGCATTTCTTTGTTTTCGATGCCATGATCCAAAGCGTTACGCACTATATGCATCAAGGGGTCGGATAGCTTTTCCACCATGCTTTTATCCAGCTCGGTTTCTGCGCCCTGAATCTCCAGATGGATCTCTTTGCCAAGTTCCTTAGATACGTCCCGTACTACACGTTTTAACCTGCTGAATGAGTCGCCAATCTGCACCATACGCAAACCCAAAGTGCCGTCACGAATTTGCTCAATCAGTGCTGTCATGACACCAAAAGACTCGGTCATTTTTTCATCTTCCTGAGCCTGAACCAGTAATTGATTCGCAGCTCCTGCTGTCACCAGTTCGCCAATTAAATTAATCAGTTGGTCCAGCTTGCGGGCTTCTACTTTGAGGAATTGCAGTTCGGCAGGTCTTTTATGATCGGTATTTTTTTGCTTATTCAAGGCCGCATCCAGCAGGCCCGCATCTAAAGAACCTTGTTGCACCAGCATCTGGCCTACAGCAACAGTCGCTTTATCCTGCCGGATATCCCGGGTTTGCGACTGCAGCGCTTTTTCCAGCTCTTTTTCGGTGACAGCGCCCGCGTCCAGCAGCACCTGGCCTATGGGCTGGTCCACTACAGGCAACTGCTGTAATTTGTCTTTCATTTCGGCAGGTGGCTGTATCACGACTTCACTGCTGTCCTGAATAAACTCAAATACATCTTCCAACTCTTGTTTGCTGGCCGCAGATTGCAGCTGCAAATCCATCTCGAGGTAGCAGTTTTCCGGGTCAAAGCCTTCAGACGGAAAATCAGCACGCAGTTGAATAGCTGCAACCTGGCCGAGTTTTTGTAAGTACATCAGCTGTGATGACGGATCCATACCGTCTTTAAACACATCAGCGCCGTAATTAACTTTTAACCGCCAGAGTCCGGGTAAGGAACTGGCTGTGGGTTCAGTGGACGGCTGAACAACAACTGCAGTGCCGCCTTGCAAAAAAGCCAATAATTGCTGCAATAAAGCCGAGCCGGTTTCTTTGTCAACCTCGGCTTGTGTGTCCACCACAGCCTGAACCAACTGGCCCATATGCGACTGACAATCGAGAAGCAAAGATAACAAATCCGGCGTAAGATCCAGCTTATGATCCCGCACTTTATCCAGCACAGTTTCAACGTTGTGGGTAAAAGCGACTATGTCGTCAAAACCAAAAAGACCAGCAGAGCCTTTAATGGTATGAGCGGCACGGAAGACGGCATCTATATGATCGCCAATGCTGACTTCACCGGATTCGACTTCGAGCAGACACTGCTCCATGCTTTCCAGCAGTTCCCTGGCTTCATCAATAAAAAGCTGTTTTGCTTGTTCCATATCCATCAGTACAACTCCTTATTCCAGATTATCCGGAAATTCAAACTGATAAATATCCAGCAAACGCTGCACTACTCCATTGTCAGCGCCAGTTACTTTTGCCATGCCTTGTTGCTGCAACTGCAGTACCAACCACCAAACCAACTGCAAACCCGCTGTATCTATATCTTCTATTTCTGACAAATCCAGCAGCACTTTCTCCGGCTTTTTTTCCAACACGGGCTGAAGTTGTTCCAGACAGTCATGCACATTAAAAATGGTCAGGTCTTTGCTAAAACCAAAGACCTGAAAATCTGCGGTTTGGGAAATAGAAACTGTCATTGATACCTCAAGGTAAAATCAGTTTATTAACGGCATCCAGCATCTGATCAGGTTTAAAAGGTTTTACGACCCAGGCTTTAGCTCCAGCTGCTTTGCCCGCTTGTTTTTTCTCCTCGGCGCCTTCTGTGGTCAGCATAATGACCGGAGTAAAACGGTAAGCTGCCAGCTTCTTTAATTCGGTAACAAAAGTAATACCATCCATGTTGGGCATATTGACATCAGAAATTACCAGATGGATTTTGTCGCCCGTGCATTTACTTAACGCATCTTTGCCATCCACAGCTTCCAGCACATGGAAACCAGCGCCCTTTAACGTCATGCCTACTACCTGACGAATACTGATGGAGTCATCCACCACTAAAATCGTTTTTGTCATACCGCTTCCCTAAAAAAATGTGACTTCAGAGCTGTTGTCTGTACTTTTGGTTTTACTGCCCTGATGCACAGAAACCTGCTCCAGTGTGGTATAGGTTTTCTTTAACTGTTCCAGCCATTGCGACACTTCAACCAATTGTTGCAACTGCTGCGGGTCATGCATATGACCGCCGATATAGTCCTGTAGCTTCGCCATATCGGCCATCACATGCCCCAAAATCTGACTCACTCTGTCCTGGAACTGCAAACCTATCAGTACCTGATGAATGTTCTGTTGAACTGCACTGCTTTCCTGCTCCAGATGAGCTGCAGATTGCAGAATGTCGCCACTGACCTGTTCAAAATCACCTAACACAGAAGCAATACCTGAACTGACCTGAACCAGACGTTGTTCATCCTGCCGGGTAAAACGCTCTGTAGAACTTAAAGTGTTTTGCAAGGTGTTATTTACTTCTTCAATACGTTGCGTAATGCGACTACCTGTGGCGCCTGAGCGGGTAGACAAAGTTCGCACTTCATCGGCAACTACGGCAAAACCACGGCCCTGCTCGCCAGCGCGGGCAGCTTCAATAGCGGCATTTAACGCCAGTAAATTGGTTTGTGAGGCGATGCCTGCAACCTCAGCGCCCATCAGCTTCAGCTCATCCGTAATAGCGGCCAGAGATTTAATCTCTGCTAATAATTCATCGCGGCTTTGCATTGCGGTTTTGATTTGATCCACCACCGCATTCAACTCCACATGAGCCCTTTGTACCACCTGACCTAAACCCGCTTTGCCACTCATATTGCCGGCAGTTTGCTGCGAAGCGCTGATGGCCAGCTGTAGCTGCTGATTAATGTCCGAAAACTGAGTGACGAGGTCGTTGACCCCTGATTCGGTTTGCGAGCGCACCAGCTCCTGTTGATTCATCCACAGTGGCAGTAACTGTGTCAGTAAATGCTGATAGTGCTGCTGCACTTTGATTTGCTGTTGTTCTTTTTGCTGCTGCAACACAGTTTGTTGTTGCTGCTGTTGTTGCTGCTGCGCTGAAGCCGCCTGAAGTTTTAGCCAAAGCAGCACTTGCGCTACCAGTAGAAAAACCAGAACAACTGCATTTAAAGCAGTACGCTCGGGTAACAGCAGTCCTGATACTAAGGCCAGCACAGTTAAAGCTGAGCTGCCATACACCAAATACAATGCGGTTTGATAATGTGAAGTTTGATTCAAGACGAACTCCGGTTAGCTATATGTTCACTGTTAAGATATGTTGCCGCGGCCGTCAAGCTAGCACGGCTTGCTTGCATTCTGTCATCTCGAATATCAAATTCAGCAATCACCCTAAATCAAAACCAGTAAGCCTACTGGTTTCTCAGGCTTCCATCAGTCCATTACGAATCGCAAATCGAACCCAATCCGAATGAGTGCCGAATGACAGTTTTCTGGTGATGGTGCTGCGATGAAATTCGACAGTTTTACTGCTCAGATACAGCTTGTTGGCAATCTCTTTTGCCGTGTAGCCTTCAGCAGTCAGTTGTAAGATTAGCTTCTGTTTCATATTGAGCAAATCTAATTTAGTCAGGTCCTTAGCTAAAGGAGCGTGCGCCATGGCCTGCACTAACAGCGGAGAAATATGTTCGGAAATATAAACAGACCCTGCCATTACCCGATCCAGAGCAGCTGTCAGTTGAGTCAGGTCGGAATCCGTAGTGACAATGCCATGCACACCAAGTTTTACTGCCTGAACCATTTGTGGCAGTTCATCAGGATCAGCCAGCAACATCATCCTGAGCCCGGGCAACTGAGTTTTGATTTGCTCTAACAGCAGTACGCCACTGCCCCCGTTCAGGCGGGAAGAACAGAGCAGCAGATCGGGATGGTGTAACTTGACCAAAGCTATAGCTTCAGCACTGGTTTGCCCTTTGGCAACCAGTTCTACACCTTGTTGTTTTAATACTGGCGTCAGACATTCCAGCAACAACACCTGGTCTGTTACCGCTATCATTTTACCCAGAGTACTACAACCTTTGCTTCCAGCCAGTTCCGTTACAACAGGAACCAACACTTTATCGACAAGGCAGTATAAGGGGTTCGAAGAAGTGGGCACATTCGTCTAAGGACCTAAACCACTAGTACTTTAGACCTAGAGCCTCTTTTTATCGACACCGGGCAGTCATGTTTTACTTAGTCAGAAACCACCAGATAAACAGCAGCGAAAAACCAAACAAATAGCACAGCCCCAGCCAGGACAAGAAGCGGATCCAGGGCAACATCAGATGTTTTTGCTGACCCCGCATCAGGCGGTAATTTAGCCAGGCAAAAACCGGAGTGGTGACAAAAGCCAGACTCATCGCAAAAGTCAGCATAGGTCCAAGCGCAGATTTAAAAAACAAGATCACCGCCAGACCTGAAGCCGCCTGTGCCAGCAGCCAGTAGTTGTAGCTGTTTTTGCGTTCAGAGTTTTGCCAGCCCAACAGCTGGAAGGATTCATTCATAGTCCGGGCATAGCCATCCAGCACAGTCAGAGTAGTACCAAACATACAAAGGAAGGCCACAAAAGCCACCAATAACCTCGACCAATCGCCTATGGTGCTGGCATACATAGCCACAAACTGGCTGGCATAAGCAGCACCAGCCAATTCTACCTTCTGATCCGAGCCATATTGCACCAAAGCACCCAGTGACAGAAATACCAGAGCCAATGCAGTGGTACTCCAGTAGCCTAAGTTAAAGTCAAACAAAGCATCCTTTTTACTGACAGACGTATGCTGCTGTTTGGCTTTGAGCCACAACGAATTAATAGCTGATATTTCAATAGGAGCGGGCATCCAACCCATCAAGGCCACTAAAAAACCTAAATACATTAGTTGCCATGGCGAAGGGCCAACAAAATCGACCGCTGCAGTTGGGCCTTTGTTAAAGGCAATAATAGCGGCAGCTACTGTAGTGACAGTCAACAACACCATGACCCATTTAGAGACCTTGTCGAGTAACTTGTAGCGGCCTGCCAATAAAATCAGTAAACAAACCGCCAGCAAGATCAGGCACAGTACGGTCAGCGACACTTCTGCAGGTACAAAAAACTGCAGTAAACTGGCGGTCAGTAGCAATACCCCTGCGGTATTGACCACTGCTGCTATTACATTCAGCCAGACAAAACTTAATAAATAACCCCGGCCTTGTTTTTTATAACCTTCCAGCAAAGTTTCGCCACTTTGCAGGCTGTACTCGACACCAAAGCGAAAAAAGGGGTACTTCAATACATTCACCAGCAAAATCAGTACCGCCAGTTGCCAGCCAAACAAAGCTCCAGCCTGAGTGGAAGCCACTATATGTGAGCCTCCAATAGCTGCTGTTGCCAATAAAACACCTGGCCCTAAAGCTTTTAGCCTGCTGTGCCAGTTTGATGAATATCCCTGTTGCATAAGTTTTTGTTTTTATGTTTAAAAAGCCGTGGCCCAGCTTAGCCAAAGCCTAAGCTGAACACCATCAGACAAATGGAAAAACTTCAGAGGTCGGTCCTTCGGCTTGCCGCTTTGCCCCTGCTCTGGCATGCTGCGCTTAAATGAATATCAAGGAAATTCGTATGAGTCAGGAACCCTTAGTCGATCAGGAAATAATTTTTGAAGTGCTGGAAAACCAACTGGCCGATAATGATCCAAAACAAGTGAAAGAAACCCTGATGCGTTTATGTATGACAGGCCACAGCAGAGAAGATGCACTGGAGCTGATGGCTTGTGCATTGGCTCCTGAAATGGAAGCCGTGATTGAACGCAACGAAGCTTTTAATCTGCAGCGTTATATCGAACATCTGGCCTTGTTACCGGAAATGCCTTGGGTGAAAGATCTATAAGTGGACTCAGCGGTCGCCGCTCAAACCTACACCGGTTTGGCCGCTGGACGGGCAGGGATAAACCCGCGCCCCGACACCCAATGCACGAAATAAATCCGTAGGGGCGACCTTTATGGTCCCCCTTCTGTAACGCCGCTGCGGCATCAAGGACGAAGGATAAAATCCAAAGGCATTGGTGTTGCAGCAAGGCGACAATCGATTGAATCCGTAGGGGCGACCTTTATGGTCGCCCGTCTGTAACGCCGCTGCGGCGCCAAGGACGAAGGATTTTTCAGAAATAGATGATCATCTCGGCAGCCTCACAGCGACAATCAAAACCACAACGCACACATTTATAGCCGTTATGACTGTCTTGCCGCCATTTATCCGGATGAATTGTTACCAGTTGCCCACCTTGTTTTGTAAAGTACTTCACTGCTGCATTACCCGGGCTTTGCCGCCATAAATGCGCTACCCCGGCTTTTGCGCCTTGTTGTTTTAATGCAGCTATGGAGCTGTTCATCAACTCCCCCCCTATACCATGGCCTTGCCAATCCGGGGCTATGGTGTTGCATTTAAAATAACAGGTGTCGGCAATGCTGGTTTGCCATAACTCAGTGCTACACCACTGATCAGCTTGCCACTGCCCTGCCGCCCAGCATAATCTGAACCCAACCAGTTGTTGGTCCGCATAAGCCACAAAACTGGCATCTATGCCCTGTTTAATACTTAGCTGGTGGTAATAAGCCAGAGACTGCTGATCCAGATAACCATCACCATGCACCTGATTGGCTAAGTGCAGCAAAGCAGCATAATCCTGCAATTGAAGCTGGCGGTAGTGGATCTCTGTGATCTTCATAAAAGGCTCTTGGTTTTTGTTCTGCTTCTTGCCATGATCACCAAAATCATCATCCAACACAATAAAAAGGAAAAACGGATGTACGATCCACTGATAGACCCCCATCCGGGCCAGGGTCAACCCTACCCCAAAAGTTACTGGGCCACTCATTCAGGCGAAGCACCAGCAGACGATGGTCAATTGCAACAGGATTTATTAGTGGATGTCGCTATTATTGGTGCTGGTTACACAGGTTTATCCTGTGCTTATCATCTGGCGACTAAACATGGCGTAAAAGCTGTGGTGCTGGAGGCCAACAAAACCGCCTGGGGTTGCAGTGGTCGTAATGCCGGTTTTGTGCTGAAGTCTTCTGGCCGTAAGCCTTATTCGGTGATGCGTGCCCAGTATGGTGAAGAGACCATGCGGGGTATTTACCATGAATTTTGTGCCGGTCTTGAAACCGTCAAATCCCTGATTGCCACAGGCATAGAGTGCGATCAACAGGACGCGGGTTATTTGCGTATGGCCCATAAGCCATCAATGATCAAAAGCCTGCAGCAACAAGCACAGTTACTACAAAAAGAATTTGGTTATCAGGTTGAGTTATTCAGCCGTG
Source organism: Gammaproteobacteria bacterium (assembly GCA_018825965.1). Classification (GTDB taxonomy): domain Bacteria; phylum Pseudomonadota; class Gammaproteobacteria; order Enterobacterales; family Alteromonadaceae; genus Pararheinheimera. The sequence continues at coordinate 63,846 of JAHKAA010000045.1, forward strand.
ACGAGCTGCATCAGCGTTTTGTGGCTGATCAGCATGCCTATGCGGCCTTGCGTTTTTATGATGGTTTTGGCGTTAACCCGTTAAAACTGGCCTGGGGTTATCAGCAACTGGCGCAAAAAGCCGGAGCTAAAATTTATAGCGCAAGCCCTGTAACGGATTGGCAACAGGACGGTGAACAGCAGTTGCTTATTACTCCGCAAGGCACAGTGCGGGCGAAAAAAGTGGTGATTGCCAGCAACGGCTACACACCAAAGCTGCTGCACAGCGCTGTGCAGTCCCGCACCTTACCTGTGTTATCTCAAATTATTGTCACAGAACCTTTGTCTGAAGCTCAGCTGGCCGCCTGCAACTTTTTAACTTCACAAGTCATTATGGATACCAGAGCGCTGAAGTATTACTACCGTAAATTACCGGATAACCGCATATTGTTTGGTGGCCGCGGCGCTATAACAGGTCAGGGCGCAGAGGATCCTTATTTTGCTAACCGCTTGCTTGAGGTTTTAAAACTCAGTTTCCCGGCCTTGCAGTCACTCAACTACGACTACAGCTGGTCTGGTTGGATTTGTATGACACTGGACGATATCCCACATCTGGCTCAGGCCGATGACAAAGGCAATGTGCTGTACAGCATGGGCTATTGTGGCAGCGGCCTGACCTTTTCAGTACAGGCAGGTAAACGACTGGCAGAACTTTTGATGGGAGAGCCTTTACCCAGCATTCCGATTTATCAGAAAGCGTTACCGCAATTCCCGCTGCCAGCATTGCGACGTTTAGGCCAGTGGGGCTATTTTCACTATGGCGTGGTCAAAGATCGCTGGTTCTAATCCTCTTAGCACGGGTCGGGTTGTACAAAAAACGGCCGGAGATGAACCCTATCCAGTATCGGATTGGAATTATAGACGGGCGGGGACAAGCCTTATCCAGCATCGGATTGGAATTATAGACGGGCGGGGACAAGCCCTGCCCCTACTACCGAAGCCACAGCAATTTCTTGGGTATATAAACAGAGTCAGGTAAACTGGCGGCCATATCTGAAGTGAGAAAAAACATCATGAGTTCAAGCAAAGCGTTAAAAAAGAAAATCAGTAAAAGAGCCAAACAAAAGAAAAACATTCTGGTGAAAAACTCTATCCGGTTAAAACAAAAAGCGGAAGAAGCCCAGGCTGAACACACTGAGACTAATGTGACTCAGGTTGAGGCAACTGAAGCTCCTGATTCACCTCTGAAAAATACTTCAGCTGCAACTGAGTAAAAATAGGTTCTTGCTGTACCTCAGCCAGAGCCTTATCAAATTTTTTCCTTAATTGTGCATTTTTAAAAGCCGCACTGTATAAACTTGGCTGAAACACTGGCGCTAAATCAAAAGGCTGCATACTGTGGCCTGCCAGTTTGGCATAGTAATAAAAGATATTTCTGTCCATCACCACAACGTCACAACGCTCCAGCAATAACATCTGTAGTTGCTGACTCTGATTTGCCACTTCCTGATAATTCATCACCAAAGGCACCAGTTTCTGATAGTCAGGGCCTAACAAAATGCGGGCATTATGAAAAGCCACCACAGAATAGGGCTGTAGTTGCTCTAAGCTACGCAACTGCAAACTTTTGGACGACAGACTGGCGGCGACATTCTGATAACGTATATAAGGTTGAGAATAAAATAGCTGTTTCTGCTCAGGATCAGGCCTTTGCAGAGTTGCTATGTCTCCCCGCCCTGCCAGCATTAAGTCTTTAATCCTGGCATTGGGCACATGCAAAAAAACCGCGTCGTAACCCATTTTTTTGCTTAACAAACGTAATAAATCCAGCTCATAACCTGAACTGTCGTTTAAGTCGATATAAGGGGGTTTATCCAGGCCAACCAGAATGGTCAGCTCTGTTTTAGCCTGCGCCGTTAAACTAAAGACGATACATAAAAACAACAACCATCTCATGCGTTTACCTCTATACCAGCCGTTAGAAAAAGTTTAGTCTGGGTCAGATTATCCTTCATCTGCAAAGGCCATTCTGTATGTCAGCATCAGTTGAGATCCAACACCGTCCTCAAGAGCATCGCTTTGTTATTCAGTGGGCAAAAGAACAGGCAGAGCTTTTATATAGCCTTGACCCAAACAGCGGGAAAATCAACTTTTACCGTACTTATACCCAAGTAACTTCAAGATGCAGAATTCAGCGGGAGAAAAAAGCGCTTTAGGCAAGGCAGCGGTTGGAAGCTCTAGTGGTTCTAAAGCGACAACAGTTAACGCGGCATAAAGCGCTTTTAGCCCCGCCCTTCGGGAGTCGCTGGGCGATTGCACTGCGGTGTTAGCCTGTCTCACAAGGTAGACGACATTGCTTCGCCAGGCTGCCTTGCATTGCAAGCGCCCAGCGGCTCTGAAACTCGTATCTTGAGGTCACTTGGGTATATGTTCCAGAAAATGCCAGAGGACAAGGTTTGGCTAAACAATTGGTGGAAGCTGGCCTGAGCTGGGCCAAAAAACAGGGCTATCAAACAGACGCCAGTTGCTCTTATGTTTTGCCATTTTTAAAGAATTAACACATAAACCAAAAATGTTTGGCCGACAGCGCACAGACAACCAGGCTCCGGCCTGAAATAACGATTCAGTTTGAGTACAGCTTGACAGGCCTAGACTCTTGTTAACTTCATTGCCGCTGGCAATCGAACTTTATAACAAAGAATTGGGGTGTATGATGAACAAGTCTCTTATTGCAGGTTTAGTAGTAGGTGGTATAGCCGTTACTGCTTTAGGCTCTATGGCAGGCTACAGCTATTTGGATAAAGAACCGGAATACGCCGAAGTAGTGGCCAGCAAAGCTGTGTATGAAAGTTACAACGTACCGGTTGAGCAATGTACCGATCAGATAGTGCAGCAGAAAAAAGCTGTACAGGATCAACATCAAATCGCAGGTACTGTTTTAGGTGCTGTAGTAGGTGGTGTACTGGGCAATCAGGTTGGCGGTGGTTCAGGTAAAAAAATTGCAACTGTTGCAGGTGCTGCGGCCGGTGGTTATGCCGGTAAACAAGTACAAACTGATATGCAAAACAAGGATGTCGAAAGTACTACACGCCGCGTTTGTAAAACAGTACAGAAAAAAGAACAAAAGATTGTCGGATACGATGTGACCTATTTGCTGAATGGCAAAGTGCATAAAACCCGCTTAGATGAAGAACCGGCAGAACGACTGCCGGTGAAAGATGGCAAGTTGCTGACAGCAAGCGCCAACTAAGAAAATGCCCCGTTTTGGGGCATTTTTGTTTCTGCACCTTACCATTTCGAGACCCCTTGTTATATTTTGAAGTTTTCCTTGCGGCTTACCTAAAGCAGACCTATGGTGCTAAAGGAGCATATGCGATAACACAGGGCTGTTCATTTCATGTCAGCATTGGGCTTTAAGGGTGCAGGCGCTATTCTTTTGCTTTGCCTTTGGCTGGCAAACGCAGCTGCATGGGCAAAACCTCTGTTGTCTGATGCTCAAACACAGCACCTGAAACAAAAAGGTAAAATCACTTATTGTATAGACCCGGACTGGCTGCCTTTTGAAGCACTGTCGGCGCAAGGCAAACATACAGGTATGTCCGCTGAATATATGGCCTTACTGCAAAAAATGTTGCCTGTGCCACTACAACTCTATCCAACCTCTGACTGGCCAGCTTCATTACAGGCAGCTAAAGACAGACACTGTGATCTGCTCACTCTGGCTATGCCCACTCCATCCCGTCTTGAGTACTTAAACTTCAGCAAAGCTTATCTGGACGTTCCTAATGTAGTGGTTACAACCAAAGACAAGGCCTTTATCCGTTCCGTGGCTGATATTCCAGACTCAGCTCTGATAGGGATCAGAGCTGGTTTTGGCACGCTTGAGCTTTATCAGCAACGTTACCCGCAGTTACAACTGGTGCCTTTTCATAGCTATGAACAAGGGTTATTGCAGGTTCAGGCCGGAAATCTGTACGGCATGCTTGGCAATATGGGCAGTATCAGCTTTAGCCTGCAACAAAACGCCATCACCAACCTGAAAATAGCAGGCCGGTTAGCTGAAGATACGCTGCTGAGTCTGGCGTGCCGTAATGATGACCCTGTGCTGCTGGAAATTTTTGATACCTTGCTGGCACAGATCAGCCCGGAACAAAAACAACAGATCAACAATCACTGGCTGGCCATTCGCTACGATCAAGGCTTTGACTACGAATTATTCTGGCAAATGCTGCTGGCCTTTGTATTGCTGATTTCAATCGTCAGCATCAGTTACCTGAAACTAAAAAAACTGAATCAGGCGCTGATCGAGGCCAATATCCGGCTGGAACAGTTAAGTCAGCATGATCCTTTAACCGGCTTGTACAACAGGCAATATTTTGAACCCAGGGTACAACAGGCGCTGGCTTTGTGTCAGCGACAGCAGTTACCACTCACTTTAGCTATGATGGATTTGGACCACTTTAAGGACATTAATGACAAACTTGGCCACAACTTTGGTGATCAGTGTTTAAAAGACTTTGCCACTTTATGCCAAAGCCAGTTTCAGCGTAAAGACGACTTACTGGTGCGTTATGGCGGCGAAGAATTTATTCTGGTTAGCGTAGGCTGTGACGCACGGACTATGCTGGAGTTATTGCAGGATTTTTTACAGCGCCTGGAAGCGCATCAGGTGCAATTGAACAAGCAACAAGGCCACTGCACTGTCAGTATCGGCTGGTACTGTGATATTCCACCCTCTGACATGGATAGCAAAAGCCTGGTCGGACTGGCGGATCAGGCCTTGTATCAGGCTAAAGATGCAGGGCGTAACTGTCTGGTCCGGGCCAAAGCAGTGGCTTCTTCTAGCCCAGATTGTTAATCCACTCACTCATCACCACATGGGTGCGGATTTTAATCACATCCAGTTCGGCGTCCAGCAACTCCCGGATTTCATGCAGGCGTTGCATCGACTCTGTTTTGACATACACCAGTAAATCCATTTCACCGCTGATACCATGGCAAGTGATCACTTCCGGAATAGCCCGAAATACATGCATCACATCAGCGCAACGACCACACCTATGCTGAATTTCAAAATAGGCCGAGACCGCACTTTTTTGCGATTCAGACAACAGCACCTGATAACCGCGGATCACCCCACTCTGCTCCAGCCGCTTAATGCGGTCGGACACAGCAGTGCGCGACAAACTAACTTTCTCCGCTAAAGTAGACACACTTTGCCGCGCGTCTTTTTTCAGTTCAGCCAGAATATGTTGATCAAATTTATCCATCTTGTGTTGAGCTCCGGCATTTTGCCGCTTTTGTTATCAATACAGCTGCATTTTCACGGCAGAAAACCACAGTTTGCAGCCTGGGCTTTTATTAGAATATCACCAGCCCTAACCGAAGAGAAAAACTATGTCACACAAAGGAATTGGACGCTGGCAAGGCGCGGCACTCATGGCCACCACCTTACTGGGGACCGGAGTATTTATTCTGCCGCAAATGACAGCCGAAGTGGCAGGCCCATGGGCTTTACTGGCCTGGCTGTCACTCACTGTTGCCGTTTTGCCTTTGGCTTTTACTTTTGGTTTGCTGGCCAGCCGTTTTCCTCATGCCACAGGGCCTGCCCACTTTGCAGCTTTAGCTTTTGGTGACCTGACAGGCCGGATTTTGGGCCTGATGTTTTTGCTGGTGGTGCCACTGGGCGCCTCAGCTGCATTAATGATTACTTTTGAATTTATTGCCCCCTTGATACCCCAGGCCCAACAATGGCGTTTGCCGGTTGAACTGGTTTTGCTTGGGTTATTATGGCTGCTGAACTACCGGGGTTTACAGCTTTCAGCCCGACTGCAGTTTGGCTTAACTCTGTTGATTATTGCGGTGGTCTTGCTGTTATTACTAGCCTTTGGCCTGCTACAACCACAGAATGTACAACAACCTGCTTTGGCGGACTTTAATGGCAGTGCATTAGCTGCAGCCTGTGCCATCGCCTTCTGGAGCTTTTTAGGTATAGAAGCCATGACACATCTGGCCCATGATTTCAGAGACGCCAGCAAAGATTTGTTACCAGCGCTGATCCGCGGTTGTCTGGTCGTTGGTGCTATTTATCTCGCCTGTAGCTACCTGGTGTTGGTGATGGGTTCTGGCCATCCGCTGGCTATGATTGGTGTTTTTAATCAGTTGCTCGGAGGTTATGGCGAGCTGGTACTTGGCGTCTTAGGTTTTTGCAGCGGCATAGCCACAGTGAATGTTTATACTGCCAGTGTGGCGCGTTCTTTGGCGAGTTTTAGCGAGCAAGGCATTACTCCTGCATACTTTCAGCAAAAAAATGCGTACCAGATGCCACAACGTGCTTTAACTGCCGTGATCGCTGCCATGGCCGGAGTTCTGGTGTTGACCTGGTTCAGCGGCCAGCAGCTGGAAGATTTAATCAGTTGGGTGAACGGTGTTTTTGTAGTGATTTATCTGGTCAGCATGGCAGCAGCTTATAAATTGCTGCCCGTCCGCTATAAAGCCTTGTGTCTGGTCAGCTTAACTTTATGCCTGATTTTGGCTGTGGCAATAGCAGAACATATGGTGTATGCCCTGCTGTTGATTGCTTTGCTTGGGCCGCTGCTTTATTTGCAACAGTACAAACAACGTCTTAGTTCACCACCTTCAGCGAGCCCTCCTGGATCTGGCGTGTGACTGTGTAAGGTAAAGCCAGGGTATCAGTGACAGCACAAAGCACAGTGTCAGCAGCCCAAAATGAAAAATACATAGGTGTGCTATAGCCATTCTTGTTTGGTTCGCCGTAAAGCTGGCAGAAGTTATGGGCAGTCCCACTGTAAATACGCGGAATAGACTGACAATAACTTTTTTTATTGTTGAAACTGATCGCCACTTTGCCTTTTTCCGGTTCCAGCGTTTGCATGGTGCCGCAGCCAGTTAAAACAGCCAGCAGTGTCAAAAGGCTCAATGTTTTGATAGGTACCCGCATTTGTCATCCTTCGGTGAATGGGGTTGAATTCGGTTGCCCTACAGCTCCGGCATAAAAAATCAGTAGCAGCACAGGTTCAGTGCCGATATTTTTGCCGCTGTGAGCAGTGTTGACTACTTCAGCTAAAGCATCACCCGCTTTAACTACATTCTTTTTACCATTTTTTAACCTAATTTCCAACTGACCTTGCAGCACAACCCCAAAAGAAGGAACCGGGTGTAAATGCCAGCCGGTTTCCCCGCCTGGCGCTATTTCAATTCTGACACCGGTAATTTCGGCCTGGCCTTGAGGGTACTGCAATAATGCGCCATCCCAGCTTTGGCTGGTTTTCAGCACAGGCGTTACCTTTACAGCTGCATTGGTTTCGATAGCGGATAAAAAGGGACTGATCAGCAAAAACAAAGCGCAGTTAAAACTGATGATTTTTTTCATGGTTCATTCCAATCCTTAACAGAAAGAATGAAGTCTAGCCGGGCAGTGGCAGATCACAAATTATAAGGGGGACAATTCCCTGGCTTTTCCACCCTCTACAACCCGAACATCAGCCCTGTCATTGGGCTTAGCCGCTCCTATATACCCAAGTGCTGCTGGTTTACAACGACATCTGTCGCAGTAGCGTTAATGCGCTGCATCTATTTGATTTACCCGCCTCAGTGCCACAATCATGTGCTGAACCTCTTTGGATAATCGGAGTTCTTTTGGTACTTGCAGTCCCTGGCTGACAAGAAAACACGCCAGCAAATCCTGTTGGCGGGCGCTGAGGTGCCCCTCTGTTATGGACTGCAGGACCACATCTGACAACTCTGATTTTGCCAGCGCATACACTGCTCTTATGTCAGAAGGATGCAATTTTGGTAATAATTGCAGCAAATGAGTTTTGGACACTTGTTCTGGAGCCAGTAGATGCTGTGTTAACAGCAATTCCCATACGGTGCTCTCATAAAACAACTCATGAAGCTGTGACTGCTGATTCAGAAGTTTTTCCAATAACACTGGCCAATTGAACTGCATGAGCAACTGATGGGTGTCTTCAGAGGCGGCAATGGGTGATGTTGTTTGTGTTAGGTCATTCAGGACAGAATAGATTGCAGGTAACTCTGTAAGCAAGGCTGGCTGATGTTGAGCTGCAGCATAGTTTTCTTTATCAAGACTTGTTAACCGGATGAACAAAGTATCGCTTTCTTTTCCACAAAGAGTCACGGAGTTAAATTCTAAAGCAGGCCAGTCATATTTGGCCTTTTTTAATAGCTCCAGTTGGGCTGCCAGTTGCGGTATTATTGTTTTGTCCTTTGAGACTTTGTCAGCAGGCGCAAGGCTCAGCATATGGCTCAATAATTCAGGCGGCAATCTGTCATAGTGCTGCAGTGCTGACGCGGTTGAGGCTTGTTGTGGCCTGAACCCTAGCCCAATAAGCATAATCAGCTTTTGTTGCAAAGCTCTCAATGCCAGTTCATCTGTTGGATTGGCATTCTGGCCTGCCGGATAATTTTTGATTAACTTTTCTAACAGCGGATCAAGTGCTGGCTCCAGCTGAGGTTCACGCAACAGTGCTGCCTGTAGGAACTGTTCAAAACGACTAGGGGAAAGCTGATAAAAAGCTGTGTTTAATAAATAATTGGCAGATAACGGGTACAACTGCAACAGTTGTTGCAGAATATCAACAGAAATATGTTGTAACGACAAAGCAAGTTGCATTATTTCTGTATCCACCAGGGGTTGTAATTGTAGCAACTGAGTGAAGGCATAAGGGTCCTGCGTACTGCCAGGGATCAGCAGCAATTGCTTCAGCAAGCCAGAAGCATCAGGTTTTAGTCTTTGAAAAACCTCAGAATCTGAGTCCGCATAGGCGGTAAGTACTCCCGCCATACCTTCTTGTTGCAAAAGTAATTGCAAACTATGTTGTTGCTCTGGTTCCAGCGTCAGTTGCAGCAATGGAACATCAGGTTCTGCGAGATGAATTTCAATTTTTTCCGGAAGTATTTCATTGGGTAAGTAACCTGATTGTTCAATAGTGAAACGGATTTGTAAGTCTGTATAACCGCTTTTCCTATAATGTTGGATCAGTTGTTGTAAGGCCTTGTCGTTCAATGATGCAGGTTTTTCGAGCCCAACCCCACTGACAACCCAGACTGGTTCACATTGAGTACTGATATGCACAGCTGACTGTGAAACAGCTATTGGATCAGGTGTTGCCATACTCACCCCGGACGGCTCATGAGACTGAGATAACGGCAAATCCAGAAAATGTTTCCAAAGGATAAATACAACTAAGCTTGCACCAGATAACAACAAGCCTTTTTTTATAACAGCTTTTGCTGGAAACATTTTAGGTTCCTGTCCGCTACGAAATGATTAACTACTTAAAGCACCTTTGGCTGCATCAGATACAGGGTTAGATAACCCCACACTAAACATACTTCGGCCCCCCCAGACAAGCGCCAGCCTCTTTTTTCTGGATCATTCTTAAAAATAACCACTTCAGTTCAGTGGCTCTTCAGCTAGTATTCTTTAAATTAGATAGTCTTAAAACTGGCTACCGCCACACTCGGCGGAAAATCACTGCACAGTGTTTATTAATTTTTATTAATGCGTACTTTTTGAAATAATTTATCACTTACAGACTCCCGAGGATTTCCCCACATGCAGCCCACAGTTTCAGCTTTTCGCTTCAGTTTAAAGTTCAGTATTGGCCTTTTTGTGCTGCTGACCTTATGGCTACTCTACCTGGACTGGCAGCTTTTAGTACCGGGCTGGCTGAAGTATGTTTTTTTACTGATAAATGCTGTGACTTTGTTTGGTTACTGGCGGGATAAAAAAGCCGCAGAACAACAGGCGTGGCGCACTCAGGAAAGTACCTTGCTGCTATTAGGCTTAGCCGGTGGCTGGCCTGCAGCTTTTGTGGCACAGCATTGGTTTCGGCATAAAAACCGTAAAGTCAGCTTTCAATTGTTGTTTTGGCTGACGGTGCTTTTACACACTTCTGCTTTATACAGTTTGTGGTTATCCGGCTGGTTGCTGCCATAAGGGCAAAAACTGCGACCAGAAACAGAGCTGGCTCTATACCCAAAGCACAAACCACGATAGATTAGGAAAAACCGTTGCGACATATAACGGTGTCTTTTATCCAGAACTATTGAGGCTTGTATGCGTTTTTCTTTGTTATCCATCAGTTTAGTGGCCGCTTTTAGTCTGCAGGCGCAAACTGCAGACTTTAGCCAGCAGGCGAATAAAATCGCCCAAAGTACACTTATTATCGATACCCATATCGACGTACCTTACCGTTTACACAACGACTGGGAAGATGTGACTAAAGCCACCCAAAGAGGCGAATTTGACTACCCCCGCGCTAAAGCCGGTGGTTTAAATGCGCCTTTTATGTCGATTTATATTCCTTCGTCTTATGAGAAAAAAGGCGGCGGTTATCTGCTGGCGAACCAACTCATCGACAATATGGAAGCTTTAGTCGGCCGTGCGCCAGACAAATTTGCCATGGCTTACAACAGCGCCGATCTGGCGAAACACTTTAAAGAAGGCAAAATTTCTCTGGCTTTGGGTATGGAAAACGGCACTCCTATCGAAGGCAAACTGGAAAATCTGCAACACTTTTATGACCGCGGCATTCGTTACATTACACTCACCCACTCTGAAAGCAACCATATAGCAGACTCCAGCTACGACTTACGCCGGCAATGGAAAGGCCTGAGCCCTTTTGGTAAAGAGCTGATCAAGGCTATGAACGAAACAGGTGTAATGGTCGATGTGTCTCATGTGTCAGATGATGCCTTTTATCAGGCTGTTGAGATCAGTAAAGTCCCTGTCATCGCTTCCCACTCCTCGTTAAGGGCTTTTGTGCCTGGTTTTGAGCGCAATATGGATGACAAGATGATTAAAACTCTGGCAAAAAACGGCGGCGTGATCCAAATTAACTTTGGTTCGGCTTTTGTTGTTTCAGCAGCCAATCAGTGGGGTTTGCAACGTGACGGCGCTTTTAAAGCCTCAGGCCAAACCGATAAAGACGCTTTTACTGCAGAGTATAAAAAGAAACACCCTTATCCATTTGCCTCGTTAGAAAAGGTACTGGAGCATATCGATTATGTGAAAAAGCTGGTGGGTATAGACTACGTCGGCATAGGCTCAGACTATGATGGTGTAGGTGATTCATTGCCGGAACAGCTGAAAGACGTGTCGACCTACCCGAACCTGATCCGCGGTTTATTAGAACGTGGCTACACTGAACAAGAGATTGAGAAAATCTTATCCGGCAATACATTGCGGGTCTGGCGGGCTGTAGAGGACTATGCAGCTAAACATTAAATTTAAGTTGTAGAGGTACAGCAAATGGATTGGTTACGTCAGTTGTTTGAACATCCAGCCGATCCATTGCTGTTATCCGGCAGTTACGATTTGAGTTTAGTGGTGTTGTCGTTTTTAATAGCCGTATTTGCTTCTGCCATGGCGATGCAAATTACAGCTCAGGCTATTAGTGTCCGAAAAAACTCCTTACGTATGTTGATGCTCGGCAGCGGCAGTGTCGCACTGGGCGGTGGTGTCTGGTCCATGCATTTTATAGGCATGCTGGCCTTCACCTTATGCACAGAGGTTAGTTACCACTCTGGCTTAACCCTCTTGTCTATGCTGCCCAGCGTAGCTGCATCCTGGGTTGCTTTGGATCTGATCAGTAAAAAGCGGATCAGCCTGCCTCAGCTGTTGTCAGGTGGAGTACTGATGGGTGCTGGTATTGGGACCATGCACTACAGTGGCATGGCCGCTATGCAAATGTCGGTTGCTTTACGTTACGACTTGCCGATGTTTTTACTCTCTATTCTGGTTGCTGTGGTGCTTGCCATAGTGGCACTCTGGATCCGTTTTGGCTTAAAACGCTTTAATCTGGCCCCACAATGGTTAACGCTGTTCAGCAGTCTGGTGATGGGCGCAGCTATCAGTGGTATGCATTACACTGGTATGGCGGCCGCCCGTTTTGTTCCTCCGCCCGGTTTTGTCCCTGATAATCAGGCTGGCGAAATGCCGCTGGTGCTCGCTATGGGCATTACTTTTACCACCTTAGTGATCAGCAGTTTTGTTGTGGCTATCAACTTGCTGCTGAAATACCGCGAAGTCAGTGCTGTCGCCAAAACCAGTGAAAGCCGTTTACTGGCGATGATGGACACAGCGGTAGATGGCATAGTGACTATTAATGCCAGGGGCCTGATCCAGGGCATGAACAAAGCCGCAGAACAGATTTTTGGCTGGACTCAAGCCGAATTACTGCATAAAAACATCAATATACTTACCCCAGCTGCAATTCGCCCTGAGCATGATTCTTATCTGACTAACTACCTGACCACTGGCACAGCAAAAATTATTGGTATAGGCCGTGATGTTGAAGCTGTGCATAAAGATGGCCACCCAATACCGGTGCGATTAGCTATAGGCCATGCCAAATTACCGGACGAAGATATTTTTGTCGCTTTTATCACGGACATCAGCCAGCGTCTGCAGATGGAGCTGGCGTTAAAAGAAAACGAAGAAAAGTTCCGCTCTTTAATTGGCAATATTCCGGGGGCGGCGTATCGCTGTTTGTACAATGAAAACTGGGAGATGGTGTTTATCAGTGACGCCATTGAAAACCTGTCCGGTTACCCTGCCAGCGATTTTATGCTGCCATCACCCAAACGAAGCTGGTCTGATTTAGTGCATCCGGATGATAGAAGCACCACCAGCCAGCTGGATTTATATCAGGGTAACTTCAGTATTGAATACCGGATCTATCATAAAGATGGCTCTGTACGCTGGATGCTGGAATACGGCGAAGCCGTGAAATCGGCCCAGGGCGAGATAGTCTGGCTGGATGGTTTTTTAATGGATATCAGCCAGCGTAAACAGATGGAAGTTGACCTGCTGGACGCCAAAAACAAAGCAGAGCAGGCCGCCGAAAGCCGCAGCGCTTTCCTTGCCAATATGAGTCATGAAATTCGTACGCCAATGAATGCCATTATCGGCTTCAGCGATTTGCTGTTAAGTTCTGACTTATCAGCAGAGCAGAAAAAACATCTGGCGACTATTCATGGTTCAGCTCATTCGTTATTGCATTTACTGAACGATATTCTCGACAGCGCCAAGCTGGAAAAAGGCAAACTTGAACTGGAGTTCAGTGACTTTTCTTTACCAGTTGTACTGGATGCGGTGGTGTCTACGTTATGGATCCAGGCGCGTAAAAAACAACTGGAACTGAAGCTGGAACTGGACCCACAACTCGGCGAGTTTTATTACGGCGCGCCGGACAGATTACGTCAGGTGCTGACTAACCTGATCGGCAATGCGATTAAATTCACTGACAAGGGTTCTGTGCTGGTTCAGGTGATGCCAACAGCAGAGCAACAGCTAAAGTTTCGCATCCAGGATACCGGCATTGGCATAGCAAGCGACCGCTTAGCCTTCATTTTTGATGCTTTTACCCAGGCCGACGCCTCAATGAGCCGCCGTTTTGGAGGCACAGGCCTTGGCACCACCATCAGCAAGCAGTTAGTCGAATTGATGGGCGGCGAAATCGACGTGCAAAGTACTGAAGGTGTGGGCAGTTGTTTTGAATTCAGTTTACCGCTCAAAGCAGGTAAAGCCATTGTTGCGGCTCAGCAAGGTTATGTGCCTGCGCTGCCAGCTTTAAAAATACTGATAGCAGACGATATCCCACAAAATCTTGAACTGCTGAAACTCTTACTGCAACGTGCCGGACATCAGGTGATGGCAGTCACAGATGGGTTAGAAGCAGTAAAAGCTGTGCAGCAACAGCCTTTTGATCTGGTGTTGATGGATATTCAGATGCCACATCTGGATGGCCTGAAAGCCTGCCAGCAGATCCGCTTATGGGAGCAAGACCAGCACAAAACCACCCTGCCCATCATCGCATTAACCGCCAGTGTGCTGGACGAAGATAAAACAGCTGCCAAAGAAGCTGGCATGCAGGGGTTTGCCAGTAAACCTATAGATTTTGCCGCTTTATGTTTTGAAATAGCTCAGGTATTGCAGATTGAAGTGCGGGAGCCTTTATCCAGGCAGGCACAAATTCCTGCCTCCGATCAGTTACTGAACCTGCCAAAAGCACTGCAGCTCTGGGGCAATCTGCCGACTTATCTGCCGCAATTGCAGCAGTTTCTACAGCAGCAACTGCCGCAGTTACAGCTGGCCATCGCAGAATTACAAGCCGGAAATTATCAGTTGGTGCAGCAACAGGCCCATGCCATTAAAGGCGTCAGCGCCAATCTTGGCCTGGACCCTTTGAGCAAAGCCTGTGCTGAGCTGGAACAGGCAAGCCGGCAGCAGCAACAACAAAGAGCCATGGAAGTAGTGCAGAAAATTCTGCTCTGCAGGCCTAAATTTGAAGCTGAATATCAAAAACTGCTGGCAGAACAGCCTGTCGCACAGAAAGCAGAGTCAACACAACTGGATAATCAGCAACTGAATACCATGCTCGACAGTTTAAAACAGTCGTTATTACGGCATGAACTGGACGACCAAGGCATAGAACAATTGTCTCAATACAGCGGCGAACATCAACCTGTGCTACTGCTGTTGCTGGATGCCGTCAACGATTTTGACTTTAACCTGGCGCTGCAACTGCTGGAACAGTTAAAGCAGAAGCTGGCGGAAGGAGAGCTCTGATGACAGACAAACAAAGCCTGTTACTGGTGGATGATGAACCCACCAATTTAAGAGTATTACGTACTGTATTGCAGGAGCAGTACCGCCTGTTTTTTGCCAAAAGTGGTGAAGAAGCCTTACAGCTGCTGCAAACAGAACAACCCGACTTAATATTGCTGGATGTGATGATGCCAGGCTTAACCGGCTTTGATGTCTGCGCCCGTTTAAAAGCCAACCCGGCAACCAGCGCTATTCCTGTGATTTTTGTCACAGCCTTAAAAGATGAAATGGATGAAACCAAAGGTTTTGACGTAGGAGCAGTGGATTACATCACCAAACCTATCAGCCCTGCAGTGGTGCGGGCCAGAGTGAAAACCCATTTATCTTTAGTGCAGGCGCAAGAGCTGAAACAAACCCGGCTGCAGGTGATCCAGCGTTTAGGCCGGGCTGCTGAATACAAAGATAACGAAACCGGTTTACATGTGATGCGTATGAGCCATTATTCTCAGGTGCTGGCTTTAGCTTATGGCTTTAGCGAACAAAAAGCCGAAGACTTGCTGCATGCAGCCCCTATGCACGACATAGGTAAAATTGGCATTGCCGACAGCATCTTACTCAAACCCGGCAAGCTGACGAGCGACGAATACACAGAGATGCAAAAACACCCGCTGATAGGTGCAGAAATTATCGGCGATTGTGAATCTGATTTATTAAAAATGGCCAAAGCAGTGGCTTTGTACCACCACGAAAAATGGGACGGCACAGGTTACCCTTTTGGCCTTTCTGGTGAGCAAATACCGGTTGAAGCCCGCATTGTCGCTTTGTCCGATGTATTTGATGCCTTAACCAGCGCCCGGCCTTACAAACAGGCCTGGAGCATTGAAGACACACTGCAACATATACGCCAGCAAAAAGGCCGGCATTTTGAACCCAGACTGGTCGATTTACTGGATGAAAATCTGCAACAAATCCTTGAAATCAGACAACGTTGGGCTGAATAGCAAAACTTAAGTCTGACATTCTGATGCCTTAGCCTTTTTACAAAAATACCTGTAGCATTCGAAACAACAGGGAGCAGATAAAAGCTCTGCTCCCATTGATGATAAATAATTTGAGCCCTATGAAAATCAACTTCAGTTTTGTTTTGATCAGTAGCATGTTACTCACCGCCTGCGCTATACCTCGTTACACAGAGCGATTGCAGCAACCTATGCCTTTGCCTGAAGGTGAATGGACAGTCAGCCAAAGCCATCCGAAAGAGATGGAGAATGTCACAGAGATGCGCTGGCAATCGGTTGATTCAGAAAACTATGTGCAAAGTTTTGTGTTTGAACAACAGCCCAACAGCGACCTGATGAAAACCAAAACCATTGATGATCAACAAGGCCAGCGTAATTGCGACGAGTTATTTGACAGTCAGATTTTAAGCGAAGAACCGGTCAATGGTTACCCGGCTCTGGTTTGGGTGTCCGAGTGTAAAAGCAAAAGTGGCGCTTATTCCAAAATTCTGCATAAATCCATAGCAGGCAAAGAATCGCTTTATGTATTTAACAAAGTATGGCGCAGCTTACCTTTGCAAACCCAATGGGATTTATGGCTGGATTACACCCACCGAATCCATATTTGTGATCTCAACAGCAAAAGCCAGCCTTGCAAATAAGTCGGGGCAGAGTCCGGGGACTCTGACCTTATTTTCAGACTAACGACGCGCAGCCAGCACTTCCGGGAAATCTGAAAACGCTTTTTTCGTCACTGCACTGGCGCGATTTTCATAGGCCGTTGAAGCCTCAAAAAATGCACGATGGATTAATTCCGACACAACGTCCCCCCCCAGATACAAATGGGTTTTAGTATGAGTGTCCTGATGACGCCATAAGTTCTGATCGGATTTGGCCGAAACTAATTTAAACTCCAACTCCAGCACAGACTCTGCGGCAATAATAGCTGAGGCATCTTTGCTCCAACGCTGAATATCCACATAAAGCACAGCATCCACATCAGTTAATGCAGGTACTTCAGTGAGTTGCCGCTGTGCTGCATCAACCACCACAAAACCATGATCCGTCACAACTTCAGGCACTTCTTTCGCAAAAGCTTCAACCAGCTCAACAGGCACAGCCTCACCGCCATGCACCACTATCATCACTTTTTGCGGTGACTCTTTGTACAGCTGTGCATATTTTTGCTGGTCGTCAGCCGATGAACTGCAGGCGCCCAGGGCTACAACTGCAACGGCGGCAGTCAGCAAAGCTTTAAATTGCATCATAACTTCGTTCCTTTAGAGTTAATCAAATTTTTTGCTACCGACCACGAGCTGGTATGCATA
The DNA here is from genome assembly GCA_018825965.1 of Gammaproteobacteria bacterium. Taxonomy (GTDB): domain Bacteria; phylum Pseudomonadota; class Gammaproteobacteria; order Enterobacterales; family Alteromonadaceae; genus Pararheinheimera. The sequence continues at coordinate 80,749 of JAHKAA010000045.1, forward strand.
CTTTTATTCAGTTTGCCAAAGCCGACTGAACCACAACTTAACCAGCAGAACAAAAAGAAAACTATACGGTTGTTATGCCCTGATGCGAAAAATAACAACATGAAGTCGCAAAAAAAGGCCTCATTTGAGGCCATTTTAAAAGACTGCTTTTGAGTTATTGTGCGGCTTTTGCCGACAATGCGGTATTCACAGATTGATCCATACCATCCTGTTTGTGGCGGGAATGATATTTACCTACAGGTAAAGTATTGATAACTGAGGAATTCACCATGCGGGCAATAGGCACATAATCTGTAGTGGCAGTAGTAATGGCTGTGCTGATAATATCTGCTAATAAATTACCACTATTACCTGAGGTATTGATTACCACGACATTGCGGTAATTCCACAAAGACTCAGCAGACTCTGTAGAAACCAAATCAAACTCAGCACCTACAGTGACATTTCCACCCGTCACGTAGTAGTTAGTATCCCATTGATTAATAGTGACAAAAAGCACTGCATCAGCACCAAACAATTGCTTGAATTTATCCGGGCTTACATCACGTAACTGAGCACCATCTATTATGCCTTCCTGTTGTAACATCAGAGTAGCCAACGGAATTGGCATGACATAATAGCCAGCTTCGGCCAAAGGCTGAGCAATAGTTGTGGAATACAGATCGGGGGCATCAGCAGCTGTTGATTTATTGATCGCGGGTACAACCAATACAGACAATGGCGCAACATCATACATCTTAGGAAAAGCTTCTTGCTTGCTGACAATTTTTTGCGTTGCACAGCCAGATAATACTAAAGCAGCCAATACCAACATAGTTTTAAATGGAGTTATCATCGGATCAGCCCGCCTTGTTCAGTTTGTTTAACATCGTATCGACTAAATGCGCCGATTCAGGAAACAACGCTTTTTCCTGCAATAAATAGGCCTGAGCTTCATTCAGATTGTTCACCTGAAGTTCCAGTGTGGCCAGCTCAGCATAAATGCCCGGTGGTATTTTCTTATTTGCTTTGGCTGCATTTGCGATAATAGCCAGAAGTGCTTTTTTATGCTTCTCACGAGTCTCATCTGAAGGTTCATGTTTATAGTCGTAAGCTGTTTCGGAATAGTCACCCCAGTGATAAATCGATTTGTTCGTGCTGGCACATGCCGATACACCGACGACACAAACTAAAATCAAAGCTTTTTGTAGAAAGTCTTTCATGGAACTCTTACCTCAAATACATTGCCGTTGGTGACATAAATTTTTCTTTTCACTAAAACCTGCTGGCCTCTGCTAATTTCAATCTGATGACTGCCCACACTCAAATCAAATTTTGCCACTCTATCTCCATCCAGACTAAAGGTATCCGCACTGTCCAGATGAACTGTAGTGGTATTGTCTAAAACCAATATTGTGCCCTGAATATTGCCGCTCAGCTGCAAGTAGGCTTTGTCGTCCACTTGTTTTACTTCTGAAAACCCCGAGCTACAAGCCGAAAGCAACAAAGAAAAAACCAGACAAATCAAATGTTTCATTTAACTACACCTTCCCTTCTTCACGCACAACTACTGTGCTGATGTTCTGTTCACTCAGCGCACCTGAAACCAGTTCGCAAACTGACAATTCATCATTGCCTTGTCCAACAAAACCAGTGACACGTAAAGTGGCGACTTTCTGTCCAGGCAAACTGATCAGCATACCTGTTTGTGGATTTTTAACTTGCTGACCTGGGCTCACGACGTCAAAAGTATCGTTCACTTTGATGCCCTGCGCGGAACCACCAGTCATCAAAAACTGGCTGCCTTGTTTACTGACCAAATAGGCTTGCCAAGGTGAATCCAGCAGATTCTCAGAAATATTGCTAACCAGCTTCGAAATAGCGGCAGACAATGCTTTGTCATTGATCGACGTATCATAGGCTGCGCGTTCACCGACACCCATAACTGAGTTTGCCTCAACTCTGGCCTCCCCTGTTGCTTCTTCTGAATACATGATCTGCCCGGTTTTTGTATTGATTAAGCGAACATTGACAGTAGCTGTAGCCGTTTGAATTTTGTTACGGCTAAACACTCCCACTTCACTATTGGTTGAGCGGCCAAATTCAGACACAGAACCAACAATCAAATAATCTGAACCTGCGGTTTGGATTTGCTCACCTTTAAATGCATTTTCACTAATCACTTTGTCCAAATCTGCACGTTCAAGCATGATGAATTTATTAGTTTCAGTCAGGCGTGTTGCAAGAATATCTGATGCTTGCTTCCCTAAGCGATCGCCACTCTGATCCAACAAAAAAGCGTTACCTCTTTTTGTTTCATCCGAAAAGCGAGCTATGGCCACTACTCGTTTTAATGACAATTCTGGGGCCTGGGCAAGCACTGGACTTACAGTTGGCCCAGTGGCAGGCAAAGAATTAACAGTACCGCGTGTTGCTGAAGTACAGGCGGTTAAACTAACCAGGCTAAGCAGCGCGATAGGAAGTACTTGTTTTTTCATCATTTCCTCATGAATTTTTATAGATTCCTGAATGGTTCAGGGAATTCAATATGTAAGGATAGATAACAACGCAAAAGGCTGGATAAAGAAAGATTTAATCCATTAAATCGCAGAAGTTATAGCCTACCCAAATAAAAACATTTGAATAAAACTAAATGAACTCTAACTAAAACTTGTGTTGTTTGAAAGATATGGCAAGAAATAAATATCGAAACGAAGCTTTAGTAACAATTGCCGCTAAAAGAGGTAGAAGGGGTACAGCCAGACTAATGCCCGGCTGTATGAGACTCAAGAACACCTAATAACTTCGCCAACCGTTGTTTTGTTTCATCAACGACGGGATTTTGCTGAGTAACCAGTTGCTGGCCCAGGCTTAAAGCGGCCAGTACTATGCTTTGTTCCATCGACAGATGACCGGCACCTTGCCTTACCTGTGCAATTTCAGTGTTCAGCAGCCGCGCCGCTTCCTGCAATTCGGCTTGTTCCTTCACAGGGCAGCGCAGCCAGTACTCACGACCTGCTATCACTACTTTCTGTTCGACCACCAAAGGCTGCTTTAACATCTTCAGGCTGACAATTGTTGTTCAAACAACTGGGTCAGTTGCTGCAATTTTTGCTGCGCCCTTTGTTTTTGATCGTCAGATTCCATGGCTTGTAACTGCAAGGTTTCCAACTGATCTGTACTTTTTTTCAGCTCCTGCTGCAACTGCTGCTCTCGTTGATCCAATTGTTGCACCTGAGCTGTGAGCTGTTGGTTTTGTGAAATTAATTTCTGAATTAACTGCTCTAACTTGCTGAATTCGGCATCAAACATAAAATTCCCTTAATGCATTAGTGGGTTGAAGATGGAGTGGGTAAATACGCAGCACATAGAATAAAGCTGAAGAGTTGAACCACAACTGAACGCCCTGTGCATACAACGAAAAAGGGCTGCATGATACAGCCCCTGAAGTTTTACGCAATGGTTTAGAACTGATAACTGGCGCTGAGCGTCCAGGTACGGCCTTTGTGATTATATAAACTGGTGTCAAAATAATCGCCACCAGTAGCAGGATCAAAAGGCGGGTCTCTGTCTGTTAAGTTGCTTATAGATAACGCCAGTTCAGTATTGGTGATGCCCAGATAACTGACCTGTGCATCCAGTTGGGTGTAACTGGCTACTTTGGCCTGCAAACCAGGGTTACTGCTTTGAGTTGCTATTTTTTGCTCATAACTGCTGCTGTAACTGCTGATCAGACTGCTGCGCCAGTCCGCCACAGACCAGTTCAGACTGGTGCTGTTTTTCCACCGGGGCAAAGCGCCAAACTGGTTAGTACCAGCACCATTAATTTCAGCCTGGCCTGCCACTAAGGCTTGTTTGTAGCTGATGAGCTTTGACCAAACCGATTTAAAGGCCAATGCATGACCTGCGGCTAGCTGCCATCTGTAGTTAAAATCAACGTCTATACCAGAAGTGGTTCTGCTGCCCTGATTGTTGTATTGATTGCTGACAATCTGTAAACGCCCCTGTGCATCACGCTTGATCCGGTCAGCATATAAAGCCTGATTGTTAACAATAAACTGGGCATTGTCGGCCCCTATGATCTGCTCCTGCTCAATCCGGAACCAATCCAGGCCAATGCTGCCTTGCTGAGTAAAAGACCAGATCACCCCGGTATTCAGGTTTTTCGAGCGCTCTGGCTGCAACTTGGGGTTACCGGTACGAAGCTGGGTAAAACCACGGCGCACACCTGGCTCAATCGGATCATTGGGGTCAATCACAGCGCCATAACTGATGGTGTTGCTGTTGGCTATTTCAGGCAAAGACGGTGCACGGAAGCCTTTCGACCAGGACGCCCGCACTAACCAGTCTTCGGCCAGCACATAATGCACGCCCACTTTAGGTGAAAAGGCGCTGCCAAAGTCGTCATAATGATCTGAACGCCCTGCCAGACTGGCAGTTAAATCCTGCAGCAGCGGAACACTGAACTCAACAAAAGCAGCTTGAATTTCACGCTCACCTTTGACCAGATTAATAGCTGGACGCAGCTCAGTACCGGACAAGACTTCAGGCGAAGTACCAGCGTCCATTTTTTCGCGGCGTATATCCACACCAGCGGCAAAAGCCAGCGGGCCATGCTCAAGCTCTGTGAACACTGTGCTGGCACTGGCATTCAGTGAGCTTAAATGATAAGTGCCGGGACGTCGGGTTTGCAGCCGCAATTTATCCAGCACTTCAGCCAGATTTTCACGGCCATCAAAACGGTAACTGCCGTCCTGCAACGCCTGCTCAAAGGCGAAACGATTAACGAAGTTCTCTACATATTCACGCTGATGACTGCTCGATTGCAGTGCATTCAGCTGCAAATCCCATTCAGCGCCCTGATAACGCAATCCCGCCAGTACACGGCTGAAAATTTGTTTGTTTTCTTTTAGCCGTGGGCCTAAATCAAACAGCGTGTATTCAAAAGGCAAAGCGGTATTGGTTGAGTTATCCGGATGATCTGCAGGTAAAGCCACAGTGATATCGGTCAAAGTGCTGTTGACTGGATCATAAGCCCGCAAACCCGGCCCTACTGTTAAAGGCGAGCCAAAAATCATTGCCGAATCGTTATAGCTGTAAAGCACTTCAGTGGTAGCTTGCAGCTGATCCGACAACTGGTAAGTGCCTTGTAACGAGGCCTGACGACGTGTCACTTCAGGCTGTAAGGTATTAAAAGGCTGAGCATTAAAAGCACAAACTTCACCGGCGCGACCAGGGGTAAAGTCTGTCCATGGGCGTTTTACAGCACCTGAAGGACAGCGATCAAAAGCTGCAGGAGCCGACGGGTTTTGTAGGCTGTTAGCACCAAGGCTACTCCAGCCAGATAATTTACCACCAGGTAAATGACGGAAATCACCGCTGCTGAGTAAGTCCCGGTCGCTTGCGTTCAGCCGATCCCGGTCAAACCAGTCCAGAGTTAAACTCAGGTTGTAACCATCCTGATCCAGATCGCCATGACCTGTAACTAAACCCAAAGCCTGCTGCTCTAAACCGCCTTGAGTTGCAGCTCCGGTTGAGGCTTTTAACTCTGTGTCCTGCACGTTCTTTTTCAGAATGATGTTGACCACACCCGCTATGGCGTCGGAACCGTAGACAGAAGAGGCGCCGTCTTTTAACACTTCAATCCGTGCCACTGCGCTTAATGGCAAGGCATTTAAATCAACAAAAGTATCCTGAGTGTTGAGCGCAAAACCATAGTTAGAAACACGCTGGCCATTCACCAGCACCAGGGTATTTTTTGGGCTTAAACCACGCAACCCGATAGAAGCAGACCCTGCAGAAAAACTGCCTGTGTATTGTTCATCAAAGCTATTGCCTGAGTTCACTGTTAAGTCACGTAACACGTCAGTTAGGGTGACTTTGCCACTGGCTTTAATATCTTCAGCCGTCACTTGCAACAAAGGAGTGGCATTTTCCTGCTGCACTCTTTTAATCAATGAACCTGTCACCTGAATACGTTCCACTGTGCTTTCATCTGCCAGCACAGGAGTAAAAGCGGAGATAGCCAGAGCCAGCAGGCTCAGCTTAGGCGCCAGGCCATAAGGGGTTGTTTTTAACATAAGGACCTCAAAATTGGATAAAACTGTGCCAGAGCGGATTAAACGCCTGACCAGACCCATTAATTTTTTATAAAAAGTTGAAGGATGCGGTTAAATCACGTCGCTTTATGCAACTGATAAGCAGCGGCAGAAGCGCAAAAGACTTAGCACATCAAAGGACGGGCCGAGAAATGAGGCATTCGGGAACAACGCAGCAGTGCGGCGGCAAGCGCAGTAGCACGTAAAGCACAGAAGCGATGTGAACTGGTGAACATAGGATTTTACCCTTACAACAAAAACCGGCATCCAGCGGACTGATTTGCCTGAATTACAGCTAAATAACGAATCTGACAGCCATACTTCTACTTTGGATCTATGAAGTGCAGAACAGCAGATCAAACACCAAACAAACGTTTAGACGTCCAGATGGTTGCGCGCATTCTACTGAAATTTGTGTAGGATACAAAGTTATTTTTCCTGATCTTTTATTCATTATGGTTATATTAAATGCAGTTAAAATTCTTTCTGGTTTTAAAAAACACAACAAGCAGGGGGAAATAGCAGAAATAACAGGATCAAAAAGCAAAAACAAAAAGGGCAGAGTGATCACACTTCTGCCCTTGTTTAAACTTCTGGCGGCTGTAGGAGCCTTTGCCTTTTTTCGCTTTCACCACCTGCATCTGAAACAATTTACTGGTGACTAAAGCTTTGAGTGCATTATCCCGGATCTCACCGCGGCCATGCTCAGCCGTTGGTTTTTTTGCCATAAGGCCTCCTGTGTAAAAAAGGTGCAAAGTGTAGAACAATACAGGGGCTGAGTAAATGAATGCCGCCCGCTAATGATGCTGAAGGCTTTCTAACCATAGTTGCAAAGCATGCTGACGTAGCTCCGGCTTTAGTCCTGACAAAACCAGACTTCTATACTCTTTGTCCTGACTGGCTTTTTGAATAGCCTGATCTAACAGATCCACTACTACCTGGCCTCTGACTCCTTTTGAACAGGCAAAATAAACCATATTGACAGCTTCGGCTTCTTCCAGTGGGTAGTAACGCAAATCCAGGCCACTGCGGTCCGCTATTTTTTTATACTCTACTATTAACTGAATAAAGCCTTTTTCCAGCATAGGTAGCAAACTACCCACAGCTTCACTGGAGCTGCTTCGCAGATAAATAGCTCTGCTACCGGACAAACTGACCAGCAACTGATCCAACCTGGCACCATAACTACGATTCGCCTCTATGCCTAAAAGCGGAGGATTTTTCTGTGTTAAAAGCTCTTGCAAAGAGATAGTGCCGGTTTTATCTAAAATGGATTGCCATTCCGAGCCATTTAACACTACAAGTTGCAGAGCGTCCTCCAGCATGTAAGGCAAAGTAAAAAGGAAATCCCGCTCTCGTTCAGCCGTTTTCTTTAACCAGGGAATACAAGCACTGCTATGGCTTTTCACCCAGGCCCGGGCTCTGTTACGGCTGATATCTTCAATTTGGTATTGACCAGGGTAATAACTCATAATGCGGCGCAGTGCCAAACCTTCGATCCCCGCCTTCTCAGCTGGTCCCTTGAGTAGCGCCACTGCGTCTACCAAAATCAGAGGTTCTGCCATACTGACAAAAGATTGCATGTAAAACAGAAACATCAGCCACAGCTTTCGCACAAATCTAACTCCTGAACAGGCTTTGCTTTGAGTATAAGAGCTTTGAGGGTAAACGCACTTTTGCTCAGAGCTTCAAAGTCCTTTTTTAACCCATCTCCTTAAAGGATCCGGCAACTCGGTTCAGACTTGAATAAGCTCAAATCATATAAGCTCAAATCATGAGTCCATTCTGCAGTAACAACAAGAAATACATCAGTCAAAAACCCGTTAATCTTTCATTCACAATTACTAACATAAAGTGCTGCCAGTCCATTCATGGGCATCAACCACACCTTAGTGCAGGGTGGCTTTCTCAGCAGATTATTTAAGGAAAAATATGTTAAACAAAATCGCAGTAGCAATAATGGCTTTAGGCTGTTCAGCAGCCGTATTTTCAGCTCAGGCAGAACAACCTTATTATTTTGGTGCTCAGTACAGTCAACAAAGTGTTGATGATCTGTCCTGGGACTTTGGGGTCTTATCTGCGGTCGCAGGTTATCAGTTGAATGACGTATTCGCCATTGAAGGTCGTTTGGGTCTAGGTATACAGGATGAAGAGTATTCAGACGCATTCACCAGTGCCAAAATAGGAATAGATCACAGTTACTCATTACTGGGTAAAGCATCCTGGCCTGTGCTGGAAACTTTGTCTGTGTATGGTATGGCTGGTTTTAATAAAACTAAATACGATTTCAAAATGAATGATGAAGGCGACACTTTGCGTGATAGCCACAGTGAAGACGGTCTGATTTATGGCGCTGGCGCGGAATTGCGTTTTACACCTAATCTGAGCTTCACCTTTGAATACGCTGTTTTGCCAGAAATAGGTGATGATGATGAAGATAACCTGGATGTGGACAGCATCAGCGCAGGTCTCAATTACCGCTTTTAACTCAAGTCAGGCTATAGCCTGAACACTGATTTTTTGTGTGTAGCAGCCAGGGTTATCATCCCGGCTGCTATTTCCGGTTTCACGCCCCTTCTCTTCCGCAAATCCCCTTACTGCTCTTGATATTTATCAGCTACGTAACCAGATCAAGCTCACTATCATTTGTGATTTCAGGATCTGCAATGAAAAACCTGCATATAGATTTAGTGTCCGACATTGCTTGCCCCTGGTGTGCCATAGGTTATGCCAGGCTGGAACAAGCCATGGATAGCATCAAAGATAAAGTCGACGTCAGCATTCAATGGCGCGCTTTTGAATTAAACCCGGATCCAAAGCTGGTTCCAGAGCCCATTTTGCCCGCCTTAAGTAAAAAATATGGCCGCAGTGAAGACGAAATGCGTGCGTCACAACAGTCGATGATGCAGGTGGCCGCTGATTTGGGCCTTAACTTTGACAAAATGCAGCAACGTTATACCTGCAATACCTTTGACGCTCACCGATTAGTGAAATGGGCAGCCGGGTTTAATAAACAAAGCTTGATGAAACAAGCGTTGTTTGAAGCCTATTTTGGTTTTGCAGAGGATGTATCTAAAAGCGAAGTTCTGCAAAAATGTGCGGATAAAGCCGGACTTGACGCGGATGAAGCGCTTAAAATACTGCAATCAGACCAGTTTAGGGAGGAAGTACGCACCGAAGAGGCGCACTACCAACAAGCGGGAATCAGTTCAGTACCGGCTTTTGTGATCAACCAGCGTTATCTGATATCCGGTGCTCAGGACCCGGCAACTTTAGCCGCCAGTTTGCTGCAAATTGCCGATGAAATGACCACTGAATAACAACAAATTCATATAAAACAAAAAAGGTGCGGTATGACCAGCCCAAACAAAGACTTTATTTATCACATAGGTACTGTAGGCACGCCTTGGGGCGAGGCTGAAAAAAAGCAGTGGTTAAGTGAACAACGGATCAAACGCAGCTACGCAGACGAAGTCATTGATCCACTTCGCCAGTATTTGCCTGATACGGCAGAACTGGTGAGCTACGGCGCTCTGGATTACCGCAGTTTTGATTTACCTCTGTATCCGCTTTTTGCCGTTCGCAGTAAAAACTGGCAAGCCGATAAGCCAATAGTGCTGGTGACCGGGGGTGTGCATGGTTATGAAACCAGTGGCGTGCAAGGAGCTTTGCAATTTATTAAAGAAGAATTCAGCCGCTACAGCGAAAAGGTGAATCTGCTGGTATTGCCCTGCATCAGCCCCTGGGGTTATGAAAGCATCAACCGCTGGAATCCAAAAGCAGTAGATCCAAACCGATCCTTTGGCGCTGAAAGTCAGTCGGATGAGGCTACTCTGGCGATGAATTTTGTGCGTCAACATGCCGCAGAAATACTGGTCCATACCGATTTGCATGAAACCACAGACTCAGACAACAGCGAATTCCGCCCAGCCAAAGCGGCCCGTGATGGCACAGTCAATCACAACTGGAATATCCCTGATGGGTTTTATCTGGTGGGTGATACAGCTAAACCAGAAGCTGGTTTTCAGCGCGCTATTATCGAAGCAGTGCAAAACGTCACTCATATAGCTGAAGCCGATGAAAATGGCTGTCTGATAGGCGAAAAACTCGCACAGTTTGGTGTAGTGAATTACCCGAAACGCTCTTTAGGGCTTTGTGGCGGTATGACAGATGCCAGATTTGTCACGACCACTGAAGTGTACCCGGACAGCCCAAAAGCCAGCCCGGAGCAATGTAATGCAGCTCAGGTCGCCGTCATTTGTGCAGCAGTGGATTACGCTTTAGGTTGAGCGAAACAATCAGGGCCAGAGTATTAACGCTGACCCTGATGTAACGGACTGAAGCAGACTTGCAGGTCAGAGTTAAGGCTCTGACCTTGCTTAGAAGGAGTAGGTTGCGCCTAAAGTGAAGTTACGTGGTGTGCCGTAGCCGTATTGATCAAAAAAACCAATCTGGCTGTAGTAGGTTTCGTCAAACAAATTGTCAACGTTAAACTGCACTGATAACTGTTCAGTCACCTCATAACGTGCCATCAGACTGACCAGGCTGTAGGAGTCCTGACGCAGGATTTTTGGTGCTGTACCGCTGTATTGTTCATCCTCCCAGCTGATACCACCACCTATGACTAAACCTTCTAACTCATTCACAAAGTCATAAGTGGTAAAGAGGTTCAGTTTTTTCCGTGGATGATCGGTATTCACTTCAGTACCTGCAGCATCTTCGGCTTTAAACTGAGAATACCCGGCAGAGATATTCCAGTTGTCGGTTAACCGCCCTATCAACTCCACTTCAAAACCTTTACTTTCAACACCCTGAGCAGCACGGTACATAGTTTGAGGAGGTAAACCATTGACCGGCGGGAAAGTGCCAATGGGCTGCGCCAGATTGTCCTGATCTATCTTAAACACAGCGACGGCGGTTTGTACTGCACCATTGAGAAAAGAGCTTTTTAAACCCAATTCAGTGTTCGTGCCTTCCAGCGGATCAATAAAATCGCCTGAAGCTACACGGGCATTTTGTGGTTTAAAAATCTCAGTCTGACTGATGTAGGCATTGTGGTTTGCCGTGAGCTGGTACATTAAACCAGCATAAGGTACAAATACGCTGTCATCGCCATAGTTCTCAACCACGCCATAATTAACGCCAGTGCGTTCCCATTTTGATAAACGACCACCGGCAATCAGTTTTAAATCATCGGTCAGAGAAAAACGGGTGGCCGCATAATAACCATCCTGCTCTGTCTCTAAGTCTACAGCTACCGCAGAAGTACCGGAGAAAGTCGGCTCCGGATAACTGCCACCATTCCACTCATAAAAATTACCTACAGGCGTAAAAGCTGAGGTCTGAGCAAAGGTGCGGGTTTCAGCTTCCTGCTTACTGTTCAATACACCTACCACGAACTCATGGCTCTGACCTAAAAGCTGGTAATCACCTTTTAACTGCAGATCAAGGCTGTTTTGTTGACTGGTGCCTGAGCTTTTATAAGGAAATGAATTTAAACCCAAACCTGTTGTTTTGTCCGGGTTACCTGACAGATATAACAACTGGGTATCTGCGGTATTTTTTGTATGGTTGTAACTCACTTTACCTTGCCAGCCGTTGGCGAAGTTATGCACCAGATTGGCAAAAGTGTTGGCGTTGGTTGATGCCCAGTAAGTCCAGTCTGCAGCTGAAGTGATATTTCTGTCCCAGTTGGTTTGTGAACCATCGCTAAACCAGGCTGCTAAACCGCCCCAGGTTGAACCTTTAGGGTCGTTATCCTGATAACTACTGCCAAAACTGACAGAAGTGTTATCAGTTAAATCGGCATCCACTATGCCATAAAGCACTGTTTTATCGTCTTCCGGTATATCCATAAAGCTGTCGCCCAGTTCTTTTTTGGCAACAAAACGCACACGCACATCTCCCTGACTATCTAAGCCAGTGGAAAGATCCGTGCTAATAAATCTGTTATTCCAGCGGCCAATACCTGCGTTGACATAACCTGTCATCTCAGCAGAATCCGCATGTTTACGCACTAAATTGATCGAAGCCGAAGGGTCGCCGGCACCTGTTAATAACCCCGTTGCGCCACGCACCACCTCAATGCGTTCATAAATAGACACATCTGCAATAGTTTCACCTGAGTCACCCGCCAGACTCCAGGCTAAAGGCACGCCATCAATCTGGTATTTATCAATATCAAAACCACGGGCGCTAAAGGTATTGCGCGTTGTATCTAACTGTTTAGCCGACACACCAACGGTTTGGCTAATGACTTCGTTAATGCCACTGAAGCCCTGATCCACAATACGTTGTGAAGTAATCACACTGACAGACTGAGGAGTTTCAAACAAAGACAAACCTAAACCTGTGGCCGTATCAATGTTTTCATTGACTGTGTAGTTGCCCACTACAGTAATTTTTTCAATTTCTTTTTCGGCTTTATCATCCGCAGCCTGAACTACAGCCACCATACAAGCCAATTGCACCGCCACTACCACTGGCAGCTTTCTGAATTTCTGTTGTAAAGCCATGATCACCCCCCAATAAAGTTGGGCGAATAATACATCAATACGAATCATTATCAACTAGATTAAGACGAAAAGCGGAGCTATACGACGAACCGATGTAAGTGGTTTCAAACATGTAACTTATTGATAACAAACATCGGCTAGAAACCGGGGTTAGTCGTCTCTGGTCAGCACTTCCAACAGTTCCACTTCAAAAATCAGGTTTGAATGGGCTGGGATCATAGTTCCAATCTGACGTTCGCCATAAGCTAAATGAGCGGGCACCCACAACTTACGTTTGCCGCCCACTTGCATGCCTTTTAAGCCTAAAATCCAGCCCTGAATGACTCTGTTGTTACTTAAAATGCACTGAAAAGCTTCGCCTCTTTGATAGGATGAATCGAACTCTGTACCATCTTCCAGCCAGCCGCGATAATGGGCTGTAATTAAAGCACCACGTTCAGCCGCTTTGCCTTCACCCGGCACTATATCTTCAATTTTTAATTCATCAGTCATATCTTTGCCCGCCCTCAATTTTTTGCGCTGAGTATATCTAAAAATAATCGGCGGAATAACATCATGTTAAGACAGGAGCCTAACCTTGACGCTGAAATGTTCTATAGTTTTTGAATAAACGCAAAGGAGTGCACAACATGTCTGCAATGACGACCCACTTTAGCCTCCGACTCCTGCCTTTTCTTTTGCTGCTGTTACCCGTTTTAAGCAACGCACAACCACAGCAAGTGATCTATTCCTGGCCTATGTCAATGCTCGGGGATGCCAGAGGCAGCTATCCTATCGCCTTGTTGCATCTGGCGATTGAAAAATCCGGCACTGAGTATCAGTTGGTTCCCAATGGGCAGGTGATGAGTCAGCACAGAACCTTGCGCCAGCTTGGCAGCAATAGCGGGTTGGATGTGGTCTGGACTATGACTTCAACGGAGCGGGAAAAAGAACTGCGGCCAATTCGTATTCCAATAGACAGAGGCCTGATTGGCTGGCGTTTATTACTGATCCACAACGATAACGAACAAAAAATTCAGCAACTGGATGAAAAACAACTGAAAACCAGCCCCTCCATTCAGGGCAGTGACTGGCCTGATTATCCAATTTTAAAAGCCAATCAGTTCAGGGTATTGGGCAGCGGCGACTTTGAGGCTATGTTTAAGATGCTACAGGCCAAACGTATCGATTATTTCCCACGTTCTGTCACAGAGATTTGGCCTGAGCTACAACAACGATCAGCTATGTCGCTGATTGTAGCGCCAAAATGGGTATTACATTATCCCGCTGCTTTGTATTTTTTTGTGCAAAAAGACAATATTGAACTGGCCAATGCCATTGAAATTGGTCTGCTAAGAGCCATTGAAGATGGCAGTATGCAGCAGCTGTTTTTGCAGCATTTCAGCAGTGCTTTGCAACAGGCAGAGCTGAAATCCAGAACAGTGATCCAACTGACAAATCCAGTTTTACCTGCCGAAACCCCGCTGCAAAATAAAGCACTGTGGTTTGACCCACAACTGGGTTACTAAAGCTAAGTTTTCACCGGTACCAATGCTTTGATTACAGCACCAGCCACATCGGCAATACGGCATTGTTGTTTCATCGCACTTTGCTGCAATTGGCGATAGGCCTGTTCTTCCGTCAGTTTTTTATACTGCATCAATAATAACTTGGCGCGATCTATCAGCTTTTGTTCTGTGATAGCACGACGGGCGTCTGTCAGCTCGGTTTGCATCTGGCGGATATGCTGGGCCTGTTCAGACAGCAACTGATAAAACGACCGGCCCGGTACCTGTACATTTTGTTCCGCAAGGCTGCCCAGCAGCACTGAAGCGCCATATAAACCCGGCATGCTGGGATCAATAAGCAAAGTTAAACCAGCATTGGCTGGCAACTCTGTTAATTCAGTCAGCTTTTCCTGATGCTGTTGCAGCTGCTGCAATGCGGCTTCTACAGTGGCGGAAGTCAGTTGCTGCAATTCCGTGGTCAGGCCTGCCTGCAACAAATGCATAGCGTCTATACGTTCAGTCGCAAACTGATACCACAGATCGCTCAGCGCAGGCACCGGAGTTTCAGTACCTGACAGTTGTTGGATCATAGTTCTTAGTTGCTGCAGTTGTTTTGCTGCGCTGGCTTGTTCCTGTAACTGCCACTCTTGTTGTTGACCAACAGTGGCAAACTCCAGAAATACAGCAGCGCTGTGTTGTTGCGCCTGTTGCAGCAATAACAAACGTTCAGCAAGCTCAGTCGTTAACTGACCCGAAGCTAAACCCATAGCGCCCCATGCCCTTTCTTGTCCGGCATATTCTTTGGTTTGCAGTAAGTTAAATAAGGCCACCAGAAAACGCGTAATGCCGGCGTCACAGGCCAGATCCGCCGACTCCAGCACCACGGCCAGCCAAGCGGCAATTAACCGGCTGTAAGCTTCTGTCGATTGCAGCGGAGTCAATTTCTGCTTACCAACCTGTTCACGTAACTCAGCCAGATGATCCATACCCTGAAGCGCCAGACAAACACCACTTAATAAACGGCTGCTATGACAAGGTTCCGCCGCCTGCAGGTAGTGTTGCGTTAACTGAGTGCGTAGTTGCTGCTCTGCTTTCGTGCTTTGCAGTAGCTGCTGCTGACGCTGCTTTGCAAATAATTCACAGCCTGACGCCAGAAAAATATTACTGATGCCACGCTCACGTTGCAGCTGGTGCACCAATTCACTCATGCTGGTCACCAGTAAACAGTTAGCCGAAAGCTGTTGCAGGGCTTTTATTTCGGCCTGCTTAGCAGAAAGCAAAAAGAGTGCGGTTGAATGATTCATCTGTTACACAAAAAACTTCATATCCATAAGCTCTAGCAATGCTTATTCCAAAACCGCACTCTTTTCGTCAGGGCAGGTCACCACAAGGCTAAGCCGGTGTTTGATTTGGTCTGACCCAACCAGATGGTGCAGCTATGCCCCTTAAAGGTGCAGAAGATACACAAGATGGTGCACCTGAAACTGCAAGTTCAGTTAATACTTCGCCAGCCACTGTAGCCAGAACTTACTGGTGTCTGTGTGTAAGCTGTTCGCTTGATAATCAGCATATTTCAGCAACACCGCATGCTGAGCGTTCAGGCTATAACTCAGCTGTACATTCAGCTCTTTGCCATAATCTGCTTCGCCTTCTGCCGCATCCAGCCAGTGGTAAAAGGTTATCAGCTCCAGCTGGTCCAGTTTATAACCCAGCTTTATATACTTATCTTCAATACCGCTGACAGGTGTGGCCAAAAACTTATCAGCAAAACCCTGAAATTTATGCAAAGTAGCCAGTGGTGTGGCGAAACCTATGCCGTTACCAGAACCTGTATCGGCACCTAAAACCTCAATACCTACTCCACTTTGCCAGGCACCCGACCAGAAGTTCGCTTCCAGAGTCCAGTACTCTGCGTTGTAAGCATTTGGGTTATCGCCAGCCTCTTGTTGCCAGGCGTAAGAGCCATACAGCTGATAGCGGCTGCTTTGAGATAACACCTGACTGTACTGATAATCCAGCCCCAGCGTTTGGTTTGACACTAAAGGCGCATCGTCAAATTCCATCTGATAAACAAAAGCACCGAGCTGATGGTTATTGCCGGGTTGATAACGTAGATCCAGCAGATGTACATCCGAACTCCAGTCGCCTTGTGGGCTTTTACTGCCAAAAACCCGGTTCACTTTGCTGCTGTAGCTGTAATCCAGCTTGAGATCAGAGGACAGACTGGCCTGATAACGCACAGCATCAAAGGTCTGTTCGTTTTGACGCCAGCCTACACCACCGACAAAACGCTCATTCGCTAAGTTAATGCGCTGACGGCCAATTTTGAGTGTCTGGCTGTCACCTTGATACTGAATAAAAACCTGATTTAAATCAGCACCAGCAGGGTCGGCCACCACTGGGTAAGCAGTTTTGCCATTGATACTGTCGTTGTAGTTTTTATCGCCCAAAGCGGCCACATAATCAAATTCACCACCTGCCGACCAGCTGTGGCTGAATTTTTGCGTCAAACTAAAACGCGAGAGCAAGGTACTGGCCAACGCATTTTCGGCAAGGCCATTCTGATCCACAGCTTCCAGCCGGTAACGGAATAACATTTTGAGTTCAGGAGCAGCTAAAGCAACGGAAGTCTTTTCCTCAGCCACAGCAAAAACTGAAGTACAAGTGGCCGCTAGGGCCATGGCAATCAAAGAGTAATAGCGCATACGGCATTCCTTTTATTTTGGCAAAGCTTCGCCAACTGGCGTAGCCAGAAAGCAAAACAAATAGGGTTTTACTAAAGGGTTAGCTGGTCACAGTAACCTGTTGTAATAAGCTCAGATCCACCTTCATCCGCTGATCCAGCACCTCGCCCACCACTATCAGAGTTGGGCCAGCCAGAGGGCAGGCAGCAAGACGCTCACAGATATCAAGCAAAGTGCCCTGCAGCTGGGTTTGCTGAGCCGTGCTCACCTGATCCAGCAGCGCTATAGGGGTATCTTGTGGCCAGCCGACTGACACTAAACCAGCACAAAGTTGCTGCAAGCGGTTGAGTCCCATATAGACCACCATAGTTGGATTAGAGCCATTGGCTCTGTATTGATAACCAGACCAGTCGGGTTCTTTGGCCGGATCAGCAAACTGCGCCGTTAAAAACTGCACTGATGTTGCATAACCACGAGCCGTAAGCGGAATACCACAATAAGCTGAAGCCGCACAGGCGCTGGTGACACCAGGCACTATTGCAAAGGCAATACCGGCCTGTTGCAAAGCTGCTGCTTCTTCTGACACCCGGCCAAAAATCGCCGGGTCGCCGCCTTTTAACCGCACCACTAAACCACCTTGCTGGCCCATTTCCCGGGCATAGCGAATCAGCAACAGGTTAATCTCTTGTTGTGGCATGGCATGACGGCCCGCTCTTTTACCTACAAAGACCTTTTTGCAACGCCTTGGTGCTATAGCCAAGAGTTCAGCTGAAACTAAACTGTCAAACAGCAATACATCAGCCTGCTGCAATAAACGCTGGGCTTTGACGGTCAGCAGTTCAGGATCACCTGGCCCTGCACCTATCAGCACCACCTGACCTTTACCTTCAGGCTTACGATGCTTTGTTTGGGCAGTTTCACCTTTCCAGTTCCAGCCGGATAACCACTGCGCCGCCTGTGGTACTCGTAGTAAATGACTGATCACACTCATCTTGCTTACCACCCTGTTACTTTTGTCTGCCTTTGTTCTTTGCCTTTTGCCTTGTCCTTTGCCTTTATCGAGGATTTCTTTGAACCCTGCGATCAGGCTGCTGATGCTTGTTGATTTTGTTGTTCAGCATTCAGCCACAGCCTGCCCTGCTGCAGTTTCACCCCATACACAGGGATCACCACTTCAGGTTGTTCTAAACACTGGCCTGTCGTCAGGTCAAAGTGCTGTTTATACAAAGGTGAAGCCACTACGATTTGCTCACCTACAGAACCTAAAATCCCTCTCGACAACACGTTAGCGCCGCCCACAGGATCGTAATTTCCCACAGCATAAATCTGTGGTTCTCCTTGCAACTCCAGCAAAAACACCGCCACTTGCTGGCCATTTAGCAAAGCGCAAATACCGCTGTTTTCGACTAAGTCTTCAAAAGCACAAATATCAGTCCAGGCCATATTAGTTCTCCTCTGCTAAAGCCTTTACAGGCAGCTCCGATGTTGAAAGCTGGATAATAGGAATTTGCTGTAACCACTGGCGTTTTTCTTCGGCCGTAGCAGGGCGGATTTGTGAACGTTCTTCAACAAATACGATGTTTTCGTCTGCATCCGGGCTGTTCACAAACTGGCGGAAACGTTTCAGCGCCTGTGGGTTTTCCAAAGTAGCTTTCCATTCGCAGGCATAGGTATTCACTAAGGCCGCCATTTGGTTTTCCAGCTCTGCTGCTATTCCCAGCTCGTCATCGATAATAACTTTACGCAGATAGTCCAGCCCGCCATCCAGCTTTTCCATCCAGACTGAGGTGCGCTGCAAACGGTCGGCAGTGCGGATATACAACATCAGAATGCGGTCTATGTAGCGGATTAAGGTGTCGGTATCGAGGTCGGTGGCAAATAAGTCGGCGTGGCGTGGCCTCATGCCGCCGTTACCACAGACATAGAGGTTCCAGCCGTTTTCAGTGGCAATAATGCCAATGTCTTTGCTTTGCGCTTCAGCACATTCGCGGGTACAACCCGACACCGCCATTTTGATTTTGTGTGGCGCACGTAAGCCTTTGTAGCGGTTTTCGATAGCAATGGCCTGACCGACACTGTCCTGTACACCATAACGACACCAGGTACTGCCAACACAAGATTTGACGGTCCGCAGCGACTTGCCATAGGCATGGCCGGTCTCAAAACCCGCATCAACCAAACGTTGCCAAATGGCAGGCAACTGCTCTAAACGGGCGCCAAATAAGTCGATACGCTGACCACCGGTAATTTTGGTGTAGAGGTTAAAATCCAACGCCACCTGACCTATCACCAGCAGTTTTTCGGCGGTAATTTCGCCACCTGCAATACGGGGTACCACTGAATAAGAACCGTCTTTTTGCATATTGGCGAGGAAGGTATCGTTGGTGTCCTGCAAACCCACATGAGGTTTTTTCAGCACATAATCATTCCAGCTCGACGCCAGAATAGAGCCCACTGTTGGCTTACAAATATCACAGCCCAAACCCTGACCATGGCGGCTCAAAAGTTCAGCAAAGGTTTTAATACCGCCGACCTGCACCAGATGCAGCAATTCCTGACGGGAGTAGGCAAAGTGTTCACACAGATGATTTTTCACCTCAACACCACGGCTTTTCAGCTCGTCATCCACTACGGATTTGAGCAAAGCAGTACAACCACCACAACCAGTGCTGGCTTTAGTGCAGCTTTTGATGCTGGCCAAATCACAACAACCACTGTCCATAGCGGCAACAATGTCGCCTTTGGCCACGTTATGGCAGGAACAAATGGTGGCGTTGTTGGGTAAAGTTAAAGCCGCCAAAGGTGCACCAGACGCTGCAGGTAAAATCAGTTGCTCCGGCTGTTTTGGCAACAGCATATCGTTTAAGGCATAGTGCAGCAGACTGTCGTAGTTACTGGTGTCGCCCACCAGCACAGCGCCCAAAAGCCTTTTACCATCGGAGCTTACTACCATTTTTTTGTAGACTTGAGCACGAGGATCGGTGAAGACATAACTTAATGCGCCAGGCGTTCTGGCATGGGCATCGCCAATAGAACCTACTTCCACACCCAGCAGTTTCAGCTTGGTGCTCATATCAGCGCCGGTAAAACTCAACTCGCCGCCTGTCAGTTGACTGACCACAACACGCGCCATCTGATAACCGGGCGCGACCAGACCAAAAATCTTTTGCTGCCATAAAGCACATTCACCAATAGCGTAAATATGTGGGTCGGACGTTTGGCACTGATCATTAACGACTATACCACCCCGTTCGCCTACAGCTAAACCACAGCTGCGCGCCAGCTGGTCATAAGGCCGGATGCCAGCGGAAAACAACACTAAGTCCGTCTCTAAACTTTCGCCATCAGCAAACTGCAACTGATAACGGCATTCAGCGCCAGCTACTATCGCCTGAGTGGCTTTGCCGGTATGCACTTGCACACCCAACTCTGTAATTTTTTGGCTGAGCATCTGACCGCCACCCTGATCCAGCTGCACAGCCATCAGTTGTGGTGCAAACTCCACCACATGAGTGTGTAAGCCGAGTTGTTTCAGCGCATTGGCCGCTTCCAGCCCCAGCAAACCACCCCCTATTACCACACCTACTTTGCTGAGCGCAGCACTTTGCGCTATCGCATCTAAATCCTGCAAAGTGCGGTACACCAGACAATGTGGCTGATCATTACCAGGAATAGGCGGCACAAAAGCGTAAGAACCAGTCGCCAGCACCAGCTCATCGTAATAAAACGACCCGCCCTGACTGGTCAGCACCAACTGTTGCTCGCGGTTAATTTGCTCCACCCAACAATTTAAGTGGTACTGAATATTAGCCGCCTGATAAGCCTCTTCTGTCGTCAACGCCAATTGCTCTGCGCTGGTGCCGCTGAAATAACCGGATAAATGCACCCTGTCGTACGCCAGCTGAGCTTCACCACAAAGCACAGTAATTTGTGCAAGCGGGTCTTTAGCTCGTAATTGATCGACAAAATGATGGCCCACCATGCCATTGCCGATCACCAGAATTTGTTTGGTCTGCTGCATCTTTATGTCCTTAAGGCTTTTGACGACTGACTCAGCCACCATATTTTGCCCATAAAAAAAGCCTGGCTCTGCACCACCAAAAAGGCGGTCAGAGTCCAGGCTTCGTTGCCAGCGCACAGCCAAAGCTATGTGCTTAAATTCAAATTGTGTTGCATTAGCTGTTGCCAATGCGCTGTTTAAACAAAAGCACAAAGAATGCCAGTTTATTAACCAGCTGATTTTATTGAAAAATTATTAATTCATGTGCAAGAAACAATCAAAGTGTTGCGTTGAATTGGTGCAAAATGGCACCGGATTGAGGCAATATTTCTTAGCATGCACAGATCCAAAGGCAGCTTTTCCATTTTGAGTTTTGTTGTAAAAAACCTCGCGAAACACAGTAGAAAACATAAAAAAGAAAGCAACAAAAAAACTTTGAAAACAACAAATTAAGCTGTCATCTGTATAACAAAACGTAAATTTTAAATTTTGCGTTTTGTCTGACCTGCAGCAAGAACCTTACTTCAGGGTATAGACCACATAAACTACTGCACTGGCTTTCATTGCGCTGATTTCAAAAGGAGACGGAGGTGGCGGAGCTCCAAAGCTTATAGCGTCGCCCTGAAGCAGATCTCTTCCTACAGCCTGAGCTGGTCTTAGTTGGAACTGATCTTCTGGCCTGGTCTTAAACTCACTAATTGAATACACATCTTTGATTTTTTTACCCTGAGTAGCAGCCATATCTTCAGCCTTTTGTCGGGCTTCTTTTAACGCCAGCATTGCTACTTGTTTTTTAATCGCCCGCTCATCTTTTATCACGCCAACACTATTCAAAATATCGTTGATACCGCTTTTTACCAGCACATCCATCAACTGGGAATATTTAGCTGGCTCAGGTAACGTAATTTTTACAGTCCAGCCAACTCTGGTACCCATAAGCACTTTCTTATTGTTTTCATAATCATGCTCCACTTCAATACTCAAAGGCGCAGCGCTAATTTGTTCTTTGCCTATACCCAATGGCTGTAAAGCTAACAACAAAGCTTTGGCTTTTTGCTCCACCTTTTGCTTGGCCAACTCCGGGTCCATATCCAGTTCAGTAATATCCACTGTAGTTTTCACCATATCCGGATACACCAGTTGCTCCGCATAACCCTCAACATAAATATGAGGCTCTGTTGGGATCACATTCGCCAACGCAGGCAGGCTGAACCACAAACACAATCCTATTAGCTTTTTCATCTTATCTCCTTGTCTCATCCATTCAGGCGGTTGTACGCAAAGCAAATTTAACGATATTTTGGCGAAACAGCGACCTGAATCTTCGTATTCTTACGAATAAAACCAACTGCGCTTGAATTTTGAATTGTGGTAGTATTTTAAGTAAATTTCTTACATAAAATTAAACAATCAGTTTGATCTACACATAAATCTTAAGCTCAGTAAAAGTGAACCAGACCAACTCAGAGTTGTTCAAGGAAGAATGATGCAAAAGCCCCAAATCCTTTGGAGAAATCAAACTCCATCACGCTCGTCGCTAAAACTCGGCTGGAAGCAGCTCAGCAGAAACGCAAAAGTGGCACTGATTACCTTCAGTCTGTTGTACCTTGGCCTCTCCATTTATCGCAGCCTCGAACAACAGAGTGCTTTTAGCTTAGTGCTGTGCATAGTTTCTATAAGTTCTTTAACAATCGCGATTTTGCAAGCGAAAGGCTTCCCCAAAGAAGAGCTGGGCAGTCTGATAAATGAGCTTAAAGTGGAAAACAACACTATTTGGATAGGCGACTATCAGCTTCCTGATACAGTCCGCAAAGTGGTGATTGGCCGTATTGATATTCAAGGGCCAGCTTTTTTACAGCTGGCCTGGAATCAAGGGCATCAGTGGATATTTCAGCTGGATGAACTGCAACAAGTGCGGCATTTTTTCCGCCAGCATGCGCCTCAGATTGAAATCGTTAACGAATAAAGATCAGCCTGAGTAGCAACAGCTGTTAGCGAAAAGAACTCAGGCTGAAAATCTGCTCTACCGGCACGTCAAAATAGTGTGCCAGTTGCAAAGCAATCAGCACTGACGGTGTAAAACGGCTGGTTTCTACAGTGCTGATGGTTTTACGTGAAACGCCTATGGCATCAGCCAGTTGCTGTTGCGACAAAGCTCTGGCAGCGCGCAGTTCAGCAATACGGTTATAAAGTTGCTGTTCATCCATCAGTTAGCGTCCTGCTCTGTATCGTCTTGCTCGTTAAATACAGTTCTGATATTCAGGTAAAAGCTCAGGCTGCCTACAAAAAGCGTCACTATTGAAAACAGTTTAAATGACAAAAAATGATCCAGACCAAACTTCAGCAACAGATCCGGCAAAACTACGCCCAGCAGAGCCACAGTCAACATCATATGAAACGCCATAGTCGTAGCTCGCTGAAAGCGACTGCGTAAATACTCGTCCAGGTAGTTGCCATACCATTCAGCTAAACGCCAACCATGGTTCAGCACAGTGGGATGATTTTTCATCTGACGGAAAATATAATACAAACAAGGGAGGTAACCAAGCAGTAACAAATCATTGGCTGTCTCTGATTTAAACCACAACAAAGTAATTTCATCCAAAAACCACAGGATGCTGATCCAAGAGATAAAAGCAGAGCTAAATGCCGCTGCTTTTACTGAGTTTTCCTGTTCCTGCACTGACCATTTCGACATTTGATTTGTCTCACCATTGATACCTTTAGGTGTCAATATGAAATCTTAAGGTATCAATGTCAAGTTTTTTGACACCTTAAGGTTACACTCCATCTACAGCAATTTCAGTCCTTACTTTCTATCCCCCCTATTCACCACCCTCAAGGCGGTATAAAGCGCCATTTCTGCGCTTACCCTGATATTCGGCTCCACACCAACAGCTTCAAAGTTAGTGCCTGTAATTGGATTTACAGGCCTGAACATTGGAATACGGACAAAAAGCCAGTCGTTGACTTGAGCAGCACCTGTGTAATGTGCCAGGCCAGCACTGGTTTCTCCAATCAGCACAGCGCGGCCAAGTTGCTGCAGCGTGTAGCTAAAAAATTCACCTGCACTGACCAATTCTTCACTTTGCAGAATATACAGCGGCTTAGTTTTTAACAGTTCAGAATCCGGCACGGCCAGGCTTTTTACCTGCTCAGTACTCTTGCCATTTCGATCTAAAAGGTCCCATAGCAAGGTCCCTTCTGGCACAAAATGGCTGATCAAATACTGCACCAATTGCGGCGAACCACCTCCGCTGTCACGCAGGTCGATGACTATATGGTCGCTGTGGCTTAAAAACACTAAAGCGGCGTGACCCACTTTATGCGCCTCTTCAGCCTGCCAGAATTTATGCAGTTTCAGATAACCCACATTGCCAGGTAAAATACGCGCCTGTTCAAAGGCAAAGTTATTGATTTTGCGCTCTTCCGTCTCGATTAAACGATGTGATACACCACCTTGCTCTGCGATCAAAGCCAGACTCAAATGACCATCACCGCTGTATTGACGCAGTAAATCTCCAACCTGGTCAGCAAACTGCTCCCGGGTAGTGATATCAGCCAAAGCGCCGCTTTGCTCTTGTTGCAGCAAAAGCTCACTGACTTTTAGCGCAGTTTCAGGAAATACATACTGCTGATTAAGAATGGTGTTGATACCGGCAATACTGGCCTGTCGTTCAACCGGGCTAAGAGGGGTGTTGGCCTGAACAAAAAATGGAAAAACAACAACAAGCAGCGCCCGGGCAAGCCACTGCTTTTTTAATAAAGAAATCATAACTACCTCAAATGACTGATAAAAGTTTTGTAAAACCTATAAATCCAGTTACCTGAAGTTAAAGCTGATAATAAAGCCGTTTTTTATGCAGGTTAGCGTCGTGCCATAACGACAGCCGAAAACGCCGGCCCGGGCCTGCGCGAATAAACCAAAGTAAAAGCAGAAAACACAAAGAGAGAGTCAGAGGAATTAAAACCAAAGCGAGCTTGCCAAACTCCAGTACCAACTGGTAATCCGCTTGCTGTTTTTGATGCAAAAACAATAAAGCCGGGCTGCGCTTAAGTTGTTGTAACAAAGGAGCTTCACCTGTATCCGCAGCAACAGTCCAAAGCTGCTGATAACCAGGTCCCTGCTGCTCCACTGCAGAAGTGGTATGCATAAAGGCCAGCAGCCATACCAAAGCTGCGCTTGCCAGCAGCAGATGCAGCGATTGAAACAAGCTTAGATTTGGTTTGAGTTGCATAAAATATCTTTCCGATAACCCTTTAGCAGATATAAGTCGCCTTACGACCAAAAACAAGCTCAAGAGCGCTTGCTAATATATCCAGCCATTGTCGCAGTTGGTGGTGTAGCCCAGATCTTGCATCTCACCTAATAGCAGCGATGCATCTTCATCTCCGGCCTTTTGCGCTTGCTGCAAATAAATCAGGCCTTTAGCTTTGGCCTGATTGCAGATCAAATAAGCGCCATACCAGGACATAGCAGCTTTGTGTTTATGCTCAGCCGCCCACTTCATCCATTGAACAGTATCGTCACGAGCTTCGCTGATACGCGCTAATTTGTAGGCAGCGTCTGAATTTTGAAACCTCTCTATCAACTGCAGATACACCCCCTTCAACTGGGGTGATATCGCTAGTTTTTTACTGTCGGCCACATAAACTGCGGATCTGTATTCATACTCAGCTAAATCCAATAGTTCATGTTCTGATAGTTGTTCCAGGCGCTGTATTTTGTCCTGTGCCGAAGCTTTTTGATTTTCCTTTGTGTTTAATTGTTTGATCCTGTGGTCTAAGTCCGGCGGCAGCCGAAATACGCTTCGGTTTAGCCTCGGTAAATAACGTAAAGCAGCTTGTTTGTCTGCCGCTGTAGGTAAATCTTCATTGGAATTTAACAACGCAAAGTTATACACATATGAAATGTGCATATGCATAGCCTGCTGCTGACCTGCATCTGCAGCTTTTTGCTGCCACAATCGGACCTGCTGCATGAGTTCCTTGTTTAGCTTCTGCTGTTCTGGTGACGCCAAGCTCAGTTTGCCAGCATGATTTCGCAGCACTAACGACCAAAAAAATTGAAAATTTGCATCTTCTTGCTCAGCTAATGTTTTCGCCAACTGAGCAGCCTCATTTGGCGCATAAGCAGAACCAAAAGAAGCAGAGTAATAAGGATCCCAAACTTTTTCATTGGGTTTCTGTGGAAAACAGTCTGTTATTGCGGCGCCATAATCTTTATGTTGCAAACTGCTTAAACAATCAGCCATTACAGCGTGCACCTGAAACATCAACACCATTAATAACAAACAACTACTTTTTCGCATCCGCCATCCCACATGGTCAAATTCAGTGTCCTGCAACCTTGTGTTGCATATTGTTTACATAATGCCTCAACACAAGAAACTTCGGCAATATCAATTCATACCATTGCATAGGCAATTAGTTGATGCCTAACCGGACAAGCCTGAGTACAATGGCTAAGCGTTGATAATTCTCAGGGTTAAGTGTTTCACCAAGGCCGTGGCGCAGCATCAGGCTGATAGCCATAACAAAACCCATATAACAAAGCGCACCCTATTTTAATCAGGCCGATCAATAAAGGCCTTTGAACATCAGCAGGAAAAGAAAAAATGGCAGCTTTTGGTAGTGTATTTATGCCTGAAATGGCAATGGCCCGTTTTGACGGTACAGCCTGGAGTCAATCCGCAATAGTTCCGTCCGACAGCATCAGTCTGCACCCGGGCGCTCATGTGCTGCATTACGCCAGCACCTGTTTTGAAGGCTTAAAAGCCTTCCGCCATGAAGATGGTTCTGTGGTTATTTTCCGCATGGACAAAAACGTCGCCCGTATGCAACAAAGCTCTGAATTATTGTCTTTACCTGGCTTTGATGCAGAACTACTAAGCCAGATGATTGTGGACGTGGTGCGCCATTATGCCGCCGACGTACCAACGCCGCCTGGCTCTATGTATATCCGCCCTACTCATATAGGTACTGAACCGGCCATTGGTAAAGCAGCTACGCCAACGCTCACCTCTTTGTTATACGTATTGTTATCTCCGGTGGGCGATTATTTTGCCGGTGGCAGCCGCGCTTTACGTTTGTTGATGGAAGACAACGCCCGTTGTGCACCTCATATGGGCATGATCAAAAGTGGTGGTAACTACGCCAGCGCTCTGCAACCCACAATGCAGGCCAAAGCCAAGTACCAGGCCGATCAGGTGCTGTTCTGCCCGAATGGCGACGTACAGGAAACAGGCGCAGCCAACTTCTTATTGATCGACGGCAATGAAATTATCACCAAAGCACTGGACGCATCCTTCCTGCACGGTATTACCCGCGACACAATCCTGACGCTGGCCCGTGATTTAGGTATGAAAGTATCAGAACGTGAACTGACAGTAGACGAACTGCTGGAACGCGCCGCCAAACCAGGCACAGAAGCCGCCTTATCAGGCACAGCTGCTGTATTAGCACCAGTTGGCACCCTGATCCACCAAGGCAAAGAATACAAAGTAGGCAACGGCGAACCAGGCAGCACCACAGCCAAATTACGCCAAACCCTGAACGATATTCAGTGGGGCAAAGCCGAAGATAAACATGGTTGGTTGACTAAGATCTAATATCTGGTTGAGTTCAACCCATACGACAAAGCAGGCTTAGGCCTGCTTTTTTATTGAAGCTAATTCTGCTTTAACCAAACTTCTGTCAACGCCAACAATTCTTTTGCCTGCCTGATACATTCAGCAACGGCGGCGTCTTCCACCAAATCACCTGAATAATCTGCAACATTACGTTGTTTACGCAAAGCGTCCAGAACAATAAGCCTGTCTGTCTCTATGCCAACAGTTTTCACCAGAGACTGGAGCATAGTTTGGTGGTGGCCAGGTTTACTGGTGAGAGTTCTAAATCCAGCGGCCTGCAACGCGGCATTCGACAGTTGCATAATGGCTTTGTATGCAGCATCAAAGCGGTTTTCATTACTCAGCCCAATCAACTCTGCATCTTTGATATTCCGCTTTGCGGCTTCTAATAGCCGCTGAATAGCGGCGCGATCGGGGTTAATGCGTTCCAGAAGTTTGCCAATCAGATTGTCTAAGGTCATCCTTGTCTCCTACGATCATCAGTAGCGGGTTGGCAAGCAGTTCACGGATAAAACCTGATTGCTTTGTTAGTGCTTGCTGCCATTCGGACAATGAATATAGTTTAGGATTGATCTCGCGGCCAAGCTGTTGCTGCGCTGAATACAAGCTTTTCACTGCCTCAGCAAAACTCAGTTCTCCCACCAACAGCAGGTCGATGTCGCTATTGGCTGTTGCTTTGCCACTGGCGACAGATCCAAACACAGCAGCACACTGCAGCTGATCGGATACAGGCAACAAAGCCTGCCGTAATACATCAGCCAAACCTGTGGTTTTACGCAGAATACTGGCGAGTTCTTCATACACCACACAGCTGGTATCCGCCTGATAACACAGCTGATTCCCTTGCTGTGTTTTCTTCAAAATGCCAGCCTGAGCCAGTTTGGTCAGCTCTTTATGTAAGGTACCAGGCTGGGTATGAGTTAAACGGGCAATTTCACGCACATGCCAGGCCTCGTCGGGTTTAAGCAACAACAAACCCAATACCTGACGGCGGTAACCAGTAAAAAGCAAATCCGTAAGAGCAGACACAGCAGCACCAAGTGAAGCCAAATAAGCTACGAATGTAGCCTTTTAGGCTTCATTCGTCAATTTGTGTGTTATTGCTCACAAGGCTTAAATCGGCTCAACTTCAGTAGCAAACTGTTTGTATTCGCGGCAAAGCTGCTTTAGTTTGATGAAATCATCTCACCAAAGCAGCCATAGTCACCATGAAAATTCTGTACCAATACACCATAGTGCGCTTTTTGCCTTTTGCTGAGACAGGTGAGTTTGCCAATGTGGGTATAGTGTTATGTGCGCCTGATGCAGGTGTGTTTGCCTTTCAGCTTATCCCCACGCCATCAGAGCGGGTGCAGCAGTTTTTTCCGCAGCTGCACAACGCCTTATTGCCTAACACTATTAAACTGTTAACTGATGAATTAAACCGAATTCAGCAGATCACAGAGCAAAAAACTTCGCCGCAGCTGTTCGCCACCTTTCAGGAATTGATCCGCCCGCGTGAACAGATAATCCGCTATTCCGGACAGCGTTCTGTGCTAAGTGCAGCTAAGCCTGCAGAACTGCTGGAGCAGTTAACTGACCAATTGGTGCAGTCATAACACCACACATTGCGCCTCACTTCATATGAAATGCATAGTACAGCTCTGTGGCTTAGAGCTTTGCAGCTCAGAAAAATCTGCTTGAGCTTTCCATGTACCTGTTTTAATTTGAACTAAGCCACTCTGGCTGCAGTTCAAGGAGTTGTCCTGATGGATATAGATTTTCGCACAAAAATCAAAACTAACCGCCCTTACGGCTCTCCGTCCGCTTTCTTACAGTTTGCCCTCGAAAGTGACAGAGGCCGCATTATTAACTCGGCAGCTATCAGGCGGTTACAGCAAAAAACTCAGGTGTTTCCGTTAGAACGTAATGCAGCAGTCCGTAGCCGATTAACCCATTCCATGGAAGTGCAGCAGGTTGGCCGTTTTATTGTGCAATCTATTTGCCGCCTGTTACGTGAAAAAGACCAGGTACCCGAAGTAAACAAGACTGATCCTTACCATTTCACCGAGCTGGAACGGCCAATAGAAAGCCTTATAGAAATGGCTTGTCTGATGCACGATATTGGCAACCCGCCTTTTGGCCACTCAGGCGAAGCTGCTATTAATAAATGGTTTTCATGTAACCTGTTTCGGATCAAGCCCAAAGACGCCATCAGGAAATCTGAAACTGCAGCATTGTTGTGGCAGCAACTTGCGCTTGAACTGCAAAATTATGAAGGCAACGCACAAGGTATTCGGATTGTTACCTCACTACAAACTATGAACCTGACGTACTCCCAGTCGGCCTGCATTATGAAGTACACCAGGCCAGCCTGGTTAGTCAGAGAAGACCAACACAAACCCTATAGCTACCTGATGAAAAAACCTGGTTACTTCTATACCGAAGCCGGGTATGTCGCACAACAAAACGAAGTTTTAGGTATTGCCGAATTTCATCGCCACCCGCTGAGTTACATCATGGAAGCGGCTGACGATATCTCCTACTGCATTGCAGATATTGAGGATGCAGTAGAAAAAGGGCTGATCGACCTGAAAGACTTACAACAACTGTTAAAAGACCATTACCGCAGCATCTGCAAAGAGCCTGTCGATACTCCGCTGAAAGGCTGGAACGGCACAAATAAAAGCTTTGAACAAATCGTCAACGACGCGACCCCTAAAAAAATCGACGCAACAGCCAATTCGGTATACGAGTTCTTTATTAACCTGAGGGTTGGTGTGCTGCACCCTTTGGTCAAACATGCGGCAGAGCAGTTTATTGCCAATATTGAACCTATTTATCACGGCAGTTTTAACAGGGCCTTGCTGGAAGACAGCAGCCAATATCATGCCGCTGCAGAAACTTTTAAATCAGTTGCCCGTAAGTTTGTTTTCAGTGCGAAAGAAGTAGAACTGCTCGAAATTCAGGGCTTTAAAATTATTGCTGGCCTGCTGGACTCTTACCTGCCCATACTGCGCTTAAGCAAAGATGATTTCACCCGAGTACTGCTTGGTGAAGCCAACAAAGATCTGCCACTGGAAAACAGGCTGGCTGGCCGCCTGCCGGGTAAATATAAATCCAGTTACCAGAGAGCATTATTAAACCCGCCCTCCACATTGCCGCATGATGACGAGGTTTATGAACGCTATCTGCGCTGCCGGTTAATTCAGGATCATATCAGTGGCATGACAGACCACTATGCGCTGGATGAATACGAGGCGCTGGTTCTTTGTAGATAGAAAAAATACAATCAAACTCGGGACTCGACAAAGCCAAGTGGGTTATTGAGAGTCCCGAAAAACTACTTGCGGTTTAGTTAAAGCAGTACTAATTGGCAGTTCAGTTTTCTTGGCCTTTTAGCCTTTAGATCTCCCGCTTCATACCTTCTGCTTTTCTTATGCAACTACAGATTTATGGGGAGCTCAGAACAAAACCTGAGACCAATTTTCAAACTCTATCCGAAAAGTCCTGAGATTTTTGGTTTACAAAAACATCAGGACCTTACTACCAATAGTTTATTTCACAGCATCTAACACATTACTGGTATCAGGAAGAATTTGACCTGTGCGGAATAACCGGATTTCAGGTTTTCCTAGTTTTGGATATTTTTTCTCGAATAAAGGGATATCTCTGGTACTTTCGTCATTTAAAAATCCGGCTGCACCAAATACTCTGCGAATATTAAATATGGTTTCGCCGAAGTTGAGTTTTATAAATAATTCACCGACATACAGCACTTCACCAGCCTCAACGCGGATCACATTGCGTGCTGGTAAACCTTGCAAACTAAAGTGGCCCTGACCATCGCTGAACATCCAGTTGATCTGATAGTCACCAGGCTCCAACACGATAGTGGCGAGCCGACCGTAACGATCAGTAAACTCGGAGGGAGGTGTTCCGCTGATAGGATTCATCACATCATGTGAGGTTGCATGGATAGAGCCAGATTCACCTGTGCGGGTAAAACGAAATAAAGAATCGCCGTATTTTTCGCTATCCAGCGGCTGAGTAATAGAAAACACCACTACGGCTTTATTGGTTTTTACCAATTGCTCAACAGATATATCGGGTTTTACATCGGATGCCGCACAGCCACTCAAAACAACAAGGGTAAGCAAAGCGACGATTTGTTTAAACATATTCATAATGATGGCTCTTTTAATGTGCTAACGGAGTGCATTCAGTTTGGCCTTTCAGCCATTGTTGCAGTTGTGCAGTCAAATTCAGATGTTCAACTCCAAGCAAACCATAGCCATAAGCTCGTTCTGCTACTTTCAACGAGGTGGGTTGATCAGGGTAAATCCGCGCAACAAAAAATGGTTGTATATGCACCGATCCTGCCGCTGCGCGATGCATGGTCAATAGTTGCTCAGCGCCGCCTTGCAGCGGCTCAAGCCGGGCAACAATTCCATCTGCGGTAGGCACTTGCTCTCGTTGCCAACAACGAACAGCTTGCTGGTACAGCAGCTCTGTAGTTTGTTGTACGTTCAGTGAACTGGAAAACTGGCCCTTTGGCTCCAATGGCTTAGTTGCACAGCCAGCACACAATAAAGTCAGCCAAACCCCAACAAAAAATAGTGCTTTCAACAAATTTTGTAGCAACAATTTACAAATGCCCTTATTTATTAATCAGGCGCTTATCAAATCACAGCAACCCATGATTTACAACTGCAGCTTGCGCCTAATCTGAGGTCAGAATCAGCATTTTAACTGAAGGAAACTCATTTTATGGCTAAGTATTTGCTCTCTTTGGCTGTCCTTATGACACTCGCTGCTGCTTATTTTTATGAGTTCACAACAACAATCAAAGATATAGATGCAGTGATCAAAAAAGCTGGTGGCACCGCACTTATCGCAGAAAAAGTAGCACAACTGAACTCAACAGACTTTGGTTACCCCCAGCTGTTGAATTACTTCAACGGCGATCTACCTGCAACAGATTGGACAGTAGAGCGAATGGTAAAACGGCAAACCATATTTGATTGGCTGGTTGGCCTGGAGCACTACGAAGTACTTTTTAACTACAGAGGTAAAACTATTATGTTTGCCGATATAACGCTGGCTTCAGCCAACACAGTTCGAATAAACATAGCCGCAATAGTGTATAGCGACCCTTACTAAAAGGCTCTCGCTTAAATATGCAGAGCTTTAGTTTGATCATGTAGACAGTTAGCCGCCAGTCCCTAAAAAAATCTTGTGATTTGGTTTCAATTGTTCTAATTTGGTTCTATTC
This sequence comes from Gammaproteobacteria bacterium, assembly GCA_018825965.1. Lineage (GTDB taxonomy): Bacteria > Pseudomonadota > Gammaproteobacteria > Enterobacterales > Alteromonadaceae > Pararheinheimera. The sequence continues at coordinate 113,398 of JAHKAA010000045.1, forward strand.
AAGCCACTAAAGATGGCTGCAGTTGCCGGGAAAGGACGTCATGGCATCAACCTCCTATCAAGCTTTTGAAACCTCTATCGCAGACGCAGAGCGCTTGCTTGTGCTGTTCGATAACTTACCAAAAACAGAACAACAACCTCATGAAGTTTTGAAACGTGCTGCGCTGATTATGACGCTGACGGCATGGGAAACTTATATCGAAGCCTGGCTAAACGAACAACTCTGTCAGAAGATTTCGGTGCTGAAAGGTAGCTTTGCTGGTGACTACATTCAGCGGAAGCTGGATCAGGACATTAAGCGGCTTAATAACCCCAATCCTGAAAAAGTCAGGCAACTCAGCCTGGAATTTCTGCAACGTGATATCACCGAAAGCTGGGTTTGGAGTAACTACCAACCAAAAACAGCATGCACTCAACTCAATAGCTGGCTGAGTAAACGTGGTGATGCTGTGCATCAGGGCCGCAATAACGCCGACCCCAAAGTCCCATATTTAGTCAAACGAGACGAAGTGGAAAAGGCGATTAAGTTTTTTAAAGAATTAGTCAAAGTGACGGATGCGATTGCTTTGTAGCATGGGGCTGACGGCAAGAGCAGACACCAATTTTTGCTAGATTTCAACTCCATTCTCATTTACAGTGACAATACATTAAAACGTAGCCTGACATTTAACAGTTCCAGTGTAAAGGACTTCAGAAGTTTAAATATTGTATGTTCAACATGCATAAAAAATTACATTGCAGACAGATCTTATAATGCAAATCGAGAAATATGTTATTGGGCGAACAATCTATCAGAAGATATTCAAAACATGGAGAGACCAATGAATTTTGATGTCGAGGTAAAAAATCTTGGCAAGCTCGAGAGTGGCACACTTAGAATACGGCCAATTACCGTTGTCACAGGCCCAAATGGAACAGGAAAAAGTTTCTTCACAAAGACCTTATACTCGTTATTGAATGTTTTAAATAAGAATCTCTATTTGTCTAATATTGATATTTCATGTAAAAAACTTCTTGCTAACCTAGACAGATTCATGCCTGGTATGTCATATGCAGGATGGAATGATCACTACGAAATTACGAAAGCAACAAAGTCTATAAAAGACATACATGACAACCTAGTCAATAGCTTAGATTGGAATATATATGATTATATAAATCTAGCAGAGTCTAAAAAAGATGAAGTCAACCAAACGAAAAATGATATAAAAAATTATATTTCAACACTAAAGAGCAAAGAAAGAAAATATGATTCGGTCAGAATAATATCAAAAAGGCTAATAGATAACTTCGAAGATCTTGAGGCATTGTTAACCGATGGCATGGAGAAATATAGTGATGCACTAGCAAAAAGTCTAGACAATGAGCTCAAGGAGAATTTTCAAGTAACATCGCTGTCAGATCTCGTATCAAACAATAAGAAAAAAGCAACCTTTAGTGTTAAAAATAAATTTGATGTCGAATTTGGCAATGACGGAATAGGATTTAACATAGAAACAAACTTCATTAATGAGGTTTCTTCATTGTCCCGAGTCGTTTTCTTTGAGTCTCCGGCATATTGGAAAGTACGAGATGCCTTATTGCATTCAAAAAGCTTCTCTAACATGCCATTCTTGGGTAAAGAGTCTAATAATAGGCTGACTGGAGTACCAAAATATTTTTATGATTTAGATATTGAGCTAAGAACAGAGTACAAAAAAGATTCCTCAATACATTTAGAGGACATCTGCAAAACAATAACTAAGGAATTAGGCGGTGAATTTCAATTCAACGGCGATAGCTTAGTTTTTAACGATTTGAAAACAAATAAAAATTTCTCTAAAAATTTAATCTCTTTTGGAATGACTAACTTGGGTATGATACACGCCCTAATTAAAAATAACGTTGTAAGTCCTGGATCATTTCTATTTATTGACGAACCAGAAACAAATCTCCATCCAAACTGGCAAGTTTTATTAATGAATACTTTGGTTGGACTTGCTGAAAAAGATGTTCATGTCGTTATAGCTACGCACAGCTTAGAAATGCTCAAAGCTTTAGAAGTCTCGATTAAAAAGAAAAAAATAGTGTATGAGAATTTCTTTTCTGTAAATTATTTTGATCTAGATCATTCAACATTAGAATTTGACAGTAATGATCCTTTGGAACAACTTGATGAAGCACGCTCAGAGCTAAGCTCAGCATATTCAGCATTATATTTTGATGGAATAAAATATGATTGATAAAAATTTGTATCGAGAAGCAATAAAGCACAAAGTAGGGCAGTTTGGCGATGAGGAAATGTCAACTGTTGAAGCTTACCGACTAGATGGAAGCGATGGGATACTTAGGGCGTCAATGTTTGAAGACGGAACAGTTAGCTCAGCTGATTATTTTTTAGATGTCGGCAACAAATTCTACATAATTGAGCTTAGCGATTTAGAGTCTTCGATTAGAACTGCACATACATGTATAAATGAACAATTGACTGCCTTAGGTGTAAATGATATTCACCGTTTGCGACAAAGAGATCGCAAGCAAGTAAAGAAAAAAGCCTGGGATCCTTTGACAAACGAATTTAAACGTAAATGGCTTGGAAGTATCGCAGCGATCGAAAGAATGCTGAGGATCAATAGAATTTATAGTGAACACCCTGAATATCAATATATAATTGTATGCAAAAACCATACTGACATTAGAGTGTTAGATGAATTACTTACTCAAATTAAAGGCATGATTAGAAAGGTGAAAGCCACCAATACTGACCTTATTGAACAAACCATATGTTAAAGTATTATATTACTTTGAAAGCGGCCTAACCGGCCGCCGTCAAAAACACCTTATAAGCCCCATTGCTGGTCACCAGCCGATACTCATAACCCAAAGTATCCAAATGCTCTGCAATCTCTGAGTGATCAGCAATCTCAAAGCCAGCCAACACATCGCCAGTAGCTGCGCCGTGGTTGCGGTAGTGGAATAAGGTGATATTCCATTTTTCTCCCAGGGTGTTGAGGAAGTTCATTAACGCGCCAGGGTATTCCGGGAAGTTGAATTGGTAGACCTGCTCTTGCACTAAACGTGGTGGCATGCCGCCGACCATATGGCGTACGTGTAGTTTGGCCAGTTCGTCGTCGGATAAGTCCTGATAGTCGTAGCCTGCTGCTGATAAGGCCTGATTGACCTGTTGCAGTTCTTCTGCGCCGTGCCGTAGTTTGATGCCAACAAAAATATGGGCTTTGTTGTCGCTGGCGTAGCGGTAGTTAAATTCGGTGATGGCGCGGCCGCCTAAGGTTTGGCAGAAACGGCGGAAGCTGCCTTTTTCTTCTGGGATAGTGACGGCAAATACCGCTTCTTTTTTCTCGCCTAATTCGCAGCGCTCCGACACATAACGCAAAGTGTCGAAGTTTAGGTTAGCGCCACTCAGAACCGCGCTCAGGTTCTGAGTTTGAGTAGCAGTTGCCGCATATTTTTTCAGGCCAGCTAAAGCCAAAGCACCAGCAGGTTCTGCTACTGCTCGTAAGTCGTCGAAGATATCTTTGATGGCAGCACAAATTTCGTCGCTGGAGACTGTGATCACATCGTCGCAGTATAAATGCGCCAGTTTGAAGTTCTCTGTGCCTATGCGTTTTACTGCCACACCGTCGGCAAACAACCCTACTCTGTCTAAAGTGACAGGCTCGCCCGCGTCCATAGCAGCTTTTAAGCAGGCGGCGTCGTCTGGCTCTACGCCTATCACTTTAACGCCCGGCATTACGGCTTTGATATACACCGCCATACCGGCCAATAAACCACCGCCGCCGACCGGAATAAATACCGCATCCAGTTTGTTATGTTGGCTTAACAGCTCTTTGGCAACAGTGCCCTGACCTGCTATGACGTCGGCATCGTCAAAAGGTGGAATATAAGTAGCGCCCTGGGTAGTGGATAACTCTATGGCAAAGCGGTTGGCTTCGTCGAAAGCAGTACCGTGCAGCAGTACTTTGCCGCCAAGGGCTTTGACTGCTGCTACTTTAATTTCCGGCGTGGTGATAGGCATCACAATAGTGGCATTCAGGCCCAGTTTGCTGGCGGATAAAGCCACACCCTGAGCATGATTGCCTGCGGACGCGCAAACTACATTACCGCCCGGGTTTTGTTCTCGCACTTTATGCAATTTATGAAAAGCACCACGCAGCTTAAAGGAATACACAGGCTGCATATCTTCACGTTTTAACAGCACATGCTGACCAATACGCTGACTTAGTTTTGGCATAGCCTGCAGCGGGGTTTCTATCGCCGCCTGATACACAGGCGACAATAAAATTTCCCGTAAATACTGCTGCATCAAGGCTGGATTAGGCGCTGGGCGCTGCCAGTCGGATGCAGTTTTACCTTGCTGTTTTACAGCGTCTTTTACAGCTTCTTTTACAGGGCTGTGTACCGCACTCAGCTCTTTATTCACGGCATTCATAGCTCTTCCAATTTACTCAAATCCCGTACTGCGCCTTTATCGGCGCTGCTTGCCAGCATAGCGTAGGCTTTTAAGGCCGGGCTGACGGAACGCACGCGATCCACAGGTTTCCAGGCCAGTTTGCCTTTGGCTTCCATAGCGGCGCGGCGCTCTGCTAATACTGCATCGCTGACACCAATGGCGATGCTGCGGTTTGGAATATCAATGGCGATGGCGTCGCCTTCTTCGACCAGACCAATAGCGCCGCCGCTGGCTGCTTCAGGCGATACATGGCCTATAGATAAACCCGAAGTACCACCAGAGAAACGGCCATCAGTGATTAAGGCGCAGGCTTTGCCTAAGCCCATCGACTTTAAGTAGCTGGTTGGATACAACATTTCCTGCATGCCAGGGCCGCCTTTTGGTCCTTCGTAGCGGATGATCACTACGTCGCCTGCGACAATTTTACCAGCCAGAATGGCTTCTACTGAACTGTCCTGGCTTTCAAAAATACGGGCGCGGCCGTTAAACACCAGGTTTTCTTTTTCCACACCAGCGGTTTTAACAATACAGCCGTTGGGCGCTATGTTGCCGTACAGCACAGCCAAACCGCCGTCTTGTGAATAGGCGTTTTCTTTGCTGCGGATACAACCTTCAACGCGGTCGTCGTCCAGCGTTGGGTAACGGCAACTTTGTGAAAAAGCTTTCGTAGTGCGAATACCTGCAGGGCCAGCGCGGAAGAAATCCAGCACCTGTTGATCTTTAGTTAAGGTGATATCAAAGCGGTTGATCACATCGCCTAAAGAGCTGCCTGCCACATGAGGTGTGTCCGGGTTTAATAAACCTGCGCGCAGCAACTCGCCTAAAATGGCAATTACACCACCGGCGCGGTGTACGTCTTCCATATGGTATTTTTGCGTGCTCGGCGCCACTTTGGATAAATGCGGCACCATACGGGATAACCTGTCGATATCGTTCATGCCAAAATCAACTTCGGCTTCAATAGCGGCGGCCAATAAATGCAGCACTGTATTGGTGGAACCGCCCATGGCGATATCCAGCATCATGGCGTTTTCGAAGGCGGTTTTATTGGCGATATTACGTGGCAAAGCGCTGGCGTCGTCTTCTTTATACCAGCGGTTGCATAAGTCCATAATGCGCGCACCGGCACTGATAAACAGCGCTTTACGATCACTATGAGTCGCCAGCATAGAGCCATTGCCCGGTTGGCCTAAACCTAAAGCTTCGACTAAGCAGTTCATTGAGTTGGCGGTAAACATACCAGAGCAAGAGCCACAGGTTGGGCAGGCGCTACGTTCAATTTGTTCGCTGTCGGCATCCGATACTTTTGGATCGGCCGCCGACACCATAGCGTCTACTAAATCCAGCTTGATAATTTGGTCCGACAGTTTGGTTTTGCCGGCTTCCATAGGGCCGCCCGAGACAAAAATGGCCGGAATATTTAAGCGAAGTGCAGCCATTAACATACCTGGGGTGATTTTGTCGCAGTTGGAAATACAGACCATAGCGTCAGCGCAGTGGCCGTTCACCATATATTCCACCGAGTCGGCAATGATTTCGCGGGACGGCAAGCTGTACAACATACCGCCGTGGCCCATGGCAATGCCGTCGTCTATGGCGATGGTATTAAATTCTTTGGCGATACCACCTGCTTCTTCAATAGCTTCAGCCACCAGTTTGCCTAAATCACGTAAATGCACATGGCCAGGCACAAACTGGGTGAAGGAGTTCACCACGGCAATAATAGGCTTACCAAAGTCGGTATCTTTTACCCCTGTGGCACGCCATAAAGCACGGGCTCCCGCCATATTGCGGCCTTCAGTGGTAGTAGCGGATCTAAGCTTCGGCATCTCTTTTTTACTCCAATTATTCTTTTCGAGGGGTCAGGTCTTGCCCTTTGCATTTGGGCCAGACCTTAGCAATTATTAATTGTTCTTAAGTTTAGCGGCTTAAGCCCGCATTGTGCCTGCTTCGGCTTGTGTTAGTTCAGACTCTACACAGGCCAGAAATTCGATATCGTATAACTTGTTTAACTGATTGGTCAGCAGGCTGATAGGTTTGTCGCTGACGATAGACAAAGTCACCAGCAAGCCGCTGAAATCGGCCATAGGTTTCATTTCCATACCGGCCACTTCAAAGCCACGGTAACGGGTAACCTGCAATAACCGCTCTAATACCACAGGTTGGTTTTTAGTCTGGATGGTCAGTACGTGGTTCATTGTGCTTTCTCCGTTAACATATCCTGATTGGCTGCTCCTGGCGGTACTAATGGCCAGACGTTGTCTGTTTCATCTATTCTGACGTGCAATAAGTAAGGGCCTGGCCAGGTAAACATGGCTTCCAGCGCTGGTAATACTTCATCTTTGCGGCTGATACTGTGGCCTGGTATAGCAAAAGCAGCAGCTAAAGAGACAAAATCCGGGTTGTCGGATAAATCGGTTTCGCTGTAGCGTTCGTTAAAAAACAGCTCCTGCCATTGTTTCACCATACCTAAACGCTGGTTATCAACTATGACAATTTTCACCGGCAGGCGGAAACGTTTGATGGTGCCCAGTTCCTGCACATTCATCATAAAAGAGCCGTCACCGCTGACTGTCACTACCGTATCTTTTGGCCGGGCCAACTGTGCGCCTATGGCTGCTGGTAAACCAAAACCCATAGTGCCTAAGCCACCACTGCTTAAATGATTACGTGGATGACTAAAGCTCATATGCTGGGCCACCCACATTTGATGCTGGCCTACATCGCAGCACACTACGGCGTTATCCGGCATACGTTCGCTTAACTGTTTCAGCATTAAAGGCGCAAAAATACGCTCACCCGGATGGTCATAACGCCAGCCGTGTTGCTGTTTCATGTTCAGGCAATGTTTTAACCAGTCTTCGCAGTGAGTGGGTACTGACATCGCAGGCAGCAACTGACGTAAATCACCTATCATGGCGCATTCAGCGCGGCGTAATTTGTGCAGCTCGGCCGGGTCTATGTCGATATGAATCACCTTGGCGTCCGGCGCAAAAGCAGCCAGCTTGCCTGTGACGCGGTCGTCAAAGCGGGCGCCCAAACAAATCAATAAATCGCATTGCTGCACCGCATGATTGGCGGCCTGAGTGCCGTGCATACCTAACATGCCTAAGTAATAGGCATTAGAAGGTGGCACTGTGCCCATAGCTTTTAACGTAGTCACCGAAGGCATAGGGCTAGTAGCTAAAAAGTCTTGCAGCTGCGCCACCGCATCAGCCATATGCACTCCACCACCTATATAGGCGATAGGTTTTTTGGCGTTTTGGATTAATAAACGCGCTTGTTCTAAAGCTGCAGCTGGTAAAAACTGCTGCCGGGCTGTATCGGCATCTTCAACTAAACGTGGTTTAAACTGCACTTCTGCCAGTTGTACGTCTTTAGGAATATCCACTAAAACCGGGCCAGGGCGGCCTGACATGGCCAGTTCAAAAGCTTCGTTTAAGGTGTGTTCCAGTTCGGTTACGTCTGTCACCATAAAGCTGTGTTTGGTCACAGCCAGGCTTAAACCTAAAACGTCGACTTCCTGAAAAGCATCTGTGCCCATCACAGCTTGGGATACCTGACCTGTGATGGCCACTAAAGGCACTGAATCTAATAAAGCGTCGGCTAAGGAGGTGATTAGGTTAGTAGCGCCAGGGCCAGAGGTGGCCATACAAACGCCAACTTTGCCTGAGCTGCGGGCATAACCTATGGCAGAAAAAGCCCCACCCTGTTCATGACGGCACAGGTAGTGTTTCACTTTGCTCTGATACAGCGCGTCGTAGATTGGCATAATAGCTCCGCCAGGATAGCCGAAGATATGTTCGACTCCCTTTTGCTCCAGCAGCTTGATAACCAGTTCTGCGCCTTTCATTTTCCCGTCCTTATTTCATTTCACCCTGGGTTACTGACATTGCTTTGATTGATGAAAACTATCCTGCACCTGCCCGGCTTCTGGACGGGCGGGGATAAACCCCGCCCCTACGGTTTTTGTTTTCATTCGCCCTGCAATGTCAGTTGCTTTGGGCATTTATCGTGTTGTTGTCAGTACAACAAAACCTTTTTTCGAAATTTCCGGGGACCTTAAAACACAAAACCCCCGGACCTTTCGGTGCGGGGGTTTTGTTGAGAATTTTTTTGCTGCTTAAAATTCCAAACGCGAGCCCCCGCAGTGACTAATCACCACGATTACGAGGACCACAATAATGTTCAGAATAGAAGCTAAACGCATTTTTTAATTTTAACTCTTAATTGGTTAAGTTTTATTTCGGCGGTGTTTTTACGTTATCCCGTCGTTCTTGAAGCTGCTGCTTTGTTGACTTAGTTCTCTCGCCCAATCACATAGGACTACTATGCTCATGGGTCTCGTTCACTAGTCGTCGCGCTGCAACTCCAATTACTTAGGGTGCGTGCCGAAAATTTATGCCTATAGAAATAGCCGTCTAACCATCTTTAGTCAACAACTATTTTTGCTTTTGGCCGATTTTTGTAAAAAAATTACAAAAGCTGCATTATTAGGCAGAATAAGCCAGAATCTTAATCAGAGTGTTGTTCATTGTTGGTGTAATGGATCAATTAGAGCTGTTTGACTTACCCAATCCTTGTATTGGGGTCTGCGAAAACAACAGCAGAGGGTATTGCCTCGGCTGCTTGCGCTCGCGTGACGAACGCTTTAATTGGCATAACAAGCCTGTCGCTGAACGCTCACATATTCTGAAATTACTGGAACAACGCAGGGCCCGGCGTGATGCCAAACTGGCCCAACTTGCTGCTGAAAAGGCTGCTGAAAAAACGGCTCAGCAAAAGCTGGATTTAGGTGAAATGCCAGCAGTTGATGACAGTATTCCTATTATCTGGGATTTAGAGCTCTGACATTGGATTGGAATTCGACACGGGCGGGGATAAACCCCGCCCCTACGTTTTTTGTGAAATTAAACCCTGGCAGTGGGGACGTTGGCGCAGTTGCTGCGCGGTCTTTGCCAGTTTTCAGTGACTATCTGCTCTGACTGTTTCACCAGTTCACCTGCAATAAACTCATACACCATAGCCAGATAGGCATAACCTATGGTTTCGTCTGAGCCCTCGTCGGTCAGGCAATGTTTATAGTCTTTGTCGGTTAACGGCACTTTGATAGCGCCGCTAAACCAGTTTGCTTTCAGCGGATACTGTGTTTCACCGAATAACAGCTGCGGGTCTATATGGACCACTGCTGCGCTTTTGCAGTCTTTTTGCTGCAAGGTATTTAAAAATAACTGCTGACCTTTTAATTCCCAAACCCCTGTATAACCCCGCTGATCTGCGGCACAGGCAAGCTGGTTTTGCAGTTTCAGCCGGATTTCATCGGACTGATGCAGCTTATCCAGCGGGCGGCTGTCCACTTCATGGGGCACACCATCCACAATAAATTGATCAGCCACAGGGATAGCCGCAAAAGTCACAGTGCTGAACCACAACAATAAACCGATGCAAAAATAGCGCATTGAAGCTCCTTAGTTATGGTGAGTGAAGATTGCGCCGGTTCAGCAGGTTAACACCTTTTGTTTCGACAGTGACCACTCTTTAGTTGTAGCCCGAATTAATCAGTCCTTGCAACCAATCGATAAAAACTTTTAGCCTGCGGCTGAGCTGCCTGCGGTGTGCATACAACACAGAAATGGGCATAGCTGCTGGTTGATACTCTGGCAACACCTGCACCAGCTTGCCTTGCAACACCAACTGACGCACAGCCACTTCCGGTAACTGAATAATGCCTAAACCTGCCAGACAAGCCGCTGTGTACGCTTCAGCGTTATTGACAGTGATGGCGCCTGACATAGGCCAGAACCTGGTTTTGCCATCCTGACGATATTCAAAACCATCAGGCTTACCTGCAAGTTGCTGGCTGTAAAACACTAAGTTGTGACTGTTTAAATCGTCCAGAGTTTCAGGTTTACCAAATTTCTGCAGATAAGCCGGGCTGACACAATTCACCTGAGGTAATAACGCCAAAGGCCTGGCGATCAGGCTACTGCTGTTGAGTTGCCCAATACGGATCACCGCATCAAAACCTTCAGCTATTAAATCCACCTTCCTGTCTGTGCTGATCAATTGAATATGCAACTGTGGATGCTGAGCTAAAAACTGCGGTAAAGCCGGGATCACGGCTTCCCGCGCTAAGTTTGTCGGCATATCAATGCGTAATACACCTTTGAGCAGTTCAGGTTGTTGCTGAAACAACTGCTGCAAATCATCAAAATCAGCCAGCAATTCAACACAACGCTGGTAACAAGCCATGCCGTCCTGCGTGAGCTCTACTCTTCTGGTGGTGCGATTTAACAGCCGCACATTCAGTTGAGTTTCCAACTGCTGCACAGCTTCCGACACTGAAGTTTTTGGCAAACCCAACTGCTCAGCGGTGCGGATAAAACTACCCAGTTGTGCCACCCGCTGGAAAATTTGCATCTGCTGAATTCTGTCCATGCCCACCCTGCCTTGTTCTTTGCCACAAACTGTCCGGAATTAACGAACAGTGATTCCGTTTTTACATTATTTATCCGGATCAAATCAAACAATACACTGCAGTTGTTGAATTAGCCACGCTTAACCACAGAGGAAATAACATGAGTCAGAAAATCGCTTTAATTACAGGCGCCAGCCGCGGTTTAGGAAAAAATGCCGCTTTAGCTTTAGCCAAAGCAGGTGTGGATTTGGTACTGACCTACCACAGCAAAGCGGACGAAGCTGCAGCTGTAGTGGCAGAAGTTCAGGCCTTAGGCCGCAAAGCAGTTGCCATACAACTGGATGCCAGCAATGTATCTTCTTTTGCCGGTTTTTCAGCACAATTAGCTACTCATTTACAGCAAATATGGCAACGCGACCAGTTTGATTTTTTAGTCAATAACGCTGGTTTTGGTATTTATGCCGCACTGAGTGACACCACAGAGCAGCAGTTTGATGCTTTGATGAATGTGCATGTAAAAGGCGTGTTTTTCTTAACTCAGCAGCTGTTACCTCAGATTGCAGATGGCGGCCGTATTTTGAATTATTCATCTGGCTTAACCCGTTTTGCTTTGCCAGGTTATGGCGCTTATGCCGCGATGAAAGGTGCAGTTGAAGTACTAAGCCGTTATCTGGCGTTGGAATCTGGTGCTCGTGGTATCAGAGTCAATACCCTGGCACCTGGTGCTATTGAAACAGATTTCGGCGGCGGCGCTGTGCGGGATAATGCGGATATTAATCACTATATTGCCTCACAAACTGCGTTAGGCCGGGTAGGTTTGCCTGATGATATTGGTGGTGTAGTGCAGATGTTATTGTCAGAACAAAGTGGCTGGATTAACGGCCAGCGTATTGAAGTTTCAGGCGGTATTCACCTGTAAAATGCTCTGTTGCAGGGCCTTATCCTCAAGGGCCCTGCTTTTATTTCAGCTGAAGATACAAGGATAGATTGCACCTTGTTGCGCTGCTGGTTAGAGTGAAGCAATTCTACCTGCAGAGAAATGGATTCTTGAGTCAGTCCCCAAGCGCTTCGACTACAGAGCTGCACCAAAAGCTCAGCGAAATTCGCCATCAGTTTACGAACTCCTTATGGCGTAGCTTTGCGCTGATTGCGCTGGTTGCTGTACCTCTTTCGATATTACGTTCCTTTAATACCGGTTGGTTGCCTGTGTATTCAGTGCATGTCGCTGTTGGCATTCTGCTGGTTTGTGGTGCCTGGCTGTGCCATAAAATGTCGTTGCGTTTAAAAGGTGGCTTACTGATCCTGGTGTTTTGGGCCGTTGGATTGCCAGGTGCTTTAACTTTTGGTTTTGCTTCACCCGGTGTCTGGTGGCTGGTATTAAGTTGTCTGGTCGCTCATGTGTTGTATCAGGCCAGAGTGGCCTTGATTTTAGCTGTTGCTACTTTTTTCAGTATGCTGGGCACAGCTTTTGGCTTTATGGCAGGTTATTTGTTTATCCCGGTCAGTATCAGCCGTTATGTGGCCGACCCCGCTTCATGGGCCACTTACATCATAGTGAACTGCATTGTATTTTTTGTCGTGGTTCGCACCTTTATCAGTTATACCGAATCATTACAGGCCACAACTCAGCATCAGTTCCGGCAATGGATTGATGATTTGCCTATGGGCATAGTAGTGCTGGGCAAAGACCAACAACCTTATTACAACAACAGAGCGGCTAAAGAACTATTAGGCCCAAAACCTGAACAGCCTCTTGCTTTTATGGCGGGCAGTAACAAAATTTATCCGGCCGATCAAATGCCCGCCGCCAAAGCTTTAGCAGGCGAAATCAGCCAGACCGAGGATATGGAAATAGAACGCGATGGCATTCGTCGGCATATGCAGGCCTGGGGCCGGCCTGGTTACAACGAACATGGTAAACTGACCTTTGGTATAGCAGTGTATGAAGATATCAGCGCACGCAAACAATTGGATTTACTCAAAAACCGTTTTGTTTCTACCGTCAGTCATGAACTTCGCACACCTTTAACTTCCATCCATGGTGCTTTGGGTTTAATTTTGGGCAATGCGCTGGGTGAGCCAGAACCTAAAATCCGCGCCATGCTGGAGCTGGCCGAACAAAACAGTCAGCGGCTGATCCGGCTGATTAACGACATTCTGGATATGCAAAAAATTGAAGCAGGCCAGATGAATTTCCATTTCGCCAGAGTGCAGTTGCAGCCGTTATTACACTGCGCTGTAGAACAGATGGCCGGTTATGCTGAACAACATCAGGTGACTATAGAATTAGGCACTGTGCCTGATGATTTATGGTTATGGGCTGACAACAACAGATTGATGCAGGTGCTGGCGAATTTGTTATCTAATGCCGCGAAGTTTTCTTTTGCCAATACAACAGTAAAAGTTCAGGTGCAGCAACACGACGGACAAGTCCGTATTGCCATCGTCGATCAGGGCACAGGTATAGACGAAGAGTTTAAAAGCTTAATTTTCAGGCCGTTCAGCCAGTCTGATACCTCAGATGTACGTAACTTCGGTGGTACAGGTTTAGGCTTAAGTATCAGTAAATCTATTATTGAACAGCATGGCGGCAGCTTGTCCTTTGAAAGTACCACAGGCCAGGGCAGCAGTTTTTATATCGACCTGAAATTGGGGTCAGATCACATTGTTAACAGTTAACAATGTGATCTGACTCCATTTTTAGTTAGTTCTGCCAGATTTGTAGTTGGTGAGCGTTCAGCTCTGGTGTTTCATCTTCCTGCCAACTGACCTTCATACCTGCTGCTACTAAATCAGCTGGTACAGCCATAGTGTCAGTGGATAAGTTCAGCAGCATCAGGCTTTGTTTATCACCTAAAGACCGGACAATTTTCAGCAACTTACCCTCTGCTAAAAACTCTGCTTTGTAATCCCCTGCTATACCAAATTCGGCGCGGTCGGCTTTTTGTTTGATCAGGAATTGATACAAAGACCAGACAGACTTTTCATCAGCCTGCTGTGCAGCCACATTGTTTGGGCCTTGTTGCTGAGCCGTCAGAAATGGCGTCCACCAGCTGCTTTCGGCCTGAGGCGGGAATAAATCATCACGTTGCACCCAGATTTTTTCTGCTGAACTAAAACCGGCCTGAGGGCTGTTATCCCAGAACATCGGCGAGCGGCGGTGTATATGCTCTTTGTCGGACGCCTGAGTGAGCGCAATTTCTTCACCGTAATAGATATAAGTGGTGCCAGGAGAGCTGAACAATACAGCAGCGGCCAGCTTGGCTTTGTTAAAGTCCTGTTCTAACTGCCAGCTTAAACGTGGCTGATCGTGGTTGGTCAGGAAAGGACTGAAAAACTCCATAGGCGCTGCTGTGGTTTTACGTTGCTGTAAGTTCGCCATCAGCAGGTTGTCCGCTTTCGTGGTGTTTTCCTGTTTCATAGTGCCAAATTCGGCATTTTGTTTGCCAGCGTTCAAAAGCTCCAGCACTTTGTAGCCAAACTCAAAGTCGAAACCTGCGTCCAGACCTTTACCATCACCCCAATATTTGGCTGCTATAGGTAAGTCCACCCAGGCTTCAGCCACCAGATAAGCGTCTGGCCTGACACTTTTGACGTACTGGGTAAAGTCGACCCAATAGTCGATAGTGCCCTGGGTATCAGCCCTTTGTTGTGGGCCATCTTCCTGCACATAACGCACTGCATCTAAACGGAAACCTGCCACACCTTTATCCAGCCAGAATTTGGCCATCTTTTTCATTTCGGCAACCACATCAGGGTGCTTTAAATTCAGATCCGGCTGCGAGGCACCAAAAGCGGCGTAATAATATGCTTTGCGTTCTTCGTTGTAGTGCCAGACGGTTTCTGGTTTGACTTCAGTGCTCCAGGCCGGGCCCCAGCCATCTGTTGGCATTTCATCACGCCAGACAAAATAGTCAGCATAAGGCGCTTCACCTTTGGCAGAGCGCTGAAACCAATCATGTTTATCGGAAATATGGTTAATGACTAAATCGAGGATAATATTAATGTTTTTCGCTTTGGCGGCCTGTACCAGCTGTTCAAAATCCTGCATAGAACCATAGTCTTGTTCTACCTCATAAAATTCGGTGAAGTCGTAACCGTGGTAAGAAGGAGCTTCAAAGATAGGCGTTAACCAGATGGCGTTAATGCCTAAATCCTGCAGGTAGGGCAGCCTGGCTTCTATGCCTTTAAAGTCACCAGTGCCATCGCCATCAGTATCGTAAAAACTGCGCGGCCAGATTTGGTAAAACACTGCGTCCTGCCACCAGGGTTTTGTGGCTTCTGCGGTTTGGGTCACTGCAACCTGAGTTTCAGCAGCAACAGAGCTGCTTTGTTCAGGCGCTTTGCCGCAGCCCGTTAAAGCGACGGCTAAAGCCAGCGCCAGCAATGATTTATTCAGCATTCGAAGATCCCTGTTTTTTGAGTTTGACCCAGCTTAGTCAAATTCAGGCCACAGGGCCAGACTGCATACGAATGCACCCGACTGGTGCATTCGATTTAACGTGAAATCAGCTACTGGTTGGTTAATCTCTTGCCAAAGGAAATAGCGTAAGCCGGAGATCGCATTTGCAATACTCTGTCTGCACTTGCCCTTACGCCAGCGCTTAGTACATTGGGGTCGAAGTTAACCACAGTGCAGGCTTCGCCACCTTGTTCTGTAACAGACAGACGTCCTATATCCAGAGTTGTACGCTGTGTTGGCCATAAAACTGAAGGATCGGTTTCAGTATCGCCCGCTTCTCCCAGCACCAGCTGCATAGTCCAGTGGGTTGGGCCTTTGGCTAAGCGTTCAGAGAGCCGCTTTTGCAGAAAGTCTGTCGGTGCTGCTTTGATTTCAGCTTCAGTTAAACCTTTAACACCATCTTCAGGCACAAAGTGCCAACGCACTTTATGCTCCACACCGCTGTTGTCTTTGATAAAAAAAGTGTGAATACCAAAATAAGGCGTGGTGGCGTAACTCCATGGTGGCGAGTTTTTTGCTAAATACTCAGCCTGAGGTTGGGTGTCCGGATGAGCTGCACGGAAAGCCTGAATTTTCGCAGGATCTGGTTTGCCTGTGGTCGGGTCCGGAATAAGAGTTTGCAATAAGCCTAAAAAGTTTTCCGGATCTTTGGCACCAAACACAGGCGTAGTTAGCATGGCAAAATGCTGCAATTCGCCTTTTGAGCTTTTTAACTGCACACCTAAACCACGGGGAGAACGGGCATTTTCAGGTGCGTTAGGGTTACCCCCTGCCATAGAAAAACGCGCAGTCACAGGCACCTTTTCGCCAGATAACCAAAACACTGAGCTGAAGTTTTTAGCATCAGGCAAAGCCTGAAAACTGCCTGCAGCACAAAAGCCTTTCGCATGGCCTTTACGCTCGCCTTTATGTTCACCAAAAATTTTGGCAAAAACGTCAATAAACTGGTTAGGAGTAGCCTGTTCAACGGCGTGCAAAACCGGGCTTAACGCCAGCAATAAAGATAAAGTAATTTTATTCATGAATCATCCTTTTGGATCTCTGTAATAGATACTGCAGACAGAGACAAGGCGATCAGTGAAAAACTTTCAGAGGGAGAATAACTTGATGTAAAAAATGGCCGCCGAAGACAACAAAACGGCAGCCATTGGGAAATCAGTTTACAAGCAGAGGTTAGAGAATGCCGGAAATCGAACGCATCAGGCCTTTTACTAACTCTGGCTCCGCTTCAGCGTATTCCATATTGACCTGGTTAGCTGACGACATAATGCGGGTCTGGTAACGTTTCCATTCTGTTTCTTCTGTGGATGACACATTTTTATAGCCGCTGTTGCCTTGCTTTAAGCTGGCTCTGTTTTCTTCCAGCACCACTACACCTTTTTTCGCCCGCTCAGAAATTTGCAGGTCAGTGACTATGCTGTAATGCACGTCTTTCACCATAGCGTCAGCTGCTAAACCAATTAAAGCACCAGCTACAGTAGCACCGGCACGGCCACTGCCACTACCAAACTGGTTACCTATAGCACCACCAACCAAAGCACCACCAAAACCGCCGCCAAAGGCTTCATTCTGGGCACGTAAATCTATCTGACCGGCCTGTAACACATTGGCTTGTAACAGGAAATTGGCTTGTTCCGGATCACGTACCACAAGGTAGCCTTTGGCCCGCACTGCTTCGATGATCTGAGGTTCTATTGATAAACCTTGTTGGTCCGAAGTATTACGAACCTGAATAAATACAGTACGTTTATCATCTGCTACCGGGTCTAAAAAGATGGTGTCACTCATCTTGGTCTGAACTTCCAGATTACGTTTGCTGATCGCCGTATGAGTAGCTGAACAGCCTGACAACACCAAAGCGCCCAGAGCTAAAGCGGCAACAGCGATTTTCATTTTCGACATATAAAACTCCATAACACTCAATGAGATTAGACCTGCGTAGTTTAACGGACAGCGCGTTACAAACTTAAGCGAAGTGTTCATCCATCCTGTGAAAAGATGTAACAGATTATGCCGCTTTGCTTTTGCTGCCGTGATAAAAAGAAGTATAAGAGGACAGAATGAATTGCAGATGAACTAAATTGGGGGTCACATTGTTAACAGCTAATAAGGTGACCCCATTTTACTATAGGAACAAGGCTACTTCGTCTTCGGTTAAATAACGGTATTCGCCTTCGGCTAAATCCGGGTCCAGTGGCAAAGCGCCAATTTGTTCGCGGTGCAGCTTTTCGACTTTATTGCCTATAGCTCCAAACATGCGTTTCACCTGGTGATAACGACCTTCACTGATCGTCAGCAACACCTGATGCGGGTCGATGATTTCCAGTTTCGCAGGTTTAGTTAAGTCTTTTTCACCACGTAACATAATGCCTGCAGCAAATTCTGCAATGACGGCTTCAGACACAGGGTCGGCCAGCCATACACGATAGGTTTTAGGGCAGTGGTGTTTAGGCGAACTGATTTTATGGGACCACTGACCATCGTCTGTGATCAACACCATACCAGTGGTATCTAAATCCAGACGCCCTACAGTGTGCAGACGCTCCATCAAAGGTTCGTCCATTAAGCTAAACACAGTGTTGTGGTCCGGATCTTCAGTCGAGCAGATATAACCAGCAGGTTTGTGCATCACTATATAACGCAAGCCTATCAGCTGCAGCTGCTCCTCTTCTAAAAACACCTGATCGGTGGCTTTGAGCTGTAAAGCCGGTTGTTTGGCTATTTCGCCGTTCACTTTCACCAGCTTTTGACGCACTACTTTACCGGCCTGACTACGGGTCAAACCGGTGCAATCACATATAAACTTATCTAAACGCATCTTTGAGTTTCCCAACTGTTATGAGTTCAGTGTAACCAGTTCGTCCTGTGGATACCAGTTTAAGGTTTAGAAGCTGGCACCTGCAGCTCAGTTAGTTTTTGCTGTTTTAAATGCCAGCGCAGAATTCTGTTGTTATTGGTGTCGGCAATATAAAGCTCATCATTAAACAACGCCAAACCACCAGGTTCATTCAGTTCAGTGCCTAAACTAAGTGTCATCACCTGCTGCTTGTCTAAATCCAGCAGTCTGATTTTATGGTTGTAGGTATCAGCCACTGCCAGAGTATTTTTATCCAGTGCTACCACATCTTTATTGTGTTGCAGCAAAGCCCGCTTAAAACCACCATCTTTTAAACCAAATTCAAATAAGCCTTGCCCTACTAAGGTGTCCACTTTACCTGAACTCAAATCAATTTGCCGCACTGCACTGGCTTCGGCATCTGCCACCCACAATTTATTGCCTCTTAAGGCTAAACCGCTTGGCTGATTAAAAGCAGCGTCACGGCGTTTGCCATCCAGCAAAGCTTCCTGCCCTGTGCCTGCAAACAGGTTCAGCTCTGAACTTTTTAAATCCAGAGTCCAGATTTGGTGACTGCCCGCCATAGCGATATACAAGATGTTGTTATCCAGCGCTAAATCCCAGGGCGAACGTAAAGAGACCTGATCAGGTGTTGAGCCCGGCACTAAGCGGCCCTGTGCCAGCTCGCCATTGCCTGCAATAGTACTGACCTGAAAGGTACTTAAGTCGATACGACGAATGGCATGGTTGCCAGTATCTGCAACATACAGAGCCTTGTCCGTCAGTAGTAAACCCTGAGGCGAAGAAAAAGCACTGCTGTCGCTATGACCATCTTTGAATTCAGCTATGCCAGAACCCAAACGTTTCACCAGCTTGCCCTGATGGTCCATCAGCACTATTTGGTTATGCAGCGTATCGCTGATGGCAATATAGCGTTCATCCACAGTGACACCGCCTGGCGCTGCCAATACAGTGTTTAATGGGTCCAGTAATTGAATAGGTAAAGGGCTGAGGTTAGGTGTTCCTTTAAACTCAGCTAATAGCTGTTTAATGGCCTGATCCAATACATCGTATCGGCCTTCACCTGACGTTTGCCCCACATACTTGCCGTCAGGCCCTATCAGCACAAAAGTAGGCCAGGCCCGCACTGCATAAGAGCGCCATAACTGAAACTCCACATCATTGACCACTGCATGTTGCATACCGTAGCGTCGCACTATGGAGGTTAAAGTGCTTAATTGTTTTTCATTTTCGAATTTAGGCGAATGCACAGAAATCACAGCCAGCTGATTGCCATATTTTTGTTCCAGCTTGTGTAAATCAGGGATCACATGAATACAGTTGACACAGCCATAGGTCCAGAAATCCAGCAATACCACTTTGCCTTTTAGTTGTTGCATGGTTAAAGGTTCAGTCACATTCAGCCAGGGTAAGCCAACAGGAAACTCAACACTGTTGGTGCGGGCCGAAGCTTTGGCCAGGCCAAAAGTTAAACTACAGGTCATGACTAAAATCCAGATGATTAGTTTAAAACGCATTTGTGACTCCCTAAACAAACAGCTACCAGTCCAGATAGAACGGTCTAAGCCTTAATTTCGTTCACTGTTTTAATTAAACAGGCCCTAATTAACCTGATTTTAACGATAGATTGATGACGGCGACGGATTTTTGGTTGCTTTTTGCCACGGAATTCCTCTATCTTGCTGCTGCACCAAGGTGTAACTTCTGCGACTTCCAGGCTCATTTTTGTCTTACCCATGAGTCAGCAGATAAATAAGGTCCCAAAAAACTATAACTAATATAAGAGATAAGCATGACTAACTCGACAACACGCGGCAGCTGGGGTTCGCGTATCGGATTTATTTTAGCGGCGGCAGGCTCTGCAGTGGGCCTTGGCGCGATCTGGAAATTCCCTTATGTTGCTGGTGCCAATGGCGGCGGCGTTTTCTTATTGGTGTACCTGGCCTGCGTATTTTCTGTAGGTGTGGTGATGTTGCTGGCAGAGATGATGATTGGCCGTACCGCCAAAAAATCAGCCACTTCAGCCTACCGCGCCTTGGGCAAAGGCTACTGGCATATAGCAGGCTGGTTGTCCGTCCTTGGGGTATTTTTGATTCTGGGCTTCTACTGTGTGGTAGGAGGCTGGACTATTGCCTATATAGTACAAAGCATTCAGGGCACAGTACTGACCACAGACGCTAAAGTATTGAGTGATACCTTCACCCACTTTATTGCTAACCCTACGTCTTCATTAATTTATACCGCCTTGTTTATGGTCATCACAGCTGCGATAGTCATTGCTGGAGTACAATCCGGTATTGAACGTATTTGTAAAATCCTGATGCCTGCCCTTTTTGCCCTGATGCTGGTGATGGTATGGCGCAGCCTGACCTTGCCAGGTGCCATTGAAGGGGTGATTTATTTTATTACACCGGACTGGAGCAAGCTGAGTATTAAAATGGTGCTGGACGCTTTAGGTTTAGCCGTATTTTCTTTGTCAGTAGGCGCTGGTTTAATGGTGGCTTATGGCTCTTATTTAAGCCCTGAAACTAAGGTAGTGAATGCTGGTTTATGGATTGCCGGTCTGGCAACTTTAGCCTCAGTCATGGCTGGTTTAATGATTCTGCCTGCCGTATTTGCCTTTAATGTCGACCCTGCAGCAGGCCCAGGCTTAACCTTTATCACCATGCCAGCTCTATTCGCACAAATGGCCGGAGGTCAGGTTCTTGCGTTAATTTTCTTTAGTTTATTGTTATTCGCCGCTGTCACTTCATCCATTTCTATTCTGGAACCTGTAGTCGCATTCCTGATCGACGAATACGGTATGGGCCGCAAAAAAGCCACTATTCTGGTTGCTGTAGTGAACTATACAGTGCTGGGTATTCCTGCTGCTTTGTCTTTTGGTGGTGGCATGGAAAGCTTTACTATTTTCGGAAAAACCCCATTTGATGCGATGGACTTTATGGCCTCTAATGTGCTGATGCCTTTAGGCGGCATGTTTGCAGCAACTTTTGTTGGCTGGCGGATATGGCCACAAATTAAAGCTATTCTGGCGGGTGAAGTCCCTGCTGCAGTGCAGAAAATTTACTGGTTACTGGCCGCTGTGGTTTCTCCGGTGCTGATTGCTATAGTCGCTATCATGACCATTAAAGGCAGTTAAAAGCAGCCAAAGTGGCTTTGCTAAGCAAAGCTGCTGCTGCGGTAAAATAAAGCCTGAGTGAGCACTATAAAGTCCGGAGTTCAACTGATAAAACTCCGGACAAGGATTGAAACCATGATAAAAAAAGACTACGTATGGCCCTTGATAGGATTGGCCGCTGTAGCGTTTTCTGTCTATGTGCTGATAGAACAGCTCAAAAATATTTCGTACGACGATGTAGTCCGCAGTTTAGAAGCCATTTCTTTGCATGGCTGGCTGATGGCCGCATTAGCCACTGTATTTGCTTATGTCGCCTTAGCGGGTTACGACCGGCTGGCGTTATCCCATCTGCGTAAAAAAGTATCCTGGACCTTTATTTCCGTAGCCTCTTTTACTGCTTATGCCATAGGGCACAACCTGGGTGCCTCCGTATTCTCAGGTGCAGTAGTGCGCTACAGAGCCTATCGTTCGCAAGGCCTGACAGCAGCAGAAGTAGGTATTCTGGTCGCATTTTGCTCTTTTACTTTTGCTTTGGGCACCATAGTTTTAGCTGGTATTGTCTTGTTAATTGAGCCAGGTTTACCTGCCGTGTTTCACAGTGCCTTGCCAGAGTGGGTCGCCTTATTGCTTGGCGGCGCTATGTTACTTTTGGTGGCCCTGTATTTGTGGGGCAGCTTTATGAAAAAACGCTGCATCAATTTATGGACCATCCAGCTGGAGTACCCACGTTTTTCGCTGATCTGTAAACAACTGGTGGTCGCACCGCTCGAGTTATTAGCAGCAGCGGCCATTATTTATTACGCCTTACCAGAACAAAGCAACCCGGGTTATTTTATGGTGTTGGGGATTTTCCTGGCCTCTTTTTCAGCGGCTTTGCTTTCTCATGCTCCTGGTGGTTTAGGTGTGCTGGAAGTGATGTTTTTATTGGCCCTCCCCAATGTAGACCCTGCTGATGTGATAGCGGCTTTACTGGTTTTCCGCTTGTTTTATCTGTTAATCCCTTTTGCTGTTTCATTGATTTTTGTAGTCTGGTTTGAACATGATCAACTGCTGCAAAAGTTGAAAGGAAAAAAAACCGCCGGCTGAGCAAAAAAATTATTGCGGGCCAGCTTACAAACAGGATGTTTTATGAAGATCAGCTTGTCACCTGCAGCACTTGGCGTTGCCCTCAGCGGCTTATTCTCTGCCACTTTAGCTGCGGCTCCTTTACCTGATATTCTGGACTATTACCCTGAATGTTTTTCTGAGCATACTGATCCAGCCGTTGTCAGTGCCAGACTTAAAACGGATGATCCAATGGCGGGGTTAAGCGCTGTACCAGGTTTCCGACAGCTATTACAACAGCTACAGGAGCAAGCTGCAGCCTCAGGCGCTGAAACTCTTACCATTGAAAAAATAGAAAAAAGTGCTCCTGTTAAGTTCCAGAATCGTTATAACGATGGCCACACCGCGACGATAAAAATAAGCGCAAAGTTGCTGAATTATTGTGCTGACAATAAAACCCTGAGCGATAGCCAACCGCCCTATAACTCCATGGGCCAAAAAATTATCAAAAGCACCAAACTCATTTCAATAGCAGCAAAACAACTAGTAATACAACATGAGGCCCCGGCGGATCTTTATAAAGATCCGGCCAATTACATAGTGTCAGTTCAGCAGGGCGTTGCCGGAGTATTACCGGGCAAGAGCAAAACTCAGGTGATGGCGTTATTAGGACAACCTTCAGTACAAATCCAACTGAATAATCAACAACAAATGTGGGGCTATGGCCGTAAACTCTGGCTGACCTTTGCTGACACCTTGCTCTGGATTTCAACAGACCCAGATTTGCTGTCAAACTACGCTCTGAATCGTATTGATCTGCGCGACGCCTACGACAATTCCAGCTGGAGCATTGAAGGCAAAGTCCCGCTAAAAAGCCAGGAATCCACAGTGCTGGCCACACTGCCTGGCCAGTTCAAAAAACAAGCCGGATACTGGGTACAACAGCAAAGTCAGCTTAAATTGGCTCTGCAGTTCGAAAGTTTTAAGAACAACAACTCCAATACAACAGAACAGTTACTGACAGGTTTTACTTTATCCGGAGCAGACAAAACAGCCGTCACTACAGCAACTTACTCATCAGAGCCTATTCAAAACTGGCTAGAACAACTAAAAGACAGCCCTGATCCAGGCTCTGATCTAAAGAGTCTGCAATCGCAGGTTCCTGTTCATCAGTTGCACAGAGGCATAGACGGCAGTTGGCTGGTCGCAGGCAACTATCTGTCATTGCAGTACAGCCATAACCGACTGGCTAAGCTGCGTTTGGGGCAGTCCATGTTTGGTCAGCACAATACCAAAGAGCTGCATCAGTTGATTGTTGCCGCAGGCTACCCGCTCACCAAAGCTGAGTTTATGGCAAGGTACCCGGATGCTTTTGATTCTGGTTATGAAATACAGCTGTATCAGGAGGATAAAACTCTGGTTGCGGTGTTTAATTCTGAAGCTGAGACTGCTGTGATCGAAGAGTTAGTGCTGACGCTTAATTAATCATCAATTCGTTTAGGACGTTCGACTTTGGGCTGAAAAGAACTGGGCAAAACTTCGATGCCCAGTTTACGGCCGAGTTTAATTAAAATCGGAATAGTGATGGGAGCAAAAGGTAATATGGCAAAAATCCCTAAACCTGTGGCTCTTAATACATCCACCAGTTGATGATTAGCAAAACGTAACTCAGCCTGAGTCGCTTTACCTTTGAGCGACCGCTGGTAGATTTGCAGCATACGTTTGGTTTCTTCGGTTTCTTGCGACAAGGCCATTCTGAGCCGAATCATGCTGAAGCGAATACGCGACATACTTTTACGCCGTTGTAACCGCATCACCCGGATCGGCGCTTTATGCAACCGACTTAACAAATTCATAACCACCTCAACTGCCTGCCCCGGGTATTATCGGCTGCTTTGGTGAGACAAGACAGTGTTATTTTGTGCTGTCAGGCCTATTACTTTACCCAAAGGGCGAAAAAGCATGCGATCCCGGATTGCTCACATTCAACCAGGCTTTCATTGAAAAAGACCCCATTTTGCAAGCTAAGCTAGCTTTGCTGATGCAACAACTGCAATGCAAAACACCAGCTTTAAGAAACGCCTGGCCGATCAGAACCCGGCGTTATTTGCCTACACACTTCAACTGCTCAACCCTTTGAATTTCAGACCCACCGTACTTTTGGTTTCGCACATAAATTAAACACCGCCTCCCACTGTATCAGGGGAGATACCATGGAAAGGTCACAGGATTTTCACAAATGAATCCTGCCTTAGACAGTTTTTACCGGCCAACTCAAATGTGAGCAAAAAACAAGCACTTAAACTTTTACTCTGCACTATTCCTTCAGAAACCACTCGTATTTGCACCCCAAAAGTTATAAAATTGATTCAATTGTTAAAAGGAGGTTATATGAAGGCAAGTATTACTATAGTCGCTTCGTTCCTGGCTCTGGCAACTGCAACAGCAAGTGCTGCAGAATTGTTACAGGTTTCGTCAGACAACGTTGCACAGGGCGGTTCTGTTGTAGTGAATTGGCGGGAGTGGTCGCCATCAAGGTATTTACATCCATATGCAAAATTATTTCTTACCGATAAAAATGGAAATAAGAAACTGATAGCAGACAGATTGCCTACATCGTCGAATAAATCACCATTATATGCAGCCAGTTATACTGTCACTCCTATGAACAATATTGGTAAAAACACTATAACAGTTCAGATCTGTGACAAAAATAGCGCTTCTTGTGACGATGGTCATTCCATAGATGTCTTTGTCTCTCCAAAATGCGAATTAAAGAAAAATAGCTCAGGTTCCTGGTATCAATGTGGTGACGCTGTAATCACTCAGAAATATGGCACTATGTTTTCTAATTCAACAATTACAGAGTTTAAAGTTCGGGGCAACTACGCCACATGGAGATTTTTTGATCAGAGTTCAGGCGGAGGCACAACAGGCTGGTCGACACATCAATACTTTGCTAATACGCTGGATGGCGGAGCTATGGTTCCGCTGACACAAAAAGCCAGGAGCAGTTTTTCGGACGACCAGCGGGTCATGGAATTTCAGGTTAAGTCAAACAAAGCGGTGTGGAAATACTATGATGGTCGCAGTAATTGCGGTTTAGCTTGTACATCTGATGTCGCTTATTATTACCAATGTCTCAATGGTACTGGAATGGAAAAAATTACCCCTGTTGCAAACTCCAGATACTTAAGCCAATCAACTATTGAAAAGTTTTCTTTAAATACTGATGCAACTTTTGCATCCTGGGATTTTGTAAGATCGGGAAGCAGATCATCAGAAAATACATTCTTACCCGCATGTAACTGAGTCTGAAACTCTTGTGCCCTTATCAGTACTGGTTTCAGTGAAGCCGCTATCTCGCTGATTTGGTACAAATAACACTGATAAAATGTCAGCAATTTCAAATTGCTGACATTTTTTATGCCTGCGCCCTGAACAAGGCTATTTGTCGCTCAACACAACTGGAAGCTTTGACATTCAATTGGCTTCTTCTTTTACTTTCCGTAAGTTTTTTATACCGGCAGCAAAACCTTAAACCAGACTAAACCAAAACACTTAGTGAACTAAGTGAAATCTGAATTACAAAGCACTGACTAAAAAATTCGGGTTTTTCAGGTGTTCTCTGTGGTAAGCCGGATTTGTTATGCCCTGATACTCCACCACAGCACCTGCTACTTTAGCAATAACATGGCCTGCGCCTGTATCCCACAACATAGTAGGGCCAAAACGAGGGTACAAATGCGCGCTGCCTTCTGCCACTAAACAGAATTTCAGTGAACTGCCTACAGCTATCAGTTCATGCTGCGGAAAACGGCTTAAATAATCTTCAATATCAGCGCTGTAATGACTGCGGCTGCCCACTACTTTCACTACTTCACCTGCGGCTGGCGTTAAAGCAACACGAATAGTTTCAGTTAAACCATGTTGTTGCCGGGTCGCGCCTAAGCCATCAGCTGCGGCATAGGTTTTATCCAGCACAGGGGCATGAATAACCCCAAGCACAGGTTCGCCTTGCTGAATAAGGGCTATGTTGACGGTGAATTCGCCGTTGCGTTTAATAAATTCTTTGGTGCCATCTAAAGGGTCTACCAGCCAGTATTCAGTCCACTGCTGACGTTCTGACCAGGGAATATCAGCTGCTTCTTCGGACAACACAGGCACATGGGGCGTTAACTTATTCAGTTCGGCCAGGATCAAATGATGGGCTGCCAGATCGGCTTCTGTTAAAGGCGATTCATCGTCTTTTTGTTCAACCACAAAATCACGTTGGTACACAGTTAAAATGGCATCGCCTGCGGCAACAGCTATACGACGTACCTGGTCCAATAAATCCTGTGTCAGTTGCAACATTAGCTCAGCACTCCTTTTTCCGTCAGTAAGGCAATCAGTTGATCGACACTTTGCTCCAGACTTTGTTGCGCTGTGT
Organism: Gammaproteobacteria bacterium; assembly: GCA_018825965.1. Taxonomy (GTDB): domain Bacteria; phylum Pseudomonadota; class Gammaproteobacteria; order Enterobacterales; family Alteromonadaceae; genus Pararheinheimera. The sequence goes on from JAHKAA010000045.1 coordinate 140,178, forward strand.
CTATGGTCAGATCCGGTTGCTCCGGTGCTTCATAAGGGTCTGAAATACCAGTGAAGTGACTGATTTCACCACGTCTGGCTTTTTGATACAAACCCTTTACATCACGTTGCTCACAGACATCTAACGAAGTAGCAATATAAATCTCTAAAAACTTAGCGTCTGGCAGGCTGTTTCTTATGGCCTGACGCTGAGCGCGGTAAGGCGAAATAAAGGCGCTCAAAACCACCAGACCAGCGTCCAGCATTAAACCTGCCACTGCACCTACCCGGCGGATATTTTCAGTGCGGTCGGCTTCGCTGAAGCCTAAATCAGCACATAAACCATGGCGCACATTGTCACCGTCCAGCAAATAGCTGTGCACCTTACGTTTTACCAGTTCTTGCTCTAAGGCATTAGCCACTGTGGATTTTCCTGCGCCGCTTAAGCCGGTAAACCACAATACAACGCCTTGATGACCGTTTTGTTGCTCACGATCGGCACGGCTGATTTGATAGTTTTGCCACACCACCTGACTCATAAAAATTCCTTACAGCGACTGAAATGGGAAAAACAATGGAATTAACGTCAGCACAGCTATTGAATACGCCAATGCCATAGGTAAACCCACTTTAATATATTGGCTGAGTTTGTAGTTACCTACAGTAAACACCAGCAAGTTGGTCTGATAACCCCAGGGCGAGATAAAGCTGGCGCTGGCACCAAACAATACTGCCATAATCAGCGGCATAGGGTCTATGCCAAAGGCTTTCGCCAGACTGATAGCCAAAGGGCAGGCTAAAGCAGCGGCCGCGTTATTCGACATCAGCTCGGTTAAGATCAAAGTGAAAAAGTACAAAGCAGCTAAAGCCCAGAATAAGTGATAACCGCTGAACACCTGTAACAAACCTTGCCCCAGCAATGCAGACACACCGGTATTTTCCATAGCCTGCGATAACACCAAAGCACCACCTACTATCAGTACTATATCCAACGGAAAACGTCGCCGGACTTCCTGCATACTGATAATGCCAGTCGCCATTAAGCCGATCAAAAGCAGTACTAAGCCTTTGAGTAAGGGCAATTCACCTGTCATCGACAGCCCTACTACTGCAACAAAAGCGGACAACACGCCCCAGCTGCGGCGCAAGGATAAACGGGTAGCAGAATCAACGCCGTTGACCAATAAAAATTCTTTACTGAGTTTGTTGTTCTGGTGAAAAGTTTTACCAGGCACCAGCAATAAGGTATCACCGGTTTGCAACACGATAGAGCCCAAGCCCCCTTGCAATCGCTCCTGACCCCGTTTGACAGCAACCACTACAGCGTCAAACTCTTCACGGAACTTCGCGTCTTTTAATGACACGCCGTTGAGGCTGGATGAATGGCTGATAATAGCTTCCACCAGCGCCTGACCATTCATACTGTGATGGCCATATAAAGTCAGGCCCTGAATTTCCTGCAATAAAGCCACAGATTCCATATCACCGGCAAAGAGCAATACATCACCTTGTTGCAGCCTGTCGTCAGGGCAGACAGGCGCAATATTTTGCTCGCCCCGCACTATTTCAGCTAAAAACAATTTCCGTAAATGCCGCAACCCGGCTTCACCTATGGTTTTACCGATCAGCACCGAGTCTTCAGTTAAACGGGCTTCAAGGAAATACGGCAGGTCGGCTTCTTCCACAGCTTTTTCGGTCACAGGCAAGCGATCGGCAATCAGCCACATCATCAACATGCCTGACAGCACCACGCCAGCCCCTACAGCTGTAGTGGTGAAAAACTGCAACAACGGCAATTCAGCTTTGTCTAAAAAGCTGTTCACTACTAAGTTGGTAGAAGTTCCGATCAAAGTCAGGGTTCCACCAAAAGTAGCGGCAAAAGCCATAGGCAACATCAGTTTACTAGGGGCAAATTTCTGGCTGCGTTTAATAGCACCAATTAAACTCGCCACTACGGCCGTATTGGCGGTAAAAGAGGATAATACAGCAGTTGAAATCCACAAACGGCCAAGTACAGTGCGTAAACCACCATTGTTGAGTTGCTGGCCCACCCAACTGATTAAGCGGGTTTTCTCCAGCGCTATAGACACCAGCAATAACAACACTAGTGTTAATAACGAAGAGTCGGTAAAACTGGCGGCAAACTGCTGCACATTGAGCAAATCCGTCAGGTAAGTCAGTACGGCCACTGCACCAAAAACCCAGGCAGCAGAGAGCCGGGTCAGGGTCAGCAAGGCAATAAGCCCCGCCAAAATAGCAAATACGCCGTACTGCTCCAGACTCATACTTAGCCTTTATTCAACTGGCTTAAATCCAGTGCCTGCCAGTGTGGAAAATGTTTACGCACTAAAGCATTCAGTTCCAGCTCAAATTCTGAGAACTCTGCTTTGCTGCTGACACTGGCCAAAGCGCTGTCGACCATACCTGCACCCACAGTAATATTGCTGATGCGGTCGATAAAGATAAAACCACCTGTGTCACGGTTTTGCACATAAGGGTCAAACACCACGGCTTCGGTCAGCTCCAGCTCAACCAGCGCTATGCTGTTCAGCTCCAGCTTGTCGGCCTGATGTTCTGCCAGAGTATTCACATCAATGCTGTGGGCTATGGCTGTGACTTTGCCGCTGACTTTTTTCGTCGCCAGTTTAATGTTGTAACTTTTACCAATCAGTAGCGGCTCTTCGTGCATCCAGACCACTTTAGCCAGAATACGATTTGAGACCGCAGCATGATGAGTGGCTGGCACTATCACATCACCACGGCTGATATCTATTTCATCATTTAATGTAAGAGTCACGGCCTGACCAGCAACTGCTTCTTGCCATTCACCATCAAAAGTCACAATAGACTTAATAGTGGAGCCTTTGCCTGAAGGTAACGCCAGGATGGCATCACCTACTTTAAAGTTGCCGCTGGCGATGGTACCGGCAAAACCACGGAAGTTCAGGTTAGGCCGGCTGACATACTGCACAGGTAAACGGGCTTCGGCTTGCCAGTTAAATCCTGTCACAGGGGCTTTTTCCAGCAAACTCAATAAAGTACCTTCTTTGTACCAGGGCGTTTGAGTGGAGCTATGCACTACATTGTCGCCATTTAACGCCGACAGCGGTACAAACTGAATAGAAGGCACATTCAGCTGAGCGGCAAATTGCAGGTAATCCTGTTTGATCTGCTCAAAGCGCTGCTGATCAAAACCTAATAAATCCATTTTATTGATAGCGACCACAAACTGCTTAATACCCAGCAAAGAACAGATAAAACTGTGGCGGCGGGTCTGGGTTTGCACACCATAACGGGCGTCCACCAGAATAATAGCCAGGTCACAGTTCGACGCGCCTGTTGCCATATTGCGGGTGTACTGCTCATGGCCCGGCGTGTCGGCAATAATAAACTTACGTTTATCTGTGGAGAAATAGCGGTAAGCCACATCTATGGTAATGCCCTGCTCACGCTCAGCCTGTAAACCGTCGACCAGCAAGGCTAAATCTATGGTCTCCCCTGTGGTGCCGTGGGTTTTGCTGTCTTTGTGCAAAGCGGCCAGCTGATCTTCATAAATCTGCATACTGTCATGCAATAAACGGCCGATCAGCGTACTTTTGCCATCGTCAACTGAGCCGCAGGTTAAAAACTTCAGCAGCGATTTATGTTGTTGCTGCTCTAAGTACTGCTCAATACCGATTTCTGCTAATTCATTGGCGACCGACATCAGAAATACCCCTCACGTTTTTTCTTTTCCATAGAACCACTGGAATCGTGGTCAATCACCCGGCCTTGTCGCTCACTGGAGGTCGACAACAGCATCTCTTCAATAATACCTGTCAGACTGTCGGCAGAAGACTCAATAGCACCGGTCAGCGGGTAACAACCTAAAGTACGGAAACGCACCAGCTTTTGCTCTGGTTTTTCACCTGGCTCCAGTGGCATACGTTCGTCGTCCACCATAATCAGGGTGCCGTTGCGTTCAACCACAGGTCGCACAGCGGCAAAATACAGAGGCACTATGTCAATTTGTTCCTGGTAGATGTATTGCCAGATATCCAGTTCAGTCCAGTTCGACAGCGGGAATACACGGATACTTTCGCCTTTATTCACCTGACCATTGTAGGTATGCCACAACTCAGGGCGCTGGTTTTTCGGGTCCCATCTGTGGTGTTGGTCGCGGAAGGAATAAACCCGCTCTTTGGCACGGGATTTTTCTTCATCACGGCGTGCACCACCAAAAGCTGCATCAAAACCATACTGATCCAAAGCTTGTTTTAAGCCCTGAGTTTTCATCACGTCAGTGTGTTTCGAGCTGCCGTAGGTAAATGGATTCATATCCATAGCTATACCTTCCGGATTGATATGCACCAGCAAATCAAAGCCGTATTGTTTCGCCACTTTGTCACGGAATTCGATCATCTCGCGGAATTTCCAGCGGGTATCGACATGCAACAGCGGGAACGGAATTTTGCCCGGATAAAAAGCTTTGCGTGCTAAATGCAGCAACACAGAAGAATCTTTACCTATGGAATACAACATCACCGGATTATCAAATTCGGCCGCTACTTCGCGGAAGATCTGGATACTTTCAGCTTCCAGTTGTTGTAAATGTGTCAGAGGTTTGACTGGCTGGCCCATAGGGTCTGCTCCCATTAAGTCCGTAAAAAAAGTGTTTAAATTCTGTTTGTTAAAGGCTGTTGAGCCTGCTGGCCTGGCGTATCGCCAAACCAGTTTAATTTTTGTTGCAAGGCCACCACTTCACCAATGATCAGCAAAGCCGGTGATTGCACCTGATGCTGTTCCACTAAATGGGCCAGCTGGTTGAGTTGCCCGGTAAAAACCCGCTGTTCTGGTCTGGTGCCGTTTTCAATCACAGCCACAGGAATATCGGCAGAGCGGCCAGCGGCTAACAGCTGCTGCTGAATATGCTCCACTTTCATCAGGCCCATATAAATCACCAACGTCTGGTTAGGGCGGCTTAAACTGTGCCAGTCCGGTTCCACACCATCTTTGCGGCAATGCCCTGTGACAAACTGCACGGCCTGGGCATAATCCCTGTGAGTTAAAGCTATACCTGCATAAGCGGCGCACCCTGCGGCTGCCGTAATGCCCGGTACCACCTGAAACGGAATGCCGTGAGGTAACAAGACTTCAATTTCTTCAGCACCACGGCCAAAAATAAAAGGGTCACCGCCTTTGAGCCTGCATACTTTTTTACCTGATAAAGCTAAAGAAACCAACAAGTTATTTGTTTCTTCCTGCGCTACCGAATGGGCACCGGCTTTTTTACCGACACAGACCAGCTCAGCATCACGGCGAACCAGCTGCATAATAGGGTCTGAAACTAAATAGTCGTACACCACAACGTCCGCTTGTTGCATCAGTTGCAGTGCTTTTAAGGTCAGAAGCTCCGGATCGCCAGGGCCTGAACCTACTAAATAAACTTCGCCTTGAGTAGGGATTTCCCGCTCTAATAAGTCTTCTAATTGCTGCTGAGCGACATCCAATCTGTTGGCCTGCACTTCACGTACTATGGACGAATCAAACACCCGCTCCCAAAACTGACGGCGACCAGCAAAACCTGAAATTTTTTGTTTTACTTTGTCGCGAAAGGAACCCACCAGTTGAGCCAAAGGGCCTAAATGGGTGGGCAAAATAGCTTCGAGTTTTTCACGTAAACGTCGTGCCAGCACAGGTGCAGTACCTGCACTGGAAATGGCAATCAGAATAGGGCTACGGTCGATAATGGCTGGAAAAATAAAACTGCAGTTCGGCTGATCATCTACAGTATTGACCAGAATATTGCGTTGATCCGCAGCTTCAAACACCGACTGATTCACAGCATCATCATCTGTTGCTGCTATCACCAGTACATGACCTTCTATATGTTCAGCTTCAAAACGGCTTTCAATTAAAGTCGCTTTGCCTTGTTGCTGCCACTCTTTAAATTCATCAGCAAAGTAAGTCGCCACTACAGTTAAACGGGCACCCGCTTTGAGTAAAGTACCGGCCTTACGTAATGCCACATGACCAGCGCCCACCAGCAAAACCGGGCGATTCTTCAATTGGGCAAAAATAGGCAAATACTGCACTTAAGGCTCCTGCTGCACTGGCAGCACTTTAATCCAACTATGCTCTGATTTGGTGAGAGTGAACACCTCAATCAAAGCTTTTTAAACTGAGCCTGCATATTAGACGTCTAAACGTCTTTTTTACAATAATGGATATCGATCTCTTATAACTAAAAGGAATAGAGGGTAGAGCTTAAGCTCTGACCCTCTGTTTTGATGAATGGAAGAGTTTGAAGGTCAGACTTTTTGGCTTTGGCACACTGCTGCCGTAAAGATCACGTCTGTTGAACTGTTTAATGCTGTTTCTGCACTGTCCTGGATCACACCAATAATAAAACCAGCAGCGACCACTTGCATCGCCACTTCGTTTTGAATACCAAATAAGCTGCACGCCAAAGGGATCAATAATAAGGAGCCACCGGCCACACCAGAAGCCCCACAAGCAGAAACCGCAGCTAATAAACTTAATAAAATGGCGCTGGCAAAATCCACTTCTATTCCCAGGGTATGTACTGTCGCCAGCGTCAGTACTGTGATGGTAATAGCGGCACCGGCCATATTAATAGTGGCGCCCAACGGAATAGACACCCCATAGATCTCTTCGTTGAGTTTCAGCTTTTCACACAGCTGTAAATTGACCGGAATATTGGCGGCTGAGCTGCGGGTGAAAAAGGCTGTCACACCACTTTCGCGCAAGCAGGTAAACACCAGCGGATAAGGGTTAGAGCCCGTTTTGGCAAACACCAGCAAGGGATTAACCACAAAAGCAATGATAGCCATGGCACCTAACAGCACAGCTATTAACTGACCATAGCTGGCTAAAGCCGCAAAACCCGTGGTGGCTATGGTATCTGCCACTAAACCTAAAATACCAAAAGGTGCCAGACGGATAATAAAACGTACTAAAGACGACACGCCATGCGATAAATCAGAAAACACCAACTTGGTGCTTTTGCTGGCATGTTGCAAAGCTAAACCTAAACCCACAGCCCAGGCTAAAACGCCTATATAGTTGCCGCTAATTAAGGCGTTAATAGGGTTATCTACTACTTTCAGCAGCAAAGCCTTTAATACTTCGCTGATGCCTTCAGGCGCTGCAATGACTTCCGGCACTGCTGTCAGCACCAGGGTTGTTGGGAACATAAAACTCAGTAATACGGCAACCACAGCTGCTAAAAAAGTACCAAACAAATACAACACCAGCACAGGCTTAATGCTACTGCTTTCAGAGGCTTGTTTATTGGCAATAGCAGAAGCCACTAACACAAAGACTAATAAAGGCGCTATGGCTTTTAAGGCGTTAACAAATAAGGTGCCTAACAAAGATAAATTTTTTGCCAGCTCCGGCGACACGACGGCCACCAGCACACCTAATAAAATACCAATAATAATTTGTGGCACTAAACCCAGTTGCAAAAGTTTTTGCCATGGACGGGAAGCTTCGGATGTCATAAGAGTTCTCTGTTGCTGCTGTGGTGCGCGCCACAGTTATAAGAATAAGTGCCAGATTCTGCCCTGAATCCACTTTGGGGGCAAGTCGGAGCTGTCACAACTAAAGATCCAACCTTGTCCAGGATCGGGACTTTCAATCAAAACGAACAGATGTTAGTTTGTTAAAAAAAGATCTTACGGATTTGAAAATATGGATTTCACCAGAATAATCCTGCTGTTAGTTGCGATCACCAGCCAAAGTTGCGTTTTACATCACGCTGAACAACAGCTCCAGGCCAGCTTAGAGCCGCCAGTCACATCTATGGTGCTATTTCAGCAACCAGCCGACCTGCCTGAACTGGACCAGCTTTTTTATCTGAATGATAAACAACAACAGAATTTTCTGAATTATTTCCACAGCTCAGCACAAGCAACAAACCCGGCAGAACAACGACTTTACAATTACCTGCAAAATAAACTGATGTATTTTAGTTACGAAGGCGCCAATTATCCGGCTCAGGTTGCACTGGATCAGTTCAGAGGCAATTGCATGACGCTTGCCTTGCTGACCTCTGCGCTGGCAAAACTGGTGAATATAGAGGTGGGTTACAAAGTGATTTATCAGGAACCTCTGATTGACTACAAAGATAATATCTTTATCAGTTCAAATCATATTCGCACTTATTTATACAAAGCAGCAGATGAGCCCAAACAAGGCAGTCTGGTACTGCAAAGAGCTGCGCTGGTGATTGATTACTTCCCGGAGAATACAGATTTAGTTGGAAAAAATATCAGACCAACCCGTTTTTACGCCATGCTTTATAACAATCTTGCCGCCGACGCCCTGCTGCTGGGAGATAGTGACAGCGCTTTTTTCTTAAGTCAGAAAGCACTTAAACAGGACCCCAGTTATACACCAGCGGTGAATATGATTGCGTTAATGTATCACCGGAAAAATGCTTTTACTGAAGCCATGCAGTGGTTTGACTATGGCATGCAATTGCAGGATAACCAGATCACTTTATTGACGAATTACCGCGATTTGGCTGCAAAAATGGACAACCAGCAGTTGTTGGAAAAAATTAATCAGCAAATTATGAGTCACGACGATGACAATCCTTATGCCTGGCTGGCTTTAGCCATAGACGCAGAGCGTAACAAGCAGTTCAGCCATGCCAAGCTCTACTATAAAAAATTACTGGAAAAAGCACCTTATCTGCACAATGCCAATCTGGCGTTAGTTCGGCTCTATGTGCAGGAGCAAAACTTCAGAGCCGCACAAAAACTGGTAGAACAAGCGATCAACTATGCCTATGAACCTGAGCGCTTGCAGTTATACAACACCAAACTGGCTGCATTAAAGCAGCACAGGAAAACAATACAGCAAACCCATTAACAAGAGTATGTTACTCAGCATGACTGCTGATAATCTGCTGCAACACCCATTGCCTGTCTGGCGCATCGGCTGGAGGTTCAGGGATACTGATTTCGCTGACTTCTAACTGGTACACCAGCCCTGGCTGGTAGTCGAAGCCCAGAATATCGCCATACAGCAGTTGCCAGTCTTCGTTGGGGTCGTGACGAATTTGCAGACATTCGGTAGGCCCTACCGCCATGCACTGACGTTTTTCTGCAGCCACCCATAAGATCAGCCTGACTTCAGTGTTTTCAGCCAAAACCGGAGGATAAAGGCCAGATCCATCGGGTTGTTTTGCGACAACAACAGATCCTGTGGATGTAGGAGCTTCAGCAGGTGTTGAGGATTCAGAGCAGCCCACTAAAGTAAAAAACATCAGCATAACCAGCGTCAGGTTTAACATACCTATTGTCCCTAATTTATTGTTCACTTTAGTGTATCCAACAAAAATGGACAGAAACTGAACAGCATATCCTTATGGCTGGCCTGTTCAGTTCTTGATGTGATTGGCTTATCCGGCAGTGGCGGCCAGTTGTTGATCCGTCAGCTGATATTTTTTCTGCAGTCTTTGAATACAGGCCTGAGTATTGAGCTGAAATACCTTATCAGTACCATAAGTATAAGGGGCCAATGTCGCCTCCATCGGAATAACACAGCCTGTGGCCATAAAATCTGTTAAAGCTGCAGGTAAAAACTGGATCTTCAAGCCCAGTTCCGGCCTTTCGGCATAAACACCTGGCGTACCTAAATCCAGCTTTTTAATGTTGGCCCAACTTACCTGGGCGGCAAAAGCCTCGGCCTGATGTGCACGGGCAATCACAGCACTGCGTAGCACCACATAATCCAGCGCTGTTAAATATTTAATACTGACATTGCCACTAAACCTGACAGAAAAAGACCCGTCAGCATATTGTTTTTCGCTGTAGCCACCATAAAGACCATAAGGTTCATAGGGTGTAGGAGTTGATTTGCAGCCACTTAACAACAAGCAAATCAAACCAGCAGATAAAAATTGATTCAGGGGGGACATGAAAACACCATTCTGTATCTTTATAGAGTCAAAGCCAAAAGGTGGCAACAAACTGTGCTGCAGCCACCAGGGCATCGGGTTGTTATTTTTTAATTCGCCGGATCCAGTTGTGTTTCCCGCTGTTGGATTCTGCGAGCAGCCGATCAAAATGAGGCAAATAACCACTGGCAGGGGGCTGATACCCCGGAAGAGTTTCCTCTGGAAACAAGGGTAGCCAGATATATTTGTAAATCAGAAGCTTCTGCATTTCTGGATGATATTCATCTGGTTCAAGACGCATAGACAATGCACCAGAACCATACTGTTCTTGCCAGACAAAGATAGCAGCGGCCTGATTGCCAAATTCAAAATCATCTTGATCTGTTTCGGATAATCCAGTTATTTCCCACCAGAACTGTTCATCTTGCTGATAGGAATAACGAATTTCTTCGTTCAGTTTCCGCATATCGTAATCACCATCACGAAAATAGTGAAACATGCTGAGCACTGAATCGGTAAGCACGCCATAATAAGGTCCTTTTACCCGCTCCGGCGATGTCACGTTAATATCATCAGCCCCAAAGCAAAAGGTAAGTATTCTCATCAAAATGGGGGCGTGCGTGTTGGTTGCAAACTCCATATAATTATCCCTTACCTGGATACATTGTAATGATATACCAAGCTTTTGTTGCAGGGTCTAGCCTGTAAGACACTGTGACATGATTTAAGCCAGTTACCTTATTTCAGATCAGGTCTAAGTGATGACACAGTGCGTTATGACTTAACGGGTCAATGCATAACTGGCATCAATATCAAAGCCTTGGTGTTGCATTTGTTTAAGCACTGATAGCAATAGCTCGTCATATTCAAGCGCCAGAGGGCCTGGTGCTAACATGCTATTGAGCACACCAAAGGCCGGGTGCGTAAGCTCTGGATTGGCTAAACCACGGTTTTGCCGCAGCTTTAAAATAAAAAGCGCAGTCAACGGCCAGTAACAATATTTCACATCGTCAAATTCACAAAAAAACTTGCTCGGCGGCGCTAAGGTTTGCCGTACTTGTTCATCACAAATAAACAGCAGCAGCTCGCTTATTTTAACCAGATCCGGACTATCCCAATACGTGAGCACATCGGAATACGCAAAGTTATCTACTTGTGGTGCGAGTTCCACCCCAGATAGCGGGCATAAATAAGCAGTAATAAATCACTGATATGACTTTTGGAACGGATAATAGATTGGCGCTGATAAGCACTGGCAAAAGCATGAAACAATTGCCGGCTTTCTTTCTCAAGGCTGGCAAGCTCGGCCACGCATAATCGAAACAGATCCGATGCTCCTAAACCACCACGACGCTCACGGCCAAAACGGGCTAAAAAATGATGCATGCCATAATGCGCCCGCGCAGTTTCGATATAACCATAACTTAACGCGCGCAATAAATGGGGGTAATCCAGTTCAGCAAGCAGCGCCAGGCTGGTTTGTGCAGTTTCAAGCCAGTAACGCTCAGGAATGGAGAGTCGCGCTAATTCCCACTCTGCTAGTTCAGTAGGTTCTTGATCTATTCTTCTTAACAATTTGCCGTGCACCACGAAGTGCTTCAAATCAGGCAATTCGCTGTCATAAATGTCTTGATAGCTAGCCTGTGCCTTGCGGGCAATTTTCACCCGGCGAAAAAATTTACTCAGTTGAGTTTCATCAAGCATACCAACCTCTTCTCAATGAGTGCCAGGCGGTAATAGTGCTGCAGCCATAACCTAAACAATGCCTCAGGGTCTAAGTGACGACCCCGGCACTATTTGTGATTGAACTGAACGACCAGCGCACTAAGTTGTTATTTTTTAATTCGCCGGATCCAGTCGTGTTTCCCGCTGTTGGATTCTGCAAGCAGCCGATCAAAATGAGGCAAATAACCACTGGCAGGGGGCTGGTAACCCGGAAGAGTTTCCTCTGGAAACAAGGGTAGCCAGATATATTTGTAAATCAGAAGCTTCTGCATTTCTGGATGATATTCTTCTGGTTCAAGGCCCATAGACAATGCCCCAGAGCAATACTGTTCTTGCCAGACAAATATGGCAGCGGCCTGATTACCAAATTCAAAGTCTTCTTGCTTTGCCTCCGACGCTCCAGTCATTTCCCACCAAAACTGCTCATCTTGCTGATAAGCATAACGAATTTCTTCGTTCAGTTTCCGCATATCGTAATCACCATCACGAAAATAGTGAAACATACGAAGCACTGAATCGGTGAGCACGCCGTAATATGGCCCTTTTACCCGCTCCGGTGATGTCACGTTAATATCGTCAGCCCCAAAACAAAAACCAAGTATTCTCATCAAAATGGGGGTGGGCGTAGTGGTTACTAATTCCATCGTCAGGTGGGTGTCCAGATCCATTCTCTTCATTTACCTTTTGATACTGCGGATGATGTTATCCGCCTAAACTTCCTGCCGCAAAAATGGCTTCGTCATCAAAGCCCTGCAGGCGGGCGCGGTCAAGCACGGCAGCTAGTGTATCGTCTATCACTAAAGGCACAGCAGTACTGATTAATAACGGGTTTAAAGCGCCAAAGCCAGGGTGTTCAAACTGTGGATTGGCCAGGCCCCGGTTTTGCCGTAATTTCATCAGCAGCAATGCAGGGTAAGGAATAAATTGCCAGTTCATATTGCCCAGTTCGATAAAAAACTTACTGGGTGGAGCCACAACCTGAAGCATTTGATCGTCACAAAGTTGCTGTAGCAGGCTGCTAACTTTCTGCAAATCCGTTGTATCCCAATCTGCTATCAGCTCTTTATAAGCAAACTGCGCTATCAGCCCTTTATAAGCAAACTGCCCTACTGTTGGCTCCATAGGCTGCCCCAGATAAGCCGCATATAACAAAATAATAGCGTCACTTAAATGGCTGTTAGAGCGGTTAAACCAATTACGTACATAACCCTGTTTAAAAAAACTAAATAAACGTTGACTGTAAAGAGATACACCCGCCAGTTCAGCTAAACAAAGGTTAAATATTATGTTAGGTGATATACCAGCGTCATAGTCCCGGCCAAAACGGCTTTGGAAACGCTGCAGGTTATAAAAACGCATAGCACTGTAGAAATAACTGTAACTCATAGCCTGCACTAAATACGGATAGTTAATCCTGTCTTCAGTGACAAACTCAGCCTCAGCAAGAATTTCGTAGTAACTTGCATTGATAAGCAACTCACTAAAAGTTTCCCATGGAGCAATCTGCAGCTCGGCTGGAGGTAAGTAATCGCCAGGTAATGCACCAGTCTTAATATATTGCATCAAATCCAACTGATTACCGTCGAATACATCCTGATACTTGGCAGGATAGTTTTTAGCTTGTTTACGTTTACGTAAAAATTTTTCGAATATCTGAGTCATATCGTTATCCTGCAGGTGTTACTTTAACAGTGGCAACACCAGTTTGACCTGGCGCTGGCACCTGGACTTTGGCCAGTATAGGTTTTAAGGTAAAAACACCGCTATCAAGCTTCTTTTTAAGATCAATTGCATAAGCTTTGGCTTCTGCTGTTACTGGCTGATTCCATAATTTTCCATTTGCAACCTGGTCTATCCAATCAGTCCCCCGCCTTTTTAAATCCAGACTATCAGGGTTTGGAAATTTATCCCGTTGGCTTGATTTTACTTCTACCAACCAAATGGTTTTATTGTCTAGATCAATAGCCAATAAGTCGGCACCGTTATTGGATTTATTTTTGACAATATCGGTAAAATCAAGATTAGTGGCATCTTTAAAAAGTTGTGCTGCTATTTGCTCACCATAAAATCCATCGTTAATTTTGGCGTCATGAAGCCCCGAAACCTTAGTAATAAACTCAAACTCACCAGCTACATTTTTTAAATCAAGCGGCTTATCTATAGCGTTATGAACTGTGATGGAACCACTTGAAGCATTGGATTTACCAGAGTCGACATTGTCCTTAATATCCTTAAGCATGGACGACGAAACAACATCATTACGTTTTAACCAATCCAGTAACTCGTCAAAGGTTTTAAAACCAGGAATAGCTTTACCGATCAGGCCACCTGCGGCCTGTTCCATAAGCCATTGCTCAAGCAGATTCTGCCCCTGAGCAGGATCTTTTGCTAAAGTTTCATAGATATCGTAGAGCTCATTTGCGGTGAGTGCGATATCTATACCTTTTAACACCATCAGGCCCAAAGGGATCAAGAAAAAGGCGTTATGCTCAGCTGCATTTTCAGCTGTCATCGCCGCTAAATTAACATCTGCCCCTGCAATATAAGCAGAAATTGCGCCCCCTAATTTAGCCAGGTCCACACCAGCAGCCGTTAGTTTCGCAACTTCCTTATTGAAGTGGTTTTGCGCCGATGATGATGTATAAATTGCAGCAATCTGAGCATCGGTAGCCCCATTGGCTTTTAGCTCATCAGTTAAGCTTTTATGCTTATTAAAGAGCTCTTCAAGCTTTTGAGCCTTATACACATCAGCTATGGCTTCACCTACAACTGCCCCACCAGCGCCTGTCAGACAACTTTCTTGCCCACCGCCAGAAGTACTCCCTGCTTCTTTGGATGCAAGACCCAATACACAACCTGCGCCAGCATGAGCGACATAACGTATTACGCCGTTGATATCCGTGTTTTTATAAGCCTTGCCAATGGACGAGGACATATACTCGCCTACCGCTGCAATACCAGCTTGTTTTAGCGAGGCGCTAAATGATTGTGAGAAGCTGGAAAAGCCACCACCATTAATCACCGTGGATATACCGGCACTCACAGTGGCCTGAACCACTGCCTGCGTGGCCTGATTTCCCAAAGAAATTAAGGTATCGGAACTCAGGAATTGGGCATTTTTATCCACAGCACCAAAGAAGTCCGAACCATAGTCGCCTATATGATCCAGCACCCCTGCTGTCACCATAGATACAGCTAAAGAACGGATGCTGTCTTCCTGCAGCATAGATTCCAGCGTACCGCCTATACCTTTGCCGCTGGCCAGTCCTGTTGTCGCCTGAGTGGCTAAAGTTAAAGCGCCAGCCTGCATCGCAGCTGCATTCGCAAAACTGCTTGCGCCAATAGCATTTGTTCCTGATCCTAGCCAACCAGCTCCGGCAGGTCCCATGGCTACTGCCACAGCTATAGCAATAACCGCCATTGCCGCCGGGCTTAAATTACTGGTTTTTTTGTGAATATGAAGTTCTTCAAGTTTCTGATAAACCAGCTCAATATTGTTGGTAAATTGAGGGTCGTTATACAGGGTGTTCATCCAGGCTAAATCCTGGGTGCCTGCCATATCTGCCAGGGTTTGTTGTAGTGTCTGACCTTCTTTCTGGGCAAACTCCAGCGTTACACCATGACTGGCATGAACTTTCACACCACCGACAATAGAGTTATAAACTGCGTTTTCGGTCTGATCCTGTTTGGTCTCAGTCTTGATCTTCCAGGTGCCTTTTTTCACCTTGTTGTAGTAGTAATGGTCTTGCTCTTTGGCCAGCATCAGATTAACTTTGCCATTGCGGGCATTAATTTCTGTGCCCTCTCCGGATTTAATACTGGCGGCCTGCATAATAATATCGCCAAGGGTTGATGCAATCAGCACCCCTTTGCCCGCTTCCAGTGAAGCGCGGATGGCAATGGTTTGGAACTCCTGTTCCTGCTCTGTGACTTTGCGTACTTTGCTGGAACGCTCAGACTGGAACTGATTAAAAGCGTTAGAGATATAAACGCCCTGCTCAGCCAGAAGCTTAATGACGCCTTTATCAGCATGCAGGGTGGCTGCATTTAACTCTATGGCACCAGTAGCTATCAGATAGATACTATCCTGAGCCGAGAGTTTGCTTGCCAGGTGTTCAATGGTGCTTTGGCTGCTACTGCCTCCCTGGATCACCTGATTGTTCACCACAGTAGTCTGTTGAGTAACCAGTGAAATATTGCCATCAGAGCGCAGAACTATAGTGTTGCCGCTGATGCTGCCACCTTGCAGTACTAAATCGGAGTAACTTTGAATACTGATGTTACCCTGCGCATCCACACTGGCTATTTTTCCAAGACGGGTCCCTTGTTCTGTGCCATTGCTAAAAGTATGGACCATAGTTTTCTGTACATACTGGCCCGCAATAATGTTGATATTCTGAGCTGCAGAAAGGGTACCGGATATATTTTGCAGCGTACCACCTACCAGCAGGTTCAGATCGCCATTGGCCTGAATAGAGCCTCCTGGCTGGACTACTAAATCTTCAGCTGTCTTAAGGAAGGTATCGCGATAGGTCCTTAAGGTACCACTTTCAATAGTAATGCTATTGAATTCAGCTACAGGACCACCAAATTCTACCTGATGGCCGTTAACCGTTTGCTGATTTACTGTCAAGTCAGTTAAATGCAGCACAGGAACCAGCACTTGCTCGTTGTTAATCAGACGAAGCTCTGGCCAGATAAAATCTTTACCAAAACTATTTACAGCGGCCTGGCTTATCGCGTCACCAAATTTTGCGGTATTAACAGCTGTAAACTCAAAAGCATTCAGATACAGGGTGTTGATTTGAACAGCTTCGGAGCTATGGCCTTGCAGTAAAGAGCGATTTAACAAGTTATAAACCTGATTTCTGATAAACCGGGTTTGAACAAATCTGTCGCCTATACGTTTGGCCAGCGGATAGTGAGGGAAAATAATAGTGATCCCATCATTCAGAATAGGGATCATTTGTGGCGCAGGCAGACTACTTTTACGATTTTCAAGCAGCTTTTTGTGAAAGCTTTCTATCGTATTTGCTGCGGCTACCGTTTGATCATCAATTTGTGCATGCTTGATAAACTGCACATCGCTCTGCTGCACCCGAACTATATTATCCAGACTGTTTATTGTGCCCTGAATATCTATGTCACTTAATAGTTGCTGAGCCTGCACCAATGTAGGAAAAAACATTGGAAACACAAATGTAAAGATGTTTAAGTAAACAAGAGCTCGCTTCCAGAAAGCAGGCATGACAAAAGACTTATTACTATTTTTCATATGCTATCCCTGCTTAATTAAGATACTTTTTCAGATCGGTTACTGTTATTTCAGCGTCTTTATTTCTCTCCAGAGTCATACCGTATCCATATGGAGGATTGCCGCCAAAGAATAAATAAATTACTGAGTAGTAAAATTTGAATTTATCCCCATTGAGGGCGTAATTTTTTAATGTTCTACTCTTTTCACCATAATAATAATAATAAGGGATATGGGTAGGCACAGAGTCTTTTAAGGTTGATATATGCTTTACTAATGCCGAGTAAATCTGGGCATCGGTTAGAGATGTATCACCTACTGTAGATTTTTCTTTGATAAGTTCATCAATAGATTTACTAATTTCACCATATTTACAGAGGGGTTCATAAATATCTTCGCGAGTCCGGTACATCCCTTTACACTCCACCCAGGAGGCTTTTAATATTTTGTTATTAACTTCTGATTTAGAAATATATTTATAATTTTCCTCATCGATACGGTAGGCAAAGGATGCCAGATAATCTCTTACCAGATTTTGTATTTCTACTTCATGTACATTGAGATTAGTAACTACCAGATCTGCCAATGATGGTGTGTCTTTATTTATACCAAATACACTACCTTGTATCGAAAATAGCGTTTCAGCTTCAGCCACCGTAGTCTGAGTAGTTGAAGTACAGGAACCATAAGTCAGGCAAGAATTGGACTTGTATTCATCACGGAATGTGACAGATTCAGACAGCTGCAAGCCTATGGTTTTTACTTTAGTCTGATGAAAATGTACGTCACCAAAGACTTCAAAATATGAGAACGCATTAGTAAAGCTTTCTACTATTTCTTCATTAGTAGCACCGTCACTCACTCTAAGTTTTCCAAAAGAGTACAATCGGCCAGGAGGCGAGTATTTAATTACTTTTGTCTCAGTACCTTTTTTGATTTGATCTGCAGTCTGAGGTTTATCAGAGTAAGTAAAAGTAGAGACAATAAAGCTGTCAGCCTCAAGGCGATAGCGTTCGTTTAACACGACCGGAGAGTTTATTTCAAACTCGCCATTCTGATTCAAACCTATGATGCCTGAAGAATTTAAAACATACTTACTGGTTTTGATCTGAAGAGAACGCTCAGCTAGCAGAGAAACTTGCCTGGATTTTTCAGTACTTACTTTAATACCAGACTGCCAGCTTTCGCTTGTACTCTTTTCCAGATAATAAGGGTTGATATTTTCAAAAGCTACTGCTTGTATTTTTATACTGTTTGCCGAAATAGTTCCGGATAAAACAGGCTGATCAACACCTGATGGCTCAGAAATTTTGTAATAGCTCCCTTGCTTTAATGAAGTGTAATCAACCAGCGTATCCAGATGAGTTTTATTTTCCCCCAGAAGCATCTTTCCTGAGCGGGAGCCGTTAATTACAGTACCACTTTGAGACGTAAGCACAATGTCATTTGCGGTAATTTTTCCACCGAATGAGTTGTTAATATCTTTAACAGATTCAATAGATACATTTGAAGAGTCTATTCGCCCTGTATTCATAAAGTAATTCGAGCTTGCCGAAAATCCGGCATCTGATATATAACCTTTGTTATGAATGTATTCACCAGCAATAAATAAAGTGCTATTACTTACAATATTGGCTGCATTCACAATACTTCCATAAGACTTTACTGAAACTATGCGATCTGAACTAGCATGCCCCGACAAGTGAATAGTTGCCTGTGTATTTTTAACTGTCTCAAAAAAGATCCCTTCTATAGGAGCATAGATACCCGCAAGTCTGTTGCTGGTCGCTAGCAGGTCTGAATCTGTACTTAAGTTGGCACTGCTGGATATGGTGCTGGCAGAGAGGACTCCAATACTGGCCGCGTTAATAGTTCCAGCCAGCGTAAGACTACCTCTCTGCTCGGTGTAGGCATCCTGAACAGTCAAAGTCTTATAATCCAGTAGAGAAACAGAAGCATAAAATGTAATACCGCCGCTCCCAATCACCAGATTTCCGTTGTCTGTCACCGCAAAACCACCGTTAGGATGGGCAGTGCCTTTTAAATTAGTATCAATAATACCTGCAGCATCTATGGTATTGGCTACCACTTCAACTGACTGTACCCCCGGGGCTTTTAGCCCGCGAATCAAAATATTGCCGCGATAATAGACATTAATAATGCCGGAAGAGGGAGTGTAGGTACCCACTGTCAATGTGACTCGTCCCGCATTTTTAAAACCACATTGACCACACACCATACCTATATAGTTTGTATTTATAAGGTCTGCGTTACTTTCCGCATTAACAACAACTATCAGATCGGCTGTTTTTCCTATCAATTCTATTTCATTATATAATCCAACCTTGTCCGCGCGTATCAGGATAGTTTGCGCTGGGTTGTCCTGATTGTTATATATCACCAGCTTTTTACTGTTAACAGTAAATTCTGAGAAATCATTGATCGACACCCCATCAACAGATGGAGAAGCAACCATTATGCTGCTATCAGTTGAGTTTACAATAGTAGCCGGAGAGCCAGGTTTGAGTACAAATTGGTTTGCACTTAAACTTGCAGATGCAAACAACACTAATATAAAAACAAACTTCTTGAACAACATTACACATCCTTCCGCAACGAGATTTTAATATAATTTAAAAACTCTACTGTATTTAATTTTCACACAGATACTGTGCAATCTATTTATTTTTATATCAGTGTTTTTGAGCCATACTACAAAACTCAGTATTAATACCTAATTTTTAATTCTGAAAAAGTGAGCTTACGCTGGCCCTGCTTTTGCAGGGGCCATGGTATTTATTCAAGGTTTGTGGAGTGAGCTAAAGCAAAGTTTTCGTCGTCTGCTAATTGATGACCCGAACATGACCTATTTCAGCAAAATCGGTGCCTGCCCAGTAAGGGATACAGTTTGCAGTTACCCATATGTCTACTGATTTACCGGCCATATAAGCCGATAAAAGCAGAGTAAACCAGGTTTTCTGTGTGGTGGGATTTATAAATATGTCTCCTCCGTCTTGTATTTTACAAGCATGAGGGTTTGAAAAGTTGGATAACTTGACTATAGCGGCGTTCTCGTTCATCGCATATATAGATGTAATGGTCGCCTTACCAGACCAACCCGCATCAGCATAACTACTTACTGAAACCAATAAGAAAAAACTAATCAAAACTAAGTATTTTAAAAATTTCATACCATGCCCTTATCATAATAGGCCCAACTCACTTTAAATTTGGGTCTGTTTATATGCCATCATATCCGCCGCTGAGGCATTTGATTAAAAGGGCGCAATTCTACCTAACATAGATTTGGTTGTATATATTTACACTTTGGCTTTTTTAATTACATTGATTAACAATTGCGGCAGGTTGTTAACTGAGTAGCTGGAGGGTGGAAACACAGCTAAGCTCATCATCTTTACTCAGCTTTTGTTGCCAATACAACGCAGGGGCCGGGCGGCCAAATAAATAACCTTGCATCAGCTGGCATCCCAGGCTTTGCAGGAAGCGGCGCTGTATATCGTTTTCTACCCCTTCGGCCACTATATTCAGATGTAAGGCTTTGGCCAGCTGAATAGTGGTATGCAAAATACGTACAGTGCGGCTATCCTGAGGAATACAACTGACAAAACGTCGATCTATTTTGATGGTATCGGCCGGGCAATCCACCAACTGGCTTAACGACGAATGGCCAGTACCAAAATCATCGATAGAAATGCTAAAACCATACTGATGCAGCGCCTTTAAACGCTTATGCAATAAAGGTTGCTGCACCGCTATATTGGTTTCGGTGATTTCCAGTTGCAGGTAGCGGGTAAGCCAGGGGTGATCAGCACTTAAGCTCATCAGTTCAGCAAAAAAGCTGTCATCCAGAAGCTCAGGCCCGCCCAGATTAATAGCAATAGGGTATAACAAGCCCTGTTGCTGCCAGTTTTGCAAAATGCTGACACTTTGTTGCAGCACTAAACGGGAAAACATAGTCATTAAGCCATGGCGTTCTGCCATCAACACAAAACAATCGGGGGCTATGGCCTGCCCGTCGACAAACCAGCGGCTTAAAGCTTCAAAACTCTGGATTTTCCCTTGAGGGTCCACCTTAGGTTGTAACCAGAGTTCCAGCTGCTTTTGCCGTATGGCGTCGCGAAACGCATTCAGCAACTGATAATCCTGTTCCAGTTGCTGAGCTTGTTGCTGATCATAAAAACTAACGGCCTGACCAGGGCTGGATAACTCCAAAGCCAGTTCACATTGTTCAATGAGTTGCTGAGCATTCTGGTTATAGTTCCGCTCTGTAAAACTGACCCCAAACTGATAATTCATCCGGGCTGTGTAAGGACCCACTGTCAGCTCAACAGGCAATTGACTGGCAATAGCTTCAGCCAGCTGTTTTGGATCCAGCACATTCAAATCCCCTTTCAGCCAAAGCGCAAACTTCACGCCCCTTACTCTGGCTAAGACGGCATCAGAGGGCAGCGCCGCTTTAGCTACTTTGGAGAAGTGTTGTAATAACTGGCTGCCAAATTCGTAACCATATTGCTGATTCAGGGTTTTGACATGACGTAACCGGATAATAGCCATCAGCCCAAACTCATGTGGCGCTAACTGCTCCTGCTTGTAATTCACCAGTTCAGTAAAACCGGCCACATTAGGTAAACAGGTTAAAGCGTCATAATGCAGCCAGCTGTCCTGCGCTTTCTGGCTTTGTTTTAATTGCTGCTGCAATTGACGTAAAGCGCTGATTTCCTGCAGGCTCACCACATGATGGCCGGATCGGGTTAACATCAGATGTTTTAAGACCAGACTGGAGTCAGGCCGGCTTTTTAAACTGCACTCCACTTTGCCTTTCAGCCAATGGCCCTGCAACTGACTGTCCTGCACAAAGTTCAGCAAAGACAATAAATTAGCTTGTTGTTCAGAATCCAGCCCCAACAACTGAGAGGCCAGACTATTGCATTTGATGATGTCGCCTGAGGCTGTCACCAGTACAGTAGCTGAACCATTATGCTCAAATAACTCTTCGTAATAATCATGGCTTTGCACCAGATGTTGGTTCAGCTCCCTGAGCTGTACAGCACTGCGTTTTAAGGTGCTGAACACCCGGGCTGCGGCCAAAGGCAGGCACAAATTAAAAAACAAAAATAATAAGCCATGCAAATAACTGTGACTGGCAGGCAAGGTGATAGACCAACCCGCCAGATTAGCCGGAGCCTGATTTTGTAGCAGATAAATAAAAGGAATAAAATTCAGTGCCATAAAAACTAAAGCAGTTCTGAAGCCAAAAAACATCAGACTGATCATCGGCAAGGTGTAGATAAAAATGATGCCAAGTTTACCCAGCTCAAAGTTATCCACCAGGACTAAAATACAGAGCCCGGCCAATATCACTATGGCCAGCAAAGCAGCGGCACTGCGTTTCACATAACGGTTGGAAATAAACAGGGTGGACAGTAACGCAAGGTAAAAAGACAAGGTGATGGCGATCACATGATAAGCGCCAATTTGCCATGCTTGCCACGAGCTGTGCAGCACTATAGCAAACACCAGACAAAGCCCGGACAGTACAATAATACGCAGCACACTTTGTTGCCAGAACGCGCTATCAGCACTGTCTAAATCCTGAGGCCTCAGCCGCAGAAAACGACCTAACCACTCCACATGCTGCCCCTCATTCCATTTGTTCAGGCCTGTGCAGGCTCTGATCGCACCAGCCTGCTGCTGGCGCTTAAACCGAATGAATGTAATGGTTAGGCTTGTTAACTACAAGTTATTTTTATTCACTTAAGGGACTAAGTCGACAACTGGTATCATTTAGCCGTTCAATGGCGGCGAACTAAATGCCGTCGCCATCCAGATGAATACCACATTCCCGGCCAAAACCGTTAAAACGGGTTTCTTCTTCTGTCATGCCCAGTTCGAGTTTGCGGGTGGAATGCACATCACCCACTGAAACATAACCTTGCTCCCACAAAGGGTGATAGGGCAAGTCGTGTTCTTTTAAATAATAAAACACATCTTTATTGGTCCATTCGATAATAGGCTGCACTTTGACTGTGCCACGGCTGATATCGATAATATCTTTGTCAGCACGGGTACTGGACTGGCTACGACGTAAGCCGCTGAACCAGGTGCCTACGTTCAGTTCT
This sequence comes from Gammaproteobacteria bacterium, assembly GCA_018825965.1. Classification (GTDB taxonomy): domain Bacteria; phylum Pseudomonadota; class Gammaproteobacteria; order Enterobacterales; family Alteromonadaceae; genus Pararheinheimera. The sequence goes on from JAHKAA010000045.1 coordinate 163,185, forward strand.
TTCAGCGCACGCTGCAAAGGCTCCACTTTATTCATATGGTTGTATTGTTTAATACCTGCTTCGTTTTCCCATAACTTGCCAAAACGGGCTTCCTGCCAGGCCGGACTTAAATGGGCACGGTACACTTTCAGGTTTAGCTGTAACCGTTCTTTTAACTCATCAATAAACTGATAAGTTTCAGGAAATAAATAGCCTGTGTCGGTTAACAGCACCGGAATATCAGGCCGCGCACTGGTCACCAGATGCAGCATCACAGCCGACTGAATACCAAAGCTGGAGCTTAAAATCTGCTGATCCGGTAAATGTTCCAATGCCCATTTCACCCTTTGTGCTGGCGTTAAAGGCAACAACAGCTGATTGGCTTCTGCCAGCAGTTGTTGTTGCTGCTGCACATCCAGCTGCAACAGCTGTTTATACTGACTCATCATATGCCCCTTAATCTATTGAACTCAGGCATGAAAGTCGGTTTTTGATACTTTCACTTCGGCGACAACGCCCACACGCACCACAAAATCACCAAAACATTCGTTGTTTGTACGCTCAGCAACCCAACGCCCAATCAGAGCATCCAGAGCTTCAAGAATTTGAGCTTCAGCCACGTTATCTAAATAGAGTTTTGGAATACGGGTGCCCTGGGTATTGCCACCTAAATACAGGTTGTATTTACCAGGACCACGACCTACTAAACCTGCTTCGGCTAACATGGCGCGGCCACAACCATTAGGGCAGCCGACCACTCGTAAAATAATGTGATCATCAGGCACACCGTGTTTGGTCAGCAGCTCTTCGACGTGAGTGACTAAGGTTGGCAAATAACGTTCTGCTTCTGCCATAGCCAAAGGACAGGTCGGTAAAGACACACAGGCCATAGAGTTTTTACGCTGCTCTGTCACGCTGTCGTTGATCAGACCATGCAAACGGGCTAAAGCTTCAATGTCGGCTTTGTCTTCGGCGGCTACACCAGCGATGATCAGATTCTGATTCGCCGTCATGCGGAAGTCGCCTTTGTGAATACGGGCAATTTCAGCCACACCGGTTTTTAAGGTTTTGCCCGGATAATCCAGAATACGACCATTTTCGATAAAGACAGTAAGGTGATGTTTGCCGTCTATGCCTTCAACCCACCCAAAACGATCACCACGGCCAGTGAATTCATAAGCACGGCTTGGCTGAAACTTCACGCCCACCCGTTTTTCCACTTCGGCTTTAAATACGTCTGCGCCTATGCGGTCTATGGTGTATTTGGTTTTAGCATTTTTACGATTGACCCTGTCGCCGTAATCACGTTGCACTGTGACCACATGCTCAGCCACAGCCAACACATGCTCCAGAGCAATAAAACCAAAGTCTTCGGCTTTACGTGGGTAAGTGCCTTTATCACCGTGGGTCATGGCAAGGCCACCACCGACCAGAACGTTAAAGCCAACCAACTGACCATTTTCGGCAATAGCCACAAAGTTTAAGTCGTTGGCATGCACGTCGACGTCGTTTTGCGGCGGTATCACTACTGTGGTTTTAAACTTCCGTGGCAAATAGGTTTCGCCCAGAATAGGTTCGGCTTCTGTGGTTTCGACTTTCTGTTCGTCCAGCCAAATCTCTGCGTAGGCTTTGGTTTTTGGCAATAAATGCTCAGAAATTTTTGCCGCCCACTGATAAGCCTGCTGATGCAATACGGACTCAACAGGGTTAGAAGTACATAATACGTTGCGGTTAACATCACCAGCAGTGGCAATAGAGTCGATGCCGATGCTGTTCAGCATCTGGTGCATCGACTTGATGTTCGGCTTTAACACGCCATGAAACTGAAAAGTCTGACGGGTGGTTAACCTAATGCTGCCGTAGATGGTTTTCTCTGCAGCAAATTCATCAATGGCCAGCCATTGTTCTGGTGTGATAATACCGCCCGGCATACGGGCACGTAACATGACGTTATGCAGAGGTTCCAGCTTTTGTTCTGCACGTTCAGCACGAATATCGCGGTCGTCCTGCTGGTACATACCGTGGAAACGGATCAACATAAAGTTGTCGCCGTTAAAGCCGCCTGTGATTTCGTCTTTTAAATCTTTGGTGATAGTGCCACGTAATAAATGACTGTCTTTTTTCAGCCGTTCGTTATCAGACAGCTGACCTTGCACCTGTAAATCCGGATTAATTGGCTGAGTCATTAATAAACATCCTTCTGATAACGTTTGGCCTGACGTAAGTCGTCAAAATACTGTTCTGCTTCTTCTGCACTGAAGCCAGCTTGTTGTTGCGCTATGTCGAGCAGCGCCTGATGTACATCTTTGGCCATTTTATTGCCATCGCCACAAATGTAGAGATAAGCGCCTTGTTGTAACCAGGTCCAGATTTCTTCTGCTTTTAACCGCAGTTTGTCCTGCACATAGACTTTTTGCGCCTGATCACGGCTAAAAGCCACATCCAGTTTGCTCAGCACACCACGTTTTAAATAATCCTGCAGTTCCACCTGATACAGGAAGTCCTGAGTAAAATGGGGGTTACCAAAAAACAGCCAGTTTTGACCTGTAGCACCAGCCTGATCCCGCTCTTGCAAAAAAGCACGGAACGGCGCTATGCCTGTACCAGGGCCTATCATAATGACCGGAGTTTCATGGTCCGGCAGACGGAAGTTGTCGTTGTGTTCAACAAAAACTTTAAGCGCAGCCCCTTCTTCCAGCCGCTCAGCCAAAAAGCCTGAAGCCCCACCTAAATGAGTACTGCCAAAAGCGTCGTAACGCACTACGCCCAGAGTTAAATGCACTTCATCACCCACTTCAGCCTGAGAAGAGGCAATGGAATACAAACGAGGTTGCTGTTTACGCAACGCATCCACTAATTGCTGCGCTGTTAGAGGCGCTGGGTTTTGTAAAATCACATCCAGCGTCTGACGCTTGTCCAGATACTGCCGCAACGCCGTTTTATCTTTCACCAGCTCCAGCAATTCACTGTTGGCTGTGGCCTGTGCGTATTTTTCGACAAAACTCGGGTAAGACTGAGTCAGCTCCAGCTGTTCAGTTAACGCAGTTCTTAAGCTGTATGTCTGACCAGCTAACTGCACTTGCGTAGCGCCATTCAAACCAGTTGCAGCCAAAATAGCGTCTACAGCTTTATCGTCATTCAGGAAATACACACCCAGTGCATCACCAGGCTGATAGGTAATTCCTGAATCTGCTAAGGAAATTTCGATATGACGCACATCTTTGGTTGAATCACGGCCAGTGATCTTCTGATTAACAGATAACTCAGCCAGATAAGGAGTTTCTTTGTTATAAGCACTATCGTGACCCGCTGTGGCTGTGGCGCCTGGCCATGCAATCACCTCGGCTGAGTTGCCGGCAGATTGCTTTAATTCTGGTGCAAAAGCCTGAACCGCAGTTTCAGTCCAGCTTGCAGCCAAAGCGGCGTAATCCACATCCAGATCTGCGCGGGCATGCAAACGTTTTGCGCCTAAAGCAGCTAACTGTTCGTCAAAGTCGATCGCTGTTTTACAGAAAAATTCATAGCTGGTATCACCTAAACCCAAAACGGCATACTGCAGGCCATCCAGTTTAGGTGCTTTTTTGCTGAATAAAAATTTGTGAAAAGCCACAGCACTTTCTGGCGGCTCACCTTCACCATAAGTGGAGGTCACAATCAGCAGGTATTTTTCTTTGGCTAATTGGGTGGTTTTATAGCTGCCGATATCAGTCAGCTTGACACTCATGCCTTGCTGCTCAGCTGCAGCTTTAATTTTAGAGGCCACAGCTTTGGCATTGCCGGTTTGTGAGCCATATAAAATAGTCAGCACAGCACTTTCGTTGCCCTGTTGTGCAGCAAGCGGAGCCTGACCACCAGCCAGTTGAGCAGCTGCCGCCAGATAACCACTGACCCAGGCCTGCTGAATAGGATTAAGCTGGCTGACCAAAGACTGTAAATCCTTGATTTGTTGAGCGGACAAAGGACTGGCCTGAGCAGCTAAAGACGCGAATAGCATAAAGACACCACAGATAAGCTAAGTTACCGCCATTTTAGCCGTCTAAATGGATAAAAAGTAAATAACCCTTCTCTCTGCTTTATGCTTTTTAGTTATTAAAATAAGTTTTTCATTAATAACCACAAAATCATATGACTTCTTGCCCTTATCAGCACTGGTTGTTAGCATGGCTTGAATCTGTTCATGGAGTTGCGCAGTGTCTGTGAAGTCGCTTTTTTTCTGGTTGAATCTGCTTCTGCTGCTTTTACCTCTGATGGCACAAAGCCAACAGCAGGTGGAAATGGCTACTGCATCTGAGCGTCAGCAACTGCAGCAACAGCTTGCACAAAGTACAGACCCTACCCAGCGGCTGACTCTGCTGGTTCGGCTGACCGAAGTATTTGTGACCCAAGACCCGGCTTTAAGCCTGAGCTACGCCACAAAGTGGCTGGAACTCAGCACAGACAGAGAAAGCGCCGATTATCACAGAGTACTGCTGCAGCAAACCACAGCTTATATGTTGTTGGGTAATTATCAAAAAGCTTACCAAAGCAGTCTTGAAACCGAACGTTTAGCCCGCACTCAAAACGATACCAGACAATTATTTAATGCACTCCGACGACAAGCGGATAACCTGAACCGTTTAGGCCAATCCGACAAAGCCCTGCCCAAAGCTCTGGAAGCTATGCAAATTGCTATAGATGCCAATAACGCTGTGCCATTGCAAATCATCCGTTATGATCTGGCCTTTATCTATTTGAACCTGTATGCCTACCCACAAGCCATTCAGATTGCCAGCGATGGTCTTGATCTGGCGATGACAGGAGATGACAGCAACCGTCAGGCCAATTTTTTACATCTGCTGGCCGAAGCAAGCCGTTTGTATCAGCAGTATCAGGCAGCGGAAGACTTTGCCCGCAAAGCACTGGAACTGCGTTTGAGCCGGCAAGAGCAGGCTTTGGTTGCCTTATATCACCTGAGTCTGGCCCGCAGTTTATTGCCTCAGCGTAAATATCAGGAAAGTGAACAGCAGTTGCAGCTGGCATTGCTTGCAGCACAGCAAGTGAACAACGCCATTGAACAGGCGGATGCACTGCAGAGCTTAGCCTGGTTGGACTTACATTTTGGCCGTATTGACCAGGCCAACAGCAGATATCAACAAATCACCCAACTACTGCAAACAGAAGAACATCAAGCCAGCTTCCGCCGTTTCAGCCTGCTGCATTTATCTGATTTACTTGAGTTTTCCTTAGAGCAACAAGCCTCGGCTTTGTATAAAAAGCTGGCTTTGCATGAGTCCCATTTTAGCGAACCTCAGTTGCTGCTGGATTACTGGCAGGTCACAGCTCAGGTTGCACACTTTAATCAGCAGTACCAGCAAGCCTACAAGGCTTTAGATCAGCTGCGGCAGTTACAACAATCCTTGTTTGATGACAAAACCCATAAACAGGCACTGGTTATTTCCAGTGAACAACACAAAAGCTTGCTGGAGCGAGATCTGCAGCAAGCCTCTCAACAAAATCAGTTAGATAAACTGAATCATCAGCATCAGAAAAATATGCTGATACTGTTTTCTGTGGGCGCTTGTTTAGCCCTGGCTTTGCTGCTGTCGTTGTTTTACCACAAGTCACGGCGTAACCGCCTGCTGCTGCAAAAACAACAGGAAATGGCGCAACAAAAAATTGCCGTAAAAAATGAATTTATTGCTACTTTGGGCCATGAAATACGTACTCCCCTGCAAGGTATAGATGCTGTATTGGCTCAGGTGCTGCCAGAAATTGAACAACAAAGCAGCCAGCAAAAAATACAACTGGCACGCCGCTCTGTCTGGTCTCTGGATAATATTATTAACAACATTCTGACCAGCAGCAGGCTGGATTATGGCGTTTATCAACCCGTGGATCAGCAAGTGGTGCTGGCCGAATTATTAGGCAGGCTGCATGACTTACTTGAACCTTTGGCCAGCAACAAAGGGCTGAAATTAAGCTGTTCACTGGCCTCCAATGTGCCTGGCCTTTTATTGCTGGATGAAAACTTACTGACCCAACTGCTGACCAATCTGATTTCTAATGCAGTGAAATACACCAAACAAGGTGAAATTGAAGTCAGAGTGGAGTTGTTAAACCAAAAAGACTCCAGGCTACAGCTGTTATTTAAAGTGCGGGATACCGGAGTGGGTTTAACGACCATACAAGTAAGCCAGTTATTGCGCGGCGAGCGCCTGAATCAACAGCGCACTTTGCAGGCAGGGCCAGGCCTTGGCATGCTGGTATGCCAAAAGTTACTGCAGCAACTGGGCTCAGCACTGGACATCCAATCCGTTCCTGGGTTTGGAACAGAAGTCAGTTTCAGCCTGCAGTGTCAGGCCTCGGCTTTATTACCTGTGACTCCGGCAGCGGCCACAGAACAACATCATGCTTTGGTCGTCGAAGATGATGAGTTGTGCCGGCTTAGTCTGGAGCAAGTGTTAACAGAGTTAGGCTTTGAGGTGACCACAGCATCCAGCCTGCTGCAGGTAAAACAATTACCACAACAGCTTTGGTCATGGGTATTTTTAGATGGTCAGTTGGAAGACGCCGATGCTTTGCAAAGCATACAACAGCTGGAGCAACAACATCAGGTGGATGAGCAAAGCCGTTTTGTACTGGTGACTGGTTCAGCTTCAGCCCAGACTCTGCCTCAGATCAGCGCTCTGCTATCTAAGCCGTGGCGGCGTGAACAATTGCAGGCTCTGATCGCTCAACTGGCTCAGTTACCTCCACTTAAGCCTTTGTATCAAATCGATTATTTACAGCAAGCTTTGCTGGCTCTGAACACTGAGCAACGCCGAAAGCTGAAAGCGAATGTGCAGCAGCAACTTGCCACTTTGCAACATGAATTAACCCAGGCAACACCGGACCCTAAAGTATTTCATCGTCTGATCGGCAGTATGGGCCAACTGGGGCTAATGCGTTTAAGCCAGCTTTGCCGGCTGATGGAGCAACAACTGCATCAGAATAAAAAACCCGAGCCCTGGCTCAACAACCAGTTGCAGCAATGTTTACAGCAAAGCCAACAAGCATTGATGCTGTTGTTTGAACGCTATAACCAGCAGTAAAGAGTGTGAAAGGTTATTCAGTGGTGATTCAGAGCACATCAAGCAGCATGACGGTTTTCATCTTAGTGGGGTTGTTATGAAGTATCTCTGTGTCAGTACATTGCTGTTGTTAAGCAGCCTGAGTTACGCCAATAATCAGTGTGCTTTGACCTTGCAGGACGATTTAAGAGTCAGCCCTTCTGTGGTCAGTATTCAAAGGGGTGATCAAGAGCTGTGGCGTATTGATACCACAGGCCAGCTGTGGCTGGATCAGCAAAAAAACAACAGCACACCGCAAACACGGCAACACCTCAAAGCCTATCAGCAAGGCATTCGTAGTCAGGTGACTGCCTCTGCCGCTTTGATGGATGACAGCCTGCAGCTGGCCCGTACTGTGCTTGATCAGAATATTCTGGCGACCACAGGCCAAAGTCTGGCGGAAAATCCTGAATTACAACAGCCGGTGGACCAACTGGAGCAGCAATTAAATCAACTGGTTCAGCGTCAGGGCGATACCATTTATGTGTACGGCAGTCAGCTGCGCTCGGCCGATAAAAATTTAGCCAAAGAAGCAGAGCAACGTATTCAGCAGGCTGTGGCTAAAATCAGTGGTCAGATGATGCTGACCTTAGGCCAGAATGTGCTGCAAAGCCCGGGTTCTGCCACAGAAAAAATGCAAAGTTTTAGGACTAAAATGCAAAACTTTGGCAGTCAGTTAAAAACTGATATGCAAAAAAACAGTAAAAACTTACAACAAAGAGGTCAGCAGATTTGTCAGCAGTTAAAAACGCTGGATCTGCTGGAACAACAAATTCAGCAACAAATCCCGGCTATGTCGCCTTATGATCTGATCGATGGTCAGAGTGAAGGCTATAAACCCGTGATCTGACCAAAGGGAAAACCCATGATCCAACGTATAGAACCCAGTAAAAGATACAGCGAAGCAGTGATAGCCAATGGTTTAGTGTTTTTATCCGGTATGGTGCCGGACAATACGGATGCTGGCGCTACAGCTCAAACCGCTAATGTACTGGCACAAATTGATGCTTTGCTGACTAAAATTGGCCTGACAAAAAGCCGTATTGTTGACACTACTATTTATCTGGCGGATATGGCGGACTATAACGCTATGAATGCAGCATGGGACTTATGGGTTGCAGAAGGTCAGGCACCTGCCCGAGCTACAGTTGAAGCCCGTCTGGCAGATCCACTGTGGAAAGTCGAGATTAAGGTCACAGCTGCACTCTAGTCAGAGTTGTCCCTTGCCTGACTTAAATTCTTTAGCCAGTTGCTGCAGTTTTTCATTTTGGCCAAAAACTTCAGCAAACTGCGCTACTGTCATTTTCTCTTTATCTGTGACTGGTGTTTTGGCATCCACTGAAGCATCTTCTTTGCAATCAATGGGATACAAAATCTTACCTATGGTCCACTCAGCTTTGACTATGGCCCCCATCATGGCGGTATGGCCTCTTTTATCACGTAAGCAAGCGTCAGCACCTTGTTTCAACAATACTTCAACAGCGGCCTGTTGCCCTGCATAGGTGGCCACCATCAAAGCGGTATAACTTTGGTGATTGCGCTGGTCAACAGGAAAACCCTGCTGTAAAAACTCATTTAACACCAAGGTGTCGCCAGTACGGGCTGCTGCAAAAAAATAGGATGTCAGTTGCTGCAACGGATCCTGTACTTGTTCTTCCGCCAGCACCACACCAGATACCATCAGAAGACTTAGTATAAAACTACGCATCTGCTTATCTCCTTCACTGTAATTGAGTGCCTGCGAAACTCACTCTGGGTGCAGGACAGAGCATACGAATTTCGCAGGGCTTTAAAGAAGGTCAGCTGACAGCGACTGCCAGTTGGCCTGCACCAGAGAGAGGTATTACAAAGATTTAGCTATTTGCTGCACTTGTTTTATGTCGCCATGAACGGCTTTGGTTAAACGAGTGCCATAGTCCGTATCAGCTTTGTAGAAGTGCGCCAGCATTTTATGTTTGATGGCACTGTCTTTTACTGCCCCTAAATCACCCGACAAATTGCGGATCAGATTGGCTTGTTGCTGCTTATCGAAACTACGGTACAAAGCACCAGCCTGACTGAAGTTGTCCTGCTTACTGATGGCTTTTTGCATCACTGTACCCTCCAGCCTGGTTTCCACAGCACGGGCTGCAACCACCAGCGTTTTAGGTTCAACCCGGCTTGGCTCGTAATTGACGTTGGACTTGCTATGACCAAAGTTCATAGCGCCATCCTGATTGTGGTTATCCACCATCACTTTGGCTTTGTTGATAGGCAACTGACTATGGTTCACCCCTAAACGATACAACTGAGTATCGGCATAAGAGAAAATCCGGCCTTGTAATAAACGATCTTCCGACGGCTCAATACCAGGGATCAGATTGGCTGGTGCAAAAGCCGCCTGTTCGGTTTCTTCAAAGAAATTATCCGGCATACGGTTTAACGTCATAGTGCCCACTTTACGTTCTTTCACCCCAGGCCAGGTTTTAGTGGCATCCAGAGGGTTAAAGTCAAAATCATCCAGCTGTTCCGGCGTGATCACTTGCACAAACAAGTCCCACTTTGGGTGATTGCCGGCATTGATGTTCTGATACAAATCGCGGGTCAGGTGGTTAAAATCCATGCCCTGAGTTTTAGTGACCTGATCAGCATCCAGGGATTTCACGCCCTGCTGACTCTTCCAGTTAAACTTGACGTAATGCACCTGGCCTTGGTTATTGATGAACTTATAGGCATGCACACCAAAACCATCCATTTCACGGTAACTGGCTGGCGTGCCTAAATCAGAATAAACAAAGGTCAGCATCTGGGTAGAACCGGGTTCGTGCGACATAAAATCAAAGATCCGGTTTGGATCCTGCATATTGTCGACTGGGGAAGGTTTTAACGAGTGCACCATATCCGGGAATTTAATTGCATCCCGAATAAAAAAGACCGGCAGATTGTTCCCCACTAAATCCCAGTTGCCTTGATCAGAATAAAATTTCACTGCAAAACCACGGGGGTCGCGCAATGTTTCAGGACTGTGATTGCCATGGATAACAGTAGAAAAGCGCACAAAAACCGGCGTCGTTTTGCCTTGGTTAGCAAAAGGCGCAGCCAGGGTTAAATCGGATAAATCGTCAGAGGCAACAAATTCACCATGAGCACCAGTACCACGGGCATGCACAACACGCTCTGGAATACGTTCACGGGCAAAACGTTGTAATTTTTGGATCAGGTGCACATCTTGCAGTAAAACACTGCCGTTGGCTCCTGCTGTAGTGGAATTCTGGTTATCCCCTACCGGAGCACCGTTGTCTCTGGTTAAGGTATTCGCTTGTACTGTTAAAGATAAACCTAAAGCTAAAACTAAGGCTGATTTATTAAACATTATTATGACCCTCTTGGAGTTCGCTCTATCCTGCAGACACAGAGTAGACTCCAAGGGTCATTTTAAAAAACGAAATAAAACTATCGCATCAATCTAAAAAATAAATTAGATTTTACAGGCACCACCAGCACAATCGTCTGATTCATCATCCTGCATAGCAGCTTGTTCTGCCGCTAACTGATCAGCCGCCAGTTGCTTTTGCGCTGTGTTTTTCTCGGCACCATCAAAATCCAGATGGTCTAAATCAAAGTCAAATTCGCTCATGAGTGTGCTCCGTGTTGCTGGGTGTAGCCCGTTACTTTGGGCTACTCTACGCAGTTTTCAAGCCGGAGCACAGCGTTAAGCGATGAATTAACCGTAGATTTCAACCAAAGCTGCACGACGTTCCTGTTCCGGCATAGCTTTTAATTGCTGAATTAAAGAAGCAGGTAACTTACGGGCAGAACCACGGGAATAAGCACGAATTTGTGCGTCTGCATCCTGGGACAGTTGTGCAGTCATCGGGTTCAGTAACTTCACGCAAGTGCTGTGTGCAGGCTTAAAACCCAATTTTTTTGCATAAGCCTGTAATAAATTACCAGCAGTATTCTGAGCCGCCAGTTCACAGTATTCAGTGTTCGAATAGGTATAAGTTGAAGCGGCCTGAGCCTGGCTTGCCATTAAAGTAACAGCAGCAAATGCAGCAGCAGTGATAAGTTTCATTGAGTATTCCCCAGCTTTAAGTTGATTAACTGCGGGCAATTATTCAGCAATGCCATGACAACTCTGTGTAAGAAAGACGAGAAAAAGCAGAACATAAGCATTAGGAAATCTAATGCTTATGTTAAAGAGGTTATAACACTGGCTGACCTGATTTCACCACCATAGCAGGTTGCTCCAGTGTTTTTATTTGAGCCAGCGGATCCACAGGCACAGCGACCATATCGGCATAAGCTCCGACTTCGAGCACGCCGACATTTTGTTGGCCTTGCTCATTTTTCCAGTTTAATAAAGTACCGGCATTGACAGTTGCAGCCTGAATCGCCTGCAAAGGCGTCATGCCCCACTGCACCATATAAGCCAGCTGACGACCATTTAAACCATGAGTATAAACACCGGCGTCAGTGCCATAAGCCATCTTCACTCCGGCTTTGACCGCTTTCTGGAAGTTTTGCCGTTGCAACAAACCTACGGTTTTTTCTTTAGCTAAAGACTCAGGCAATATGCCGGCCTTTTCGCCTTCACTTAAGATAAAGTCACTGACGTAGACATCCATCACTAAATAAGTGCCGTGCTTTTTCGCTAGTTTAATGGCCTCTTCATCAATAAAGCTGCCATGTTCAATCGAGTCCACCCCGGCTGCAATGGCGCGTTTAATACCCTGTAAACCATGGGCGTGTGCGGCCACAATGCGGCCTCTGTCATGGGCTTCGTCTATCAAAGCTTTCATTTCTTCAAAGTTATACTGGCTGGCATTCACATCGGTGTTTTTCGACATCACACCACCAGTTGCAGTAAATTTAATGACATCAGCACCATACTTGATGTTTTCCCGCACTTTTGACCGAACTTCATCCGGACCATTGGCCACACCAGCACTTCTGGAATTGTAGATATGAGGCAATAAATTGTTGTCGCAGTGTCCGCCTGTAATACAAATGGTATGAGTCGCCACCCGCATCCGTGGTCCCTGAATTTCACCATCCTCTATCGCATCACGCAAAGACACATCGGCATAACCAGCAGCGCCTAAGTTCCGCACTGTAGTAAAACCAGCTTTTAAAGTAGCTTTAGCAGCGCCCACTCCAAAAATGGCTTCACGGGTTGGCGTTTCCACTAAAGCACGGTAGCCGTGTTTTTGTGGATCTGAAGTTAAATGCACGTGCATATCAATCAGGCCAGGCACTACATAATGTTTTGATAAATCGATCACCTGCACATTTTTTGGCGCTTGGTCCGCATCGACTATAGCGCTGATGCGACCCGCTTCAACCAAAATAGCTTTGTTTTTCTGGTAATTGCCTGTACGTACATCAAGCAGATGCCCGACCTGAATCACCTGCTCAACCTGAGCCAAAACCACAGAGCTGAATAGCCCAGCCACTAGTACCGCTACCTGACTTAACTTCATAATGGTCCTTATTTACATCATTTTTTAGTTAGCTGACTCGTCTTTCGCCGACAGTTCAGCCACACGACGTTCCAGTTCATCCAGTTTGGCGCGGGTTTTGGCCAACACCTGAGTCTGCACATCAAATTCTTCACGGGAAACAAACTCCAGCTGACTCAGCTTTTGCTGCAATACCTGCTTTACCTTGCTTTCCATATCATCGGCCATCTCACGCATTTTAGGTGGGATAGCTGCGCCAATTTGCTTAGCAATTTCTTCAATCTTTTTTGGATCTATCATGATGGAGCTCCTTTAGAGGTATTTTATTCTACGAGCCTTTCGGCTCAGGTTGGATCTATTCTGCCGCATATTTCCCCAACTTGCTCGTTTTGTACTGAAATCAACGCGCCTGCGCTTGATGAATTTGAGTTAAACTAGCCTGCTTCTGTAAAGGGTGTCTGATGAAACTTAACTCTCAACAAAACGATGCTGTGCATTATATCAGCGGGCCTTGCCTGGTACTGGCAGGCGCTGGCAGCGGAAAAACCCGGGTGATCACCAATAAAATTGCGTATTTAATTCAGCAATGTGGTGTACCTGCCAAACATATTGCGGCTGTGACTTTTACCAACAAAGCAGCCCGCGAAATGAAAGAGCGGATTAAGCATCAGCTGGAACGGCCTTTGTTAAGAGGCTTAACTGTGTCCACCTTTCACACCTTAGGTTTGGAAATTCTGAAAAAAGAATACCGAGCTATTGGCTACAAGCCCAACTTCACGCTGTTTGACGATCAGGACAGTATGGCGCTACTCAAAGAGCTGACCGATGATGAACTGCAAGGGGATAAAGATTTACTCAAAGCCCTGCAAAGCAAAATTTCGTCGTGGAAAAATGATTTAACTTTGCCAGGTCAGGCTTTATCCCGCGCCACTGACGCCCAAAGTATCAGCTTTGCCAATTTCTATCAGCAATATGCACAGCAACTTCGTGCTTATAACGCTTTGGATTTTGACGATTTAATTATGGTGCCTACTTTATTGTTTGCCTCCAATGAGCAGGTGCGGCAGAAATGGCAGCAAAAAATCCAATACCTCTTAGTGGATGAATATCAGGATACCAACACCAGTCAGTACGAACTGGTGAAATGGCTGGTGGGTGAGCGTCAACGTTTTACCGTGGTGGGAGACGACGACCAGTCGATTTATTCCTGGCGTGGCGCCAAACCACAAAACCTGGTATTGCTCGGCAAAGATTTTCCAAATTTAAGGGTCATTAAGCTGGAGCAAAACTACCGCTCGGCTGAGCGTATTCTGAAAGCAGCTAATATTCTGATCGCTAATAATCCACATGAATACGATAAACGACTGTTCAGTGAACTGGGTTATGGTGTGCCTTTGCGGGTATTACCCACCCGTAACGAAGAAGACGAAGCCGAAAAAGTAGTGGCTGAAATTATTTCGCACCGCTTTATCAACCGCACTCAATATAAAGAATATGCCCTGCTGTATCGTGGTAACCATCAGGCGCGGGTGTTTGAAAAAGCACTGATCACCAACAGAATTCCATACAAAGTCTCAGGTGGTACATCGTTTTTTTCCCGGGCTGAAATTAAAGACATCATGGCGTATTTACGCTTATTGGTGAATCAGGACGATGACAATGCGTTTTTGCGTATTATCAACACCCCGAAACGTGAAATAGGCGCAGCGACGCTGGAGAAAGTAGGCAGTCTGGCCAATGAAAAACATATCAGCTTATTTGCCGCTTGTTTTGAGCCTGAACTTGCTGAGCGGCTTCCTGCCCGTGGACTGCAATCAGTGCAAAACTTTGCCAACTGGATTAATCATGTCGCTGATAATGCCTTGCGTGCTGATCCAAAAGAAGCAGTCAAAGATCTGATCCGGCAAAGCCACTACGAAGCCTGGTTATTTGAAAGCAGCGCCAGCCCAAAAGCCGCTGAAATGGCGTTAAAAAATATCAATGAGCTGTATCGCTGGATCAGTGAAATGCTTGAAGGCAAAGACGACGAAGAGCCACTGAGTTTAAATGAAGTGGTGACTAAGCTGACCTTGCGCGACATGATGGAACGTCAGGAACAGGAAGACGATGCCGATCAGGTGCAGCTGTTAACCTTACATGCTTCCAAAGGTTTGGAGTTCCCCTATGTCTTTATGGTGGGTATGGAAGAAGGTTTATTGCCACATCAAAGCAGCATAGACGAAGACAATGTCGAAGAAGAACGTCGTTTAGCTTATGTAGGTATTACCAGAGCACAACGTGAGTTGATTTTTACTTATGCCCGCGAACGTCGGCAGTATGGTGAAGTGATTAAACCTGAACCGAGCCGGTTTTTATATGAATTGCCTGCAGATGATTTGGAATGGAGCAAAGCAGCTCCTGTTAAAACTGAGCAGCAACGGCAGGAAACAGGTTTGGCGCATATAGACAGATTACGCCAACTGCTGAAAAAGCCCTGATTGGTTTTCGCTCACCGGGCTGCTATCGGCAAAATAGCAGCACCCCAGCTGAGTCAGGTAAGCACGGCTTTCGTCATTTTCGGCAACAGCGGCAACCAAACGGTATTTATGGGTTTGCGCCAGGCTTAACAACACCTGCAGCAGCTGTTTGCGCTGATCACTGCGTTGTAAGCTGCGGCTAAAGGCAGTGTCTAACACAACAAAATCAAATGGATACTGTACCAACAACCCCAATGCAGCCACTTCGGCAGCAAACTGGTCTAATAACAACCGAATGCCCAGCCGCTTTAACTGATGTAAATTCGCCAGCTGAGTGCTGGTTAAATTTAATAAATCCGCCTCGTTAAAGCCGATGCACAACTGATGCAGCGGTAACACTGAGTGGCGTAACACGTTACACAGCTTATCAAAAAGCACTGTGTTGTTCAGATGACCATTACTTAAGGTCATGCAAAATACTGTAGCACCGGCATTTTTCTGGCAAATTTGACGCACCAGTTCCAGTTCAATATCAGGCATTAAACCGGCCTGAGTGGCCTGGCGACTTAACTCAGCTTTGTGTTCTGCATCACCTAACTGCCAGTCCAGCTGCACCTGGTATCCCAGAACGTCTGCGTCACCTTGCAATAAAGGCCGGAAAGCTGGCGCAAATTGTTGTTGAGCCACAGCTTGCTGCAGCGCTTGTTCCTGCCCCAGTTCCTGCAGCATTTGCTGACGCATCGAATCATTAAAAATCACAAAACGGTTGCGGCCAAAAGACTTGGCCTGATACATAGCAGCATCAGCGTCCCGCAATAATTCATCAGCACTCTGGTATTCAGGCTGATAACAGGCAATGCCCAGACTGGCACCGGAACACACCTGCTGACCTTCGAGTATCATCGGCTGGCGCAACGATTCAATCAAGCGCTCAGCCACTTCTTCAGCGTCCAGGTCACTTTGGATTTGGCCTAATAAAATCACAAACTCATCACCACCTAAACGGGCGACTAAATCATGTTCACGTACGGTTTGCTGCAAACGCTGACTGACTTCGATTAAAAACAGGTCGCCAATATGATGACCTAAGGTGTCGTTAATCAGTTTAAAACGATCTAAATCAATAAACAGCAAAGCAAAACGCGGGTTAGCTTCGCGGTTGCGATAGGAAAAACGCTGGCGCAGTTGCATCAAAAACATTTGCCTGTTCGCAAGGCCAGTTAAGGCATCATGATTGGCTTCATGAAAGAGTTTTTCTTCGGCTTTTTTCCGCTCTTCCACCTGCAAGCGCAGGAATAAATTAGTTTGGCGTAACTCACGGGTACGCTCAAAAATGCGTTTTTCCAGCTCTTCGTGCTGTTGTTTTTGTTGTTCTGTGTTTAGTTTACGGGAAATAGCCACAGCAATATGCTGAGACACAAAACGTAATAAATTCAGCTCTTGCTCGCTGTAACTATAGGTATTGTCATAACACTGCAGGGCAATCACACCCAGCACCTGCTCTCCGAGCATTAAAGGTGCCCCCAGCCAGCTGGTTGGCATTGCATAATGGCCAAAACTTGATTTAACACGGTCAACCACACCAGTTTTGACTAAATCCAGTAACTGCGTCTGACTGATCAGTTTGGCTTCACCACTACGGATCACATATTCAGTTAAACCACTTTGCAAAGCACGTTCAGTTGGAGTTGGAGTGTACTGATCTAAATAAAATGGGAAACGTAATCGATCGCCAGCTTCGTTTAACAGCGCTATGTAACAGTTATCCGCTTTCATCAGTTCAGATAAAATCTGATACACCTCGTGATAAAAACTCATCATGTCAGTGCTTTTGGCTGTCATCTCGGAAATTTTGTACAAAGCCGACTGCAATTGCTCAGCATTGGTGCGCTCCCGGATCTCTTTTTGCAAAGATTGATTGATGCTTTGTAGCTGCTGAGTACGTTCACGTACCGTTTGTTCCAGCAATTCCCGACTTCTGACTCTGTCTATGGCTGTGACTGTGTGAATGGCAATATTGCTGATCAACGCCAAATCATGCTGGTTGTAGTGGCACTGTGGGTCATAACTTTGAATCGCCATCACACCTATCACTTTTTCGCCACGGCATAAAGGTACACCTACCCAATACTGGCAAGCCGTGCCCTGAGCTGTGATATCGCCGCTTTCCACCAGTCGTCGATAGTCATCCTGATCACACAACAAAGCTTGTTTAGTGCGGGCGACATAACCGGTCAGACCTGAAGCAAAAGCTTCGGAAGGTGCGTCCAATAAAATGTGTTGGTCTTTTTCATCAGCGAAATATTCCAGCACAAATCGCTGGTCCTGATCACAAAGCACCACATAAAAATTATCTGCTTTGAGTTGCTGATTCAGTAAACGATGAATGGCGGGATAAAACTCCCGCATATCTTTAATGCAAGAAGCTAATTCTGACAGTTTTAATAAGGCGCCCTGAATGATATAAGCCTGTTTATAGCCTGCGACCAGCTTACGCATACGGCGCAACTGACTCACCACAAGATGACGGGTTTTATCCAGAGTCGTTATATCCTTCAACTTTTTCTCTTATTCTTATTTGAGGTAAGGCAACCAAAGCTGGTTGATGGTTAAGCACCCCTATTATGCACAAAGCTTAACCAGATGGAAGGTAAAATAAGACTGCTGGCCAGCTCTTCTTATAAGCAATTGAGCTATAAATATAATTATTAGACCTATAAAGTTTAAGCAGCAAAAAACGCTGCCAAAGCAGCGTTTTTGATCACAAAAAATTTACACGCCTTCGATCATAAAGGTGATGGCTGCAGAAATTTCTTCATCCGAGCAGTCCATACAAGTACCACGAGCTGGCATTGATCTAATACCTTCAATAGCGTGTTTTAATAATATGTCAGCACCTTGTGCTATACGGGGTTTCCAGGCCGCATCGCCTTTTTTAGGGGCGTCCAATGCGCCTGTGCCATGGCAGGCAAAACAAGAACTTTGATACACTTGCTCGCCAGTGCGAGGACCTTTAGGTCCGGTATCTGCGGCAACCTCAGCACCAGCCAGGTAAACCTGACCTACAGGTTCAAGACGTTTTTTGATCGCGTCGTTGTCTGCGTCCTGTGCAGCAACGTTGGCTATTGCAGCAGTTGTCATCAGCACTAAGGCGAAAGTGAGTTTTTTCATCTGGATAATCCTGTCAATAAGCCATACAAAAGTTAGGGTATTATAACGCTGGGATCCTTCATAGTGGAAGCCCCTGTATTTGTTGGCTTTTACCTTAGCCCATAATCCAGACTAAGTTCAGCCAAATTTTGCAGGAAATAATGCCTTATAACAGTTCAATCTTAATGGCCTTTTTTTGAGTCAAAAAAAGTTGAACTCAAGACTGTGCAAAGAAAATCTTTGTGGTAGTCTGTTTGCCCCACTTTGACTGCCTTACTCTGTCGCCTTTTTGGCAGGAAACCAAAGTGAGATAATTTTCCACAAAATGGAATAATAAGAAAAACAATAAGGGAACCTCCAGCATTACCCTTTTTTTCTTTCAAATACAGCAACTTAAGCATAACCTGCCGGACTCTTCAGAGAGATTATCCGGTCACTTCCTATTGTCTGTCCACAAAGTTATCCACAGCTTTTTCGTTTAAAAAAGTATCAGCTCAACACGTCCAAAACGCAGCTACAGCTGGCTGAAGCGGGCCTGTTGTGGCATGCTTACGCAAAACATCAAGGGATCCTAATCATGGTTGTTATACCGGACAATCCTCTCATTCTTGTCGACGGTTCTTCTTATTTATTTCGTGCTTATCACTCACCACCACACCTGACCAATTCCAAAGGGGAGGCGACAGGTGCCATTTATGGTGTCGTGAATATGCTGAAAAGTTTGTTGCGCCAATACAAACCCAGCCAGATGGTGGTGGTGTTTGATGCAAAAGGACCAACTTTTCGCAATGAAATGTACAGCGAATACAAAGCCCATCGCCCCCCTATGCCCGACGATTTACGCAGCCAGATAGAGCCGCTGCATCAGATGATTCAGGCCATGGGGTTACCTTTGATTTGTATCAGCGGCGTCGAAGCAGATGACGTCATAGGTACCTTAGCTGTTCAGGCCAGCCAGCAAGGCCGGCATGTACTGATATCAACGGGCGATAAAGATATGGCTCAGTTGGTTGATCAGCATGTCACCTTAATTAACACCATGACAGATACCATTTTGGATCCGGCTGGTGTAACAGAAAAATTTGGCGTAGGGCCAGAGCTGATTGTCGACTATTTGGCCCTGATGGGTGATAAAGCCGACAATATTCCGGGCCTGCCTGGTGTCGGAGAAAAAACCGCGTTGGCCTTGCTGCAAGGTATAGGTTCTATAGAAAAACTCTACCAGCAGTTGGATCAGATCGCAGCGCTGAATTTCCGTGGCAGCAAAACCATAGCGGCCAAAATGACAGAGTTTAAAGACCAACTGACCTTGTCTCATCAGCTAGCCACCATCAAAACTGATGTCGAATTGTCGTTACAGCCCGATAGTTTAGATATCAAAACCCCGGATCAGACCAAACTGGCCGAGCTGTTTGCCGCCTGTGAATTCAGACGCTGGTTAAGCGAAGTGTTAGCAGGCAAAGACACTGCAACAGCTGTAGCCACAGAAGCAGCAAAACAGAGTGAAGAGCAAGAAGCCGAACTACCAGCCAGTGGCATTGATACCAGCAGCTACCCCTGCATTTTAACCGAAGCTGATTTTCTGCAGTTGCTGGAACGCTTGCCTAAAGTGGAACTGGTGGCTTTTGATACTGAAACCACCAGCCTGGATTATATGCAGGCCAATATTGTTGGTATTTCGCTTGCGTTAGCGGCGGGCGATGCTTGTTATATTCCGCTGGCGCATGACTATGTTGGCGCACCTGAACAACTCAATCGTGAATGGGTGTTAGCTCAGTTGAAAGACTGGCTGGAAGATGAAACTAAAGCCAAAGTGGGTCAAAACCTGAAATACGACCAAAGTGTGTTGGCGCGCCATGGTATTGAACTTCGTGGCATTCGTTTTGACACTATGTTGGAGTCTTATATTGTCAACAGCGTGGCCTCGCGCCACGATATGGATTCCTTGTCACTGAAGTACCTCGGGCATAAAGCCATAGCTTTTGAAGACATCGCAGGTAAAGGTGCTAAACAAATCACCTTTAACCAGATAGCCCTGGAACAAGCCTCACCTTATGCGGCAGAAGACGCTGACGTAACTTTACGTTTGCATCAAACCTTATGGCCACAGTTGGAGCAACATTCAGGCTTACAAAAAGTGTTCCGCGATATCGAAATGCCACTGGTACCTATTTTGTCTAAAATGGAACGCACCGGCGTTAAAATTGATGGTAATTTGTTAGCGCAACAAAGTATGGATTTAGCCAAACGTATAGGTGAGATTGAGCAGGAAGCTTATCAGATGGCAGGTAAAGAATTTAACCTGTCCTCCCCTAAGCAGTTGCAGGAAATCTTATTCGAACAGATGGGTTTGCCTGTGCTGAAAAAAACACCAACAGGCACTCCGTCCACAGCTGAAGAAGTACTGGCTGAGCTGGCGCTTGATTATGAGTTTCCCAAACTCATTACAGAACACCGGGGTTTAAGTAAGCTGAAATCCACTTACACAGATAAACTGCCGTTATCCGTCAATCCGGCGACAGGCCGGGTGCATACGTCCTACCATCAGGCGGTTGCCGCCACAGGTCGTTTAAGCTCTACTGAACCTAACCTGCAAAATATTCCTATCCGCAGTGAGGAAGGCCGGCGTATTCGCCAGGCTTTTATTGCTGAGGCAGGCAAAACCATACTGGCCATCGACTATTCACAAATCGAATTACGCATTATGGCTCATTTGTCGCGCGACCCGGCTTTGTTAAATGCTTTTGCACAAGGCAAAGATATTCACAGAGCTACGGCAGCCGAAGTTTTTGGCGTAGAACTGGACCAAGTCAGTTCAGAACAGCGGCGTCGCGCTAAAGCGGTGAACTTTGGTTTAATTTACGGCATGTCGGCTTTTGGTTTGGCACGACAGTTAGGCATAAGTCGAGGGGAAGCACAGCAGTATGTTGATCTGTACTTCGAACGTTTCCCTGGCGTATTGGATTATATGGAACGCACCCGCACTCAGGCTCATGAGCAGGGTTATGTGGAAACTCTGTTTGGTCGTCGTTTGTATCTGCCAGAAATTAATGCCAAAAACATGGCCCGGAAAAAAGGCGCTGAACGCGCCGCTATCAACGCTCCGATGCAAGGTACAGCGGCCGACATCATCAAAATGGCCATGATTAAAGTGGCCGCCTGGCAGGAAAAACAGCCTGCTGGTGTTGTCGCCATGATTATGCAGGTACACGATGAACTGGTGTTTGAAGTCAAAACCGAAGAGCTGGAAAGAGTTAGCTCAGAATTGGTCAACATCATGCAATCTGCAGCTTCGTTGGATGTGCCCTTACTGGCTGAAGCCGGGTCTGGGCCAAACTGGGATCAGGCGCACTAAAAAAATTGCTATGAGGCTGAACTAAGTTAAAAACACCCAGTCTTACTAAGCGTGTATATGCCCATTCCTGGTAGTTTGATTTTTCGCCCCAACTTGTTTGGGGCTTTTTTATGGATGAGCGACCATCTTCGACACTCGTCCATGGACCGTAAAACATCAAACAACAATCTGAGAGACAAAAGATTCCAAATAGTTAGCTATTTGCTGCCATTTTCGCCCTGAATTGTAGAATTAACCGACAAAATCAGATCTCCACATTGGTAATAAAGCTACATTTCTTCAGATTAATGACAATCTCACCAAATATTTGTAGTTTAATTACAGATTTCCGCTTGCATTTTTAATCAACACTTGTAGAATTAAATTCGTAGGGTACAGAGGTAAGATGTTCTATCTTTCAGCACTAATGCGCTTAACAGCTTATTTAGTGGCCAGAAAGAAAGGCTTATTTAGCCGCCCCACTGCTTGCAGTGGGGCGTTTTTTTTGTCTGTTGATCAGAAAAACTGAAATAAAATTAGATTTTTTAGAGCAAATACTTCAAACATTCATAATTCTATGTATAATAGCCCTGTCTTGTTAATCCAAGACACCCTGTTGATTTGAAATTATTGAATAGCTTCTCCCCGTTTGCTATGACCGGCCTCCTCAAAAAGGGCCGGTTTTCTTTTTTCTGCCCCACGAGCAAGTGAACGGACAGTCTTAGGTAGTTTTGCTTTACTCCCCCTGATCCACAATCGAGTAGGAGGCGGGATCGCTCCCGCCGTCCTCTCACACCACCGTACATGCGGTTCCGCATACGGCGGTTCCTGTCTGTATTGAACGTATTCAATACATGAGTCTGTTTCGTGCATCGTGTCGCCGGTTAACGTTTAG
>JAHKAA010000072.1 GCA_018825965.1 Gammaproteobacteria bacterium
ATCTATGCTTCCAGCAGACGCCTTCAAAGGAGGTTTTATGTCTCGTATCCTCATTATAGCTTTCCCAGAAAACTGGAGTATAAGAGTCGCAGATCCTCCATCTGTAGATGAGGAGCTGAAGAAAACTATTCTTAAGAGACTTGAAATTATAGCTAACCTCAGAGGAGAGATAAAATGGACTTCTGAAGCCAAGGCCTACTTTGAATCTTGGTATCATCTCCTCCGAGATCCTAAACCAGGTCCAAGAGCTGCATACCTTGAGAGGAAGCAAGATCATCTCTTAAGACTTGCGGTTATTCTTCAGTTGGCTAAGTCTACTAAGCTTATCCTGGAGAAAGAAACCATAGCTCAGAGTCTTCATATTCTCGAGTCTGTTGAACCTGATACTCTCAAGATGGTAGACTTCATAGCCATCGAACCTCGTATGCGAGCAGCTCAAAGAATCCTTGAAATTCTTGAGGAGGCTAAAGGTTCTGTCTCAGAGGGAGAGCTTCTCAACCAGGTGTGGGGTTATCTCTCTCGAGCAGCAGAGTTTGCAGAGCTTATGTTTATGTTACTTAAAACTAAAAGAATCTCTATAGAAACCAAATCTGGAGAAACTTATTACTATGCAAGAAAGGAGAGATAAATGGAACTAATATCCTGTATGAACGCCTTAACCTTAAAAGGCAAAAAGTACCTTCAGGTTCTTCAAGACCCTAAGTATATATATCAACGAAAACTCAAAGGTATGAGAGCCACCTTATACCTCTCAGAATCCTCAAGAATCTTCTCGAGAGGAGAGATTGAGTATACTCATAAACTTCCTCATTTATGTGAAAGAAAGTACCCTTTGTCCTGGTATGGTCATATCCTTGAAGGAGAACTCTTTGCACCAAACTACACAGATGCAGAGCTCGCAGGTATTCTTCATCGTACTGACAACGAAGATACCTCCTTTATAGAGTTCCACTGTTTTGATATTCTCAAGAAGGAGCACTATATTCTCCTTGATTGGTCTCTTAAAGCTCGACTCTCAGCTATCCCTGAAAACCTTGAGTCTTGGGGCATCCTCAAGCTTCCTTGGTATATAGGAACAGAAGAGGATAAACTTAACTTCTATGAGGAGATCATCTCTGAAGGAGGAGAAGGTATAATGTTAAAGAATCTTGAGTCTTTATACTCTCCTGGAAAGCGTCCAGCCAATAACTGGTATAAACTTAAGGTCTCAGAAACTCATGATGTAGTGGTGATGGCTTTTTCGGAAGGGGTGGGGAAATTCGGTGGGTTGATTGGCTCGGTAGAATACGGGAAGTGGAAGGGTGGTAAACTTGTTCGGATGGGGTTCTGTAGCGGAATGGAGGATAGTATACGAAGAGACATGACTCTCAATAACTCCTTCTGGATTGGAAAGGTCATTGAAGTTGAATGCATGGAGGAGCTTAAAAGTGGAGCTCTCAGGCATCCAAGGTTTATAAGGCTTAGAGAAGATAAGAAACCTGAGGAATGTATTATTTTATAGGAGGATAATTGGCACGGTATATTTTTATATCTAGAAAGGAGAAGACGATGGACTGTAAGATAGGAGACGCGGCCATTTTGGATATGCTCGACGGCATTGTTGGCCTCATGCCGTATCAGCGAGAGTACATCCGCACAGTGCTGACTGCCGAGAAGGACGGCCGGATCGTGATGTACTGCGGCGGGCGCAGGTCTGGACGGACATACACTCGCAAACTGATAGAGGACTACCGCCGCATTCAACGTGAGGCCAACAAAGAATCTACCCGCTTATCGGATTGAATGGGTGGTTAGGAGATACTTATGCCAGAAATAGAAATAGAGATAGAAATTTATTGCTCCTGTGGTGCAGGAAGATGTAGACAAACATCTACCGGCAAAACAAAAGGCAGGGGTCAACCTTATTTTACTGTTGAACCTTGCGAAGACTGTCTAAAAAAAGAAAGAGAATTAGGTTATGATGAAGGATATAAACAGGCAGAAGAAGATTCTAAAATAGACTAACGCAGAGTTAAGTAGCGACCGAAGGGAGTCTATCTTGAATGATTTGTTATCTGTCCGTGAATCACTATCAGAATATGCGCATGAAGCATGGTCTGGATGGATGAAGTATATGTTTTCCAAAATGACTATGAACGAGGATGGAACGGCAACTATGCCAGCATGGGCTGTTGAAAGATGGAAGCGACAAATGAATACTAAATATTGTGATATTCTGGAATGTGAAAAAGAAAGCGACAGAAACGAGGCAGACCGGATGCTCGCTATCACGAACAGATAACGCAGAATTAAGGGATGCGGAAACCGCACCCCTCTTGAATAATTGGTTAAATTTAGGAGGAGAATTATTGTGAATATAGGCAAAGGATATGGATGGACTTCTCTGAGTCAATGGGATATTGCGCCAACTGACGCACATGTTGAGCGTAAAACCGTTGAGACAGGATTGAGCAAGGACATTTGTCGGTTTATGTTGGTAAATCGTGTCGAACAAGACGGTGGGTATCTTCGGTGCGAATACGTCAAAAAAACAGACGTGACACCGGAAATATTGGAAATGGCAGGAGACACATAACAAA
>JAHKAA010000061.1 GCA_018825965.1 Gammaproteobacteria bacterium
CAAAAGAATAAGAGTAATAGAATCGAGAGATTTTAAAAAACCACTAGACCTTCAGTCAAAAATAAATAGTCCGCCACGGCGGACGCATAATATACGATGAAGAGTTTGATCCTGGCTCAGGATGAACGCTAGCGGCAGGCTTAACACATGCAAGTCGAGGGGTATGGTTCTTCGGAACCAGAGACCGGCGCACGGGTGCGTAACGCGTATGCAATCTACCTTTCACAGAGGGATAGCCCAGAGAAATTTGGATTAATACCTCATAGTATATTGGTCTCGCATGAGATCATTATTAAAGATTTATCGGTGAAAGATGAGCATGCGTCCCATTAGTTAGTTGGTAAGGTAACGGCTTACCAAGACTACGATGGGTAGGGGTCCTGAGAGGGAGATCCCCCACACTGGTACTGAGACACGGACCAGACTCCTACGGGAGGCAGCAGTGAGGAATATTGGACAATGGGCGCAAGCCTGATCCAGCCATGCCGCGTGCAGGATGACGGTCCTATGGATTGTAAACTGCTTTTATACGAGAAGAAACACTGGTTCGTGAACCAGCTTGACGGTATCGTAAGAATAAGGATCGGCTAACTCCGTGCCAGCAGCCGCGGTAATACGGAGGATCCAAGCGTTATCCGGAATCATTGGGTTTAAAGGGTCCGTAGGCGGTCAGGTAAGTCAGTGGTGAAAGCCCATCGCTCAACGGTGGAACGGCCATTGATACTGCTTGACTTGAATTATTAGGAAGTAACTAGAATATGTAGTGTAGCGGTGAAATGCTTAGAGATTACATGGAATACCAATTGCGAAGGCAGGTTACTACTAATGGATTGACGCTGATGGACGAAAGCGTGGGTAGCGAACAGGATTAGATACCCTGGTAGTCCACGCCGTAAACGATGGATACTAGCTGTTGGGAGCAATCTCAGTGGCTAAGCGAAAGTGATAAGTATCCCACCTGGGGAGTACGAACGCAAGTTTGAAACTCAAAGGAATTGACGGGGGCCCGCACAAGCGGTGGAGCATGTGGTTTAATTCGATGATACGCGAGGAACCTTACCAAGGCTTAAATGTAGATTGACCGTTTTGGAAACAGAACTTTCGCAAGACAATTTACAAGGTGCTGCATGGTTGTCGTCAGCTCGTGCCGTGAGGTGTCAGGTTAAGTCCTATAACGAGCGCAACCCCTGTTGTTAGTTGCCAGCGAGTCATGTCGGGAACTCTAACAAGACTGCCAGTGTAAACTGTGAGGAAGGTGGGGATGACGTCAAATCATCACGGCCCTTACGCCTTGGGCTACACACGTGCTACAATGGACGGTACAGAGAGCAGCCACTACGCAAGTAGGAGCGAATCTACAAAACCGTTCTCAGTTCGGATCGGAGTCTGCAACTCGACTCCGTGAAGCTGGAATCGCTAGTAATCGGATATCAGCCATGATCCGGTGAATACGTTCCCGGGCCTTGTACACACCGCCCGTCAAGCCATGGAAGCTGGGGGTGCCTGAAGTCGGTGACCGCAAGGAGCTGCCTAGGGTAAAACTGGTAACTAGGGCTAAGTCGTAACAAGGTAGCCGTACCGGAAGGTGCGGCTGGAACACCTCCTTTCTAGAGCCTTAGTGTTAGCTAAGTATGAAGTTTTAAGGAGTAAGGATTAAGTATTTACTACTTAATAATTATGACTTACTATTTAAGAAAAGCACGGTAGGGAAAGAGACGAAAAGAGAAAGTGGAAAGAAAGATTAAGGTTTTATTACTCTTGCTGTTAATTTAAAAAAAAAAGAATAAATAATTTAAGAATAAGAGTGTCTCGTAGCTCAGCTGGTTAGAGTACTACACTGATAATGTAGGGGTCGACAGTTCGAGTCTGTCCGAGACAACTATTTAAGCTTAAATTGAAAGGAAATTTTAGAAGTATGAGTATGAATTCATTAATTCAAAATTCAACATTCATAATTTAAAATTATAAAATGGGGGATTAGCTCAGCTGGCTAGAGCGCCTGCCTTGCACGCAGGAGGTCAACGGTTCGACTCCGTTATTCTCCACTATCTAAAGTAGTAAGGATTAAGAAGTAGGGATTAAGTGAGAACTTATGACTTAATAGCTAAGCCTTCATACTTACAGAAGAAGTTCATTGACATATTGAGATAAGAAAAATATTAAAAGTAGAAAGCGTTTTTTACTAGTGATAGTAAAAGACAAACAAAAACGGTCTTAATTAATTTTAAGATTGGTACAATAAGCAAAATAAGGGCGTATGGGGGATGCCTTGGCTCTCAGAGGCGATGAAGGGCGTGATAAGCTGCGAAAAGTTACGGGGACAAGCACACATTGATTGATCCGTAAATACCCGAATGGGGCAACCCACTAGATTGAAGATCTAGTACACCGATAGGTGGGCAAACCCGCTGAACTGAAACATCTAAGTAGGCGGAGGAGAAGAAAACAAAAGTGATTCCGTAAGTAGTGGCGAGCGAACGCGGATTAGCCCAAACCAATGTTGTTACGGCAATGTTGGGGTTGTAGGACCACGATATTCAATGTAAAATGAACTAGAATCTACTGGAAAGTAGGACCAAAGAGGGTGATAGTCCTGTATAGGTAAGTGATACAATTGATAGTGGTATCCTGAGTAGGGCGGGACACGAGAAATCCTGTCTGAATTTGGCGGGACCATCCGCTAAGGCTAAATACTCCTGAGAGACCGATAGTGAACCAGTACCGTGAGGGAAAGGTGAAAAGAACCGTGAATAACGGAGTGAAATAGATCCTGAAACCATACGCTTACAAGCGGTCGGAGCCCTTTCGTGGGGTGACGGCGTGCCTTTTGCATAATGAGCCTACGAGTTAACGTTGCTGGCAAGGATAAGTGGTTAAGCCACGGATCCGTAGCGAAAGCGAGTCTGAATAGGGCGCTTTAGTCAGTAGTGTTAGACGCGAAACCGTGTGATCTACCCATGGACAGGTTGAAGCTTTGTTAACCCAAAGTGGAGGACCGAACCCGTTGACGTTGAAAAGTCTTGGGATGATCTGTGGGTAGGGGTGAAAGGCCAATCAAACTCGGAAATAGCTCGTACTCCCCGAAATGCATTTAGGTGCAGCGTTAGTTATAAAGTTATATAGAGGTAGAGCTACTGATTGGATGCGGGGGCTTCACCGCCTACCAATTCCTGACAAACTCCGAATGCTATATAATGTTCACTAACAGTGAGGGCTTGGGTGCTAAGGTCCAAGTCCGAGAGGGAAAGAACCCAGACCATCAGCTAAGGTCCCCAAATATATACTAAGTTGAAAGAACGAGGTTTGTCTGCATAGACAGCTAGGATGTTGGCTTGGAAGCAGCCATTCATTTAAAGAGTGCGTAACAGCTCACTAGTCGAGCGGACGAGCATGGATAATAATCGGGCATAAGTATATTACCGAAGCTATGGATTTAGAGTTTACTCTAAGTGGTAGGGGAGCATTCTAACAGGGTAGAAGGTGTGTCGTAAGGCATGCTGGACTGGTTAGAAAAGAAAATGTAGGCATAAGTAACGATAATGCGGGCGAGAAACCCGCACACCGAAAGACTAAGGTTTCCACAGCTATGCTAATCAGCTGTGGGTTAGTCGGGACCTAAGGCGAACCCGAAAGGGACAGTCGATGGACAACGGGTTAATATTCCCGTACTACTGTTAACTGTGATGGGGTGACGGAGTGATGAAAGTGCCGCGAACTGACGGAATAGTTCGTTGAAGTACCTACCTATAAGGCCCGCAGGCAAATCCACGGGCTTTGGGGAAATACGATAGTACTCGGCGTCTTCGGACAAAGAGATAGTGCACCTAAGGGCTTCCAAGAAAAACCTCTAAACTTCAGGTTAATAGTACCCGTACCGCAAACCGACACAGGTAGTCGAGATGAGAATTCTAAGGTGCTCGAGAGATTCATGGCTAAGGAATTAGGCAAAATAGACCCGTAACTTCGGGAGAAGGGTCGCCAGCAGCAATGCTGGCCGCAGTGAAGAGGTCCAGGCGACTGTTTATCAAAAACACAGGGCTCTGCAAAATCGTAAGATGAAGTATAGGGCCTGACACCTGCCCGGTGCTGGAAGGTTAAGTGGAGATGTTATTCGCAAGAAGAAGCATTGAAATGAAGCCCCAGTAAACGGCGGCCGTAACTATAACGGTCCTAAGGTAGCGAAATTCCTTGTCGGGTAAGTTCCGACCTGCACGAATGGTGTAACGATCTGGACACTGTCTCAGCCATGAGCTCGGTGAAATTGTAGTAGCGGTGAAGATGCCGCTTACCCGCAGTGGGACGAAAAGACCCTGTGCACCTTTACTATAGCTTAGTATTGACCTTGGATAAATGATGTGTAGGATAGGTTGGAGACTGTGAAGTGGCGTCGCTAGGCGTTGTGGAGTCATTGTTGAAATACAACCCTTTGTTTATCTGAGGCCTAACCCCATTTTATGGGGGACATTGCTTGGTGGGTAGTTTGACTGGGGTGGTCGCCTCCAAAAGAGTAACGGAGGCTTCTAAAGGTTCCCTCAGCACGCTTGGTAACCGTGCGTAGAGTGCAATGGCATAAGGGAGCTTGACTGAGAGACATACAGGTCGATCAGGTACGAAAGTAGAGCATAGTGATCCGGTGGTTCCGCATGGAAGGGCCATCGCTCAAAGGATAAAAGGTACGCCGGGGATAACAGGCTGATCTCCCCCAAGAGCTCATATCGACGGGGGGGTTTGGCACCTCGATGTCGGCTCGTCACATCCTGGGGCTGGAGAAGGTCCCAAGGGTTGGGCTGTTCGCCCATTAAAGTGGCACGCGAGCTGGGTTCAGAACGTCGTGAGACAGTTCGGTCTCTATCTACTGTGGGCGCAAGAAATTTGAGTGGATCTGATTCTAGTACGAGAGGACCGAATTGGACAAACCTCTAGTGTATCTGTTGTCACGCCAGTGGCACCGCAGAGTAGCTACGTTTGGAAGGGATAAGCGCTGAAAGCATATAAGCGCGAAACCCACCACAAGATGAGATTTCTTTTAAGGATCGTGGGAGATGACCACGTTGATAGGCTATAGATGTAAAGGCAGTAATGTCATAGTCGAGTAGTACTAATAATCCGTAAGCTTATGTACACCCTTTCCAGTGCACGAGAGTGCACTGGGGAAACTTTCTAGTTCTAGATTCTTTATAGAATGACATGGAACAATAATAAATTTTCTTTATCTCAGTATGTTAAGATATTGCAGCAAAGCTGCGTTTAAAGTTTAAGTTTAATGTTACAAGTTGTATAACTTGAAACTATAAAAGCCTTAAACTCCTTAAACAATAATCTTAAGGTGGTTATTGCGGCGGGGCTCACCTCTTCCCATCCCGAACAGAGTAGTTAAGCCCGCCTGCGCAGATGGTACTGCAGTTATGTGGGAGAGTATGTCGTCGCCTTTCTTTA
>JAHKAA010000071.1 GCA_018825965.1 Gammaproteobacteria bacterium
CCGGATATTGTGGCGGATGCTCAACATTTACCTCTGAAATCCGAAAGTTTTGGGATGGTTCTCATGGATCCCCCCTACTCAACAAAAGAATTAGTCAGGTATTTAGGGAAGAAAATTCGCTTCAGCATTTACAAGTCGCTTGACGAGGCTAAGAGAGTTGTCAAACTTGGAGGGTACATAGTTCTTCTTCACACTCTCATACCGAAACATCTTGGGAGAGATAAGTTTCGCAGAGTCGCAACAATAGGGATAAGCACAGGCCCAAACAAACATATACGTTGTGTCACAATTTTCAGGAGGTATCGTTAATGGCAGATTGGAAAACTCTATATGAAAGATGGGATGAACTGGACGAAGATTTGAAACGTAGAATGAAAGAGAAGTTTTGGGCGAAGCACAAGAAGGATCCTGTCAAATTTATGGACTGGGTTGAAAAGCATCCGCAGAGTGGCTACTTGAAAAGAATCTTAGCGTTAGTTGGGCCTGCACCAAAAGAAGTTCCAGGGTGGAGTTCTCTTTGGGCCTCGTATAACGTGGTGAAACGTGGTTTAGACGAGATTCCAGTGGATGAACGAGACAAAGCTAAGAGTTTCATTAGGTTTTGGGAGAAAAAATTCGGGAAAGAAATGGGCTATGTTGAAGGCAGACCGGAAGTTACAAAAAAAGAGTGGGAAGCACTACGCTATTGGTATGATCGCCTTGAAGAAGTTAGACGTATAGTTCCAGAAAAAATTGCTCCGCCCAAGGTTCCTGTCACGCTTGAAGAGTTTGAAACGCCTCAATTTCACGTGAAGGATCCTGTAATCTATCAAGGCAAAAAGATGGAGGTCACCGAGGTTATTCCTGGAAAGCCTCCGCAGTACATGCTTGATGGAGTAGTTAAAGTAGCTCAAGGTCCCGACCTCCAGGGGGTTGTGGAAGCCTACGAGAAAAAATGGAAGCCGGGAGATACTGCCATATACAAGTGGACCGGCGAAACCATGGAAGTCGTCAGCACAGCAAAATGGCCGTATATTCTGTTGAAAGACAAGTATGGTCACATGCAAACTAAAAATACTGATCAACTTGTAACAGCTAAAGAGTATGAAGCGTTAAAAGCGGAGCAGGCAGCCAGACTCGGCAAAAAACCGAAGAAGCCTCCACGCTTACGAGAAGAGGTAGAACGGCCTATAGAACATGTTCTACGAGACATTTTTTATGGAACGTTAACCAGGGAACACGTGCCAATACGCACAGGCTACCGTAGCCTATGGCGTCTTGAGCTGCCGAAAATCTTAAAGTTAACAACCAGGGACGAACAGGAAACAACAACTAAAGAGTTTGCCATGAGCATTGTTGAAAATTACCGTGCTGAAAGGGAAGCACGTAAAGAACGGTTCCGTCGACCTGTAGCAAGAAGAGGATGGAGAGAACGTGCAGAACTGCCAGGCCCGCCGGGAGTGTATGTGCCTCCGAAACTTCCTCAAGGATGGGAGCCGGTGAAAGACGGTTATCTTGTTAATGGCAAGTTTATTCCGGAAGAGGAAGCGCCGGAGATGCTACGGAAAGAAGAAGAAGCAAGGGCTCCTCCGCCTGAACGTATTGCGCTCACTGGTTTTGTCCGGCGTCGATGTCCACATGAAGACCATCAAGATCCTGAATGGGTGAAAGCACATGTGGAAGTGGAAGAAGAATATCCGGAAGGCAATTTTATGGCTAATGTGGAAGAGGAAAGAGCAGCTCACTGTTTGCCCTGCCCCGCTTATTTCCGAGATAGAAGATTCTTGAAGTATTGTCCTTTTCACAGGCATAAACTCTACCATGTTTGGTTAACAACGCTGTCTCATTGGGCGGAAGTTTATGTGTGGATGTTCAAAGTCAGCGGCGGACGACAAGGCTTAGATCCAGGCGTAGTGAAAGGCTGTGGGTTAAAGCCCTCAGACTATGATAAGCCAGTTGAATGGCATCCTCCGGGAGCAGTGTTGAAATACTGGCGAGACATTGGATGGGCGATCCCCCCGAAGATTGAAGAAGTATGGAGAGAAACAGGTTTCAACTATAAAGAGTACGAGCGGCTTTGGGAAAAGATAAAACGTGAGAAGCCCCCAGAATAAGGTAGGTGGTAGCGTTGGCTGAAACAATTGTTCCTCATGGTCGTGCTGGTGCTCCCACAGATAAAGACGTGCGCATGGCTCATGAAACAGCGAACAGGCTAAGCAGCGTGATACAAATGTGTTTTCACGTCAATAGTAATATTCCGCCGATGCCTCCTTACCCCGCTATTCCGAAGAAGAGCCTGCAAGAACTCATTATGGCTTCTGAAGGGTTAATGCATCAAGTGATTGTTTATGCTAAGCAGCTTGTGCGTCACGCTGAAAAGAAAGAATTGGAAGTAGGACCATTGGTAGCAGGGTTAGCAACGATAGAAGTTCCTGCAGAAGAAACTCGGATTCACTTTCCCGGAGAAATGCAACCGTACAGCGGGCAGCCGGTGCAGCTCCGGAAAAAGAGGCCTAAAATTGAGTAGAAAGGGGCAGCTCTACAGGTCGCCAGAATATTATCGTATGCAAAAACAAGCTGACGTGATTCTTGAGCGTCGACGTCCTCCGTTGTGTCCACG
>JAHKAA010000086.1 GCA_018825965.1 Gammaproteobacteria bacterium
AGATAGCGCAGCATTTTCGGCAACATTTCCGGGTCGTGCAGCACACTCTCCTGCATCGCGGAAATGGTCGCAAACCCCAGGTTTTCCTTGGCCTGACGCAGCCGCCGACGGATCGACGACATCGCATAATTGCGAAAGTCATAGTGATAGCGGTGATAGAGCGCTTCCAGCAGCAAGCGAATCTCTATGTCCTCAACCCTCTCGAAAGCCTCGGTCATTGCGGCATCCACACCCGGACCAACGAGAGCAGTTTTTCCACGTCCAGGGGCTTGGCCATGTAGTCATTGGCGCCCGCTTCGATGCAGCGCTGCTGATCATCAGGCATGGCCTTCGCCGTCAGCGCAATCACCGGCAACCTCTTCCAGCTGGGGTTCTTGCGGATATGCCGAGTGGCCGTCAGCCCGTCCATTACCGGCATCATGATATCCATCAACACCAGGTCGATTTGGCCCTCGGGTTTGGCCATCGCTTCATTCAGTTATTGTAGCGCCTCTTCACCGTTGCGCGCAATCTCGATAATCGCGCCGCGGGGTTCGAGAATATTGGTCAAGGCGAATACGTTGCGCACATCATCTTCGACGATCAGGATGCGCCGACCTTCAAGCAGCGCATCACGGTGGCGTGCCTTGCGGATCATCTTCTGCTGCTCGTCCGGCAGCTCGGATACGACCTGATGGAGGAACAGAGTCACCTCATCCAGCAGCCGCTCCGGCGATTTGGCGCCCTTGATGATGATGGATTTGGAATAGCGCCGCAGCCGCTGCTCCTCTTCGCGCGCCAGCACTCGCCCGGTATACACAATCACCGGCGGGAAGGAGTGCGCGCTGTCCTGGCTTATGGTTTCCAACAGGGCGAAGCCGGAAGCGTCGGGCAACGACAGGTCCAGCACCATGCAGTCAAAGGTCTGCTCCTTGAGCAACGCCAGGCACTCTGCAGCCGTGCCGGCCCCAACTGTTTCAACGTCATGCGAGCTGATAAGCGTGCTGACCGCCTCGCGCTGAACCTCGTTGTCCTCAACAATCAGAACGCGGCGTAGATTCTGGGAGATTTTCGCCTCCAGCGACTTGAGCACGCCAACCAGTTGCTCGCGCTTGACCGGCTTCAATGCATAACCGATGGCGCCCAATGACAGAGCGCGCTCGGAATAGTCGTCCGCGGAAATGATATGCACCGGTATATGACGGGTGCGCACATCGCGTTTCAAGCGGTCCAGCACCGACAACCCTGACTGGTCAGGCAGCCCCACGTCCAGAACAATGGCACTGGGCATGAACTGGCGAGCGAGCTCAAGCGCTTCCTGTGCTGTCCCGGCGACCAGCGCCTGGAAGTTCGATTCGCGCGCCAGGTCACGCAGAATCATCGCAAAGGATCGATCGTCCTCGATGATCAGGAGTTTTCGGGCGCTCTCATTCACCTTCAGTCGATCGTCGTCAACGGCCATGGCCACCTGCGGTCGTGGCTTGACTGCAGGTGGCTTGGCGACCGGCGTTGCCGCATTGATCTGGGCTGGGGTCGGCGGAAGCTCGGGCAGAACATCAGGTGCAGGAACACGCACCGCAGTGCTATCAAACACCTGCGGCATGACCACGGTAAAAGTACTGCCAGCGCCAAGGCTGCTCTTCAGATGCAGGGTACCGCCTAGCAGCCGCACCACCTCACGGGAGATCGACAGCCCCAGACCTGTGCCACCGAATTTGCGGCTGATGGTACTGTCCGCCTGGTGGAAGGCCTCAAAAATACGCGCTTGCTGATCTTCAGCGATACCAATGCCGGTATCGGTAACCGAAATGGCAATCTGGTTATCACTGAGCGAACCTATGCTCAGGGTGACGCTGCCGTTCTCGGTAAACTTGATTGCATTCGCCAGCAAATTCTTGAGCACCTGCTCCAGGCGCTGAGGGTCAGTTTCGATCACCGGTACGGCATCGGGCAAAACTTCAAGGGCAAACAACAGCCCTTTCTCGTTCGCCAACGGATCGAACAGGTGGCGCAACGAGTTGACCATGCGCTCGATCAACACTGGTTCAGGACGGATTTCCACATGCCCGGCCTCAATCTTGGACAGATCGAGGATATCGTTGATCAGATTGAGCAGATCATTGCCCGAGGACTGGATGGTCTGGGCGTATTTCACCTGCTCTGCGGTGAGATTCTCATCCGTGTTATCGGCCAGCAACTTGGCCAGAATCAGTGAAGAGTTCAGCGGCGTGCGCAGCTCATGGGACATATTGGCCAGAAAGTCGGATTTGTACCGGCTGGCCCGCTCCACTTCATGGGCTTTGAGCTGGATCGCTTCATTGGCTTTCTCCAAGTCATCACGCTGGCACTCCAGCTCCTGGGTCTGCTCTTCTAGGTGGGAGTTGGTCTGCTCCAGCTCGAC
>JAHKAA010000065.1 GCA_018825965.1 Gammaproteobacteria bacterium
GATTCATTTCAATCAGTCTCTATAAAGCTCCTCGAACTCAGTGGAGTATTTGCTTTTGCATCAGGTTTTCTAACGGGACTGGATGAAGCTCGAGAAGCTGTCAAAGAAATCACTAAGGAGGACTAAACATGTACAATTTCAAAAACAAAGTTACAACCAGCCCAAGTGATGTAGAGCCCAATGATGCTTTTGCTATCAAAGTTGTTGCCGTCGCAGGTTATAGCAACGATTGGTCTGCATATCTTGGCCCCACATATTGGGCAGATGAAGAAGTGGCTGAAAGTGGAGATAAACTTTCAAAGGAACAAGCTGAACCACTGTTTTACGTCCTAGCAGCAGCAGGACGATTCTACAGAGAATAAGGAGGACTGAAATGGCAACTAAAACAATGGGAGATGTCATTATAGAACACGCCTCAAGCGATTCCGCCTGCACTAGAGACTGGCTTAGATTGCTTGAACTCGAAGACAACCCAGAAAATTTCTCCGCAGCAAATCTATATGGGTCAGCCCTTTCCATTATCCACGCCCAAACCAATCTCCTCAAAATGGCATTTGAGATTTGTAAGTGGTCAGTAGCACGGCTAGATCGTTTTGGTGCCAATAACTTCCAAACACCAATATATAATGTAAGGGCTGAACTGGATAACTTGGTTAAAACATTGAGCCAAGAATTAAAGGAGGACTAAAATGGAAAAGATAGAACAGCGCTTCACAATCGAGAAAGAAACGAAGAATACGTACCGCTACCAGGCTGAGCTAGAAGGCAAGCCGCCCACCATCACGACCATCTACATAATGAAATGGGCCCTAGGCAAAAAACCGCCCGACAAGATCAAGATAACAGTGGAGGAAACGTAATGAGAACGATTTGGAAATACCAAATACCTATCCAGGACTATTTTGAGCTTGAACTCCCCAAAGATGCTGAAATCCTAACAGTACAAATGCAATATGGAATTCCGTGTCTTTGGGCATTAGTTGACCCAACTGCCCAGCAGGAATTTCGTCTGTTTAGACTGTCGGGAACGGGACACCCAGTTGAAACTCTTAACTTAGACTACATTGGCACAGTCCAACAGGCAGAAGGTCAACTCATTTGGCATGTATTTGAAATCCTAAGAGAGAAAAGCTAAATGCAATACTGCAAACATTGTAACAAGAACGTCAAAACGGTAAGAAAAACTGAAATGGTCAAAGGCCAAAACTTTACCTGGGTGTATTGCAAAGAGTGTAAAGCCTTGCTATTTCATTATGGCCTAACGTAACTTAGTCTCGACTTCTTCTTGCCAAATCGGAGTATACAACCCTGTCTCCTTGTCCAACTCCAACCTTGGCCGTTCCTTAGACAGATAGATAGGATATTGCCACGTAAGGCCATACTCCGGGTGGAGGCCAATCAAATTCTGTTTGGGTTGGCCTCCAACCTGTAACTGTTCCACCGAATAATCCGAGGCCCCAACCCAAGACCCGTTCATCAATCGCTCACCGTGTGGACCATCTATGTTAGCTTTTTGGTGGTGGTGCCCTAAGTGCGTAAACGCCCACGGCACCTGGGTCAACCCAACCATCCTCATCTCCCAGCGTTCCATACCGTACCAGGGAATTGACATATACCGCTTAATCTTGTCCCCGTGAGCGATTAGATGTGGGCGTTCAGGGTCTTCTGGTAAAACATAACCCATGAATGAACTCAATGAAATCCTCATCGTAAAATTCTCAATATGGGCCATTGTCTGTCGAATAAAATGATACAATAAATAATCAGCATTAGTCCTTTGGTGATAATGGCCCTTCTGCCCTATCCGCCCATGATTACCCCACACTGCATTACACTCAACCTTCGGAAAATACTGACAAAGCGGATATAGCACCCTTTGACTCAATTCGCTGGCTAACTGAACTATTTGATCAACTAAAATCCGATCAATGTCTCGCCCCTGTCCCAAATAGATATCCTCGTTAGTTACGATGTCCCCAAGTAGGTTAATGACCAACTTTGGTAACGGAATGCCCCCCGCCTGTTGACTGTCACAGATTGAGAACACAGCCTCCCGCAATACATCCATCCGCTCTTTGCATAGCTCAAAATCATACCTCCCCAACCC
>JAHKAA010000046.1 GCA_018825965.1 Gammaproteobacteria bacterium
CGTGACAGGCCGGTATTCTAACCGACTGAACTACCGCTCCGGAATCAGACAAACTATAAATGCTTAAGTGGCGGAGCGGACGGGACTCGAACCCGCGACCCCCGGCGTGACAGGCCGGTATTCTAACCGACTGAACTACCGCTCCGCGCCAATACACCGCAGCATTTTCAATTGGGTATGCTGCGTTGCGGCGGGAATAATACGGATTCACCGGAGGGCCGTCAACGACTTTTTTGCCGCTTTTGTTTATTCCTTAATCATCCGGTAAAGAAAGTTCCAGAATGTCGTTCGACTTGCTGTTTTTTTGCCCTGAACTGCTCGTTTTTGCTTCAGCAGCTCCGGGCATAGCAAGCGTATCCAAATCCATCGAGTTGTTCTTTTTCGCAAACAAGGTCTTAAATGAACGATCAGTAGCAACCATCCAAATCGCAAAACCACCGCCGCCCAAAATAACAATATTGCTCAGGATCACTAATAACCATGGAAAAGGTTTCTCTTCTTCCACTACAGGCTTAGTCGCTACAGGGTTGGCTGACGTTTCTGCGGCTTGCGTATTCAGGTCTGCATCCTCTGTATCTGCCTCCACAGGTTCTGGCTCTATCACCTGAGCAACAAAAGAGGCTTGCGGTAAAGTGACCACTACATCACGCCCTGTCACTGTCTGAGCAAACAGGGTGCTTTCGACTTTATAAGTACCGCTGGCGTAATTGACTATTTTCAGCTTTTTATCCACCTCGGCACTTTCGCCCAGGGTAAAACTTTGTATTTCATTATTCGGAAAACGAACTTTGCCCTGTAAAGCGACTGACCTTGGATTAATCATAGGATCTGTCACTTTAAAAGTCAGCCAATGCAAATCTTCAGCTGTTGTCGCCTGAGCCACCTCATAGCTGATTGGGCTTTTATGAATAATCACCGGCTCCTGAACTACCTCGCGGGTATATAAAGGAGTTTTCACCA
Source organism: Gammaproteobacteria bacterium (assembly GCA_018825965.1). GTDB lineage: Bacteria > Pseudomonadota > Gammaproteobacteria > Enterobacterales > Alteromonadaceae > Pararheinheimera. The sequence goes on from JAHKAA010000046.1 coordinate 961, forward strand.
CAAACTTGGGTAACCACTGGCCTGGCTTCATCTCCAGCTTAAATTCACCGGTAAAAATACCGTCCCTGGGTTTTTCATCAAAATTGCGGCCATCATCAGCCAGAGTCGTCAGTTCAATCACACCAGCACCAAAATTCTCATGTTCCGGGTTATTGCTGCTGATAAAAAGCACATCAAGCCGCAGCAAATCACGGAAGTCTTTTGCCACTATAGGCTTACCCCCATTGGTCAATGTTGCTGTCACTTTAATGGTTTCCCCTGCCATCAGATGACCGGGTAATGACGGAACATTTAATTCTATCTCTGTCAGTACCATAATTTTGCTTTCTGGCAAAATTTGCCCCAGTGCCTGCCAGGGGCCAGGAGTAGGCTTCTTAATTTTTATCAAATCATAGGTTTTATCGTCAAACCACTGAATATCCTGATCATCAGCATTAATAACATTTACTTTGCTGCCATCGGGCTTCACCAAAATAACGGACGCTGAACCTCGTTTGCGAAAAAATACCATGGTAATTTCTTCCACTTCGTAATCGATGCGGAATCTGTTATCAAACAAAGGGATCTGATTTTTGGCGGGTAAATCAGGCAGCAAACTTAAGCCTGTTGGATCCTCCAGCGATTCGCCGACGCTGTCCGTTGTGACGGCAAGATCCTGCGCCATCAACTGCAGGCTCAAACAGAAAAGAAGCGTGTACATTAATTTCGCCACAAGCAACTTCCTCCTTTTTTCTGCACCAGATCCAAACGTTGCTCATGCGACTGCAATTCAGTTTCAGAGGCAAAAATAACAGGTAAACGACTGGTGCGTTTCAGTTGCCCTACCACCACATTTTGTTGGGCTGCTGCTTGTTCGTCATTGGCTAAATTTAAGCTAACCTGCCCCCCTGTCATCGCCAGATAGACATCAGCCAGAATTTCAGCATCCAGCAAGGCGCCGTGTAAGGTACGGTGACTGTTGTTAATGTCGTAGCGACGACACAGAGCATCGAGGTTATTTTTCTGCCCAGGATGGGCTTCACGCGCCATTTTCAGCGTATCCAGTACAGCACAAATATCTGTAACAGGTGCTAATGCAGGACGCAGCAGATTAAATTCATGGTTGATAAAGCCAACGTCGAAGGCTGCGTTGTGGATCACCAGTTCGGCACCCGCTATATACTGACAAAACTGCTGTGCTATTTCGCCAAACCGTGGTTTTCCTATTAAAAACTCATTGGTAATACCATGAACCGCTATGGCTTCCTGATCAATGAGCCGGTCCGGTTGTAAATAGACATGGAAATTGTTGCCGGTCAACCGACGGTTCATCAGCTCCACACAACCAATTTCTATGATGCGATGGCCTTCCTGCGGGCTTAAACCTGTGGTTTCGGTGTCTAGTACTATCTGTCTTTTCAGCATTCTGATTCGTGTTCTTAGCGCTTTTACGTTAGATTATACGCCGATTTCAGTTGTGGGAAGCATCGATGCGTAAAACAGTAGCAATCTATACAGACGGATCTTGTCTTGGAAACCCGGGGCCAGGTGGTTATGGCGTGGTTTTACGTTATCAGGAGCACCAAAAAGAAATGTCTGGCGGCTACCAGCAAACCACCAATAACAGAATGGAGTTACTGGCGGCTATTGTTGGTCTGGAGAGTTTAAAACAACCTTGTGATGTGGATTTGACCACAGACAGCCAGTATGTGCGCTTAGGTATTACGCAGTGGCTGGCCAACTGGAAAAAAAACAACTGGAAAACAAGTCAGCGGGAACCTGTAAAAAATCAGGATTTATGGCGTCGCTTAGATGCTGCTTGTCAGGGACATAAAGTGAACTGGCATTGGGTCAAAGGCCATGCCGGTCATCCGGAAAACGAACGTTGTGACGAGTTGGCAAGAATCGCGGCTACCCACAATGCCACAGAAGTAGACACTGGTTTCCAGGCCTCGTCATAAAGAGAAGACAGGCCAAAGTAATGAGACCGCAGTCCCCATCAGCAGTATAGAAAAGCTTTTCCGCACCCAGAGCTGTGGAATATAAGCCGACAAGATGATGCCAAGCAAACTGCCCCCAGCACCAATTAACCCCAGCCAGCCAATCAGTTCCAGCGGCAAGCTTTCTCCCTGAACAGACATCAGCCAGTAATGGCTGATAAAGCCAGTGCTGCTTTGCAGAAAAATTAATGCCAGACTACAGGCTATAGCACCTGACATAGGGATTGTTGTTACCGCAAGCAGTAAGGGAACTATTAAAAAGCCGCCCCCCACCCCCACCAAACCGGTCAGCATACCTAACGCCATAGCCAGAACAGCCAGCAGCACAGGGGAATGAATTTGCCATTGCCAGATGCGTTGACGCCACATGTTAGCGGCGCTGCCCAACATTAAAACAGCAAGAATGAGTAGTTGAAAAGAGGAGTGCAGCCACTGCGCTAAAGCAACACCCAGCAAAGTGCCAAAAAAAGCCGGCACCGCAAAACGCTTAAATAGAGTGAAATCAAGATGGCGTCGCCACAGGTAAGGCAATAAAGCGATAAAGCTGATTTGAGCCACTACACCCAAAGACGACACTATCGCGACTTTTTCCGGCAACTGCACCAAATGCACCAGCACAGGTACGGTCAGAATAGAACCACCCGATCCTAATAAGCCTACGCTTAAGCCAATAATTAAAGCTGAAATCAGTACCAGAGCCGACATAAAAAACCAGACATCTTTAATAACTAAAAGAAATATTAAACTTCACTAAAAGAATAAGCAAGCAGGCTTCATGCTGCACAAACAGAATAAAAAAAGGCCAGCATCAGCTGACCTTTGGCATGTAATAGCAACGGATTTAGTCAGCTTTTAATAAAGCTTCCACTTCTTTAACAAAATCAGCGTCATCTGGCGACACCTTGCTGCCAAAGTGTTTGACCTGTTGCTCGTCTTTGCTGACCAGATACTTATTAAAATTCCAGGATGGTTTTTCACCTGTTTTGGCGATTAAGGCTTTAAATACCGGATTTACATCACTGCCGCGTACAGCGCTGGTGGCAAACATAGGGAAAGTCACGCCGTAGTTGATGTAGCAGACTTCAGCAGTTTTTTCTGCATCATCATGTTCCTGCATAAAATCGTCTGACGGGAAACCTAAGACCACCAAACCTTGATCCTTGTACTTTTCATACAAGGACTGCAACGCAGTAAATTGAGGAGTAAAACCACATTTGCTGGCGGTATTGACGATCAATAAAGTTTTACCTTTATAGGTTTCACATAAATCCAGAGTTTCTTTTTTACGTAATTGAGGCAGTGAATGGCCAAGAATTTCGCCACAGCTATTGGCAAAAGCGACACCGCTTGCGCTGAGCAGTAAAGCGCCCGTCAGCATTTTTTTCATTGTTTTCATTATGAGCTCCTGTTATTTAACTATGTGAACCATACGGACCAAAGCAGATGTTGGATCTGAGCTGTAACAACAGACCCTGCATCAGATGCTGCGATTTCCTGCAGATACAAAAAAGGCGACCTGAGTCGCCCTTTTATGCATCTGACTTTATTGCACTAAAGCCAAAGCTTCTAAAATTTCACGCGGCTCTACTTCCGGGCCATTTAAGGATTCATCCCAGTTGGTGCCAATCAGAACGCCATCGTCGTACATTTCCTGCAGCCAGCCTTCACAGAATACATCCAGTGGAATAGCTTCAGGTTTGTAGTCAGACCATTCATCCGAGCAATGCACTAAAGCCGCTTCCTGACTGGACCAGAATGGCATCACGTCTGTATCTTCAAAATCAACAGACTCCACCACCAGCAAGTCTTCGCCGTTTGCTAAAGTCCAAACCACACCATGGGTTTTGGCTTCCGCAATAAAATTTTGAAACACCGGATCATGTGAATATTCGCCCATGGCAACCACCTTTATAGTAACTGTTAGTTTAATTGCGACTATTAGAGCAGAAAACCAGATTAAAGACGAATTAAAATGCCCTTTCCTGCCTGGTGCTGTTCCCCTGTTTTTTAAAAATAACGTACAATTGCCGCATTCTAAACAACAAGATGAGTGACTCTTATGGCTCAGTATATTTACAGCATGTACCGCATGTCGAAAGTAGTGCCGCCAAAACGCACTATTTTAAAAGACATTTCGTTGTCGTTTTTCCCTGGTGCAAAAATTGGTGTTTTGGGTTTAAACGGTTCAGGTAAATCCAGCTTGCTGCGTATTATGGCAGGTGTGGACCAGGAGTTTGACGGTGAAGCCCGTGCTTTAGCCGGTATCAATATTGGTTATTTGCCACAGGAACCTCAACTCGACCCGGAAAAAACCGTGCGTGAAGTGGTAGAAGAAGCTGTTTCTGATGTGAAAAACGCCTTAACCCGTTTGGATCAGGTATACGCTGCTTACGCAGAAGAAAATGCTGACTTTGACGCTTTAGCCCGTGAACAAGGTGAGCTGGAAGCTATTATTCAGGCCAAAGAAGGTCATAACCTCGACAATATCCTTGACCGTGCTGCCGATGCCTTGCGTCTGCCAGCCTGGGATGCGCTGATTAAACACTTATCTGGTGGTGAACGCCGCCGTGTGGCTATCTGCCGTTTACTGTTAGAAAAACCAGACATGCTGCTGCTGGACGAACCTACTAACCACTTGGACGCTGAATCTGTGGCCTGGTTAGAACGTTTCCTGCACGATTACACTGGCACTGTAGTGGCCATTACCCACGACCGTTATTTCCTCGACAACGTAGCTGGCTGGATTTTAGAGCTGGACCGCGGTGAAGGTATTCCGTGGGAAGGCAACTACTCTTCCTGGTTAGAGCAAAAAGATGCCCGTTTAGAACAGGAAGAACGCAGCGAAAATGCGCGTCAGCGTTCGATCAAGCAGGAACTGGAATGGGTTCGTACCAATCCAAAAGGCCGTCATGCCAAGAGCAAGGCCCGTATGGCACGTTTTGAAGAACTGCAAAGCCAGGACTTCCAGAAACGTAACGAAACCAACGAGCTGTTTATTCCACCAGGACCACGTTTAGGCGACAAAGTGCTGGAAGTGAAAAACCTGCGTAAAACCTTTGGCGACCGTGTCTTGATTGACGATTTAAGCTTCAGCATTCCAAAAGGCGCCATAGTAGGTATTATCGGTCCGAACGGTGCCGGTAAATCGACACTGTTTAAAATGATCACCGGCATGGAACAAGCGGACGGCGGCACTATTGAAGTGGGTGATACAGTACAAATCGCCAGCGTGGATCAATTCCGTGACAGCATGAACCCGAAAAATACCGTATGGCAGGAAATCTCCAACGGTCAGGACATTCTGCAAATTGGTAACTTCCAAATTCCTAGCCGTGCTTATGTTGGTCGCTTTAACTTTAAAGGCAACGATCAGCAGAAGTTTATTGGTGACTTGTCCGGTGGTGAGCGCAACCGTGTGCATTTAGCGGCGCTGTTAAAAGCGGGCGGCAACATGCTGTTACTGGATGAACCGACCAACGATTTGGACGTAGAAACTTTACGGGCTCTGGAAAACGCCATCCTCGACTTCCCAGGCTGCGCCATGGTGATCTCGCACGACCGTTGGTTCCTTGACCGTATTGCCACTCATATTCTGGATTACCGCGATGAAGGCAAAGTGAACTTCTTCGAAGGTAACTATTCAGACTACGAGACCTGGATGAAAGCCACCTACGGTAGTGATGCAATGCAACCGCACCGCATTAAATACAAAAAGATCTAAGGGCACAAAGCTCTAAATGAAAAGGGGTAAAGCCGATGGTTTTACCCCTTTTTTATTGATGCGGCGTTTTACACCGCGTCTTCGTTTTCTTCGCCTGTGCGGATACGAATAACCCGTTCCACATCAAACACAAAAATTTTGCCATCACCAATACGGCCTGTCTGGGCAGTTTTGATAATCACATCAATACAACGTTCGACCTGATCATCCGGCAGTACCAACTCAATTTTTACCTTAGGTAAAAAGTCGACCATATACTCAGCACCACGGTACAGTTCGGTATGACCTTTCTGGCGGCCAAAACCTTTGACCTCAGTCACTGTCATGCCAGTGATATTAATTTCGGCCAGAGCTTCCCGTACATCGTCTAATTTAAAAGGCTTAATAATAGCTTCAACTTTTTTCATGACTTCCTCAGCGCTGTTTCCGCATCCACGATGTGATGGGGTATCTTCTGTCTTTACCAAAGTTGCGGCTGGTCACTTTTGGACCCACAGCCGACTGGCGTCTTTTGTATTCGTTAATATCGATTAGATTTAAAACCCGGCGAACTGTCGCTTCATCATAGCCCATCGCCACTATCTCAGGCAGTGACTTGTCCTGTTCGACATAAGCGTCAATCATCGCATCTAAATCATCGTAAGGTGGCAAATTGTCCTGATCGGTTTGATCCGGTGCCAGCTCAGCGGATGGTGGCCTGTCTATCACCCGCTGTGGGATCACAGGCGAGATACTGTTGCGATACTCTGCTAAACGATACACCAGGGTTTTTGGCACATCTTTAATAACGGCAAAACCACCACACATATCCCCATACAAAGTGCAGTAGCCTACAGCGTTTTCACTTTTATTGCCTGTAGTGAGTAGCATACGGCCGGTTTTATTCGACATCGCCATTAATAACACACCACGAATACGGGCCTGCAGGTTTTCTTCTGTCGTGTCTTTACCACGGCCTTTAAACAGCGGCGTAAGTTGCTGCATAAAGCTGTTGTACATAGGTTCAATAGAGACGGAATCAAACTCAACGCCCATCACTTGTGCCTGAGCTTTCGCATCTTCCACACTCATAGACGAGGTATAAGCAAAAGGCAGCATCAGGGCTTGTACTTTATCCGCACCTATCGCATCTGCAGCTATCGCCAGGGTTAAGGCTGAGTCGATACCACCAGATAACCCAAGCACTGCGCCAGGGAAACCGTTGTGCTGAATATAATCGCGGGTCGCCATCACTAAAGCGGCATAGACTTCAGCCTCAACAGATAAGCGTGGTGCAAGCTCGACATGGCCATAATGCTGACCACGGGCGGCTAAATTGACTGTCGCAAGTTCTGGCTCACAGGCTTTACCACGGAACAGCAATTGTGCATCGGGGCTGACCACCAGAGACTGACCATCAAAGACCAGTTCGTCCTGACCAATCACATGATTCACATACACAAAACCTAAATGCAGGTGTTTGGCCAGGGTTTGCAGTAACTCTTCACGCCGTGAGGCTTTGCCGATTTCGTAAGGGGAAGCATTAAGTACCAAAGCCCAGTCCGCGCCCTGCTCTTTGGCTAAAGCTGCAGGAGCGCCCTGCCAGACATCTTCGCAAATCAGCACGGCAAAACGTTGGCCTTTCAGCTCAAAACTACAAGCTTCTGTGCCTTCAGTAAAATAACGTTTTTCATCAAAAACGCTGTGATTTGGCAAAGCCTGTTTGTAATAACGTGTTATCACTTCACCATTTTGGATCACGGAGGCAGCGTTATACAAAACCTCGCCGTCACGCCAGGGGTGACCCACAACCAGTGTATTTGGCAACTTAGCCGCACATATCTGCTGCAGGCTTTGTTCAACCAACAGCTGCAAATCAGACCGCAACAATAAATCTTCAGGTGGGTAGCCAGTTAAAGTCAGCTCAGGAAATAACAACAAATCGCTTTGACTGCCTGTGGCAATCTCCAGCACTTTTGCAGTGTTTTGCGCCACAGCAGCCACAATAAAAGGCTGCTGTACCAGGGTAATAGAGACAGCAGAGGACATCTGAACCTGCACTAAAGGATGAAAAAACTGCCGCTATGGTAGCGATTTTTACCGCAGGACTCAATCAGACAGCGGCAGAAGCTGTATTTCAGCTGGCATTTAGATATTTAACATAAATGCAACTAAACTAAAGCAGATAGATTCCACGGATGGCCGGGCTTATGCGATATCACCAAAAGATCCCAAAAATACAGGCTTTTAGCCTGATAGAGCTTTTAATTGTATTGGCTATTGTTGCGATACTTTCAGCTATAGGCATGCCTAATTTACGGGAACTGTGGCAACGCTTGCAGGCCGAACACTTTATGCGCCAACTGAGTCAGCATCTGGCTTATGCCAAAGTCCATGCAATAGCCCAGCAAAAGCCGGTACAACTATGCCCACGTCATGGGCAACTATGCAGTTCAGACTGGAATTCGGCTCCTATTCAGTTGCATCAGAAAGGTTTAAAAAGTTGGCAGGACTTGTTGTTACGTGAACTGAAACACCCTGTTCATAGCCACCAATTGTTTTACAACAGGCCGTCACTGCAGTTTCGCAGTGACGGCAGTCTGGATTTATTAGGGTCAGGTACTTTTGTTTATTGCAGTAAAGAGCCTTACCGCTGGCACTTCAGATTGAGCGTTAGTCAGGCTGGTCGAAGCCGTTTATGGCAGGAAAACAGCCTCTGTCCTTATTAATAACTCCAGCAGGCTGAATCGGGTTCACTGCTTTTTTGACCATAGCTGTTCAGCAGAAATACCTGACAGCTTTTATCTTCGCTCTGAGCCTGCTGTGCCTGTGCTTTGAGCAAATAACCTTGCTCTGTGACCACAGCACTGACTTTATAACGACCGGATTCGGTGACAAACTGCTTAGCCGCAAAACCCAGTTCAGTCAGATCGGCGCTATATCTGTGTTGATCCACCAGTAACATCTCCTGCAAGCCTGCCACTTTCAACAACGCTTGCATAGCTTCAGCTCTGTGGCCTTTTAATACGTGGTCCTGATAACCAGGTAATAACACAGAAGCCAGAATGCCCATAATAGCCAGCACCACCAAGAGTTCAATTAAGCCTATGCCTTGCGTCCTGAGCTTCATTCATAAGCTCCTTCTTCACTATGGTAAGTCCCCATTAACTGCCAGCGCGGGAAGCTAACTTGTTGTAAAGGTTTACTGCAATGGCTGCAATCGGGACTGATCTCCAGCAGATTATCTATGAGTACCTGTTGCTGGCTCTGATCAATCAGCGAAAAACCGCCCTGTGCATTGGTTTTAACAACCAGAGCTCCCACGGTTTTTTCTAAGGGTAAAAGCGGCTGGCGATAGACAGAAGACGCATGATGTAAATGCAAAGCCATTAAAGCTGATGATGCCTGATCAATGCTACAGATCTGCGTTGGATCCTGCTGCGACAGGCTTAGATACACGACACCGGCAGCCACAACAGGAGGTTGAGTCAAGCGCCCGGCAATATGGCTGTACCAACCATTTTTCTGTTGGATTTGCTGCCAATCCTGATCGGTTAATACCGCAAGGCCTGGTGCCGCAGGCAAAGTCCGGTCGACTAAATCTGCAGACGTGGCAGAGGACCCTTTCTGGAGTTTTAATAGCACCAGGACACTTTGCTGCTGCCGCAAAGCTCCCAACAGCACCAGCCATTGACTGCGTCTGGAATGAAAATCGCTGCCTGATCCGCCCACCGGAACAGCAGCATACAAGGTGCGGACAAATTGTATGTCGCTGAAATCAAGGGATGACAAATCAGCAATCGGCTGCATGTCATAAAAATGGTGATTCTCCATTTGAACCTGCCAGACCTGGCCAGCTTTGGTGCTGAAGACCACGCTGTCTGAAATTGAATCCCTGTTTTGATCGTACACAGTCAGGGCTCCGGATAAATCAGACACTTTCTGCCCGGCGCCCAACCTGCCACGCACCTTGCCTGTCAAGGCTTCTACTTTATAAAACAGTGTTTTTTGTTCCGTCGCTCCGGTATTGGGTAACAAAAGCGACAAAGACGACTCACCAGGCCCCTGAACCTGCTCTGCCAGTAATACGGGTTGCGCCATAGCACCTGTTAATTCTTCAAAACCAGCCACTGCAGTAGTGGCAGACCACAAGAGTTCAGGCAGATGCAGGGGGTTGAGCTTCAGGGCAAAATACGACGGATTCTGATCGCTGCTGCCACTGATAAGAATAAACTGATCATTTTGTTTCAGATCTTGCTCAGTGAGTAGCAGCGGCTGATGAACCTGCAGGGCCACATCTTCCAGTTCAGCTCTGATCTGAGATAAGGAGGGTAACAACGGCCAGGGCAACCACCAGAGGGTGTCTTTTGTCTGATCATCCGTTTTGAATCTCAACACGCCGGCATAGCTGACCACCTGATAGCCTGCATCAACATAAGCAGGCAGGGGCTGACTTTGTGCATCCAGTGTACTGCAGGATAAAGCGTCCAATTGAGCAGGCAAATGATCCAGCCATAGTGTGGCATCTTCCTGACTCAGCTTTAAATGGCTTGCTAATGCAGTATGCTGTTCCTGATTTAGTTCTGTCAGTTGCACTGAGCCAAAACCCGGTACATGGCTCCAGTAGCTGTCTGCCGACAGTGGATGACTGAATAACAACAGCCAGAGCCCAAACCTAATAAAGCCCATCCCTGCCTCCTTCAGGCAAAGATTGCCTGACTAAAAAGCTGGTCACACTATGCTGATGATGCAATGCGCCTCCGGTAGTGCGAAGCTGATGCCACTCACACTGCAACGAAAGATCACTCCAGGCAGCATAAAGCGCCGGACAGGGAACGACAGTAAAAACTCCGGATTCAAATTCACCTTGTGTTAGCTGTTGTAACTGCTGCACATGCTTATTTTGGGTTTGTTGCTTTAGCTGAACAGCCAAAGTCGCACTGCCCGCCAACTTTTGGCTCAAGCTGGTTTGAACCAGCATAGGTATAGTAATGCAGGTTAAAACCAGCATTAATATCAAGGTGGTAACCAGAATAAAACCTTTAGAACTCAACATCATAACGACCTCCTTTTATAAGCGTGTGTTGCTAAATGCCACAGAACTGCTGACTAACAGGCGTCGGAACGGATCAGAGGGAGCTTTAAACCACTCCTGTCCCATCTGATAAAGCTGATTATTTTGGTAACTAAAGTCTTCATCTAAACTACGTAACAACAGGTAAAACTTAATATTAATAATACGGTGTTTTTGCTGCTGCCAATGCTCTGGCTGCATTTGTGCTGTCGCCAGGTAATAATCCACCTGACCATCTAAATTGGCGTCTAAGCCAAATTCGAAATGCATACGCTCTACGCCATCCATAATAGAATCGGTATCCATAATGGATTGTCCTGCCGCATTGCGAATTAAGCGTTTTCGCATTAAAACCGGCACAGTCTTGCCCGCGTGTTTTTGTTCACTGATATAAAAAACCTCGTGAGAAAAAGGCCAGTACAATGAATCAGGGATCAACTCAGCACTGGAACTATTAACAAAGCGACTGCTCGCCGCTGAGGTTTCGAAATAAAATCGGTTCGCGCGCATCTGAGTGGCCAGTACACTGCTGCCCACTATACGTTTGAATTGCAAGATCTCAGAGCCAGCTTTGGGCTGACTTAAGCAGCTCAGATGCTTTTTTTGCTTCACTTGTTCTGCATAAAGCGTCAGATAAGGCTGGTTTTTCATAGGGAAACTGCCGGCATCAGACTCAGCAACACAGTCACCTAATACCGCAGGTAACTGATGCGAAGCTGAGGCCACATCTGCCAGACTGCGGCCAGCAAAAAACATCATATTTGGCAATTCAGACTGGAACAAACTCAACAACATCTGGCTATTTTGCTGCAATTGCACCAGCTGTTGTGTTTGCCGGTTGGATTGCTGAGTGGCAAACAAAGTCCCGACCAAAAAGGTCATCAAAACTAAACCTAAAGTCAGACTGATCAGCACTTCCAGTAAGGTGAAACCGCGCATTTCAAGGCACCACCACGGAAAGTTGCAGCCGGTTAGGCGATAAATCACACACAGAGACCGGACGCTGAATTTGTACTTTGGCCTGAGACCGCCAGCTTAACTGCACCAGTCTCTGATCCGCCTGTTGGCGAATACAAAGCGCAGGCTGTTGCAGTAGCTGCAAACTCTGGGGGTGACCTGACGCACTTAAGGTGCTGTATAAATGAAACTGACTCAGTTGCTCCGTATCACAGGAATGACCTCCAGTGCATGCTGCGGATTCAGCCGTTGTCCAGAGCGGATGAACGCCCTCATAATAGCCGGCAGAACTGTCATGACTTGCCATACGGCTGGCCAATTCAGTGGTTAAAGACAAAGCTATGGTTTGCTGGGTTGCCATGATCACTTGCTGGCGGGCAAATAAAGACGCACTTAAAACGCCAAGCCCTGTAAGACATAGCAATAATAAACTGATCAGAACTTCGGTTAAGGTAAAACCTGAGGCATTCGGCATATCCTTGCGCCCTTCAAAGTCCGTTTACTTTAAATTTACCTGCGTTCCTTAAAAGGTCAAATCTTACCAGCACTTTTTCACAATGGTCGCACCAGTGCCACCGTTGGCGCCTTTAATTCCCGCCTGGTTGTAGCTTAATGAAGTGCAGTCGTCAGCGGCTTGCGCGCTTTTGGCTGTTGCTGTCAGAGTAAAAGTGCGGCTGGCTACATTATCAAGATCAAAGTTAAAACGGTCGGATAAGTCATTGCTGCATTGCAAAGTTGGCAACTCTGTTGCTGCGCCATTATTGGTAGCATAGGTCATGTTGGTGGTATAGACCCTTTCCATAAACTGGGCGTATTCCAATAAACAGGCAGTAGCACTGGCGCGGGCACTGCTCAGCATATAGCCCTGATACGAAGGCACAGCAATAGCAGTTAAAGTGCCGATGATCGTAATGGCGATCAGTAACTCCACCAGAGAAAACCCTTGGGCTTTGGTACTTTGCATTAGTTGTCTACCTCGCGCCATGACACGCGGCCACGTCTGATTTGAGTGTTTACGTCTAAATTCACCACATTGGTGTCGGCCAAACCTACCGCCATTTTGTCTTCAAAAAATAGTGGTTCAGTGGGCATACTGTTAAAACGTACACCGGACATTTCTACTATCTCATCCCCTTCTGCCACCCCATCGTCCTGATTAAAACCTTCATCGCCTGAAATATCGAAAAAGTGGTATTTCAGGCGGCCACCATGAAAAGGATCGATGGCCATGACATAACCATCCCCTTCAGGATTACAGACATTGCTGTCCGGAATAATACTGTTCACTACTAAAGTAGTGCCTACTAAACGAGGCGACGACACAATACGTTCGCGGGTATCGGGCAGGTCGATAAACCAGCCCTGAAAACCAGCCATATCATTGGCAGCAGAAGCAGACACTGTGCGTCCTTCAGTGCCATTGCTGTGGCTGACGTTGGTTAAAGTTCGCTCTTTAAGTAAAGTCCGGCCAGACAAAGCTGTGCCGTCCATAATGCCGTACCAGCTTTGTTCTTCATCCAGTTGAGGGTCTGGAGTTTCCAGATAACGGCCTGTGCCAAAAAACAGCCACAACTTGCCGGTTTTAGGTTCAGACCCGAGCGCTATACCGCCGGTAATAGATTGTGGATCACCAGCCGCATCTTCTGCCTGATACAAAGGCCCGCCGCCATAAGCTATGTTCCAGTTTCCCGGGTTGTTTGACGATAAATCAAACTTCCAGACATTGCCTTGTAAATCTCCGGCAAAAAACCAGTCCGTATTGCCATTTTTGCTGTGATCCCAGCCTTCAATCTGGCCCAAGCCTGTATCCCCTGAACCCGTTGTCACTTCCAGATCATTACCGGCAGCCATAGAAATACCAGTCTCGATGTCCAGCACTAACAAGCCTGGCCGGCCTGTGCTGTTGTTGTAACCATAACCAATCACCACAGCCCATTTGCCATTATTTAAGCGGGTCACCACAGGTTTGGCTGTAGTTATCCCTAACTCTGGAAAGCTTTTATCCCATAACAAACTGGCTTCGCTGATTTGCCCCGGGTCGGTAATATCAAGCGCAAACAAACTATTGCCGCCCCGGCCAGTGCTGCCAACCAGCACAGTACGCCAACTGCCATCAAAATACACATCGGCAGACACTGCTGTGCCGTCAACAAAATAATCTTTTTGGATCACGCCACTGACATTAGGTTCACTCAGGGCTTTAAGGTTTGTAGCTGCCGTCAGCATCTGCTTTGGCACATAAGCAAAAGCTTCAGCACCAGTAGTGGCATTAAAGGCGTGTAACATACCGTCATTAGCACCGACATAAATCAGCGGCTGCCTGTTTTTATAAGCCGCGATATGCGCTTTGTAGCTGCTGGATTCAGGCCAGCTATACGCATGGTAGTTAAAATTCACAGGGGCGCCGACATACACAGGAGAAGAGTTGGCAATATCACCTAAAGCTGTGGATCTGTTGCGATAGCTGCCGCCATTTTGTTGTTCCAGTGCGCTGTTACCACGTAAATAATCCACCACATTGCTGCTGCCCAAAGCAGCTTGCTGGCTGCCAACACCACTGGTTAAGTTGGCCCAGACAAACACATCTGCAGCGGTTTCTGTTTTGCCAAAATAAATCACTCTGTCGTCCCAATCCGGCATTTCTTCAGCTGCACTCCAGACATAACTGGTGGTGTCTTCAATATTGTAATTCACCAGATCTCCACTCCAGTCACCGCTGTTAAAACGGCCCTGATACACACTTTGTTCCGCCTGCAATGACGTGGTGGTGCCCGCTAAATTTGATCCGGACGCCACCCGGGCAATAATAGCGGACAAGGTATTGGATAATCCTGCGGCAAAAGTGTCCGGGTCAGCCGCACTGAAAAAGCCGCCTCTGCTATTCACAGCCGCATGCAATAAATCATCAATTTTTGCGGGTTGTGTATCCAGTGGATCTGGCCAAGAAATAGCACTGGCCGAGCCAATAGCATTAAAAGCTGTAGTAGAACTGATAGTGCCTTCTACTCCAAGACCGACACCAAAAGTGACCATATGCTGCCAAAAGGCCGGATTAATAGGGCTTGTGGGGACTAAGTTATCCAGATCTGGCCGTAAATCCCGCTTCCAATAGTACATAGCCACATCAGCCAGCGTGTTACTGCGACCATCGGAAAATGGCCCTGATGGCGCATACACATAAGAGATCCCGCCTGGCCTGCTGATGGTTTGATTATTGCTAGTACTGCCATCGTTGTTATTACGCGCTGCACTGGTTTGCGCTTGTGATGCGCTGTCTTCGCTCCAGTAACCATCTGTCATCAAAATGCTGTAGCTTTGGCGGCACATAATATGTTGGCTAGCATCATCAGTCCCGGGCTCTTCTCCCCATGGGCCTTTGTTGTCTGTTCTGGAATAGTACAAACCTGCGTCATTTAATGCTTTGCGCAGTGGAGTGCCGTTATAGTCGTATACCCGTTCATACAGTTGATCGTAAAAATTTTGTTTGGCATTGCCGGTAAAAGGCCGCACTCCGTTCACTATGGTGCTGATACTGGAGCCATCTACTGTGCTGCTGCCTTTATTAATAGCACCAAAGCCTACACGCAGCGCTTCAGTCTGAGTAGAAAAAGCGCGGCCTATACCAGCCTGAGAAGCCAATAAGCGTGAGCGGTAATAAGTGTACCAATTTGCAAAATTCTGCATTTCCTGATCGTAGCTACAGGTACCTGCAGTGCAGTCCGTTCGATTCAGCCGCCCTTCGCCGCTGTAGCTTAAAGTGGCAGCATTAATTTCCACGCGCTGGTAATTGCTGTAGGTAAATAAACTGCCGCCCGTATGGTTGTAGTAGACCGCGGGGTAAAAAGTCCGGCTTGCTGTAGTGTTCTGGCAATTGCTTTTGGTTGTTGCCGTAATAGTGCAATAGCGCCAGCCCGCGCTGGAGGTTTCATTCACAGTCAGGTTGCGGCTGCCTTTGAAGGTTCGGAATGGATGATGATAAGCTGCAGCCGGGTTAGAATTTGGATACGAAGTGCCATCGGCTTTAATCCAGGGTTTATAGGTAATAGCCGGATTATAGTAGGATTTATTCAGCGCATAAGAACGCATGGCTCTGGCATACAAGGCTTCGTTATTATTGGCAGCGTTCAGGTTAGTGCCATTGCTTTCATCCCGAAAAGAAACCACCTGATGAGTGGCGTCTCCGTCACCATAAATACCCGTCACTCTGGGATACACATAATGTGGATTATCGGCATAGAGATCCGGGGTAATTTCCCAGTGCATTGAGCCTGAGTCATCAATCATAAACATGATATTGGGTTCTACCGAGCTGCCGGTTTGCAGCGGCGGTGAGGTTAAATCCAGCGCGGCTATACTGTAAAAGCTGGTGAGCATTAAACTCAATGCCATGGGTCTTATGCAGGATGTTTTTAGTCTCATCACATCAGCCTCAGCAGATTAGCGCCTGAATAAACTTTGCAGCATGACCGCAGCCCTGCCGTTGTCTGACACAGTACGTGCCGTAATACGAAAAGTGGGTGATAAACAACCCACAGAAATTTTGTCTTTACTGGCCACATCAGCGCATTCAGGCGGATAAGGCCAGTCGCCCATATATTCAATCAGAAACTGTGCACCGGTTTCGCTGTCGTTATTCAGTGCAGTAGCTGACAGCCAAAGCAGCCCGTTGTCATTCCAGCGATCGTCAGCACCAACCGCAGGTAAATCATAAACCCCTGCGCCATCAATCAGCGCAACAGGGTCGTTCACATTCAGCATAACCTCAGCCTCCAGTAACGCCGCTTCCACTTGTTGGTAGGACGATTGCCGGTCGTATAAATTGGCGCTCATGCGCTCCTGCAATAAACTTGATTGCATACTGCTGACAGCGACCAGGGTAATGGCTAATAACAACAATAAGCTAATGACCAGCACTATACCCTGCTGTTGACGGATAGGATGAGAGAACTGAATTCCCGCTGCTTTCATAATCAAATCCTGTTCCTGATGCTGATCTGATAATTCATCCGGCTCATTTGTTCAGGTAACTGCAGATCCGAAGCCCCGGTAGCGGCAAACTGCAATGAAATACGCACTGAAATAATATCCATCCAATCCGATACCAGATTGGCGTCACGCCAGCTTCTGCTGCGCTCGTCCATAAACTCAAGCTGTAAATCAGTGACACCATAGAGAATTTCTTCAGCCGCACTGTTATTTCTGACCCGAAACAAAGAGGTACTTTGTTGATCCGAGCTGGGGGCTACATACCAGCTGACCGAATCAAAATTCATCAGCATGGCATTGACTGCATATTGTTTTACTGTGCCTGCGGCACCATCACACAAGAGTGGAAAACCCAAACCTGAAGTACAGTTACTGGCATTCACTTCATGGAATATGCTGGTTAAGTCGGTCCCGCTGACGCTAAAAATACTGCTTAAGGTTTCATCACAAAGTATTAATAAATCACCATTTTGTAACTGATGCTCTGTACTGAGTAGCAGTTGGCTTAGTGCCGCATCATGGGATTCCACGCTGTAGCTACGACCAGAGCCAAACATCAGCCGGATAGCATCTGTACCAGCCAGCGGAGTCACTCCATTGATTGCTGGAGCAGGCTGCTGAAAACCTTCAATTCCGCCATTCCAGACAGCCCAGGCCGAGCCTGCTACATTAGCTGCATTGAGCACATTCACCACGCGGGACGCATTGCCACAGCCAATATAACCTGAGCGACGGATGTCATTGGCCATCAGCTCAAACGTAGTTCGGCTGGAGTTTTGTAATTCGCCCAGCACTGTATTCAGTTCGGCCGTTTTACTGTTGGATAAATACACCCCTATCACAGAACCTGTCAGCAACAAGCCAAGCAGCATAGCGATCATCAGTTCAGATAAAGTAAAACCCTGCTGCTGTTTCATGGCCGCACCTGAATTTCGAAATGACTGGAACCTGTTACCTTTTCGTCCAGCCAACTAATACTGATAGTATAAACACCAGCAGCGGCATCCCACTCCACTTCTGGACAACTGCTGGTTCCGGTAGCGAGTTGTAACTGCAGCGCCCAGTCAGCCAGCAATTCAGACTCGCAGTTCCCTGCGTAAGAGCCTGCTCTGGCCACAACAGGGTTGGAGCGGATTATTTCAGTTAAAGTGCCAGCCATAATCAGTGCAGTGGTGCGCTCCTGAGCACTTTGGCTATAGCGCACCGAGCTGCTTTGCAAAGCGGCTATGCCCAATAAACCTATGGCCAGTACCAGCACCGCAATCAGGATCTCAATCAAGGCTATGCCTAGTTGTGTTGACCCAAAACAACAGTTGTGATGATTGGTGCTATTGAGGCTGTGCATGGGCGTTCCTTATCAACTGCCGCATTGGGACAGCTGAATACTGCTGCGCCCACCGGATAAGAAAGTCAGGGTTCTGCCATTGTCCGCAAAGTCAGGGCCATCGGCACATAAGCTAAAACTGGAATTGAGCGGTTGATTGCTTTGGCTGCGGATCAAGCCCTGGCCACTAAAACGCAGTTCAGTAAAAGCAGCGCTGATGATCAGGCGCTCGTCAAAGCGGCCGGCCCGGATCACCAGAACAGGTGAGGCTGTATCCGTCACCAACCAACCTTCCCAGGAACCACTTGCAGCAGAACAGTCGTTTAGTTCGGCATTTGCCTTACATAAACGTATGGTTTGATTTTGTTTAATGGCTTCAGAGCGCGCCAGTTGGATCACAGAAAGCAGTTCATTGGCTTGGCTGGACAATCGATTTCTGGCTAATAAATCGGTAAAAGAAGGCACAGCAACGGCCACGAGCACCAAGAGCACCAGAAGGGAAATCATCAGTTCAATCAGGGTAAAAGCTTTTTGCCGCTGTAACAAAGGACGATCATCCATTTGTTTACTACTCCCATAGGCCACCTGCTGAAAAGGACCAAGGGTTTAAGCATAGCAAAAGATTGGCAGGACGCTAGCCGCTCAACAGCGCAGCTGTGCCTGCAGCCCAAGCTTCAGGCACAGCTGGTTAACAAAGGGAAAACTATTTGAAATGACAGTGTTAGCGAAGCTCTGCCGGCACGGCAAAAATAACGTTTTCTTCACGGCCAGGATGCTCAATCACTTGTTTACCCCCCCATTCGCTCAGACGCTGTACCACTTGCTGCACCAGCACTTCAGGTGCCGAAGCTCCGGCTGTCACGCCGACAGACTTCACGTCTTTTAACCAGTCCTGCTGAATATCTGCAGCTGTGTCTATCAGGTAAGAACGACAGCCCATTTTTTCAGCCAGTTCGCGTAAACGATTTGAATTACTGCTGTTTTTTGCGCCAACCACCAATAAGAGTTCAGTTTTGGCCGACAACTCACGCACTGCATCCTGTCGGTTTTGCGTGGCGTAACAAATATCGTCTTTGCGTGGCCCTTCAATATCAGGGAAACGTTTTCGCAAAGCATCAATCACATCCGCGGTATCATCCACAGATAAAGTCGTCTGGCTACTAAAACACAATACAGCCGGATTTTTTACCTGCAGTTTTTCAACGTCTTCGACCGACTCGACCAGATAAATACCACCTTCAGCATTGTCGTATTGGCCCATAGTGCCTTCTACTTCAGGATGTCCGGCATGACCAATCAAAATACATTCAATACCTTTACGACTGGCACGGGTCACTTCCATATGCACTTTGGTCACCAGCGGGCAAGTGGCATCAAACACCTTCAAACCACGTTTTTTAGCTTGTTCACGTACAGCCTGAGATACACCATGAGCACTAAAAATCACTATGGCGTCATCCGGCACTTCGTCCAGCTCGTCGATAAAAACTGCACCTGCACGACGTAAACCATCGACGACAAATTTGTTATGCACTACTTCATGGCGCACATAAATAGGCGGCTCGTAAATTTCCAGTGCGCGGGAGACAATGCTGATAGCACGGTCTACACCAGCACAAAAACCACGTGGATTGGCGAGTAAGATATCCATAATTAATTGATAACCTGTACGATTTCAACGTTAAAAGTCAGAGTCTGTCCAGCCAGTGGATGATTAAAATCTACAGTCACGGACTCACCCACTACTTCACGGATCAAACCCGGCAGTTCAGAACCATCCGGCATAGCAAAACCTACAATCATGCCCACCTGAGCAGGTGCATCGGCTGAAAACTTGCTGCGATCGACATAATAAATATTGTCGGGGTTTGGCATACCGTAAGCATCTTCAGGCGCTAAGGTAAAAGTTCTTTTATCCCCAGCGGCCATTCCTCCCAACTGAGCTTCAAAAGCGGGCGACAAACTGCCATCCCCCATTTGCAGTTTGGCTGGTTTGTTATGCACCCTGGTGCTTTCGGCGGCGCTGCCATCGGATAACTTAATATCAAAGTGAAATATCACAGTACTGCCTGGACCTATGATCACGGCTTGTCTCCTGAAGTGACTTTCTGGGTCTCGCTGTCGTTGGTAAAACTGTCCCAGATCAGTAAAACGGCACCAATGCTGATAGCGCAGTCGGCGATATTAAAAATAGGGTAATGCCAGTTCTGATAAAACACATGTAAAAAATCCACCACATAACCATAGAGGCTGCGGTCGATTAAATTACCAATAGCGCCGCTGATAATCAGGCTCAAGGCTAAAGATAATTTCAGCTGGGTTTTAGCTAAACGGCTTAACCAGATGGCTAATACGAGACTGACCACTACAGCGATCAGGGTAAAAAACCAGCGTTGCCAGCCACCTGCGTCACCTAAAAACGAAAAAGCAGCGCCGTAGTTGCGGGCATAAGTAAAGTTAAATACCGGCAACAAAGACACTGATTCGCCTAAGCTGAAATTCTGAATAACCCAGACTTTGCTGAGCTGGTCAGCAACCAGCACTAGCACAACCAACCACCACCAGCGCCAGCCAGTCTCAGTAAATAAACGCCCTTTAAATAAAGACATTAAGCAAACTTCCTTACTTCACCAGCGCCTTCGACGTTATCCACACAGCGGATACAAATCAGCGGGTGCAAAGGATTAACGCCCACATCATGGCGGTGATGCCAGCAACGTTCGCATTTAGCTGCAGTGGATGCATTTAATACCACAAAGAGGTTGTCCATTTCGGTCGCTACTGCATCAGTCGGAGCAGCTTCATTGGAAACCACAGCGGTTGAAGTTAACAAGGCAAAACGTAACTCATCGCCGATAGAGATCAGATCTGTTGCCAGTTGGCCTTTGGCGTACAAGGTCACTTCAGCTTGCAGGGAAGCACCAATTTTGCCATCACGACGACCCACTTCCAGCACCTTGTTGACTGCATCACGCACTTCCAGCAGTTGTTGCCAGAAGGCATCATCAAACTGACCTGCAGGTACGGTGTCCAGGCCCTGATACCAGACTTCAGTAAAGACAAACTCACTATGCTGGCCCGGCATCACTTCCCAGATTTCCTGTGCTGTAAAGCTCATGATAGGCGCCATCCAGCGCACCATGGCCTGTACCACATGGAATAAAGCGGTCTGACAAGAGCGACGGGCTAAACCATCAGTTTTTGCCGTGTACTGACGATCTTTAATGACATCTAGGTAGAAACTACCCAGCTCTACAGTACAGAAATTCATCAGCTTCTGGCTGACCTGATGGAACTGGTAGTTTTCATAGGCATCGACAATTTCCTGCTGCAATTTGGCAGCACGTTGTACCAGCCATAAATCCAGCTGCACCATCTCTTCAAAGGGCACCAACTCTGTTTCCGGCTCAAAACCTTTTAAGTTCGCCAAAAGGAAACGGGCTGTATTACGGATACGACGGTATTTGTCGGCAGCACGGTTTAAGATTTCATCAGAGACAGTCATCTCAGAGGTGTAATCTGTAGTAGCAACCCATAAGCGCAGAATATCAGCGCCTAACTTGTTCATCACATCCTGCGGCGACACCACATTGCCCAAAGACTTGGACATTTTGCGGCCTTCACCATCCACGGTAAAACCATGAGTCAGCACTTGTTTATAAGGTGCATGATGTTTAATAGCCACACCCGTCATCAGGGAGGACATAAACCAGCCACGGTGCTGATCCGAACCTTCTAAATACAGATCAGCCTGCGTGGCACCATGAAATTCAGGGCGAGGGTCAATGACACAAGCGTGAGTGACGCCAGAATCAAACCACACATCCAGAGTGTCAGTGACTTTGACATACTGAGCTGCATCAGCGCCCAGCAAAGTTTCAGCATCTAAATCAAACCAGGCCTGAATACCAGACTGCTCTACTAATTTAGCCACCTGCTCCATCAGTGCCTGAGTATTAGGGTGCAAAGCGCCTATGTCTTTATCGACAAAAAGCGCTATAGGCACACCCCAGGTCCGCTGACGGGAGATACACCAGTCCGGACGACCGGCGACCATGTTTTCAATACGTTGTTGGCCCCAGTCCGGGATCCAGCGGGTTTTGCCGATTTCTTCTAAAGAAGTGCTACGCAGGCCTTTTTGTTCCATGCTGATAAACCACTGAGGTGTGGCACGGAAAATAATAGGGGTTTTATGGCGCCAGCAATGCGGATAGCTGTGTGTTAAGGCTTTATGCACCAGCAATTTACCTGCTTCTTTTAAAGCTTCAACCACTGAATCATTGGCTTTAAATACATGCTGACCAGCAAACAGCGGCGTATCCGGCAGATAGACACCGTTCGCACCGACTGGGTTGGCCACTTCTAAGTTGTATAATTTACCTACGGTAAAGTCTTCCGGACCATGGCCTGGCGCCGTATGCACAGCACCGGTACCAGAATCAGTGGTGACGTGATCACCTAAAATCACCGGCACTTCAAAGTCATACAACGGGTGTTTTAATTTCACCAACTCCAGTGCCTGACCTTTGCAGAAACCTAAATTATGGTAATGCTCCACACCAGCACGGGCCATCACAGCAGTGACTAAATCTGTCGCCAGAATTAAACGTTCAGGGCCATTTGGACCTTGTTCGATTTGCACCAGGCTGTAATCGATTTTGGCATTCAGTGCCACAGCGCGGTTAGCCGGAATAGTCCATGGTGTGGTGGTCCAGATCACTACAGATACAGGGCCAGAACCGGTATGACCTTCGGGATGATCAAATTTACTGACATCAGCTTCGTTCACCAGGGTGAAACGTACATCAATAGCCGGTGATACTTTATCCTGATATTCCACTTCAGCTTCAGCCAAAGCAGAACCACAGTCAGTACACCAGTGCACTGGCTTAAAGCCTTGCTGTAAATGACCATTGTCAATGATACGACCTAAAGAACGGATGATATTGGCTTCGGTATGAAAATCCATAGTACGGTATGGATTGTCCCAGTCGCCTAACACACCTAAACGGATAAAATCGGTTTTTTGAGCTTCGATTTGCGTCAGTGCATAGTCACGGCATTTTTGGCGGAATTCAGCAGCTGTCAGCTTGACGCCCGGCTTGCCGTATTTCTTTTCAACCACCAGCTCTATCGGCAAACCATGACAGTCCCAACCCGGCACATAAGGGGCATCGAAGTCAGACAAGGTCATGGCTTTGACAATCATATCCTTAAGGATTTTATTGACCGCATGACCAATGTGAATATTACCGTTGGCGTATGGAGGGCCATCGTGCAGGATAAAGGTTTTTTTACCTTGTTTGGCCTGACGAATTTTCTGGTACAGATTTTTTTCTGTCCAGTTGGCTAACATCTGTGGCTCACGCTGTGCAAGGTTGGCGCGCATGGCAAAAGCCGTGTCCGGTAAATTCAAAGTCTGCTTGTAGTCAGTCATCCGTTGTTGTTCCGTCTTCTTTAAGTTTAAATTCGTGATCACGCCGCCAGCAGCTTAAACCTGTGGCAACGCAAAATAGTTCCGCGCCTGTTGTGCATCTAATGCAATTTGTTGCTGCAATTGAGCAAGGCCTTCAAAACGTCGCTCCGGCCTGATTTTTTGCTTTAAAATCACTTCAATCTGCTGGCCGTATAAATCGCCGTTAAAATCAAAAAAATGCGCTTCGAGCTGCTCTTTTTTACCTTGCAAAGTGGGTCTTGAACCAATATTGGCCACACCATGGTACAGCCCCATTTGGGTCACAGCTTCAATGGCATAGACCCCATGCACAGGCAAGTTCTTCCGATAGAGCCAGACATTGGCGGTTGGAAAGCCTAACTGCCGCCCCACTTTCTGACCATGCCGTACCCGGCCCATCAATGAAAATGGCCGGCCTAACATTTGAGCTGCCAGCTCTAGCTGATCCTGCTCCAGAGCCTGGCGAATTAAGGTGCTGCTGACCCGTCGATCATTTTGTTTAAGGCTTGCCGTATTACCAAGACCAAAGCCATGCTGAGTGGCAGCTTGCTGTAACAAGGCAAAATTACCTGCACGGTTTTTACCAAAACAGAAATCATCACCAACAATCAGATGCCTGACACCCAATTTATTCAGCAATAAATCCTGAATAAACTGCTGTGGCTCCTGACTGGCAAAGTCTTTGGTAAAAGGCACGCAGAGCATACGGTCCACACCTTGTTGTGCCAGCCAGTGGTATTTCTCCCGAAAACGGCATAAACGCGCAGGTGCAGCTTCAGGGTTAAACAACTCCAGTGGCTGGGGTTCAAACACCATCACCACTGCAGGCAAATTCAACTCTGCCGCTATAGCTTTTAATTGCGTCAGTACCGCCTGATGCCCAAGATGCACGCCATCAAAATTGCCAATAGTTAAGACGCAGCCCTGATGTCTGGGTTGAATTGTATGTAAGCCGCGAATTAACTCCATCCGGTATTTTTACTCTGCTGCTGCGAAAAGTGCCCGATTATAACCTTAAGTGACCCCAAGAATCATTTGCTTTCAGCATTTGTCTGGCGTTTAAAATCGTTCAAACGAACACCAAACACAAAAAGTAAAACAAAGTAGGCCACAATAGCAAAAGCAAAATAAGCCAACAGATGTAAGACCTGGCCTGATAAACCTAAAGCTATCCAGCCCGTCAAATCAGGCATCACATAAAAAATACAGCCAGCCATTACAGCGGCAGCGATAAAAGCTTTAACAATAAACCAGTTGGTTTTGCTGCTGAAACTATAAATATCACGCTGCTTTAAGCCACGATAAAGCAAATACGCATTTAAAGTACCGGACATAGCAGTGGCTAACGCCAGACCGACATAACTTAAAAAAGGCGCCAGCATCAGGTTAAAGCCCATATTGGCCACCATAGCAATAATGGCAATGCGTACCGGAGTTTTTATATCCTGGCGCGCATAAAATGCAGGTGCCAACACTTTAATCAGCATCAATGCCACTAAACCTGTGTTGTAAGCGATCAGGCTATACGAGGTTTTTACCACATCATCGGCGCTAAATTCACCGCGCATAAAAACCGACGCAATAATAGGTTCAGCCAGCACGATGAGCCCCATCATGGATGGAATGCCAAACAAACAAATAAAACGCACAGCCCAATCCAGGGTGTATTTAAAGGCTTCTTCGCTCGCCGCTGCATAATGACGTGACAAGCCAGGCAAAATCACGGTGGCGATAGCAATACCAAATAAACCTAAAGGAAATTCCAGTAAACGGTCAGAGTAATACAACCAACTGACGGCCCCTGTGACTAAAAAGGACGCGATAATGGCATCCAGTAATAAGTTAATCTGACTGACCGACACCCCAAATAAAGCCGGGATCATTAAAGTGCGGATTTTTGTCACCTTTGGATCTTTCCAGCCCCAGCGTGGCATCACCAGTAATCCGGCTTTGGCTAAAAACGGCAACTGGAATAAAAACTGAATCAAACCACCTAAAAAGACGCCCCAGGCCATAGCTTCGGCCGGGTTTTGCATTTGCGGTGCCAGATAAATAGCGGCCCCTATCATGGCAACATTTAAAAACACAGGCGTAAAAGCAGCCACCGCAAACTTGTTATAAGTGTTAAGCACAGCACCTGATAAAGCGACAAAAGTGATAAACCATAAATAAGGAAAAGTGATTTTTAGAAGAAAGCTGGCCTGTAGGTATTTGTCGCCTTCTGGAGCCCCCTCTAAATAGGAGTTAAACCAGCCAGCGCCAAATAACATCATTAATACAGGCGAGCCTATAACAGCTAACAGAGTGACTCCAGTGACAATCAAGCCTAAAGTCCCTGCTGCTTTGGCCACAAGTTCACGTACTGCATCATCACCATGTTTTTCTTTCACTTCAGCCAGTACAGGCACAAAAGCCTGTGAAAAAGCTCCTTCAGCAAATAAACGTCGTAAAAAATTAGGAATTCGGTTGGCCATAAAAAATACATCGGCCATAGCACCTGCGCCTAATACATTGGCAACAATCACATCACGCACCAAGCCCAGTACCCGTGAAATAAGGGTCATAAAGCTTACGATCATGCCTGATTTTAATAATTTTCCTGACACAGACTGCTCCTGCAACGACATTTCTGCTATTTTCACCCGAGTCAGAGTGGATTACCAGCGAAGGGCTGATTTTATTCTGCAATCTGTCGAGGAAACCATTTGACAAGGGCCTACAAAATAGGCATATTATGCGGCCTTTAAAGGTCCCGGTTTAGTTTTTAGGAGTGTTACCTTGGCTAACATCAAGTCTGCTAAGAAGCGCGCTATTCAATCAGAAAAGCGTCGTCAGCAAAACGCAAGTCAGCGCTCAATGATGCGTACTTTCATGAAGAAAACATACGCTGCAGTGTTAACTGCTGATCTGGCTGCTTCACAAGAAGCGTTCAAAAAGATGGTTCCAATTTTGGATCGTATGGCAGACAAAGGTCTGATCCATAAGAACAAAGCTGCCCGTCATAAGTCACGCTTAAATGCACACGTTAAGGCTTTAGCTACTAAAGCAGCTTAATTTCAATTCTCTGTTGTTCGCAACAGCTTATTGTGACAGTGCAATAAAAAAACCACCGCAAGGTGGTTTTTTTATTCGCTACCATCCATGGCACTGACAGCCTCAGAGTGCTGTACTATTTCTTCTCACAATAGAGCTTATGCAGTAGCCCAATCAAAGCAACAGCTTCTGCACTATGGATACGATAAAACACGGTTTGAGCTTCTTTACGGGTTTTCACCAGCTTTTGTCGTCTGAGTACAGCCAGGTGCTGAGACAAAGCCGACTGACTTAAACCCAACTTGTCGTTCATTTCGGTGACTGATAACTCAGACTCCAGCAAATAACACAAAATCAGCAAACGGCGTTCATTGGAAACCGCCTTCAGCAGCCTGGCTGCCTGCACCGAGTTTTTCAGCATTTCTTCCAATTTCATTTTGTTGCTTCTTTGATCTAAAAAACAGCATTATGCCGCCGGGCCATCCGCTTACACAATACGATCTATTCTCATCTATCGTGTTTCAGGCTGCACCTGACTCATAGAGTAAAAACAAAGAGGGCGGCCTTTACAGAAATCACAATATTTTTGATTGAAGCCGCCACAGCATAGGCTGAACTGCCGTTTTCGTTTCTGATCAGGAATCAAGCTTTTGGCCGACAATTTAGTTCCGGCACTGTAAAAAAATGACTTAAATGACTTCGACTCGCTGTTCCAGCATGATGGCAGAAAGAACAAAATAGATCCGGGCCGTTAAAACAAAACTTGCATGTCTGACGTATCATGACCGAAACTATGGCTAACACTTCAGTTAACTTACGTCACTAATGGCCAAACAAATCAAAAAGACCTCGCTTTTAAGCGAAGCCGAACGACAGAAACTATTAAAAAAAGCGGGCAACAAAAAGCCAATCACTCAAGCCCAGGCTACAACAGTTGCAATTCCGGCTGCACACTCAGTGCCACGTTCAGCAAAGCGGTCAGCTAGCCAGGAGCAAACGGACAACACTACCGGAAGCAAAGCAAAACTCTGGGCTGTCATTACTGTGCTGCTGCTTAGCGTTTTTATCATAGCGCCAAAACCTCAATTGCTTGAGTACCAAAGTGCAGGCCTTATTACCAAAAGTATCTATATGCCAGGCTGGTTTGGTAAGCCGGGTACTATTCTGGATACCAACCAACGTGCAATAGTGGCAGAAGACGAACACAGTCTGTATTTGTGTTTTGAAGGCCAAAGCAATGAGCAGTGTGCAAAATACCAGCTACGTCAGCAACAAGGTTTAATTGCCGCGACCTTATTCTGGTTTTCATCATACTGAAACTATTTAGAATGGCTACGCCAGCAAATCCGACATAACCAGAGGTGTATCCCGAGCACCAGCAAGATCATGGCTGAGGGATACAACAAAAAGCTGGGTGCGTAGTTAAATAATAAAGCTCCGCTGGTCAGGTAAAAAAAAGGCTGTAATTCATAACACCAGAATGGCAAAACTCCCTGTTCCTTAAATTTAATGCCATAAGGACTTCGGCGTTTTTCGCTGCGGATCACCCAAACCACGGCTCCGACAAATATCAGTACTACACCAGATAAAGCTGCAGTCCAATGGGGTAACCACAAGGCGCTTTGTGCGCCACAAAGGACATAAAGATAAGGTAAAGTTTCATAAAGCCTTTCCGGGATCATGATGCTCTCCTTGCAGAATTAAAGTCAGTTTAAGCATAGAACAAGGTAAATTAATTGTTAAATAAAAAGCCATCTTATTAACCAACAGTCTAAGACGGTCAATACCAATACAGATAAGACATAAAAACCTGCGACCAAGCACTGCGACTTCAAATAAGACGGGTATACAATACCGCAATTCATGGTCAGCTTAAGGCGGAGTAGTACTAATGCATGACGAAGATCTGGACTTGTTTTTGCAGGAAATGGCAGGCGTAAAGCGTTTAAATGTCGATGCTATTGCCGATCCCAATGGTGAACATAATCCGAGCCTGGCCCAGCTGGCACGACGTAAAGCAGCAGAGCAGGAAATGGAATACGATCCTAACTATCTGAGTATGGAGTACGTAGACCTGGTTGCGCCTGATGATGTGATTGCCTATAAAAAAGATGGGGTGCAGGATGGTGTATACAAAAACCTGCGACTGGGTAAATACCAGATGGATGCCACTCTGAATCTGCTGGGAAAAACCCTGGTCGAAGCCCGTGCTGCTTTATATAGTTTTATTGCTGATTGCCATCAGCGTGGTATACGGACTTTATTGATCCATCATGGTATGGGGCGTGACAGTAAACCTCATCCGGCGATATTAAAAAGTTACTGTTTTAAATGGTTACCACAAATACCTGAAGTCCTGGCTTGCCATACCGCCTTAAAACCTCATGGCGGTTATGCTGCTACTTATGTGTTATTGCAGAAAAATGCAGAACAAAAACGGGAAAACCGCGAGCGGCATCAAAAGAAATAACAACTGTACCCAAAATAATTGAGTCAGGTAGGGGCTGGGTTTATCCCTGCCCGTTTCGCATTTGAATCACTGCTGCGGCGAACTTCTTTCCAGAAGATCAGGCAGCCAACATTCAAGTAAGCAGGGAATATACAAATACCCCCAAATTATGGGGGTATCTGGTCAGTACTATCCTTCGACTGACTGCTGTCCCTGGGAGCTATGAGTTACCTCATTTGCTTCAGCCTTTGTTAGAAAAGCCGACAATGCCATTAATAACACCAAAATGGCGATTGCAGTAAAGCCAAGACCGCGACTGGACGCTTTACGCATAAAAAACCTCAGACTAAAAAATATTGTTATTGTTCTTGCTTTTTTGTGGATCTTGAGCAATCCAAAACCAGTGTAGACAACTTGTTGTTTAGTTACAAGATTTACAATCAATTACAACTGATTTTCTGATAAAGAGACTAGAGGAGACGCCAAATAGCCTCTGTTTTTGAATTTTAGTCGCGACTTTTAGCTTTTAGTGGCAAGTTTATGCTGCAAAGCAGTAATCGCCTGACGCGCAGCCTCTTGTTGCAAACTATAAAATTGTTGCTGATATTCAAATTCAACAGCCTGACCATGCTCTTTGCATTGCAATAACTGACGCATTGAGCTTTTGGTTTGCCGCACTAACTCTGTGGGAACAGTAGCTAAATCAGCTGTCATTGCCAAAGCCCTGGGTAAGAGTTGATCAGCAGCCAACACTTCTTTGACCAAACCATATTGCCAGGCTTGTTCTGCATTGAGTTTTTCACCACAAAACAACATAGCCATAGCTTGTTGCCAACCGATCAATTGCGGTAATAACCAACAGTGCCCACCCCCTGGATGCAACGCCAGCTGGAAAAAACGACTGTCAAACCAGGCATCTTTACTGGCTAAACGAATATCGCACACCATAGCCAGGTTCATACCGGCACCAACAGCAGGGCCATTGACTAAAGCTATAGTGAGGAGCGGCGAATCCGCCACCTGACTAAAAGCCTGATACAGCTGCTTCAGTTCGGTACCGTCGCCATCTACCGCATGTTGCAACACAGCTAAATCAGCACCGGCACAAAAAGCACGTTCAGTGCCTATCACACACAGAACTTTCAGTTCTGGATCTAAACTCAGTTGATGCACAGCGGCCGCAATTTGTAAGGCGATTTCAGGTGTTAATAAATTACGTTTTTCAGCTGCAGTCAGTTGTAACACCGCAACATGACCCAGTTTTTCAATCGTAAAACTACTCATCAGTAGCCCCTTTCCCTGTTGACCAGATGCTTTAAAGGTAGCCCATTTATGGTACGTTGATAGTTTTCAACAATCTGATGAATTGCAGTATCGACATTAGTGACAGCTGAGCAGTGTGGAGTCACCAGTACCGCCGGATGTTGCCAATAGGGATTAGTTGCCGGCAGAGGTTCTTCGCGGAATACATCCAGACAAGCAGCCTGCAGCTGGCCAGCATCTAAAGCTGCTAATAAAGCCTGATCATCCACTATAGCGCCACGAGCCACGTTGACGAGGATTGCCCCCTGTTTAAAAGCAGATAAACGCTCTGCATTTAAAAAGTCCGTGGTCTCAGGGGTCAGAGGCAATAAACAGATCACCAGTTCGGCTTCACAAACAGCCTGTTTAAAACCAAGATCGCCTGCGTAGCACCTGATACCATCCAGCTGTTTTAAGTTGCGCGACCAGCCACTAACCTGATACCCCTGTTGTAAAAAATACTGCGCTGCAGCCTGCCCTAATTCACCTAAACCCAGCACACAAATCTGTTGCATAGTGCGGGGGCTTTTGGGTTTCCATAGCTTCTGTTGCTGCTGACGCTGAAATAAATCCAGCCGTAACTGGTAATGCAAAACAACACCAGCCAGGTAATTGACCATAGATGACGCCAAAGCAGGGTCAACAATACGGCTTAAGGGTAAATCCGGCAACGTCGGATCCGACACTATGCTATCGACGCCAGCGCCAAAAGATTGCAGACTTTTTAAATTGCTTAAAGCCGCTAAGGAACCATGGGGTTGCTTCCAGACCACCGCCATCTGCACTTGTTCAGGCGCACTGTAATCAGGCCATTGTTGGATCAAAACACCGGGCAACAAAGCATTTAGCTTCTCGACTAACGAATCTAATTTACGATCAGGGATCACCAGGGCTATAGACATCTGTTCACCAAAGCTTCAATTTTTCGTCATATCACTGACATGGGTAAAGCCCATTCTAACTGAGCCTGAAGAACCAAGGCCAACAATTCGCAGGAGCTTTGTATGCTGCATTGTCGAACTATCTTCTTGTCTGACATTCATTTAGGAAATAAAGACTGTCAGGCCACCTATCTGCTGAACTTCCTCAATCAAACCAAAGCCGACACTATTTACCTGCTGGGTGATATCCTTGACCTGTGGGCTATGCAAAAACAAGTCTGCTGGAGCCCGGAGCAAAATGCAGTGATCCAAACACTGCTGGCTAAAGCTGATCAGGGCACTGAAGTGATTTATATTCCAGGTAACCATGATGAAGAGTTCCGTCACTGGGCTGGCCGCCAGTTTGGCACTATCAAACTGCAATTACGCGGCTGTCACACCACGGCTTTAGGCAAAAAATTACTGCTGTTGCATGGCGATGAATTTGATAAAGAAGTGAATTTTGGTCGTTTTCACGCCTGGCTGGGTGACAATCTGTATGACTTTTTATTGTTTTTAAACCGCTGGAGCAACCGCATTCGCCGTGCTTTAGGTGGCCGCTATTTCAGCTTGGCTGCTTTTATCAAAAGCAAAGTACCAGGCGCTCAGCAGGCGATAGCCCGCTATCGTGATGCAGCAGTGGCCAAAGCCAAGCGTTCAGGTTTTGATGGTGTGGTTTGTGGCCATATCCATCATCCGGAAATCAGCTTGCAGGACGGCATTATTTACTGCAACGACGGTGACTGGATTGATAACTGCACAGCCCTGATAGAGCAACAGGATGGTTCATTAACGCTGTACCATTGGACAGAACAAAGCCATACCTTAGCCGCCATGCCAATAGCAGTGCTGGCGGAAGATCAAGCTGCACAGAGCAAAGTGGCCTGAGCAGCTTAAAACTTCCACAAAAAGCCATAAATCTGACGCATTTTTGTCATCTTAACCCCCTACTCTCTGCATAGATAATGGGTCTTACAGAGATGAAGCTATGATCAGTGTTGACCAAATGATGCAAACGCATCTGCCAAAACTCGAACAAAAACCCTGGTTAGCCAAACCGGTCAAAGGGGCCTTACGCCAACTGTTACACGAACAGGAATTTATCGCTTTCGCTAAACGTTATCCGCATTTGCAGGGGATTGAATTTGTAGAACAAGTACTGGATTACTTTAATTTTGCTTATGCAGTGCGTGACAACGAAGTAGAACGTATTCCCAGCACTGGCCGTATAGTGATTATCGCCAACCACCCTATTGGTTCTCTGGACGGTTTAGCCCTGATCAAACTGGTGCGGGATATCAGGCCTGATGTGAAAGTGATAGCGAATCAACTGTTAATGGCAGTTGAACCTCTGCACTCCTTATTATTACCCGTCAATAATATGAGCGGTGGCACTGAACGCAGCCGCATCGACCGCATCAGCGACCATTTAGCCGCAGAAGGTGCGCTGATTTTATTCCCAGCCGGTGAAGTGTCGCGCTTAAAACCCAACGGTATTCGTGATGGCAAATGGCATGGTGGCTTTTTACGTTTTGCAATGAATGCTAAAGCACCTATTTTGCCTATTTATATTGATGGCCGTAACTCTGCTATGTTTTATGGCGCTTCGATGATTTACAAGCCACTGGCTACTATGTTGCTGGTGCAGGAGATGTTTAACCAGAAACATAAAAACATTGCGATGCGGATTGGTGAACAAATTCCCTACGACAGCTTTGCCCATCTGGCATTAGAAACCCAGGCCAAGGTAAAGCTGTTTAAAAAACACTTATATCGTCTGGCAAAAGACAAAGGCCCACTGTTTAAAACCCAAAAAGCCATAGCTCACCCTGAAGATCGTATATTGCTGAAAAAAGCAGTCGAGGCTTGTCCGCTGTTGGGGGAAACCAGTGATGGCAAACAAATTTATTTATACCAGTACGAGCAAAGCTCGCCCGTACTGCGTGAAATTGGCCGCTTGCGCGAAATCGCCTTCAGAGCCGTTGGGGAAGGCAGCGGTCAGCGCCGTGATATCGATCAGTATGACAGCTATTACGAACAACTGATTTTATGGGACAAAGACGACTTAGAAATAGTCGGTGCTTATCGTTTTGCCAATACAGCCAAAGTGATGGCTGAAAAAGGCCTGGCTGGTTTGTACACCGCCTCTTTATTCCAGTTTAACCTTGCGATGACGCCTTATTTAGATCAAGGCCTGGAACTGGGCCGCAGCTTCGTCCAGCCCCGTTACTGGGGCAAACGTAGTCTGGATTATTTATGGTATGGCATAGGTGCTTACTTAAAACAAAACCCGGATATCCGGTATTTGTTTGGTGGCGTCAGTTTATCCAACAGTTACCCTAAAGCAGCCAGGGATTTAATGGTGTATTTCTACAGCTTGTATTTCCGCTGCCCTGAACAAAGTGCTGTGCCTAATATTCCTTACGAATTACCTATGGATACCTTAAGCCAGCTGCAGCAGCATTTTAGCGGCGATAACTACAGTCAGGATTTTGTGCAATTAAAGCACTTACTGGCAAATATGGGCGTCAGTATTCCAACTTTATACAAACAGTACAGTGAACTGACCGAACCCGGTGGTGTACGTTTTCTGGCTTTTGGTGTCGACCCTGACTTTGCCGACTGTGTGGATGGTTTAGTGCTGGTGGATATGACCAAGCTGAAAGAGAATAAAAAGGCGCGTTATATTTCCTGATCTTGAGCCCTGAGTGAATAAAGAAGCCTGTTCATTCGGGCTTTTTTGTTTTTGAACTCTGTATTTGTTGTTTTAAATCAATAAAACAAGCCAAGCCAGGGCTCAGCCTTGTGCATTATTGATCTGGGGCAAAGTTTCACAGCAGCAGAAGCGCAGAATGACGCCAGTTTTTTAAGCTAAGGATCATTCTGATGAAAACAAGTTACAAAACCATCGCATCTCTTGTATTAGCAGTCTCTGCTGCCCCTGCTCTGGCCAACTGGTCAGTCAATGTGGGGGCTATTACTGTGGCACCACAAGATTCCAGTAGTCATCTGAATGTAGTGGAAACTGTTGCTGGTTTGCCAGCCAACTCCACAGAGTTGTCTGTAAATAACAATACCCAGTTGGGCATTAGTATCGACTATCAACTGACTAAAAACTGGACCATAGAGCTGATTGCAGCCACTCCATTTAGCCATGATATTCAGGTGAAAGGTTCTGCCATCGATGGTTTACCTATTGGCAGCAGCAAACATTTGCCACCCACTTTGTTAGCTCAGTACCATTTTGATTTGGGCGACAGCAGATTTGATCCTTTTATAGGCTTAGGTCTGAATTACACCAAATTTTTTCAGGAAGAAGTATCAGCTGAGCTGGTCAGTACCTTACAGGCGCTGGATGTCACTGACGCAAATGACAAAGTGGAGTTGAAATTAAAAGACTCAGTGGGCCTGGCCATACAGGCAGGTGTCAATATCAAACTGGCGGATAGCTGGAGCGCCCATCTGATGCTGAGCAAAATGGATATAGAGACTGAAGGTCGGGTACAAGTCAACGGCAGCACTATTCAGTCCGTGGACGTGACTATCGACCCTTATGTCTGGATGCTTGCAGCACGCTACTCCTTCTGATAACCAAAGCCGGATCCGCAGTCTGAGGATCCGGCTTTGGCCCACATTAGCTTTTGTTGATATAAAATTCAGCGGCCTGATGCCTTTCACAGTGAAAATAATCTATAGTAAAGTTATTCATATTTATCAGCAGTATAGTGTCGTTGAAAAAGCTCCAAATCCTTGTCATTGTATTGGCTTTGGCGCTGCTGCCGGACATAGGCCATGCTGCGTCTCAACAAAAAGTGGTCTATTCCTGGCCCAAAACTCTGGCTGCAGACAGCAGAGGCCATTACCCTATAGCGCTGCTGCATCTTGCACTGGAAAAATCAGGACAAGCCTATCAAGCCCACCCCAGTGAAACAGAGTTATCTCAATTCAGAACCTTACGGCAGCTGGAAGTCGGAGCTGGTATAGATGTAGTCTGGACTATGAGCTCGCCTGAGCGGGAAAAGCAGTTAAGGCCGATCCGTATTCCGATAGACAGAGGACTGATTGGCTGGCGTCTTTTACTGATCAGACAACAGGATCAGCAGCTGTATCTTGAGCTGCAGGACAAAGAACAGTTAAAGCACTTAAGGACCATTCAGGGGCTGGATTGGCCGGATTATCAGGTCTTACAAAGTAATGGCTTTGCAGTCAGCAGCAGTGCCAGCTATAAAGGCATGTTTCACATGCTCAATGCCAAACGTATCGATTATTTTCCCCGTTCTGTCACTGAACTGCCTGCAGAGATTGCAGCTTTTCCTGCTTATCAGCTGATGGCTGCGCCTAAATGGGTACTGCATTACCCTGCTGTGCTGTATTTTTTTGTCAATAAAAACAACGACAAACTGGCCGAAGCTATAGAGCAGGGATTAAGGATCGCCATGGCAGACGGCAGTATGAAGCAACTTTTTATGCAGCATTTTTATGGTGCGCTACAGCAAGCAGATTTAAAATCGCGCTCTGTGCTGCGCCTGAATAACCCTTTGCTTACTCCAGAAACACCTTTAACAGACCACAGCCTGTGGTTTGATCCACAACAAGGGTATTAACAGTGACTGCCAGCTTAAAACCACAAGCAGCCCCAAGCCAACGCCTGGCATGGCGTATGATCGTAGCTATTTTATCACTGACAATCAGCACTGCACTCATCACCAGTGGATGCCAGATTTATTTTGCTTATCAGTCCACTGTCAGTGAAATAAACCACAGATACTATGAAATTGAACAGGGTTCATTACCAAGTTTAACCACTGCACTCTGGACCATGGATGATGTTCGGATAGCAGCCTTACTGGACAGTCTGATGTCCGTGCGGGATATAGGGCATTTACGCTTGCAGGACGAATTAGGGCAAGTGCGGGAAAAACAAAAAGCAGATTTTGTAGCAGCCTTATCCAGCAGAAGTTTTGAGCTCTATCACACTGAAGGCTCAGAGCGTTTCAAAGTGGGTACTTTAGACATCACAATGAGCAGGAGCAGGGCTGAACAAAACCTGAAAGAAATAGCACGGACAACAGCGATCACTACCCTAAGTATTCTGATTGTAAGCGCCGTCATGCAATTACTGTTGTTCCATCGATGGATCAGCCGCCCTTTGCATCAGGTTGCCACGTACATGCAACAGATGGACTTTAATAGCCCGTCGCAGGGGCTCAGGCTAGAGCGAAAGCCCGGCACAACTCCGGATGAGCTGGATATAGTGGTTCAGGCCATCCAGCAGATGCAGCAAAGGCTACAGTACGAATTGATGCAACGCCACCTTGCTGAACAGGCTCTGCTCAAACACAAAGATCATCTGGAACTATTGGTTGAAGAAAGAACCAGATTACTGGAACAACAAACCTGTCAATTAAAACAGCAATCCTCTGAACTGGCAGAGCAAAATGCTGAATTAAATGCCTATGCCCACACCGTAGCGCACGACCTGAAACATCCGTTAACCAGCCTGATTGGTTTTTCTACATTGTTATCCCAACCGCAAATTCAGCTGCAGCTGGAACAACAGCAGAGCTATCTTTTGATGATGAAAGAATCTGCGCTGAAAATGAACGATATCATTAATTCTTTGCTGCAACTGGCCAGTATTCGAAGCGAAGCAGACATCAGAACAGAAGTCGTGGACATGACACAGTGTGCGGAAGAAGCCATAAAACGATTAGGCACTTTTGCTGCCGGACGTCAGGCCAGGATCCGCATTGAAGGTGTTTTACCTCCAGCTAAGGGGCACGCCCAATGGTTGGAAGAAGTCTGGGTAAACTATGTTTCCAATGCCATTAAATATGGAGGTTCTGAGCCTGTAGTCACTATAGCTGCACAACGACAAGGAAAAATGATCCGTTATTGGGTGTTGGATTCAGGTCCTGGAGTGATACCGGAAAAAAGGTCTGAGTTGTTCAAGGCATTTAGCAATCAGGACACCTTAAAGCCAGATAGCCATGGTTTAGGTTTATCTATAGTCAAACGTATTGTCACTAAACTGCAGGGGGACGTAGGTTATGAATACACTGGTGCAGGCAGTCTGTTTTGGTTTTCGTTGCCCGCAGCTTAAGCCGGCATCAGCTTATCCAGATACAAGTGACTTTGCCGAAACTGAATACCAATAGAAAGTCCCCGCTCATCCAGTCTGGAATTACGCACTTCGCCCTGAATTTGCTGATCAATGCCTATTTTTTCACATTGAATGTGCAAAACCACAGGGGCCAGATTCACCTTACTGCCCTGATGAGAAGGCTCAAACAGGAAACGACAACCGCCACTGGATACATCCACTAAATGCCCGCTGAAACTACGGGCATGCTGCACTACTTCTAAATTTAACCGTACTGAAGCGGGAATAAAAATGCTGTTCCGCCTTTCTGTGCGTAAAGCCCGGCGTTGGATCACTGTGGGAAAGCTGATCACCACTAATTTATCCGGGAAACGCATCAGTTGCAGTAACTCAGATTTAAAGGCAAAACATTCACCCACTGAATCTTCCACTAAAAAGCGACAAACCACGGCCAGACCGTTGATAAAAACCCTGTCCGGCAAGCTGTCGTCATCAAGCCTGAATAACACATATTTACCTGCTTTATAACCCACCAGCTCACAGCTGCAGCGGCTTTTGCGTTGATCCAGCAATTCGACATCAAAACGTTGACCAATTTTGACATGTGACAACCATTCTTTATTGTCATGGGGTTCAGAACTCACAGCGACTTGCATACCTTGTCCTTCAGGCTTCACCGACTTCATGTCGGGTATCTCACTCAAACGGGTGAATAAAAAGAGATGCAGCTAGTGTGTAAAAAAAATAACCTTGGGATCAAGATAAAATGAAAATAACTGCAACAAAAAGCAAACTTACGATGAAATTTAAAAAATTCGCTACAAAAATGACAAAACCTGCCGAAGCAGGTCTTGTTGTTATCACTTTTATTGTATTAGCCTAACCAGACTCGCGCATTGCGGAACATCCGCATCCATGGGCTGTCTTCCTGCCATTCATCCGGATGCCAGCTGTTCGCCACAGTGCGGAATACCCGCTCAGGGTGAGGCATCATAATGGTGACGCGGCCATCTGTTGTCGTTAAGGAGGTGATGCCCAGCGGCGAACCGTTTGGATTCGACGGGTACTGGGTCGTCACATTGCCGTAGTTATCGACAAAACGTAAGGCCACAGTGCCGCTTTGATCCGCAGCCTGCAGTGCTGCTTGTGAAGCAAACTCCGCATGACCTTCACCGTGGGACACGGCGATAGGCATACGGGAACCGGCCATGCCTTTAAAGAATAAAGAGGCACTTTCCTGCACTTCCACCAGACTGAAACGGGCTTCAAAACGCTCAGACTTGTTGCGGACAAAACGTGGCCATAAATCAGCACCAGGGATCAGGCTCTTCAGATTCGACATCATCTGACAACCATTACAGACACCTAAGCTGAAAGTCGTTTCACGTTCAAAAAAGGCTGCAAACTCAGCACGAGCTTTGTCGTTAAAGAGCACTGACTTAGCCCAGCCTTCGCCAGCCCCTAAGACGTCACCGTAGGAGAAGCCACCGCACGCCACTAAGCCGTTAAATTCAGCCAATGAACGACGACCAGATAAGATGTCGCTCATATGCACATCAACCGCATTAAAGCCGGCTCTGTTGTACGCCGCTGCCATTTCTACATGAGAGTTCACACCCTGCTCACGCAGAATAGCGACTTTCGGCAAAACGCCTTTGAGGATATAAGGAGCTGCTACATCTTCATTCAGATCAAAGCTTAATTTTGCATTTAAGCCAGGATCTGTGACATCAGCTTTTGCGACAAACTCCTGACGGGCACCTTCAGGGTTATCCCGCATCAGTTGCATCTGATACGTGGTTTCGGCCCAGATGGTACGTAATGTCGTACGGCTGTTGCTATACACCAGCTGATCACCGTGACTGATCTGAATTTGATCGTCCGTTGTCACTTCACCTAATAAATGCGCCACTGCAGATAAATTATGCTGAGCTAAAATCGCCTGCACAGTCGGTAAATCGCTGTTCGCCACTTGTAACACTGCGCCTAACTCTTCACTGAACAATACAGCTAAGTTATCTGTGCCCAGGCTTTGGATATCTACTTTGACACCAGCTTTACCGGCAAAGGCCATTTCTGCCAGGGTGACAAATAAACCACCGTCTGACCTGTCGTGGTAGGCCAGTAATTTTTGCTGCGCCACTAAAGCCTGTACTGCCTGATAAAAATTCATCAGTAATTCAGGACTTTCCAGATCCGGTGCTGTCTGGCCTAACTGCTTATAGACCTGAGCTAAACAAGAGGCACCTAAACGGTTGGCACCCTGACCTAAATCCAGCAGGATCAGGCTGCTTGCGCCTTTGTCAGTACGCAGCTGTGGGGTCACAGTACGGCGTACATCTTCAACACGGGCAAAAGCTGTGATAATCAAAGATAAAGGTGAAGTCACTGTCTTCTGCTCACCATCCTGTTGCCAGCTGGTTTTCATCGACATCGAATCTTTACCTACAGGAATAGTTAAACCCATAGCAGGACATAACTCTTCACCTATGGCTTTGACGGCCTGATACAAACCAGCATCTTCACCTGGGTGACCTGCGGCAGACATCCAGTTGGCCGACAGTTTGATATGTTTAATATCACCAATCTGAGTAGCGGCAATGTTAGTAATAGATTCAGCCACTGCTAAACGGGCAGAAGCAGCGAAGTCCAATAAGGCAACAGGGGTACGTTCGCCCATCGACATGGCTTCACCATGGTAAGTGTCGTACGAAGCTGCAGTCACACCGCAGTTTGCTACCGGCACCTGCCATGGACCCACCATCTGATCACGGGCTACTAAACCTGTGACTGTGCGGTCGCCTATGGTGATCAGGAAGGTTTTTTCAGCAATAGTAGGTAAACGTAATAAACGCTCAGCCGCATCAGCTACTGTCACACCGTTCAGATCTAAAGCTTTACCTTCTGTAACCTGAGTTTTCACATCACGGTGCATTTTAGGCGCTTTGCCCAGCAGCACGTTCAGTGGCAAATCAATAGGTGTATTGCCAAAATGCTGATCAGATAAGGTCAGGTGGTGCTCAGCTGTCGCTTCACCTACTACAGCATAAGGGGCACGTTCACGTTTACAAATTTCTTCAAAGACTGGCATCTGGTCGGCTGGAATAGCCATCACATAACGTTCCTGTGATTCGTTACACCAAATTTCCAGTGGTGACATGCCTGGCTCGTCGTTTGGCACATTGCGTAACTCGAACTTACCACCCACACCACCATCGTTCACCAGCTCAGGAAACGCATTGGATAAACCACCAGCACCTACGTCATGGATAAAACAAATAGGGTTTTTATCGCCCAGCTGCCAGCAGCGGTCTATCACTTCCTGACAACGGCGTTCAATTTCAGGGTTTTCACGTTGTACTGAAGCAAAATCTAAATCTTCAGCCGACTGGCCTGAAGCCATAGAAGAAGCAGCACCACCACCTAAACCAATGTTCATCGCCGGGCCACCCAGCACTACTAACTTAGCACCAACAGGCAACAGACCTTTTTGTACGTGTTCAGCACGGATATTACCTAAACCACCTGCAATCATAATTGGCTTGTGGTAACCACGCACTTCTTCGCCATTATGGCTTGGTACTTTTTCTTCGTAAGTACGGAAGTAACCCAGAATATTTGGACGACCAAACTCGTTGTTAAAGGCCGCACCACCTAATGGACCATCAGTCATGATATCTAAAGCAGTGACTATACGGTCTGGTTTACCAAAGTCAGTTTCCCATGGCTGTTCAAAACCCGGAATACGCAAGTTGGATACAGAAAAACCTGATAAACCGGCTTTTGGTTTAGCACCTACGCCAGTTGCACCTTCGTCACGGATTTCACCGCCAGAACCAGTAGCAGCGCCAGGGAAAGGCGAAATAGCAGTTGGGTGGTTATGAGTTTCCACTTTCATCAACACATGAATGTCTTCATGGTTGTAGCCATATTCCTGAGTGTCAGCAGACGGGAAAAAACGACCGGCTTTAGAGCCTGTCATTACAGCTGCGTTGTCTTTATAGGCTGACAGCACATGTTCCGGTGTTTTTTCAAAAGTATTTTTGATCATTTTAAACAGCGACTTCGGCTGTTGTTCGCCGTCTATAGTCCAGTCGGCGTTAAAGATTTTATGACGGCAGTGCTCAGAGTTGGCCTGTGCAAACATATAGAGTTCGATATCATTTGGGTTGCGGCCCAACTGATTAAAATTTGTCACCAGATAATCGATTTCATCCTCTGCTAATGCCAGACCCATATCTATATTGGCTTTAACTAAGGCTTCACGGCCACCGGTGATAATATCCACTGAACTTAAAGGCGCAGGTTCAGCTTTGTGGAATAAGGCAGAAGCTTGTTCAAATTCGCTGAACACCACTTCCATCATACGGTCGTGCACTAAGCCTTTTAACTGCTGCTGCTGAGCTTCGGTTAAAGTGGCAGTGGTCTGAATATAATAAGCCACACCACGTTCTAAACGTTTGACCTGATTCAGGCCACAGTTTTTGGCGATATCGGTCGCTTTGGAAGACCATGGAGAAATAGTGCCAGGGCGTGGCGTCACCACCAGCAACAAACCTTCTGGTGTATGGCTGACGATAGTAGGTCCGTAAGTCAGCAACTTGCTTAAGGTCGTTTGTTGTTCAGCCGTCAGTTCGCTGCTTAAATCAGCAAAATGCATAAACTCGGCATAAACACCATGTACAGGCAAGGAGGCTTTGGCACAAAGATCGATGAACTTCTGAACTCTAAACTCGGACAGTGCAGGTGCACCACGCAGGATCAACATAGGTTTTTTTTCCGTTGGTTGAGCGACAATGGAACCCAAAATCAGGCGCCGCATTATAAAGAAAAAACGTCAGTAATGGTATGAATAAGATCTGACGGCCTGCAGGAATTTTGGTATAAATGGCGCAGATTGAAAGCAAAGGCATAACCGGATGATTCGATTTGGTATTTCAGCAGCTGCACTGACAGCAGTAATTTCTTGTACCCCGGTACAGGAAACTGTTCAGCTTCATGAAATTTATCAAAGAGATAGCATTCGTGTTGGAATTTTAAACAGCCCTACCAGCTACTATGTGGGAGCCGATGGCCCAACAGGGTACGACTATGAACTGTCGCTGGCTTTGGCGGAAAAATTAGGCGTTGAACTGGAGTTGTTTCCCAGCTATCAACGTGAAGAGTTGCTGCAAAAACTGGATTCGGGTCAGGTTGATTACATAGCAGGCGGTTTAGCTGTGACGGACAGCCGCAAACAAAAATACCGTATAGCGCCCGCTTATTTATGGCGTAATGAAGTGCTGGTGTACCGTAAAGGTAAAAAAAAGCCAGGCAGTTTTAACGATATTAAAGCCCCCATTCTGGTACCTAAAGACAGCTCTTTGGCTGAAACACTCAAAGAAGTTCAAAAAGACCTCCCGCAACTGCAATGGCAGGAAAGTGAATCTGAAGATGCAGACGAGCTGCTGCAGCAAGTAGAAGACGGAAAAATTCCTTATACCCTGGTCGACTCCAACTTATTGGCTGTGAATCAACGCTTTTTCCCCAACTTAACAGTCGCCTTTAAAGTCAAAGAGCAGCAGCCTGTAGCCTGGCTTTTAAATAATAAAGCTGACGATTCTTTCTGGGCCGTATTGATTGAGTTTTTTGGCCAGAATTACCAGTCCGGTGATTTATTAAGTCTGGAAGATAAATACTTTGGTCATATCCGACGTTTTGATTACATTGCCACATTGGATTACATCAAAGCTATTGAAAAAGATTTGCCCCGTTATCAGCCGTTATTTGAAAAATATGCAGGCAACTTTGACTGGCGTTTATTAGCCGCCATAGGTTATCAGGAGTCGAACTGGCGGCCTGATGCCCGTAGTTCCACAGGTGTCATTGGTTTAATGATGCTAACGGTCAGCACAGCACAAATGATGGGCGTCAGTAGCAGGCTGGATCCGGCGCAAAGTATCAGAGGCGGTTCTAAGTATCTGCAGCGTATGGTTGAACGTATACCAGAGCGGATCCAGATGCCAGACCGGCTTTGGTTTGCTATAGCAGCCTATAATATTGGCTGGGGCCATGTCGAAAGCGCCAGGGTACTGACAGAGCGGGATGGCGCCAATCCGGATCAATGGCATGAAGTGAAACAACGTTTGCCTTTGCTGCAACAAAAACGCTATTACCAGAATACAAAACTGGGATACGCCCGTGGTGCTCAGGCAGTGTATTACGTTGAAAACGTGCGTCGTTTCTACGATACGCTGTTATGGGTAGATGAAAAGAAAAAAACCGAACAAAGGTTAGATCAGCAAAAACAGCGTCTTAACGAACAATTTGGCGATAAAGCGGTAAATTCAACAGAAAAGTCCGGGAACATATAGCAATCCTTCTTAGTCTTATTATTGTAACTGCAACGTTAAGCTTTTATAGTAGCGGCACTAATTGGGAGTCATTGAATGTTAAAACGTAAAAAACCAACAATGCTGCGTAAGCGGCGATTAATGGATGTTGCATCCAGCAGAAGACGGGTCAGCCGCAATATGACGATGTTAAAATTAAACAGACGCCGCCGATCTTTTCAATCTATTCAGGATTTAGCCAGCGCTAACGAGGCCATTGCTTAACCTGCCCTTCCTCAACACTCTGTTGTTTTTCCTGCTGTTTTAAAGCCTTTTGTTCTGCCCTGCGACGGCGGAAAAATTCAGAGAGTTTGTCTGCACATTGCTGCGCTAAAAGACCATCCGACACATCAAGTTGATGATTCAACACCGGATGTTTCACTATATCCAACACTGAACCAGCGGCCCCTGTTTTAGCATCTTTAGCGCCAAACACCAGACGTTTTACTCTGCTGTGTACCAGAAGGCCTGCACACATAGCACAAGGTTCTAAGGTGACATACAAGGTGCAATCAATTAAGCGGTAGTTTCCTACCTTTTCCGCCGCCTGCCGAATGGCCATCATCTCGGCATGGGCGGATGGATCATTCAGCTGAATGGACTGATTCCAGCCTTCTCCCAACAGCACACCCTCTTTGACCAAAACAGCACCTACAGGAATTTCGCCACTTTGCTCCGCTTTATCGGCCAGCTGCAAAGCATACTGCATCCAGTATAAATCATCTTCTACTGTCACTTTATCCTCCGTGGTGGTGTCGTAAGTGGCTAATTTTACCAGCTAAGGTTAAGCTTTTGACTATATTTTAGTTATTTTGTTACAAATCAACTGATAACAATAGAGCTAACACTTTGATAATGAATCAAATAGTGGT
Organism: Gammaproteobacteria bacterium; assembly: GCA_018825965.1. Lineage (GTDB taxonomy): Bacteria > Pseudomonadota > Gammaproteobacteria > Enterobacterales > Alteromonadaceae > Pararheinheimera. Next base: position 45,486 of record JAHKAA010000046.1, read on the forward strand.
TATGGTATAGCTATTGCTTAACCAGTAGTGTTTTTAACTTATAGAGAGGGATGATCATGGGAGTATTTGACGTAGGCTTTATCGCAGTCTTAGGCGCTTTTGCCTATGCATTTTTTGAAAACCATAATAAAACTAAAATTAAGTTACAGCAGTCATCCGCCAGCAGTGATGAGCTTCGTCAGCAAATTGAACAGCTGAAACACCGGGTTGCTACTTTAGAAACGATAGTGACGGATAAGTCCTATCAGCTGAAACACGAAATTAATAAGCTGTAAAAAGCAAAAGGGGCAGATTAAATCTGCCCCTTTTTTCTACCCAATCGACTCAAAGCTGCGGCTTCAAGTACGAAGGGAGTTTATCCAAAGTAATTGGAGTTGCAGCTAGGCGACAAGTGTTCGAGACCCAAGGAGCATAGTTGTCCTATGTGACCTGGGCGAGAACACGCAGTCAACAACGCTGCGGCTTCAAGTACGAAGGATAAATTATTCCCACTCAATAGTTGCTGGTGGCTTGCCGGAAATGTCGTACACCACACGGGAAATACCATTCACTTCATTGATAATGCGATTAGAAATCTGACCTAACAGCTCGTACGGCAAATGCGCCCAGTGTGCAGTCATAAAGTCGATGGTCTCTACGGCACGGATAGACACAACCCAGTCGTATTTACGGCCATCGCCCATCACGCCCACAGATTTCACCGGCAGGAATACGGTAAAAGCCTGACTAACTTTGTCGTACCAGCCTGAATTACGCAGCTCTTCGATAAAAATCGCGTCGGCTTTGCGTAATAAATCACAGTATTCTTTTTTCACTTCACCCAATACACGCACACCTAAACCCGGACCAGGGAAAGGATGACGGTACAGCATGTCGTAGGGCAAACCTAAAGCTAAACCTACTTTACGCACTTCATCTTTAAAGAGTTCACGCAAAGGTTCGACTAAGCCCATTTTCATATCCGCAGGTAAACCACCAACATTATGGTGCGACTTAATCACATGGGCTTTACCGGTTTTAGAGGCTGCTGATTCAATCACGTCAGGGTAAATTGTGCCCTGAGCTAACCATCTGGCATTGCTTAGTTTTTTCGCTTCTTCGTCAAATACTTCAACAAAAACGCGGCCGATAATTTTACGTTTGGCTTCAGGTTCTGCTTCACCTTTTAAGGCGTCGAGGAAACGGTTTTCAGCTTTGACATGAATAATATTGAGACCAAAATGATCACCAAACATTTCCATTACCTGGGTGCCTTCGTTTAACCGCAATAAGCCGTTATCGACAAATACACAAGTCAGGTTTTTGCCAATAGCGCGGTGTAACAGCATGGCAACTACAGAAGAGTCGACACCACCAGATAATCCTAAAATCACCTGATCATCGCCAACCTGCTTTTTGATGTTGGCAATAGCGTCATCAATAATAGTGGCCGGAGTCCAGAGTTTTTCGCAACCACAAATATCCACCACAAACTGCTCTAACATACGCAGGCCCTGACGGGTATGAGTCACTTCAGGGTGGAACTGTACGCCATAGAACTGACGGGCTTCATCAGCCATAGCTGCATGAGGGCAAGTTGGTGTTTGCGCTGTAGTGACAAAACCTTCCGGGGTTTGCACTACTTTGTCGCCATGACTCATCCAGACATCCAGTAAACCACGGCCTTGTTCATTCAGATGATCTTCAATACCTGTGAACATGGCATTTTCTGCAATCAGCTCAACCTGAGCATAACCAAATTCACGGTGATCAGAACTGGACACTTTACCGCCCAGTTGTTCAGCCATGGTCTGCATGCCGTAGCATACGCCCAGCACAGGCACACCGGCTTCAAAGACATAAGATGGAGCACGAGGCGAACCAGCTTCGGTCACACTTTCAGGACCACCGGATAAAATAATACCGGTAGGCGCAAATTCAGCGATTTGTTCAGCAGTAACGTCCCATGCCCACAGTTCACAGTAAACGCCAATTTCACGTACACGACGGGCGATCAGTTGAGTGTATTGAGAACCGAAGTCGAGGATCAGAATTCGATGGAAGTGAATGTTTTTGCTCATAATCACCTTGTAGTAACAAAAGTCGAACGAATAAAAAACTGAGGCTGGCAAAGCCAGCCTCAGATGAAGAGCTTAACCTAAGCGGTAGTTTGGTGCTTCTTTGGTGATTTGCACATCATGTACGTGCGATTCACCCATACCAGCAGAGGTTACTTTGACAAAAACCGGCTTAGTGCGGACTTCAGCAATAGTAGAACAACCCGTTAAGCCCATAGAAGAGCGCAGGCCACCCATTTGCTGGTGAATAATAGTGCCTATTGGGCCTTTGTACGCCACACGGCCTTCAATACCTTCAGGTACTAACTTCTCAGCGTTGTTGCTGCCCTGGAAGTAACGGTCAGATGAGCCATTACGCTGTGCCATAGCACCTAATGAACCCATACCACGGTAGGATTTGTAATAACGGCCCTGATACAGCTCTACGTCGCCCGGCGCTTCTTCAGTACCGGCAAACATGGAACCTACCATCACGCAATGTGCGCCAGCGACTAAAGCTTTAGCTATATCACCTGAGAAGCGAATACCACCGTCAGCGATAATACAAACGTCCATGCCCTGTACGCCATCTACTGCATCAGAGATAGCCGTCAGTTGGGGTACACCACAACCTGTGACAATACGGGTGGTACAAATTGAACCCGGGCCTATGCCCACTTTCACCGCATTGGCACCGGCCTCAGCCAGGGCTTTTGCGCCTTCAGCTGTGGCCACGTTACCAGCCACTATTTGTAAATCAGGGTATAAAGCGCGGGTTTGACGCACGCGATCCAATACGCCTTCAGAGTGACCATGTGAGGTGTCTATTAATAAAATATCCACACCAGCTTCTACTAAAGCGGCAATACGCTCGTCTGTGCCAGGGCCTACACCTACAGCAGCACCTACACGTAAGCGGCCAAATTCATCTTTACAGGCATTTGGTTTGCTGGCGGCTTTATTATAATCCTGCACTGTGATCAAACCTTTTAATTTAAAAGCGTTGTCGACCACTAATACTTTTTCAATACGGTGTTTGTGCATTAAAGCTAAAGCTTCAGCGCGTGGGCCTGCTTCGTTCACTGTGACTAAACGCTCTTTTGGCGTCATCACAGAAGAAATAGCCAGTTGTGGATTGGTCTCCACGTTCAGGTCACGACCTGTCACTATACCCACCAGATTGTTGTCGGCATCCACTACAGGGAAACCAGAGAAACCATGCTGAGCGGCCAGTTGCTGTACTTCACGGATACTTTGTTCCGGACGCACAGTGACAGGATCAGAGACTACACCACTTTCGTATTTTTTTACTTTACGAACATTAGCTGCCTGCTCTTCAATGGTCATATTCTTGTGAATAAAACCTAAGCCACCTTCCTGTGCTAAAGCAATAGCTAAACGAGCCTCGGTGACAGTGTCCATAGACGCCGATACCATAGGAATATTTAACGTAATTTTGCTGGTCAATTGAGTCCGCAGATCTGCGGTATGGGGTAACACAGTGGAGTGCGCCGGTACAAGTAACACGTCGTCAAATGTAATGGCTTCTTTCACGATCCTGAGCATTGCAACAATCTCGCTGTTAAAAAAAGAGGGGGGAATGTTGCGGCGCAATTTTATCCGCTTTTGCGCCTTGCCACAATCAATTTTTCGCTTTTGTGTTACATTAACTGCCTGAACCACCGGAATCCAAGCCATGTCGCAAGCTGATATTTACACTGTCTCCCGCTTAAACTCTGAAGTTCGCCTGACCCTTGAGCTGCAATTTCGTCAGCTGTGGTTAGTGGGCGAAGTGTCCAATTTTATCGCTGCTTCTTCCGGCCACTGGTACTTTTCATTAAAAGATCAGGCCGCTCAGGTCAAAGTGGCGATGTTTAAACAAAGCAACAGATACGCCAGTTTGCAGCCAAAAAATGGTCAGAAAATTCTGATCCGCGCCCGTATCAGTGTGTACGAACCCCGTGGTGAATATCAGTTATTGGCCGATATGCTGGAACCTGCTGGCGATGGCTTGCTAAAACAACAATACGAACAAATTAAAGCCACGCTGGCTGCCGAAGGTTTATTAGCACCTGAGCGCAAAAAGCCGCTGCCGAAAAAAGTACAAAAAGTTGGGGTCGTCACCTCCCCTACCGGCGCTGCCATCCGCGATATCATCACAGTACTGAAACGCCGGGCACCAGCTTTGGAAGTCATTATTTATCCTTGTTTAGTGCAAGGCACTCAAGCGCCAGCGCAAATTTATAACGCCATTCAAAAAGCCATCTCCCGCAATGAAGTGGATGTGCTGCTGATAGGCCGTGGTGGTGGTTCGCTGGAAGATTTATGGTGTTTTAACGATGAACAGGTGGCGCGTTTAATAGCACATTGCCCTATTCCAACCGTCAGCGCTGTAGGTCATGAAATAGACTTTACCATAGCCGACTTTGTTGCAGACGTGCGTGCAGCCACTCCATCAGCTGCAGCTGAGCTGGTATCGCCTGATCAGCAACAACAACTGCAGTTAGTGTTATCGGCAGAGCAACGCTTGCAACGTTCGATGCAAAGCTATTTGCGACAGCAGCAGCCGCGTTTAACGGCTTTAGTACACCGATTAACTTTGCTAGACCCGGCACGACGTTTACAGCAACAGCAGCAGTATCTGGATGAATTACAGATACGCTTGCAAAACGCCTTGCTACGACGCATCGACAAAGCGGCACAACAGCAGCAGTTTTTACAACATAGATTGCAGCAACTTACACCACTGGTGCGGATTAAACAGCAGCAACAAAAGCTGAGTCAGCACAACCATCAGTTGCACCAATCCGTGCAGCAGTTACTGAAACAAAAACAGCAGCAGTGGTTATTGCAAAGCAGCCGTTTGCATACAGTCAGCCCACTTGCCACTTTAGAGCGCGGCTACAGCATCAGTTTTGACGAGCAGCAACAAGTGATTACGGATGCATCGACGCTTGAGGTGGGACAGCAGGTGAAAACTCAGCTGGCGAAGGGGCATTTTATCGCTCGTATAGAACAAGTTTTTCCAAAACACTGATGCAGCCAACTGATATCAGGCAAATAGCCACAGAATTAGTGCAACTGCTTGGCCCAACAGACTGGGCCATAGGCGGCAGCTTTTTATTGCAGTGTTATGGCATAGAGCCACAAGCCCGGGATTTGGATTTAGTCTGCACACTGGAACGCTTTGAAGAGTTTAAAGCCCTGCTCAGCCAGTGTGCTCACCTTGTGCCTGTATCGCTGCATCCCATTTATCGCAGCAAGGGCTTTGCCCGGTTTCGTAAAAACGGCCTTGAGATCGAACTGATGGCGGGCATACAAGTGCTCAAAGACGAAGGCCTGCAGCAATTTGTGCTTCAGCCTGAAAAAACCAGCTGGCAGCAGGGTTTACCGCTGATGCAGTTATCCGACTGGCTGGAGTTGTATCAGCTGTTTGAGCGGCCAAAGCGGGTAGCGCAACTGCAGCAGTATCTGGGGTCGCTATAGGTTGTACTCGTCGCGCAGCGGCAGTACAACAAGGAAACTAGCGGTAATAAAGAATTTAGGATTTTGAATTCACAGCCTTTCGCCTTTGGCGAGATAGGTTCTTTTGCTTCGCCAAAAGAAAGCTATCCAAAGCACTTTCTAACAGCCGAATGCTGGCCCCTAAGGGGTACGAACAAAGTGAGTATAAAGAGCGCCCCAGTGGGGATTTGGTGCCAGTAGTTGGAATCGATTTTTCTATGATCGACAATAAAAAGCAAAAAACGGAAATGACGCACATAGCAAGACTTAACCCCGCTGGTTTTTGACGTAAAAGCAGATTTTTTTGTTTATCCTTTGATATACCCATGTATTTCCCAAAATTACTACAATGTAGTAATTTATATTGCAAAGGCACCCCTCATAAACTACATTGTAGGAAATATCAGGGGGTAGTTATGAGCCAAAAAATGTTAGGTGAATTTGAACATATAGTCTTGCTCGCATTATTGCGACTGGAAACCCATGCCTATGGTGCGGCGATCCGCCAGCTTTTACAGTCAGAGATAAACAGAGATGTTGCGCTAGGTGCGTTGTACTCGACTTTGGAGCGAATGGAGAAAAAGGGCCTGGTCGCATCTAAACTTGGAGAGTCAACCGCTCAGCGTGGCGGCAGACCCAAACGTTTTTTTGCTGTGACTGCCGAAGGTAAGGCAGCACTTAGGCACGCTAAGCAAGCCATAGATAACATGTGGCAAGGCATTGCACTTAAAGTAGGAGGTGAGTGTCATGCCCAATATTAACTCATCTGAAGAACATAGCGCTGCAATGCCAAAGTTAGCAGTGTGGTTATTGTCCCGACTAGCAAATCCTGCGTATCGTGACGAGCTGATTGGCGATATGGAAGAGGAATACAGGGAGCGTAAACAAACCAATCAAGATCCAACAACCTGGTTACTTCGACAAACCCTATTAGCTATTTGGGATGGACAAAACGCTATGGTTAAGACGACTGGCTTTGTAAAAGCATTAGGTATTCTTTTATGTGTATTGGCGTTGCCCACTATTGCCTTATTTGTTGGCTGGTTATCCACTATGCAAAAACCTTCAGAGCACCTCTGGCAGCTTTTGTTGGCTGGTGAAGTACATTCTTTATTGCTTAATGGCGACTATTGGAGAACTGCATGGCAGGAAGGCGGCATATCTCAGCTTGAATTTGGAATGTTTATTGATATCCCATCCATGCTCTGGGCAATAGTCTTTGTAGGTTCGACCTATTTATTTTTCAAAAAATCTAATCCGTCGGTGTGGGTATACAGTGCCTTTGCTTTGGCTTATATGCTGGTACCTTACCTTGCCGGATATACGGTGATCAGTTCATTAGAGCCTGCTGCCCACAAAGTGGGGCCCATTCTTGCCTTTATGATGCTGGCACCGTTTTTTACTTTACCTTTGTATCTTGGCTTTTTGTTTAAGCGGTTTGCAAAGTAAAGCCATTCAATAAGCACATAGGAAAGCTGGCAAATGTCAGCTTTTTTCGTTGCAACACCCAACGCAATTTTGATATTGAATGCCTATACCCAAGTCTGTGACTGATCGACATGATGTTATTCACCAGGCCGAAAGCAATACTCATACTTTCATCATTTTCGATTACTGCCATGATCACCACAAAAGACGGGCAGCTACATGCTTCTCATCAAGCTGCAGCACAAAGGACCAACCATTACGTTCACACAGCCTTTGTACTATCCCCAGCCCCAGGCCATAGCCGTGAGACGACGCCTCCACGGCCAGCCTATAACCTTCGTCAGCATAGCTATTCCGTTGATTGGTAATCAATAGCTCGCGCTCTTTAATAAGAATCGAGATCGGCCCCTGCCCTGTGTGCGTGTGCTCAAACGCATTTCGCACCAGATTATTAACCGCTATAGAAAAAGCCTGTTGATGCCCGCGAACGTAAGGGTTTTCGACATGGTCAATTTCCACATCAACCAAGGTGCGGTTCAGCAAGTGGCGCTGCAAGTCTATCGCCTGCCTCACCAGCGGCGTCACTAAGAATTGCTCCTGGTATAAGCCGTCATCCGTTTCGCGGGCGAGGCACAAGAACATTTCAATGGTGGTTTTCATGTCCAGAGTCGCACGTCTCACTCTATCCAGCGCCAGCACATCGGTCGCTGACAGCTCGCTTTGCTCCAGCAGCTCAAGCGCGCCTGTGATCACAGTGATGGGCGTGCGTAATTCATGACTGGCTGAACTGGTAAAATCCCGCTCCCGCGTCACAAAAGCGCTGATACGCTCCAGAGTTTTCTCAATGGCCGCAGCGAGCACGCCCACCTCGTCATCACCAAAACGGCCAGACTCTATGCGTTTATAATCTTCGGCCGACAAGTGTTCCAGGTCGATGTCTGCAACAGCTTTGGCGAGTTCTGCCACAGGGGCAACAGCTCTGCGCATCACCACAACGCCCAGCCCAAAACCAAGCACACCAAGCGTACCCACCACAGCTGTGATCACCAGCAGCAACCACCAATCCTCTGACGATGCAGCTTCAATTCCGGCAACGTCAAACACCACAAAGGCGTGTTGCTGTTCATTGCCAGTAGGGATTACCGCGACATGCAACTCTTCGGCTTCGAATTCATACAATCCTTGCGCGGGATTAGTCTGCGCCCATTCCTTCAGTGATTCCGGTAGGCTGGCAATATCATCGTATCCGCGAAGGTTCATCGTTACTGTGGGATAACTTTTGGCGGCAACCTCCAGCTGTTGCATCAGCACACGGTCTTCGCTCAATCTGATCGCACCAAAAAAAGCAAAGCCCCAGACCAGGCTGAGTACAGCAACACAGATCGCAAATGCAAAGGCGACACGCTGGCGTAAACTGTGCCTGTACATGGCTAAGTATCCTCTGCAATTCGGTAGCCTATGCGATGCACGGTATGAATAAGCGGACTATCAAAAGGCCTGTCTATCGCCTGGCGCAGCTTGTACATATGTGAGCGCAGTGCGTCGCCATCAGGGATTTCGTCCGCCCACAACAAGGTTTCGAGCGCTTCGCGATCCACCACAGCAGGTGCCTCTTCCATCAATCGTTGCAGTAGTTTCATGCCAGTAGGGTTAAGATCAACACGCAGCCCGGAACGATGCACTTGCAGCGTGGATCGGTTCAGTGTTAGCTCACCCACAGTGAGCAGGTTATCGGTTTTGCCATGACTACGTTTGTACAGCGCCTGCAGTCGTGCATGTAACTCCTGTAAAGCAAATGGCTTGACCAAATAGTCATCGGCTCCCGCCTCAAAGCCCTTCAGTTTATCGTCAAGCGTGTCGCGCGCAGTCAGCATCAGCACGGGTTTATCTATGTTGGCATCAGAGCGCAGCTTTTTGCAGAAACTCAGGCCATCCATACCGGGCAGCATCAGGTCCAATACGATAACGTCGAACGGATTCGTCAACGCCAGGTGCATCGCGCTTATACCGTCGTAGGCAAAATCCAGAATATAGCTATGCTTTTCGAGATAGGCGGCAATGTTTGCACAAATGTCGCGGTTATCTTCGACAATCAACACTCTTACTGGCGCTGCACCCGATTTCTGGACCATCTGCTGTTACTCCTTACCAGTTCTCGCCCTTGCTGTTACCAGGCCCTTATTATTACCACGCCCTTACCACGCATAGTCAAATCGAAGACCAATCAGTGGCTCGGCTTCACTATCGTCCTTCACTTCAACGCCCCGGCGGTAGTCAAACTCGCTGTCATCGCTGGACGAGGCTGACGTGACGTTGATCACATCAAGAAAGGCAGTGACATCTATAGGGCCAAAGGCGCGTCTATAGTCCACGCGAAGGTTTAACAAAGCTGAACCGCTTTTACGACCTAGATTCCGCGCTGTGATCTCTTTCGAGTAGCGTAAAGGTTGCCCGGCGCCCAACACGTTTGAATGAATAATAAAAAGGTCGCCTGGTCTGCCGGAAAGATATTTGTAACGCCCGGCCACCTTCCAGCGATCATTGATTTCCCAGATCAGGCCAAGGGTAGCCACATGGTCGCGACTAAATTCAGCGGCCAGGTCACCGCGACCATCTTTACGATCAACTACAGCATCGTTGTAAGAATAGGTTGCACTAGCGTACAGGCCCTCGAAAATTGTGCCGTTGAGCACTATATCAACACCGTAGGATGTGCCGTCACCCATGTTGGCAAAGGTACCGCTTGCTCTATCAAGGTCGACCACCAGATTGTCGAGCTTTTGATAATAGGCCTCCGTCAGCACCGACCACTGGGTGTTCGGGAAATATTTGAAACCTACGCTACTATGGGTAATTTTTTCATTTTTCAAATCGTTTGACTCGTTCGCGGCCAGGTATAGAAAGCGTGGCGACTGATGAAAAAGTCCTGCACTCGCAAAGTACCTGACCTTACCAGCCGGCTGCCAGTTAAGGCTGAATCTGGGCGACACTAAGCTTTCGTCGGAAAAACCGTCGCGTTCAAGCCGCAAGCCAGTGCCAAAATCCCAATCATCCCATTCAAAAACCTGATTAACGTAGCCAGCATAGCTGGTTTCTTTTTGCTTTATTGAAGAATTGATGTTCTCTGGAGTCAGCACAATAAAACGCTGCTGTGGGTCTGGCCTGAAATCATCGTCGTCGTAAACAAAGCGGTTCCAATCGCCATCTAAGAACGTGTTGTAGTCCAGATCAATTTGCGTGATCTGGCTACCTGCACTAAACAAGCCCCATGGATTGGTTGTCTCAAAATCGCTGCGCCAGCCCGTCTCAGTTTCATTTTCAGCTATGGTCATAATGTCTTCCCGCACCGGAAAATCAGAGGCGGGCGAGCCTGCAGGCACCAGATCAGGAAATGCTTCGCCCTCTGAGCTTATCTTGTCGCTTTTGCGGTAGTAAACTTTATTGGTCCAGACCGCATCTTCACCTACTAATGATCGCAATGTCAGGCCATACAAATCACTATCTTGTTCAGCAGACTGCAGCGCAGCGTCTTCGAAATTGGGCGACGCAAAAACATGAGTCACATCACGAACATAGTCTTCGTGGGTATCCATCAACAGAATTTCAACACTGTGATCCTGATTGACGGGGATAACCGACTTCAGGATGATATCTCTTAACACAGGTTCGCCAATATCCAGCTCTTCAATAGTTTCAAACAAAGCACCGAAGTCCAGCCGCCGTGCAGAAAACAGCATAGTTGAGTCATCCGTGATACCTGTAGGGCCGTCGTAACCCACTTCATAACCTGCCAGGTCGTAGCGAAAACTCGCTGAAGGACTTGGATTACCATCAGCGACGTCTAATTTAAGTAGTGATGCGGCACGGCCACCATAAGCTGGCCCCCAGCCACCGGGCGAGAACTCTGCGCCGCCGATCACGTTCGGTGCAAAAATAGAGAAACGACCACCACCACCCACATCTTCCTCTTCACCTAAAGTGGCATCAAAGTGCACCGCTTTATCAAAGGGAAAGTCATCCACAAATAACAAATTATCTCGTGGGCCTCGGCCACGTACACTAAAGCTGGCGAATTCACTGGCGGATGCCAGGCCAGGCAAGCCGTCCAGCGACAGCAGCGGATCTGCACCTCCGCCCACAGCGCTTGCCAGTGCTTCTCTGTCGAGATAGGTACTGGAGCCTGATGCAAAGGCATCAGATTGTCGTCCTCTAACCTCAACAACTTCAATGGAGTGCTCTTTAAGTTCGAATTCTATTTTGATAGTTTTGCGCGTCACCACCCGCACACTGGGCGCATTTAATGAAGCAAAGCCGCTTTTGGCAAGGTCCACCGAATACAGACCTGGCTCAAGCTGCTCAACAAGGATCCGACCTTGTTCGTCAGTTTCTAAAGTTTGAGTGGCAGAGGTTTCCCTTTGCTTAATAGTGATCTGCACCTTTGACAGTGGCCGGTTTGTATTCTGATCTTTGACGATAAAAGTCAGCGCACCGGGCGCTTCTGCTGCATGGATAAAAAGTGGCAAGCCCATCAGCAGCGCCCACAGAGTCAAACACCATAGTTGTTTTAATTGTCTACTCATCTTGCTAACCTCCAAAAATTGACCGTATTTATTTGAAGAAACGCTGGCAGGCTAGCAGAGCCAATGTGACTAAAAAGTCGCCAAAAGATGAAAGTTACATCAATGTCATGGTCTTAAATTTGGGGGAAAGGTCAGTCGCAGCGACAACGCTTGCGTTGAACAGCAGTAGGTTGTACTCGTCGCGCAGCGGCAGTACAACAATGAAACTAGCGGTAATAAACAATTTAGGATTTTGAATTCAAAGCGTTTCGCCTTTGGCGAGATACTTTCTTTTGCTTCGCCAAAAGACAAGTATCCAAAGAAAAGGCGACCCCAGGTCGCAGCGAAAGCCCGGCCCAAAATCGTGCGTCCAAGGCGGCTGGGTAACTCGCTCGTCGCTACC
>JAHKAA010000094.1 GCA_018825965.1 Gammaproteobacteria bacterium
CAATAGCATCATTAACATTCAAGTCGCCAATACTGGCGTGCAACTTAAATGTATATGGCGCAAGAACAGTACTACCAGTATAAACACTGGTATTAGTTATCGTAGCTTGTAGAATATTCCCGACACTACCAGCTTGCAGACTCGTTGGATTTGATGCAGCCACAGCATTACCAAACCTTCTTGGTGCAGGGATAATATGTAATTGTAAACTTTCATTTTTATTAACCCCGCTTTTATTTACGGAATATAACAAACCACCAGCAATCACTGCGCTGACAGCTATGCCTAAACCGGCCGCCACTAACTTTCCGTCATTGTTTCCGTTATCACCTGACATGTTTGCCTCCTATTCACCAATCGCCCTTAACTCATAATCGTAGAAGTGGAAATTCATCTCCAGAAGTTTAGCTGCGAGTTCGTCACGCTCCTTGCGGGCTTCTTCCAGTGATACTGTTTGTCCTGTATTTGCACCGTATGGGTATTGCCCCAAATCTTTATGGCGTTTAACCAATTTCTTTAGTTTTATTGTGTATGTATGCGGCGCATCCCATAAATCAGTTTTTCCCCTTTCGCCACACTGGCACTCAACTATCCTTTCAGCCATCATAACAATTCTATCATTGGCAAGGTCATTTATTTCGTCTGCCAATAACTGCATCTTAACGGCATCCTTTAACTCCGATGCTCTGCGAAAATCATCTATTACGGAATCTATCTTAATTGGTAGACTAGATTCTTCATCCTCGGATATATCACCAGCTTTCTTCGCCATGTTCGCATCTACTCGTAATATACCAGAGAATTGCTTTGCCTTGTAGAAATCTCCCCTGAATATTAAATCACGGATGGTTGATATGTCATCGTGTAATTCCATAGAATGTCCAATTATACCAACGCACTCACCCCTTAGCCACGTCTGCCTTTCTTGTCCCATTATAGATTCTTCCGTCATCTTTTTCCTCCTAACAAAAACGGGGACAAGGGCTTTTGTTCCGCCCTGCCCCCGTTTCTTGGCTATCTTATTGTTTTAGGTTATGGTTACTCTACAGCCTCAAGCTCCACCGTTACACATAGCCCTGCAGTTGCGGCAATATGGGCATCAACCGGGTCTAGTGCAAGTCTGTCACCTATAGCAAGCACCAAGTCTGCCGCTACAGCGGTTAGTGTACCAACCTGAACCGTCTCAGCGGCACCATTAAGGTCGAAGCCCGCATTAGCATTATTGGTTAGCAGGTTAGCTCCAGTGCCAGGTGCTTCAACGGCGGTCAGCTTTTCAACCTGGCAGAATCCAAGAGCGTCACCACTTGCAGTAGTATGGACTTCTCTGGCCGCAATCACTCTGCAAGGTTTAGTGGCGGTGAAGAACTTATCATACATCCCTGCGGTCTGCGGTTGCGCACCATATAGGATTGCGGTGGCAAATATCTGTTCTTTCTCTGTTGGAGCCTCTTTTGCCCTTCCAGTAACAAGCTCCTCCAGCTCAATGGTTATCTCTAGGTTTCTAACATTGGCAAGGTTAGCACCACCTGTATCAACGAGACAGATGCGGTCTCCTAGCCCAAGTGTTCTGGCAGCAATAGTAATACCGGTGATGCTTCCATACTGGACTGTTTCAGCCGTACCCTCAAGGTCAAAGGCCGCCGCAAGCAATGGAACACCGGCACCAGGCGCTTGGCCAGACGTTAGCTTCTCTAAGTTAAGCGTGGCGGCGGCACCGGCTGCAACGGTGTGAACTTCCTCTGCACCAACAAAGATATAACGATTAGCTGCCGGGCAGATAAAGATAACACCATAATTGGCCGCTGTCCCTGCTACTGCATCGGGAAGATGGTTGGGTATAAAAATCCTTCTGGTATCGTACATGGCGACTTTATTTCTTAACGTCATTTTAAGCCTCCTCTAGTTCTACTGTAACGCACACCCCAACAAGGGCGGTTACACCGGCAATATTATCAATAAGATTAAGCCTATCTCCAATAGCAAGTGTCAACGCTGCGCCACCTACTAATGCCGGAAATAGAGGGGTATTGGCCACCGCCGTGTATAGCGTCTCTACAGTCATTGCATCGCCTGCCCCAGATACCTCAACCCCTTGGAGTCGTTCAAGGATTACACCAGCACCCACATCCGTACTTACCACTTCGTGGGACTCAGAGAATCCCACGACTGTGCAAATACGGTCAGCCACGTATATTTTGCCATGATTGGCTGCCGTCTGAGGAGCCGTCCCAGGAAGGGTAGCCGTGACAATAAAGCGCCTTGTAATTGGATAGGTACTTCTTTTTGCCCTCATATTATACTACCTCCTTAAATACGGTTCTGCCAAAATTTAACATAGTCAACGGTCAGGATACGGGCAATGGCTCCAGCCTTGTTACTAATTGCCAGCCAGGGCGTTAAAGGGTCTGCTGGAGTTATGGCGAGTAAGTGAGTCGCCAGTAGATTGCCATTTACGGAGTAATATGCGTTCCCTAGTGCATCCAATTGAACCCTGAGAACGTAGAAAGTCCCGCCTACCGGAACTACTCCTGTGTCAATGGCAAGGGGTGACACACCAGCTATTGCATTAACTGCGGTGAAGCCGGTATGAAGCGGGCTATCCGTCGGGTCAAAGCCAAGTATCGCTGCATCAGCAGCAACCGGGACTGGGATTGCACCAACGCCCAACTGGTAGTCATCAAACGCTCTGCCATTAGCCTCCGTTAGGGCATCGTTGAAACCCATCTCAATGGTGGCAAGGGTGATGACATCCATGCTCAATCTAGCCTCGATACCGCATGCCCGAAGTGCATTAAAGTTCAAACCATGAGACAATTGGGCAAACAGGTTATCACCGGCTACGGTGGTAAGGGCTACTGTTCCATTCAGGGCGGCTACTATGGCAACTGTGCAACCAGCACCAACATATACATCCCATTCATCTTTCAGGATGTCGCCCAGAAAATCGTCCTGTTCATACATGGCAGCTTCCAGGGATGGTTCAAAGTCACCACGTTTCCAAATCCTTGCACCGTCCAAAAATCCTGTTCTCTTGTTTGCCATTTTTTAATAACCTCCTTTTGGCTAACTTCCCGACTGGTTACGGGCATACTCAGAGCAATCCTGCTCAACGGTTTGGGTCAGCCTCCATACTCTAACTATTTATCTGGCCTAACAAGGCTCATCAACGTACCAATAAGTTGCTATTCCTGCCGCAGCCGATGTTGCAACTCTAACCAATGAATTGAACCCAACTGCAACTGGTACATTTCCGGGAGGCCCGTCAACAACGTATAACGGAGCCGAGTCATCATGCAACTCATCCGGGTCGGTAATCATTTCACCTGCGACATTTGACTCAAGTGTGTCAATATTCGTTGTGGCACCAGCGGCGTTTTCACGTTTACCTATGAGTAGCTGGTTTACACCGACACCAAGATTGATAAAACGGACTCTATAGATAAACCGCCGCATATTCTGCGGTATCGCACTACCTAGAGTCTGGTCTGCACCAGCGATTGCGCCGGTGACTGTTTTTAGCTCATCACGGTTAATCATTGGTCACCCCCTGCAATACATCATTGGTATATTTGAGCATCGTTGAACCGATTTCCGTACCAAGCCAGTTTGGTATTGTCATTGGCGGAGGATTAACAGTTCCCATTGTGTACTTTTTAACCCTCATATTACCGATTAGTAACGCCTTGATTGTCTCCCTATTTTTGGTTGCATCAAAGGAGTATTGTCGCTGGTCAAAATTAACCATCACATTAGCCATTGGGTC